>NZ_PYAK01000005.1 GCF_003264365.1 Micromonospora noduli
TACGCGTCGATCGCCTGGCCCCACAGGCGGGCCGCCTCGTGGGGGTTGCCGCCCCGTTCGGCCCGCTCGGCCGCCACCCGGGCGTACGTCGACGCCTCGGCGGCGTGGACCGGCCCGCCGGCGCGCAGCAGGTGGTACGCGAGGGCAGCCGGCTCGACGGGTTCCCGCTGTCGCAGCACCTCGGCGACGGCCGCGTGCCAGGCGGCGCGGCGCGGCGCGGACAGGTCGGCGTAGAGCGTGTCGCGGACCAGGATGTGGGTGAAGCGCAGCCGCCCGTCGGACTCCCGTTCGGTGAGGAACCCGGCTGCCAGGGCGCGGTCCACGGCGTCCAGCGCTGTCGTCGGGTCACCGGCCAACACGCCCAGCACGTCCGGGTCGAGGTCCCGGCCGAGCACGGCCGCCTGCCGCAGCACGGTACGGGTCGAGGTCGGCAGCTGCGCCAACCGGTGCCGGATCACGTCGCGTACCCCAGGCGGTACGGCGGCCAACCCCGCCTGCCCCGTGCTCGCGTACAGCTGGGCCAGTTCGCGGACGAAGAACGGGTTACCGCCGCTGCGCTGATGGATCGACCGGGCGGTGGACTGGTCCAGTTCCGACCCGACGATGGCGCCGGCCAGCTCGCCGGTCGCCGACGCGGGCAGCCCGGCAAGATACTCCCGGACCGGCTCCAGCCCGGCGGCGCGGGCCAGGGTGGCGGTCAGCTCCGGGCTGATCTCGGTGGCCCGGTAGGTGCCGAGGATCAGCACCGGCCCGCCGGCCGGCTGCGGGCCGGTGAGCAGTGCGGTCAGCAGGTCCAGGGTGTCACCGTCGGCGCGGTGCAGGTCGTCGAGGACCAGCAGGACCGGCTCCCGGTCGGCGACCGCCGAGATCAGCGAGGCCACCGCGCGGTGTCGACGGAACCGCACGGTGGCGGGGTCAGCCGAGCCGTCAGCCGAGCCGTCTTCCGAGTCGGCGGCGGCGGGGGCGACGACGGGGGCGGCCGGCCCGGCGAGCGCGTCGGTGATCTGGGTCCACGGCCACGCTGGCGGAGCGCCCTCGTACTCCGGGCTGCGTCCCCACGCCGTGGTCCAGCCCTCGGCGGCCAGTCGCCGGGTCAGGGCCTCGGCCAGTGCCGTCTTGCCGGCGCCCGGGTCGCCGCTGAGCAGGGCGAGCGTGGGCTGGCGGCGGCGGGACGCGGCCTCGGCGGCGCGCCGCAGCAGTTCCAGCTCCGCGTCGCGGCCCACGAACGGGCGCTGCTCCGCCTGGACTTGTCGAACGGGTTCCCCGAGGCCGGTGGTGACGGCCCGGTCGACGGCCGGGGCGAGGTGCGGCGCCTGGGCCAGGATGTCGGCTTCCAGCCGTCGCAGCTCGGGCCCCGGGTCCACGCCCAGCTCGGTCACCAGGACGTGGCGGGCTTCCCGCAGCGCGGCCAGCGCGTCGCCCTGCCGGCCGGCGCGGTACCGGGCCGTCGCGAGCAGTCGCCAGGCGTCCTCGCGCAGCGGATGGCTGGCCAGGTGTGCCGGTAGGTCCGCGGCCGCCTCGTCCGGTCGGCCCACCGCCAGGAGCGCCTCTGCCCGCCGCTCGACGGCGAGCATCCGCAGCTCGTCCAGCCGGTTGATCTCCGCGAAGGCCCAGGACTCGTTGGCGCAGTCGGCGTACGCGGGCCCGCGCCAGAGCCCGAGCGCCGACTCCAGCGCGGTCAGGGCCGGCGCGGGACGCCCGGCCGCCAGCAGCCGGCCCGCCTCGGCGACGGCCGCCTCGAACTGTCCGGCGTCGACAGCGTCCGGGGCGGCCTTCAGCGCGTACCCGGGCGGCTCGGTGACCAGGATCCGGGGCGGCTGCCGGGGTGGTCTGTCGGGCTCCAGGGCCCGGCGCAGGTCGGCGACGAAGGTCCGGATCGCGCCCACCGCGCCGTCCGGTGCGACCTCCCACAGGTCGTCGACGAGACGATCCACCGGCACCACCCGACCGTGGGCGATCAACAGCCGGCCGAGCACCAGGCGCTGCCGGTGCCCCCGCAGGGGGACCGGGCCGCGCTCGGTCGCGGCGATCACCGGCCCGAGTACGCCGAAGGTCACCGCGACGGGCGCCGTCAGCTGCCTGGTCATGGCACCAATCTAGGCCCGTGGCCCGGCCGGCACTGATCCGACGCTGACCGGCTGCTGATCACCGCCGGACAGGCTCGGTGAGGTACGACGGCGACGGGCCTCCGCCCTCGCCGGCACTGCTCACCAGGAAGGTTCCCCCGTGGACCCGAAGATCAACGGATTCGACTACCGACGCGTCACCGTCGCCGACGGGGTGACGCTCAACGCCGCCGTGGGCGGTTCCGGGCCGGCGATCGTGCTGTTGCACGGCTTTCCGCAGACCCACCTCATGTGGCGGCACGTCGCCGCCGATCTGGCCGCCGACCACACGGTCATCTGCCCCGACCTGCGCGGCTACGGCGACAGCGACAAGCCCCTCGACACCGACGGCACCGGGTACGCCAAGCGCACCATGGCCGCCGACATCGTGGCGCTGGCCGGCGCGCTCGGTCACGATCGGTTCGCGTTGGCCGGGCACGACCGGGGCGCCCTGGTCGCGTTCCGCGCCGGCCTCGACCATCCGGCGGCGGTCAGTCAGCTGGCCCTGCTCGACGTGCTACCCACCCTGGACATGTGGGACGTGCTGCACGGCGCCAGCGCCGCGGTGGCGTTTCACCTCTACCTGATGGCGCAGCCGCCCGGCCTGCCCGAGGAGCTGATCGCCGGCAGCCCGGACGCCTTCTTCGGTCACTTCCTGGACGTCTGGACCCGTGATCCGGAGGCCCTGCCGGCGGAGGTGCGGGCCGCGTACCTGCGCGCGTCCCGCGACGCCGTTCCCTCGATCGTCGCCGACTATCGGGCGTCCGCCGGGATCGACGTGGCCCACGACGCCGCTGACCGGGCGGCCGGCAACCAACTGCGGATGCCGGTGACTGTGCTCCAGCAGGACTGGGGCGCGGCGCTGGGCTACGACGCGGCGGCGGTGTGGCGGGCCTGGGCACCCGACCTGGACCACCAGACGGTCACCTGCGGACACTTCATGGCGGAGGAGGCCCCGGCCGAGGTGCTCCGGGCGCTGCGCGCCCTGCTCGCCCGTTGATCGATCGGCGACCCGGCCACCACTGTCACCCTGGGCAAGATATCCGACACTCCTTGTCACCGGGTGGCTGTGTGGCCGGGTCGTCGCGCCGCACCCGTCCCACAGCCCACAAACCAGCCAGTAATGGGCCTTGACCTGCGGTAACGCGACGTTGCACGAGGTGGACGGCAACCCGTCATCGGTGATACACAGGCAGATACCGGCAGCCAACGACGTCGAGTCGCTCCATCTTCTCGCCCAACGACCGTCCACAGGCAACGCACCACTGGGCTCCGCCGCACGGACCGCGGCTCGCCGTCGCGACCCACCGAACGGCACTGGTCCACCGGGCGCTGCCGGACGCCGGTCCTCGACCAAGGAGTTGCCGTGGGAACCCTACGAATCCGATCCCGCCACCAGCCGTACGAGATCGCTGTGCTGGCCGCGGCACCGCTCTGCGGCATTCTGATGATGACCCTCGATGTCCGGCCGACGTCCGTTCAGACGTCGATGCCGGGGCCCATCCAGGTCGCCTGGGAACTGGGTCTGATCGCGGTGGGCGTCGGTGGACTACTGGGCATCCTGTGGCCCGGCCGGCTCTCCACCGGGCTCGGCCTCGAACTCGCGTCGGTGCTGGTGCTCGGCACGATCACCGGCATGTACGCGGTAGCCGTGCTGGTCATGTCGGGCCGATCTTCCATCGTCGCGGCGTCGTTCGTGATGGCGGTGACGGTCGGGTCGCTCTGGCGGGCCGCGCAGATCGCCATCGACCTTCGTCGCCTGGCCCGAGCGTGCGAATTTGTGACCTACGAACAGTTGCAGGCAGGTGTTACGTGATCACCGCACCCGCACCGGCTGCACCGCACTGGGTGCAGGTGACGCTCAGCGTGCTCGGCATCCTCGGCGGAGGCACCGGCCTCGCCGCTATCGCCACCGTCGTGGTGCAGCGGGGCAAGTTCAAGGCCGATGCCGCCGACACGCTCACCGAGGCCGCCCTCACGCTCGTGCAGCCGTTGCAGACGCGGATCACCCAGTTGGAGGGCGAGGCGTTCAGCGCCCGGTCCGAGCTGGGCACGCTCCGCGAACAGGTCAACCAGTTGCAGTTCGTGGTCCGGGTGCTCACCCGGACGCTGGACCGCTGGCGCGCCGCGATCCGTGCCCCCGACGCCACGCTGCGCAAGGTCCGAGCGACGGTGGCAGAGTCGGACCGGATTCCCGAGATGGACCGTTGACCGCGGTGGTGTCCCCGCACCGCCCGCCCCACGATCGGCCGGCTCAGCCGGCACCGCGGAGGCGTTCGGCGAGTTCGCGCACCGCCGCCCGGAACTCGGGGTCGGTCTCGCCCGGATGGTGCCCCCGCAGCGGCGGCGCTGACCGCTCCCCCGGCGCCGGCAGCAGGTCCGGTGGGTCCCGCAACCGCCGGTCGACCTGGCCCGCCGGATCGGTCGGGTCCGGTGATGGATCGCCGGGGCGGTGTGCGGCGAAGACCCAGCCGCCGACCGGGTCGGTGTCCCGCCAGAGGTTGAGCCACCGCCACTCGACCCGCTCCCCCACGTCACGCAGCACCTCCTCGTTGAGGTAGGCCGGAAAGAGCCGGGCGTACAGGCGGTCCAGCGGTGACCCGTAGGTGAGCAGCGCGACCCGTCGACGTACGCGCGGGGGCAGCCGCAGCACCGCGAGAGCGAGCAGCGCGGACCCGTGGCTGTGCCCACAGAGCAGAACCCCGACGTGCCGCTCGGCCAGTTGGCTGATCCGGTCGGCCAGTTCCGGCACCGCGCGGTCGGCGTAGCTCGGCGGGGCGAACGGGTGCGCGGCCCGGGGCCAGAAGGTGCCCAGGTCCCACAGGATGCCGACGTGTCGGCGAAACCACGCGGTCCGATAGGCGAACACGCCACCGGTCACCAGCGTGAGCAGCAACGCGGCGACAAGGTAGCTACCCCCGCTGAGCCCCATCTGGACGGCTCCGGCCGGCAGCCCGAGCAGTTGCCGGGTCAGGTCCTCCGGTTCGCGCCCGCTACGCCCCACCAGACTCGTGGCCAGTCCGACCACCGCGAGCGCCGCGTACGTGGCGGCCAGCGGACCCAACCACTCGGTGAACCGCGCCCGGGCGATGGTCTTCGTCGTCAGCCGTAACCTGCCGACCGCCTCCGCTGGCACGACCGGGAAGTCACGAGCGGTGATCGCCGCAGCCGCACGCAGCCGGCGCCGCCGCGACACGACGGTCAACGCGCCGCACAGCAGCACCGCCGCGACCACGTGCAGGAAGAAGGCCAGCAGCGTCCAGCGGTACGGCAACGGTGGCCCACCATCACCGCGGTAGCCGCCGAGCAAATCCCCCATCTGGTAGACGAGGCCGGCGGAGAGCGCGCCAGCCAGGCCGACCGCGAGGGCGGCGAGGACCGCCGCGCCCAGGCCACCCGGCAGCGCGGACCGGCCGCCCACCCGACCGCGCTGCCACAGCACCACCACGCTGAGCAGCACCAGCGACGTCATCTGGCCCAACAGAGCCGCGCCGGCGATCCCGCCGTAGCCGGGAAGTTCGGCCGCCGACGACCAGTCGCGCCGGTCGCTCGCCACGGTGACGAGGGTCGCCACGCTCAGGACGGCAGACACCGTGCCCGCCGTGCGGGCGGTCCAGGTCGCCGTTCGGGCGGTCGCCGCCCGGTCGATCATCCCCGGAGCGGCGAGCAGACCGACGCAGGCCAGCAACACCGCCGCGCTGAGCGCCAGCAGCAGCGTCGTGGAGAACGTCGCGCCGCTGGCGCGACGGGCCGTGAGCAGCACGACATTGAGTACGGCGAGCGCGGCGGCCACGTGGATCGCGCGCAACCGGTGCACCAGCGGCTCCACGGCCCACAGTGGGTTGTCGGCCGGGCCGGACCGACGGGTTCCGAGGAGGCGCAGGACCGCTATGGCGGCGATCGGCAGGAGCGCCAGCACGGCCAGCCGCTGCCCGACGTTCCGACCGTCGAGCCCGGCCATGGTGTCGAAGGGCGGGCGGCAGCGGGCCGCACCGAGACACCGCCAGGCGAGCAGGTCGAGGGCCACTCCGGCGATGGACACCACGTACAGCACTGTCAGGTTGAGCGCGAGGAGCCGACACAGCACGCTGACCGCGACGGCGCGGCGGCGGCCGGTGGGGCGCATCCACACGGCCACGTTGGCGAGCATGAACGGCAGCAGGAAGACCATGGCGAGGGTCCGTCCGACGGTGCCCGAGGGCAGGTCACCCCAGCGGTACGCCTCCAGCGTCAGCTCGTCCGGGCCGATGTCGTCCGACCGGGTGGCACGGTGGAAGCCCCCGCTGCCGTCGCCGGCGACCTGCCGGACCTGCGGCTGGTCGAGGATGACCGTCGGGTCCGCCCCGGACACGCCGTGCACCCGCAACTCCACCACGTCGTGTCGTCGCGGTTGGTCGCCGTGCCGCTGTCTTCCCTCAGGCATCGGGGCGCTATCCGTGTCGCCGCTTGTGGGGTGCGTCGCTCTCCCCGGGCTCGTGCACGGACCGCCGCAGTGCCGGCATCGCGTCGAACAGGACGATCAGCAGCAGTACCCCGGCGACGACGGCGCTGTTGACCAGTTGCGGAGACCGCACTGTCGCCAGCCCGCCCACGATGATCGCCGGCACACCGACCAGACGCGCCCAGGGCCAGCTGCCGTCGACCACCGCCGCGAGCAGGATCCGGGCGCTCAGGAACAACGCGGGGCCGATGACGCCCACTGTCGTCTGCCCCGTTTCGTATTCTCCCGGATGGTCGATCGTCATCTCCATGGCCACCGAGGTGGCCAGCACACCAGCGATCATGACGAGGTGCAGGTAGCCCGCCATCAGCGTCAACTTGCTGCCGGGCGGGCCCTCCGCCTCGATTCTCGCGCCCAGCCGGCTGCCGGCGGGCACCAGGTAGAGCCGGGCGAGGGCCACCGCCGTCACGAACGCCAGGGCGAAGGCCACAGTGCTGTCCCGGTCCAGGCCGGACCCGCTGTAGGTGACGCCGGCGATCAGGATCAGCTCACCCAGGGCGATGATGAAGATCTGTTGGTACCGCTCGGAGAGGTGTGTTCCGTTCACCTGAAGTTCCGGCCAGGTGCTGCGTCCGAGCCACGGGAACGGCCAGCGCAGCCGCGCCAGGGAGTACTCCATGACGAGGGCGAGCGCCCAGAGCACCTCCCGGGCCGGGGTGACGGCCGCCCCGACCACCCAGAGCACACCGGAGATCGCGAACCAGACCGCAACCCGCAGGCTCCGCACCTGTAGCGGGTGCCCCCGCAGGGCGGGGATCAGGATCGCCGCCCGACCCAGGTGGATGGCCACGTAGGCGACGGCGAACACCATGGCGTGTCCGTCGAACACGGTGGGTACGGCCGCGGCCATCAGCAGGCCGCCGAACATCGTCCAGAGCAGCAGGGTGACGATCAGCGGAGCCCGGGGGTCGAACCAGTCCGCCGACCAGGCGGTCACGAACCACACCCACCAGAGCGCCGCCAGCATCAGCAGCGTCTGGAAACCACCGTTGAAGCTGGGGTCGTCGAGCAGCGCCCGGGACAACCGGGTCAGCGCGAAGATGAACGCCAGGTCGAAGAAGAGTTCCAGGAACGACGCCTTGCCCGGGTTCTCCCGCCGGAGCAGCAGCCGTCCCGGAAGCCCGCCCGCCATCGCCATCCTTCCCCGGCCCGCAGCTGCCACCGCCGCCCCAGTCGTACCACCCGGACCGCCGGGCCCGGGTCGGTTCCGCCGAGCCGGGCCGTCGTGGTCGGCGGCAGCCGGTGACGCCGCGCTAGGAGATCAGGTCGGATGCCACGGCCCAGAGCCGCTCGGCGTTGCCCGGGTCGACCGCGTACGCGGCCACGCCGCTGTAGTCGGCGGGCCGATCGGTGACGACCGGGGCCTCGGCGCAGTCCTCGAAGTAGCGGCCGCCAATGCCGTCCAGCAACGGGGAGGCCGCGAGCAGCACCGAGGTCGCCGCACCCTGTTGCGGGGTCTTGTGCATCTCCTTGGGCGACTTGAGCCCACCGGTGTGCTTCTGCAACCCGGTGGCGATCGCGCCCGGGTTCAGCGCGTTGGAGTAGATCCCCTCGTCGGCCCAGCGGCGGGTGGCTTCCACGGCGAGCAGGGCCTCGGCGCTCTTGGACTGACCGTAGGCCAGCAGCGGGTCGTAGGGCCGGAACGCGAAGTGCAGGTCATCGAAGATCACCGGGGAGAAGAGGTTGCCGCTGGAGCTGACCGACACCACCCGGGCACCGTCGGCTGCGGCGAGGGCGTTGTGCAGGCCGACGGTCAACGCGAAGTGCCCCATGAAGTTGGTGGCGAACTGCATCTCCCAGCCCTCGGCGGTGCGCTCCAGCTCGGGCAGCGCCATGATGCCCGCGTTGTTGACGAGGATGTGCAGCGGCTGGTCCCAGCCGGCGACGAACTGGCGTACCGAGGTCTGGTCGGCCAGGTCCAGCGCGCGGACGGTGACCCGCTCCGCGCCGATGCTGGCCGCGATGTCGGCGGCGGCCTGCTCACCCGCCGCGACCCGGCGGACCCCGAGCACGACCTCGGCGCCGGCAGCGGCGAGCGAACGGGCCGTCTCGATGCCGATACCGGCGGCGCCGCCGGTGATGATGGCCCGCTTGCCGCTCAGGTCCACCCCGGCGATGACCTCGTCGGCGGTCGAGGCGAAACCGAAGGGGGTCGTGATGCGCTCTGTCATTGCTGTCCCGTCTCTCGATCACCCTTACTCCGACACTGTCACCCCGGTGGCAGGCGTTAGCCGGTTCCCTGCTTTTCCTGGTAGTGGCAGGACCAGGCTGGGCGGTCGGTGGCGGCTCCTACGATGGGCGGGTGAGCACGGCCGGCCCGCTGGGCGAATACCTGCGTGCCCGGCGCGAGCTGATCGGGCCGGGTGACGTCGGCCTGCCCGCGCACGGCCGTCGGCGGGTGCCCGGCCTGCGGCGCGAGGAGGCGGCCCTGCTCGCCGGCATCAGCGCCGACTACTACCTGCGGTTGGAGCAGGGGCGTGACCGGCACCCGTCGACGCAGGTGGTCGAGGCGCTGGCCCGCGCGCTGAGGCTGGACGCGGACGCCGCGGCGCACCTGCACGGCCTGGCCCGGCCGGTGCCGGCCCGGCGGACGGCGCGACCCTCGGAGCGGGTGCCGGTGGGCATCCGGCAGTTGGTCGGTTCGTGGGCCGAGACGCCGGCCTTCGTGCACGGTCGACACCTGGACGTGCTCTTCGCCAACCCCGCCGCGACCGCGCTGGCGCCGATCTTCACCGCTGGGGTGAACCTGCTGCGCGCGGTCTTCCTCGACCAGAGCGTGCCGGCGCTCTACCCGGCTCTGACGGGGGTCGCGGCCAACGCGGTGGCCGGCCTGCGCGCACAGGTCGGCCCCGAGGTGGACGACCCCCGCCTCATCGAGCTGGTGGAGGAGCTGACGGCCGGCAGCGAGCGGTTTCGGCGTTTGTGGGCCCGTCACGACGTCACGGCCCGCGCGGGCGGCGGGGTGCGGGTGTTCCAGCACCCGGAGCTGGGCGAGTTGGCGCTGCGCTACGAGAAGCTCGCGATCAGCGGCACCACCCAGTCGCTGGTCGTCTATCACGCCGAGCCGGGCAGCCCGTCGGCGCGCTCGCTGGCCCGGCTGGCTCGACGGGCGGCACCGCGCTAGCGTCGCCGTCCCCGAAGCGGGCCCGCTATCGGTTGGCCGCCCGCTCGGCGACCACCACCGAGATCCCGTCGAGGACGCGTTGCAGACCGAACTCGAACGCGTACTCCGGGCCGTACGCGGCGCCGTGCTGCTGGCCGGCGGCGGTGCCGACCCGGGACGCGGTCGGGTAGGCGCCGGGCTTCAGGAAGGTCTCCAGCCAGGGCGCGTGCGACTGCCACCACTGACCGTCGGTCATGCCGGTCTCGCGCTCCAGGTCGACCACCTCGGAGGCGGCCCGGGCGGCGCTCTTCACGTGACCCAGCACGAGGGTGAGCACCGCGTCGACCTCGACGTCGGTGAGCCCGATGTCGACGATCGCGCCGAGCTCGTAGTCGTACTTGGCCATCAGGTGCGGACCGAGCACCGGTCGGGTCGTCTCGGCCCGCAGCATCCACGGATGCCGTTGGTAGAGCGCCAGATTGTCGCGGGCGATCCGTTCCAGCCTGGTCCGCCAGTCGCCCTCGACGACAGGGCGCGGCATCTCGCCGTACGCAGTGTCGATCATGACGGCGACGAGTTCGGCCTTGCCCGGCACGTAGGTGTAGACCGACATCGTGCCGACCCCCAGCGCCTCACCGACCCGGCGCATGGTCAGCGCGTCGAGCCCCTCGGCGTCGGCGATGTCCATCGCGACCCGGACGATCCGGTCGACGCTGAGCGCTGGACCGGCGCTGCGGCTGGTCGGCTCGCGGGTGCGCCAGAGAAGGGCCAGGCTGCGGGCCGGGTCCGCGGTCGCCTTGCGCTCACTCGCCATGGTGCGGCCATCCTAACAACGAGGCCGTACGCCGTACGACCGCGCCGGCCTGCTCTCGCTCGCCCCGTACGCCGTCAGAGCGCCTCGCGGTCGTCGGACAGCGTCGGACCGGCGGCGGCGGGCACCAGGTGTCGGACCTCCGGCTCCCCGTCGGTCAGCTCCCGGGCCCGTTGCTCGGCCGCGCGGTCCTCACCGGTCAACCGGCCACCGTGCTGGCGCAGGTGCTCGTCCCAGGACGGCACCAGATACACCTCGACGAACCGGTCCGCCGTCTCGGCCGGGCGGAACAGCCCCCAGCGCATCGCGCCGGTCCGCTGCCGCGCGCCACGCACCAGGTCCATCGCCGCCAGGAACCGTTGGGTCCGCTCCGGCCGGACGGTGTACTGCACCGTCACCAGCACCGGCCCCACCCCCGGGTCCGGCTCGTGCGCCAGGTGCAGCTGCGGCCAGTAGGCCGCCGGTTCCCGGTCCACCGACCGCAGGTCCGGCAGCGGCCAGATCCGACTCGTCACGGTGCCGACCAGCATCAGCGCCGCCGCCGCCAGGTACGCGAGGACCAGCCCGGCCATGTCGGCCACCAACCCCCAGAGCAGCGCGCCGACCGCCTGCCCACCGGCGAAGCACACCTGGTAGACGGCCAGGCCCCGGGCTCGTACCCAGCTGGGCAGGAAGAGCTGCATCTCGGCGTTGACGTTGGCCAGCACCGTCACCCAGGCCATCCCGGCGGGCAGCAGGGCGAGCAGTACCAGCGGCACCGCCCGCACGGTGCCGACCACTGTCAGCGCCACTGTGAACAGCGCCCCGGCGATCAGCAGCAACTGGTTCGCCGACAGTCGCGTGCGGATCACGGCCAGCAGCACGCCACCCGCGATGGCGCCCACGCCGAGGGCGGCCAGCAGCACCCCGTACCCGCCGGAGCCCAGCCCCAGCCGCCGACTCGCCACCAACGGCAGCAGCGCCCAGAGCGCGCTGGCCGGGACCACGAAGACCAGCGCCCGGCGCAACAGCCGGCGGACGGTCGGCGAGTGGCGTACGTAGCGGCTACCGGCCCGCAGCGCGGCGGTGAACCGCTCGGGCACGTCGACCGCGCGGGCGTTACCGGGCCGCCAGCGCCACAGCGCGTACGCGAAGATCGCGAATGCGACCGCGTTGATGCCGAAGACCGGGGCGACGCCGGTACGGGCGATCAGCACGCCGGCCACCGCGGGCCCGAGCGCCCTCGCGACGTTCACGCTTATCGAACCGAGCGCGGACGCCGACCGCAGTTGGTCCTGCGGCACAAGCTCCGGAATCACCGCCGCCCAGGCCGGCAGGGTCAGCGCCTGTCCGACCCCGAACGCGAAGGTGAGGGTCAGCAGCAGCGCCGGCGGCATCCGGCCGGCCAGGGTGAGCAGGGTCAACGCCACCGCCACCGCCACCAGGAACAGCTGCACGGCGATCAACAGGTGCCGGCGGTCGAAGCTGTCGGCCAGCACCCCGGCGGGCAACGCCAGCAGCAGGACCGGCAGCAGACTGGCGGTCTGCACCAACGCGACAAGGGTGGAGGCGTTGGAGTGGTTGATCAGCAGCCACTGCGCGCCGACGGTCTGCATCCAGGTGCCGATGTTGGCGGCGAGCAGGGCCAGCCACAGGTTGCGGTAGACCGCCGTACGCAGCGGTGCCCAGGCCGAGGCCGGACGGTCGGCGGGTCCGGCTGCGGCCGTCACCACCGCCCGTCCGCGCGCAACACGCGCTCACCCGAGACGTAGAGGTCGTCGGGTTCGAGCAGCAGCAACCGGACGACCTCGGTGGCGACCTGTTCGGGCATGGCGTACACCTTGTCCAGGAACTCGGCACCCACCCGTTCCTGTAGCCGCGTCGGCATCGGCCCGGGATGCAGCTGCATCACCTTGACCCGGTTGCTGTGCTGGGCCTCGGCCAGCGAATCGACCAGGCTGTTGCCGTAGCTCTTGGTGGCCCGGTAGACGGGGATGCCGGGCCGGGGCGCCGCCAGCGCCAGCGCGCCGATGTAGACGACGTTGCCGTGGCCCTGTCGGTGCAGGTGCCGCACCGCCTCCCGCAGCAGGTACGTGATGCCCAGAACGTTGACCTCCACGGCCCGGCGGATGTGTTCCACCGACAGGTCCCCCAGGTCGCCGCCCGCCCACATCGAGGCGCAGGCCGCCACCCCGTCGATGGTGCCGTAGCGCTCGACCACCTCGGCGAGCCCGTCGCGGACCTGCTCGTAGGAGGAGACGTCGCAGACCGCGCCGTCGCAACCCAGCTCGTCGGTCACGGCGGCGACCTCGGCCTGCTCGTCGCCGAACACCACTACCTGATGCTCGTCGACGAGCAGTCGGGCCACCGCGAGGCCGAGACCGCTGGTCCCGCCGACCACCACGAAGGTTCTGGCACCCATGTCTCTCCAGCCGTCGCCGGCACAGGTCACGCGGGCCGCGCGACGGCGCGTTCTTCCCGTTTCCGGACCCCGCACACCCGTTCGCCGGTAGTGCTGGGCATACCCCGAAGAGTGGATCTGGACGGCTGGGGCACCCATTCGCTCCCGATTAGCGTCTGCTGCATGACCACGGAACACAGTTCGCACCTGGCCGAGGCGCTACGCCGCCGCCGCTGGCTGATCTCCGCGTGGCCCTGGCGCGCGCTGGCCTACCTGGTGACCACCGTGCCGATCGCCGGCGTGCTCGGCGTCGGGCTGCTCGTCATCGGCGCCCCCCTGCTGGCCGCCGCCAACGGGCTCCGACAGCACGGCCGACCGCCGAGCATCGCGCTGATGCTGTTCCTGGCGACCGGCAGCCTCACCCTGTTGGCGTTGGCCCCGCTCGTGAGCTTCCCGGTGGCCGTCGTCGAGCGGTGGCGGGTCGGGCTCGTCGACGGTCGTCCGCTGGCCTCGTCGCCGTGGCCGGGCCTGGTCGCCCGCTACCGCAGCGCCGCGACCTGGCGGGAGGTGGCGTACCTGTTCTGGCTGGGCGGGTTCACGCCGGTCGCGTACTGGGTGTTCCTGGTGCTGGTACTGCTCGACCTCGGAATGATCTCCAGCCCCTGGCTGGCCGGCGACGCCAACCAGCCGGTGGTGATCTGGCAGCCGATCGACAGCACCGGCGAAGCCATTCCGTACGCGATCGTCGGGGTGCTGCTGATCCCGGTGCTCTGGTACGCCATCGGTCTGCTCGCCGCCGTCCAGGCAGCCGTGGCCCGGTGGTTGCTGGCCCACCCGGTGGACGCGGCGGCGCTGCGCGAGGTCACCCGCTCCCGCACCCGACTGGTCGGCGCGTACGAGGCCGAACGCCGCCGCATCGAGCGCGACCTGCACGACGGCGCACAGCCCCGGCTCACCAGCCTCACCCTCCAGCTGGGGCTGGCCCGGCTGGACGTACCCGAGGACTCCCCCGCCTCCCGACCACTCGCCGTGGCGCACGACCAGGCCCGGGGCCTGATGGTGATGCTGCGGCAGTTGGTGCACGGCATCCGCCCGCAGAGCCTCACCGACCTCGGCCTGGCCGGCGCCGTACGCGAGCTGGCCGACGCCGCCACCATCCCGGTCGCCGTGCACGCCGACCTGCACGACGAACTGCCGGAGATCGTGGAGACCACCGCCTACTTCGTGGTCTCCGAGGCGCTGGGCAACGTGGCCCGGCACGCCCAGGCGACCCGCGCCGACGTACGCCTCACCCGCGCAGGCGGTGACCTCGTCGTCGAGGTGACCGACGACGGTCACGGCGGCGCCGACCCGGCCCGGGGCACCGGCCTGACCGGGCTCGCCGACCGTGTCGCCGCCGTGGACGGCCGGCTGCTGCTGTCCAGCCCGCCCGGCGGGCCTACAGTGGTCCGGGTGGAGCTGCCATGTCGTCGGTGACCCGGGTGGTGCTCGCCGAGGACGAGGTGCTGCTGCGGGAGGGTCTGGTCGCGCTGCTGACCCGCTTCGACTTCACGGTCTGCGCGGCCGTCGGCTCCGCACCGGACCTGCTGGCGGCGGCCCGCGACCACCAACCGGACCTGGTGCTGACCGACATCCGGATGCCGCCGGGCCGCCGCGACGACGGGCTGCGCGCGGCCGTCACGCTGCGCACCGAGCGACCTGACCTCCCGGTCGTGGTGCTCAGCCAGTACGTGCAGACCGGGTACGCGGCGGCGCTGCTGGACAGCGGCGACGGCCAACGCGTCGGCTACCTGCTCAAGGACCGGGTCGCCGAGGTCACCGAGTTCGTCGACACGCTGCGCCGGGTCGCCGAGGGCGGCACCGCCATCGACCCGGACGTGGTCCGACAACTTCTGCACCGCCCCCGCGACCCGCTCGCCGCACTGTCCGCCCGGGAACGCGAGGTGTTGGCGCTGCTCGCCGAGGGGCGGTCCAACGCGTCGATCGCCGGCCGGCTGCACGTCAGCGAGGCGGCGGTCGGCAAGCACGTCGGCAACATCCTGCTCAAGCTCGACCTGCCACCCAGCGACGACACCAACCGTCGGGTGCTCGCCGTCCTCACGTACCTGCGCGCCGACCCGGTGACCTGACCGGCGCCGGGCCGGGATCGGGCCCGACCGCCCCCGGCGTAGATTCTTCTCAGCGGTACCGACGCCAGGTCAGGGCGCGGACCAGGGAGACGGGGGCACGGCATGGCGAAGGCGCTGCGGGTTGGTCTGCTGGGGTACGGGCTGGCGGGCCGGGTGTTCCACGCCCCGCTGATCGCCGCGACCCCCGGGCTGCGGCTCGACGCCATCGTGACCCGTGATCCGCAGCGACGCGAGCAGGCCCGACAGCACTTCCCGGACGCCCGCCTGGTCGACGACGCCGACGAGCTGTGGCGTACCCCGGACGCCCTGGACCTGGTCGTGGTGGCGACGCCGAACCGGCAGCACGTGCCGATGGCGCGCGCGGCACTCGCCGCCGGCCTGCCGGTCGTCGTCGACAAGCCCCTCTCCCCGACCGCCGCGGAGGGCCGCGTGCTGATCGACGAGGCGACCGAGCGTGGGGTGCCGCTGACTGTCTTTCAGAACCGGCGCTGGGACGGCGACTTCCTGACCGTCCGCCGCCTGGTCGAGCAGGGCGAGTTGGGGCAGGTGCTGCGCTTCGAGTCCCGGTTCGAGCGGTTCCGTCCGACGATCAAGCCGGGCTGGCGGGAGCTCGCCGGTCCGGAGGAGGCCGGCGGCGCCCTCTTCGACCTCGGCGCCCACCTCGTCGACCAGGCGGTGCAGCTGTTCGGCAGTGTCGACCGGGTCTACGCGGAGGTGGACCGTCGCCGCGCGGGGGCGGCCGTCGACGACGACGCCTTCGTGGCGTTGACCCACGCCAACGGGGTCCACTCGCACCTGTGGATGGGTGCGGTGACCGCTCAACTCGGGCCACGCCTGCGGGTGTTGGGCGATCGGGCCGGCTACACCAGCTACGGGCTGGACGTGCAGGAGGCGGCGCTGCACGACGGTGGCCGACCGGACCAGCCGGGCTGGGGCGAGGTCCCGTCGGACCGCTACGGCCTGCTCGGCGTCGACGGTGACCTGCGGCCGGTGCCGACCGAACCCGGCGCGTACCAGAGCTTCTACGCCCAGGTGGCCGCTGCGCTGCGCGACGGCACGCCGATGCCGGTGGACCCCCGGGACTCCGTCCACACTGTCGAGTTGATCGAGCTGGCCCACCGGTCGGCGGCCGAGGGCGTGGTCCTGCCGGTCCCGACCACCTGACCGGGGCGGACCCCCGACCGCTCGACACCTCCCGCCACCCGGGCTCCTGACGCGTACGCGAAAACCAGTGGAGCGGCGCCGCCGTGCGCCGTTACCGTGCTGCGCAACCAGGTCGTCTAGGCAAGGACGTGCCGTTGTACACCCTGTGAGACCTCCCGAGAGCTGATCTGTCGCGCGTCGCGCAGTTGCGCCGCGCTCCTTTTTGCTGCGGACTTCTCACTGAGACCGGTGTACTTCTGTGCTCAAAAATTGGGCCGTCGTGCCCACCTGCCTGCCCATCGTTCGCCGCCGTTGCCACGCGTGCGCGTCCCAACGCCTCCGGGCGAGCGGCAAGTTCCGTGTCAACGCCAACCACAAGCTCCTCGACGTCTGGCTGCTCGCGCTCTGCACCGCCTGCGGGGAGACGGCCAAGCTCACCGTCCTGGAACGGATGACGGTGCGCTCCATCCCACCCGAACTGCTGGACCGGCTCCATGCCAACGACCCCGGCCTGACCGCTGAACTGCTTCAGGATCCGGCCGTCCAGCACCAAAACCGATTCGCCCTGGACTGGACCGACGCCTGGCGTCTCGACACCGGTGGATCTGATCACCTGGACCTCGACGTGATCGACGTCGCGGTCCGCAACGCGGCACGGATCCCGGTCCGGCCGACCCGACTGATCGCAGAGGGTTGCGGTGTGTCGCGGGGCGAGGTCGACCGACTGATCGCGGAGGGGAAGATCGTTTCGGCGTTCCGGTTGAGCGGCAAGCTCTCCGGGGACTTCACCTTCACGCTGAAGCGCTGACCCCCGCCATCGGGGCCTGTCCGGCGTCCGGCCGGACAGGCCCCGATGGCAGCGGCATGGTTGGCCAGCACTTTGATCGACTCGGTTTCCGTGAAAGCGGGGGGTTGGACCGCCTCCAACACCGCAATTTCACGGAAACCGAGTGGATCATGGTTTCGGTAGCCTCAGTCGGCGTTCTTCTCGGAGCGAGCGTCGTCCGGCGCGCGGGCGTCGTCGTCGGTGAGCGCGTCGTCCGACGTCTTGGGCAGGTTGGCGAGCCGACGCTCGGCCTCCCGGGCCTCATCGTCGATCCTGGGGTTCTCCTCGTCGGGACCGTGCGACATGGGGACCTCCATCCGGCGCGACAGGCAGACCCACGTGTACCCGACCTGAGGGCGGAGACACGGAGGGAGCCACGATCCCTTGGTCAGATACGGCCGAACGGGTGCTGGGTACGCACTGGAGTCGGGCTCTTGAGAGGCCGTGGCGAGCTGGCGGCTGCGTCGAGTGCCAAGCACGCGACGACTGCCGGCGACTGGATTCGGCATTGGCGCCTCTGGCAGACGTTGCTTCCGTCATGCTTCAGAGGGCGGTGACCTGTGCGTTGGAGGTAGTCGGCGGCTGTACCGCTGAGCGCTTTCGGCGGACCAACGTACCGAGCGCCGGGCCGGTCGGCGGGCGCGCCGGGCTGGAGCCCGGGAGCGTTGCCGACCCGGCCCGGTGCCGGATCAGCGCTGCTTTAGCTCGCGCCAGGATGGGTGGGTGCCGCGCCAGGCGTCGGCGAGGATGGCCGCCGAGGCCCGGCTTGGGCACTGCTGCACCCGCTCACGACCCGACGCCCCACCGATCTGGGCGCGGACCTCCCAACCCTGCCCGTCAGTACGGATGTACACGTCCCGGCGCCCGCGCGGGGTCGTGTCTCCGTTCCACCAGTGCTCCTCCACCTTCATTCGCCGACCGTATAGCAATTCCCGCGCCGAGGGTACGGCGCAGGTATGCCCGGACCGGGGCAAGGGCGACAATCCAGGCGCATTTCGGGCCAACCGTTGACGGTTCGAAACCATAACGGGCGGTTCTCCCGCTCCTGACTTGCGAATCAGGAACCCCGCCCCACTCTGCACCCTCCCCGCAACTCCAACCCCCAGCCGATGTTGATCAAGAGGTTCGCGTCACGAATCGCGTTCCCGGTGACGCAAACCTCTTGATCAACACGAGAAGGGTTGGGGGTCAGGTTTGGGTTGTCAGGAGGTAGTCGTCGGCTTCGGGGCTCCAGCGCAGGTCCAGTACGCCTGCGGTGGCGGCGGCCTTGCAGAACTGCAGGAAGCTGCGGTAGCCGAGCTTCTTTTCGCTGAAGTCGGGGCGGGCCCGGCGTACCTGGTTCTTCAACCCGGACAACGCCACCGGGTTCCCGCCACTACCAAGGTCCGCCACGACGCCCCGGAGTAGGCCGAACGCCACCTCGCGGTCGCCGTGCTCGGGCAGCGAGACCTCGGGGTCACCCTTCGCCGGCCCCTCGCCCAGCTCGATCACGTTGCGCTCGGCGAGGTGGCGCAGCAGTTCGCCGAAGGTACGGAAGCCGTAGTCGGACTCGCTGAAGGTGGGGTCCTTGCGCAGCAGGGTGCGCTTGAGCCGGGAGGCGGTGACCTCACCGTTGGCACTGCCCTGCAACCCGGCGACCGACTGGGCGACGAGCACGGCGAGGGCGTCCACGTCGCGGCCGGGCTCCTCCCCCGCCGGCCGACGGTCCACCTCCGGCTCGTGCTCCCGCTCCGGCTCGGGTGGGCGTTGCTCCGCGCCGGCCTGCCGGGTGGTGGGACGAGCGCGCCGGCCACGGGCCGGCGGGATGTCCACGCCCTCCAAGCGGTCGTAGTACAGGAACTCGTCGCACGCCGGGGGAAGCAGCCCCGAGGTGGACCCCTCGACCCCGACGCCGATGACCCGCTTGTTCAGCTCGCGCAGCTTGTGCACCAGCGGGGTGAAGTCGCTGTCACCACTACAGATCACGAAGGTGGAGATGTAGTCGCGTTCGAACGCCAACTCGATCGCGTCGACTGCCATCTTGATGTCCGCGGCGTTCTTACGGGACGCGCCCATCCGCTGTGGAATCTCGATCAGCTCGACGTGGGAGCGGGTGAGCATGCGGCGGTCCTCGTCGAAGTAGGACCAGTCGGCGTACGCCCGGCGGACCACCACCCGACCTCGTTCGGCCAGCGCGTCGGCGATGGGCCGGAAGTCGAAGGCCGCGCCGCCGCGATGGTCGCGCGCGCCCAACGCGAGGTTCTCGTAGTCGAGGAAGAGGGCAATCCGGTCTTCTTGATCCACGCGGATCAGCCTACGCCGGGCGTGAGCTGGTCGGGGCGGGCGACGCGCGACACCTCAACTCGACGACCGTCCATTTCTTGCGGCCTGAAAGTCGTTTATTTTCGTTGTTCGATAGGCGTCTTGCAGTGCCCTGTCCGGTGCTGCATCATGACGATCAATGTCGGGCGTCGGGGGAACGCCGGGCGGACCTCCACCACCACCCACCCAGGAGGGTCACCGATGTTTCGCAGCCTCACGCCGGCGCGGGGACGCCCCGGCCGGCCCAGCGGCACCGCCGTCGCGCTCGCGGCCGGTCTCGCCGTGCTGGTCGCCGGGCCCACCGCGGCCGCCGCCAGTCCACCCGCGTCCGCCGACGCGCAGCCGGTGGTCACCCGGGCCGCCCTCGACCCGGCGCTGGTCGCCGGACGCGGCGCGGACGTCGACTTTCTCGAGCAGGAAGCGGAGAACGCCCGCACCAACGGCGAGATCATCGGGCCCGACCGGGCCGCCTACACGTTGCCCGCGGAGGCTTCCGGCCGCCGCGCGGTCCGGCTCACCCCCGGGGAGTACGTGGAGTTCGTCCTGCCCAGCGCGGCGAACGGGATCACCGTGCGGTACAGCATCCCGGACGCGCCGCAGGGTGGTGGGATCACCGCGCCGCTGCGGGTCGCCGTCAACGGCAAGCACCTGCGCACCATGACGCTCACGTCGCAGTACTCGTGGCTCTACAACCAGTACCCGTTCACCAACGACCCGCAGGCCGGGCTGCTGCACCCGGACTGGTGGATCACCGAGTGCCAGTGCGTGCCGTCGGCCACTACGCCGTACCCGAGCATCGACAAGCCGTTCCGGCCCACCCACTTCTACGACGAGCAGCGGCTGCTGCTCGGACGTACCTACCGGGCCGGCGACAAGGTCCGGCTCACCGCGCCGCCCGGTAGCGCCGCCGCCTGGACTGTCATCGACCTGCTCGACTCCGAGTTGGTAGCGCCGCCGCACGTCCGACTGCTCGCCGCGAACGTGCTCGCGTTCGGCGCCGACCCCACCGGCCGGCGGGATTCCGCCGACGCGCTGGACCGGGCCATCGCGTTCGCTCGGCGCGCCCACCTCAAGGTGTACATCCCGCCGGGCACCTACCAGGTCAACCGGCACATCATCGTCGACGACGTGACCATCGAGGGCGCCGGCAACTGGTACACGACCATCAAGGGCCGCGAGGTCGCCCTGCCAACGCCCGCGCCGGACGGGTCGGTGCACACCGGAGTCGGGTTCTACGGGCGCGACGCCGCCGACGGCGGCAGCCGTAACGTGCACCTCTCCGGCTTCGCCATCGAGGGCGACGTGCGGGAGCGCATCGACACCGACCAGGTCAACGCGATCGGTGGGGCGATGAGCGACTCCACCATCGACGGGCTCTACCTGCACCACACCAAGGCGGGCCTGTGGTTCGACGGCCCGATGCGCAACGTCCGGGTCACCAACAACATCATCGTCGACCAGATCGCCGACGCGCTCAACTTCCACACCGGCGTGACCGACTCCCTCGTGTCGCACAACTTCGTCCGCAACACCGGCGACGACGGCCTGGCGATGTGGTCGGAGAAGACGGCCAACGCACGGAACACGTTCGACCACAACACCGTGCAGTCACCGACCCTGGCCAACGGCATCGCCATCTACGGCGGCACCGACACCACGGTCTCGCACAACCTGGTCGCCGACCCGGTACGCGAGGGCAGCGGCCTGCACGCCGGGGCCCGCTTCGGCGCGGAGCCGTTCACCGGGCACCTGCGGTTCACCAACAACACCACCGCCCGCGCCGGCACGTACGAGCTGAACTGGAACATCGGACTGGGCGCGATCTGGGTCTTCGCCCTGGATCGCAGCATCGAGGCGCCCATCGAGGTGACCGGCGACGCGTACCTGGACAACACGTACAACGCGATCATGCTGGTCAGCGACTGGCCGGTTAAGGATCTCTACTCGATCTCCGATGCGCGGTTCCGGGACGTCCGGGTCGACGGCACGGGCACCTCGGTGGTCAGCGCCCGCGCGGCCGGGTCCGCCTCGTTCGCCAACGTGGACGCCCGCAACGTCGGCGCGGTCGGCGTCAACAACTGCGGATCGTTCCACTTCACCCCGGCCGGTTCGGAGTTCACACTGACCGACCTCGGCGGTAACGACGGCGGGTGGCTCGCGCCGTGGCTGCTGCCCAACACCATCACCTGCGACGACCGGCCGCCCATGTCGCCGCCCCCGCCCCCGGCGCAGTGGTGACAGCGGTGGGCGGCCCGGCAAGTCGGGCCGCCCACCGTCTGTCAACTGCCCAGCCGCTGCCGCGCCAGGAACTTCGGCACCACCATCCGCCACGCCTCGGTGACCAACTCGGTCATGTGATCGTGGTCCAGTCGCGCGGCGTGGCAGCACATCCAGTGGAAGCGCAGGTCGGCCTCTCCCGGCAGGAAGAACAGCTCCGGGTCGGTGGCGACCAGACCGGCCCGCTCCTGCTTCGGGAACGCGAAGCCCATCGTCGCCTCGTCCCGCGAGAAGGCGACGTAGACCATCGACCCAACCCGGAACTTCACCCGGTCCCGGATCAGGTGCTCGCTACTGCGCGGCAGCGTTCGGGCGAGAGCCCGCACATCGGCGACGGTGACCACGTCCCGACCGTACGGCCGTCCGGTCCTCCCGTCGACCGCGACGAGCGGGTCGGGCGACCGGGACGTCAGCGCGCCCGCACGTACGCCAGCGGCACGCTCGTCGGTTGCCCGTTCCATCTGCCGAGCAGGGTGGCCCCGGCGCTGTCGACAGCGCCGGGACGGCGGACGACGACCAGCTCGGCAGTGTCGGTGTCGATGAGCGTGCTGTCCCCATCGACCACCCGACGCACGACGCCGACCGGTGTCACGTTGGCGTCCCCGGCTCCGTCGACGACGACCGTCATGGTCGGCTCACGCAGCTCGCGCCGGCCGTCGACCTCGAAGTACTGCTCCGCCTGGCCGCTGCCCGTGAGGATGGCGTGGGCGAGCGCGGCGGCGTACACCGGGTCGACGCAGCCGTCGTACACCCAGCGCCGGCCGAGCACCGAGTGCTCGGTGGTGCCGACCAGCCAGGCGTCCGCACCGTCGAGGGGCGCGGCGCGGTAGGTGAGCGGGACATGGTGGACCGGCCCGTCCGCGGCACCGACCAGCATCGTCTCGATGCCGACCTCGCCGGCCGGGTCGTCGAAGCGGTAGGCGCCCCGGATCACCATCTCGACGCCGGCCGGTCCGGCGAACCACTGTCGGTCGGGGAGCCAGGCCGTCAGCAGGTCCAGCTTCGTGGGGTGCAGGGTCGCCCTGTGCAGCAGTGCCATGACGGCAGCCTAGTCAGAGGCCCGCGCACTGTTGCCCGCCGATCGTGCAGCTCTCCGGCTCCCGGGCCTTCGGCCGGCTGTCGCGGACGTCGAAGCTGATCGTCTGGGATCCCCCGGCCGCCAAGGCGGCTCCGGTGAAGGTGATCACCTGTTTGTCCTGTCGCCAGTTCGCGCCGTCGACGTCGTCGACTGTGGTGCCTTCGGCGAGGGTGACCACCACGGCCCAGTCCGCCACCGGTGCGCCGCCGGGATTGCGGACCACGATCTCGCCGGTGTAGCCGAACAGCCGGTCGGAGTCGGTCTCGTATCGGGCCGTGACGGGCGCCGGTGGTGGAGGTGGAGGTGGCGCAGCCGACGCGGGTGTCCGCGAGGGCTTCGCCGACGGGGTCCGGCTCGGCGAGGTGGTCGCCGACGCGGTGGTCCGGGAGGGGCGCGCCGAGGGGGTCGCCGTGGGGGCGACGGTAACTGTGCCGGCCGTCACGGTAGGCGACGCGGTCGCGGTCGGTGCGGGCGCGGCGGCCGGCTTCGGGTCGGGCGGTAACGTCACCCATGCCGCCGTTCCCGCCACCAGCACGGCCCCGGCGACCACGGCGACCAGCGTGCGACGCCGACGGGGGTTGCGGTCGGCCCTGCCGCGTACGCCGATCAGCGGCAGTTCCGCGGTCATCCCACCGTCGGCCCGACTCAGGTCGACCTGCTGGAAGGCGAGCCAGTCGAGGATGGCCGGCAGCCGTACCGTCAGCGCCTGCCGGAGCTGTTGCTCGCGCGGCTCGTGCTGCTCGGCGGACCACGCGCCGTGCGTGCTGACCTCCCGTAGCTCCAGTCGGCAGCCCTGCTTCGTGGTCGTGACCGTGCAGGTCAGCTCGCTGAGCCGGCCGGCCTCGTCGCAGGCCAGCACGAGGAGGTCCGGCTCCTGCCGCTCGGTCACCTCGACCTCGACGTTGGCCTCGAAGCCGGGCAGACCGGAGGTGTGCAGCAGCATCCGGTCCGCTACGCCCTCGACAGTCTCGGCCTCGGCGAACCACCGGCCGAGCAACTCCCGATCGGTCAGAGCGCGCCAGACCCGCTCAGCCGGGTGGGACAGGTCGACCTGCGCACCGATCTCGATCACGGCGAGACTCTAACGGGTTGCCCGACCGGCCTCTTCCGGCCCGCCCGAGCTGGTTGCCGGCGTCCTGGTCAGCCCCAGCGGCTGGAGCGCTCGACCACTGTGGCCAGCGCGGCCCGGGCCTCGGCGCTCACCTCGGCGACCACCTGCGCCGCCGGCACGTCCCGGGCCAACGGGTGCGCCTGCCCGGCCCACAGGTTGGCCACCGATGCGTCCGCGTCGCGCCGGGCATCGGCGAGCAGCGGACGCGTCAGGTGCAGCACCTGCGGGTAACCGCTCGGTGCCACCGCGTCGTGCTGGCGCAGGAAGTCGTTGGCCACGCCACGGGCCCGCTTACCGGTGTACGCCCGGGTCAACGCGGTCGGCGCGGCACTGGCCACCGCCGCCCGGTGCATCGGCGAACTGCCCGCCTCCGGGCAGCGCAGGAAGGCAGTGCCGAGTTGCGCGGCGGCAGCGCCGGCAGCGAGCACGGCGGCCACCGAGGGGCCGTCGACGAGGCCACCCGCGGCAACCAACGGCCGGCCACAGCGGGAGGCGGTCAGCCGGAGCAGCGGCAGCAACCCGTAGTCGTCGTCGTCCGGCAGGCCGCCGCGATGCCCACCGGCCTCGGTGCCCTGCACCACCACCGCGTCCACACCCAGGTCGGCGGCGGCGGTCGCGGCGTCCGGGCGGGTGACGGTGGCCCACACCTCGGTGCCCCGCTCGCGCAGGGCGGTCACCGCCGCCCGGTCGGGCAGCCCGAACACGAAGGACACGACCGGGACC
This sequence comes from Micromonospora noduli, assembly GCF_003264365.1. Classification (GTDB taxonomy): domain Bacteria; phylum Actinomycetota; class Actinomycetes; order Mycobacteriales; family Micromonosporaceae; genus Micromonospora; species Micromonospora noduli. The sequence goes on from NZ_PYAK01000005.1 coordinate 24,489, forward strand.
GGGTCCGCGAGCAGCGCGGCCAGTTTCTCCGGGTACGCGTCGTCGCCGCCCACCGGCTCGCCCAGGCTCACGCCTCGCTGCGCGGCCTGCGGGGCGAGCCGTTCGGCGTACGCCCGGATGGCGGCGTCGTCGACGCCGCCGGGGTCGGGCAGGAAGAGGTTCACACCGAACGGCCGATCGGTACGCGCGCGGACCTCGGCGACGTCGGCGACCAGCCGACCGGTGTCGATCATCCCGGCGGCGAGGAAGCCCAGCCCACCCGCGGCGGACACGGCGGCCACCAGCGCGGGCGTGGACGGGCCACCAGCCATCGGGGCGGCGATGATCGGCTGGCGCAACGTGGACAGGACGGACATCCCCCCATCCTGCCGCAGGCCCGCCCCGCTCACCGGCGCGAGGTGTGCCTCCACCAGAGCGCGCCGCCCAACCCGAGCAGGACCAGCAGTGTTCCCGCGCCGAGGGCCAGCGGCCAGGTTTGCCCATCCTCTCCGCCGACCTCTCCGGCGGCCGGACGGACCGCCGTGGGCGACACCGGGTCGACGGACTCCGTGGAGGGCGCAGCGGTGGCCGTGCTGGCGGTGGCCGGGTAACGCAGGATCGTCGAGCGGGTGCCGGCTGGTTGACCGGCGGACTCGGATACGGTGAGTAACGACCGGCCGTCCCGGCTGTAGGTGATCGACTCGCCCTGGGGCTCGTCCGGCAGCGGGGTGATCCGCGGGGTGCCGGTGGTCAACGCGCGGACCACGTCGCCGTCGGGCACGTCGTACTCGAAGGCGTCGGCGTAGCTGCGCAGCACCACCCGCCGTCCGTCCGGCGCGCTCGCCGCGCCGGTGATCACGCCGCGCCCCAGAAACGAGAACGGGTTGCTGGTCGTGGTCGCCGGCACTGCCACCTGGCCGAGTGCGGTCAGCGGCGTCGTCGCGTCCGATCGCAGCGCGGTGGCCGGCGCGTACAGGAAGACCGTGCCACTGCCGCCCTTGGTGACGATCAGCGGCCGACCGGACGCGTCGAGCAGCAGCGCCTCCGCGTCGTGCGGACGGTCCGGGTAGCTCATCCGGTGCAGCACCGGCTGCTTCGCCCCCGGCGCCAGCCGCCACACGCCGACCGTCGGCCGGGAGCGGTCGTTGTCACCGATGTCGGCGACCCAGACGGTGCCGTCCCGGCCGATGGCCAGGTCCTCGGTGTCGCGGGGCCGGGACGGGAAGGAGACGGTGCGCGCCACCGCGCAGCGCTGGTCGAGGAAGAAGATCCGGCGGCGGGCCTCATCGTCGGCCCCATCGTTGATCACCACGTACCCGTCGTCGGTGGCGACCATCCCGGAGATCTCGCGCAGCCGGTCGTCGCGCACCTGGCAGACCGGCGTCCCCGCCGCCGCGCCCGCCGTGGCAGCGCCCGGCGCCAGCGCCACGGCCGGCGGCAGCACACCCGCGAGCAGCGCGGTCAGGACCGCGCCCGCACGAGCGCGCCGCCCCCAGGTCAACCGTCCACGTACCCGCATCGCCCATCCTCCTCGTCGCGGCCGTGACCGGCCACCCGCCCATCCTGGCGGATCGCGGCCACCGTCGACGGTCATCGGGGGGACGCGCCGGAACCCCTGGCCGATGTAGTGTCGCTCCGCCTGATTTTCAAGTCGGAGGGTGGCCATGTCCGTGAGCGACACCGCGCCGGCCACCCGGTTCGGACGGCGGCTGCTGCGCCGCCTCGGCCGCCCGGCCCGTGGCGCCGCCGCCGCGTGGGTGCCGCTCGCCGCGCTCGTCTGCGGCCTCTTCACCGGCGCGCTGGCCAGCCGCGCCGCCTGGGAGACGTCCCGACCGCAACCCGACCGGGCCGAGGCCGCCGCCATCCTCACCGAGGTCTTTCCCGGTCACGACCTCGGCGAGATCGACACCCCGCCGGCGCTCTTCGTCGTCTACGGGCACGCGCTGCGCCTGGGGACCGCCAAGACCCTGGTGTTCGGTGACGGTGGCGAATATCAGGAGGGCGCCACCGGCGCCTTCGCCCTCGGCGCGCCGCCGGCGCCCGTCGCACAGATCGTCACGGCGGCCCGGGAGCGCCTGACCGGTGGCGGCTGGCGGGTGTACGACCAACAGGTGTCCGATCGCGTCAGCTGTGCGGACAAGATGTGCGCCACCCCGCAGGCGGTCACCGACACCGCGCTGACTGCCCGACGTGGCGACACCATCCTGAACGCCTCGATCTCCTCGCAGACAGCCGTCGACGCCAGCTACCTCTCGGTCGAGCTGCACCGCGCGCCACCGCCCCTGGTGGTCCCCGCCGGAGTGCTCGGCACGGTGCTGGGCGCGGTGGCCGGTTGGCTGGTCTTCGGCTGGGTCAGCCGACGCACCGAGGGACGCCGTAGCCGCGGCACTGTGAACGGCCTGATCGGTGTGGCCACGGTGCTGTGGTGGCTGCCGGTGTTGCTGGCCGCACCGCAGCTGCTGCACCACCACCTCGGCGAGCCACACCCGGCCTGGCACCCGTACTGGGAGTGGCTGGGCCAGCCGGCCGCCTCGCTGCTCTTCCTGGTCGGCGCGGTGTGCGTGCTGCTGGCGCTGGGGCTGGCCGCCGGAACCCGCCGGAACACCATGCCCGAGGCGACGGCCGACTGACCCCCGGCGGAACGGTCGTGGCCCGCCCAGGGCCGGCCCCGTCGGGTGCACGGCGACCGGCCCTGGGCATCTGTCAGCGGACGGACCAGCGCTGCGCGGCGGTGCCGTTGCACGTCCAGAGCTGCACCTCCTCCATCTGACCGGCTTCGACGTCCACCGAGGACCGCCGAGGGTTACCTGTCGGTGCGCAGACCGGTACGGTCCGAGATGTCCACGGTCACGGCAGGCCCGGACGACGGCGCCCCCGCCGGGCCCGCCGCCCGGCACCGCCAGGCCGACCGGCCATGGAAGGGGCGCAGGGTGCGGATCAAAGTGGGGTTGTGTGTCGCGGCGTTCGTCGCGGCGGGGCTGACGGTCGGCACACCGGCCGCCGCCACGCCGGCCGCCGTCCCGGTGGCCGGCACCAGCGTGGTGCCGGTCCAGGTCACCGGTGACCCGGCGACGCGGTTCAACCTGGTGCTGCTGGGCGACGGTTACACCGAGGCCGACCTACCCACCTTCCGAGCGCACGTGGACCGGCACCTCAACACCCTGTGGACGATCGAGCCGTTCAAGTCCTACCGCAGCTACTTCAACGTCTACGCCGTGGAGATCATCTCGGCGGAGTCCGGGGTGGACTGCGACCCCGGCCTGTCCGCGCCGCGACGCGACACCGCGCTGGGCATGGGCTTCTGGGGTGGTTGCAACCCGGCGAGCGTGCAACGTCTGCTCACTGTCGACGGCACCGCCGCGAACGCGTACGCCGACCTGGCCGTCGGCACCAACCCCGGCAACCGGCAACTGGTCGCGCTGGCCAACAGCGGCACCTACGGTGGGGCCGGCGGCAGCAACGCCACCGCCTCCGGCGGCAACGCGCTTTCCGCGCTGATCAGCCCGCACGAGCTGGGGCACTCGCTCGGTGGCTTGCAGGACGAGTACGACTACTACGGCCGTGGGGTGCCGGGCGACACCTACAGCGGGCCGGAGCCGGACTCGGTGCACCACACCGTGCTGACCGAGCGGCAGATGCGCGACACCCGCACCAAGTGGTGGCGCTGGCTGGGTGAGCCGAGCGAGGCGGGCGGAACGATCGGCCGCTATGAGGGCGGCCTGTACCTCCAGCGTGGGGTGTGGCGACCGAGCCGGCACTCGATGATGAAGTCGCTGGGCTTCTACTTCGACCAGGTCGGCCGGGAGCGGATGACCGAACGGATCGCCGCCCGGGTCGGCATCGTGCAGGGCGGCACGGCCACCGATCAGGCGGTCGGCGCGGACCGGCTGCTCTGGGTGGACACCCTGCACCCGGTGAGCCACGCGCTGACCGTGACGTGGTCGGTGGACGGCAGGGCGGTGCCGCGTACCGGCAATGCCCGCCATCTGGACCTGCGGAAACTACGGCTCTCTCCCGGCCGGCACACGGTGACCGTCACGGTGACCGACCCGACGGAGTTCGTCCGCGACCCGGCGGTCCGCAGCTCACCGGCGCTGACCCAGACCCGCGCCTGGACCGTGGACACGGCGGTGCGTACCCCGGTGGTGGAGTCGCCGCTGGCGATCACCGCGTCCACCGCGACCGACCGGCCGGTCGGCGCGCACGACGTGGTGTACGTGCGGACCAGCCAGCCCACCGATCGGGCGCCACGCGTGCGCTGGACGCTCGACGGCAGGCCGGTGGCCGACACCGGCACCGACCGGGACGTGGACCTGGGCGCGCTGCGCCTGTCGCGGGGTACCCACCGGCTGACCGCCCGGGTAGACGAGCCGGGCGCCGGGAGGGCGGTGACCCGCACCTGGACGGTCGACGCGACGCGGCCCGACGTGGCGTACGCCCTCTCCGAGCCGCTGCTCACCGTCACCCGGCCCGGCCGACCCACCGAGTACGTGTACAACGGCCCGTTCACCATGGGGTTGACCGGCACCGACGACGGCACCGGCCAGGTCACCTCGGAGTTCCGGCTCGACGGCGACGGGTGGCACAACTACTACGGCTGGCCCACCGATGCCCGGTCGCCGTTCCTGTTCAGCGCCACCGGCACCGACGTGGACGGCCTGGTCTACGGCAACCTCGGCTCGGGCGGCCTGTCCGTGTCCCCGTTCGCTGAGCGGTCTCCCGGGTACGGCCGGCACCGCATCGAGTACCGGGGCATCGACGCCGTCGGCAACATCGGACCGGCCCGCGCGTTCATGGCCACGCTGATCCCGCCGCCACCGGCCTGCACCACAGTGGTCACCGGCCGACACGCCGGCCCGCTGACCGTCACCGCCGGCGTCACCTGCCTGCGCGCGGCCACCGTGACCGGCCCGGTCACCGTCGCGCCCGGCGCCGCCCTGGTCGCCCAGGGCTCATCGATCGCCGGGAACCTGACGGCATCCCGCGCCGCGGTCGTCGAGGTGCTGAACACCGAGGTACGCGGCGCCGTGTCGCTGACCGGCACCACCGACCACGTCACGATGGTGGCGGCCCGGGTCGCCGGGCCGTTGGCACTGGCCGGTACCGCATCGGCGCCCATCCTCGCCGGCGGCGAGGTGGGCGCGTTGGCCTGCTCGGGCGACCCGACGCCGGTCGACCTGGGGGAACCCACCACGGTGCGGAAGCCGACCGGGGGCCACTGCCGCCGCCTCATGCCGCCGGCGGCATGACGATCAGCCCTCAAGATCCGCGCAACTACCGGGAATGTGCTGCTTCCGCCGCCGCGGAGGCAGCACCATCCCGGGAACTGCCCAGATCTTGGCCAGCGTGGCGGCGTGAGTGCGGCGCCGGCGGGTAGGCAGCGGCCCGGCGGCATGTCGACACCCGCCGGGTGGGAGGCTCCGATGAGCACGTACCGGGACGAACAGGGTGGCACGTTCCCGCCACCGGAGGCGGATGCCCTGGAACAACGGCAGGACGCGTTCGACGTCGGGCCCCCGGACCGGGTCTCGGGTGACGTGGACCCGGAGGCCGCCGAGGCCGACCTGGCCGAGCAGGGCGCCTTCCCGGCGGGCACGCTCGAGGAGGTGACGTCGCTGCCGGCCGACGCCAACCCGGCGGACGCCCTCGAACAGCGTCAGGAGATCCCGACCCGAGACGAGGGGCGTCGCACCTGACCACACCCGCCCCAAGCTGGCCTGGCCGAAGCCGGCTCCGGCCGCCAAGCCGGCTCCGGCCGTCAAGGCTGGGCTGCCCTCAGAAAGGGCCCGGCCGCCCAGGGCCCGGCGCACCCACGCGCGTCCGGTCACCCACACGGCCCGACCGCCCAGACAAGGCCCGACCGCCCACACAAGGCCCGACCGCCCACACCAAGGCCCGACCGCCCACACTTGGCCCGTTGACCCACCCGGGCCCGGTTACCCACACGGGTCCGGCCACTACACGGATCCGGCTATCACACGGGTCCGGCTCGACGTGGTCCTCAACGGGTTATACCTGTGAGTCATTTTTATGACTCACAGGTATAACGCTCGTGAGAGTGTCCGGACCCAGGCAGCCTGCCCGGCTCAGCCGGCGACGCCGACCAGCCGGTTCAGCCGGCGACGCCGACCAGCCGGCTCAGCCGGCGACGCCGACCAGCCGGCTCAGCCGGCGACGACCTGCCAGAGGAGGAACGCGTTCAGCGCGACCACCAGCACGGCCACCAGAGACGCGGCGGCGGTGGTGAGCGGATGGTTGACCAGGTTGCCCATCAGGTCGCGTCGGCGGGTGAAGGCGACCACCGGGATCAGCGCGAACGGGATGCCGAAGCTGAGGATGACCTGGGACAGCACGAGCGCCCGGGTCGGGTCGAGGCCGATGGCGAGCACGGCCAGCGCGGGCAGCAGGGTGACCAGCCGACGCAGCAGCAGCGGTACCCGCCGACGCAGGAAGCCCTGCATGATCACCTCGCCGGCGTAGGTGCCGACGCTCGTGGAGGCGAGCCCGGAGACCAGCAGGGCGACGGCGAACCCGAACGCGGCGGCGGTCCCGATGGTCTGGCCGAGCCCGGCGTGCACCCCCTCCAGGCTGTCCGCGCCGCCCGGGCCGCCGCCCCGGAAGCTGGCCGCGGCGATCAGCAGCATGGCGAGGTTGACCGCGCCGGCCGCGCTCAGGGCCAGCAGCACGTCGGTGCGCTGGCCACGGAACAGGATCCGACGCTCGGTGTCGTCGGCGGCGGGAATGCGGTCGCGGGTGAGCGCGGAGTGCACGTAGATGACGTGCGGCATGACGGTCGCGCCGAGGATGCCGGCGGCCAACAGCACGCTGTCCGTGCCCTGTAGACGCGGCACCATGCCGGCCATGGCAGCGCCGGGATCGGAGCCGGAGGCGAGCAGGTTGGCGGCGAAGGCCAGCACGATCACCCCGAGCAGGACGGCGATGACAACCTCGAAGGCGCGGTACCCGCGCGAGCGCAGGGCGAGCACGGCGAACGCGGCCGTGCCGATGATGATGCCGCCGGGCAGCAGGGGGATGCCGAAGAGCAGGTACAGGGCGACCGCGCCACCGATCACCTCGGCCAGGTCGGTGGCCATGGCGACCAACTCGGCCTGCACCCACATCACCCGGTTCACCGGCCGGGGTAGGCGTTCCCGGCACAGCTCGGGCAGGCTGCGCCCGGTGGCCAGACCCAGCTTCGCGGTGAGCGTCTGCACCAGCATCGCCATCAGGTTGGCCACCACCACGACCCAGACCAGCAGATAGCCGTAGCGGGCGCCGGCGGCGGAGTTGGTGGCGAAGTTGCCGGGGTCGACGTACGCGACGGCGGCGACGAACGCCGGGCCGAGCAGGATCAACCGCCCACGTACGCGACCCCGGGCGCGAGCGGCCTGTAGTGGAGTCGCCCTCGACGTCGTCAGTTCGTTGGTGACCACCGAACACCTCCCCGTCCACGCGGATCGCTGCCGGTCCCTTCCCCGCGGGCTGACCCCTGGGTGCCAACCGGTGGCCTGCCGGTGCCACCAGGGTCACCACCGCCGGGCCCGTCCCGATGCGCCCGCCGGCCAGCAAGCGGCGCGCCGGACGAGACGCGCCGCGCTCGGACAGAACGTGCCGCGCCGAGCTTGACAGCCGATGGGTCACCGATGAAGCTGTCTATTAGTCCTACTGTCGTAGGACAACAGGAAGGATCATCGGGAGTGATCGAGTTCGTACTGGACAGCCGGTCGAAGGTGAACACCTACATGCAGCTCGTGCAGCAGGTGAAACAGGCGCTGCGGGTTGGCCTGCTGACACCGGGCGACCAGTTGCCGAAGGTCCGGGACGTCGCGCAATCCCTGGCGATCAACCCGAACACGGTGCTGAAGGCGTACCGGGAGTTGGAGATCGAGGGTCTGGTCGGTGGCCGACCCGGGGTGGGCACGTTCGTCCAGCGCACCCTGGCCGGCGCGTCCCTGCCCAACCAGGCCGAGCTGCGCGGCGACCTGGTCGCCTGGCTGCACCGGGCGCAAGCGGCCGGTCTCACGGCTGAGGACGTCATCGCCCTGGTGGAGACGACGCTGCGCGCCACCCTCGCCGACGACGCCCCCCAGAAGGAGCCCGCGTGAACGGAACGAGAGGACAAGGGATGGACATGGTCTTGGAAGCAGACCGGCTCGGCAAGCGGTACGGCAGCACCTGGGCGTTGCGGGACTGCTCGCTGCATCTGCCGGCCGGCCGGATCGCCGCGCTGGTCGGGCCGAACGGCGCGGGCAAGAGCACGCTGTTGCACCTGGCCGTCGGGCTGCTCAAGCCCGACGCCGGCGCGGTCCGGGTGTTCGGTCGGTCCCCGTACGGCGACACGGAGGGCTTGGCCGACATCGGGTTCGTCGCCCAGGACACCCCGCTGTACCGGGATTTCACGGCGTCCGAGTTGGTCATCGCCGGCGGCAAGCTGAACAAGCGGTGGGACGCGACGTTGGCCCGCCAGCGGCTGGCGCAGCTCGGCATTCCACCGGACAAGGCGGTCGGCAAGCTCTCCGGCGGTCAACGGGCCCAGGTCGCGCTTGCTCTGGCACTGGCCAAGCAGCCGCGGTTGCTGCTGCTCGACGAACCGGTCGCCAGCCTCGACCCCCTGGCTCGACGGGAGTTCCTCCAGTCGTTGATGGGCAGCGTCGCGGAGTCGGGCACCACCGTTCTGCTCTCCTCGCACCTGCTGGCCGACCTGGAACGCGTCTGTGACTACCTGATCGTGCTGAACGCCTCCCAGGTGCAGCTCACCGGCGCGGTCGACGACCTGGTCGCCGGGCACCGGCAGCTCGTCGGGCCGCGGCACGACGGCGGCGCTATCGGGGGCGTCGCCGCAGTGATCCGGGCCAGCCACACCGACCGGCAGTCCACGTTGCTCGTCCGCACCGACGGGCCGGTCACCGATCCGGCCTGGACGGTCCGCGAGGTCAGCCTGGAGGACGTCGTGCTGGCCTACCTGGCGGACGGCACCACGCAGACCAGTCACAGCGAGTGGGGGGTAGCAGCATGATCTGGTTGACCTGGCGGCAACATCGCAAGCAGGCGTTCTACACGGTGCTGGGGTTCGTGGCACTGGCCGCTCTGCTGGTCCCGATCGGCCTGTCGATGCGGAACACCTTCAGCGACCTCGGGCTGACGGACTGCGTGAGCCAGCTTGCCCGTGCCGACGTGGCGCAAACGACCCGCGAGACCTGCGAAGCGGGCTTCCAGCGCTTCGGCAGCCAGTACGGCAGCCTCAACCTGGTGGCCGTACTGCTGATCACCCTGCCGGCGCTGGTCGGCCTGTTCTGGGGTGCACCACTGGTCGCCCGCGAGGTGGAGCACGGCACGCACCGGTTCGTCTGGACCCAGGGCGTCGGCCGGACCCGCTGGGCCCTCGTGAAGTTCGGGCTGGTGGGCGCGGCCGTCGTGATCCTCGCAGCGGCCTACGGGCTGGGCATGTCCTGGTGGGTCGACCCGCTCACCCAGGCCGCGTACGAGGGCCGGCTCGGCATGATCGTCTTCGATCTGCAGGGCATCGCGCCGATCGGCTACACCCTCTTCGCCGTGGCGCTGGGCGTCTTCGCCGGCACCGTCTGGAAGCGGATGCTGCCCGCCATGGGCATCACCCTCGCTGGGTTCATCGGCGTACGGGCGGCGGTGGAGATCCTGGCCCGACCGCACTACCAGCCGGCCCGCACCCAGACCTTCCCGATCGCGGGGGAAGGGTCACCGGAGATCAGCCGGGGGGACTGGATTCTCACCCAGGGTGTCCGAAACCCGGACGGGACCATGGTCGCGGAGGACACCCGGATCCAGTGCCCGCCAGGCGGGAAGGGGCCGGACGGTCGGGTCTGCGGCGCCGAGTTGGGCCTCGAACCGGGCGCGTACAACTGGCAGCTCTACCAGCCGGCGGACCGGTTCTGGCTGTTCCAGGGCATCGAGACGGGCATCTTCGTCGCCCTCGCCGTGCTCCTGCTCTACCTGGCGGTGCGCCGGATCCGCCGGATCGCCTAGCTGGGCGACGGGTGCTCGTCGGGGAGCGGGGGCCCCGGCGATCACCCGTCAGCGCAGGCCCTCGACGGTCAACGACAGCCAGGACGCCAGGTCGTGCAGCTCCTCGTGCACGGCCCGGGTCACCTCGGGAGTGAAGGGCACGTCTTCGTGGACGGCGTGCACGGTGAGCGTGCCGCGCCGGCGCTCGGCCGTGGCGTCCACCTTTCCGACCAGCTGATCGCCGTGCAGGATCGGCAGCGCGAAGTAGCCCCACCGCCGACTCGCCTTGGGCTTGTACATCTCCAGCACGTACTCGTACTGGAAGAGGTCGGCGAGGCGGACCCGATCGTGCACCAGCCGGTCGAACGGCGACAACAGCGCCGTACGCCCGGTGAAGGGCTGACCGAGCGCGGCCGGGTCCACCCGCCACTCCCCCGCGACGCCCTCGATGATCGCTGGCTCGCCGGCGTCACCGACCTCGGCCGGCTCGCCGGGCACGACCACCGCCTTCTCCCGAGCGATGCCCAGCGCCCGCAGCCGTCGCTCGTTGCGAAGTCGGCGCGCCTGCTCCAGCTCGATGACGGGCACATCGGCCGGGTAGACCCGCTCGGCCACGTCCCAGAGCCGCTGTCGGCCCTGGCGGCCGGCGATCGCGACCTCGCCGCGCAGGACCAGGAACTCCAGCATCTGGGTGACGTTGCGGTTGTTGGTCCAGCCCGACGACGGCCAGGGCACGGCGCTCGTGTCCGGGATGTCGCGGGAAAGCAGCGGACCGGAACGGCCGAGCAGGTCGAGGACGTCTCGCCGGAACGAGTCGTTGACGCGCAGCCACTCGCGGTGGCGCTCATGACCGGGCGACGCCGCCATCGCCGCGAGGAAGAGGCCCAGGTCGTCCATCGGTCGCACCATCGCCTGGTGCTCGAACAGCGTCCGGTCCCGTTCGAGGGCCTCGCGCATGTGCGCGGGCTGGTACGACGAGCCGAGCCGGCTCCAGCAGACGAGGTCGGCGCTGGGCGCGACGGCGGCGGTCGGGTCGATCTGCACCAGGGTCAACTGGCGGACCACTGTCAGCAGGTCGGTCGGACGCGGAGCGGCCAGCAGCTGGGCCCGGATGGCGATCCGCCGCGCCTGGGCCCGATCGAGTCGGTGCACACCCACGTCGGTGAGCCTAACGACGACCACCGACACCGATCGGGCCCAGAGAGTCGAACCCCGCGTCCGCGCGGGCTCAGCCGGCCAGCCGTCGGTACCGGGCGACCGAGAGGGGCAGGAAGACCGCGACCAGGACGAGCGGCCAGAGCACGGCCAGCAACGGGTAGTGCTGCGCCGCCCAGGAGTCGCCGCCCCAACCAGGGTTGCCGAACAGCTCACGGGTGGCGCCGACGGTCGCCGACAGCGGGTTCCACGCGGCCACCGCCCCGAGCCAGGCAGGCATGGTGGACGGTGCGACGAACGCGTTGGAGAGGAAGCCGAGCGGAAACTCCAGGGTCTGCACGGCCACCACGGCGGTCTGCCCACGGGCGACCAACCCGAGGAAGATGCCGACCCAGATCAGGGCGAAGCGCAGTAGCAGGATCAGTCCCACCGCCGCCATCGTGGCACCGCCCCCACCGTGTGCCCGCCACCCGATTGCGAGACCGGTCAGCAGCAGGACCCCGAGGGTGACCGCCGCGAACAGCATGTCGGCCACCGCCCGGGCTGCCAGCGGCGCCAGCGGTGAGACGGGCATCGATCGGAGCCGGTCGGTCACCCCGCGCTCCAGGTCCTCGGCAACGGCGACAGTGGTGAGGCTGATGCCGAAGACCATGGTCATCACGAACATGCCGGGCATCAGGAACTCTCGGTAGCTGCCACCGCCGGGCACCTGCAAGGCGCCACCGAACAGGTAGGCGAACATCAGCACGATCAGGGTGTTGAAGCCGAGCGAGGCGATCAGCGCGCCAGGATCGCGTCGCCACCGGGCCAGGCCGCGCCAGATCAGCGTGCCGCTGTCGGCCAGGAGGGCGGGCCGGCCGGGCGTCAGATCCACCGGCGGGGCCGGCATGCTCACCGCGCTCATGCCGCCACCTCGGCGGTCGCCGCCCGGTGCCCGGTGAGGTGCAGGAACACGTCGTCCAGGGTTGGGCGGCGCAGCGCGACGTCCGCCACCGGGACGTTCACGGCGTCGAGCGCCCGCAACACGTCGACGAGCGCACCGGCCTGGTGACCGACCCGGACGCTCACCATCCGCCGGTCCACGTCGACCGTCGGTTCGTCGTCGGCCGCCCGGCGGATCTGGGTGACCGCGGCGGCAAGGTCGGTCGGCTCCGCGACGACCACCTCGATCCGATCGCCGCCGAGCCGGGTCTTGAGGTCGTCCGGAGTTCCCTCGGCGATCACCCGGCCGGCCTCGACCACCGAGATCCGGTCGGCGAGTTGGTCGGCCTCGTCCAGTTGCTGGGTGGTGAGCAGCACTGTGGCGCCGGTGCGTACCAACTCGCGGACCGACTCCCACACCTCGTTGCGACCGCGCGGATCCAGCCCGGTGGTGGGCTCGTCGAGGAAGAGGACCGCAGGGGCCAGGATCATGCCGGCCGCCAGGTCGAGCCGTCGGCGCATGCCGCCGGAGTACGTGCTGACCGGCTGCTCGGCGGCGTCGGCGAGACCGAAGCGTTCCAGCAGCTCGACCGCCCGTTGGTGGGCCCGGCGGCGACCCAGGTGGAACAACCGGCCGAAGAGCACCAGATTCTGCCGGCCGCTCAGCGCCTCGTCGAGCGCGGGATGCTGCCCCACCAGCCCGATGCGGTAGCGCACCTGGTCGGGTTGGCGGGTCACGTCGAAGCCGGCCACCTCGGCACGACCCTCGTCGAGTCGGAGCAGGGTGGAGAGGATCCGTACCGAGGTGGTCTTGCCGGCCCCGTTCGGGCCGAGCAGGCCGCACACGGTTCCCCGAGGCACCCGCAGGTCGAACCCGTCCAGCGCGTACCGGTCCCGATACCGCTTGCGCAGCCCTTGCGCCACTATCGCGTCGGCTCTTGTCATCAGAGCGCTCCCTCCTGAAACTGTCTGCCCGCACTACCGTACAGCGTACGATAAGGCGTACGAGAAGCTTCATGAAAAGCCGGACCGAGTGGGGGCAGGGTGGCGCCAGCGGCAACCGTCACGCCGACGTCAGATCACTTCCGGAAGCCGGGCGGCACCGGCGGGGAGCCGCGGCTACGCGGGCTCGGCGGTCCCGACCTGGCCCGCGACGCCGACGTTCAACGGGTCGGCCAGGAGCTTGTCGAACGCCAACTCGGCGGCGCCGATCAGGACGGCGTCGCGGCCGAGCGCCGCCGCGCGCAACCGCAGGTGCTCGCGGGAGGCGGGCAGTGGCATGGTGTCGAGCCGGTCCCGGACCACGTCCGCGCCGGCGGTGAAGATGTCGCGCAGCGAGCCACCGAACACCACGGCGTCCGGGTTGACCACGTTGACCAGGTTCGCCACGCCGAAGCCGAGCCAGTCCGCCACCTGCTCGACCGCCGCGCGGGCGGTCGGGTCGCCGTCCGCCGCCGCGCGCAGCACCTCGGCCACCGCCGCGCGGTCGCTCGGGTCACGGCCGGCGTGCCGCAACAGCGCGGCTTCGGAGATCTCGGTTTCCCAGCAACCGCGTGACCCGCAGCCGCAGGGCAGGCCGTTGGGGTTGACGACCATGTGACCGACCTTGCCGCTGTGACCCCGGTGGCCGATCACCAGTCGGCCACCGACGATGATGCCGGCGCTGATCCCCAGGTCGCCGTGCAGGTAGATGACGTCGTCGATGCCGACCGCGACGCCCCGGACATGCTCGGCCAGGCCGGCGATGTCGGCCAGGTCACCGGCCACGAAACCGGGGCCGGAGCTGAACTCCGCCTCCAGCGCGGCGCCGAGCGTCTCGTCGATGCTGGCGATCCGGAGCCTGCCGTCCGGGTCGCGGGTGGTGTCGGTTACCGCGGCGGCGCCGCCGACCAGCAGCGCGTCGCCGGCCACCGACCGTTCCATGTCGCGGACCAGGTCGGCGAGGGGCCCGACGGCTTCGATCGCCGACATGCCACTGGGTCGGGGGATCTCCCGTAGATCGAGGATCTGCCCGCCGAGGCCGACCCGGGCGGCACGCAGCCGGTCCGCGTCGATGCTCAACGCGTGGGCGTAGACCCGGTCGGAGCGAGGGCTGACGACCAGCGAGGGGCGGCCGGCGCGGCGGGCGGTGGTCGGAGCCTCCTCGGTGACCAGGCCGCTGGCGACCAGGTCGGCCGCGAGGGCGCCGATGGTGCTTCGGTTGAGGCCGAGCCGGCTGGTCAGCTCGGCGCGGGACGTCGGTCCGTGCAGGTGGACGTAGCGCAGCACAGCGCCGAGGTTCTGCCGCCGGATCTCCTCCTGGCTGGCGCCGGGAACCGACGGCAGCGGGGACTCGGCGTTGCGGCCGACGCCGGCTGGCCTGGCCCGTACTGGTATCGCCACGGTCAGACCTCCTTCCGGGTCGAGGCCGGTTGGTGCGGGGGTGCAGGGACGACGATGGGTCCCGGTAGAGGAGACCCGGGACCCATCGGCGTTACTACCTACCGTGCGGTGATTACTTGGTGAGCGGCGCGAGCTTCGGGTCGTTGGCGTACGCCTCAGCCGCGTTCGCCTTGGTGACGGCGACCGGCGGGAGCAGGTACGTGTCGACGACCTTGCTGCCGTTGTTGTAGGACTTGGTGTCGTTCACCTGCGGCTTGTCGCCGGCCTGGAGAGCCTTGACCATGTTGATGGTCTCCTTCACCAGGTTGCGGGTGTCCTTGTTGATCGTCATGTACTGCTCGCCCTTGACGATCGACTTGACCGACTCAACCTCGGAGTCCTGACCGGTGACGACCGGGGTCGGCTTGCCAGCACCCTTGACCGAGGTCAGGATGGCGCGGGCCAGCGTGTCGTTCGGGGAGAGGACGCCGTCCAGCTCCTTGTTGCCGTAGGTCGAGGTCAGCAGCTGGTCCATGCGGGCCTGCGCACCCTCGGCCTTCCAGCCCTGGATGGCGGTCTGCTTGACGTCCTTCTGACCCGAGGCGACAACCACGTTGCCCTTGTCGATCTCCGGCTTGAGCACGTCCATCGCGCCGTTGAAGAAGACACCGGCGTTGTTGTCGTCCGGCGAGCCGGAGAACAGCTCGATGTTGTACGGGCCGTTCGGCTTCTTGGCCTTCATGCCGTCCAGCAGGGCCTGGCCCTGGAGCTGGCCGACCTTGAAGTTGTCGAAGGCGACGTAGTAGTCGAGGTCCGGGGTGTTCGTGATGAGCCGGTCGTAGGCGATGACCTTCACGCCGGCCGTGTGGGCCGCCGCGACCTGGGTCGACAGCTGCGCGGCGTCGGTCGCGCCGATGACGATGACCTTGGCGCCCTTGGTGACCATCGCGGTGATCTGAGCCTGCTGGTCGGCGACAGTGGTCGACGCGCCGGCGTACTGCACGTCACCCTGGAAGCCGGCCTCCTTGAGGCCGTTGCTGAACAGGTCACCGGCGAGGACCCAGTTCTCCGAGGTCTTGGCCGGCAGGGCCACGCCGATCAGCGAGTTCGCCGGGAAGCCCTTGGCGGCCTCGCCGCCGGAGCCGCTGTCGCCGTCGCGGCCGGAACCGCAGCCGGCGAGGGCCAGCATGGCGGCGGCGCTGATGGCCACCACCGACGTGCCGAAGAATTTACGCATGGTGAGGACTTGCCTTTCTAGATGGTGAGGCGGGTAGAGAGGTCGGTGGCCGTCAGCCGGACACCGCTGCCTTGGCGGGCTCGCGCTCCGCGTCCGGCGGTGAGGCGGAGTCCTCGCGGCGGAAGGGCCGCATCAGGCTCCCGATGATGGAGAAGCGCCCCTGGCTCTTGTTGTAGACGTCGATCGCGACGGCCAGCAACAGGACCAGACCCTTGATGATCTGGACGCGGTCGGTGCCGACACCCATGAGCTGGAGGCCGTTGTTGAGCACGGCCATGACGAGACCACCGACGATGGATCCGCTGATGGTGCCGATACCGCCGGCGACGGCCGCGCCACCGATGAAGACCGCGGCGATGGCGTCCAGCTCCCAGCCGTTGCCGTCCTGCGGTCCGGAGGCCGCGGAACGGGCCACGAAGATCATGCCGGCCAGCGCGGCCAGGACGGACATGTTCATCATGACGAAGAAGTTGACCCGCTTGAGCTTCACACCGGACAGCTCGGCCGCCCGGGAGTTGCCGCCCACCGCGTAGATGTGCCGGCCACCGGCCGTGTTGCGGGTGTAGAAGGAGTACGCGATGACCAGGACCAGCAGGATGATGCCGGAGATCGGGAAGCTGGTGCCGACGCGACCGCTGGCGAAGCGCAGCGCCGCGAAGGCGATCACGCCGACCATGATGGCCATCCGCAGGATGGAGATCCACATGGGCGCCGGGTCGGCGTCCATCGCCCGTCGGGTCTTGCGGGCCTGGATCTCGCGCCACACCACAGCCAACGCCGCGGCCAGGCCGAGCAGCAGCGTGGCGTTGTTGTAGCCGGTGTTCGGACCGAACTCGGGCAGGAAGCCGGAGCCGATCTCCCGGAAGCCCTCCGGCACCGGGACGGTGCTCGCGTTACCGATGAACTGGTTGCCGCCCCGGAAGAGCAGCATGCCCGCCAGGGTGACGATGAACGCCGGCACCCCGATGTAGGCCACCCAGAAGCCCTGCCAGGCGCCGATCACCGCGCCGATGGCGAGGCCGAACACGATGGCAGCGGGCCAGGGCAGGTCCCACTCGGTCATCGACTTGGCGACCAGGATGCCGGCGAAGGCGGCGACCGAGCCGACCGAGAGGTCGATGTGCCCGGCCACGATCACCATGAGCATGCCGATGGCCAGAATCAGAATGTACGAGTTCTGCTGGAACA
Organism: Micromonospora noduli; assembly: GCF_003264365.1. Classification (GTDB taxonomy): domain Bacteria; phylum Actinomycetota; class Actinomycetes; order Mycobacteriales; family Micromonosporaceae; genus Micromonospora; species Micromonospora noduli. The sequence continues at coordinate 41,311 of NZ_PYAK01000005.1, forward strand.
GCGCGATCAGGTTGTCCGACCGCAGGGTGAGGCCGTCGGTCAGGATCTGGAACAGGACGACGATCGCCACCAGAGTGAAGATCATTCCGAACTGGCGAGCGTTGGAGGTGGTGCCTCCGAACAGGTTCTTCTGAAGGTCCTTCAATCGGCTCATCGTGTGGCCATCTTCTTCGTCGAGGTCATCTGCTTCATGAGGGTTTCCGGGGTGGCGTCCGCCCGGGCGATCTCGCCCGTGATGGCGCCTTCGAACACGGTGTAGATGCGGTCGCAGAGCCCGATCAGCTCAGGCAGCTCCGAGGAGATGACGATGACGCCCTTCCCCTGGTCGGCGAGCCGCTGGATGATGCCGTAGATCTCGTACTTGGCACCCACGTCGATGCCGCGGGTCGGCTCGTCGAGGATCAGCAGGTCCGGGTCGGTGAACATCCACTTGGCCAGGACGACCTTCTGCTGATTGCCGCCGGAGAGCTTGGAGACGCTCTCGTCGACCGTCGGGGCCTTGGTCCGCAGCTCCTTGCGGTACGCCTCAGCCGCCTGGTACTCCTCGACCTCGTTCAGGACGCCGTGGTGCGAGATCTTGGACAGCTTGGCGGCCACCGTCGACGTCTTGATGTCGTCGAGCAGGTTGAGGCCGATCGCCTTGCGGTCCTCGCTGACGTACGCGAGCCCGTTGTCGATGGCATCCGCCACCGACTTCAGGACGATCTCCTTGCCGTCCTTGATGATCGTGCCCGACTCGTACACCCCGTAGGAGCGGCCGAAGACACTCATCGCGAGTTCCGTGCGGCCCGCGCCCATGAGACCGGCGAAGCCGACGATCTCGCCGCGGCGCACCACGAAGCTCTCGTTCTTGCAGACCTGCCGCTCGGCGGAGATCGGGTGCCGGACGTTCCAGTCGCGGACCTCGAAGAAGACCTCACCGATCTTCGGCGTGTGGTCCGGGAACCGGCTGCTCAGCTCGCGGCCGACCATGCCCCGCACGATCCGGTCCTCGTCGACCCCGTCCGCCTTGACGTCGAGGGTCTCCACGGTCCGGCCGTCGCGCAGGATGGTGATCTGGTCGGCGATCGCCTCGATCTCGTTCAGCTTGTGCGAGATCATGATCGAGGTGATGCCGCGGGAGCGGAACCCGCGCAGCAGGTCCAGCAGGTGCTTGGAGTCGGCCTCGTTCAGCGCCGCGGTGGGCTCGTCGAGGATCAGCAGCTTCACGTCCTTGGCGAACGCCTTGGCGATCTCCACGAGCTGCTGCTTGCCGACCCCGATGTCCTTGATCAGGGTGTCCGGGTCCTCTTCCAGACCGACCCGTGCCATCAGGTCCAGCGCCATCCGGTTCGCGGCCTTCCAGTCGATCGCGCCCCGCTTGCGCGGTTCGTTGCCGAGGAAGATGTTCTCGGCGATCGACATCCCTGGAATGAGCGCGAGCTCCTGGTGGATGATCACGATTCCGGCGTTCTCACTGGCCCGGATGTCGGAGAACTTGCTCTCCGACCCCTGGTAGATGATCTTGCCGTCGTAGGTGCCGTGGGGGTACACCCCGCTGAGCACCTTCATCAGGGTGGACTTGCCCGCGCCGTTCTCGCCGCAAATGGCATGGATCTCGCCGGCGCGAACCACCAGGTTGACGTCGGAGAGGGCCTTGACTCCGGGAAACTCCTTGGTGATGGAGCGCATCTCAAGGAGGATGGGCACGTCGCTCATCGCTCGTACCACCTCGCCAACGTCATCGGTTGCCTCCGGAAGGTTGAACCTTCACTTGGTTTTGTTGTTGACGGCAACGTATTGCGGCCGGAGGGCCATCCGCAAGGCGAGGGACTGTTGAAAAAGTAACAATCCGGTAATATAGATGTCGCACAGTGTTCGCCCGCCACAGCGGCAACGACAGCCCCTCCCGGTACCCCAGGCCTGACCGCAGCACCCACGCCTACCTGCGACAACGCGCCAATCGACCCCGGCCGTTCCCGCAGCTTTCCCACCAGGAAAGATGCCTCAGGGACGGTGCATCCGGTAACGCAGCGCACACGTCACGCCATCGAATGATGGGAATCGGGCACCAGCTCAGCGCCGCATGCGAGGCGCAGCGCAGGCCTCTGGCGGCTTGATGTGACCCACGCCTCTACCGACCGCACGCATCGATGGTCACCATCCTGCACTGGACGACGGGCCAGAGCCCTGACGTCCCTTATGCGCAGTTCGTGACACCACACCGCGACCCGCAGGCCGGAGGCGTCGGCCGGTCAGCTCGGGTGCAGCACCGCCTTGATCACCCCGTGCTCCCGCCGGTCGAAGTGGCGATACAGCTCGGGGGCGTCGGCCAGGGTGCCGTGGTGGGTGACGATCACGCTGGGCCGCGCCCGGCCCGCGACGACCAGGTCCCGCAGCAGGACGGTGTAGCGGCGGTCGTGGGTGCGACCGAACCGGACCGCCACGCCCTTGCTGAACAACGCTCCCCACGGTGCGACCAGGTTCTCGTGGCCGTCCGCGCCCGGACCGGGGTGGGGATCCCGGTCCGGGTACACCCCGGCGACCGCGATCGCGCCGGCGGCGTTGACCAGCCGGGCCGCGTCGGCAATGACCTGGTTCGGACGCTCCCGGTCGGGGTGCTCCCGGTCGCGGGCCTGGAACCCGACCGCGTCGATGACCTTGTCGACCCCGCCCAGTTTCTCCTCGCCGAGCGGCAACCCTCCCCGGGCCCGGTCGGCCCGGATCTGCTCGACCGGATCGCCCCGGCGGAAGTCGATCGGCACGGCGCCGATCTCGCCGGCCTTGTCGAGTCGGGCGTCGACCCCGTCAACGGAGTACACGACCCGAGCGCCTCGGAGCAGCGCCGCATAGGCGCCCAGCAGGCCGATGGTGCCGGCGCCGAACACCGCCACGGTGTCACCGGGCCCGACCTCGGCGAGGGTGGTGGCGGCGTGCCACCCGGTGACGAACGCGTCGGCCAGCAGCACGAAGTCGTCCTCGTACGCGTCCCCCGGCTCGCCGGGCAGGGGTACGCAGTTGGCGTCGGCCCACGGCACCCGCAGCAGGTCGGCCTGCGCTCCCCGGTACGGACCCATCCCGGCGTACCCGTACGCCGCGCCCGGCCCCTCGGCCCGGGCCCGCAGGCAGGCCGCCGAGAGCCCGCGGGCACACATCACACACGTCCCGCAGAACAGGTGCGTGGGGATCACCACCCGGGCCCCCGCCCGGATGGTCTGCACCGCGGCGCCCACCTCCTGCACCACACCCAACGGTTCGTGCCCGAGCACCAGGCCGGGCTCGGCGCTGGTGCGCCCGTCGTACATGTGCAGGTCGGTGCCGCACAGGGCGGTGGAGGTGATCCGCACGAGCGCGTCGGTCTCCGCCTCCAGCGTCGCGTCGGGCACCTCCCGCACCGCGACCGTCCGGACGTCGGTGTAGACGACGGCTCTCATCCCGGCGCTCCTGTTCGGCTGTGGAACGGCCGGTCTTCCCCCGACTGGGCAGTTCATGCCTGCCCGACCCGGCAGCCGACGACGATGCTATCTTAGGGCCCCTAAGTTATTTCCTAGCGAAGCAAAGGTTCGGTATGCCACGGCAGGGTCTGACCAGCGCGCGCGTCTCGGCCGCCGCGGCCGAGCTGGCGGATTCGGTCGGCCTGTCCCGGTTGACCGTCGCAGCCGTCGCCCGGCACTTCGGGGTCTCGGACGCGGCCCTGTACGTGCACGTCCGCAGCCGGGACGCGTTGATCGAGCACGTCGCGGTCCGGGCGGCGGCCACGTTCGCCGACGCACTCGCGATCGCGGTGGCGGGGCGCGCCGGTCGCCAGGCCCTGGTCGGGTTCGCCGACGCCTGGCGCGCGTTCGCCGTCACCCATCCGGGGCAGTACGCGGCGACCCAGCTTCAACTGCCGCCCGAGGTCGGCACCCGGTCGGCCGGGCACCTACGCATGATCGAGCTGAGCTACGCGATGTTGCGCGGGTACGGGCTCGACGAGCCGGCCCTGACCGACGCCATCCGATTCGTCCGCAGCACCTTCCACGGCTTCGTGAGCCTCGAAACGGTCGACGGTTTCGGGCATCCCCGTGCTGTCGACGCGTCGTGGCAATCGATCCTCGACGCGGTGCACACCACGTTGAGCAACTGGCCGACCCAGAAACAGGAGCAGCAGTGAGCAGCCACGATCAGTCGGTCGAGTCGGCCGACGGAACCCACCTGGTGGTACGACGACTGGGCGTCGGAGACCCCGTCGTCCTGGTGCACGGCTCGGGTGGCGGGCTGCACTCCTGGGCCACTGTCGCGGAGCACCTGACCCAGGACCACGAGGTATGGCTGCCGGCCCGACGCGGATACGGTCCCAGTGACGTCCCGGCCGGCACCAAGTCCTTCCGGGACGAGACCGCCGATCTGCGCGCCGTCATCGAGGCGGCCCGGCGATCCTCGGGCCGACCGGTCCATCTCGTCGGCGCGTCCTACGGAGCGACAGCGGCGCTGCACACCACCTTGGCTGATCCGCGCGACGTACGCTCCCTGGCCATCTTCGAGCCGCCGCTCTACGCGGCCGGGGCGCAGGTCGTGCCGCTGCTCGACCGGTACCGTGCCGCCTTCGAGCGCGACGACGCCGCCGCGATGGCGGCAGCCCTGAACGACGTGACGCGGGTTCCGGCCGAGATCGTCGCCGCGATGGCCGCCGGCGTGGGCGATCGGGTGCCCGACCCGGTCGAGGCGCGCCGCTCGGCGGTCGGCTGGCTGCACGATCTGGAGGCGCTCGCGCAGGACAGCACCGACATCACCCGGTGGTCCTCGATCGCCGTGCCGACTCTCCTGCTGGCTGGCGCGGACACCTGGGAGCCGATGCCCAGCACGATGAACGCGCTGGCGAGGACGATTCCAGCGGTCCGCTACGTCGTCTGGCCGGGTCAGTCGCACTTCGTGACCATGACGGCACCAACGGTGGCCGCCGACGCGCTGCGGCAGTTCTTCGCCGCACAACCGGCGGCCTAGCCGAGCCGGCCGAGGCACCGACGGCCCAGCCGAGGCACCTGACCACGTCAGCCCATCGGACGCACCCGGTCGGGCTCGTTGGCGGCGACCGGTGATTCACCGACGCACGAGGCGTACCCCCGTGCGGGCTGTCTCACCGGCCGCCGCCGGACAGGATCCGCACCGGCGGTGCGAACCCTGCGCGCCACATCGGTGTGAGTCTGCGGCCTGCTCGGTGTCGCGGGATCAGTGACCGGCGTTCTGGCCGCCGTCGACGTGCAGGATCTCGCCGGTGACGAACGGGGCGGACTCGAGGTAGAGGACGGCGTCGACGACGTCGCTGGTCTCACCCATCCGGCCGACCGGGTGCAGGCCCGCGAGCGTCTGGTGCGTCTCGACCGGGTGCATCGGGGTCTTGATGATGCCGGGAGCGACGGCGTTGACCCGTACGCCGCGAGCCGCGTACTCGATGGCCAGGGACTTGGTGGCGGAGCTGAGTCCGCCCTTGGTCAGGGACGCGAGCACCGACGGAACGTGCGAACTGGGCTGGTCGACGAAGCTGGTCGTGATGCTGACGATGTGCCCCGAGCCCCCGGCCAGCAGGTGCGGCAGGACACGTCGGGTGAGGTGGAAGAACCCGGCGAGGTTGACCCCGGTGACCAGGTCGAACTCCTCGTCGGTGTAGTCGGTGAACGGCTTGGCGACGAAGACGCCGGCATTGTTCACCAGGGTGTCGATCCGCCCGAAGCGGTCCAGTGCGGCACGCACCACCCGCTCGGCGGTGTCGGCCTCGGCGATGTCGCCCTGGACCGTGACGATCTCCGGGTCGTCGGACGCGCCGATCGAGCGCGAGGTCGCCACGACGCCGTACCCGAGCTTGCGGTAGGCGGCCACGAGGTCGGCGCCGATGCCCTGGGAGGCGCCGGTGATCACGACGGCTTTCTGGCTCTGACTGCTGTTCATGAGGGAACCACCTTCACTAGACGACTGGTCTACTAAAAGCTAGCCGACCGGTCGTGTATCGTCGAGGAATGGGCCGGACCAGTGACGCGAAGAACAAGATCCTCGACGCGGCCGCCACGCTGATCGAGCAGCGCGGCTACACGGCGCTCGGCGTGGCCGAGATCTGTGCGGCGGCGGGTGTACCGAAGGGCAGCTTCTACTACTTCTTCGAGTCGAAGCAGGCGCTCGCCCGCGCCGTCATCGACGAGCACTGGGTCACCCAGCGCCGCCAGTGGGAGCAGTTGCTCGGCAGCGAGCGCGACCCGCTACAGCGGCTCCGGGACCTGTTCGAGGCCACCGAGGAGGTCCAGCGCGTCGGCCAGCAGAAGGCCGGCGTGGTCGCGGGCTGCCTGTTCGGCAACCTCGCCCTCGAACTCAGCAACCAGGCCGAGGAGATCCGCGGTCGGCTCCAGGAGATCTTCGAGGAGCAGATCAGCCTCATCGAGCAGGTCGTCGTCGAGGCGAAGGAGCGCGGCCTGGCGGGCCCGGCGGTCGACAGCCGGGAGGCCGCCCGATCGATCGTCGCCCAGATCGAGGGGCGGGTCCTGCTCGCGAAGTTGCTCAACGATCCGACCCAGCTGGAGACGCTGTGGCGCAACTGCCTTGATCTCCTCCAGGTGCCGGCGCAGGCGCGGACCACCACCGGCTGAACGGACGACGGTCGCTGACCGTCCACTCTGGGCGCACTGCGCGGCCGCTCAGTAGCATCGGCGAGGCACGATATTCAGGCGGACCACTCCCCGACCGGATCGAGCACTCGACATGACGACCGAGCAGACCACGTCTCCCCCGCGTGCCGGTGTCGGCATCGCCGCTCAGGGGCTGGGCCAGAGCGTCCGGAGCGGTCGCCAGATTCTGACCGACATCTCCCTGAGCATCGCGCCGGGCGAGCTGGTCGCGATCATCGGCGCCAGCGGCGCCGGTAAGACCACCCTGCTGGAGATCCTCGCCGGGGTACAGCGACCGGCGGCGGGCACCGTGACGTACGACGGCAGTGCCGCTGCCGGCACCATCGGTGTCGTTCCGCAGGACGACATCATCCACCGCGAGCTGCCCCTGGCCCGCACGCTGCGGTACGCCGCCCGACTACGCCTGCCCTCCAGCACCGGGCCGGCCGAGATCAGTGACCGGGTCGCGGAGGTGCTCGCCGAGCTGCGACTCACCGACCGGGCCGCCACGCCGGTCGGCCTGCTCAGCGGCGGTGAACGCAAGCGCGCCAGCATCGCCGTCGAGCTGCTCACCCGACCCGGCGTGTTCTTCCTGGACGAGCCCACCTCCGGATTGGACCCGGCGATCGCCGTGGAGCTGCTCCGGGTGCTTCGCGCGCTCGCCGACACAGGTGCCACCGTCGTGCTGACCACTCACCAGATCACCGACGTGGACCATTGCGACCGGGTCGTCGTGCTGACCCGTCAGGGCCGGCTGGCGTTCACCGGCACCCCGGCCGCCGCCCGGGATTTCTTCGGCCTGCGGTCCCTGGTCGAGGTCCACCTCCGGCTCGACGAAGTGACGCAACCCGCCGAGTGGCCCGATCGCTTCGCCGAGCAGCGCCCTGCCGAACAGCCGCCCCGAACCACCGACGACGCCGACGTCGCCGCGACGCCGGCCCGGCGCGTCGGCCGGCTGCGTCAGTGGGCGGTCCTCACCGCGCGCAACACGGAGATCGTCGCCCGCAACCGGCTGACCCTGGCGATCCTGCTCGGCTCGCCGCTGATGGTGCTCGGCATGTTCGCGCTGCTGTTCCGGCCGGGGGCGTTCGAGCCGACCAGACCCAGCCCGACGGTGACCGTGATGATCCTGTTCTGGATCGCGTTCGGCGGCTTCTTCTTCGGGCTGACCTACGGGCTCCTCCAGATCTGCACCGAGCTGCCGATCCTGCGCCGGGAGCGGCTCGCCGGTGTCCGGCTGATCCCGTACCTGTTGGCGAAGGTCGCGGTGCTGCTGCCGCTGCTCGCCCTGGTGGACCTGGCCCTGCTCGGGGTGCTGCGCGGCATGGACCGGCTGCCGCCGGTCGGCGGCGCCGACTTCGCGGCCCTGTACGCGACCCTGCTGCTCTCCTCGGCGGCGGCGCTCGCCCTCGGTCTGCTCTGCTCGGCGGCCGTGTCCGACGCGGCCCAGGCGACGCTCATGCTGCCGATGCTCTGCTTCCCACAGGTGCTGTTCGTCGGCGCGATCCTGCCGGTGCCGGCCATGGCGGTCGGCGGTCAGTGTCTCAGCTACGCGATGTCGAACCGGTGGGCGTTCGAGGGCCTGGGGCACACCGCCGGGGTGGAGCGGCTCTGGCGCGACGGAGGCTCTCCGCTCGGCCCGCCGCTGCTGGCCACGTACGGCGACAGCTTCTCCCGGCCGGTGTGGGTCGACTGGCTGGTGCTCGGCGGTTTCGTGCTGCTCTTCCTGGGCGCGGCCTGGGCGGTCCTGCTCCGACGGGATCCCCGTCGTGCGTCCTGACCCGACGCCGCACGCCTCCCCCGCGGCGCTGCCGGGATACGCCGCCACCGGCCGGATCGACGAGCTGCGCGCCACCGAGTACCGACACCTGGACACCGACGGGCAGGTGTACCTCGACTACGCCGGAGCCGGGGTGGCCGCCCAGGCGCAGGTTCGCGCCCACCACGACCGGTTGCTCGCCGGCCTGTACAGCAACCCCCACTCGGAGAACCCCACGAGCGTGGCGGCGGGCTCACTGGTGGAGTCGGCGCGACGCGCGGTGCTCGGCTTCTTCCGCGCCGACCCGGACGAGTACGCGGTCATCTTCACCCCGAACGCCAGCGGCGCCTGCCGGCTGGTCGGTGAGGCGTACGACTTCGGCCGGTCCGCGCCGCTCGTGCTCACCTGGGACAACCACAACTCGGTCAACGGCATCCGCGAGTACGCGCGGTCGGCTCGCGCGTCCGTACGCTATCTGCCGCTGAACGGGCCGGAGCTGCGGGTCGCCGAGTCGGACCTGGTCGCGGCGCTGGACGCTGGCCGAGGCAGCCTGGCCCGTCGGTGGGGTCGGCCCGGTCGGCGCGGGCTGTTCGCCTTTCCGGCGCAGAGCAACTTCTCCGGGGTGCAGCACCCGCTGCGCTGGGTGGAGCTGGCCCACCAGCGCGGCTACGACGTGCTGCTCGACGCGGCCGCCTTCGCGCCGACGAACCGGCTGGACCTCAGCGTCGTCCGGCCGGATTTCGTCTGCCTGAGCTGGTACAAGCTCTTCGGCTACCCCACCGGGGTCGGCGCGCTGCTGGCTCGCCGTTCGGCGCTGGTCCGGTTGCGTCGGCCGTGGTTCGCCGGCGGCACGATCCGCGCGGTGAGCGTGCAGGGCGACTGGCACCGGCCGATGGACGACGAGTCGGCGTTCGAGGACGGCACGCTCAACTTCCTGAGCATTCCGGACGTGGAGTTCGGGTTGCGCTGGCTCGACTCGGTCGGCGTGGACCTCGTCCACTCCCGGGTCGGCCTGCTCACCGAGTGGCTGCTGGAGCGGCTGGCCACCCTGCGGCACGACACCGGCGGGCCGCTGGTCCAGGTGTACGGGCCGACGACGGGTGCGGGGCGCGGTGGCACGGTGACCTTCAACCTCCGCCACCCGGACGGCACGCTGGTCGACGAACGGCTCGTGGCGCGGGAGGCGGCAACGGCCGGGCTCTCCCTGCGTACCGGCTGTTTCTGCAACCCGGGCGCGGCCGAGGGCGCGTTCGGGATGAGCCGGACGTCGATGCGGCAGCGGCTGTTGGCGGGCGTCGACACGATCGACCAGTACCTTGCCGCGCTGGGGCTACCGACGGGCGGCGCGGTCCGCGTCTCGTTCGGCCTGGCCTCGATTGCGACCGACGCGGAGCGCCTCGTCGACTTCGTCCAGTCGACCTACCTCAACCGGAGTGCCGGTGCGGAGTCACCTCTGCCACCTCGGCTGCGCTGCTGACCTGCCCGACTAGCTGACCTGGGCCACCGGCGCCGGGCGGTGCTTGATCTCCTCCATGAACGGGAACCGGGCGGTCAGCTCGGCGAACGTCAGGCCGGCCCGCCAGGCTGCGGCCACCTGGGCGACCTGCACCAGGTCCATGACGTCACCGCGGGCAAGAACCTCTCCCGAGACGCGCAGGTCAATCATGAAGTACCGGGCCTGCGACCCCAGCCCCACGCAGACCACGCCCTCGTCGGAGTGCAGCTCGGCGCAGGTGAACCGGGCCCGCCCCTGCTCCGGCGCGGTCACCCGGCCGACGTCGAGCCCGTGGCGGGCAGCAGTTTCGATCAGCGCGGGGGCCAGGCCACCCCGCTCGACCAGATCCGGGTAGAGGCGCACACCCAGCGCCGTCGACGCCTCGCTCATGACTGACTCCCACTTCCTTGTGACAGAGACCAGCAGCGCGCAGGTTACGGGAAAGTTTCCGGCACGCCTCGTCATCCTGTCCCGCGTGGACGTCCCACGGCAATAGGAAGGGTCGATTCGACCGCTATCGAGTAACGCTCGACCGCGCCGAACTCTTTCGATGGGTCGGCGTCGTCCATCTCGGAGGCATCGAGCAATGCGACGGCGACGACCGGCGTCGGCGCTCCGCGCTCACTGCTCAGCATCGGGCGGTAACGGACGGTCGTGATATTGGAAACACTCTTGACAGAAAGACACGATATCGACATGCTTCGCTTTAGAGAGCGCTCTCTATCCTGGTAAACCGCCTCCACCACCCCCAAGCTGAGGAGCCTCCCGTGTTCACAGCCCGGCCCAGCCTCCGCTTCCGCCCCCTCGTACTCCTGGCGGCCGCCCTCGTCGCGACCGCGACGGCGCTCGTCGTCCCGGCGCACCCCGACCGGGCCGAGGCCGCCATCGGCCCCATCAGCTGGCAGGACGAGTTCAACTCCCCCGCCGGCACGCCCGTCGACCAGAACAAGTGGCGGTTCGACATCGGCGGTGGCGGCTGGGGCAACAACGAGCGGCAGTACTACACGAACAGCACCAGCAACGCCGTCCACGACGGCCAGGGCAACCTGGTCATCACCGCCCGCCGGGACAATCCCGCCAACTACCAGTGCCACTACGGGCGCTGCGAGTACACGTCGGCGCGGTTGCTGACGGCGGCCACCTTCACCCAGACGTACGGGCGGTTCGAGGCCCGGATCAAGATCCCGCGTGGTCAGGGCATCTGGCCGGCCTTCTGGATGCTCGGCACCGGCGGCGGGTGGCCCGACGCCGGCGAGATCGACGTCATGGAGAACATCGGTCGGGAGCCCAACACCGTCTACGGCACGGTGCACGGGCCCGGCTACTCCGGCGGCGGCGGCATCACGGGCAGCCGCACCCTTGGCGCGCCGCTCGCCGACACCTTCCACACCTACCGGGTGGACTGGGAGCCGAACGTCATCACCTGGTACGTCGACGGGGTGCAGTACCACCGGGTCGATCCCGCTCGGCTCGGCGGCAACCGCTGGGTGTTCGACCACCCCTTCTTCATGATCCTCAACGTGGCGGTCGGTGGTAACTGGCCCGGTTACCCGGACGGCTCGACCCAGTTCCCGCAGCAGATGCTCGTCGACTACGTCCGGGTGTCCAGCTACACCTCGGGCGGCGGGGGCGACCCGACTCCCGGCACCAACCGGATCCGGGGTGCGCAGAGCGGTCGCTGCATCGACATCCCCGGCGCCAACCCGGTCGAGGGCGCCAAACTCCAGATCTGGGACTGCAACACCACGGCGGCCCAGAGCTGGACCTTCGCCTCCGACGGGACCCTCCGCGCGATGGGCAAATGCATGGACCCGGCCTGGGCTGGCACCGCCAACGGCACCGAGGTCAACCTGGTCAGTTGCAACGGCAACACCGCGCAACGCTTCACCCTCAACGCCTCCGGCGACCTGGTCAACCTCAACGCCAACAAGTGCGTGGACGTACGGGAGGCCAACCCCAACAACGGCGGCAAGCTGCACCTGTGGGACTGCCTCGGCGCCGCCAACCAGAAGTGGTCTCGCATCTGATCTGATCACCCGAGCGCGAAGGCGTGGGCCGTCCGAGGAGAACTCGGGCGGCCCACGCCGTTGGAGCCCCGCCCACCTCCTGGAACCGGATTAACTCGATGGGCGGGGAGGTCAGGCTTATGCCCACTATGTTCGGATTAGTCCAGAATCCGGCAGTTCCGGGAGTGAGCTCATGTCGCACCACCTCGATACGCCCCTGGCCGCCCAGGGCGGCCAGCTGTACATCGACGACCTGTACGTCTTCAACGGCGACCGCGCCACGGTGTTCGTCATGGACGTCAACAGCTCGGTGACCAAGGCCGACATCAAGCGCGGCTTCCACGCCGAGGCGCGTTACGAGATCAAGATTCACATCAACGGCGCCGAGGTGGAGGACCTGACCTACCGGTTCGCCTTCGGCGAGCTGGACGGCGACGCCCGGCAGGCCCTCCAGTTGTACGAACTCACCGGAGCGGACGCCCGTGACGACGCCGCGATGGGCACCCCCATCGCCGAGGGGCGAACCGGCGAGGTGACGACCGGCGGCAACGTCCGGATCTGGGCCGGCCGGATCACCGACCCCTTCTTCATTGACCTCGACGAACTCGCCACCATCAACGGCGCGGTCAAGAACGGTTCGCCTGTGGACCGCTCGGCGTGGCGGGCCGACCAGGCCAAGAACAGCTTCGCCGGCACCACAGTCGAGTCGATCGTCCTCGAGGTCTCCCACGACGAGCCACTGCTGCGCGACGGCACCGAGATCGGCGTGTGGTGTCGCACCATGCTGGCCACCGACGCCGGCGGATGGCGCCAGATCAACCGCGCCGGCTACCCCATGATGTGGCCGATCTTCTGGCCCCACGACACCGACTTCTCCGACCCCGCCAACTTTCGGCACCCCAGCAACGACCTCACCGAGGGCGGGGAGGAGATCGCGAACGCGGTCGCCGGGGTGGTCAAGGCGAACGGCACCGCACCGGACCCGCAGGCGTACGGCTGGAGCGTCGCCCGGCAGCTCTACCCCAACCTGCTCTCGTACAAGGTCGGCACGGCCGCGAACTTCGGCTTCGCGGTCCGCAACGGGCGCACCCTGGCCGACAACGTGCCCGAGGTGATGTTCTCCCTGGTCCTCAACACCGGGACCACGGCGGGCCTCACCTCGGAGGTCACCAAGGCCGCCCGTTCCGCCACGTTCCCGTACGTGGTCGCGGCCTGAAACTCTCGCCGGGCTCGGCTGCCGACACGGAGCCGAGCCCTTGCCGTGCGCGCCCTCCGCGACGGCCACGAGCGGTGGTCCCGACCATCCGGGATCGCGCACGACCACAGGGTGACGCTCGTGCCATTCCATCCGTTCTGGGCGTTTTGCGTAGTTAGTCTCTTAAGTGCTCTAAGGGTTCTTTAGGAGAGAAGGAGACTCGATGCGTAGAAAGATTCTCGCGGGCTTGGCAGGCGTAGCCGCCGTCGTCGCGCTCGCCGGACCGGCCTCAGCGGACACGACGGGCGACACGATCGTGACCCTCACCGTCAACGCCGCCGGTGGTCTGTCGATCACGGTGCCGGCGACGGCGAACATCGGCAGCGGCGTGGAGGGCACGACCATCTCAGGTCTGCTCGGCCCGGTCACCGTGCTGGACCAGCGCGGGTCGCTCACCCCCAACTGGACCGCCAACGTCATCTCCACCGACTTCGTCACCGGCGGCGGCAGCTCGGGGGAGACGATCCCCAACCTCAACGTCCTGTACTGGTCCGGTCCTGCCACGGCGACCGCCGGTGGCGGCACCTTCACACCCGGTCAGCCGACCTCCGCCCAGCAGGTGATCATCAACGTTCCCCAGACGGCGATGAGCCACACCGGCGGCACCGGCAACAACTTCGCCACCTGGAACCCCACTCTGGTGGTGAACGTGCCCGACGGCACCGTCCAGGGTGCCTACACGGGGACGGTGACACATTCGGTGTTCTGAGCCGCTCGGCCGGCTGGTGCTGCTGGCCTCGGTCGCCCTCGTGGCGCTCGGGGTTTCGGCGGCACCAGCCGTTGCCGTGCGGGAGCTGCGACAGGACCCGGCCGAGGAAGCCGCGATCAGCATCCGGATGCTGGACATCCCGGCCAGCCGCGTGCAGGACCCCCGCGCCCAGGTCTACATCGTGGACCACCTGAAGCCCGGGGCAACGATCGACCGCCGGGTCGAGGTGCAGAACACCTCGGGCGAGACGCAGAAGATCGAATTCTATTCCGGTGCCGCTTCGGTCGAGAACAACGCCTTCACCGTGCCCGAGGGGCGTACGGGCAACGAACTGAGCGGGTGGATCCGGCTGAAGACCGCCACGATGGAGCTGGACCCGGGCGAGCGACGACCTGTCGAGGTCGAGGTCGCCGTGCCGAGGAAGGCGTCGAAGGGCGAGCGGTACGCCGCGATCTGGGCTCAGGTCACCAGCGCGACAGGGCGCACCGGCAACGTCACCCAGATCCACCGGGTCGGCATCCGGGTCTACCTCGACGTCGGCCCGGGCGGTGAGCCGCCCACGGACTTCCGGATCGAGGGGCTTGCCGCGGAGCCCGGCACCGGTGAGTTCCCCGTGGTCACCGCGAAGGTCACCAACACCGGCGAACGCGCACTGGACATGACCGGCACCCTGTCGCTGACCAAGGCGGCGGTCCAGGCCGGCCCGTTCAAGGTGACGAACGGCGTGACGATCCTGCCCGGCCAGAGCGGTCAGGTTCGGATCGAGGTCGACCAGGCCCTGCCCGCCGGGGCCTGGGACGTGCACGCGAAGCTCGCCAGCGGCACCGTGGAGCGCACCGCGACCGGGAAGATCGTCCTGCCCGTCGCGGCGCCGATGACGGTCACGGCGTCCGGCGGGCCGAGTTGGCTGGTGTACACGCTGAGCGGCATCGCGCTGCTGGTGCTGGTCACCCTCGGTGGCTGGTATCTCGTCCGCCGGGCTGTGGGCGCAGTCGCCGGTCGGCGGTGACCGTCAGTCGCCACCGTCGGGGCGGATGCGGTATTGAGCGGTATACCTCAGAGGTATGAATATGACTCTGAGGTATACCGCTCAACAGCACATCGGCATGCCGAGCCGCCAACGCGCATGCAGGAGGTTCCGCAGGCCCCAGAGTTGGGACTTACTCGTCTAGATGACGGAGTGCGTCACGACCGCCACGTAGTCGCCGACCACCACCCCGGACGGAAGGGTCACCAACAGTGTCGGGTTCCAGGTGGCGGAGTTCGGGCCTCCCGTCTGGCCGGACCACCCGGCGGCCGTACGCGGGGTGTTCAACACCGCTCCGGGCTGCGGGACGAAGGATCCGACCCCGGTGCTGCCAAGGGCAGGCCCGGAGGCGTACGTGATGTTGCTGTTGGGGATGGTCTCGCCACCCGAGCCGGAACCCGTGGTGAAGTTGGTGCTGGTGACGACGCTGACCCAGTTACCGGAGAACGGCCCGCGGTCGTCGGTGACGGTCACCGGTCCGAGTTGGCCCGAGACGCCGGTCGTGCCCGAGGTGACGGTGCCGAGCGCCGAGATCGCCGGAACGCTGATGGAGAGCCCACCGAGCGGGGTGATGACCAGGTCGACCGGTCGGGTCGCGGACTGGTCGAACGAGTCCGTCACCCGGACGGTGAACGGGAACGTCCCGGACACTGTGGGCGTGCCGGAGAGCAGGCCGGTCACCGGATCGAGGGTCAGCCCGGCGGGCAGGCTCCCGGCGCTGACCGACCAGGTGAACGGACCCGTGCCGCCGGTCACCGTCAGCTGGTACTGGTACGGGTCGTACGCCTTGCCGGGCGGGGGCGGTGGGAAGGTCAGCGTCGGCGACGCGTTGACCGTCACTGGCCCGGAGGGGGCCGACTGTGGGCCGGTCCCGGCGGCGTTCGTCGCGGCCACCCGGAAGGTGTACGTCGCGCCGGCCGTCAGCCCGGTGACGACCTGGGTCGTGGCGGTCCCGATGAAGACCTGAGGGGTCTGCGCCGTGGCACCGAGGTAGGGCGTCACTGTGTAACCGGTGATCGGCGACCCCCCGTTGGCCGGGGCCGTCCAGCTCACCGTGGCGGCGTTGGTCCCCGCGGTGGCCGAGGCGTTCGCCGGCGCCTCCGGCACTGTGTACGGGACCACCGCCGCTGAGGATGGGCTGGCCGCGCCGGTGCCGTAGGCGTTCACCGCCGCCACCCGGAAGGCGTACGACGAGCCCGCGGTCAGCCCGGTCAGGGTGCGGCTGGTGGTAGAGGCGTCGAAGGTGAGGATCGGTTGGGTGACGCCGTCCCGGATCGGGGTGATCAGGTAGCCGGCGATCGGGCTGCCGTTGTTCACCGGCGCGGTCCAGCTCACTGTGGCGCTGGTGACGCCCGCGGTGGCGGTGGGTGTGGCCGGGGTGCCCGGCGCGGACGCGTAGATGTAGTTCGCCGATCCCGTGGAGCCTCGGGTGACGACGCTGACCGTGACCGTCGCCGGGCTGGACCGGGCGGGCATGGCCGAGATGCCGAGCGTGCCGTTCGGGTTCACTGTGAAGCAGCCGGCCGCCGGGCCGGAGCTGCACGGCAACAGCACCACCGAGGTACCGGCCTGCTGCTCGGCGGCCGTACCGATGGTGATCGCGGTCGCGCCGGTGAGATTGCTGCCGCCGACGGTGACCGCGATGCCCCCGGAGATCGAGCTCTCCGCCGGCGTGACGGTGACGCCGCTCGGTGCGGTGGCTGGCGCGACGGGCGTGGTGAAGCTGGTGTAACCCGGGTTCGCGTCGATCGACGACGAGGTCGCCACCGTCGCTGTCTGGATCAGCGCCGGCGTCACCCCGGTGCCGGTGACGGTCGCCACGACCGTGATCGGCGGCAGGGACGTTCCTCCGGCGAACGGGCCGTTGCTGTTCGTACAGGTGATGGTCTGCCCGGACGGGGCGGCACACACCCAGCCGGAGCCGAACGCACCGCGCGGCACGACACCGGTGGGCACGGTCTGGGTGACCGAGATCGGTGCTGTCTCGGTGGCCCCGGCATCGACCCCGGCGGTGATCGAGTAGGTGACCGGATCACCGGGCTGGGGGGTGGCCCCGACAGCGCTGGTCTGCGACACGTTCAGGTCCGGCACCGGGTTGAAGCTGACCGCACGGGCGTTGTCGATCTCGTGGAAGTCGGTGACCGAGCCGGTCGAGCCCACCCAGCCGAACGCGAGTTGCCGTGGGTAGCCGTTGGCGTTCAACCAGGTCGGTGACGGGTACAGGCTCGGCGACACCACCGGGAGCGCGCCCGCCAACGTGCGTGCTGCCCCGCCGACCGGGGTGAACCTGACCCGGTACTGACCTGCCGGGGTGGTGATGCCGGTGTCGGTGCTGAATGGGGACGAGGTGGTGTTGATGACGACTTCCACCGGCACCACGGACGCGGCGCGGGTGGTGGCCCGCAACGGCAGCGCGGCCGACGACGTACTGGTGGCGGTGCTGTTGATCGCGCAGTAGCCGCCTCCGTTGCGGCCCGGCCCACGGATCACCACCTGGCCGGGGACCCGCGTGTTCGTGGTCGAGATGTAGGGCGGATTCGTACAACCAGTGCCCTGGTAGAGGCTGTTGCTGAAGTTGCCGAAGACGTCCAGGCCGATGCCCAGGTAACCATTGGACAGTCCCACCGAGCCGCCGTTGAACGCCGCCGAGTAGCCCAGCGATCCGCCCGACTGGCCGATCACCGACGGGGACCGCGGGTTGGCGGGGTCGACAGCGGCCAGCGCGAACGCCAGGCCGTCCGCTCCGGTGCTGATGCCGCCGTACTGATAGGTGTTGAAGGTGACGTGCAGTCCCTGGGAGGTGGGCACGCTCACCGCACCGAACACGCCGCCCTGCCGGTTCGCGACGGCCGGGGTGAGGCGCAGCTTGCCCGAGCCCTGCGGATCGGTTGCCGTCGGGCAGCTCAGCAGCGGGCTGATGGTCGAGTTGCCCGCGGCGCTCAGGCAGGCGACGTTGGTCGCGGTCGCGGCTGGCACGCCGGGCACCGTCACCGCGCCGACACCGTCCGGGGTGTTGTTGTGGAAGGGCTGGTCGAACAGCACGGACCCGGCCGCCCACGCGGGGAGCGGCGCGACCGCGAAAGCCCCTGCAATCACGGCCGCCACCAGCGCTGCGCTCCTGATCGGCCGACGCCGGCCCCGAAACGACATGCCCACTCCCAGCGTTCACTCCAGTCCCGATCTGGACTATATCCCCCCAAAACGCCCATATTTCTCGTACGGTCACAAAGCCGGCGCGATACTCGACCGTGCAAAAGCGGACCGGCCCCCTCGATCACGCCGAGGAGGCCGGTTCCGCTGAGACTGGAAGCTGTCAGCCCTCGATGTCCCGGGGGTCACGGCTGCGGGGGTAGGTGTTCTTCTCCCCGATCGTGCCGTCCTGCTTCTTGATCACGTGCTCGACGCCGCGGTCGGCCGCCATCTCGCGGCCCTGGGCCTGCGCGTCGGCCTTCACGTCATGCGTACTGCTGGCCCGCTCCTGGCCCTCCGGCTTGTTCTTCCACTGCCCGTCCTCGTGGTACGTGTCGACGTCACCCTTGGCCATGACCGGCTCCTCCCCTGCGTCTGCGCTGTCCCCCGAATCAGTGCCCCCGAGCCGCGCCGGGCAAACTGCGGTCCTCAGGAGACGGCCGGGCAGTTGTTGCTCACCCGCCGCAGGATCTGTTCGCGTTCGTCGGTGGTGATGCCCGACGGCGTGCCGTCGAAGTGGGTCTCGACCTTCTCCCAGCCGCGGCGCTGCTCGTAGTGCAGGTGCGGGGCTCCGGAGTTGCCGGTGCTGCCGAGCCGCCCGATCTGGTCACCCTGGGCCACCTTCTGACCGACCGTCACCAGTGGCGGTTCGAGCATGTGCAGGTACTGCGTCTCCCACTTGCCGCCGTGGTCGATCTTCACCCAGTAGCCGCCACCGCGCCCCCGTGGGCCATCCGGGTTCTCCGGGTTCCGACCACCCAACGAGCCGTTGATGCCCGCCACGGTGACCGTGCCGGCGTACGAGGCGAGCACCGGCCGCCCCCACGTCTCGCCCTCGGTCGGGAAGAAATCGACGTCGTAGTCGTCGTGACCGGGGTAGGTGCTGAGCTGCCACGTCTCGCCGCAGGTCACCGGCATCTGGAAGAGCGGGCGCGGCCCAGCCGGTCGCAGCATCGGCACCGCGACCACCGCGACACCCAGAACGGCCGCCGCCGCGACGAGCGCGAGGAGGACCCGGATGGCGCGGCTTCGAGGGTGGCGGTGGGAACGGGCTCTGGTCGGGCGGCCGGTCGTCACCGGTCCGAGCATGGCAGATCCCGGCAACGTTCCGATCCCGAGGTGGCGCACCCGCAGCGGTGACATTGCAGTCGCATCGCAAAGGGGATATCGTCAGATGCAATGCAGTTGTATTGCAACGAGAGTGGGCTGCCATGCACGTGATCGTGTTGTCCGAGGTGACCGCCGAGATGGCCGCCCTGGTCGGCGGCAAGGCGGCCGGGCTGGGCGAGCTGATCCGGCACGGCGAGCGGGTCCCCGACGGTTTCTGCGTGACCACCGAGGCACACCGGCTCGGCGTCGTCCCCACGGCCGAGGTCGTCGCCGCGTACCAGCGGCTCGGCGCGGGCCCGGTGGCGGTGCGCTCCAGCGCCACAGCCGAGGACCTGCCGGACGCGAGCTTCGCCGGGCAGCAGGACACCGTCCTCGACGTCACCGGCACCGCCGATCTGATCGCCGCCATCGAGAAATGCTGGGCATCGCTGCACGGCGACCGCGCGACCGCCTACCGCGACGCCCGGGGCATCGATCACCAAACGGTGCGGATGGCCGTCGTCGTGCAGCGCATGGTTGCACCCACGGTGGCCGGAGTGCTGTTCACCGCGAACCCGCTGACCGGGCGCCGCGACGAGATGGCCGTCGACGCCGCTGCCGGCCTCGGCACGACAGTGGTGGACGGCGCGGCAGCCGTCGACCACTACATCCTCGACGACGTCACGCGCACCGAGGCCGGATGCCTGACGTCCACGCAGCTGGCCCGCCTCCGCGCCACCGGCGAGCGGTTGCAGGCCCACTTCGGCTGCCCGCAGGATGTCGAGTGGGCCATCGACGCTGACGACGTCCTGTGGCTCCTCCAGTCCCGGCCGATCACCAGCCTGTTCCCCGCCCCGCCGCTCAGCGAGAAGCCCCTCCCCCGCGTCTACCTGGAGTTCGGGCACGTCCAGGGCATGCTGCAACCGGTGACCCCGATGGGCATGTCGACCCTGCGGACGCAGATCGCCGCGATGCTCGCCGCGCTCGGGGTGCGGGTCGAGATCGTCGACATCGGCGGCCGCCTCTACGGCGATCTGACCGACCTCGCGCGCGACCGGTCGTCCCGCAAGAGACTGGTGAAGCTTTTGGCTGTCGACTTCGGGCCGCGCGCCCAGGCGGTGATGCAGCACGTGCTGGCCGATCCCCGGTTCGCCCCGACCAGCGGCGGCGCCCGGCGCGGTGGGGCACCGGGGGCCACTTCGCTGCGGACGGCCCGCCGCGCGGTGGTGGGGATCCTGCGGGCGCTGGCCCGTCCCGAGGCGACGCGGACCCGGATGTTCGAGGCGATCGAGCAGCTGCGGGTACGTTCGGCCGCCCCCGCCGACCTGCGTACCACCGCGGACCGGCTGCGCTTCGTGCAGGCGCAGGACGACGACGCCGCCGATGACAGCGCCGACGCGATCATGTGGCCGATCGTCGCCGGGATGCTCGCCGCCGCCCTGCCGACCGCGCTGCTCAAGGGCGTCGCCGGCCCGGACGAGATCCACACCGTGCTCGGCGGCATGCCGCACAACGTCACCATCGAGATGGACCTGGCCCTGTGGCGGCTCGCCCAGGGCGTGGGCGAGCACCGCCAACTCCTCCTCGACACCCCGCCGGCCGAGTTGGCCGCACGCCACCTGCGCGGGACGCTGCCCGACATCGGCATGGCGGCCTTCCTGGACGTCTACGGGCACCGGGGCGTCGCCGAAGTCGACCTCGGGGTGCCGCGCTGGGCGGAGGACCCCACGCCGGTCTTCGCCGCGGTCGCCAACTACCTGCGGGTCACCGACCCGCAACAGGGTCCCGACCAGCGCTTTCAGCGGGCCGCCTCGGCGGCCGAGACAACGCTGGAGGAACTGGTCACCCGAGCTCGCCGCCGACGGCCGGTCCGGGGCAGGATCGCCGGTTTCCTGTTGCGCCGGGCGCGGTCGTTGGCCGGCCTGCGTGAGGCCGGCAAGTTCGCCGGGCTGTACCCGCTGCGCGAGACCCGTCGCCAACTGCTGCTCATCGGCGCCGATCTGCACGCCCGCGGGTCGCTGGACCAGCCCGACGACATCATGTTCCTGACCCTCGACGAGGTACACACAGTCGTACACCAGGGTGTTGATCTGCGCGGCACCGTCACCGCCCGACGGGCCGTGCACCGCCGGGAGCTGCGGCGTCGGACGGTCCCGGTGGCACTGCTCTCCGACGGTACGGATGTGGAGACCGTCCTGCCGGCGGCATCGACGGGCGACGGGACGCTCGCCGGAGTGGGTGCGTCGGCGGGCCGGGTGACCGGCCCCGCCCGGGTGGTGCACGACCCGGGCACCGCCCACGTCGAGCCCGGCGAAGTCCTGGTGGCCGCGACCACGGACCCTGGCTGGACCCCGCTGTTCCTCACCGCGGCGGCGCTGGTCACCGAGACCGGCGCGATCATGGCGCACGGCCCGACGGTGGCCCGTGAGTACGGCATTCCCGCCGTCATCTGCGTGCCGGACGCCACCCGGACCATCACCACCGGGCAGCTCGTCACAGTGGACGGCAGCGCCGGAACCGTCACGCTGCACGAACCGTCGGCCCCCGAGCATGAAGGACGACAATGACCGACACGAAGACACCGACCAGGGCGCGAGTGGGCCCGCTGCTGCGTCGGGCGGCCGAGGCCGAGGCCGCGACGTGGCGCAGCCTGTACGTGTGGGCGCGGCGTCGTCCACTGCCGCTGGGGCCCGGCGACGAGCCGTTCGGCTACCTCGGCGTGGTCAAGCCGATCCTGGGCATCTTCATCGGCCTGTCGGTCGTGGAGATCCCGATCTTCGACGTGGTGGTCACCCACGTGGTGCCGTGGCGGCCCGCCCGCTGGATCGTGCTGGGCCTCGGCATCTGGGGTCTGCTCTGGATGATCGGCCTGTTCGCCAGCATGACGATCCACCCCCACGTCGTGGGCGACCGGGGCCTGCGGGTGCGGCTCAGCTGGGGCGTCGACATCTGGATCCCGTGGACGGACGTCGAGGCGCTGCGCAAGCGCTACCGATCGCTGCCGTCGAGCAGATCGGTGCAGGTCGAGCAGGAGGGCGACCGCCGGGTGGTGTCCATCTCGGTCGGCAGCCAGACCAGCATCGACGTCCTGCTGCGTCGGCCACTGACCTTCGACCTGCCGAAGGCCGGGTCCACGCCGGTCAACGAGCTGCGACTGTACGCCGACGACCCGGACGGCCTGCTGCGCAGCGCGCGGGGCACTCCGGTGAACCAGACCGTCAGCCGGTGACCGCGCCGCGCTGGCGGAGTCTCCGGGCCACCCACTGTGAAACGATCGAGGCCATGCCCAAGAAGGTCGATCACCAGGAGCGACGCACCCTCATCGCGGACGCGCTGATGCGGGTCGCCGCGGATCAGGGCCTGGAGGCCGTCAGCCTCCGACACGTGGCTGCCGCGGCCGGCGTGTCCGCCGGGATGGTCCAGCACTACTTCCGGACCAAGGACGAGATGATGGCGTTCGCGATGGCGGTGGTCCGCGAGCGTGGCCAGGCCCGGGTCACCGAGGCCCTGGCGCGGCTGGGCGAGAACCCCGCCCCCCGGCTGCTGCTGCGCACAATGATCGCGGCGCTGTTGCCGCTCGACGACCGCACCCGTGACGACGGGCGGGTGGCACTGGCATTCCTCGCCTACACCGCGGTACGACCGGCGTCCGCGACCGGCCTGCGTGCCGACACCATGCAGCTGACCAGCTTCATCGCCAGCGTCCTGCCCAGCGGAGACACCGCCGAGGGGGCCGGCCTGCTCGCGTTGATGGAGGGGTTGGGCGTCTACCTGCTGGGCGGGCAGTACACCGCCGAGCAGGCGCTGGGCGCGCTGGACGCCCAGCTGGACCTGCTCTTCGGCTCGTCGGCGGCCGCCTGAGCGGTCGTGGTCGTACCGCGCCCTCAGCAGCGCGGCACGTTCGGGATGTACCCGTCGTAGCCGGTCAGCACGAAGGCGTCCGAGACGTAGCGGTTGGTGCCGATCCGGTTCCACACGGCAGTCGTGCCGTACGGGCCGGTGACCGTGCTGCCGACGGCCTGGCAGTAGACGGCGACGGTGGCGCCGTCGGCGACCGACCCGACGACCGGATAGCTGGCGCCGGGGCCGGAGCGCACGTTGAGGCTGGACGCCTCGGTGTTGACCGTGCCGGAGCCAATGCCGGTGATCCCGTTCACCAACTGCATGTAGTAGGTCCAGTTCCAGTTCGGGCCCGGGTCGGTGTGGGTGGCACCGGGCACCTCACGGTGGGCGATGATGTGCGCCCGGTCCCTGGGTATGCCGTACTTCGTGGCGAGGTTGCGGGTGAGCGCGGCCGAGGCGCGGTACATCGCGTCGGTGAACCAGGCGGGGTTGTCGACGAACCCCTCGTGCTCGATGCCGATCGACTCGGTGTTGTAGGTCCAGTTGCCGGCGTGCCAGGCGATGTCCTTCTCCCGCACCGACTGGGTGACGGCCCCGTCGGAGGAGCGGAAGGTGTAGTGCGCGCTGGCCTGCGCGGCCGGGTTCTGGAACCAGCTGACAGCGCCGGCGTACGAGCCCTGCGTCATGTGGATGACGATGCGGGTGACCGGGTGGCTGCCCGGTCGACTGGCCACCGTGTAGTTGCTCGTGCTGGCCGGCGCCCACGCGGCCGGCCCGTAGTCGGTACTCAGGGTGCCGATCCCGCCGAGCACGGTGGCCCGCTCCAGGCCACCCCGCCGGGGCGCGACCGGTCGCCCGGCCACCGCCTCGCCGCGCCCGGTGAACCCGGTCCGCAGCAGGTCGTAGACGGTGTCGGCGTAGAGCCGCGCGACCGACGCCTCGGTGGCGCCGCCGTACCGGGCGACCGCTCCGTACCAACCGTTCACGTCGTCGCGCGTCGCGGCGGTGAGGCCGGCCTGATCGGCGTACGAGCGCAGCACGGCCGCCGCCCCGAGCACGTTCGCCGCGGGTTCGGTCCGCAGCGCGGCCGGACTGAGCCGGGTGAGCGCGGCAGCCTCGTCCAGGGTGCGCACGCCGGGGGTGCTCGCCAGGTGCATCAGCCCGTGACCGCCTGCCGCGCTTGGTGTGCGGGCGTGCATGTCCAGCCGCGACTCGGCGTACCCCAGCGCCACCAGCAGGTCGCGTGGCACGTCGTACCGCGCGGCGGCGGTGTCGAACGCGACGGCCAGCGGGGCGGCCGGCGGCGGCGTACCGCCGGGGTCGGCGACAGCCGGTGACACGACCGCGACGACTCCGGCCAGGGCGGTGGTCAGGGCGAGCAGGAGCCGGCCTCCGTGGAAGGTGCGAACGGACATGAGCCCTCCTTGCGGTTACCGGGGGTTGGCGGCCGGTGGGCCGCCAACCCCCAGGGATGAACCTCGTCAGCACCAGCCGTTGATCGGGCCGTTCACACCGGTCGACAGGTAGGCGTCGGACACCCAACTGCCGTCGCTCAACCGGTTCCAGAGCGCCGTGGTGCCGTACCGGCCGGTGTGGGAGGTGCCGTTGGCGGAGCAGGAGATGGTGACAGTGGCGCCGTCGGCCACCGAGCCCAGCGAGCCGTAGCCGGTCCCCGGCCCGGCACGTCGGGTGAGCACCCCGCCACCGTTCGCGTCGACCACCCCCTGGTTGAAGCCGAGCGCGCCGTAGTTGTACAGGCCACCGCCGGCACCGGCCCAGGCCGACCCGTGCCGCGCCCCGCCCTGGTACGCGGCGGCGCCGTTGGCCAGTACCCACTTGCCGATGTCGTGGCCGGCGATCGGCACGTACGCGCTGTTCTGCCGAAGTCCGAAGTGGACGTGTCGGCCGTAGGCGGCTCCGCCACAGGTGACGTCCGTGCCGGTGTTGCCCAGGACGGCACCCTGGCCGACGCTGGCGCCGTTGACGGAGATGCTGTTCCACAGGTGGTAGTAGTCGGTCGAGTAGCCCCGGTCGTGAATGACCCGGATCCACCCCTGACACATCGTGTACGCCGCTCCGGCGCGGGTGGCGCGGACCACCTGGTCACCACCGGCCAGGTCGACCGAGCTGTACGGGGACTCGGTCCCACCCCAGCCGTGCGGGCCGCTGGTGAGCGTCCACGTCTGGCCCACACCGAACGGCAGGGCCATTCCGGTCCGGTAGTCCCCGCCCGCGTACATCGGGGTGGGGGTGGTGGTGAGGACGCTCTCCTCCTGACTTGTCACCAGGGGCGACTCGGCGGCCAGCGCACCGAAGGCGGCCTCGCCGTCGAAGGCGATCCGCCACCCGGCGGGCTCGGACCGGGCGATGAAGATCGATCCGGTCGGGTGGGCGTCCTCCTGTCGGGGCGCGAGCGCGACGGCGGTGCCGAACGCCCACCGGCCGCTGGTGCGGCTGACGGTGATCCGGGTCTCCGGTCGCGCATCGGCGGCGGACAGCTCGGCGGTGCCGAGCAGTTTGGCGGTCACCGCAGCGGTGAGCGTGGGGGTCACGGCCGCGGAGGCGGCGCCGGGGGTGGCCCCGATCAGGCTCGTGACCATCAACAGGGCCGCGGCGCCCCCGCCGGCGAATCGTCGACCGTTTCTCATCGTGCCCTCACTTTCGATTGGGGTCTCGGGCCGGCTTGATGCAGAGCCCGTGGCCGCTGAGGGGTGCAGTGCTGGCGGGCCTGAGCAGCGACGACTGCCAGGTTCAAGAGATCGGCGTAGATATTGAAGCTGATTGTTGTGTAGTAAACCGTCGAAGTCAACGCGCTCAGCGAAGGTTTCCTACATCGTCCGATTTCACTCGCCGACGCTCGGATCCGTCAGCGTGCCGTGGTGGCCCGCGCCTTCAGTCGGCGCAGCTCGTCGGCGGACATCAGCCAGGTGGAGTTCGTCGTCCCCAGGCCGAGGAGCAGCTGGTCAAAGGAGTTGCCGTCGTTGTCGTCGGTGTAGCAGACGCTCACCTCGCCCCAGGGCGACGCGGCGACCGCGAAGTGCTCCTGGCGACCCGTCGTGGTCTGACTCAGCGCCTGGGCCGCCAGCCGGCCGGTGGACGTGCCGTCCGGGTTGAGGCCGCGCGCCCAGACGTCCGGGTTGGCGCCGGAGACCGTCCAGCCCACCACGACGTTGTCCTGGTCGTCGATGCCGACCCCGGGAGCGATGGCACCGGTGCCGGTGGAGACCGGAACCTCGTCGTGCCGGGCCGTACCCGTCGCGGTGAACGATCGGGCCCAGACACCCCGGGTGCCGGTGTGGTCGGATTCCCATCCGACGGTGAAGTCGCCGGCGAAGTTCGCCGCGACCGAGGCACGCTGCTGCTGCCCGCCGCTCTGGGCGTTGGCCGTCCGCCGCGACAGCGCCACCGCGCCGTTGGACCGGGCCAGCCGGGTCAGCCCGATGTTGTACGAGCCGTTCGCGTCGGCGTCCTCGTCCCAGACCACCAGCGCCTCACCGGAGGCGGACACCGCCACGTCGGGACGGTGGTGCGTGCCCGTCGTCTGTGAGGCCGTCACCTCGTACGCCTTGGTGGTGGCCGCTGTGAAGCCGGCGGCCTTGACGGTGGCGGGAGCGGTTCCCTGCACGTCCTCCCAGACCACTGTGAAGCCGACGGCGGCGGCGTTGGTGGGCACGCCGTCCGGGTCGACCGAGACCTTCGGCCAGATCTGCTGCCCGGCGTCGCTGGCGTTGGCCTGCCCCGAGCCGAGCACCGCGCCGGCGGGTGACACCACCCGGTACTGGATGTTGTAGACGCCGTTGCCGTCGCCGTCGGCCGCCCAGACCACCACGGCGTTGCCCCGGTCGTCGAGCCCCACGTCGGGGCTGAGGTGTCGCCAGGCGGCTCCGCTGGTCCCCCCGGTGGAGAGCTTCAGCTCGTACGCGGGGGTGCCGTCGCGGAACAGCCGCAGGTAGACCTCGCTGTGGGTGTCGTCCTGCGGGGCGGTGCCGTCCCGGTCGTCCTCCCAGACCACTGCGACGTGGCCGTTGCGGTTCATGGCGATGGAGGGCAGGTCCTGGTCGCCGGTGGCGACGCTGTTCGCGGTGGTCCAGGTGACCGCCTCGGCGGTCATCGTGGTCGGGCCGGGAACCACGTTCGGGACCAGCAGGAACGCGGTGAGCAGTGCGGTGATCGCGGTCATGGTGGCTCTCTCCCTTACCCGGGCTGCAGGCCGGGCTGGCCGTCGAGGATGACGAACGAACGCACTGTGGACGCCGCCGCGCCATGCTCGGTCACTGTGTTCACCGCGCGGAAGTCGGCGCGGACCTGGCTGCGGCTGATGGTGGTACGGACGTAGCCGCGCCGGTCCGAGTAGAACTTCAGGTGCGGGTTGGCCGCCGCGTTCGGGACCGTGGTGCTGCCGCTGCCGTTGCCGGTGGAACTGATCGAGGTGCAGACCAGCTTGGTGCCGATGGTGGCCGAGGAGGGATTGGCGTAGTCGGCCTTGAGATCGTTGGCCCACGAGCGGTGCACGTCGCCGGTGAGCACCAGCGGGTTGCGCACCCCACGTTGCTGCCAGCCGGTCTGGATGCGGCTGCGGGAGGCCCGGTAGCCGTCCCACGCGTCCATGCTCGCCGCCCCGTTCGCGTCGAGCTGCTGGGCGAAGAAGACCTGCTGGCCGAGGATGTCCCAGGTGCCGTAGCGCTGGGCCAGCCCGTCGAGCAGCCACGCCTCCTGGGTGGCGCCGGTCAGCGACCGGGAGGCCAGGTCCGCGTCGGCGCAGACCTTCCAGCCGTCCCCGCAGGCCTGGTCGTCGCGGAACTGCCGGGTGTCGAGCATGTGGAAGGTGGCGAGCTGCCCCCACCGGACCCGTCGGTACAGCGGGATGCTGTTGCCGTTGGCGGCGGACGCGGGTCGCAGCGGCATGTTCTCGTAGTAGGCCCGGTACGCGGCGGTGCGCCGGGCGGTCCACTGGGCTGCGGTCAGCGTCGGGCTGCTGTCGTTGCGGACCATGTTGGCGTAGTTGTTCTCCACCTCGTGGTCGTCCGGCACCACCAGCCAGGGTGCCGCCGCGTGGGCCGCCTGCAGGTCGGGGTCGGACTTGTACAGCGCGTACCGGCGGCGGTAGTCGGCCAGCGACACGATCTCGGCGCCGACGTGCGGCCGCACCGCGGAGGTGCCGGCGCCGCCCTCGTAGATGTAGTCGCCGAGGTGCAGGATCAGGCCGGGGTTGTCCTCGGCCATCCGCCGGTACGCGGTGTAGTAGCCGGCCTCGTAGTGGGCGCAGGAGGCGAAGGCCATCACCAGGTCGCGGCCGAAGGCGCTGGGCGCCGGGGCGGTCCGGGTCCGCCCGACCGGCGAGATCTGGCCCTGGGCCCGGAACCGGTAGTAGTAGTCGGAGTCGGCGGCGAGCCCGCCCGCGATGGCGTGCACGGAGTGCGCGTCGGCGTACCGGGCGACCACCGAGCCGGAGGCGACCAGCGAGGTGAACCGGTCGGTGGTGGACACCTGCCACTCCACTGTCACGTCGGCGTTGGTCATGCCGCCCTGCCCGTCGGCGTTGAGCGGGGAGGGTGCCAGCCGGGTCCAGAGGACCACACTGTCGGGCGCCGGGTCACCGGACGCCACACCGAGTTTGAAGGGGTACGGCACCGCGGCGCGGGCACCCTGGCGGGGTGTCACAGCGACTCCGGCGGTAACGAGTCCACTGAGGACGAAGATGCGACGGCTCAGCCTTGTCATGGTCAACAGCCTCGGGAACGTCGATGAACGGCGATGGCTGCGGGGCGGAATCGGACATGACGGAATGCTGTCCACGCCAAGGCGTTCAGGTGTCCGGACCGCCGGGACCGGGGGCCGGACCGTCAGGTGAGCGGCGACGGCGACTCGGCGCCGGGAATCACCAGCGTCGGCGTGCCGGACCCGTCCGCCGGGACGCTCCAGACGTCGGGCTGGCCGTCGTCCCGGCGCAGCGTGTAGGCCAGCTTTCCGTTGTCCAGCCACGCGGCCTGGTCATCGACGCTGCGGACCTCGGCGGTCGCGGTGACCCGCGTGCTCGCCAGGTCCAGGACCGACAGCCGCCAGCCCTTCGCCGGGTCGGCGTCGACCGCCTCCTTGAACGCGAGCCGGGTGCCGTCCGGTGACAGCGACGGGCACTCGACGTTCTCCTTCAGCGTCTCGACCGTACGGGCCGCGAGGTCACCCCGGACGAGGTACCTCTCACCCCCGGTCGCCATCGTGGCGTAGAAGCGGTTGTCGTCGGCGGTGAAGGTGACGCCCCAGTAGTTGACGTCCGCGTTGCGGTAGCCCCGGCCGTCCCGGGTGATCGCGAACTCTTCGAGCGAGGCCACAGTGGCGCCGGTACGGGTGTCGAGGATCCCGGTGCGCGTGGAGAAGCCACTGGAGGTGTACGAGTCGCCACCGACGAACGTCGTCCAGGAGACCATCCGGCCGGAGGCCGAGACCCGGGCCCGGTTCGGCAGCCCCGGCACACTGACCGCTCGGGTCTGGCGTAGCGCCGCGTCGAGCACGACAACCTGGTACGACCACGCCGTCTCCGGCTTCAGGCAGACCCCGGTGCCGGCCGCCGCGTACACCCGGAGGCATTCCAGGCCGGCGACTGTGCGCGGCCCGGCGGGGTCGGTCGCGGCGACGGTGGAGACGTGCCGGTCGGTGATAGCCAGCAGGCGCGGCCCGGACGTCAGGGTGACCGCCTGCGCGCCGCCAGCGGGTGGCGGCGTCCGGGGAGCCTGCGCGGCCGTGGCCGCGTAGCCGGCTGCCACGGTGCCCAACAGCACGGCCGAGGCGACCACCACGCCGAGCTTCGCTCGGGTCGACATCGCGGTCATCGGGGCACCTTCCGGGTGGTGAGTCGGGACGGGGAGGCCAGCAGGAGCAGCGTGCCGACCAGGACGCCGGCGACGGCCACGGCCGCCGCGCGGATCGCGTTCTCCGGCCCCCACGCCTGCCAGGCCAGACCGAACAGCACGGAGGAGACGAGGTACGCGAGGGCCTGCCCGGTCTGCACCAACGCGATTCCGGTGGTCCGCAGACGCGCCGGCAGCACCGGACCGGCGAGCGCGATGAGCACGCCGTCGGTGGCCGCGTAGAAGGCGCCGTACAGCGTCAGCGCCAGGGCGATCAGCGGCCAACCGTCGACCGGACCGGCCAGCAGCAGGTACGTCGCACCGAGGGCGGTGTAACCGCCGATCACCACGGGCAGGCGACCGATCCGGTCGGCGAGTACGCCGAGCGGAGCGGCGAGCAGCAGGTACGCCAGGCTGGTTCCCACCGCGAGCAGCGGGAACCAGCGCAGGCCGAGGTCCATCCGGCGTTGCAGCAGCAGGTAGACGAAGCCGTCGCCGATGGTGGCCAGCCCGAGCATCGCGGCGGCCAGCACCAGCCGCCGGGCCGGTCCGCCGCGCAGCAGCCCGAACGCCTCGCGGACGGAGACCTTCGGGCCGTTGATTTCGTCCGCCGCCTCGCCGTCCGCCGCCTCGCCGTCCGGCTGCTCCCGAACGAAGAGCACGAGCACCACGACGGCCAGGGCCGCGATGCAGAAGCTGGTGACGAAGACCGCGTCGTACGACTGCCCGACGACCAACAGGACCGCGAACGCGGCGAGTGGCCCGAGGAACGCGCCGACGCTGTCCATCGCCCGGTGCACCCCGAACGCCCGACCCAGCGCCTCGGGTGGCGTGGAGAGCGTGATCAGCGCGTCGCGCGGCGCGCTCCGCACCCCCTTGCCGATCCGGTCGACGGCGATGACGGCGCCGATCGCCGGGATCGACCGACCGGCGAGCAGCAGGCCGAGCTTCGCGACCGCCGAGAGCGCGTACCCGACGCCGGCGATCAGCTTGCGCCGCCGGAACCGGTCGGCGGCAAAACCACCGACGACCCGCAGCAGCGCGGTGGCGCCGGTGTGGACGCCGTCCAGCACACCGAAGGCCACCGGGCTGAGGTGAAGGCCCAGCACCAGATAGAGCGGCAGGACCGCGGCCACCATCTCGGCCGACACGTCGGTGATCAGACTGACAGTGCCGAGCGCGACGACGTTGCCGCTGACCATTGCGAACCGGCGGCGCCGCGGCCCCGATCCGGGTTGGTCGGCGACCGGTCGGGAGACGGTCGACAGGTACACGAGCATCTCCTCTGATCAGCGGCCGACGGGCAGCCATCGTCCGTACTCAGTGGAGGAGGCACAACGGACCGCGAGTGGCGTCCGGACGAGGGTCGGATGAACGAGTTCCCAACAGCGAGGTGTTCGCCTGCCGGGACGCGCTGTTCATCCGCCCGTCGCCCGCCGGCTCATCGACCTTCCTACATTCCTTGCGCTCTTCCCACGAGGTAAGGAGTCCTGGATGGACATTCGATTCCCCCGTCCGTCGGTGACGCTGGGGGTGGTCACGGTGATCGTCGCCGCGACCGCCGCCGTCGTCGTGACCGGCGCTGGCGCGGCGTCGGCGGCGAGCGTGACCTTCACGCCGGTCGCCGACACCTACGTCCAGAGCGACGCGGCCGCCACCAACTACGGCACGTCCACGCAGGTGGTGGTCGACAACTCGCCAGTGCGACGCTCGTTCCTGCGCTTCACAGTGAGCGGTGTCAGCGGCACGGTGACCGGCGCCAAGTTGCGACTGCGCACGATCAGCGGCAACAGCGGCAGCGACGCCGGTGGCACGTTCCGCCGGATGTCCAACACGACCTGGTCGGAGACCGGCACCACCTGGAACAACCAGCCGACCATCGACGGGGCCACGCTCGGCACGATCGGCGCGGTCAGCGGCAACACCTGGTACGAGGTCGACGTCACGGCCGCGGTCACCGGCAACGGCACGTACAGCTTCGGCGCCACCTCGACAAGCGGTGACGGCGCCTACTACGACACCCGCGAGAGTGGCGCGGACGCTCCGCAACTGGTGGTCACCACCGGGACCACCACGCCACCCCCGTCGGGCGACCCGGTGTTCGTCGGTGCCGGCGACATCGCCGACTCGGGCTCCGGCGACAGCGCCACCGCGACGCTGCTGGACAGCATCCCTGGGACGGTCTTCACCACCGGCGACAACGTCTACGACAGCGGGACGGCGTCGCAGTTCAACAGCTACTACGAGCCCACCTGGGGTCGGCACAAGTCCCGCACCCGCCCGTCGCCGGGCAACCACGACTACAACACGTCGGGCGCGACCGGCTACTACAACTACTTCGGTACGTCCGCCGGCCCGAGCGGGCGCGGGTACTACTCGTACGACCTCGGCAACTGGCACGTCGTGTCGCTGAACTCGAACATCAGCATGTCGGCCGGCTCGACGCAGGAGCAGTGGCTGCGCGCGGACCTGGCCGCCAGCAGCAGGCCGTGCACTATCGCGTACTGGCACCACCCGCTGTTCACGTCCAGCTCCAACCACGCGCCGTCGACGTCGACGCGTCCGCTGTACCAGGCCCTCTACGACTACAACGCCGACGTCGTGGTGTGGGGACACAACCACGTGTACGAGCGGTTCGCCCCGATGAACCCGGCCGGTGGCGCCGACTCCAGCCGGGGTCTGCGCAGCTTCGTCGCCGGGATGGGCGGCGCCGGCCACTACGGCTTCGGCACCATCCAGCCCAACAGCGAGGCGCGTAACAGCTCGGCGTGGGGCGTACTGAAGTTCACCCTGCACTCCAACAGCTACGACTGGCAGTTCGTGCCGGTGGCCGGCCAGACCTACACCGACAGCGGCACCAGCACCTGCCACTGACAAACGCGTGCCCCCTGTCCGCGAGGCGGGCAGGGGGCACGTGCGTACCGGCCGAGCGTCAGCGGGCCGTGCCGGCGCGACGCTTGTTGTAGACGTCGAAGGCGACCGCGACGAGCAGGACGAGACCCTTGACCACCGACTGGGTCGACTGGTCGATGCCCATCAACTGCATGCCGTTGCTCATCACCGCCATGATCAGACCACCGACCATCGCGCCCACCACGGTGCCCACGCCACCGGTGACCGCCGCGCCGCCGATGAAGGCCGCGGCGATCGCGTCCAGCTCGAACATGTTGCCGGCGGCGGGCTGGGCGCCGTTCGACCGCGACGAGTAGATGACGCCGGCCACCGCCGCCAGGAAGCCCATGTTGACGAACATCCAGAAGTTGACGGTGCGGACCTTCACCCCGGACAGCGCCGCCGCCGACAGGTTGCCGCCGATCGCGTAGACCTGGCGACCGAAGACGGTACGCCGGGTGAGCAGGCCGTAGACCAGCACCAGGACCGCCAGGATGATCAGCACGATCGGCAGCCCTCGGGCGTGCGCCAGCTGCCAGGCGAAGTACATGAGGACCGCGCCGACCAGCACGACCCGGGCGACGAAGAGCGGGAACGACTCGACGGGCTGCTGGTAGCGGATCCGCGCCACGCGGGTGCGGAAGCCGCTGACCGCGTAGCCGGCCACGGCGATGGCACCGATCAGCAGCGTGAAGGCGTCGAAGCCCTGCCCACCGAGCAGGCCGTTGAGGAAGCCCGCCGCGACCTGCTGGTACTCGGACGGGAACGGCGACAGCGAGATGTTGTCGAGCACCCGCAGGGTCAGACCCCGGAACAGCAGCATGCCGGCCAGGGTCACGATGAAGGCCGGAATGCCGGCGTACGCCACCCAGAACCCGTGCCACGCCCCGACCGCGACACCGACGACCAGCGCGGCCACGACGCCGATCCACCAGGGGTGGCCCTGCTGGATCACCAGGACGGCGGAGACCGCGCCGGTGAGTGCGACGACCGATCCGACCGACAGGTCGATGTGCCCGCCGATGATCAGGATGACCATCCCGATCGCGAGGACCAGGATGTACGAGTACTGGAGGACGATGTTGGTGATGTTGCCGGGGCTCAGCAGCACCCCGTCGGTCAGGACCGCGAAGAGCGCGACGATGACGACCAGGGCGACGTAGATCCCGCTCTGCCGCAGGTTGTTCAACACCAGCGCCCGCAGGTCGCTCGTCCCGCTGTGCAGGGCGGCGGCGGGCGGGCTGTCCGGGGGCGTGGGGTGCTCCGTCGAAGGGGTCTTGATGCTGGTCATCCGACGAGCTCCTTGTCCTTGGTCATCAGCTCCATGAGGCTCTCCTGAGTCGCCTCGGCCACCGGCATCTCGCCGGTGATCCGGCCGGCGGCGAGGGTGTAGATGCGGTCGCACATTCCGAGCAGCTCCGGCAGCTCGGAGGAGATGACGATCACCGCCTTACCGGCGGCCACCAGCCGGTTGATGATCGTGTAGATCTCGTACTTGGCGCCGACGTCGATGCCACGGGTGGGCTCGTCGAGGATCAGCACGTCCGGGTCGGTGAACAGCCACTTCGACAGGACGACCTTCTGCTGGTTGCCGCCGGAGAGCTTGCCGACCACCGCCATGACGCTCGGCGTCCGGATGTTCATCTCCTTGCGGCTCGCCTCGGCAACCTTGATCTCCTCGTTGCCGTTCACCCAGCCCAGGCGGGACAGCCGGTCCAACGCGGCGGCGGACACGTTGCGCCGCACGTCGTCGATGAGGTTGAGGCCGTAGCGTTTGCGGTCCTCGGTGACGTAGGCGATGCCGTTGTCGATCGCCTCGGCGACGGTGCGTGCCTGCACCTCCCGCCCGTGAACGAAGAGTCGGCCCCGGATGTCGCGCCCGTAGGACCGACCGAACACGCTCATGGCCAGCTCGGTCCGCCCGGCCCCCATGAGGCCCGCGATGCCGACGACCTCGCCGGCGCGTACGGACAGGCCGACGCCCTCGACGACCATCCGGTCCTGGACCGGGTGACGCACCGTCCAGTC
Source organism: Micromonospora noduli (assembly GCF_003264365.1). Classification (GTDB taxonomy): domain Bacteria; phylum Actinomycetota; class Actinomycetes; order Mycobacteriales; family Micromonosporaceae; genus Micromonospora; species Micromonospora noduli. The sequence goes on from NZ_PYAK01000005.1 coordinate 76,059, forward strand.
CTCAATGCGCAGGACCTCATCACCGGGGGACGACTCGCGGTCGGGGTAGAAGCTGTCCAGGTCGCGCCCGACCATGCCCCGGATGATCCGCTGCTGGGTCACCTCGTCCGACCGCATGTCGAGGGTCTCCACGGCGCGCCCGTCGCGGATGACGGTGGTCGAGTCGGCGATGGCGGTGATCTCGTTGAGCTTGTGCGAGATCATGATGCAGGTGATGCCCTGCTCCTTGAGGGCCCGCAACAGGTCGAGCAGGTGCGCCGAGTCGATGTCGTTGAGCGCGGCCGTCGGCTCGTCCAGGATGAGCAGGCGCACCTTCTTCGACAGCGCCTTGGCGATCTCCACGAGCTGCTGCTTGCCGACGCCGAGCTGGATGACCGGGGTGACCGGGTTCTCGTGCAGCCCGACGGACGCGAGCAGCTTCGCCGCTTCGGCGTTGGCGAAGTTCCAGTCGATGAGCCCGCTGCGGCCGCGCCGCTCGTTGCCGAGGAAGATGTTCTCCGCGATCGACAGGTACGGCACCAGGGCGAGCTCCTGGTGGATGATGACGATGCCGTTGGCCTCGCTGTCGCGGATGCCACGGAACTGCATCGGCTTGCCGTCGAAGAGGATCTCGCCGTCGTACGAGCCGGACGGGTAGACGCCGGACAGCACCTTCATCAGGGTGGACTTGCCGGCGCCGTTCTCACCACAGATGGCGTGGATCTCCCCGCGGCGCACTGCGAGGGTGACGTCCTCCAGCGCGGTCACGCCGGGGAAGGTCTTGGTGATGCGACGCATCTCGAGGATGGTGTCGTCCATTGTCACTGTCCTCCGTCAGGTCTGGACGTGGTACGCGCCCAGGCGTCGGGCCCGGCGGGTGACCGCCGGGCCCGACGAGTGGCTTACTTCTTGGCCTGACCGGCGGCGACCTCGTCCGCGGTCCAGTAGCCGGAGTCGATCAGCGTCGCCTTGATGTCGTCCTTGTAGACGGTCGCGATCGGCAGCAGGTACGCCGGGACGACCTTGACGCCGTTGTTGTACGTCTTGGTGTCGTTGGCCTGCGGCTGCTTCTTCTGCAGGAACGCCTCGGCCGCGTTCACGGCCTGCTCGGCCAGCAGCCGGGTGTCCTTGAAGACCGTGGAGCTCTGCACGCCGTCGTTGATCAGCTTGATCGAGGCGATCTCCGCGTCCTGGCCGGTCACCACCGGGAGCTTCTTCGCGCCCTTGCCGTAGCCGGCGTTCTGCAGGGCGGTGATGATGCCGCGGGAGATGCCGTCGTACGGCGAGAGCACGCCGTCGACCTTCGAGCCGTCGTTGTAGCTGGAGGTGAGCAGGTTCTCCATCCGCTTCTGCGCGGTCTCCTGCTGCCACCGCAGGATGGCTACCTGCTCGGGGGTGGTCTGCTTGGACTTGACGACCAGCGTGCCGTTGTCGATGAACGGCTTCAGCGTGTCCATCGCGCCGCCGAAGAAGTACTGGGTGTTGTTGTCATCCAGCGACCCGGCGAAGAGCTCGACGTTCAGCGGCCCCTTGGCCGTGCCCTTCGAGCCGTCCTTGTTCAGCAGGCCGAGACCGACGAGCAGCGCGGTGCCCTGGGCGACGCCAACCTTGTAGTTGTCGAAGCTGACGTAGAAGTCGACGTCCTTGCTGCCACGGATCAGCCGGTCGTAGGAGATGACCGGGATCTTCGCGGCCGCGGCGGCCTGCAGCTGGCTGCTGAGCGCGGTGCCGTCGATCGCCGCGAGGACCAGAACATCGGCACCCTGGGTGATCATCTGGTCGACCTGCTGCGACTGCGTGGGGATGTCGTCGCCGGCGTACTGGAGGTCGACCTTGTAGCCCTTGGCCTCAAGCTTCGACTTCACCGCGTTGCCGTCGGCGATCCACCGCTCCGAGGTCTGCGTCGGCATCGACACACCGATGGTCAGATCGCTGGGCTTCTCGTCGCCGGACTTCTCACCGCTGCCCGCACCCCCGCCGCTGCACGCCGCCAAACTCAGCGCCAGTGCGGCGCCGCCGAGAGCAACCAGGAATTTCCTGCCCACGGGCTTCTCCTCTCTGGACTCCCCCGCCGACTGCCGGGGCCAACTGTCATCTTTCGGGTAGTGTTAGCGCTCACATAGATTGCGTCAACACCAGATCCGAAATACCGGTGTCACGGTCTCGTAACGGAGCATCCAGGCGAGCGTAGCCATGTGGCCGATCCGCCGGAAGGGCAGGACGCGGCGACTCAGCGTGGTCGTCCGCAGCACTCTACAGACCGATGCCCGCGGACGACGTCTGTCGTCCGCGGGCACCAGCATCGGCCGGATCAGGTGGGTCGCCGCGACCTCGGCCGTCGGCGGTCCCGATCGGCTACCGCTGCGACCACCGCTGGTTCGCCGCTCCGGTGCACGTCCAGAGGATCACCGTGGTGCCGTTGGCAGTGGCGTTGGCGTTCACGTCCAGGCAGAGCCCCGACTGCGTGTTGCTGATCGTGCCGTTGGCGTTGACCGCCCACTGCTGGTTGGTCCCGCCGTTGCAGTCCCAGATCTGCACCTTGGCGCCGGCCGCGGCGTTCGACGGCGCGTCCAGGCACTTGCCGAGGGCCTGCAGAGTCTGGCCGCTCCTGGTCCAGCGCTGGTTGGCGGCGCCGTTGCAGTCCCAGATGACCGGCTGCGTGCCGTTGGTCGTGTTGCTGTTCGGCACGTCGAGGCAGCGGCCGGAGGCGGCGCTGGCGTACGCGCTCGACGTGGTCGGCGGCGGCGTCGTCGGAGGAGTCGTCCCGCCACCGCTGACCCGGTACACCACAGTGCCGTGCGCGGGGACGCTGGCGCTGATGGTCCCGCTGCTGGAACTGGTGCCGCCGGTCCACGCGTCCACCAGTGTGAACGACGAGCCGGACTTGCCGATGGCCGCGGCCGTGGTCGAGATCGTCGTCGTCGAGCCGCCCTGGTTGAACAGGGCGACGGCCACGTCACCGTTGGCGAGCCGCTTGGCCAGCACCCGACGCGTGCCGTCGAACGACACCTGCGTTCCCTGCAACCCGAGCGAGTCCTGGTTGATCGCGATCAGGTTGGCGTTCTTGAGGATCGTCTGCGTCGCAGCGTTCATGTTCCGCACGTCGTTGCCGGCGATGAGCGGAGACGCCATGATCGCCCACATCGCGAAGTGGCTGCGCATCTCCGTGTCGTTCATGCCGCCCCGGCCGACCTCCATCATGTCGGGGTCGTTGAACCCGCCCGGCCTCGCATAGGACGCCAGCGGAACGGTGACGTTGATGATGTTCTGGATGCCCATCGGGTAGCCGTTGCTCTGGCCGGTGTCCCACGCGTTGGTGATGTCCTCGGTGGTTCGCCACATGTTCGCCACGTCGCCCCAGTTGCGCTGCGGGCCGGTCTTGGCGTGGATGCTGTTGGAGTTGATGCTGTAGACGATCGGCCGGCCGGTGGCGGCCAGCGCGTCACGCATCTTGGCGAAGGTGGTCACCTGGTCGTTGATGCTGCCCTCCGGCGAGCACCAGTCGTACTTGAGGAAGTCGACACCCCAGGCGGCGAACTGGCGCGCGTCCTGCACCTCGTGGCCACGGCTGCCGGTCGCGCCGGGGTAGGCGCCGAAGTACTGCGCGCAGGTCTTGTCGACAGGCACCTGGTAGAGGCCGAACTTCAGGTTCCGGGCGTGCAGGTAGTCGCCGAGCGCCTTCATCCCGCTGGGGAACCGGCCGGGGTCGCCCTGGATGTTGCCGGAGCTGTCCCGGTTGGGGTTGAACCAGCAGTCGTCGACCACGACGTAGTTGTAGCCCAGGTCCCGCATGCCGCTGCTGACGATCGCATCTGCCGTCTGCCGGATCAGCGCCTCGTTGATGTTGCAGCCGAACGAGTTCCACGAATTCCAACCCATGGGGGGAGTGCGCGCCACGCCGTTGTCCAGCGCCTGCGCCGTCGGGGCGCGAAGGCCGACCAGGCCACCGGCGAGCAGAATTCCGGCCGCCAGTACGCTCCCCCAGCGACGACCTCGGGTATTGCGGTTCATCGAGCCTCCTTGTCGGTGACGCCCGCCCGTGATTACGATCTCTGGTCGGTACGCCGATAGTTGGGTGCCAATTTTTGTTAGCGTTAACAGAGACGCCCATCATATTACGGCGACATTTCACGAGGTTCAATACCTTCACCGCGTCGTATCGCTTGGCATCGATTGGTCACACTCTGCAACCCATCGAGTCGCGTCTTATCGAACGAGGAAGCCGAAAATTGGCGCGCGCTGGCGCGGGCCCACACGCGCGTGCACCGCTGGGCGGGGAACGGCGGCGAGACCACTCTCCGCACCACACCGGGGGCGACCGCCGGTTGGTGCGACCATCAGCGACGAGGTGGGGCGACGCTCTCGCGGACGACCAGAGCGGGGGCGATGGTCTGCCGCAGCGCCCCACCGGTGCCCGACTCGATCTGGGACAGCAGCATCTGCAGGCTCGCTCGCGCCACCGCGTCGAAGTCCGGTCGGACGGTGGTCAGCGGCGGAATGAAGTACGCCGCCTCCGGTACGTCGTCGAAGCCGACCACGCTGATCTCGTGCGGCACCCGTCGACCGAACTCGTGCAGCGCCCGCAGCACGCCCAGCGCGAGATGGTCGTTGGCGGTGAAGACGGCGGTGACCTCCGGCATCCGCGCCAACATCTGCCCGCACCGGTAACCCGACGCGGCGGACCAGTCCCCCGGCATCGGCGGCGGCGGATCCAGCCCGGCGGCCAGCAGCGCCTGCCGCCAGCCGTCGATCCGACCCACGCTGTCGAACCAGTCGGTCGGCCCGGAGACGTGCCAGACAGTACGGTGCCCGGCGTCGAGCAGATGTTGCGTCGCCGCCCGGGCGCCCGCCACCTGGTCGACAGTCACCAGCGGCACCGGCCGGCTCGGGTCACCGTCGACCGTGACCAGCGGGACATCCTTGGGCAGGCGCTCCAGCGCCTCACCGGCCGACTCGACCGGGGCGATGACCACGATGCCGGCCACCCGGTGCGACAGGTGCCGCTCGACGGCCGCCGAGATGGAGCGGTGGTCCAGGTTACGCACGCTGCCGACGCTGACCGCGAAGCCCTCTTCGGCGGCGGTCTGCTCCAGGGCGGCCAGCAGCGACGCCGGACCGTAGAGCGTCGTGTTCTGCGCTACCACACCGATGACCTGTGATCGACCGGTCACCAGGGCGCGTGCCGCGCCGTTGGGGCGGTAGCCGAGTTCGGCGATCGCCGCGCGTACCCGAAGCCGGGTCTGCTCACGGACGTTGGGGTGCCCGTTGAGCACCCGCGACACCGTCTGATGGGAGACACCGGCGAGACGAGCAACGTCCGTCATCGCGGGACCGTGGACGGCCATTTCACTCCCCCCGCTACATCTCCGGCCCGCGGCCCGTCGACGTCGACTGGAGCGGCCCGGCCCGGTCCCCCTCGCTCAGTCACCACGCCGGTGCTGAATCCCAGGTGACCAGCGCTGGATCGCCGACAGTCTACGCCAGCAACGGCCCCGAACACGGAACGCCTGTGTGGGGACCGCTCGACGCGCCGAGGCCGTACAACGCGGTGCCCGTCCGGAGTCCCCGACCAACAGGTACGGGACACGGTCCTGATGTGGTACGCCGGCCTGCCCTCGCTCCTGGACAGAGCGTGGAACAGGCCGGCGAGGACCTGACGCGGTGGCGCGGACTTCACATGCCGCCAGGGCTGCGTCGCCAGCGCCACCGGTCAGAGCGATCGTCGTGTGACCGGTGTCACGGGGTGGTCAGGTCGAAGCGCCGCACGGTGACCGCGCCACCGAGCGCCTGCGTCGCGTGGTTGAAGATGGCGAATCGGTAGCCCATGAAGAACTGCCAGTTGTTCGCCAGTGTCAGGGTGTTGCCGAACGAGGTGAAGTTGACCCCGTCCGTGCTGTACGAGAACCGGGCCTGTCGGCCGGAGCCGGGTCTGATGTCGGCGTTGGCGCGCAACCAGATCCGGCCACCGGAGACAGCGGTGCTCGCCACCTCACTGCCGGTGCTTGTGGTGTTCCAACTGCCGTCCATCGTCAGGCCGTTCTGCATGACCAGTCGGGTGGTCCCGTTGTCGCGTCGGACTCCGATCCACGCCGACGAGTTGCGCAGCACCGCCAGGCCGGTGCGATCACCGTCGCGCATGGTGGAGTAGTCCAACTCGATCGTCGCTGTCGAGGTGGGGCCCTGGATGCGGTGGGTCAGCGTGTTGCGCGCCTTGTACAGGTCGCCGGTGACGGTGGCGGTCTGCAGGTTCAGCCCGTTGTTGACCGACCACTTGCTGTTGTCCGGGTTGTGGTTCCACTCCCACTGCGGGCCGAGCGTGGTGCCGGCGAACGTGTCGGTGCCGGTGAGCGGCTTGACCGCCCGGGGCGGCGCGGGCAGGTTCGGCTTCGGGTACGAGCTGCCCCAGGTGCCGTTGACCGTCTGCAGCACCGGCCAGCCGTCGCCGGTCCAGGTGATCGGAGCCATGGCCGGCATCCGGCCACCGGGGTACGCGTCGACGAAGGACATGTAGTACCAGTCCCCGTTCTGGGTCTGCACCAGCCCACCCTGGTGCGGGACACCGCCACCGGAGATCGGGCCGGGCAGGTTGAGCAGCACCTGGCGCTGCTCGTACGGGCCGAACGGGCCGTTCGTCGACTTCAGCACGTACTGGCCGTTGGCCGGGCGGGTGAGCCAGATGTAGTAGGCGCCGTTGCGCTTGTAGAAGCGGGCGCCTTCCAGCGTCCCGATGCTCGACGGCGTCTGGTACACCTGCTGGGCACGGACCTGCGACTTCCCGTCCGCGGACAGCTGCGCCACGCTGATCGTGCCGTTGCCGTACGCCACGTACATGGTGTCGTTGTCGTCGACCAGCATCCCCGCGTCGTAGTAGCAGTTGGGGATGGTGGTGTGCTTGCTCCAGGCCCCGTCGACGGCGGACGCGGTGTAGATGTGGGTCTGCGCGAAGTCGATGCACCCGGCCCAGTAGTACGTCCGGTTGCTCGGCCGGTAGTTCAGCGTCGACGCCCAGATGCCGTCAACGTAGGCGTTACCGCCGCTCATGTCGTACTTCGACCCGAAGTCGAGTCGGGGTACGGAGTGACCGGCGAACTCCCAGTTCACCAGGTCGTACGAGCGCAGGACCGGCGCGCCAGGCGAGTAGTGCATGGTGGACGCCGACATGTAGTAGGCGTTGTCCACCCGGATGATGTCGACGTCGGCGAAGTCCTGCCAGACCACCGGGTTCGAGTACGTGCCGTTCGACGGGGGTGGCGTCGTGGGGTCGGTCCCGCCGTCGACGCGGACGAGCTGCCACTGCTGGTTGGTGCCGTTCCAGTCGTCGTACTGCACGATGTTGCCACCGTCGGCGGTCGAGGCGCCCTGCACCTCCATCGCCTTGTTGCTGTTGCGGTTGATCAACCGGACGTACCCACCGTCGGAGTCGGCCAGCCGGAACTGCTGGTTGGTGCCGTTGTTGTCGGTCCACTGCACGACGCTGGCGCCGTTGGCGGTCGAGCGGCCGGAGACGTCCAGCACCTTGCCCGACAACCTCGACTTGAGTCGGTAGTAGCCGCCTCCGGAGTCCACGAACTGCCACTGCTGCTGGTTGCCGTTGTTACGCGTCCACTGGGTGATCCGCGCACCGTCGGTCGTGGCCAGGTTGTACACGTCCACGGCCTTGCCACTGTTGCGGTTCACCAACACGTACCAGGCGCTGGTGTCGACGGTGGCCGCTGACGCGGGCGACGAGGCGACGGCCGCAGCCGCGCCACCGACCACCAGCACCATCGCGGCGACGGCGAGTCTCGACAGCCACCCGCGCCGTCGCGGCGCACCCCGGGGAACCCGACCGATGGAAAGCATGATCCTCCTCTGCTGACGCGAACCGTGCGGTCTGGGTCGGCGTCCGCGGCACCGGGCGGGGCACCGAGCTGACCACGCCCGGCCATGTGATCGCTAACACCGATCGTCCGACCGTTGCGGTGACGAGGTGCCGAAACCGCGGGGGTAGGACGCGCGCGCGGCCGGACCAGCCAACGACATCGACCATCTTGGTTATAGACTGTGAGCGATAACATGCTGTTAGTCAAGGCGTAACACAACCGCCTCGTGGCCTCCGCTGGCGCACACGCGAACGGGTGGCCCACCCCCGCCCGCAGGCAGGGGTGGACCACCCGTTCTTCGTACGATCAGACCGCGCGAATCAGAAGCCGCGGGCCAGCCGGTAGTACGCCTGGTTCCAGCGCAGCTCGTCGGCGAAGCGGCGAGGCTCCGTGGCGGCGTCGATGACGACCAGCTCGGTGCGGCTCATCTCCGCCAGGTCCTGCAGCTCCTCCACGCCCACCGCCTGCGACAGCACTGTGTGGTGCGGAGCGCCCGCGGTGATCCACGCCTCGGCCGAGACCGGCAGGTCGGGGCGCGGACGCCAGACGGCACGGGCAACCGGCAACCGGCGCAGCGGCTGCGGCGGAGCCACCACGTCGATCTCGTTGGCCACCAGCCGGAAACGCTCCCCCATGTCGGACAGCCCGAGCACCACGGCCGGACCGGGCGCGGCGTCGAACACCAGCCGGACCGGGTCCTCCCGGCCACCGATGCTCAGCGGATGGATCTCCACGTTGGGCACGTCGGAGGCAATCGTCGGGCAGACCTCCAGCATGTGGGCGCCGAGCACCAACTCGTTGCCCGGGGTGAGGTCGTAGGTGTAGTCCTCCATGAACGACGTGCCGCCGCTCACGCCCACCGACATCGCCTTGAGGGTGCGGACCAGGACCGAGGTCTTCCAGTCGCCCTCACCGCCGAAGCCGTAGCCGTCCGCCATCAGCCGCTGCACGGCGATGCCCGGCAGCTGACGCAGCCCACCGAGGTCCTCGAAGTTCGTCGTGAAGGCCCGGAACCCGCCCGCGTCCAGGAAGGCGCGCATGCCCAACTCCACGCGCGCGGCGTACCGCAGTGAGTCGTGCTGCTCCCCGCCCGGCAGCAGCTCGCCGACGATGTGGTAGGTGTCCTCGTACTCCTTGACCAGGTCGTCCACCTGCGCGTCGGTGACCTCGCCGACCACCTCGACCAGGTCGTTGACGCCGTAGGTGTTGACCGAAACCCCGAACCGCAGCTCGGCCTCGACCTTGTCGCCCTCGGTCACCGCGACGTCGCGCATGTTGTCACCGAAGCGGGCCAGGCGCAGCGACCGCATCGCCGACCAGCCCAGCGAGGCGCGGGCCCAGGCCCCGATCCGAGTGGTCACCCGCGGGTCGCTGACGTGCCCGGCCACGGTCTTACGGGCCACACCGAGACGCGTCTGGATGTACCCGAACTCGCGGTCGCCGTGGGCGGCCTGGTTCAGGTTCATGAAGTCCATGTCGATGTCGTTCCACGGCAGCAGAACGTTGGCCTGGGTGTGCAGGTGCAGCAGCGGTGTCTGCAACGCGTCCAGACCGGAGATCCACATCTTGGCCGGTGAGAACGTGTGCATCCAGGCGATGACCCCGACGGCACCCTGAGCGGCGGCGTCCCGGCAGACCTGCAGGATCTCACCGCTGTTGGTCAGGACGGGCTTCCAGACCACGCGGGCGGGAATCTGCGGCGAGTCGTCGAGTGCGGCCGCGATCTGGCGAGACTGCTCGGCCACCTGGCGGAGCGTCTCCTCGCCGTACATGCCTTGGCTGCCGGTGAGGAACCAGATCTCGGGTTCGGTGTGTGGTGCCATGGAGTTGCCTTCCGCGAGAGGGGCGGTCACTTGTAACGGATTCCGATGAGGCGCTGGAGGAGGATGAACGCGAAGAGCAGACCGCCAATCACGATCTTGGTCCACCAGGAGTTGAGGCTCCCGTCGAAGGTGATGAGGGTCTGGATCACGCCGAGGACCAGCACGCCGAGCACCGTGCCGAAGACGTAACCAGCGCCGCCGGTGAGCACCGTGCCACCGATGACGACGGCGGCGATGACGTCCAGCTCCATCCCCACGCCGATCAGCGGCGCGCCGGAGAGGGTGTAGAAGGACAGCAGGATCCCGCCGATGGCCGAGCACAGACCACTGATCGTGTAAACGGCGATCCGGGTCCGGCCCACCGGCAGGCCCATCAGCAGCGCCGACTGCGGGTTGCCGCCGATGGCGTACACGTTGCGCCCCAGCCGGGTGTAGGCCAGCGTGTACGCGGCGATGACGACCACCACGAAGGCGATCAGCACGCTGATCGACACGAAGTTGCCCTGGGGGTTACCGATCCGCTCCTGCGACATCGAGGTCCAGAACCCGTCGGTGATCGGGATCGACGCGCCGGAGATGAAGGTGCACATGCCCCGGGCGAAGAACATCCCGGCGAGCGTGACGATGAACGGCTGGATCTCGAAGAAGTGGATGACGCAGCCCATCAACAGGCCGAGCGTCGGCCCGATCAGCAGGGCGATGACCAGCACCAGCGCCGCCGGCATGCCGTCCTGCAGCAGCGCGGCCGACACCATCGCCGTCATGGCGACCACCGAACCGACCGACAGGTCGATGCCACCGGTGAGGATCACGAAGGTCATGCCCACCGCGACGACGAGCAGGAAGCCGTTGTCGATGAAGACGTTGAAGATGACCTGGACGTTGGAGAACGCCGTGTACTGCGAGACGCCGATGCCGTACATCACCAGCAGCAGGGCGAGCGTCGCCAGGACCGGTATCTGCTTCCTCGGCAGCCGGAACCGGGTACGACCGGCGGTAAGCGTTCCAGTGGTCATGCCGGCACCTGCTCCTTCGGCTTGTCGGCGATGGTGGCGGGCGGCGGGGCGTTGCGCCTACGTCGGCTGAACCGGGCCCGGAAGGCCGGCGCCTGGATGAGGCAGACGGCGATGACGACGACCGCCTTGAACAGCAGCGAGGTCTGCGGTGAGATGTCCATGGCGTACACCGTGGTGGTCAGGGTCTGAATGATCAGTGCGCCGATGATCGTGCCGCTGAGGAAGAACCGGCCACCCGCGAGCGACGTACCGCCGATGACGACCGCGAGGATCGCGTCCAGCTCGACCCAGAGGCCGGCGGCGTTGCCGTCGGCGCTGGAGACGTTTGCCGTCATCATGAAACCGGCGACCGCCGCACAGGCGGCGCTGATCACGTACACCAGGAAGATGACCCGGCCGGACCGGATGCCGGCGAGCCGGCTGGCCATGGCGTTGCCGCCCACCGACTCAATGATCATGCCGAGTGCGGTGCGACGGGTGAACGCGGCGACCAGCAGGGCCGCGGCGAGCGCGATGAAGATGGCCAGCGGCAGGGTCAACGCGTGGCCCAGGCCGATCGCCCGGTACGGCTCGGAGTTGATGGTGATGATCTGGCCCTCGGTGATCAGCTGGGCGAGACCCCGGCCGGCGACCATCAGGATCAGGGTGGCGATGATCGGTTGGATACCGATCACGGCCACCAGCACCCCGTTCCAGGCGCCGAGCACGAGCGAGACACCCAGCGCCATCGCGAGGGCGGTCACCACCACGCCAACGCTGTTCTGGTCGGGTTGCTTGCTGATGTACATGCAGGCGATCGCGCCGCTGATCGCGCAGAGCGAACCCACCGACAGGTCGATGCCGCCGGTGGAGATGACCAGCGTCATGCCCAACGCGACGAGGATCAGCGGTGCGCTCAGCCGCAGGATGTCGATCGGCGTGCCGTACAGGTGCCCGTCCTTGAGCTCGATGGACAGGAACCCGGGCCGGTAGATCGTGTTCGCGGCGAGCATGACGAACAGCACGGCGGCGGGCCAGAACAGCCGGTGACCGGTCATCGTCCGATAGCGGCTCATGGTGTCGTTCATCGGTCTGCCTCCTCCCGGTGGGATCCGCTGGCGATGGTCTGCATGATGCGGTCGGCGTCCAGGCTCTCGTCGTTGGCGAGCTGCGCGACCATCTGCCGGTCCCGCATGACCGCCACCTTGTGACTGAGGCGCAGCACCTCCTCCAGCTCGGCGGAGATGAACAGCACCGCCATGCCCCCGTCGGACAGCTGCGTCACGAGCCTCTGGATCTCGGTCTTCGCGCCGATGTCGATGCCCCGGGTCGGCTCGTCGAGGATCAGCAGTCGCGGCTCGGTGATCAGCCACCGGGCCAGCAGCACCTTCTGCTGGTTGCCGCCGGAGAGGTTGCGGACCGGCACCTCCGGGTCGGCGGGCCGGATGTTGAGGGCCTTGACGTACTTGTCGACCAGCTCGTCCTGGCGGCGACGCGGAATGGGCCGCAGCCAGCCGCGTGCCGCCTGCATGGCAAGGATCATGTTCTCGCGGACCGACAGGTCCGCGACGATCCCCTCGGCCCGGCGGTTCTCCGAACAGAAGCCCACGCCGTGGTCGATGGCCTGCGCGGGGGTGCGCAGGCTGCTCGCCGCGCCGTCGATCGCCACCTGACCGCCGTCGGTCCGATCGGCCCCGAACAGCAACCGCGCGACCTCGGTACGCCCCGAGCCCAGCAGGCCGGCCAGGCCCACCACCTCGCCGGCGTGGATGGTGAGGCTGAACGGCTCGACCGCACCCGCCCGACCGAAGCCCGACACCGCCACCAGGGGGGTGCCCTCCTCCAGCGTGGCCAGGTCCCGCCGGGAGTGCTCCTCGATGCCCTCCAGGACGTCGAGCTCCTTGCCGATCATCTTCTCGACCAGGGAGAGCTGGGGCAGCTCGGTGGTGAGGTACTCGCCGACGAGCCCGCCGTTGCGCAGCACGGTGATCCGGTCGGAGATCTCGTAGACCTGGTCGAGGAAGTGGGTCACGAACAGGATCGCGATGCCCTCGTCGCGCAGTTGCCGCATGATGCGGAACAGCTGTGCCACCTCGCTTGCGTCGAGGCTGGACGTCGGTTCGTCCAGGATCAGCACCCGGGCCTTGATGTCGATCGCGCGGGCGATGGCGACCATCTGCTGGATCGCGAGCGAGTACGAGCCGAGAGGCGCGCTGACGTCGAGGTCGAGGTCGAGGCGGGCCAGCAGGGCCCGGGCGCGGCGCCGAACCTCACCCCAGCGGACGGCGCCGAAGACCCGAGGCTCACGGCCGATGAAGATGTTCTCCGCCACCGAGAGGTTGGTGCAGAGGTTGACTTCCTGGAAAACGGTGCTCACACCGGCGGCGGTCGCCTGCATCGGCCCGGTGAACGACACGGGCTCACCGTCGAGGGTGGTCGCGCCGGCGTCGGTGTCGTAGACGCCGGTGAGCACCTTGATGAGGGTGGACTTGCCGGCGCCGTTCTCGCCCATCAGGGCGTGCACCTCGCCGGGGAAGAGCCGGAAGTTGACGTCGTGGAGTGCGCGCACCCCGGGGAAGGACTTGCTGATCCCGGTCATCGTCAGGACCGGACGGCTATCCGTCATCCCATCAGACCTCTTCTGGGTTGTCGACACGGAAGGGCCGCTACGCTCCCGCCGCGCCCGCCCGGTCGTCCCCTGGGGGGCCGCTCGGGCGGGCGCGGTTCGGAGGTCGTCGCGGGCCGAGCCCGGTCCGTTTCGGGTAGGAAAGCGACGCGGCGGGGCCGCCACGCGAGCGCGGCGACCCCGTCGTCGATCAGTACTTACGGTTGGGCAGAGCTTCCTTGGCCTGCTCGGTCGTGAAGGTGGTCTCCTCGGTCTCGATCCGAGGCGGCACCTCCTGGCCGGCCTTGACCTTCTTGGCCAGGTCCATCAGCTGCGGGCCGAGCAGCGGGCTGCACTCCGCGATGAAGTTGAACTTCCCGTCGGCGAGAGCCTGCATGCCGTCCTTGACGGCGTCGATCGTGATGATGGTGATGTCCTTGCCCGGCACCTTGCCCGCGGCGGTGATCGCCTCGAGCGCGCCCAGACCCATGTCGTCGTTGTGCGCGAACAGCACGTCGATCTTCGGGTTGGCCTTGAGGAACTGCTCCATGACCTGCTTACCGCCGGCCCGGGTGAAGTCGCCCGTCTGCGACGCGATGACCTTCAGGTTCGGGTTGGCGGCGATCGCCTCGGCGAAGCCCTTCTTGCGGTCGTTCGCCGGCGCCGCGCCCGTGCTGCCCTGCAGCTCGACGATGTTCACCGGACCCGAGGCGGTCTTCTTCTGCTCGACCAGCCACTCACCGGCGAGCTTGCCCTCCTTGACAAAGTCCGAGCCGAGGAAGGTCTTGTACAGCGACTTGTCGGCCGAGTCCACCGAGCGGTCGGTCAGGATGACCGGGATGCCGGCGTCCTTGGCCTCCTTGAGCACGGTGTCCCACCCGGACTCCACCACCGGCGAGAAGGCGATCACGTCGACCTTCTGCTGGATGTAGTTGCGGATCGCCTTGATCTGGTTTTCCTGCTTCTGCTGAGCGTCGTCGAACTTCAGCTCGATTCCGGCGGCCGTGGCGGCCTCCTTGATCGAGATGGTGTTCGCGGTACGCCACCCGCTCTCCGCACCGACCTGGGAGAAGCCCATCGTGATCTTGCCGTCGTCCTTGGTGCCGCCGCCGCCGGTGTCGCTATTGCCGCAGGCCGCCACGCCGCCGACCAGCAGCACGCTGGCGAGGACCGCGGCAGCGCGCCACGGAGCGGACTGCGTTCGCATCTTTCCCATCGAATCTCCTTGGCTGGATGTGGTGGGTAACCGCGCCAACCGCCGAGGTGCGAAGAAGCGGCGTACGCGGGTGGTGCGTGCTGGTGCGTCGTGGTGCAGACCGACGGGTCCCGGATGATCGGTGCAGGGGTCAGGAACCCGCCGGTGCGACTGGTTGTTGACCGTAGACGTTCTGGTAACGGTCATAAAGAGCATCAATGTCTGCCTGGGCCATCGTGACCGGCTGCCCAAGGGTGTGGGCGAGGTGCGCGGTACGGGCCACGTCCTCGCACATGACCGCCGCCTTGACCGCCGCGCGGGCGTCGCGGCCGATGGTGAACACGCCGTGGTTCCGCATCAGCACCGCGGGCGAGCGGTGCCCGGCGAGCGTGGCGACGATGCCCTTGCCGATGTCGTCACCGCCGATCAGCGCGAACGGGCCGATCGGGATCTCCCCACCGAACTCGTCTGCCTGGGCGGTGAGGTGGCAGGGGATCGACTCCCCGCACGCGGCCCAGGCGGTCGCGTACGAGCTGTGCGTGTGCACGACGCCGCCGACCTCGGGCATGGCCCGGTAGACGTAGGCGTGGGCGGCGGTGTCGCTGGACGGGGCGAAGTCGCCCTCGACGAGAACGCCGTCGAGGTCGCACACCACCATCGTGGCCGCGGTGAGGTCGTCGTAGCTCACCCCACTCGGCTTGATCACCATCAGGTCCTGGCCGGGGACCCGCGCGGAGACGTTGCCGGACGTCCAGGCGACCAGGTTGTACCGGGTCAACTCGGCGTGCAGGCGGGCGACGGTCTCACGCAGCTCGGCGATCTGTCGGGTCACCTCGGCGTTCACGCCACCACCTCCAGCGGGGCCTCGTGGGTGGTCGCGGCGGTCTCGACCGCCGCGTTGCGGATCGCCCGCAGACGGAGCATGACGTCGTTGCCGCCACGTCCGAAGTGGTCGTGCAGTGCCCGGTACTCGGCGTAGAGGGCGTCGTAGGCGCGGGCCCGCTCGGGGTCCGGGCGGTAGACGGCCTCGTGCACCCGACCCATCGCCTGCGACGCCTCGTGGATCGAGGGGAACTCACCGGCGGCGACGGCGGCGTGGATCGCCGAGCCCAGCGCCGGCCCCTGCGCCGAGGCGATGATGTTCAGCGGTCGCCTGGTCACGTCGGCGTAGATCTGCATCAGCAGCGCGTTGTTGGTCAGACCACCGGCGATCACCAGGTCGTTCACCGGGACTCCGGCGTCGACGAACGCCTCGATGATCATCCGGGTGCCGTACGCGGTGGACTCCAGCAGGGCCCGGTAGATGTCCGCCGGCCGGGTGGCCAGGGTCATGCCGACGATCATCCCGCTGAGGTCGTGGTTGACCAGCAGGGAACGGTTGCCGTTCCACCAGTCCAGGGCGATCAGGCCGTGCCCGCCGACGGGCTGACTCGCGGCCAGTTCGGTGAGGCGCTCGTGCGAGTCGACGCCCGCCGGGGCGGCGTGGTCGACGAACCAGCCGAAGATGTCGCCGACACCGCTCTGCCCGGCCTCGTAACCCCACGCGCCGGGGCTGATGCCACCGTCCACCACACCGCACATGCCGGCCACCTCGGCGACCTCCGCGCCGTTGACGACGTGGCAGGTCGAGGTGCCCATGATGGCGACCAGCCGGCCGGGCTGCACCGCCTGCGCGGACGCCGCGGTGACGTGCGCGTCGACGTTGCCGACGGCCACCGCGATCCCCTCCGGCAGGCCGGTCCAGGCGGCGGCCTGGGCGGTGAGCGCGCCGGCCCGGGCGCCGAGGGGCAGCAACGGACCGTCCAGCTTGGCCACGAAGTCCCCGAAGTTGGGGTTGAGCGCGGTCAGGAAGCCCTCGGAGGGGTAGTGACCGTCCTGCAGGATGCCCTTGTAGCCGGCCGTGCAGACGTTACGGGTCTCGGTGCCGCAGAGCTGCCAGACGATCCAGTCGGCCGCCTCGATGAAGCGCTCGGCCCGGTCGTAGACCTCCGGGTCCTCCTCCAGGATCTGCAGACCCTTGGCGTACTGCCACTCAGCGGAGATCTTGCCGCCATACCGGCCGATCCACGGCTCGGCCCGCTCATGGGCCAGCGCGTTGATCCGGTCGGCGTGCGGCTGCGCGGCGTGGTGCTTCCACAGCTTGACCCAGGCGTGCGGTCGGTCGCGCAGCTCGGGCGTCTCGCACAGCGGGGTGCCGTCGGCGAGCGTCGGCAGCACGGTGCAGGCGGTGAAGTCGATGCCGATGCCGACCACCGCCGCCGGGTCCACCCCCGCGGCGGACACCGCCGCCGGAACGGCGTACCGCAGAACGTCGCGGTAGTCCTGTGGGTTCTGCAGGGCCCAGTCCGGGGGCAGCGTTCGACCCCCCGGAAGCGCCGTGCTGATCACGCCATCGCCGTACTCGTGCACCGCGGTCCCCAACTCGGCACCATCGCCGACACGGACCACCAGAGCTCGCCCGGACAGGGTGCCGTAGTCGACACCGACGACGTAGCGGTCGTCAGCTCCGTCCACACGGTTCATGTTCACCTCCACCGTTAACGGGGATAGTGTTAACGCTCACATCCAGGCTCGTCAAGACATCTACCCGCAACAGCTCCGTAACGGAACGCGGAAGGCGGACCGACTCGGGAGGGTAGATAGCGGACCGGCGCAAACCCCAAGATTCCACCCTCAAGTGCGACAGCCATCCGACGAATGGGGCCCGCGTCCGGTACGAGTGCCACCCGGAGACCCGTCGACAGGCGGCGCGACAGGTCCAGTGCGCCGCACACCGCGGCGTTGCCGTCCGATAGCGACCACTTCTCCCCCCGCCAGTGATGGCAGCGATAACATTCCCAGGGCGTCGCGGTCACGTGCCCGGATCCGCCCGACAGCCATCGACGACCATGCGGGCTCATGGCTGAGCGCTCCAGAGGGCGACCGACGCACCGCAAAGCCGGACGGCATGCCTGTGTTATCGATAACATTCAACGTCTTGGTGTGCCCGCGTCCTCCGGTCGGCGCCCGCGCCCAACGGCGCGTCGGGCAGCCCCGGAAAGCAAGATCCACTCGCGCTTCTTGAAGTCGCGGGGTCCGCGGCGGCGTGATCGGCCGAATTCACGAAAGCCGAGTCGATCACGCACTCGCGCCGGCGGTCCGCCGCCCGATCACGCGCCCCGGCCGCCGACCCGCCGGTCGCACTTCGCGCTCGCGCGCCGACCCACCGCCCGATCACGCACTCGCGCAGTCGACCTACCGGTCGTACTACGCCACGAGCCGGCGGCCCGACCCCTGTGGGCCGAGCCGCCGGCTCTCCGTTGCGTTGGCGGGACCGAGCGCGCCGGACGGATCAGGCCGTCCGATTGCGGTTGTACAGGGCCTTGGCCCAGAGGAAGCAACCCACGGTGATGACGGCGCACCAGACGATCGCGATGATCCCGTTGGCGCCGATCCCGGTACCCAGCAGCAGGCCGCGAAGGGTCTCCATGACGGGCGTGAAGGGCTGGTAGTCCGCGAACCACCGCACGGCGGTCGGCATGGAGTCGGTGGGGACGAACCCGCTGCCGAGGAACGGCAGGAGGATCAGCGGCATGGGCAGGTTGCTGGCCGTCTCGACGCTGTCACTGACCAGGCCGAGGGCGACGGACAGCCAGGTGAGCGCAAAGGTGATCATGGCGAGTACGCCGATCGCGGCGAGCCATTCGACCGGGTTGGCCGTGGGCCGGAACCCGACCAGCAGCGCCACGACGGTGACGGCCGCGAGGCTGAGCATGGTCTGCACCAGGCTGCCCAGTACGTGACCCGTGAGGACCGACGGTCGGAAGATCGACATCGTGCGGAACCGGGCGATGATCCCCTCGGTCATGTCCATCGCGACCGAGATGGCGGTGCCCTGCGCGGCGCTGACCACAGTGATGAGCAGGATGCCGGGGGTGACGTAGTTGGCGTACTGGGAGCGGTCGCCGGACGGGCCGAGACCGGCGCCGAGCGTGCCGCCGAAGACGTAGACGAAGAGCAGCAGGATGATGATCGGGATGCCGATGAGCAGGAACGTCATCGACGGGTACCGCCGCATGTGCAGCAGGTTTCGCCGCAGCATGGTGCTCGAGTCGCGGACGGCGAGGGAGAGGGTGCTCATCGCGCGGGAGCCCTTTCGTGGTCGGGTCGGCTGGCCCGCGTGTCGGGCTGACCGGTGAGGGTGAGGAAGACGTCGTCGAGGTCGGGGGTGTGGACGGAGAGCCCCGCCACGCTGATCGAGGCGCGGTCGAGCTGGTCGAGCAGGGATCGCAGCGACCCGACCCCGCCGTCACTCGGCACCTGGAGGGTGAGCGCCGCGTCGTCCCGGGTGGCGGCGCCGAACGTCCGGGCCGCCGAGTCGAGCCCCTCCTGGTCGGCGAACTGCAACACGACGTGGCCGCCCGGGATGAGCCGCTTGAGCTCGCGCGGCGTGCCCTCGGCGATCAGTCGGCCGTGGTCGAGGAACGCCACCCGGTCGGCGAGCTGGTCGGCCTCCTCCAGGTACTGCGTGGTGAGCAGGATGGTCACGCCCTCGGCGGCGAGCGCGCGGATGATGTGCCACATGGCCCGGCGGCTGCGTGGGTCGAGGCCGGTGGTCGGCTCGTCGAGGAAGATGACCCGGGGCTCGCCGACCAGGGTCATCGCGAGGTCGAGGCGTCGGCGCATGCCACCGGAGTACGTCGACACCGGTTTGCCCGCCGCCTCGGTCAGGTCGAACTGGTCGAGCAGGTCGGCGATCCGCCGCCGACCGGCGGCCCTGTCCAGGTGGCACAGGTCGGCCATCAGGATCAGGTTCTCCCGACCGGTGAGCAGGTTGTCGACGGCGGAGAACTGGCCGGTGACGCCGATCAGCGCGCGTACCGCGTCGGGTTCCCGGGTCAGGTCGTGGCCGAAGACGCGGGCGTTACCGCCGTCGGCGTCGATCAGGGTGGAGAGGATCTGCACGGTGGTGGTCTTGCCGGCGCCGTTCGGACCGAGCAACGCGAAGATGGTGCCCTCGGTGATCATCAGGTCGATGCCGTTCAGCACGACCTTGTCGCCGTAGGACTTGCGCAGGTCGGTGGCGACGATCGCGGGGTTCATGGAGCTGGTCATGGTCTCCTCATTTGTGGTCGGCGGGGCGGTGGGGTCAGGCGCGGCGGATCATGATGTCGCCGTAGGAGGTGTTCGCCCGGACCTCGACCGTCTCGTCGGTCTGCGCCGGGCTGTCGGTCGACTCCAGCGCGTTGTGCACGCGGCCGTGCTTGGAACTGACGTCGAGCCAGGCGGCGGTCCCGCGACGGATGCCGACCTCGATCGCGCCGAAGGAGGTCTGTGCGTCGATCGCGCCGCGAGTGACCGCGCCGAGCCGCAGGTTGCCGTAGGCGGTGCGCGCCGTCACCGAGGCCTGCGAGGCGTCCACTGTGATGTCGCCGTAGGCGGTGTTGATCCGGACGTCGCCACCGCTGTGGCCGATCCAGCAGTCGCCGGACGAGTTCTTGATCTCGGCGGTGCCGTCGACCGCGCCGATGCGCACCTTGCCGGACGAGGCCTTCACCCGGGCGGAGCCCAGCACACGCTCGACAGCGACCTCGCCGTGGCTGCTGTCGATCTCCAACGGCCCGGTCTCGTCAAGACGGATGCCGCTGCCGGTCTTGATCCGACACTCGCCGAGCCGACCCTCGCAGCGGAATGCCGCCCACGCCGCCTCGGCGTACACCCGTGACCCGGTCGGCACCTCAATCTGGACGTCGACCGACGGCCCGGGGCCGAACCCGTAGCGGCGCCAGCTCTTCGGTACGCGGATCACCAGTCGCCCGGCGGTGAACTCGACGGTGCTCTGCTCGGCGGCGCTCACGTCGGCCTTGCTCGACGGGTCGCGGGGCCGCACCGTCACCACCGTGTCGGTGCGGTCGCTCGCGGCGATCCAGGCATCGCCGATCGGCAGCTCGATCTGGACGGAAATCGGTTCTGGCGTCTCGAAAACAGGCATGGTGGTCTCCCGAACTGTGGTCGGCGGAGGTCGCCGCTGGTCAGCGGCGTGGTGGTGGAAGGGGTACGGGAAGTTAGCGGGCCCAGCCGGTGAAGTGCTGGCCGGAGGTCGGCTCCACCCGGCGCGGTGGACGACGCTGCGTATCGCCCGCCCCGATGGCACCGGCGACGGCGCGCACCAGCCAGGCGTTGACCGAGAGCCCAGCGCGGCCGGCGGCGTCCTCGACGCTGGCCTTCAGGTGGTCGGGGAGCCGCAGGTTGATCCGCGAGGTGCCGCCCTCGTCACCGTCGGGCACGGACACCGGCACCGACAGCGGTGGCGGGCCACTGGGCTCGCTCGCCACCTCGACCGGCGGGCTGGCCGGCGTCACCACGAAGTCGGGCTCGCGCCCGCGCAACCGAACGTGCACCGAACCCGGCGCGAGGTCACGGGTGATCTCGTCGGCCGCGTCGGACAGCGCTTCGAGCAGCGTGAGACGGGTGGCCGCCTCCAACTGCGCGAAGAGTCGTTCGGCCAACGCCCGGGCCTCCGGGTCCACGCCCTCCGCGGCCACGGCGAACTCGTTACGCAGGTTCTCGACGTATGACCTCAGCTCCATGGCACCATCATGGCACCACTTTGGCTCACAGTGCAACAGAGATGGCTCAGAAAGATGCCGTCGCTTGGCTCAGCCGGGATCACCTGGCTCTCAGAGGTCGCCGAAAATCCTCCTGACCAGGTGATTCGCGTCCTCCTGGTTCAGGCCGGAGGCGACCAGGAGGTCACTGACTGTCGTCCGGACCTGTGCCACCACCACCGCACCGGAGAAGCCAACGCCGTCCCGATAGGCGTGCCCGGCGGTCCGGACCGCCCGCAGCGCCTGCTCCCGGGCCCGGTTCGGCTCGGCGCCGGCGGCGAACTGCCGCTTGAGGAGGCGGACCGCGTCGGCGAGGTCGGCCACCGCCGTCGGCAGCGACTTCGGCACCGGCTCGCCGTCCTCGATGAGCGTCACCGATCGTCGGATCAGGGTGCCGCTGTTGCGCATCGCCCGGTCGATCGGCTCCGCCGCCTGCGCGTAGCGGCCCACCGGCCCGTGCCGTTGATGCCAGTACACCGGTGACAGGGTGCTCGCCTCCCGGGCGCCCTGGGTCGCCTCGACGAACGCCTTCAACCGGCCCGCGCTCTGCCGCAGCTCACCCCGGGCGGTACGGGCCAGAGCGGCATCCCGCTCGGCCAGCGCCTCGGCGGTGGCGTCAAGCTGGGTCGCGAGGAGATCCAACGCCGGTCGCGCGGCCCGGTTGAGCACCCGCAGCGGGTTCAGCGGCAGCAACACGGCGGTGACCAGCAGCGCCACCCCTCCCCCGACGAGCGCGTCCACGAACCGGGGGATCTCCAGATCCCGGACGGCCGGGCTGAGCGTGGCGATGAGCACCGCCGTCGCCCCCGCCTGGATCACCACCGCCGCGCTACCCACGAGGAAGAGCGCGACGACGATCGCCAGCACGACGATCAGGGCGAGCTGCCACCACCCGGTGCCGATCACCAGGAGGAGCAGGTCGCCGATCAGCACTCCGACGGTGACGCCGATGATCAGCTCGACGGTGCGACGCAACCGCTGGCCGACTGACGCGGCGAGCGTCGAGACGGCGGAGATCGGCGCGAAGACCGGCTGCGACACCTGCAGCAGCGAATGCGCCACCAGCCAGGACAGCGCCGCTGCCAGGCCGGCCTGTAGGGCCAGGCCGCCGATGGTTCGTACCCGACGGACCCGGTCGCGCAACGCGGCCACCAAGCGGTCCCACCACCGGGCGACGGTCGACGGGCCCGCGTCCGCTCCGCGCCGACCGGCAGCGACCATGGCGGCACCTACCCCGCCACGACCGGATCAATCCTCGCCGGCATGGCTCGGCCGGTGGCCGCCGGTCGGGCCCGCCTGGGCGGTAGCGCCCGGCCGGCCGAGATTGAGGGCGTCCGGATCGGGTAGACC
This sequence comes from Micromonospora noduli, assembly GCF_003264365.1. GTDB lineage: Bacteria > Actinomycetota > Actinomycetes > Mycobacteriales > Micromonosporaceae > Micromonospora > Micromonospora noduli. The sequence goes on from NZ_PYAK01000005.1 coordinate 98,455, forward strand.
CGGCTCTGCCGTCACCGCGGTCGGGCGGCCCGGGCGCGTGACGTCGGGCTGGGTCGCGGGACAAGGGCTGCGAGACGCCTCGGGGGGACGTCGGATGGATCAGCGCGGTTGAGCGGGCCGGACGACTCCGGTGACGTCGTGGAGCTGCGGGTGCACGGAGTCTCCGGCGCGAGCGCCGCACAGGTGCTGGACCTGCAACAGACCGGGCAGGTCGCCGGCGACCGCAGTGGCGGGTTCTACCGGCCGCGCCCGCGGTACCCGGACAGCGCCGGCGCGCACGGGGTGACGCTTGAGGCGTACCGCTGGGGTGACCTGCCCTCCGGGACCGTGGCCCGCACCCTGGCGGTGGTCTTCCTGCTCCCCTTCATGCTGGTGAACGTCGCGATCTGGATGCGCCCGGCGAACCCACGTTCCGAGGCGACGGTCAAGTCCCTGTGCCGGTTGCTGGCGCTCACGCTCACCGTGTTGTACGTGCTCGCCATCGCCGGGGTCGCCCTGGACCTCGTCGGTTGGAAGTGCCTGGCCTCGCCGGACTGCCTGGCGGGACGCAGTTGGTTGTCCTGGTTGGGTGGACGCCCGATCGGACTGCGGCTGGCGGTGCTCGCGCTGGTCCCGGCCGCCGCGGTCGGTCTGATCTGGCGGGTCAGCTGCCGTCCGGGGCGGACCTTCGAGGCGTTCCGGGCACCCGAGCAGGGCACCTCCGCGTCTCGGCTCGGCACGGTCGGCCAGTGGGACGCCGAACCACTGGTGGGCCGGTTGCGCGCCATCCACGTCGCGGCGGCCTTCGCGGCGCTGGACCTCGTCCTGCTCCTGGCCCGGGGCGCCAGTGACGCCTCGCCGGTCACGATCGCGCTGACGGCGATCACGGGGGTGATCCTGACGGGCTGCGTGGGACTGCTCTGCACACCGCCGCTGATGGACCGGGCCCCCGGCGACAAACGGCTCGACCGGGTCACCCGCACCCTCCGGACCGCCGCCATCAGCCTGACCGTGGTCGTCGTGGCGCTCGTGCTGACCAGTTCGCAAACCTGGCCTCAGGAGCGGGAACTCCCCGGCTACGACTCGACGCTGACTGGTCTGTTCGTGGCTCAGACGACGCTGCTGACCGCGCTGGGCGTGGTGCTGCTCTGGCACCGGCGCCGGGAACACGGCGCCACCCCGCTGTTCGGGCTCGGCGCTCTCGTTGTCGCCGCCATCGGGATCAGCATGGCGGTGGCGTACTCCGCCGAACTGGTCTACCGGGTGGCGGACTTCCTGGACCGCGGCGTGTCCACCGGAGCGGGCATCGCCTCCGGCCCACCCCGCGCCTACACCTGGGCGATCTACGGCTTCTTCCGCGCGGTGCTTTTCACCGCGATCGTCGCCGGCCTCGTCATAGTGATCTCCCGTCGCGGTCGACGGCGGGCCGCCGCGGCGATCGTCGCGCGCGACTTCCCGGACCCGCCGGCCGAGGCAGGGCCCCGACTGCGGCAGGTCCGAGACGCGATAGCCCGGGCTCGATTCACCGAGAAGCTGGTGCCGCTGGCCGTGCTCTACGGTTGCCTCGCCGGACTCGGCACGGCCACCACCACCATCGGCCTGCTCGGGCAGGTCCCGGGCGACGTCATCGAGCGGAACATCGGATTGCCGGCGGGCGCGATCACGTTCACGATCGCGTTCGGTAGCTGGGTGATCGCGGCGATCATCCTCGGTCTGATCATCGGCGGCATCTTCGCGTACCGGACCGAACCGTACCGGCGGCACATCGGTGTCCTCTGGGATCTCGGCACCTTCTGGCCCCGGGCCGCCCACCCGTTCGCACCGCCCTGCTACTCCGAGCGGGCCGTGCCGGAGTTGGCCCGCCGGATCACCTATCTGGTCGAGCGCGGCGACGCGGTGCTGCTCACCGGGCACAGCCACGGCTCGGTTCTGCTCGCCGCCACGGTGCTTCAACTGCCGCCGCAGGTCGGCGACCGGGTCGCCCTGCTCACCCACGGATCCCCGCTGCGCCGCCTCTACGCACGGCTCTTCCCCGCGTACGTCGACGACGCGGCACTGCACGAGATCGGCCGGCGGGTGGGTTGGCGTTGGGTGAACCTGTGGCGCGACACCGACCCCATCGGTGGCTGGATCTTCTCACCGCGTCCCGCACCTGCGCCGGCCACCGCCGGTGACCCGGCCGCCGCTGTGGATCGTCGACAGCGTGATCCCCGTGACGTGGTGACACCCCCCGGGGACAGCGTCGCCCCACCCATCCACGGGCACTGGCCGGGCGAGTCCGACGAGCCGTTCACCGAGGCGGTACAGGAGTTGGTGCAGCGCCTCGGTGGGCGGGCAGATACGCCCGGGACGCCGAGGTAGCGGGCCGGCTCAGCGTCCCCGGCCCGCCCGTGCACGCCAGTCGTCCAGGGCGGTGCCGGCGAGGCGGGCGCCATCGGCCGGGACGAGCGAGCGTTCGCCCAGCTTCGCGCCGAAGTAGCGGGCGTCGGGGTCGGCCACCACCGAACGAGGGTCCTGTTGGTCGGCGAGGAGGGACCGGCCCAGTTCGTCGAGGCGGAACTGCTCCGGCCCGGCCACCTCGACCACGGAGTTCGTCGGCGCGCCGAGCGCGACCTCGGCGACCGCGGCCGCGACGTCGTCCGCGGCCATGGGCTGAATGAGTACCGGCGCGAGGTGCACGGTGTCGCCGTCCGTGGCGGTGTCGATGATGCCCTGGAGGAACTCGAAGAACTGGGTGGCGTGCACCACCGAGTACGGGAGTCCGGACGCGACGATGAGCTTCTCCTGGGCGACCTTCGCGCGCATGTATCCGCTGTCCGGGATCCGGTCGCACCCCACGATGGAGAGCGCCACGTAGTGGTTCACCCCGGCGTCCGACGCGGCGGCGAGGAGCGTCCGGGTCGAGGTCTCGAAGAACTCCAGTACGGCGGCGTCCTCGAACGACGGCGAGTTCGACACGTCGACGACGACCTCGGCGTCGGTGAGCGCATCGGCCACACCCTCGCCGGTCAGGGTGTTCACGCCGGTTTTCGGCGATGCCGGCACCGCCTCGTGGCCCTGAGAACCGAGGCGGTCCACGAGCTTGGAACCAATGAGGCCGCTGCCTCCGATGACGACGATCTTCATGGTCGAACCACGTCCTGTCTGCACTGGTTTGAATCGTGCTGCCAACCAGTAAGACGGAAAGCGTGCACGGATGCAGGACAATCGCCGGAGAACAGTTCGACGGAGATCAGGAGGTCGACGTGGCCACGGTGTCCCACCCGGTGTTCGCTCGGGTCTACGAGCGGCTCAGCGTCGCAATGGACCGCGCCGGCACTGCGGCGTTCCGGCGGGACCTGGTCGCCGGCCTCTCCGGCCGGGTGATCGAGATCGGCGCGGGCAACGGGCGGATGTTCGCCCACTACCCGCCGGGGGTGACCCAGGTTCTCGCTGTCGAACCGGAGCGGCGTCTGCGTGCCGCTGCCGAGCGCGCCGCGTCTGCCGCACCGGTTCCGGTCACTGTCGTCGACGGTCTGGCCGAGGCGCTGCCCGCCGGGGACGGCGAGTTCGACGCGGCGGTGGTCGCGTTGGTGCTGTGCACCGTGCCCGATCAGGCGAGCGCATTGGCCGAGATAAGCCGGGTGCTGCGCCCCGGAGGCCAGGTGCGGTTCTTCGAGCACGTGGCCGCCGAGGAGGCCACCGGTCTGCACCGCGCCCAACGACTCCTCGACGCCACACTGTGGCCGAAGCTGTTCGCCGGCTGCCACACCAACCGCGACACCGTCGCCGCCATCGGCGCGGCCGGCTTCGAGGTGGAGGAACTGCGCAGGTTCCGTTTCCCGGCCACCAGCAACAGCCCCTCCTCCCCCTGTGTCCTCGGCCGCGCGGTCAGGCCGACCTGATCAACCCCAGGTCAGTTCGGCGGCTGTCCGCGCCTCGCGTGGCCTCAGCGGCGGGGCAACCCGGCCATCCAGACGTCCAGCTCCGCCGGGGAGCGCAGTAACACCACTGGCGGCGCGGACGGGTCGGCCTGCCAGGCCCGCATCCGCCGTCGGGCCCGGCCGAACGCGGTGACGTGCCACACGAGGATCGAGTCCGGGGACAGCACACTGCTCAGCGACTCACGGTTGCCGTTGCAGATCACCTCGCCGGTGACCACCCGGCGGACGGTGCGGCGGAGCAACCGCCCGAACGAACGCCACCGTGGATAGTCCAGGCCGACGACCAGGTCGGCGCGGGCCATCGGGACGTCCCGCCAGCCGTGGTACGCCCCGTCGATGATCCAGCGGTCCCGTCGGCAGATCTCCTCGATCCGGCTGCGTTGCTGGTTGACCGGCACCTCGACCCAGCCCGGTTGCCAGAGCAGATCGTCCACCGGATACCAGGGCAGTCCGAGGTGTTCGGCCAAACGCGCCGCGAGGGTGGACTTGCCGGAGCCGTACACCCCGTAGACCAGGATGCGACGCGGTGCGCTCATCGCGGCAGCGTACGTCGTGAAGGAAAATCAGTTGTCGTGCCTGGCGTGCCTCGGCCAGAGTGACGTCCATGACGTACTGACGGACTCCACCCAGTGCTCCGCGCCACCGGTGACGCCTCCCGGGGGCCGTGACGCCGTCCGCTTTCACGTTCGCAGTCAGAGATGAGCCTCCTTGTCCCAGCACCACCTCCCTCGGGAGCCCCTGCCCCCGTCCGCCCCGGCCACCGTCACGGTGTTCGCGTCTCCCGCGAGCTGGATCGAGTCCGACGCGCTCGCACAGTGCCAACAGGTCGCCGCCCTGGACGGCATGCGGCACGTCGCCGCGATGCCGGACCTGCATCCCGGCAAGGGCGCGCCCATCGGCGCGGCCATGGCGTCGACAGTGCTGTACCCGTTTCTGGTGGGCTCCGACATCGGCTGCGGCATCGCCGTGTTTCCGATCAAGCTCAAGCGGGCCGTACCGGAACGGCTCGCCGCCCGGTTCCCCGACCTCGACCAGGCCCTCGACCCGGTGCGCGACGCCGACGACCCCGCCTGGGCCACCGTCGACGGTGACGTTCCGGCCGGTCACCTGGACGGCCTCGGAACGGTGGGCCGCGGTAACCACTTCGTGGAGCTGGCCCGCGTCGACACCGTCTTCGACGTACGACACGCAGGCCGGCTCGGGCTCGACGCGGGCGATCTCGTGCTGATCGTGCACAGCGGTTCCCGTGGTCTGGGCGAGCGGATCCTGCGGGCGCACACCGAGGTCCACGGCGCCGGGGCGGCACCCGACCCCGCCGCCTACCTGGGCATGCACGACGACGCCGTACGCTGGGGTTCGCTCAACCGCCGGGTGCTGGCCGCCCGGGTGGCGCACGCGTTGGGGGCCGAGCCCACCACGCCGATCGTCGACCAGTGCCACAACCTGGTCGAGGTCCGGGACGGAATCTACCTGCACCGCAAGGGAGCGGCGCCGGGTGACGGGCGCGATGTTCTGATCGCCGGTACCCGGGGAACGGCGTCCTACCTGGTGGCCGCGCACGCCGGACCGGAGGCCAACCATTCGGTGGCACACGGCGCCGGCCGCAAGATGTCGCGCGCCGACGCCCTGCGGCGGGGCCGGGCCAAGCACACGGTCGAAGAGCTACGCCGTACCCCGGTGGGTTCGCTGGTGGTGTGCGGTGACCGGCAGCTGCTCTTCGAGGAGGCGCCCACGGCGTACAAGCGCATCGAGCAGGTGATCGCCGACCTGGTCGAGCACCGGCTGGCCACACCGGTGGTCAGCACGACGCCAGTGGTCACCTACAAGACACCCGACCTCGGGTCCGCCGCACGCTCGGAGCGGCGGGGCCACCGCGGCCGGCGAGGCCGCTCGTGACCACGTTCCTGCTGATGTCGGCCGGGCGTGGGCCGCAGGAGTGCGCCTGGGCACTGAGTCAACTGCTGCACCGTCTGCGGGGCGAGGGCGTCCGCCGAGGTCTGACGATCCAGCAGGTCGAGGCGATTCCCGGTGACCGCGCCGGCACCTACCGGTCGGTCCTGATCCGGATCTCCGGCGTCGACGCCGAGGCGTTCGCGGCCTCGTGGACCGGGACGCTGTGCTGGCAGGCCCCGAGCCCGTACCGGTCGGGCACGGGCCGGAAGAACTGGTACGTCACCGCCCAGCCGCCCGAACGCGACGCTCCGCCGACGACGTTTCGCGAGGCGGACGTCGACATCGTCGCCTGCCGCACCGGCGGGCCGGGTGGTCAGCACCGGAACAAGGCCAGCACGGCGGTACGCGCAACGCACCGCCCCTCGGGCCTGGTGGTCGTGGTGGACGAGGAGCGGCAGTTCAGCCTCAACCGCCGGATCGCCCTGGACCTGCTGCGCCGACGCATCGAGCAGGGCGACGAGGCGGCGCGGCGTGCCGTCACCACCGCCCGGTGGCGCATCCACGACGAGCTGGTCCGCGGCGATCCGGTGCGGGTGGAACGCCCGACACCCCGGCGACCGGGAGGCTAGCGACTCAGACCTTCAGCACCGCGTCCGCGAATGCCTGCGGCGCCTCCTGCGGCAGGTTGTGCCCGACACCGCCCCCGACGGTCCGGTGCTCGTACGGGCCGGCGAACTGCTTGCCGTAGACGGTGGGCTCCAGGTGCGGCGCACCGTTGGCATCGCCCTCCAGCGAGATACTGGGCACCGTGATCTTCGGCTTCGCGGCCAGGCGCTCCTCGATCTCCTCGTACTGCGGCTCGCCGTCGGCGAGGGCCAGCCGCCAGCGGTAGTTGTGGATGACGATGTCGACGTGGTCGGGGTTGTCGAACGCCGCCGCGCTGCGGTCGAACGTCGCGTCGTCGAACGTCCACCTGGGGGACGCGGTGTGCCAGATCAGCTTGGCGAAGTCGCGCCGGTTCTTGTCGTACCCTTCCCGACCGCGCTCGGTGGCGAAGTAGTACTGGTACCACCACGCGAACTCCGCCTTCGGCGGCAACGGGACCGTGCCCGACTTTTGCCCGTCGATCAGGTAGCCGCTCACCGAGACCAGACCCCGGCAGCGTTCGGGCCACAGCGCGGCGACGACATCGGCGGTCCGTGCGCCCCAGTCGAACCCGGCGAGCTTGGCGGTGTCGATGTTCAGGGCGTCCATCAGGGCGATGAGGTCGAGCCCCATGGCGGCCGGTTCACCGTTTCGCATGGTGTCGTCGGACAGGAACCGGGTCGTGCCGTAGCCCCGCAGGTACGGGACGACGACCCGCTGACCGGCGGCGGTGAGCAGCGGCACGACGTCGGCGAAGCTGTGAATGTCGTAGGGCCATCCGTGTAGGAGGATCACCGCGTCTCCGTCGGGCGGCCCGGCGTCCACGTATCCGACGTTCAGGACTCCGGCGTCGACCTGCCGCAGGTCAGTGAACCCGCCAGTGGCCCTTGCCATCGACTTCTCCCCGCGTCCGGACCTGCTCGGATGTGCCCGAATCTAGCGACCTGCCCGGAGTCTGAGCGCCGTTCACACAAGGACCGCTCGACGGATGCCGAACTGGGTAGGATGCCCGCTCCCGCGGACCTTCCCGGTGGAGGTCGTGGGCGAGTAGCCGGGTGACCGTAGGGTGATGGCATGGCTGAGCGACCTCTGACCCTGATGGCGGTGCACGCCCACCCCGACGACGAGGCGACGAGCACCGGCGGCGTCCTTGCCCGCTATGCCGCCGAGGGGGTCACCACAGTGCTGGTTACCTGCACCGACGGGCGATGTGGGGACGGCCCGGGTGGGGTCAAGCCGGGCGAGGAGGGGCACGACCCGGCCGCCGTGGTGGCGATGCGTCAGGCCGAGCTGGAGGCCAGCTGCGCCACGCTGAACGTCACCCACCTGGAGACGCTCGGCTACGCCGACTCCGGGATGATGGGCTGGCCCACCAACGACCTGCCCGGCGCGTTCTGGACGACACCGGTGTCGGAGGCGGCGGACCGGCTCGCGGAGCTGATTCGGCGGTACCAGCCGGACGTGATCGTCACGTACGACGAGAACGGTTTCTACGGCCACCCGGACCACATCCAGGCCCATCGGATCACCATGGCCGCCGTCGAGCAGACGGACGTCCCGGCGAAGGTCTACTGGACCACGGTGCCGCGGACGGCCTTCGCGGAGTTCGGCCGGATCATGAAGGACCTCGGCGTCGAGTGGGCCGAGCCGGACGCGACGGAGCCGCAGCTCGGTCTGCCCGACGACGAGATCACCACCTGGGTCGACACCAGCAAGTACGGCGCGCAGAAGTTCGGCGCGCTGGCCACCCACGCCAGTCAGACGGAGAACATCTTCTTCCTGCAACTGGGCGAGGAGCGGTTCACCGAGCTGATGGGCGTGGAAACCTTCCTGCGGGTCCGGGACCGGACCGGCGTGCCGACCCCCGAGGACGACCTCTTCGCCGGCCTGCGCTGACAACTCTTCCGTAGCGCCACCAGGCATCGTCGACCACCGGGTTGACGATGCCTGGTGGCGTGCGCCGCGATGGCCCACCGCACGAACATGGCGCCGCACCGGTCGCCGGCCACCGAAAGTTTCGAACGCTGGCCACTCAGCGCTGGGCAGGTCATGCGATGAATTTCCGGAAGTTTTCAGCGTTGACGCCCAGACATAGATCGGCTTAACGTTTCGAGCAAGTTTCCGGTTTCCGGCCGGAACTACCGGCGTCACCCGACCCAATCGGCTTCCCCGTCCGTCAACACCGAACCCTCACCTCCTAGATCGACATTTGTCTATTGATCGTCTGGAAGGGAAGGCCCATGAAGTTAAGACAGTGGTCGACCGTCGGCCTGGTCGCCGTCGCGACCATCGCCACGCTGAACACGGTGCCGGCGACCGCGAGTCGCCCGTACGACCCCACGACGCAGAGCCTCGGCACCCTCGGCCTGCGCCACGGCCTGCACGTCGGCACCGCGGTCAGCATGGATGCCCTCAACGACGCCAGCGACCCGCAGTACCGCAAGCTGGTCTCCTCAGAGTTCGCCTCGGTCACCGCCGAGAACGTGATGAAGTGGGAGAGCCTGGAGCCGACCCGCGGCGCCTACAACTGGGGGCCGGCCGACCAGTTCGTCGACTTCGCCAAGCGCAACCGGCAGAGCGTGCGCGGCCACGTGCTGGTCTGGCACAACCAGCTGCCGGCCTGGTTGACCAGCGGCGTCGCCGACGGCTCCATCAGCAAGCAGGAGTTGCGCGAGCTGCTGCGCAACCACATCACCACCGTCGTGAACCGCTACAAGGGCAAGATCTGGCAGTGGGACGTGGTCAACGAGGCGGTCAGCGACCCGTGGGACACCCCGTCGACCCTGCACTACAAGGGCTTCTGGGCGCAGAACCTCGGGCCCGGCTACATCGCCGACGCGTTCCGCTGGGCGCGGGCCGCCGACCCCAGGGCCCTGCTGTTCTACAACGACTACAACATCGAGGCGTTCGGCTCGGGCAACCCGGCGGACGACAAGACCCAGTTCGTGTACGACATGACCAAGAGCCTGCGGGCCCAGGGCGTCCCGATCGACGGTGTCGGCTCCCAGGGGCACCTGGGCACCCAGTACGGCAACTTCGACACCCTCCAGGTGACCGCCGCGCTGAAGAAGTTCAGCGGGCTCGGCGTCGCTACCGCGTTCACCGAGGTCGACGTCCGCAGCCAGCTGACGGAGGGCGTCCAGGCCGGTAACTCGGAGGAGATCAACCCCCGGCTACAGGCGTCGGCCGCGAACTTCAGCGTGCTGATGAAGGCGTGCCTCGCCGTGCGGAGCTGCCTGTCGTACACCGTCTGGGGTTTCAGTGACAAACATTCGTGGGTGCCGGGCTGGTTCGACGACCCGCCGGAGGGCCTGGCCACCATCTACGACGAGAACTACCAGCCCAAGCGGGCGTACCAGGAGTTGAAGTCCGACCTGATCTTCGCAGGGCCGCCGTACGTCCTGCCCCGCATCGCACCCAAACCCCGCCGCTGACGCCCAGGGCCGTGTGGAGCTTCCCGAAGCTCCACACGGCCCGTGTGCCGCCACGGACGTCGACGTTCGACTCACGTTCGGTGGTTCCGTTGCGCCATCCGGACGCCATCGGAGGGCTGGTGCCGGATCTGCCGGTTTATTGATGGTGTTGGTGTCACTATGGCAGGCGTGGGAACTGCGAAAACTGCCATGCCTGCGATCTCGCCGCTCACCGGCGATCCCATCAAGCGGGCCGATGCCGAGCGGCTAGCGGGGGTGCTGAAGGCCTTCGCCGATCCGGCGCGACTCCGGTTGCTCAGCCTGATCCAGTCCGCGCCGGAAGGTGAGGCGTCAGTGAGTGACCTCACCGCGGCGCTCAATCTCTCCCAGCCGACGGTGAGTCATCACCTTCGGATCCTCACCGAGGCCGGCCTCCTTGAACGCGACAAGCGCGGGGTCTGGGCGTACTACCGCCTGGTGCCCGCCGCGATCGCGCAGATCGCCGACCTGTTGACGCCGCCCCGGAAGCGGGCGACGAAGAGGGCCCGCTGACCGGGCCGGAGGGCCGGCTCGTCACATCCGCTCCAGCGTGCGGATGCCGAGCAGGTGCAGCCCCTGCCGCAGGGTCCGGGCGGTCAGCTCGGCCAGCAGCAGGCGGCTCTCCCGCAGCTCATCGGTGGCACGCAACACCGGGCAGCGCTCGTAGAACGCGTTGAACGCGGTCGCGAGTCGGTGCAGGTAACCGGCGAGCTGATGAACTCGAGACTCCCCTCCAACTCGCCGACCACCCCGGCGGAGCCGAGCAGCTCGACCGCGAGCGCCCGCTCCGCCGGCTGCGCCACCACGATGGGCGCTTCCGGCCGCACAGCGGTTCCGGCCCGCCGCAGCACGGACCGGATCCGGGCGTACGCGTACTGGAGGCAGGGCGCGGTGTTGCCGTCCAGCGCCAACATCCGCTCCCAGTCCAGGACGTAGTCCTTGGTCCGGTCGACGGACAGGTCGGCGTACTTGATGGCACCGATGCCCACCGCGCGGCCGATCTCGTCGGCGGTCCCGACGTCCAGATCCGGGTTCCTGCTCCGGGCCAGGTCGGTGGCACGGGCGACCGCCTCCTCCAACAGTCCGACCAGCTTCACCGACTCACCGGCCCGGCTGCGCAGCATCCGCCTGTCGGTGCCGAGGATGGACCCGAAGCCGAGGTGCTCGACCCGGGCCGGCGGGCAGAGCCAGCCGGCCGCCTCAGCGACGGCGAACACCATCGCGAAGTGCTGCCGCTGCGGTAGGCCGACGACGTACAGCAGCCGGGTAGCGCCCAGCTCGCCGACGCGCTGCCGCAGCGCGGCCAGGTCGGTGGTCGTTTCGGTCGACACCGGGCAGGGAACTGCCTCGGGACAGACGAGGGGTGATGATGAGCCGATACACACCACTGCCGATGGCCCGTACGCGACGCGCGCTCGCGCTGCTCGGCACCGTCGCACTGGCTGCTGCCTGCACCACCACCGAGGATCCGCCCGGCTCAGCCCCGGCGACCACCGCACCGGCCACCGCGTCGGCGTCAGCACCCCCGACAGACCCGCCATCGCCGAGCGCGAGCACCCCGGTGACCATCCCGACCTCCGCCTTCGTCGAGTTGCCCGCCGAGCTGCGGAAGTCTCCGCGACGGACGACGCCCGTCGAGGAGGCCCTGCCGAAGCTGTGCGGCAACGAGTTCGGTACCGGCGGCCGGCAGGTAACCGCGAGCGCCGCGATGACCGTCACCTACCAGAAGGCCGGCGAGCCCTCCAGCAACGTGCCGCAGGGGATGATCCACCAGACCATCTTCACCTTCGACGGCGACGGCGCCTCGGGTTACCTGAGCCGTCTCCGCACGGCCGTGCAGGCGTGCCCCTCGTACGACCAGTCCGGAAACCGCGTCACCGTCAAGAGTCACGCACTGCCCGGGGTCGGCGACGAGGCGTTGCTGCTGACCCGGACCTGGCCCGAGACGAGCCTGAACGGCGAACGCACCGGCGAGACCGCGTCCAGCCAGATCGCGGTGGCCCGTGTCGACAGCGCGGTGACGGTCTTCGACGACCAGGGGTGGGAGGGCACCAGCGGCAACCCCGCCATCCTGGACCGGGTCGTCCGCGACGGCGTACGCGTCATCGACACCTGGCAGCGGTAACCCCGAGGTCGCCGCCACAACGGCTTCCACCGACCGGTCCTGTTCTCCGTCGGATCATGGACACCTGGACCCGGGCCGCGCTCGCGCCCGGAGACTAGGGGATCTCGGTCCACAGTGAAGTTGACGACCTGGATGTGGCGGCTGATGAAGGTTTCTCCCCCGGGCAGCGGCGAGCACCGCGACGGCCCACCGCATGCCGGCGAGCTGTTCACCGACCGGGAGACCGAGTCCCAGGCGTTCAAGTCGACAGTTACCCGTTTTCGCCAGCTGCTCGACAGTGACGACGAGGTCGGGGTCGCCCGCCACAACGTGCTGACCTTCTACGGCCTGGGTGGCATCGGCAAGACCGCTCTCTCCGAACGGTTGGAGGCCTGGGTCCGTCACGACCTTCCGCTCGTCAACGGCTGGGGGCCGCCTCCGGCCACCAACGTCGACACGACGGCCCGCATCGACCTGCACGGCTCTGCCGGTCGCATGGACCTTCCGGCCGCACTGCTCGCGTTGCGGGCCGGTGCGGCCGGCATCCGTCGCCGTTGGCCGGTCTTCGACCTGGCGTTCACGGCCTACTGGTCGGCCCTACGTCCCGGTGAGCCGCTGCCACGCTTCCGGGGGCGGGACGAGCTGGAGAACTCGGTGGCGGAGACGGTGGGCGAGGTGCTCAAGGACCTCGGCTCGCTGGCGGACCTTGCCGGTGGCACGGCCGCCTCGCTCGGGGTGCGTGGTGTCCGGAAGGTGGTCGGCGAACTCCGGCGCCGACGTGATCTGCGGCTCGCCGTCGACGGGTTCGCGGGCTTCGAGGATTTCCTGCTCCGTTGCGCCGACGAGCCGAGCCCCACCGAGCCTCGACCGGCCCTGGCCTGCGAGCTCGCCGCGGCTCTGTCGTGGGAGCTGGCCCAGATCGTTCCGTCGCCAATGGTGGCGGTGTTCGTCGACACGACCGAGCGGCTCGCCCTGGACCCGCGACGGGTCTCGGAGGGACACCTCAACCGGCTGATCCACTGCATGCCGAACGTGTTGTTCGTACTGACCGGGCGCGATCTGCTGGACTGGTACGACGACAGCCGCGTCGACCTTCCGCACCGCGGGTGGTGGACCTGGCCAGGGCTCGTGCCGGGTGCCCCGGACAATCCCCGGCAGCATCTCGTGGGCAACCTCTCCCCGTCGGACACCCGGGCGCTGATCCTGCGCGGACGGACCCAACTCGACCTGCCGATGAGCGACGAGGTTGTCGAGGACCTGGTCCGATCGTCGGCGGGGCTGCCGCAGTATCTGGAACTGGCCCGGCAGGTCGCCATCTCGATCAAGGATGCCGGGGTCGGACGCCAGGTGAAGACCCAGGACGTCACGGGTTCCCTCGGTTCGCTGGTGATGCGCATCCTCGACGACGTTCCGGCCGACGAGCAACGGGCCATCCGGGCCGCGTGCCTGTTCCGGGTCTTCGACACGCATCTGATGGCGGCCGCGGCGGACGTCGACCACGGGTGCGCCGAGCGGGCCGTTCGGCGTCCGATGATCGACCACCACCACGGCGACCGCTTCCCGTACCGGATACACGACGCCGTCCGGGAGGCGATCCGCCGGTCCGACCACCAGATCTCCGGCGGCTGGGCCGAGCGCGACTGGGAGCTGGCTGCCGTCCGGGCCGCCGCGGCAGTCCGACGTCTGCATGACGATGCCAAGGATCGTGAGGACAATCGCGAGGTCCTGGACCTGATCGGTGTCGCCGTCGTGCTGGTGTGCGAGCAGAGCACGACGCTGGAGCCAGCTCCGAGCGAGAACTACGCGGACTGGTTGTCACGTGCGATCGTGTTCAGTCCTTCGGTGCAGGGCCTGCGGTCCCGGGTGCCGGCGGCGAGCCGCACCGAGTACGGTCGCCTGGTCCTGAACTTCATCGCGGCCAAGTCCATCGAGACGCCCGTGGACGAGCGACTCGGTCTGCTCCGCGAGATCTTCGACTCTGATCACCCGCTCTGGACCGCCGCGGGCCGGCATCTGGGCTACACCCTGCGGCTGCGCCAGCGTTGGGACGAGGCGCTCGCCGTCTTCGACGAGCTGGTCGCATGTAAGCCCGCGCCACTGCACCTGGGGCAGCGTCCACAGGTCCTGAGCCTGGCGCGGCGTTTCACAGACGCCGACCAGGCCGCGCAGGGGCTCCCGGTGCAGAGCTTCATCACGAGGCTGGCGGAGTACGCCCATGGTCGGCCGGAGCGCTACTTCGCCGAGGTCCCCGACAAGATGGCAAAGCTTCGCGGCGCCGGCCGCCAGCGGGAGTATCTGGAAGAGGTCGGCACACTGCTGATGCGGCGGGCGTTCTTCCGCGGCGATGTGAGCGTCGACGAGTTGCGCGACTTCGCCGAGCAGGCCGACCTGTCCGGCCACCTGGTAGCGACCCGCTCGGCGCTGCTGACCACGGTCCTGCTGGGGCGCTCGGCCCCGACGGACATCGTGCTGGCCATCGACCGGCTACGAACCCTGGACGAGGCGTCGATGGGCGATATCGGGTACCGCTACGGACTTGCCGAATCCTGCACGGCACTGATCGTCGGCGACCGCGACCGCCTGGAGCGACTACGAGACGAGCTCAGCCGGCTGCCGTCGCGAACCCGTTCGATGATCCCGGTCGAGTGCTTCCTGGAATCGGTTGGCTTACCACTGCCCGCCCAGCCAACCCAGTGGCTCGAGCCCGCCGAGGTCGTCACCCGCCGCTGGGCCGATCACTTCGCGGCGTACGCCGCACGTCACAGGTGATGCAAACCCATCATCGCTCGTCGCTACGGGAGGTTCGCCATGTCGGACGGTCAGGGAACGAAGGCACCGTGGCTTCCGCCGCGGTGGTTCATCCGGCTGGCCTGGTCGGTGCATCGGGGCCTGTACCGGGTCACCGGCAGCCGGGTCGGGCTGTGGCGACCCCGCGAGCACCGGTGGGGCACGCTGCTGCTGACCACGACCGGTCGCCGCACCGGTGAGCAGCGCAGCGTCATCATCGCGTACTTCGAGGATGGTCCAAACCTGGTTGGCGTGGCGATGAACGGCTGGGGTGAGGGCGCCCCCGCCTGGTGGCTCAACCTCCAGGCGCACCCGGACGCGTCGGTCGATCTGGCCGACGGGCGGCGGCTGGTCCGCGGCCGGGCCGCCACCGACGACGAGCGGTCGCGGCTGTGGCCCCGCTGGCGCGAGGCCGACAAGAACTTCGACGCCCACGCCGCGCGGCGATCGTCAGAGACCACAGTGGTGGTGCTGGAGCCCAGATCGGGTGGCGGCTCCCCGACGCCATGAGGCGCTGCCAGGGTCGGAAGACAACTGCGGCGGTACGACGTCCCGCGCGCGTACATCCCGGGTGGTAGGCCCATCGGCAACTCCGGCATGACGACTCACCAGCGGTTTGCTTCCTAGGCTGCCACGCGTACCCGTCACGCGACCGAGGGGATCCACAATGTCTGTCCGTCACCTGCTCGCCGCCGCCGTAGCCGCCCCGCTCGCAGGGATCGAGCTAGCCGCACCGGCAGCCGCGCACGTCTCGGCCCAGCCGACCGTTGCCACTGCTCTCTCCATGAGTTCAGGGCGTTTCGGTGCCAGTGCGGCCGTCCTGCTGGGGCTGTTCGGCACCATCATCGGAGGACTGGCCCTGGCGCGCCCCGACAGTCGGCTCGGTACCGGCTCGGGAAGCCTCGGAGCCGTCCTGGCCCTGGCGGCAGGGCTGATCGGCATGGCGCTGGGTGGGCTGGTGGTGGCCACCTCCGACAGTGGCATCGGCACGGGCAACGGGCGAGGCGGGGCCTACGTGGCGCTGATTGTCGGACTGGCCGGCGTGGTGCTCGGCGGGCTGGCCCTGCTTCGCGCGCGCCGCACCGGCCGCCTGGCGGGCTGACAGTGACCGGTTCCGGCGTGAAATCGCCTGGCCGATCTCGTACCGCCCATGATCGTTTCGGCCGACCAGCCGATGGTGGTGCTCAGGAGCGAGCGAGCCAACCAGGCACGGTCAGACCGGACTCGTAGGCGAGGATCACCAACTGGGCTCGGTCCCGGGCATGGGCCTTGGTCATGATCCGGCTGACATGTGTCTTGGCGGTCGCCGGGCTCAGCACCAACCGCGCCGCGATCTCGTCGTTGGAGAGGCCGGCGGCGACCAGCGTCAGCACTTCACGCTCCCGCTCAGTGAGCACGCTCAGTCGCGGCCCGGGGTCGGGATGCTTGGCCCGGGCCGCGAACTCGGCGATCAACCGCCGGGTGATCGACGGCGCGATCAGCGCGTCACCCCGGGCCACCACCCGCACTCCGTGGATCAACTCCGCTGGCTCGGTGTCCTTGACCAGGAAGCCACTGGCACCGGCCCGCAGCGCGCCGTAGACGTAATCGTCCAGGTCGAACGTGGTCAGAATGATGACGCGAGCATCGGAGTTCGCGACGATCTCACCAGTGGCGGCCAGTCCGTCGAGCCCGGGCATCCGGATGTCCATGAGGACGACATCGGGTCGCAGTTGCCGGGCCAGTCGCACCGCCTCGAATCCGTCGGCAGCCTCGCCGACCACCTCGAGACCGTCCTCACCGTCGAGAATGGACCGGAAACCGGCGCGTACGAGGGTCTGGTCGTCGACGAGAAGCAGCCGGATCACATCTGCTCCCCCACCGGCGCCGGGTCGGCTCGCATCGGCAGACGGGCGCTGACCCGGAAGCCCCCGTCCGGCTGCGCGCCAGTGGTCAACGAACCGCCGAGTGCCCGTGCCCGCTCCCGCATTCCGAGGATTCCGCTGCCCGGCGAATCCGGCTGGCCGGTGCCGTCGTCCTCGACCTCCACGAGCACGTCGTCGTGATCGGGCCGGACCCGGACCACAGCGGTGGTGGCACGCGCGTGACGCGCCACGTTGGTGAGCGCCTCCTGGACGATCCGATACACCGCCAGATCGACCTCCGGCGGTAGCGACCGTGTCTCGGCCAGCTCGGTGCGGATCTTCAACTCCGGCCCGGCGGCCGTCCTGATCAGATCACCGAGGCGGTTCAGACCGGGTGCGGGCACGACCGTCGGGGCCTGCCGCAGTGCGCCCAGGGTCGCGCGCAACTCACTCAACGTCTCCTTGCTGGTCTGTTTGATCGCGGTGAGGGCCTGCTCGGACCGGACCGGGTCGGGTCGGTGCAACGCGGCGCTGGCCTGCACGTTGATCAACGACAGGTGGTGGCCGAGCACGTCGTGCAACTCCCGGGCAATGCGCAGCCGCTCCTCGGTGGCCCGTCGCCGGGCCTCCTCCTCCATCCGCTGCTCGGCGACGACCGCTCGGGCCTGCGCCTCGGCGAGGTAGGCGCGGCGGTTGCGGGTCACGCCGACGATCACCGCGACGAGCCAACCGGCGTGCAGCAGCGTCGCCCCGTTCATGGTGTTCGGGGACCGGTTGTAGCTGTCCGCCACGGCGAAGGCGATCACCGAGGCGAGGCCGAGCCCGATGGCGACCGCGAGATATCCCTCGTCGACGACGGTGTAGAGCGCCACGACGAACACCAACATGATCGGGCCGGGCCGGTGCAGCAACGCTCCGTACGCGCCGATGGCAACCAGCGCCACGACGCCCACCGGCACCGGGTGGCGGCGGCGGACGTACAGCGCGCCGGTGGAGAGCAGCACCGTCAGCAGCGCCGCCCATTCGGCGGCGGTGTCGATGCCACGCGACTGCACCACCAGGCCCGTGACGGCGACCAGACCCACGGCGGGCACCAGGGCCACGTCCGCCGTCCGGCCCCGCCACCCTGCCATGGGCCGAAGCCTAGCCTCCCGCGATCCAGCGGCAGAAGGTCCGACTGGACGGTTCAGGTGTGCCGGTGGCCCTCGGCCAGGTTCGCGTCGTAGCCGGCGGCCTGGAGGGCGAACAGTTCGGAGTACCGGCCGCCGGTGGCGACGAGGTCGGCGTGTGTGCCGGCCTCGACGAGCCGGCCGTGGTGCAGGACGAAGATCCGGTCGGCGTGCCGGACGTTGGCGAGCCGGTGCGTGATGAGGATCGTGGTGGCACGACCTTTCCGGTCCCGGATGGTCTGGAACAGGGCGTCCTCGGCGCGGGGGTCGAGCGCGGAGGACGGCTCATCCATGATCAGCAGTTCGGCGTCGCGCAGGAACCCGCGAGCCGCCGTGATGCGCTGCCACTGCCCACCGGAGAGGTCCTGGCCTCGCGCGAAGGTCCGGTCGAGCAGCGTCTCGTACCCGTGCGGAAGTTCGTTGATCATGTCGTGGGCGACGGCGCGGCCGGCGGCGGCCTCGATGCGATCCTGCCGGGCCTCGCTGTCGACGTCGCCGATGGCGATGTTCGTGGCCGCGGTGAACGGCCACTTGTGGTATTCCTGCGTCACCACCGCGATCCGGGCGCGCAGCCCGTCGACGTTCCAGTCCGACAACGGGCGGCCGTTCCACTCGATACTGCCCTCGCTGGGGGCGCGAAGACCGGCGATCATCGCGGCGAGGGTCGTCTTGCCCGAGCCGTTCTCCCCGACGAACGCGACGGTCTGCCCGGCGGTGATCGTCAACGTCACGCCGTCGACGGCGGAGTCGTCCCGATCGGGGTAGCGCAGGCTCACCTCGTTGACGGTCAACTCCCGCAACCGCTCAGGATCGGCCGCGGCAATTGGCCCGGTGCTGGTCGGTAGGTAGGCGTCGGCGCGGGTCATGAACCCGGTGTAGTCGCCGAAGTGCTGCCCCTCGGTGTAGACGTGGTCGACCTGAAAGGTGGCGATGGCCAGGGACCGCTGCGCGGACTGCACCGCGATGACGCAGGTCGCCGCGGCGGCGAGCGGGATCTGCCCGTCGAGGAGCAGCAAGCCGAGCAGGGCGTAGACGGTGCCGGTCGCGAGACCGCCGACGACGGCTCCGACAGTGGTGGTCGTGGTGACCCGCCGGGCGAGGGCGAGCTGGATGTCGGTCTCCACCTGCATCACCCGGTCGTACTGGTCGAGCAGGAACCGGCGCAGCCCGTAGGTGCGCAACTCCGGGGCCGAGGCACGTTCGGCCATCAACTTGTGCAGCAGCCACAGTCGACGTCGACGCACCGATCCGGCGGTGTACGTCTGGTAGCGCAGATGCCCGGCCCGCAGCGACGCCCACGCGTTGGGCACCGTCGCGACCAGCAGCGCCAGCAGCAGCAGCGGATGGATGACGATGACGGCGGCCGCCACGGCGAGCAGCCCGGCCAGCCCGGCGAGCAGGTTCATCGACGCCTGCACCAGCCCGATAGTCGACTCGGTGCCTCGCGAGGCGCGTTCCATGTCATCGGCGAACGCGTCGGCGTCGAACGCCTCCAACCGGACCGCTGTGGACACCTCGAACAGGCCCCGCTCCACCTCACGACTCACCCGAGGCGTCAACCCGTTCTGCGCGTACCCGGTGGCGATGCCCATCCCGGCGCGGAGCGCGACCGTTGCCGCCAGCACTGCCAGCGCGGGCAGCGCCGCCCGCACCTTGTCCGCGGTCGGTCCGCCGGCGAACAGTTCCACCAACACCCGCTGCGTGGCCAACAGGCCGAAGGCGGCCATCACCCCCGCGCCGACCGTGGCCGCGGCCACCACACCGGTACGGAGCCGATCCGCGCGCCAGCTGATGCCGACGGCTGTCCAGACGAGCCTGGGCAGCTCCGCGAAGACGGCCAGGACGCCGGCCTCCGCGCGCGCCCGGAACCCCGTCTCCCACCACATCTCCCGCAGCTCCGGCAGCACCGACTCCGTGCGCCCAGGGTGAGGCTTGCCGGGATTGAAGCGGTGGGCCTCTGCGGTGGCGGTCTCGCTCATGGACGTACCTCCGGACGGCGCAGCCGTCGCCATTCCCTGCCGGGCTGGCGGGGTGGCGGCTTTCTGGAGGATTGGAACACCCGAACATAGCTCTCGGCAATCACTCGAGCACTCGCCGTTATGGATGCGATATTGCCGGGACGGCGTCCCGGTGCGTCACTGCGTGCGCAGATCGTCGAGGCGCGCTTTCAGCGCCGTGGCGATCTCGCCCGCCGCGACGATCTGCTCCGGCGTGAGGGCGTCGACGAAGAGCTCCCGGATGGCGCGCAGGTGGGGAAAGGTAGCGCCCCTGAACGCCTCGGCGCCGGCCGTCGTGAGCAGCACCTCCGCCCCGCGGGGAACCGTGGCGCACTCCTGGCGGCGGATCAGGCCGCGCCGCTCCATCCGCCCGAGGTGGTGGGAGAGCCGGCTCCGCTCCCACCCGATGTGCGAGGCGAGTGCGGACGAGCGCATCGCCTGGCCCTCCGCCTCGCTGAGGGCCAGGAGCACTGAGTAGTCCCCGGTCGAGAGCGAGGAGTCGCCCTGGAGTCGGGACTCGAGCCGGGAGCCGAGCGCTGCCGTCGTCTCGATGAAGTCCCGCCAGATTCGCAGCTCGTCGGCGGTCGGGAGCTGGCGTCCGCCCCGCCGGCCGGGTGTGGCCTCCGTCATCTCACTCTCCCGGGAATTGACGTGTCAATCGCCAAGTTAGCATCATTGACACGTCAACCGGTAGGTCCGCTCCCGCGGGTCGCCGGCGGATTGCACCGAGGAGGAGACGATGGCAGCTGCAGACTTCGAGCTGGGGCTCAACTCGTTCGGGGAGGTGGCCACCGACGGCGACCGGGTTCTGAGCGACGCCGAGACCGTACGGCTACTCGTGGACGAGGCACGGCTTGCCGAGTCGACTGGACTCGACGTGTTCAGCGTCGGTGAGCACTACCGCGAGGGCCACAACGACTCGGCCACACCCGTGCTGCTGGCCGCGGCCGCGACGGCAACCGAGCGAATTCGCCTCGGCACCTCGGTCACCGTGCTCAGCACCAACGACCCGGTACGGCTCTACCACGAGTTCTCCACCCTCGACGCCGTCTCCAACGGCCGTGCCCAGATTGTCCTCGGCCGCGCCTCCGCTACCGAGTCGTTTCCGCTGTTCGGTTACGACCTGGCCGACTACGAGCGGTTGTTCGAGGAGAAGCTCGACCTCTTCCTGCGGCTTCAGCAGGACGAACCGGTCACCTGGTCCGGCACGGTACGAACCGCACTGACAGCGCAGCGGCTGCACCCACGGATGCAGCCGGGCGGCATCCCGACCTGGATCGGTGTCGGAGGAAGCCCAAATTCGGTCATCCGCGCCGCCCGGCACGGACTTCCGCTCATGCTCGCGATCATCGGCGGGCGCCCCCAGCGCTTCGCCGGCCACGTCGACCTCTACACCAGGGCGCTCGAACAATTCGGGCATACCCTGCAGCCAATCGGGCAGCACTCACTCGGTCTTGTCGCAGACACCGACGAGGAGGCGGTGGAGACGTGGTGGCGATACTGGCAGCCGGTCGTGGCGGCCCTGGCCGCCGAACGCGGCTTCTACAAGCCGGACCGTGCGCGCTACGAGGCCGAGATCGACCACGGGGCGCTCTTCGTCGGTTCGCCCGAGACGGTGGCGCAGAAGATCGCCACTGTCGCTCGCGACCTGCGACTGAGCCGCTTCGACCTGAAGTACGACATCATGCACCTGCCCCGCGAGGCACGCGCGCGCACCATCCAACTGCTGGGCAGTGAGGTCGCGCCGCGGGTCCGGGAGCTGCTGGCTAAGGAGCCCAACCATGTCTGATCTGCTGTTCGGCCTGGACACCTTCGGCGACGTACCGCAGGACGACGCCGGCAAGCTCGTCTCCCACGCGGCGGCGATCCGGCAGGTCGTCGACGAGGCCGTGCTCGCCGACCAACTCGGGGTCGACGTCATCGCCCTGGGCGAGCACCACCGGCCGGAGTACTCGGTCTCCACGCCGGAGACGGTGCTGGCCGGAATCGCCACCCGCACCTCGCGGATCCGGTTGGCCTCCGGCGTGACCGTGCTGAGTTCGGACGACCCGGTACGGGTGTTCCAGCGCTTCGCCACAGTGGACGCGCTGTCGAACGGCCGCGCCGAGGTCATCCTCGGTCGTGGCTCGTTCACGGAGTCGTTCCCGCTCTTCGGCTACGACCTGCGCGACTACGACACGCTGTTCGAGGAGAAGATCGAACTGTTCGTCAAGTTGCTGGACGAGAAGCCGGTCACCTGGAGCGGCACCCTGCGCGCTCCGCTGGAGAACGCCGACGTGTTCCCGAAAACCGAATCGGGTCACCTGGACACCTGGGTCGGTGTGGGCGGCTCGCCGCAGTCGGTCGTCCGCACCGCCCAGTACGGGCTGCCACTCATGCTCGCCATCATCGGCGGCGCCCCCGAGCGCTTCGCGCCCTACATCGACCTGTACCGCCGGGCGGCCGATCAGCTCGGTACGACCGCGCACCCGGTCGGCATGCACTCGCCGGGCTTCATCGCCGACACCGACGAGCAGGCCAAGGAGATCTACTGGCCGCACTACCGGATCATGCGAGACCGGATCGGCAAACTGCGGGGTTGGCCCCCGATCCGCCGTCAGGAGTTCGACTCCGAGGTGGAGAACGGCTCCCTCTACATCGGTTCACCCGAAACGGTGGCCCGCCGGATGGCCCGTGCGATCCGCAGCCTCGGCGTCGGCCGGTTCGACCTCATCTACTCGGCCGGAGCGCAACCGGCCAGCGCCCGGATGCGCGCCGTGGAACTCTACGGCTCGAAGGTGATCCCCATGGTCCGCGAACTGCTGGCCTGATCAGCACTTCCAAGCGAGAGGACGACATGAACGACAACGACCGGAGCCGGCCGGCGACCCTCGGCATCCTCGGGGCCGGCAAGGTGGGCACGGTGCTCGCCCGTCTCGCCGTCGCCGCCGGCTACCGGGTACGGGTGGCCGGCTCCGGCGACCCGGCGAAGATCGCCCTCACCGTCGAGGTCCTCGCCCCCGGGGCCGAGGCCACCACGGCGGTCGACGCGGCGGCCGACGCCGACGTCGTCATCCTCGCCCTGCCCCTGGGCAAGTACCGCAGCGTTCCCGTCGAGGCGTTGCGCGGCAAGCTGGTCGTCGATGCCATGAACTACTGGTGGGAGATCGACGGTATCCGCGACGACCTCACCAACCCGCGTACCTCGTCGAGCGAGACCGTCCAGGCGTTCCTGTCCGGCTCACGCGTCGTGAAGGCGTTCAACCACATGGGCTATCACGACCTGGAGGACGAGGCCCGGCCGGCGGGGGCGACCGGCCGCAAGGCCATCGCGATCGCCGGCGACAACAACGCCGACCTCACCGAGGTCGCGGCCCTGGTGGACGCGCTCGGCTTCGATCCGGTCGTCGCCGGGCCGTTGGCCGAGGGGGTACGACTCGAACCGGGCAGCGAGTTGTTCGGCGCCAACGTGAGCGCCGACGAGGTACGCGCCATGCTCGACCGCTTCCCGGAGTCGGAGCGGGGACGGATCATCACCGCTGCCCGAGCCGCGACCTCGCCCGACGCGGCCTAGGCGTCGAACGCCGTCCGCGGTTCGAGGTGCTGGCCCACGGCGTACTGCTCGTCGAAGTCGCTCGGGCCCAGCGCCTCGGTCGCGGCGGCGCGCATCCTGGCGAGGTCCGCCGCGTCGTCCGGGTCCGGCACCTGGCCGAGTGCCGCGAACGCGGCATCGGCGACACCGATCATCCTGGCCGCGCGGGAGTGGTCCCCCTCGGCGGTCGCGAGCGCGGCGCCGGCGACGCAGACGTACGGCACGAAGTCGGCCCAACCGTTGTGGAACACCCGCTCGCGGTTCTCGGCGAACAGCGTTCGGGCCACGTCCAGGTTGCCCAGCCCCAACTCGCAGAACGCGAGGTTGTGGAATTCGGAGTTGACAGTCTTGGGTTGGCCGAGCGCCTCGTTGAGCGCGATGCTCTCCCGGTACAGGTCCCGAGCGCGGAGCAGGTCACCGGACATCCTCGCCACGCCGGCCAGCACGTGCCTCGGTCGTTCCTCCAGGGCCCGGTCGCCGGAGCGCAGCGCCACCGCGAGAGCCTCCCGGGCTCGTGCCTCTCCCGCCGGCAGGTCACCGCCGCGAATGGCGACCCGGGCGAGGCTGTACCGGGCCTCCACCTCGCCAGCCAGGTCACCGGCCGCCTGGGCCCGCTCGATCTCGGCCTCGCTCATCCGCACCACGGCGTCGGTCTCGCCTCGGCGAAACGCCGAGCGCACGCTCTCACTGAAGGTCATGGCCTTCTCCCCCATCACTGACACCGCCCGGTCGAAATCGTCCGTCACCGCGCGTGGAACATGGTCCAGGTCTCCACGAGCGTGAAGCCCATCGACTCGTAGAGTGGCCGACCCATCACGCTGGTGTGCAGGTAGGCGGCGTCCGCGCCGGCCGCGATGCCGTCCCGCAGAACCGTCTCGGTGATCACCCGGCCCAGGCCACGACCCCGGGCGGACGGAACGACGGCGATGTTGAACACGCCGACCACCCCGGAGGTCCGCATCCCGAGCCCGGTGCCGACGGGCCGGCCGGACTCCTCGGCCAGGTAGCCGGTGATGGGGTCGGCGTCGAGCACCGCACCACCCATCAGCGATCCGAAGAGGCCCTCGGGAACCTCGAAGCTCCGGGTGAGGGCGTCGGTGTAGAGGTCGTTCTCGGCGGCGCCGACCTGACGCACCGAGGGGCGCTCCGCCGAGCCGGCGCGGAAGGTGAGGTCGTCCGCCGCGCAGGCCAGCAGGGGCAGCTCGGCGCGTTCGAGGAGGCCGTGCCGGGCCGCGAGGTCAGCGACCTGGTCGTCCGCCTCGCCCCTCACGATGATCGACCAGTGCGCGGCCTGCCGGCCGACCTGGATCGCCATCTCGTCGAGCGACCCGAGGTCGGGCTCCGTGGACCTGTCGTACGCCGCGTTGAGCGTCGCGACACCGGCCTGCGTCACCCCCGCGCGGGCGGTGCCCCGCTCGGCGTACCCGCCCTTCGGAGTCACCCCGCACAGCGCCTCGAAGGCGTCGAAGTACGCCGCCGCCATCCGATCGGCGGTGATGTTCATGACGGGACTCCCTAGACCGGTCGTTCTGCTCCGGTCGACAACCTAGCCACCGATCACGCTGACCAGCAAATCACGGGCGCGGGGACCGCCACCTGCTGTCCGGCTTCGAACCGATCAGGAATCGAGAAGCCCGAGAGAGTCCGAGCGGCCTAGCCTTTCCCCAGGTGAACGGCAGCACGCCGACCTGGACGACAAGAGGGAGCCCGAGAATGTCCGCGAAGACCACTACCGTGTCCGACGGCTTCAGCCCCGAGGAGCGGGCCGCGATGAAGGAGCGCGCCAACGAGCTGCGCGCCGAGGGCAAGAAGGGCGCCAAGAAGGCGGACGGACTGCAGGCGGTCCTCGACCGGATCGCGCAGATGGAGCCGGAGGACCGCGCGCTCGCCGAGCGGGTGCACGTGACGGTGAGCGCCGCCGCCCCGGGCCTGACGCCGAAGACCTGGTACGGGATGCCCGCCTACGCGAACGAGGACGGCAAGATCATCGTCTTCTTCCAGGACTCCGGCAAGTTCAACTACCGGTACTCGACACTGGGCTTCCAGGACCCGGCCAACCTTGACGACGGGGACCTCTGGCCGGTGGCGTACGCGTTGCAGCAGTGGAGCCCGGCCGTGGAGAAGAAGATCACCGAGCTGGTGCGGACGGCGGTCTCCTGACCGACGCCCGCCCCCTCGTTGGCTCACTCCCGGTGCGATGATCGAGGGCCGGAGCCGACGGAGACAGGTGGTGCGGACGATGCGGTATGGGCCGCCGGCGGTACGACGAGTCCACCGATGACCGGCCGGGCCGGTGAGGTGTTCGACACCGGTCGGACGGTGTCCGACATCGAGTCGTTGCTCGCCGCGGACCTGCCCACGGGCGGCGTGCCGGTCAGCGAGGGGGACCCGGTCACCGGTGAGTGGACGGGCACCCGCGGCGAGGGCTTTCGGATCGTCCCGCTCTGGGAGAGCGAAGCCCTGACGGGTGTGTACGGTCCCGAATGGAACGAGGCCGAGGATGCCGCCGAGGCGAACCTTGCCCTGGTCGTAGCGGAGTTGGACCAGAGGTGGGGCGCGCACCGCAAGGTCTCCATGCGGGTGCCGCTGTTTCGGGATCAGGCCGGTGAACCCATGCCGGCGCTGTTCCAGTCGCTCTGCGACCTGGACTGTTACGGCGACCTGGCGGTCTGGGGGCCGACGGTGGCCGAGGGTCGGTGGATCGCGGTCTCGGTCAACCAGTGCGACGGCGACGCTCCCATGATCATGACGGTGGTTGTCAGTCAACCACCGATCATCGAACTGTCGGACTGACCCGCCCGGCGCCCACGCCCCGGTACGTGCCCTCATCGACGTCGCCCACAGCTCCTATGGTTCGTGCATGTCGATCACAGACCATGCGCTGGTTGTCGAGGCGGCGGAAGCTGGAGCCGCAGTTGTCCGCTCCCGGTACGGCTCCACACTGACGCGCGTCATGAAGACCGGCGGCGACTTCGCCACCGCCGCCGACGTCGCGGCCGAGCAGGCCATCCTTGACGTCCTACGCACGGCGCGTCCGGACGACGCCGTGGTGGCCGAGGAGAGCGGGCGCACGGGTACGGGCGACAACGGACGCACCTGGCTGGTCGATCCGCTGTGCGGCACGTTGAACTTTGCCGCGCGGACCATGCTGGCCTCGGTCAACGTCGCCCTGCGCACCGGGTCGGACGTCACAGTGGCGGCCTCGGCGGACCCGTTCGCCGATGAGGTGTTCTGGACCGACGGCACCGCCGCGTACGTCCGGAGTGCGGGGACGGACGAGCGACTGTTCCCGTCGGCCGAGTCGACGCTGGTCGACCTCAACCTCGACCCACCCTTCCCCAACCGGGACGTCTTCCTGGCCGCCCGCATGCTCGCCGACGAGGGCTTCCTCGAACAGTTCCGGCCCCGGGTGGTCTCCACCAGCCTCGCCGTGGCCTGGGTCGCCGCCGGTCGCCGCGCCGCCTATGTGACGGACCGCCAGGACCTGCGCAACAGCGTCCACTTCGCGGCCGGAATCGCGCTCTGCCAGGCAGCCGGCTGCGTGGTCACCGGGCTCGACGGCCAGCCGCTGCACGCTGGTGGGGACGGTCTCGTCGCGGCAGCGGACGAGCGGACGCACGCCGCCCTCCTGACGCTCATCCGGAAACAGGGCTCGCGATCGAGTCGGCCTTGACATGAAGTGCGGTTGAGGTTCTAGCGTCCCTAAATGATCACGTCGGGGCCGCCGCGCCCGGACGTACGTCAGCTGAACGACCACCGTCGAAGGGATTCCGATGTTCCTGTCCCGCCTTCTCCGCCCGCATACCGTCGCGAGCGCGCACTGCGACCTCCCCTGCGGCGTCTACGACCCCGCGCAGGCCCGCATCGAGGCCGAGTCGATCAAGGCGATCTCCGAGAAGTACCAGGCCAGCGACGACCCGGAGTTTCGCACCCGCGCGCTGCTCATCAAGGAGCAGCGGGCCGAGCTGGTGAAGCACCACCTCTGGGTCCTGTGGACCGACTACTTCAAGCAGCCGCACTTCGAGAAGTACCCCCAGCTGCACGGCCTTTTCAACGAGGCGACCAAGCTGGCAGGTGCCGGCGGCGCGAAGGGCGCCGCGGACCCGGCGGTCGCCGAGCAGCTCCTCGGCAAGATCGAGGAGATCTCGAAGATCTTCTGGGAGACCAAGCAGGGCTGATCAGCCGGCACCGGGTGGCACCCGGTTCGGCGTACCGCGTTCGGGAGGAACCGCATGACGTCGCGCACCGACCTCGTCGAAGAGTTGATGGGCCGTTTTCCACACGTGCCGCGGGAGGCGGTCCTCAAGGAGGATCTGCTGCGGGGCGGGCTCGCCTTCGACGACGCGGCACTGACCGACAACGAGCACGGCGACGTCAAGCCGAAGTCGTACTTCATCTTCTCCTTCGATCACCGGACGCTGCCGGAGTTGGGGACGGCGGCGCTGCGCCGGCCACCGGAGGAGATCGTGCTCACCGGGGGTCCGTACGGGCTGCGTCGTACCGTCGTTTCGGTCCGCACCAACCCCAGCTCGCCGTACCGCGTCGGCACCGACAGCGACGGTCGACTGCGCCTGTTCCTGGACGGGCGGCCGATCGCCGATGTCGGGCTGCCCCCCATGCCGGCGTATTACCGCCACACGCTCGCCAACGGCAAGTCGGTGATGGAGGTCGCCCCGACGATCCAGTGGGGTTACCTCATCTACCTCACCGCGTTCCGGGTCTGCCAGTACTTCGGCGCCAAGGAGGAGTGCCAGTACTGCGACATCAACCACAACTGGCGGCAGCACAAGCAGGCCGGCCGGCCCTACACCGGGGTCAAGCCCGTCGACGAGGTCCTCGAGGCCCTGGAGATCATCAACCGGCACGACGTCGACCGCGCGTCGCAGGCGTACACGCTGACCGGTGGCAGCATCACCTCGCAGGTCAACGGGCTGGCCGAGGCCGACTTCTACGGCCAGTACGCGCAGGCGATCGAGGAACGGTTTCCCGGACGGTGGATCGGCAAGGTCGTGGCCCAGGCGCTGCCCCGAGCCGATGTGCAGCGGTTCCACGACTACGGAATCCGCATCTACCACCCCAACTACGAGGTGTGGGACAAGCGGCTGTTCGAGTTGTACTGCCCGGGCAAGGAGCGGTACGTCGGCCGGGAGGAGTGGCACCGGCGCATCCTCGACTCCGCCGAGGTTTTCGGCCCGCGCAACGTGATCCCGAACTTCGTGGCGGGCGTCGAGATGGCCGCCCCGCACGGCTTCACGAGCGTCGACGAGGCGATCGCCTCCACCACCGAGGGGCTTGACTACTTCATGTCGCGGGGGATCACGCCCCGGTTCACCACCTGGTGCCCGGAGCCCACCACACCGCTGGGCCGGACGAACCCGCAGGGCGCGCCGCTCGAATACCACGTCCGCCTGCTGGAGGCCTATCGGGCGACCATGGACGCCCACGGCCTGTCCAGCCCGCCCGGGTACGGCCCCGCCGGGCCCGGGCGAGCGGTCTTCTCGGTCAGCTCCTTCATGGACACCCTGCCGTCCACGGAATCGTGACGGGCCCGCTCGGCTGGCCCGCCCAGGTGGATCCGCCGATGAGCGGTATACCTCAGAGGTATAAATATGCCTCTGAGGTATACCGCTTAGAACCGCATCCGCCCCGACGAAGGTGCCGACGGTGATCAGCAGCGCGACACTCGTCTAGCTGGCGTACGTCTCGAACTCACCGACCCGTGGCGTACCGCTGGAGCTGTTGATCTTGAAGTTGATCTTGCTCATCGCGGCGGTCGAGAAGGTGATCGAACCGGCCCCGCTACCGGAGGCCAGGACGGCTCCGTTGTCGTTGTTGATCAGCTGCCAGGACCCGATGGAGCCCTGGGTGCCGGACGGCTCGCGGATCACCACCCGGGACACCTGGGTCGCGGAGCCCCACTTGATCGAGATCGTGCCGGTCGACCCGGCCGGCGACCAGTAGGTGCTCAGGTTGCCGTCGCGCACGTTGCCGTAGCTGGTCCCGCTGGCCTTGCTGGAGCCGTCGGCGCCGGCGCCCAGGCTGAGGTTGGTCCCGCCGGTGGGCGGAGGCGTCGTGGGCGGAGGCGTGGTCGGCGGAGGCGTCGTGGGCGGCGGGGTGGTGGGCGGCGGGGTCTGCGGCGAGCAACTGCCGTTGGACACCTTCAGACCCGTGTTGGCACCGACCGTCTGACGGACGATGTCCGGCACGCAGCTCGCCCCGTCGAGGCTGTACGGGTACGGGATGCTGACAGTGGTGTTGGAGGTCGGGTTGGGGCCGGCGGGGTAGTTCTCGCTGCCGGCGCTGGACCAGGTCACGTTGTCGAAGACGTTGCCGGCGACCTGCCAGTAGCCGCGCTCGTTGGTGTAGAAGGTGCCCAGGACGTCCTTGGAGTCACGGAAGTAGTTGTTCTCCACTTTGGCCCTGGCCCCTGCCCGGGAGTTGATCCCGGATTCATGCAGGCTCACGTAGTGGTTGTTGTAGATGTGGGCAACGCCGCCGCGTAGCAGCGGCGTGCGGGAGTCGATGTTCTCGTAGAGGTTGTGGTGGTACGTGATGAAGCCGTTCGACAGGTCGCTCTCGCTGGACCCGACGAGACCGCCGCGACCGGAGTTGCGCAGGATGCTGTAGGACAGCGTCACGTACTGGGTGTTGTCCTTCATGTCGAAGAGGCCGTCGTACCCCTCGGACTCCCCGCCCGAGGCTTCCAGGGTGACGTGATCGACCCAGACGTTGCGGACCGTGCTCTCCATGCCGATGGCGTCCCCACCGTTGGAGGTGGGCGAGCCCGACTTCTTGACGTTCCGCACTGTCACGTTCTGGATGATGATGTTGCTCGAGTCGCGGATGTGGATGCCGAGCTGGTCGAAGACGGCGCCGCCACCGACCCCGATGATGGTGACGTTGCTGATCTGCTTGAGCTCGATCACGCCCGCGGCGGTGTTGCAGCTCGACCCGGACACCTTGCTGGTGTTGCCGTGGTTGATGGTCCCGGTCACCTCGATGGTGATCGGGGTGCTGCTGCTGGTCCGTCCGCACAGTGCCGCGTGGATCGCCGTGCCCGTGCTGGCCCGCACCGTCTGCCCGCCCGCGCCGCCGGTGGTCCCGCCGTTCTGGGTGGCGTAGCCGGTGGCGTTACCGACCGCCGCCGACGCCTGCGGGGTCGGCAGCACCACCCCGGCCGCGATCACCACGCCCGCCGCAGCCGCCGCGGCCAATACCGCCTGACGTCGCAACACGACTGGTCGTCTCATGTCGCCTCACCTTCGCATTCGTCTCGTTCCAGGCTTCGCCCCGACGGACATCGCGACCGCACCTGCCGACGAACATCATTCAGAATTGGCGACAGTCAATCGCGAGGATTTCATCGAGGTCTCTCACGCCCTGGTAGAAGCGGGGATGTGTCGCGCGAACGGGGTGTGCCCGGCAACACCGCTCGCCCGACCGTTAAATGAAACATCGATGCAACGCAATCGTAGGAAAGCGGTTTCCCTGAAGGCAATAGCTGGCGCTTGCAGGTTTGTTGCAGTGCTCGCGGGAGGGGTCGGGCGCGCGGGCCAGCGTGGTCCGGCCCGCCGGCGGGGCGGGTTCCCGGCTTGTTGCGCGCTCGGTATTGACACCGTTGGGCCCGCCATCGATGCTCTGCTAAATCAGTTTAGCGACCGACTCACTCCGCCCCGTCCCACTCCTGGTCCCCGGGCGGGATCGCTGACTGAGCGCACCACCCCCGAGAAAGGACCCGCATGAGACTGCGACAAGGACTGATCCCGATCGCTGCCACCCTCGTCCTGGCCGGCGCATCCGGCACGGCGTACGGCAGCGCGAGCGGCAGCCGGGGCGCCACGGACGGAATCCGCAGCATCACCCCGATCACCACCGTCTACACGTACGGCCAGAAGGTCTCGGCGGTGGCGATCGAGTACGGGGCCGCGGTCAACCCCCGCACCCTCGACACCGCCACGTTCTCGGTGACCGACACCATCTACAACTTCCGCTTCAACCCCATCGAGGACCTGCCGAAGCTCGCCGACCGGACCGTCACCCACACCTACACCAACGGGACACCGGGCACCCGTGCCGACCACCGATCGACGCCGGGCAGGTACGTCATCGTCGAACTCGACCCCGCCGACACCGGCGGCTCGACGGTCATCGTCTCCAAGTGCCCGACCTTCCTCTGCACGGTGAAGGTCAACCCCGAGCTGCCGACCCGGGTCGTGCAGCGCAAGGACGTGCACGGCCAGCCCGGCCGCGGGGCCGGCAAGGGGCCGGTGCTCGCCCGGGCCACCCCGCGCGAGTCCCGACCGGTCACCGAGAAGCCGGTCAACCAACTGGTCGACGAGTTCACCTACGGCTCGTTCCTGAGTGGCGGAATGGTGCTGCCGTACCACTACCACCTGCCGAAGAACTACCAGCCGGGCCGCAAGTACCCGCTGATGGTCGTCCTGCCCGGTCACGGGATGGGCTGGGACGGTGACAACCTCGGCGTCCAACTCGCCGCCGACATCCCGGCGACCGCGTGGCTCCAACCGCGGTGGACCGGCACCGCCGAGGACGTCATCGTCCTGGCGCCCCAGCACCAGCGGGTCGGTGGGGCCGCCGAGGCGGACCTGCTGGTCAAGCTGCTCGACCAGTTCGTCGGCCAGTTCGCGGTGGACACCCGTCGGGTGTACGCGACCACCGTGTCGTACGGCTCCCAGCTGCTCTGGGAGGCGTTCGCCAAGCGTCCGGACCTGTTCGCCGGCGGGTTGGTGACCGGTGGTTTCCCGGTCAACGCCACCCAGGCGACCGCCATCGCGGCGGCCGAGGTGCCGGTGTGGATCACCCACGGCGAGCACGACCACCTGCTCAACGTCTCGGGCGCGCGTAACTCCACTGCGGTGCTGCGGCAGGCGTACGCCGCCCGGGGCAAGACGCCGGAGCAGGCTGCCGACCTGGTGCGCTACACCGAGTACGCCGACGCCGCGTTCTCGTTGCCGGACTACCACGCGGCGTTCGGGCCGACCTACGAGGACGCCAGCATCCTGCGCTGGCTGCTGGGCCGGTCCAAGCCCTGAGGCCGCGGACCGGGCGACGCCTCGCCGCGATCCGGCAGCGCGATTCCTCGCGCAGACGGGTTACCGGCCGGCGTCGCCCGCGTCGGGCTCGGCAGCAGCGGGCGCGCCCCCGACGAGCACCGACTCCTGACCCTCCTGCCGGCCCTCCTGCCTCGCGCGGGCCAGCAGCCCGGCCAGCCGACGCCGCCGGTGCCGGGCCGCCGCCCGCAGCCCCAGGAGCAGGCCGGCGAGCAGACCCAGCAGTGCGAGCTGCGCCCACGGTACGACCCAGGTGGTGACGGTGGCCGAGGCCGGTCGGAGGTCGGCCCCGGCCTGGCCGTCGCCGAGCAGCGTCGGCGAGGTGCTGACGGTCGTGCGGAGGCGCCCCAGGGCCCAGACGCCGTCGGCCCGGGTCTCCACCGTCCGAGCGCCGCCGGGCAGCAACTCCTCGACGGCGCTGGTGGCGTCGTGGCTGGTCCGGCCCAGGAGGTCGGACAACGCCACCCGACTCGTTCCGCTGGCCCAGACGTTGCCGTCGTTCTCGACGGTGTAGCGGACCCGCACCGTGCCACCGGCGAAGGGGTTCCACGACGGGGAGTACGTCACGTCGAGGCCCCCGACGGCCAGGGCGGCCTGCGCGGAGCCGTTCACCCGCAGCATCACTCGGAAGCCGATGCGGCTCTCGACGTTGACCGTGCCGCCGGTGCTGGTGACGGTCGCGGCGATGCCGGCCGGGTGGTCACCCGGCGTGGCGCCCTGGGGCACCGTGATCGTGAACGGCACCACCCGTGTCTCGTTGGGGCCGACGGTGACCTTCTCCTGCACGTCGATCCAGGTGCCGCCGTCGACCGAGGGACGGTCGGACGACAGCATGTTGAAGCGGCCCTTGTCGGTGAGGTAACCGTCGGCGGCCTTCAGGGAGAAGGCGACCGCGGTGCGGCTGAAGTTCCGTACCGCCAGGTGCTCGGTCACCACCTGCCCCGGATCCAGGCTGGCGTTGATCCATCGGCGTTGGTCCGGCCCGGTCGCGGTGGCCGGTTGGACCGTCCAGGTCAGGGCCTTCGGGTCCGGTTCCGCCGCGGCCGCGGTCGGCGCGGCCGCAACCGCGAGGGACGCGACGGCGAGGACGACGAGCGCCCGGCGCAGCGGGGTGACGGTCATGAATCGGCCCTTCGGCACGGGGCTGGGCGGGGGCCCGATCCGGGCCCCCGCCCAGGCCACTACTCGAACAGTGAGAGCGTGAGTGTGGAGCTGTACGCGCCGGCGGCGACCTCCGCGGGGGTCCGCAGGTACAGGTCGGCGTTGACCGAGTACGAGTCGCTGGCGACGGCCTCGGAGTCGAAGGCCGAGACCAACAGCTCCTGGTCGACGAGGCCGACATTGTTGCCCGGCTGAGTCGGCTCGTCCAGGCTGGTCACCACCTCCTCGCCCTCGGTGACCAGGCCGGTCTCCCCGCCGTCGAGCAGGCGCGGCTTCCAGCCGAAGTGGTCGGCGGTGATCGGCGCCTGGCCGGCTGCGCCGGCGAAGTCGGTCGCGCTGCCGAGCACCGCCCAGTTGGCGCCGTCGGGCACCTCGTCGGCGACGCGGGTGTCGGTGACAGTCACCGTCGGCAGCGTGCCGACGAACTGGCGTACCAGCAGCGTCGAGCCGTCCTCGGAGAGCGCGACGGCGTCGCCGGCGATCGACAGGGCGAGCACGCCCGGTTCCCTGATCTCGTCGATGTCGACAGTGACCCGCACGCTGGCGTCGTCACCGGGCTCGGCCAGTGCGGGCGACGGCAGCACCGCCGCTCCGGTCAGCACAGCGCCGACGACGCCGACCGCGAGTGTCCGCCGCCGTTTGTATGTGTTCATGTGATCTCCGTTCTCCGCCATGAGGGGTTATCCGCCGCAGGTGCCGGCGGGGTGTTGCACGGTGCGGACGGTCGTCACGTCGTGGCCGTCGATCGCCCCGGTCACCCGGGCCGTCGCCGAACCCGCCGGCACCGACACGGCACGGGTGTTGAAGGACTGGTAGGCGTTCGCGCCCGGCGCGACGGCCGCGAAGGACCGCTCGCCGTACGGCGTCTCGAGGGTGATGCCCACCGGCGCGTCGTGGTCGTTGCGCGCCTGCACCGCCACGTACGCCTTGCCGCCCACGCACCGCGTGGACGCGGTGAGCGTGACGGGCAGGTCGAGGCTGTCCGCCGCGAAGGCCCAGTTGTCGATCTCGAAGAGGTCGACGCCGGCCGGGCCGGTGTAGGTGAAGTAGACGTCGTGCACGCCGCTGACGCCGTCAAGTTCGGCGGTCACCTCGGCCCACTGTCCGACCGGGGTGTCGACAGCGACCGTGCCGACGACGGGACCGTTGACGTCGTCCAACCGGACCTGGATCTGCCCGCCGGCGGCGAGCGCACGCACCCGCGCCGTCAGGCTCTGCGCGCCGTTGTCCCCGAAGTTCACCGA
Source organism: Micromonospora noduli (assembly GCF_003264365.1). Classification (GTDB taxonomy): domain Bacteria; phylum Actinomycetota; class Actinomycetes; order Mycobacteriales; family Micromonosporaceae; genus Micromonospora; species Micromonospora noduli. Next base: position 133,295 of record NZ_PYAK01000005.1, read on the forward strand.
GGACAGCGCCGTCCAGTCCCCGTTGTCGATGTCGCGCACCACGAGGTTGGATGCCGCGCCACCGAACTGGGCGGAACTGCCGTCGACAGTCGTGGTCGCGACGCCCTTGCTCCAGCCGAAGGTCTCGGCCTCGAAGACGCGGTACGGGTCGAAGTCGCGGACCTGGTCCACGCCGGCGTAGGTGCCGACGACCTGCTGGATGGTGCCGTCCGGGTTGAAGGTCAGTTGCTGGATGTGCGGGCTGCGGTACCCCTGGGTGGTGTTGCCGTTGATGCGCTTGTTCAGCGTCGGGGCGTGGTACGTGAAGTAGTACCTGCCCCCGAACTCGAACACCGACTGGTGGTTGTTGCCACCGGTGCCGGCCCCGAAGAACTGCGACTGGTTCGGGAAGAGCACCCCGGCGTAGGTCTCCTTCGGCCACGACATCGGCCCGTCGGAGATCATGTAACCGATCTGGCCACCCCCGGGGTAACCGGGGAGCGGCTGCTGGTTGCCACCGAAGTCGTTCCCGCCGAAGTGCGAGGAGTACGAGAAGTAGTACTTGCCCTGGCGCTTGAAGACGTGGCCGGCCTCGAAGGCGACCGGGGCGTCGACCACCGCGGCCGTTCCCTCGGTGGAGACCATGTCGTCGCCGAGTTCGATCGACCGGATGTTCTTCGGGTTGTTGAAGCGTTCGGCCGGCGGCATGCTCGTCGACGCGGGACCGCCACCGAAGTAGAGGTACGGCTGGCCGTCGTCGTCGACGAACGGGGCCGGGTCGAACTTCCACGCGACGGCCTCGGCGCCGGGGGTACGGCCGTCGATCAGCGTGCTCGTGCGCTCGCTGGTCCACGGGCCGAGCGGCGACGCACCGGTGATCACATTGCTGGAGCCACCGCCGTTGGCGTAGTAGAGGAAGAACTTCTCCACTCCGTTCACCACCTTCTTGGTGATGCCCGGAGCCCACGAGTTGGCGGTGAACGGGGCCACCCCGTTGGGGCCGGCGACCTGGATCTCACCGTGGTCCGTCCAGTTCACGAGGTCCTCCGAGGAGATCACCGTGATCTGGTTGATGTCGCCGTAGTTGATCCCCGGCGAGACGCCCGTGGTGGGGTTCGGGGCGTAGCCCTGGGTGTCGTTGGTCATGTACATGTAGACCCGGCCGTCGTGCACGAGGCCGAAACCGTCAGCCCCGAACTTGTGCCCGATCAACGGGTTGTGCTCCCCGGGCAGCTTGCCGACCACCTCGATGGTCTTCGACGCGGGCGCGGGCGGCGCGGCGCCGACCACTGACACGTCGTCGAGCTTGAAGTCCATCAGGTGCAGAGCCGGGTCGGTGGACGGCGTGCTCGTCCAGGGGGTCTCGAAGAACAGGCGGGCCGTCGACACGCTCTGCGTCGTCGGGATCGTGAACGTTCCGTTGAACTGTGCCCACTGGCCCTTCGTCGCCGTCACGCTGACGAGGTTGGTGTAGGTGCCACCGCCGTAGTGCATGGTGGCGAAGAACTGCTTCGTCGCCGGTCCGCTCTCGTTCTCGTACTTGATGCGGGCCGTGAGGGTGTAGGCCTGGCCGGCCTGCACCTTGCCGCTGAGGTCCTGCATCGGGCCGGACCCGGTGGTCGTCCGGCTGGTCACGAGCGCCGCGTTCGCGCCGGAGTGGGCGTCCGACGTGGCCGACAACTGGGCGCCGTCGGAGGCGTTTCCGTTGTTGACGAACCAGTTGGCCAGGCCGTCCTCGAACCCGCCGTTGACGACGAGGTTCGTGTCGGCGGCCTGGACCGGCGCCGCCGGGGCGACGAAACCCGTGGCCAGCATCAGACCGACTGTCGCGAGCGCTGCGACCCGTCCTCGGGTCGCCGGTCGCATTCGTTGTTCCACGAGACATCCTCCTTCATCTCTGACGTGCGGTCATCGGTGTACGGGGGATCGGTGGGTGCGCTTCCGTGGTGGTCCGGACATCAGGGGTCGACTGCCGCCACCGGTCCGACAGTGGCCGGCGGCACGGGACAGGTCCGCTGTTCCGTGCCGCCGGGCCGGTCGCCGGTGGTGCTGGTCGGCGGGCCGAGGGCTCGTGGTGGGGCTATCCGCCGCAGGCGCTGGCGGGGTGCTGGGTGGCGTGGACGGTGGTCACGTCCCGGCCGGCGACCACCCCGGTGGCCCGGACCGTCGCCGAGCCGGCCGCCACCGACGACGCGCGGGTGTTGAACGACTGGTAGACGTTCGCCCCCGGCGCGACGGCGGCGAACGACCGGTTCCCGTACGGGGTCTCGACGGTGATCTCGACGGGCTCGTCCGAGTCGTTGCGCACCTGCACCGCCAGGTACGCCTTGCCGCTCAGGCAGCGCACCTGGGCGGTGGCCGTCACGGGCAGCGCCGCCAGCACTCCGAGTCGGGCCAACTGGTAGCTGAGTGCCCGCTCCGGTGCGTCGATCTGGTTCTGCGTGCCGAGCTGGCCGGCCCGTGCCGACGTCGCCGCCGCGAGCGCGGACCGCGTCGTGGCCCAGGCGTCGGCCGGGTAGTGCCGCGGGTCGAGTGTCTGCGCGTGGGCGATGGCCGCGTCGAGGGCGGTGGTGTCCAGTGGCCGGGCCTGCGCGGTCAGCACGTCGCTGAGCAGGTAGTCGTCGAAGTCGACGTGGCCGCCGGTCTCCTGGGTCGCGTAGTTGAACAGACCCACCCGGTGACCCATGAAGTGGGCGAGGCTGCCGTCGAGCGCCTGCGGGCCCACGCGGTTGCCCAGCCGGGTCCACTGGGCCCCGTCCAGGCTGTAGTAGAACGTCGTCCAGAGCTGGCCGACCGGCGCGGAGAAGTCGAGGTCCGCCTTCACGTGCACCTCGGTCGCGTCGCCCAGCGACACCGTCGTGCCGGCGACGAAGTTCTCCAGCGTCGACTGGTCGAGGTCGACAGCGAACGGCTGCGACCGGTTCACCACGCCGAGGGTGTTGACGTCACCGACGCGCTTGACCGCCACGTACGAGAATCCGCGGTTGTAGGCGGCCAGGCCCGCGACGTCGCCGTTCTTCATCCCGGAGACGTCCATCCGGGTCTGGACCGACTGTCGTGGCCCGAACGTCCGCTGCGAGAGCGTGTTGCGTGCCTCCTCGAACCACGCCAGCTCGGCCCGGTTGGACAGCTTCGTGTAGACGTACTGGCCGGTGACCACAGTGCCGGCCGTCAACCGCAGCCAGCCGTCGCGGTCGGTCAGTGACCAGTAGCGGTTGTCCGGGGCGTGGTTCCACTCCCACGCCAGGTCCAGCCGTGAGCCGTTGGGGGCGATCTCCGCCGGATCGAGCGGTGCGGGGACCGTCCACTGCTCGTCCTGGTACGCCTTGTGCGGCGCGTCGTTGGCGAAGTCGTCCGAGGCGACGATGCTCTTCTGCCGCTCGAACAGCTCCTCGGCCGGGCTGAGCCGGATCGGCTTGTCGAAGAGGCCGTTGACCGGCACGACCCCGTTGGTGCCGAAGGTCGGCCACCCGTTCTGCCAGGTGGCGGGGATGAGCGCCGGGATCCGGCCGATCGGGAACGTGTCCCGGAAGAACATGCCGTGCCAGTCGGTCCCGCCGCCCGCCTGGCTGATCGGCACCAGGCTGCCCTGCGCGAAGCCGTTGGAGTTGAGCACTCCGCGCGCCTCGTAGGTGTTGACCCCGCCGGCCGAGGTGTAGCGCCCGAGCAGGTCCTTCGACCGGAACATCACCACCTGGCGTCCCTGCCCGGACGGCCAGGTGATGATGACGGCGTAGTACCAGCCGTCGATGTGATAGACCTGCGCGCCCTCGAACAGACCACCGATGAACGGCTGCCCGGCGTAGTTGTTGGCGGTGAAGATGTTCGGGTAGTCCTGCGCGATGGCGGTCAGGTCGGCGTTGAGGCGTACGGCGCTGGTGCCGCCGGAGCCGTAGAAGATGTACGGCGTGCCGTCGACGTCGAAGAAGAGCGACGGGTCGTGCAGGCCACGGCCGAGGGCGGTGCGCTGCCACGGGCCGTTCTCGATGTCGTTGGTGCGGTAGAGGTACGCCCCGCTGAGGTTGTTGGTGTTGAAGACGGCGTAGAACGTGCCGTCGTGGTAGCGCAGCGACGACGCCCACTGGCCCTGGCCGTACGAGTTCTGGCCGTTGCGCAGGGAGAAGGAGTCGCCGATGCTCGCCCGGTCGAAGACGTAGTTGACGATCTCCCAGTTGACGAGGTCGTACGACTTCATGATTGGCGCACCCGGGCTCAGGTGCATGGTCGTGCTGATCATGTAGTAGAGGTCGCGGCCCTCGTCGTTGTCGGCGGCCGGCACCCGCTCGACGCTGATGTCCGGCACGTCGGCGTTGAGCAGCGGCACGGAGTAGGTGCCGGCGCCGGTGTCGGTCGAGGTGTACGACGATCGGGGTGACCATTCGTCGGCGGCGTGCGCGGCGGCGGGGGTGGCCACCAGGCCCGCACCGACGAGAACGGCCGCCGATGCGAGCGCACACAGTGAACGGAGACGATCCGTGAGCACTGTGGACGCCAGTCTGGTCAACGTGCTGGCGGCGTGGCGAGCGGCGGCGTTCAGGCTGTTCACAGCGGATGCGCGGGCGATGTTCAGGACACGCGAGCGGACCGGCACGACCAAGGCGAGCTCCAAACGCGAGAGCGGCGTGAAGGCCATCGTGTTATCGCTAACAACGCCTGTCAAGACTATCAATGAAACGTGCCCGAACTATCCCCGTAACACCGACGGCCATCCACAGTGGACAGACCGTTCCCAGGTCGGACCCCGGCGATCATGATGTTGCGCCAACACGCCGTCATCGAAGGCAATAACTTCATGATCACCGGGGTCGCACTAGGCCCGGTCGCCTCAGTCGTTGAGGCAGGCGCGGACGGCGGCGGTGAGCAGATTGGCGCGCTCGTCGCCCATTCCGCGCATCTGGTTGACCACGTAGCCGAATCCCACCTGATGCTCGGCGTCGGCGAAGGCCAGGTTGCCGCCCGCGCCGTCGTGGCCGAAGCTGCGCTCACCCAGCAGGGGCCGGGCCGGTGGTGAGTGCAGCAGGAAGCCGGTGCCCCAGCGCTGCCCGGTGTCCGGTGGGCCGTGCCGCTGCTGACCACGCGAGCGGACCACTACCGCGTCGTCCACCGACGCCGCCGTGAGCAGCGGTCCACGGTGGAGTTCCGACACACAGGCGGCGTAGAGGCGCGCGAGGCCCTCGGCGGTGCTCACCGCGCCCGCGCCGGGAACACCGGCGGCCCGGATGGCGTCGTCGTTGAAGCTGACCAGGCCGTCGGCGTCGGCGGGAAAGGCGAAAGCGCCCCCCATGGTGATGCCCCGTTCGGCTACCGGGTCCACGAACGGGTCAGGGTCCGGGGGCGGTGCCAGGCCCCAGGCGACGGTGTCGCTCTCGACGGCCGGGAGCCCCAGCCAGGTGTGCAGGCCGAGCGGGCCCGCGACGGTGTCGGCGAAGAACGCGCCGGGCAGTTGGCCGGTGATGCGGTGGATCACCTCTCCGACCAGCCAGCCGTAGGTCATCGAGTGGTAGCCGTGCGCCGTACCCGGCTTCCACAGCGGGGCCTGCGCCTCGATCGCCTTGATGACCGGATCCCACGCCAGCACCTCGTCGAGGGTCAGGGAGCGGTCCACCGCGGGCAGACCTGCCTGGTGCGTGAGCAGCCAGCGCACCGGGATGTCCGCCTTGCCGTGTTGTCCGAACTCCGGCCAGTAGCGCGTCACGGGAGCGTCGAGGTCGAGCCGGCCCTGTTGGGCCAGCAGGTAGGCGCAGATCGCCAGGATCCCCTTGGTGCAGGAGAAGACGACGACCGGCGTGTGCGCGCTCCAGGGCCGCCCGGTACGGGTGTCGGCCACCCCGCCGTACAGGTCGACGACCTTGCGGCCCCGCACGTAGACGGTGACCGCGGCACCGACCTCTCCCCGGGAGGTGAAGTTGTCGCGGAAGACGTCGGCGACGCGCCCGAAGCGATCGTCGACGTCGCCGTGGATCTGCGGCTGTGTGACCACTGCCTACCCCTTCACTGACCCTTGGATCAGGGCCTTGATGAACTGTCGCTGGAAGATCAGGAACACGATGAGGGTCGGGGTGAGGATCAGCAGCGACCCGGCACACAGCAGCACCAGGTCGGTGCCCCACTGGCCCTGGAACGCTCCGAGCGCCCCGGCCATGGTGCGTTTGGTGGCGTCGTCCACGAGGACGATGGCGAGCAGGAACTGGTTCCACGTCCAGAGGAACATCAGGATCGTCAGCGAGGCGATCGCCGGCCGGGCGAGCGGCACCTGGACCCGCCAGAACAACTGCCACGTGCTGCTGCCGTCCACCCGGGCCGCCTCGGACAACTCGACCGGCACGTTGGTGAAGTGTGCCCGCATCCAGAACACCGCGAACGGCATGTACAGCCCGATCAGCGGCAGGATGATGGCCCAGCGGGTGTTGAGCAGGCCGAGGTCCTGCATCTGGTAGTAGAGCGGCGTGACCACGGCCTCGAACGGCAGGGTCAGACCCAGCAGGAAGAGACCGAAGACGAGTCGGCCACCGGGCACCCGCAGCTGACCGAGCCCGAAGCCGGCCATGGTCGCGATGAGCACCGACACCGGTACGACACCGGCCACGATGAGCAGGCTGGAGCGGAGCAGGGCGCCCATGTTCGCGGCGGTGAAGGCGTCGGCGAAGTTGCCCCACTGCGGGTCGGACGGCCAGTCGAGCCCGCTGGGCACTGTGCCCCGGGGCTGCAACGCCGCCGAGAGCATGCTCACGAACGGCAGCAGGGTGACGACGATCAGGGCGATCAGGAAGACCCGGCCGGTCAGCTGTTCGCGTCGACTCAAATTCACTGCTTCTCCCCTCGGCTCAGGCGCTGGATCGGCAGCACACACGCCAGCACGAGCAGCATGAGTACGACGGCGAGCGCCGAGGCGAGCCCGACCTGCCGCTGCGAGAAGGCCAGCCGGTAGATCTCCAGGCCCGGCACTGTGGTCTGGAGGCCGGGGCCGCCGCTGGTGGAGATGTAGACGATGTCGAAGCTCGCCAACGCCGCGATGATCGTCACGGTGAGGCAGACGCCGATCTCCTGGCGCAGGCTGGGCAGGGTCACGGCGAGGAACTCGCGGACCGGACCGGCACCGTCGAGGCGGGCGGCCTCGTACAGCGCCGGATCGATCTTGCTCATGCCGGTGACCAAAAGGATCGTGCAGAGGCCGAGCAGCACCCAGGCCCCGATGACGCCGACGGCTGGCAGCGCCGTGTCGAAGTCGCCGAGCCAGGCGCGGGCGACGCCACCCAGCCCGACCGCGCGCAGCGCCTGGTTGACCAGACCGTTCGACGAGAGCAGCCAGCTCCACGCGATGCCCGCCGCCACCAGGGGGATGACCTGCGGGAGGAACAGGATGGTCCGGACGACGGTGCCGAACGCGCCGGTGGTGATCCGGCGAACCATGCTCGCCACCAACAGCCCCAGCGCGACGGGGATGAAGCTGAAGAAGACGATCAGGACCATCGCGTTGCCGATGATTTTCAGCAGGTCGCTGTCGGTGAAGACGGTGAGGTAGTTGTCCAGGCCCACCCAGCGGGCCACCCCGATGCCGTTCCAGTCGTAGAGCGAGTACTGGAGCGTCAGGACGAGCGGGCGCAGGACGAACACCGCGTACATCACCAGGGCGGGCAGGACGTACAACCAGCCGGTCCCGGCCGCGCGGGCCCACCGGAATCGGTGGGCCCGCGTGGGGGTGGGGCGGGCGCGACGATCGTCATGCCCGGTTGGTGCGCTGCCGAGGGCAGACGTCATCGGGACAGTTCCTTCTGATACTCGGCCTGGACCGCCTTCACGTACCCCTCGGGCGTCTGCTGGCCGGCGATCAGCTTCTGCATCTCCGGCGTGATCGCGGCGGCGAAGATGCCGCCGGTCGCGTTCGCGGTGAAGTCCACGGCGCCGTTCTCCGCGCCGAGCTGCTGCGACGCCTTCAGGGTCTCGGCCAGCACCGTGTTCGGGGCGGCGCTCGGCACCGGCAGGTCACTCGGGCCGCCGGGGCTGGAGCCGCCGACGGTCACCGAGATCTCGCGGGCCTTGGCGTTGGTGTGCACCCAGTTCAGGAAGTACGCGGCGGCGTCCGGGTTCTTGGCCTTGGCGGAGACGCCGAAGGTGTTGGGGGCGGACATCGCCACGTGCTTTCCACCGGGAGACTCGGTGGGGAAGAGGAAGAAGCCCACATTGCCGGGCATCGACTTGTCGAGGTTGGCCGACTCCCAGTCGCCGTTGAACATGAACAGGCCGTTGCCCTTCTGGAACTCCCCCACCATGCCCGCGTAGTCCAGGGCGTTGGCGTCCTTGGTGAAGTAGCCGGCCTGGGCCCACTTCTGAATGGTCTGGGTGGCCTTCAGGGCGGCCGGGGTGTCGAACGTGGCCCCCGGCTTCTGGAAGATCCAGTCGGCGACCTGGGTCGGGTCGCCGAACTGGTTCTGTAGCGCCTGGTGCGGGAAGTTGATGCCCGCGGTGTTCTTGTTGAACTGCATGATCGGCTGGACCCCGCCGGTCTTCGCCTTGGCCAGCAGCTCCTCGAACTCAGCGACGGTGGCCGGCGGCTGGGTCATGCCGATCTGGCTGGCCAGCTTCTTGTTGTAGAAGACGCCGGTGACGCTGTAGCCGAGCCCCATCCCGTACAGCGAGCCGGTGCCCCGGGTGTTCTCGCCGACGCGCAGCTGCATGAGCTGCGAGGCGGGGAACTTGTCCCAGCCGTACGCGGTGAAGTACGGGTCGAGGTTCTTGAGCAGGTCGTCCTTGACCAGGTCGACCATGGTCGGGAGCCGGATGATGTCGGGCGAGTTGTCCGAGGCCATCACGCGGGGCGCGTTCTCCACGATCACAGTGAACTGGTCCTCGCGGATGTTGAACTTGACGTTCGAGTGCTGCTTGGAGAACTCGTCGGCCAACGCCTTGGCCAGCGGGAAGCCGGTCTCCGCGTACATGTCGAGGGTGATCGGGTCGGTGCCCAGCTCCGTCTTGACGGCGGCATCGGACTTCTGCGTCGATGACCGGTCCTCGCCCGGCGCGCTGCAGGCCGTCGCGGTCATCCCGACCGCCAGCAGCGACGCGAGGAGCACCGTTCTCCGTCGCGGGAACTTTGTCAGCAATTCTGCCATTTCATGACTCCTTGACATCTCCACGCGTCCCGCGACCCATGGCCGCGCGACGGCTCCACCGGGACCACCGCGACCGTGCGGCCGCCACGACACGTACGCCGTGACCTGTCGCCCGGGCGCAGCACCCGTACCGTCAGCAGAAAAGAACCCGGCACGGCCACCGAAGGCGCCTCTGGATGCACCAGAAGTGGTCGCTAAACTGATTTAGCAGAGCATGCGCGCGGCACGGGGAGCTGTCAAGGACAACTTGGCAACGGTGCGGAAACGTCGGGTTCACACCACGCCGACGTGACCGGCGCTCGATCCCGGACGACGACGCATCATGATGGGCGGGAGCGGCGCCTGTGGCGCCGCGCCTGATTCGGAGGACTGATGGGCCGCAACAGAGCAACACTCGCCGACGTCGCGCGGAGAGCCGGGCTGTCCAAGACCGCCGCGTCGATGGTGCTCAACGGCAGGGAGGGCACCCGACTCTCGGCCGAGGCGCACCAGCGGGTGTTCGCCGCCGCCGAGGAGCTCGGCTACCGGCCCAACCTCGCCGCGCGCAGCCTGCGCACCCGCAAGACGGCCACCATCGCGTTCGTCTCCGACATCGTGGCCACCACCCGGTTCGCCGGCGACCTCATCCGCGGCGCCCTCGACGCGGCCCGCGAACGGGACCACGTCCTGCTCATCACCGAGACGCAGGGCGACGCCACCTTCGAGCAGTACGCCATCGAGGCCGTCCTGGACCGGCAGGTCGACGGAGTGATCTACGCGGCGATGGCGACCCGACGGCTGACTGTGCCCCCGGCCATCCTCGGGGGCCCGGTGGTGCTGCTCAACGCCACCAGCCCCGACGGCCTGCCCAGCGTGGTCCCCGACGACGAGGGAGCCGGCCGCTCCGTCGCCACCGCCCTGCTGGAGCTTGGCCACCGCGACGCGATAGCGCTCATCGGCCGCAACCGACTCAAGGAGGACGACCCGGAGGTCTCGCTCGCCGCCCGCGCCCGCCTGCACGGCATCCGGCAGACGCTGGACGAGGCAGAGGTCGGCCTCCTGGCCGAGTGTTTCTGCACCGAGTGGTTGCCCGAGCACGGGTACGCCGCCATGCGTAGCCTGCTGGGCAAGCCGAAGCGACCCAGCGCGATCATCTGCATGAACGACCGGCTGGCCTTCGGGGCCTACCAGGCACTCGGCGAGGCGGGGCTGACCGTCCCGGAGGACATCTCGGTGATCTCGTTCGACGACGACCCGATCGCGGCCTGGTTGCGTCCGAGCCTGGCCACCACGGCGCTGCCACACGAGCAGATGGGGCGACGAGCGGTCGAGCTGCTCCTGGACGGGGGCGCCGCCGAACCCTCGCTCGTTCCGATGCCGCTGCGCCGACGCCGGTCCCTCGCGCCTCCGGCCGGCTGACCACCGACCCTCCATCCGTGCCGACGGTTTGACGTTGACCGGCGCTAAAACGGTTTAGTGCTAGGTTTCCGACCATGCTTCGTCTACCCGACCACTGGGTGTGGGACAGCTGGTACGCGCGGGACGACAACGGCCTCTGGCACGTGTTCTTCCTGCGCGCGTCCCGCGCCCTGCACGACCCGCACCGCCGCCACCGCCGGGCCACCATCGGCCACGCCGTCTCGGCGGACCTGCGCTCGTGGCGCCTGGTCGCCGACGCCGTGGTCCCCGCCGACGCGCCGAGCTGGGACGACCTGGCGACCTGGACGGGCTGCACGGTCCGCGGGCCGGACGGACGGTGGTACCTGTTCTACACCGGGGTCGGTCGTGCGGAGGACGGGCTCGTCCAACGCATCGGACTGGCCGTCTCCGACGACCTCATGACCTGGCACCGGCACGGCACCGAACCGATCGTCCAGGCCGACCCCACCTGGTACGAGCTGCTGGACAAGGAGCTGTGGTACGAGCAGGCGTGGCGCGACCCGTGGGTGTTCCCCGACCCCGACGGCGAGGGTTGGCACATGCTCATCACCGCCCGCGCCAACACCGGTCCGGCGGGCACCCGTGGCGTCGTCGGCCACGCCACCTCAACCGACCTCGTCACCTGGACCGTCGCGCCGCCGCTGTCGACTCCGGCCGGCTTCGGTCACCTGGAGGTGCCCCAGGTCGCGGTCGTCGACGGCCAGCCGCTGCTGCTCTTCTCCACCGAGGCCACCGGCAGCGCTCGGCGCGACGACCACCGGATCTGGGTGGCGACCGGCGAGACCACCCTCGGGCCGTGGGACATTGCTTCCGCCCAACCGTTCACCCACCCGCACCTGTACGCGCCCCGGCTGGTCCCCGGACCCGCCGACGACTGGTCCCTCATCGGCTTCCTCGACCACGTCGACGAGACGTTCGTCGGGGAACTCACCGATCCCATCCCGGTCCGCTACCAGGCCGCGACCGGGCTGACAGTGGTCGAAGCCCCGTAACCGGACAGGTCCGGGCCGAGGCGTCCCGCCCCGGCCCCGACCTGTCGGTGTCCAGCTACTGGATCAGCTGCGCAGCTGCCACTGCTGGTTGGTGCCGCCGCTGCAGGACCAGAGGATCAGCTTCGTGCCGTTCGCCGTCGCGGCGCCGTTGGCGTCCAGGCAGAGACCCGACTGCACTCCCGTGATCGTGCCGTTGGAGTTGATGTTCCACTGCTGGTTGACACCACCGTTGCAGTCCCAGATCACCACCTTCGTGCCGTTGACGGTGCCCTGGCCGGAGGCGTCCAGGCACTTGGTGCCGTAGACCATGAGCTGCCGGCTCGCAGTGTGGGTCCACCGCTGGTTGGCGACGTTGCTGATGCAGTCCCAGATCTGGGCCTGCGTGCCGTTGGTCGTGCTGGAGTTACCGATCTCGGCACAGCGGCCCGACTGGGCACCCACGATCTGCACGTTCGTCGGGTTGGTGCTGCCACCGCTCTGCACGCCGGCCGTGTTGATCACGGTCTGCGCGCCCGACGGCCAGTTGCCGTTGCTGACCGTGACGTTGCCGTTGACGACGTTGCCGCGGTCGCCGTTGGTCACGTTCGTGGAGTTGTTCGTCGACCAGTTGTTGGTGACGGTGAAGTTGCCCATGTTCTCCGCGTACCAGTAGTTGGCGGTGGCCCAGGTGCCGGTGGAGGAGAACACGTTGTTGCGGGCGGTGTAGTAGCGGGAGCCCTCGTCGAAGTAGAGCCCGAACCAACCGTTGGTCCGCAGACAGTAGTTCTCGGCGATCAACCCGCCCGGGTTCGCCGACAGCGAGTAGATGCACCCGCCGTCGGTCATCTGCTGCATGACGTCGTGCACGTAGTTGCCGATGACCTGGTTGTTGGCCGCGGTGGTCGCCGTGGAGTAGCGCGGCTGGTAGTTGTACAGGCCACGGTTGGCGTAGTGCTGGCTGCCGCCGGCGTCGTTGGCGCCCCAGCCGTAGCCGACCGACAGGCCGGTGTACGGCATGTTGTAGACCTCGTTGTGCGAGACCAGCGAGGTGTTCACGTAGGTGGTCAGGATCGAGACCACACCCCGGTACTCCAGACCGAGATCGTGCACCTTGTTGTTGCTGATGGTGACGTTGCGGTTGACCATCCGCTGGTCGCTGGGATGGTGGGCGTCGGCGCGCACGCCGCCGACCACGACGCCACCGGCGGAGTTACGGGCGATCTCGGAGCGGGTGACGGTGATGTTGTTGGCCCCCAGGCCGACACCGCTGGCGTGGGCGTTGGCGTCGTTGCCGATGCCGATCGCGGTCTGCCCGAGGTTGACGAACTGGGAGTCGCTGAAGGTGATGGTGTTGGCCGCGGAGACCTGCACGGCGGCGGGCATCTGGTTCCAGTTCGGCCGGGTGGCCTCGAACTGGGGGCAGCCGGCCTGGCAGGAGGTCAGCGCGTCGGACGGACGGGACCAGGTGCCGGTGATGTGGGCGCCGGTCTGCTGGTCGGCGAAACCGTTGCTGCTGCTCGGGCCGAGCCAGCTGGTGCCGGTGAAGGTGATGCCGCTGAACGAGATGTGGTGCGCGGGCGCGTCGTAGGTGCCGCCGACGTTCACCAGGGACTGCAACTGCGGCAGCTCCACGCTGACCGAGCTCATGTTCTGTCCGCTGAGCGGGATGTAGTTGAGCTGGCCGTTGCTGGGATTGAGGTACCACTCCCCCGCCGAGTCCAAGAACTCGTACGCGTTGGTCAGGTAGAAGGGGCCGGCGCGGTGCGGGCTGGAGAGGGTGTCGAACCCGAAGGTGTTGTTGTTCCATGCGGGCTGCTGCATCGTCAGGAAGTTTCCGCTGATGCTCTGCACCGGCGAGTACCGGTCGGTGAACGAGCCGACGCTCTCCACCTCGACCCGGTTCTGGTTGCCGAGGTTGTTGAGGTAGCTGAGCGCGCCGTTGGTGAACCGCATGCCGGACGTGGTGAAGGTGAAGTCGGAGCGGTTCACGGCGGTGCGTGCCCGGGTGGCCACGGCCCCGTTGACGTAGAGCTGACGGGAGTCGAGCCCAGCGCCGACGTTGGCCCGCCAGATGTTCTTCCCGGAGTCGACGAGCGACCAGCCGGTGACCGCCCGGGCGCCGGTGATCGTCGGACGTGCGCCGGAGGCCGCCCGCCAGATCACCTGATAGCCGTTGTTGCCCGAGTCGGCCGCGGTGAACCGCAGCGGCGACGAGAGCCGGTACGCGCCGTTGGCCAACTCCACGACGATGTCACCGGACATCGCACTGTTGATCGCCCGCACCGCGGTCTGGGCGGCGGTCAGCGAACACGGTTGGCTGGCGGAACACGCGGTGCCGGTGCCGGAGGGCGACGCGTAGAGGGTGGTGGTGGCCGCGAGGGCCGGAGACGCCGAGGCGGTTACCGCTACCAGGGCGGTCACCGCTGTCGCGGCGGCGCCGGCCAGCAGTCGGCGCAGCGGCGAAAGGGACGAGGACACGGGATGGTGCTCCTGACGTGAGAACGGGGTGGGGGTGGCGGAGCGGCCTCGACCAGCGCGGGGGTGGCGGGTCGGGACGGTCATCCGAGGATCTCCCGGAGATAGCGCAGGCCGTCCGTGGCGAGACGGTCCTGCGAGGGGGCCAGTGGACGCCAGATCGCCGCGGCGGTGGCGATGGCCTCGTTCTCCGCCGTGAACGACTCGATGCAGATCGCGCCCTGATAGCCGGTGTCCCGCAGGACGGTGAAGAAGCGGGGCCAGTCGAAGTGGTCGGCACCGGGAGCGCCCCGGTTGGTGCCGCTGACCTGGACGTGCTTGATGTGCCGGCCGGCGACCGCGAGGGCCGCGTAGGGGTCGGCCTCCTCGATGTTCATGTGGTAGGTATCGATCATGATGCCGACGTTCGGCGGTAGCCCGTCGATCAACTCGACCGTCTGCTCGATCGTGTTGACGACGCTCGTCTCATAGCGGTTCAACGCCTCGACACCGATGCTCACGCCCACCTCGCCGGCCTGCTCGGCCACCGGCGCCAGGGCCCGCCGGAAATCCGCGTAGCAGGCCGCGCGAGCCGCTGCCGACATCCGCCAGGTGCGGCCGACCGAGGCGTACGCGGGACCGCCGACGCATCCAGCGCCGACGGCCGCCGCGCTCGCCACGCAGCCCAGAAGGTACGCCACCGTCGACTCGACGACCGCTGGCGCGGCGTCGACCAGTTCCCGCCCCGGCGGGGTGACCGCGCAGACGCCGGCGGCGACGAGGCCGTGCGCCGCCAACAGGTCCCGGGTACGGATCGGATCCCAGTCGCCGGGCTGCTCGATCGGCAACTCGACCGCGTCGAAGCCGAACGCGGCGATCCGCGGGATCAGCTCGGCCAGGGCCTTGTCGTCGACTGGCGAGGCCCAGACCCAGGGGTTGACGCCGATGGCGTACATCGGGCCCTACTTCCAGCGCTGCGGGTAACCGGGCAGGTCGGTGCAGCCGCACATCGCGTAGTGCAGCGGCGGCATGCCCGCGTCGAGGTACTGGTCCAGGTTGTCCTGGGTGACGGTCGGCTGCGGCAGCTTCCACGGGTTGGACACCTGCTGGCCGTCGAGGATCCGCAGCGCCGCGATGATGGGCGTACGCCACTGGTAGGTCGGATAGGTCGGCGCGATCGCGGTGAGCTTCTTGTCCTTCCAGATCTTCAGGAAGTCGAGCTGGTCCTCACCGTTCATCGGCGGAACGGGCTTGCCCGCGTCCTGGAACGCCTCGACCGCCGCGACGGCCACCGCTCCGGCGTCCATCCAGACCCCGTCGATTGTGCCGTACCGCTGGATGTAGTCGTCGACGATCTTCTTGGTCTTGGCCGGATCGCCATCGGTGAATTCGACACCGACGACGTCGACCTTCGCCTTGTCGAACGCCACCTTCGCCGCCGACCAGCGGGTCTCCAGGACGTCGACGCCGGGCAGGATCCGCAGGGCGAGGACCTTGCCGCCGGGCTTCATCTTCTGGCTGACGAACTCGGCCCCGACGTGGCCGAACCCGTAACCGCCGATGGGGTTGATGAACGTCACCGGGCACTTCGTGTTGACGCCACGGTCGAAGACGACGACCGGCAGCCCGGCCTTGCAGGCCGCCTCGACGGCCGGGGTGAGCGTGGCGGTGGTGTTCGGCGAGACGATGAGCGCGTCGCAGCCCTTGCCGAGCAGATCGTTGATGTCAGCGATCTGCTTCTGGTCCTTACCCTCGGCGTCGACGTGCACGAACTCCTTGATGCGGCTCTTCTGCGCCTCGACCTCGGCCTGCATGGTCTTGAAACCGACCTGCCGCCAGGGGTTGTTCAGGGCCGCGTTCGAGAAGCAGATCTTGTGTGGGCCGTTCTTCTTGAACTTGGCGGTGTCGACCATCGTCGGGTTGAGCACCTGCTCCCACGGCTTGTCGGCCGGGCCTGTCGGTGCCGCGTCGAGCAACGCCAACTCGGCGTCGTAGTCGGCCTGCACGAAGAACTTCGACTGGTCCCCGGTGCCGGAGCCAGTGGCGGCGGATGCACTTCCCGACGGGCTCGCGGCCGGCTCGTCGGTGGCACAGGCGGCGAGGGACAGCAGGGTTACGGCGGCAATCGCCGCCATGGAACGTCGCACTATGGTTTCCCCTTTATCTCGACGAAGAACGCGTTGCCGAGACCGCCACGGCGAGCAGGATGATCCCGCCCTGGACGGTCGACCTGAGGGCGCCGGAGACGCCGTAGAAATTCATGAGGGCGAACAGCAGTTCGAGGGTCAGCGCGCCGAGCATGGCCCCGACGACCGCGCCGCGCCCTCCGCCGAGCGCCACCCCACCGAGGACGACAGCGGTGATCGCACCGAACTCCAGGCCGGCGCCGGCCTGGAACGACACGCCGCTGTAGCCGCCCAGGAGAATGGCCGCCACCGCCGCCGCGAGCCCGCTGAGGATGAAGGCGAAGGTCCGGGTACGCCACACGCGTACGCCGCTCAGCTCGGCGGTGCGCGGGTTGTCGCCGACGGCGACCAGCGTCCGGCCGAAGTCGGAGCGCATCAGCAGCACGGCCGCCACCGCCAGGACGACCAGGACCAGCAGCGCGTACGGCACGCGGCCCAGCACCGGCACGTCCTCGAAGGCTCGCCGGCCGAACCGCCGGAACTCCTCGGAGAGCCCACCCTTCGGGGCGCCGTCGGACCAGAGGTAGACCGCGCCGACGAGGATCAGGAACATGCCGAGGGTGGTGATGAACGACGGCACCCGCAGGCGTGTCGTGATCAGGCCGTTGACCAGCCCGACCAGTGCGCCGAAGGCGAGCAGGAGCAGCACCACCGGCCAGGTACGCGCCGGGTCGCTGTCGATCAGCCGGGCGGCGACCACCACCTGAGCGGTGACCAGGGAACCGACCGAGAGGTCGAACTCGCCGGACACGATCACGAAGTACTGGCCGGCGGCGAGCAGGATGATCGGCGCCGAACGACCGAGGAAGGACATCAGCGACTGCGGGGCCAGGAAGTCGGGCTGCCGGATGCCGACGAGTACCAACAGCACTGCGAGGATCGCGAGGATCGGCAGGACACCACCGGGACGCACCCGCGGCAGACGCAGCGGCAGGGAACGGGGCTGGACGGTCTGCATGGCTAGGCCGCCTTTCGCATGGCCCGGCGGGCGTAGACGGCGACCGCGGCGATGATGATGACGCCCCGGATCACCTGCTTGAAGAAGGCATCGACCTCGAGCTGGTTGAAGATGGCGTCGATGCTGGCCAGCAGCAGCACCCCGCCGACCGTGCCGATGACGCCGCCGCGCCCACCGGCGAGGGCGGTACCGCCGATCACCACAGCGGCGATCGACTCCAGGTCGTAGAGGCCCTCGGTGCCGACGCGCGGAGCGCCCGAGCCGAGCCGACTGGCGAGGTAGATGCCGGCGAGCCCCGCGCACATCGAGCACAGCACGTGAGCGGTGACGAGGACCCGGTCGTTGCGGACGCCGGAGAGCCGGGCCACCTCCGGATCCCCGCCGACGGCGACCAGGTGGTGGCCGAAGCGGGTCCGCGAGAGCGCGAACCAGGCCGCCGCGGTGACAGCTATCAGCAGCAGGAACGACACCGGCACCGGACCGACGCGCTGGTAGCCGAGCGCCTGCACCAGCGAGGGTGCGGTGGTGCCGGCCGGGCCGTCGTAGCCGTTGTCGAGGTAACCCTTGAGCAGCAGCCCGACGCCGAGGGTCGCGATGAACGCGTTGACCCGGAACCTGGTGACGAGGAGCCCGTTGAGCAGCCCGACGCCGGCGCTGACGACGAGCACCAGGCCGATCGCCGGCAGCACCGCGCCGTCGCTGCCGTTCATCGTCTCGGCCGCGACGAGGGTGCTCAGGCTGATCACGTACGCCACCGAGAGGTCGAGCGACCCTCCCAGGATGACCAGGGTCTGGCCCACCGCGACCAGCCCGAGGCCGGCGGCGACATGCAGCAGACTCACAGTCGTGGACTGGTTGAAGAGCTGACCACCGTCGAGCAGGACGACCAGCCAGCCGATCGTCAGGGTCAGGGTCAGGGCCACGAACACGCCCGGTACGGAACGCCGGGCCGGCAACAGCGACAGAGCGCTCACCGGGTCACCTCGGTTCGCGACTGCGGGGCTCGCAAACCCGGCTCACTCCTCGCGCTCACTGGGTCACCTCGGTTCGCGACTGCGGGGCTCGCAAACCCGGCTCACTCCTCGCGCTCACTGGACCGGCTCCCGCACGGCGCCGACCGCCAACGCGACGACCTCCTCCTCGGTCGCGCCGGCGGGCAGCTCGCCCGCGACGTGGCCGTCCCGCATGACGACGATCCGGTCACTCATCCCCAGCAGCTCCGGTAGATCGGACGAGATCATCAGCACGGCCGCGCCATCACGGGCGAGTCGGCGGACGAGGTCGTGAATGGCTGACTTCGCACCCACGTCGATGCCCCGGGTCGGCTCGTCGAAGAGCAGGATCCGCGGATTGAGCGCGAGCCATCGGGCCAGCACGACCTTCTGCTGGTTACCGCCGGACAGAAAGCGGATCTCCTGGTCGTCGCCGGCGCCGCGGATCTCCACGGCGGCCAGCAGCTCGCGTACCCGGGCGGTCCTCGCGGCCCGGCCGGACCGGGCGGCGAAGACGGCCCGGCTGGCGAGCAGCGCGTTGTCCAGCACCGACTGCCGAGGGACGATCCCCTCGCCCTTGCGGTCCTCGGTGACGTAGGCGATGCCGGCCCGCATGGCGGTGCGGGGTGAGCGCAGTCGGACCGGCCGGTCGTCGAGCGTGACGTCGCCGGTCGTGAACGGCGACACCCCGAAGATCGCGCGGGCCAGCGCCGAGCGCCCGGAGCCCTGGAGGCCGCCGATGCCGAGCACCTCGCCGGCGCGCAACTGGAGGTTGACGTCCCGCAGCTTCCGGTTTCCCGCGTCGCGAAGGTTGAGCCGCACCGGGCCCCGGTCCTCGGGGGCGGCCCGGTCCGGGTAGTAGCTGGACAGTTCCCGGCCGACCATGTGCCGCACCAGCTGGTCGGCGGTGGTGTCCGCGGTGTCCACCGTGGTGACCCGCCGGCCGTCCTTGAGCACTGTGATCCGACCGGACAGGTCGAAGACCTCGGCGAGCCGGTGCGAGACGTACAGCAGCCCGATGCCCCGCTCCTGGAGTCGGCGCACCAGCCCGTAGAGCAACTCGACCTCGTGGTCGGCCAGGGCGGCGGTCGGCTCGTCCATGATGAGCAGCCGCGCGTCCAGGGCGAGCGCCTTGGCGATCTCGACGACCTGCTGCTGCGCGACGCCCAGCTGCCCCACCCGGGCGTCGGCCGGCAACGTGGTCTCACCGATCGAGGCGAGCAGCCGCGTGGTGCGGTCGAGCATTCCCCGACGATCGACGAGCCCGCGTCGGACCGGCTCGTGCCCCAGGTAGACGTTCTCCGCGACGGTGCGCTCGGGGAGCAGGTTGAACTCCTGGTGGATGATGCCGATGCCGGCCCGCTGCGCGTCGCGCGGACCACGGAACGTGCGCGTCGCACCGGCGAACTCGACAGTGCCCCCGTCCGGGGCGTACCCGCCCGAGACGATCTTCATGAGGGTCGACTTCCCGGCACCGTTCTCACCGACCACGGCGTGCACCTCGCCCGGCGCGACATCGAGGTCGACACCGTCGAGGACGCGGACTCCGAGGAAGGACTTGCCGATGCCCCGAAGGGTGAGAAGCGGCGTCGGCGGCGGATCTGACATCCCGAAAGCCCTCACAGACAGTAGTCATCGACATGATTAAATGCCACACTACGGCGGCTTCTAGGCGCTGAACAACAAGCTTTCGTGCCAACAACGAGGACTTACGTTCTTGCGGTGCAAACATTTCCTTGACACCGGCGAAACATCACACGTATGAAGATAGATGTTTGGATGCGGGTCCGCAATCCTCGATCAAGCCCGACTGCCAGGCTGGGCTGCGATCGGCAGGCGGTGCCGCATCAAGGGGGCCGAGCGCGACCGCCGTCCACCGGGCAGGACGTCGGACGTTACTTCGTGCATTGACAGTCTTCGATCTCTAGCTCATCCTGACCTCGTGGACCACGGGACGAGAACCACTGCCACCATCACGCTGTGTGACGTCCCGCAGGTCTGACTGCCGTTGCGGCGAACGGCATGAGGACAGACCAGCGCGCCCGTGTCCCTCACGTGTCCAGGTCAACCTGACACGTCGTGGGACCCGTGGTCGCAATCCCTACGCCCGCCCAACTAGGAGACGGCATGCGTCGTAACACATTGCTCATCTCAGTGATCGCCGGCCTGTTGCTGGCGCTCGGACTCGCTCCACCCGCGTCGGCCGCCCCGGCCTTCCGCGCCCTGGTGTTCAGCAAGACCACCGGCTACCGGCACGACTCGATCCCCGCCGGGATCTCCATGCTCCAGCAGCAGGCCGCGGCGAACAACTTCGAGATGGTGGCGACCGAGGACTCGAGCGTCTTCACCGCCGCCAACCTGGCGACCTTCGACGTGATCGTCATGCTCCAGACCTCCGGCATGGTCTGGACCTCGGCGGCGCAGCGCCAAGCGGTGGAGGGCTACCTCGCCAGCGGCAAGGGCATCGTCGCCATCCACAACGCCACCGACATGGGCATCGAGTCCGAGTACCCGTGGTGGGACCAGACCATCAACGGCGGCGCCCACATGCCCGAGCACTCCCCCGGCGTGCTGCCCGGCACCGCGATCGTCGCCGACAAGAAGCACCCGTCGACGGCCTCTCTGCCGGATCGGTGGAACCGCAGCGAGGAGTGGTACAACTTCGACACCAACCCGCGCGGCAAGGTGCACGTCCTGGTGACCGCCGACGAGCGCACCTACAACCCGGGATCCCGGGCGATGGGCCCGGACCACCCGATCTCCTGGTGTCGCGACACCGGCGGCGGGCGGGTGTGGGCCACCGCGATGGGCCACGCGATCGCCTCCTACAGCGAGACGAACTTCCAGAACCACGTCCTCGGTGGCATCAAGTGGGCCGCCGGGAACGCTGCCGGCGACTGCGGCGGCACCGTCTGGGGCAACTTCGAGAAGCGCACCCTGGACGACAACACCGTCGACCCGATGGCGATGGCGGTGGCCCCGGACGGACGCGTGTTCTACGCCCAGCGCGGCGGGCAGCTGAAGATCTTCAAGCCCTCCACCAACAGCACGGTGACCGCCGGCACGCTGAGCGTCTACACCGGCGGTGAGGACGGCCTCACCGGCATGGCGCTGGACCCCAACTTCGCCACCAACGGGTACGTGTACCTGTACCACTCGCCGGCGAGCAGCTCGACCGACGTCAACCGGGTCTCCCGCTTCACGATGAGCGGCGACACGCTGAACACGTCCAGCGGCGTGACGATCATCGACATCCCGGCGTACCGGGACCGGACCTTCCCGGAGCCCGGCCACACCGGCGGTTACATCGAGTTCGGGCCGGACGGCAACCTCTACATCGGCACCGGCGATGACACGCCGCCGAACCTCGACCCCAACTGGCAGGGCTACGCCCCGCTGGACTGGCGCTCGGGCAAGTCCAACCTGGACGCCGCCCGGACCGCGGGCAACACCAACGACCTGCGCGGCAAGCTGCTGCGCATCCGTCCCGGAGCCAGCGGCAGCTACACCATTCCGAGCGGCAACCTCTACCCCCAGGGCACGGCGCAGACCAAGCCGGAAATCTACGCCATGGGCTTCCGCAACCCGTTCCGTTTCTCGATCGACGCGGCCACCGGCTGGGTCTACCTGGCCGACTACGGGCCGGACCGCAACCCGCCCACCACCAACCGGGGCCCGGAGGGCCTGGTCGAGCTCAACGTGATCAAGACGCCCGGCAACTACGGCTGGCCGTTCTGCCACGGCAACAACCAGCCCTACGCGCCGTACAACCCCGACACCGGCGTCGTCGGCGCGAAGTTCAACTGCTCCGCGCCGGTCAACAACTCACCGAACAACACCGGCCTGACCAGCCTGAAGCCGGTCGTCATGCCGAACATCTGGTATGGCTACCCCGCCTCGACGACCTTCCCGGAGCTGGGCTCCGGCGGCTCCGCGCCGATGGGCGGCCCGGTCTACCGGTACGACGCGTCGAACCCGTCCGCGACGAAGTTCCCGCCCTACTACGACGGGGTGCACTTCTTCTACGAGTGGTCGCGCAACTACATCAAGGAGGTGCACTTCGACTCCTCCACGGCGGTGACCCGCACCAACCCGTTCCTGCCCAGCGGTGGGTTCAACAAGCCGATGGACATGGAGTTCGGCAAGGACGGCTCGCTCTACCTGCTGGAGTGGGGCACCAACTTCGGTGGCGGCAACAGCGACTCCGGGCTCTACCGGATCGACTACATCCAGGGCGGCCGGTCACCGATCGTCAAGGCCACCGGCACACCCACCAGCGGCTCCTCGCCGCTGACCGTCCAGTTCAGCAGCGCGGGCACGTCCGACCCGGACGGCAACACGCTGAGCTACCTGTGGACGTTCGGCGACGGCACCACCTCGACGGCGGCCAACCCGTCGAAGACGTACACCTCCAACGGCAACTACACGGCCCAGTTGAAGGTCACCGACAGCACCGGTAAGACGGGCTTCGCCAACGTCCCGATCACCGTCGGCAACAGCGCCCCGGTGGTCACCATCACCACACCGGGCAACGGAGGCATGCTGACCTTCGGCGACAAGGTGTCGTACCAGATCACCGTGACCGATCCGGACGGCGGCACCGTCGACTGTTCGAAGGTCATCCTCAACCCGGCGCTGGGCCACGACGACCACGCGCACGAGACCACGGAGTACCCGGGCTGCTCGGGCACCATCTCCACCGACCTGCTCGGTGGGCACCCCGATGGCGCCAACCTGTTCTACGTGCTGAACGCGCGGTACACCGACAACGGCGGCTCGGGGGGCGGGTCCCCGCTCACCGGCACCGCGCAGGCGATCCTGCAACCGAAGCACAAGCAGTCCGAGTACTTCAGCAGCCAGTCCGGCATCCGGGTCGTCGACCAGGCGGCGGCGGAGAGCACCAAGCGCGTCGGTGACATCTCCACCAACGACTGGATCGCGTTCAACCCGATGAGCCTGTCGGGCATCTCGACGGTCAGCTACCGGGTGTCGTCGCCCTCCGGTGGCGGTTCGATCGAGCTGCGCGCCGGCTCGCCGACCGGCACCCTGCTGGCCACCACCACGGTGCCCAGTACGGGCGGCTGGGACAACTACCAGTCCACGACTCCGGTGAACGTCGCCGCCTCCAGCGGGACACAGACGCTCTACATGGTGTTCAAGAACAGCAACAACTCGTTCGATCTGGACTCGCACACCTTCGGCGGCAACGGCGTCGGGACACCCGGCAGTGGTAACGGCGGTGGCCTGGCGGGGAAGACCTACACGGTCACGGCGCAGCACAGCAACAAGCTGATGGACGTCAGCGGTGTCTCCACCGCCGACGGCGCCCAGATCACCCAGTGGGCGAACACCGGTGCCAACAACCAGAGGTGGCAGGCAGTCGACGCCGGTAACGGCGCGCTCTACCTCAAGGCGGTGCACAGCGGCAAGTGCGTCGAGGTGGTCGGCAGTTCGACCGCGGCGGGTGCCTTCCTCCAGCAGGCCACCTGCAACAACGGCAACCAGCAGAAGTTCACCGCCACCGCGACGGGAACCTCCGGCGTGTACACGGTGAAGAGTGTGCTGAGCGGCCTCTGCGTGGACGTCAACGGTGCCGCCACCACCGACGGCGCCCGACTGTTGCAGTGGACCTGCCACAGCGCCGCCAACCAGCAGTGGCGGTTCACCGCGGTGTGACCCCGCGGCTGTCCCGGTAACAGGTGACGTCCCGGTCGGGACCGGTGTCCGAGTAACGGAGCCGGTCCCGGCCGGGACGTCGTCGTCGGTCAGGCAGGCCGGCCGGGCGGCGCGGCGAGCAGCCCGGCCGCCGCCAGGTCGTCCCACAACTCCTCCGGCACGACGATCCCGGACCGTCGCACCGTCTCGACCGCCTGCGCCTCGTTGCGGACGCCGACCACCGTCGACACCACGGCCGGGTGCCGGCGGACGAAGGCGAGGGCCGCCTGCGGCAGGGTCACCCCGTACGTCTCGCAGACAGTGGCGATCCGCCGCGCCCGCTCGATCAGCGCCGCCGGGGCCTGCTGGTAGTTGTAGACGGCATCGGCCGGCGGCCGGTCCCGCGAAAGCAGCCCCGAGTTGTAGACGCCCGCGATGACCACGCCCACCCCCCGGTTCTCGGCGGCCGGCAGCAGGTCGGCGGCCGCACCCTGTTCGAGCAGGGTGTACCGCCCTGCGCACATCATCACGTCGACATCGGTCTCCCGGACGAACCGTGCCAGCATCGCCGACTGGTTCATGCCGGCGCCGATGGCACCCACGACGCCCTGGTCCCGCAGGTCGATCAGGGCGGGTACGGCCTCGTGCGCGGCCTGCTCCCAGTGGTCGTCCGGGTCGTGCAGGTAGACGATGTCGATCCGGTCCAGCCCGGTCCGGTCCAGGCTGGCCTCGATGGAGCGGAGCACGCCGTCGCGGCTGAAGTCCCACACCCGCCGGTGGGTCGCCGGCACATCGAACCCGTCGGAGTCCCGCAGGTGCGCGTCCTGGGGCGACGGCACCAGGAGTCGCCCGACCTTCGTCGACACCACGTACTCGTCGCGCGGGCGTTGGCGCAGCGCGGCGCCGAGGCGGCGCTCGGACAACCCCAGACCGTAGTGCGGCGCGGTGTCGAAGTACCGGACGCCCGCCTCCCACGCGGCGTCGACAGCCGAGGCGAACTCCTCGTCCGTCGTCGTCCGGTAGAGGTTGCCCCCCTGGGCCGCGCCGAAGCCCAGCTCGGTGAGCCGTAGCTGCGGGCGGCGCGGTAGTGCGCGCGACATCATGAGGTCTCCAGCCCGTAGATCCGGCGTGCCGTCCCGCCCCAGACCGACGCCCGGCCGGTCCCGTCCTGGCCCTCCAGCAGTTCCGCCAGGGTGTCGACCCACCGCTGGTACGAACTGGCGAGCAGACAGACGGGCCAGTCCGAGCCGAACATCAGCCGGTCCGGCCCGAACGCGTCGAGGGCGTCGTCGACGGCCTGTCGAAGGTCAGCCGGCGTCCAGTGCGGGAGCGGCACCTCCGTCACCAGCCCGGAGAGCTTCGCCGTCGTGTTGGGCGAGGCCGCCAACGACCGCAGGTCCCGGCTCCACTCGGCCATCTCCGGACTACCGAGCGCGGGCTTGCCCAGGTGGTCGAGGACGAAGCTCACCTCGGGCAGGTCGCGCGTGAGACGCGCGGCCATGGGGAGCTGGTGTTGGCGTACCAGCAGGTCGAAGACGAGGCCGGCGGCGCCCACCGCCGCGATCCCGCGACGGACGTCGGGACGGTCCAGGTACGCCGGGTCGCTCTCGGACTGCACGAGGTGGCGGATGCCGACGAGGCGTTCCCCGCCTCGGGCGGCCCGCAGACCGTCGAGGCGCTCCGCAACGTCGTCGGCGGTCAGGTCCACCCAACCGACGACCCCACGGACCACTGTGTCCTCGGCCGCCACGCCCAGCAGGTCGACGGTCTCCGTGTCGGAGGCGATGGACTGCACCACCACTGTCGTGGTGACCCCGGCCGCCCGGGCCAGCGGCGCGAGATCGGCGGGTTCGAAGTCGGCGTCGATGGCCGCCATGGTCACCGGGTCGATCCACGGCTGCGGGTGCCGGGCGCGGACCCAGAGGTGGTGGTGCGCGTCGACGATCCCGGTGCGCCCCGGCTCCTGTGCGCCAGTCATCGGCCCAGCCAGCCGCCGTCGACGGGCAGCACGACGCCGTTGACGTAGTCCGACGCGGTCGACGCCAGGAACACCGTGGCGCCGCCGAGATCGTCGGCCCGGCCCCACCGCCCGGCCGGGATCCGGCCGAGGATCGCCTGGTTGCGATCGGGGTCCTCGCGGAGCGCCTGGGTGTTGTCGGTGGCGATGTAGCCGGGCGCGATGGCGTTGACGTTGACCCCGCGGGCCGCCCACTCGTTCGCCAACGCCTTGGTGAGACCGGCCACGCCCGACTTCGACGCCGCGTAACCGGGGACGGTGATGCCGCCCTGGAAACTCAACAGCGACGCTGTGAAAATGATCTTCCCTCGGCCGCGCTCGACCATCGTCCGGCCGATCTCCCGGCTGAGGATGAACTGGCTGCTGAGGTTCACCTCGATCACGTGGTCCCACATCTCGTCCGGGTGCTCCGCGGCCGGGGTCCGGGCGATCGTGCCGCCGTTGTTCACCAGGATGTCGACCGGCCCGAGAGCGATTATGTCGCTGGCCAACCGGTGCACGGCCGCCCGGTCGCCGAGATCCGCACGCAGCGCGGTGAACCGGCGGCCGGTGGCGCGCACCCGGCGTTCGACCTCGCTGCCCTCCGCTTCGAGCTGGGCGGAGACCCCCACGATGTCGGCGCCGGCGAGGGCCAGGGCCTCGGCCATGGCGAGGCCGATACCGCGCCGCGCACCGGTCACGACGGCGGTCTGGCCGGACAGGTCGAACAACGCCGTCACTGGTTACCCTCCCGCACATCGAGCAGCACCTTCATGACGCCGCCACCCTCCAGTGCCTCGAAGGCCGCGCCGGCCGCCTCGACCGGCTCGACCCGGGAGATCAGCTGCCGTGCCGGGATAGCACCCGAGGCGACCAACCGGATCGCCTCCACCATGTCGTCGCGCTGATACAGCCGCGCACCCAGGAGTTCCAGCTCACGCCAGAAGAACCGGTGCAGGTTGACCTCGCGGGGCTGAGGATGGATCGCCACCATGACCAGCCGCCCGCGGGTGGTGAGGACGTCGACCGCCGTGGTGACGCCGGCCGGGGAGCCGGACACCTCGAAGGCGATGTCGGCGCCAGCGCCATCGGTACGGTCGTTGACCAGCGCCACGACGTCGCTCGCTCGCGGGTCGACGGCCTCGATCCCGATCCCCTCCGCCACCTCGCGTCGGAACGGGTCCGGCTCGACGAGGAGCACCCGCGCGCCACGGCCCCGCGCGACGGTGGCGATGAGGACGCCGACCGGCCCACCACCGACCACTACCACCTGGTCGTCGGCGGTCACGTTCCCCCGGCGTACGTCGTGCACGGCGACCGCCACCGGCTCGACGAGCGCCGCGTGGTCGAGCGGCAACTCCTCCGGAAGCGGCAGAACCAGCTCCACCGGCACCGTCCAGGAGGACTGCATGGCACCTGGTGAGTCGATGCCGAGGAAGTTCATCGCGTGGCAGACGTGGGAGTTGCCCCGCCGGCAGGCGGCGCAGCGTCCGCAGGGCCGGGTCGGCATCACGGTGACGGCCTGACCGATGTTCCAGCCGGTCACACCCTCGCCGACGGCCGCGATCCGGCCGGACATCTCGTGCCCGATGATCGCGGAATCGCCAACCCGGGCATCCATGTCCCCGTGGTAGATGTGCAGATCCGTACCGCAGATGCCGGTGTACGCCACCTCGATCCGTACCTGGCCGGGACCCGGTGGCTCCGGGTCGCGGTTCTCGATTCCGAGGTCTCGCGCTCCCCGGTAGACCACTGCCTTCATCGTTCCTCCGTCTCGACGGTCGGTACGTCGGTCGTGCCGACCGGGCATGGTCGTGGGTGCATCGCCGTCGCGATGCACCCACGCCTTTCCTTGTTGGTGGTCAGCTCAGTGCCGTACGGTCGGCGCCACCTCGTTGCGGGAGTTCAGCGACACGACAGGCACCTGGCCGGTGGGGATCACCCCGTCGACCCCGGCCAGCAGCCGTCGTCCGGCCCGCTCCGGCCGGACGTTGGGGCTGTCGGCCGTCTGCGCCTGCGGGCGGCGGTTGACCGCCCGGATCCGCTCCTCGTCCACCCGGACCCCGAGCCCTGGTGCATCGCCGAGGATGAAGGCGCCATCCTCGACGTGCAGATCGATGGAGACACCGACGGGTGTGTGCAGGTCCTGCAACTCGCTCGTCAGGTGGTTCGGCACCGAGGTCGCAGCGTGCAGCAGCCCGACCGGGCTGTTGCCGATCGGGCTGACCGGCAGGTCGTGGGCGTGGGCCAGGGCGGACGCCCGCAGGAAGTGGGTGACCCCCCAGACGGCCGCCATCTGGACGATGTCGACAGCGCCGGCGGCGATCAGCGGACGGTACTGTTCGAGCCCGGTGAGGTTCTCACCGGTGGCGACCGACGCGGACACGCCTCGGCTGACCGCGGCGAGACCCTCGGCGTCCCAGCGCCGGACCGGCTCCTCGATCCAGATGAGGTCCAGGGTGCGTTCCAGTTCGCAGACATGCCGGACCGCCTGCTTGCGGGTCCACGCCTCGTTGACGTCGAGCATCAGACCCGGCCGCCGACCGTGCCCGGCCTCGGTCAGGACATCCTTGACCAGGCTCAGGCGGTGCCGATCGCGCTCGATGTCGAGGCCGCCCTTGAGCTTGGCCGCTCGCAGGCCGTGGCTCGCGTAGACCTCGTACTCCGCGACGAGTTCGTCGTCGGTGAGCCCGATGTCCAACCCGGACGCGTAGGCGGTCACCCGCCGGTCCCGTCCGCCCAGCAGTCGCCACAGCGGTTCGCCGGCGGCCTGCGCCTTGATGTCCCAGAGCGCGGTGTCCAGAGCGCCGATGGTGCCGAACACCGGCCCAGCGTGGCCCGCCTTGAAGGTGTGCCGCAACATGCGGTCGTACAGGGACGTCACGGCCCGGGGGTCTTCACCGTCGATGGCTGGGAAGATCCGCTCGATCTCGACGTGCGGCCCGAGGCCGACTCCCGAGATGCCCTCGTCGGTGTCGACGATGACGATCGAGACCGGCACCACCCCGTCGGCGAACACACCGTTGGCGTCGCCGACTGGTCGGCCCCATTCCTGGACCGTGGAGAGCGTCCGATATCCCGTGATCCGCATGTCAACCCTTCGTGGAACCGGCGGCTACGCCGTCGGCAATTTGGCGCTGGAGGAACAGGTAGACCAACAGGACGGGTATGGCGGCGATCAGCACCCCGGAGGCGAAGGTGGGGATGTTGTCGGAGTACTGCCCGCGCAGCGAGGTCACCCCGATCATGAGCGTCCGGTGATCGGCCGAGGGCATCATCACCAGCGCCATGAGGACGTCGTTCCAGCAGAACAGGGCGTTGAGGATGCCGACCGACAGCAGCGCCGGGGTGCCCAGCGGCAGCATGATCCGGCGGTACACGCCGTACACGGTGCTGCCGTCGATCCGCGCGGCGTCGACGATCTCCGGCGGAATGCCCTTGTAGTAGCTCGTCATGAGAAAGACCGTGAAGGGCAGGAACTGGGCCACGTAGACCAGGATCAGGCCCGGGTACGTGTCGATGAGCGCGGTGTCCGCCATGATCCGTGCGAGCGGCACCATGATCACCTGGAACGGGATGAAGAGCCCCGCGAGGCAACCCAGGAACAACGCCGACGAGCCGCGGAACCGCAGTTGGCTCAGGGCGAAGCCGGCCATCGACCCGAACAGCAGCAGCAGGAGCACCGACACCGTCACCACGAACAGCGAGTTGATGAAGTAGCGGCCCATGCCGACGCTGTTCCACGCCGTGCTGATGTTCTCGAAGCGCAGGGCGTCGGTCAGACCGAACCGGTCGAGGATGTAGTCACGCCGGGTCTTCATCGCGACGTTGGCGGTGAACAGCAGGGGGTAGATCGTCGCCAGTGCGAGCAGCGACATGGGGATGGCGACCAACCACCGTCCCAGGCGGAGGCGAGACATCAGTCCTCCTTTCCGGATCGTTCGAGCAGCTTGATCTGCAACAGCCCCACGACGAGCATGATCATGAAGAGGATCGTCGAGGCCGCCGACGCGAGAGCCGGACGGTTCATTTGACCCTGCTGCTTCCAGATGTAGAACTCCGGCAGGTACGTCGACCCCTCCGGTCCGCCGCTGGTCATCACGAAGAGCAGCCCGAACATCGAGGTCAGCATCCCGATCATCGTGGTCACGAAGACGAACTGGATGGTGCGCGAGAGGGCCGGGATGATCACGTGCCAGACGACCTGGCGCAGCGTCGCCCCGTCCACCCGGGCGGCGTCCAGGAGCGCGGCGTCCAGCGTGGCGAAGCCGGCGAGGAACACCACCAGCGCCATTCCGAAGGTGGCCCAGATGTGCACGCCCGCCACCATGAACATCGCGATGTCCGGGTCCCCGAGCCAGTCCACCGGACCGACACCGAACGACCCGAGCACGGCGTTGAGGGGGCCGTCGAAGGCGAGCAACAGGTTGAAGATCGCACCGACGATGACCGGCGAGAGCACCGCCGGAAAGAAGTAGACGCTGCGGTAGAAGCGGTGGCCCGGCACCCGGAGGTAGATGAACGTCGCGAGCAGACCGGGGATCGCCACCGCCACCGGTAGCAGCAGCACCAGCAGCCCGACGTTGCTCAGCGCGGTCCGGAACAGCGGATCTCCGAACAGCTCGCGGTAGTTGCCGAACCCGACAGCGGTCCCGTTCTGCGCGCCGTCACCGGTGAAGGAGAAGTTGACGCCCAGCAGCAGCGGGTAGAGCCGCAGCAGCACGATGATCAGGACGGCCGGAAGGACCAGGATGTAGGGGGCGTAGCGCTCGGCCCCCAGGCCGCCACGGGTGCGACGGGGTCGTGTGCCATGCCGATGCGCGGCGGGGGTGACCGCCGCCCCGCCGGCCCGTCCGGCCGAAGCCGGACGGACCGACGGTTGCGTGTTTCCCATCGGCACGAGGTCAGCCCGCCTGGTCGGAAGCGGCCAACTGCTTCACCACCTCGTCGACGGTGATCGACCCGCTGAGCAGCTGCTGGGAGAGGCGCCCCATCAGGTCCAGCGTCTTCGAGGAGAGCGCCACGTGCAGAGCGGGCTTGCCACTCTTCAGCTCGCCGACGATCGTGGCGACGGCCGGCCCGGCCTGCGACACGTCGATGGTGGTGTCGGCGGCGATCGCGCCGGCGTCGGCGTAGAAGGCCTTCAACGCGTCGGCCGAGCTCAGGGAGCGCACCAGGTCGGCGGCCACCTTCGGGTCCTTCGTCCACTTGGCGACCGCGTACCCGATGCCACCGTCGTACGGGAGGCTCGGGGTGGTGCCGGCGGTGACGACCGGGGCCTTCATGACGCCGAGCTTCTCCGGGGTGAGGAACTCGTTGAAGTCCTGCCAGTGCCCCACGTCCGACATCAGACCCATGACGTGGGCGGCCTTGCCGGACTGGAAGAGCGCGAAGGAGTCGTTGAACATGGCGGTCGAGTTGGCCCCGTCGCTGTTCATCTTCCTGTCGCCGGCCTCCTTCCAGGTCTGGAAGATCCGCTTGACGTTGGGCGAGTTCCAGTCGCGCTTGCCGGCGATCCAGGCGTCGTACTCCGCTGCGGTGAGGGTGGTCGAGCCCAGGCTGGAGAGCCAGAACTGGATGCCGACGCCCTCCTTGTTACCGAGGGCGAAGCACTTGGAGCCGGCCTTGGCGATGGCGGCGCAGTCGGCGACGAACTTGTCCCACGTGGTGGCCGGGCTCGCCGGGTCGAGGTTCGCCTTCCGGTAGATTTCCTTGTTGTAGTAGATGGGGTAGCCCTGGAGCGTCACCGGGGCGGCGTAGGTCTTGCCGTCCTTGGCGAACGCCTCCCAGCCGGCCAACCGCTGCCTGTCCTCGGCCACGTAGTCGTCGATGGGCACCAGCGCGTCCACCCGGTCGCGGATCTGGCCGCCACCGTTGAACAGCATGACGTCCGGGCCCTTGCCGGACTGGATCGCCGCACCGAGCAGGGTGTAGTACTGGTCGAAGGGCTGCGCGACGAACTCGACCTCGACGTCGGCGTGCTTCTTCTTGAAGTCGGCCTTGGCCTTGTCCAGATAGGATTTGGCGAACGGCTCGCCGGACTTCCAGTCCCACACGACCAACTTGCCGTCCGAGCTGGTTGACTTGCCCGAATCGCTAGCACTTCCACAACCGGCCAGGGCCAGGCCCACAACGAGGACGGCCGACCATATTGCGCGCTGTCTCATCGATTGTCACCTCTATATGGGGGGTGGCCGGCGGGTGTCCCGCGAGCCAAATGTTGACCGGAAGGTAACTCGTATGACGTGTGACGTCAACAGTCGGCCGTACACTGACCCAGACGTCGTGCCACGGCGAGCCATTCGGAGGGGGACATGACGCCACCGCAGGAGACAGCCCTGAACAGTCCGGCGACCCCGGCGTGGGTGCGTCGGCCGACCAACCTCGCCAGGGCGGTCACCGCCGAACTGGTGGAGCGCATCGTCCGCGGCGTACACCCGTCCGGGACGTCCCTGCCTCCCGAGCCGATCCTCTGCGAGACCTTCGGCGTGAGCCGGACCGTCGTCCGGGAAGCAGTGAAGATCCTTCAGGAGAAGGGGCTGGTGCAGGTCCGTCAGGGCGCCGGCACCATGGTCACCCCACCCTCACACTGGGACATGCTCGACGAACTCGTCCTCGCGGCCACCATCGCGGTGGACGACAGCCTCGCCATCCTCGACGACCTGGTCGTCACCCGGCGGGTTTTGGAGTCCGACATGGCGAACGTCGCCGCCCGCCTCGCCGACAGCGAGACCGTCGATCGCCTGCGGGCCATGGTCGACCGGATGGACGAGCTCGTCGACGACCACGTCACCTACCACGACCACGACCGGGCCTTCCACGACACGATCATGCAGGCATCCGGGAACCGGATCGCCCGTGGCGTCGTACGCGCGCTGGAGAGCCAGGTCATCAACACCGCCCGGTACATGGGCCGGACCGAACGGGCGCTGTGCGTGGCGTCCAACCAGGGGCACCGACGCATCTACGAACGCATCGCGGCCCACGACCCCAACGGCGCCGCCGAGGCGATGTTCACCCACATCACCGAGGCCTGGCTGGTCCGTCGCAGTGGCTCGGGGAGCCCGGTCCGCCTCGAACGCTGAGGGTCACGGGCAACGGACGGCGCCCGCCCCGAGGTACGGGAGCAGGCGCCGCCAGCTGAGGCCGACAAGAGTCACGAGAACTGGGCGAAGAACCTCCAGATCTCACCCTTGGTCCAGGTGGTGATGCCGCTCTCGGCGTAGGTGCCGTCCACCGGGCCCGGCATGTGGCCGTTGTCGTACGCTGCCCACTGCACCGGGTAACCGGACCGGCAACCCGAGTACGTGGTCGTGACGTGCGTGCGGCTGCCGGCCGCCGGCTCGCGCGGGCTCTGCGCGGTGCAGCCGTTGTTCCGGACGAACGTGTCGCGCAACGCCCGGCCACCCGAGATGCCCAGGACATTGTCCGAGATGCCGTGCAGCCCGAAGTACGCGATGGGCTGCGTACCGCCACTGCAGCCGCTGATCTGCCCACCGGAGATGACGGCGACGGCGCGGAAGACGTTGGCCCGCGCGCAGGCGACGGCGTAGCTCATGCCGCCACCCCAGCTGAAGCCGAGCGCGAACCGCTGCCTCGGGTTGACGCAGAGGCTGCTCTCGATCCGGCTGATCATGTCGTCGACGAAGACGATGTCCTCACCGCCGGAGTTGCCCCAGCCGTTGCCGAACCCCTGCGGCGCGACCAGGATCGCGCTGTTGTTCGACTGCTCCTGCTGGCCGTAGTAGGACCACGGGGTCCCGCTGGTGCCGCCGGAGGAGATCTCCTGCATGGTGCCGCCCCGCCAGTGGAAGGCGAAGATCAGCCGGTAGGGGTTGCTGTTGTTGTAGTTGGCGGGCACCCGCAGGATGAAGGTCCGGCTCTTGCCGTTGCTCTGGATGGTGTGCGTGCCGCTGGCCAGCGTCGGCGCCTTGCCGCACCCGCTGCCACCCGTAGGGGGTGGCGTCGTGGGGTCGGTCCCGCCGTCGACGCGGACGAGCTGCCACTGCTGGTTGGTGCCACCCCAGTCGGCGTACTGCACGACGTTCCCGCCGTCGGCGGTGGACGCGCCCTGCACCTCGACGGCCTTGTTGCTGTTGCGGTTGATCAGCCGAACGTAGCCACCGTCCGAGTCGGCCAGCCGGAACTGCTGGTTCGTCCCGTTGAGGTCTGACCACTGCACGATCGCGCCGCCGTCGGCGGTGGAGAAGCCGCTGACGTCGAGCACCTTGCCCGAGTGCCGCGACTTGATCCGGTAGTAGCCACCCCCGGAGTCGACGAACTGCCACTGCTGGTTGACGCCGTTGTTGCGCGTCCACTGGCTGATCCGTGCGCCGTCGTTGGTGGCCGAGGCGTACAGGTCCAGCGCCTTGCCGCTGTTGCGGTTCACCAGCACATAGGAGGCGTTGGTGTCCACTGTCGCTGCCGCCGCGGGCGCCGCGTTGACCGCGACGACTGCGCTGGCTGCCATGACCGCGGCCGCCGCCGCGGCCAACCCTGACCGCCAGCGAGATCTTTGTCGAGAGGCGGGACGAGCCTCACCGAGGGCTTTCATGGTCCACTCCTTCGATCGGGGTCACCCACGAGCGGGAGCGCCCGCGCGTGCCCTGGCGTGCGTGCCGGCGTCCTGGTGGTGGGGTCAGCACGTCTGGGGTGTTGTGTGCGGGCAACCCGCGGCCAACGGCGTACGTCGATGGCGTTGCCACGATCCGGGCTTCGTGGCAGGCCGCGCCGAACCGCGCGGTACGACGTCCTGACTCCCGGTGGCCGGGTGGCCCGCGGGGTGAAAATTAGCGGGTGAGACGTCACACGTCAAACGATTGGTATCGATTCGCGCGATCGCAGCCAGCCGTGACGTGGCGGCCCGGCGGCCCACCCCTGGATGGGGCGGGCCGCCACTGGTCACACCTCGCCTGGGCGGGCGCCGGCCGGATCCCGAGCGGCCGGCAGCTCCCGCTCCCGCACTCGATGGCGGCGGTCGTCAGCCGATTCGGACCAGTTGCCACTGCTGGTTGTTGCCGCCCCAGTCGGCGTACTGGACGACGTTTCCACCGTCGGCGGTGGACGCGCCCTGCACCTCGACGGCCTTGTTGCTGTTGCGGTTGATCAGGCGTACGTAGCCGTCGGCCGAATTCGCGAGTCGGAACTGCTGGTTCGTGCCGTTGAGGTCTGACCACTGCACGATCGCGCCGCCGTCGGCCGTGGAGAATCCGCTGACGTCGAGCACCTTGCTGGAGTTGCGGGACTTCACCCGGTAGTAGCCACCCCCGGAGTCGACGAACTGCCACTGCTGGTTGACGCCGTTGTTGCGCGACCACTGGCTGATTCGCGCCCCGTCGCTGGTGGCCGAGGCGTACACGTCCAGCGCCTTGCCGCTGTTGCGGTTCAGCAAGACGTACCAGGCGCTGGTGTCCACCCCGGAGCCCGGCGGGGGCGTGGTGGGCGGGGTCGAGCCGCCGTTGAGGGCGTCCAGGACGGCGGTGTACGCGGCCTTCTTGTTGCCGTTGCAGTCGAACAGCAGGGCGTTGTCGGACCCGCGCCACGAGTCGCAGTCCCGCACACCCCAGGTGGTGATGCCGGTGCAGCGCGAGACGGCCAGGCAGGCGCGGGTGACGGCGCCGTAGATGTTGGCCTGGTTGCCGCCGGTCATCACGTCCAGCTCGGTGATCTGCACATCCACACCGAGATCGGCGAACCGCTGCAGGTTGGCCTGGTAGTCACCGGCCAGCGAGGTGCCCAGGTGCGACTGGAAGCCCACGCAGTCGATCGGCACGCCACGGGACTTGAAGTCCCGCACCATGTTGTAGATCCCCGTCGACTTCGCGTTGATCCCGTCGGTGTTGTAGTCGTTGTAACACAACTTCGCACCCGGATCCGCGGCCCGCGCCGCCCGGAACGCCGCCTCGATCCAGTCGTTACCGGTGCGCTGGAGGTTCGAGTCCCGACGCCCACCACCGCCGCCATCGGCGAACGCCTCGTTCACCACGTCCCAGGCATAGATCTTGCCCCGGTAGTGCGTGGCGACCTGCGTGACGTGGTTGATCGCCGCGTTCCGCAACGCGGTGCCGGACATGCCCTGCGCCCAACCCGGCTGCTGTGCGTGCCACAGCAGGGTATGACCCCGCACGCTCATCCCGTTGGCCTGCGCATGGCTGACCAGACGATCACCACCGGAGTGGTTGAACTGGCCCTGCGACGGCTCGTTGGATGCCCACTTCATCTCGTTCTCGGCCACGACACTGTTGAACTCACGGTTCAGAATCGTCGTGTACGCGCCGGTGGAGAGCTTGCCGGTCGCGACGGCGGCACCGAAGTAGCGACCCTTCTCGGCGGCGGCCGCCTTCAGGGTCGTGCCGGCACCGGATGCGGGAGTCAGCGCCACCGTCATACCGGTGGTGAGGGCGACCGCGATTGTCGCAGCCGCCAGCATCGTTCTCATGGGTTTCATGGCGTTCCTTTTCAGTGGTTGCATCGGTGGTGGTGATGTGCCACTTCACTCGGGGCGACCGATCGCGACGGTCTTCCTGGCCACCCGGCATCAGCACGCGCGGTCCGAGAGGGCTGTCGCCGGCAACTGCCGGTCCCGAGGTGACGGCCGCATGCCCTTGCGGACGTCGTGATCGGAGGTACGACCCGTGCGGCTCGCCCGGTGAGCCACGGGAACGATCCTCCTCTATATCGAGAGTGAGCGATAACATGCCGTTCGTCAAGACGTAACGGGCCGTTCACGCCGATCTCCCGGAACGCCGCGTTTCGCCCGGTACCAAACGCCCAGAGCAACAGTGCTCAGCCGCCGCGCGACCAGCGGGCGAGTCGTACCACCGCACTGCTCAGGCCACGCCGGACGGCAACGCTGTTATCGCTCACAGTCGCGGCCGAGACTCCCAGCCGTTCACGAGCACCCGGTGGCCGAGCCACTAGCAGACGGCTGCGCCGGGTCCACGTCGGCGCGCACTCCGGCGACCAGGTCGGCGGTGGTGTGGGCCGCGATGCCGGGCTGCGCGGCGTCGGCGAACCGCTCGACGACCGCTCGGACGTGTCGCTCGGCGGGTGCGGCGAGGCCGTCGTAGACGGCCGCGAACAACTCCCGTGCCGGGCGCCTGAGCCAGTCCCGTGGAAGCAGCTCCACGGGCAACTGCGGATCGAGGACGGGAAAACGCCGGAAGGTGTCCATCACCTCGGTACGGGCCCGCACCGCAGCGGCGCCGTCGATCTGCCCGGACCGCACTCCGGGCAACAGCGGCGTCCACCGCCGGAGGAACCCGTCGTAGCTCCGACCGATCGCCTCGATGTCCCAGGCCTCGATCGGCGCGCGGTGAATGGCCGAGGCGAGCGCGCTCTGCCGCCCGCGAAACACCGTCACGGCCCCGAGGGTGAGCCGGTCGAGTTCGGCCCGAGCCGCGAATGTCAGCTCCTGCGGCGAGATCCACAAACCGTCGTACAGCGGCGCGTAACCGAGCCACCGGAGTTGCGCCCGCAGGGCCCGGCGCTGCGTACTGCGATCCTGCGGCAGCGAGAAGGCGACGATCGTCCAACACCCGTCCCACCGCGCCGTCGAGGTGGTGGAGGCGAGAATCCACTGCCCGCCGGCGGAGAGGTTGGCGGCGGCGGCGCGGCTGAGCCGGTATGAGCTGCGCCGCCCCAGTCGGCTGCCCTCCAACACGCCACGGCGGGCCAACCGACTGATCGCGGTCCGCGCTCCGGCCGTCGTCACGCCGGTCTCCCCGAGCAGCGCGACGATGGCCGCCGACGGGAGGGCGACCCGGGTCCGCAGCGTGTAGTCCGCCAACAGCGTCACCGCGACACCCTGGGGCGAGTTGCCGACCTGCCGGCGGGGCAGCCGGAGTGGCTGGTCTCCGTCGTCCGGATAGATCTCGTCGATGTCGAAAGGGCTTGCCACAGGCGCTCCGCGCTCCTCGGGGACGGCAAGACGACTGTAGACGGACGACCTATAAATCGACCCTCCTCGATTGACACTTCCTCGCCCGGAGGGAACACTAACTGCCACGCGACGCCATTCGAAGCCGGGCTGGGCGAGCCACAGGTAGCGGGCATCGTGCGATCACCGCGGGAGTCGGGCACACCGCGACGGGATCGCACGGTCAATCCAGCCTGCACAGGAAATCGAAGGAGTCGTCCGTTGAGAATCAGAAGGAAACTGCTACTCGTCCTGGCCGCGTCACTGGTGGCGGCCGGCCTGGTGGCCCCCACGGTCGGGCCCGCGTACGCGGCGTCACTGACCGAGGTGACCAGCTTCGGTGACAACCCGGGCCGGATGCGCATGCACGTGTACGTGCCGGACAACCGCCCGACCCGGCCGGCGGTCGTGGTGGCAATGCACGGATGCGGCGGGTCCGGCCCCGGCTTCTACTCCGGGAGCGAGTTCGCCAGCCTCGCCGACCGCTACGGGTACATCGTGATCTACCCGTCCGCCACCCAGCAGGCCGGGTTCGGCAACTGCTTCGACGTCTGGTCGGACGCCGCGAAGCGACGTGGCGGCGGCAGCGACCCGGTGTCGATCGTCTCGATGGTCCGGTACGTGCAGCAGCAGTACGCGGCCGATCCGGAGCGGGTCTACGCCACCGGCAGTTCGTCCGGCGGCATGATGACCAACCACATGCTCGCCCTCTATCCCGACTTGTTCAAGGCCGGCGCCGCGTTCATGGGCGTGCCGTTCAACTGCTTCGCCAACGCGGCGGACTTCCCGCCCACCAGCAGCCAGTGCACCGGCGGAAACATGAACCGGACCCCGCAGCAGTGGGGCGACGCGGTCCGCCAGGCGTACCCCGGCCACTCCGGGCCCCGCCCGCGCGTGCAGCTGTGGCACGGCACCAACGACACGCTCGTGCCGTACTCGCTGTTGCAGGAGGCGATCGAGCAGTGGACCAACGTGTTCGGGCTGAGCCAGACACCCACCTCCACCGACACACCCCAGGCCAACTGGAACCGGCGCCGGTACGCCGACAGCGGCGGCACCGTCCAGGTCGAGGCGTACAGCATCCAGGGGGCAGGACACAGCCTGCCCTCCGGCGGCATGGCCGCGTCCGCCATCGCGTTCTTCGGGCTGACCGACCCCACGACGCCGCCCCCGACCACGCCGCCGCCGACCACACCACCCCCCACCACGCCGCCGCCGACCACCCCGCCGCCGGCGTCCGGCGCCTGCCGGGTGACGGTCGACGTCAACGCCTGGAACACCGGGCTGACCGAGAACATCACCGTCACGAACACCGGCACCAGCGCCGTCAACGGCTGGTCCCTGGTCTTCGCCCTGCCCGGTGGGCAGACCATCACCTCGGGCTGGAACGCCACCTACTCGCCAAGCTCGGGGCAGGTGACGGCCCGCAACGTCGCCTACAACGGCGGCATCCCCGCCAACGGCTCGGTGAGCTTCGGCTTCCAGGCCACCCACACCGGTAACAACGCCCGACCGTCCTCGTTCACCCTCAACGGCGCGTCCTGCACGGTCGCCTGAAACCGGGTCGACGTGCCCGCGAGCGTGCGCCGGTCACCCCGAGGTGGTGACCGGCGCACGACTCGTTCGGACGGCGCCAGGATCAGCGGTAACCGGCGGTCACCACGCTGGCCTGCACGGCGTTCTCGGTCGCGTCGGACGGATAGCCGGCGACCATCGCCCCCTCGTAGAAGGTGCCGGCGCTCAGGTTCGCGCCGCCGTCGGGCTTGCAGCAGTCACCGCCACTGCCCAGGATGATCGCGCCCTGCTTCTTCATCGGGCTGTATCCCGGCGGGAGCGAGCCGTCGTACAGCGTGTAGAGGCTGCCGGCCTGCGCGTCGCTGCCCTTGATGGCGAACCGGGTCGTGCCGTTGTTCTTCAGCGTCGCGGTGACGAACTTGCTGGTGAACGCGCGTTGGTTCGGGTTCCAGGAGCTGCTGCCGCCCGGGAAGAGACCCCATTCGAGGTCGGCCTGCACCCAGGGTCCGCTGCCGGAGCAGCCGCCGAACCAGCACTGCTTGCTGAAGTTGATGGCGTCCATCGCCCCGGCGGCGTCGGCCTTCCTGGTCGTCTCGCTGTTGCCGTAGTCGAAGCAGCAGCCGCTGTTGACGTGGGTCCCGCTGGTCACCATGTACATGCCCTCGGGTGCCGCGCCGGTCGGCACACCGGTGAGGTGTCCGTCGCGCCAGTAGCTGTTACCGGGGTTGATGTAGAGCGAGTACGCCTTCGCGCCGCCCACTGTCAGCGACTCCGTGGTCGCTGTCGCCGGCCTGCTCTGCGGGGAGCCCGGCACGACGCTCGAACCCTGGTACCAGAGGTCGTTGCCGCGCCCGGACTGGTCGAAGACGACAGTGATCACGCAGGTCGTGCCGGAGCAGAACGAGTCCTGGGTCGCCGCGTTGGCGGTGCCGCCGGTTCCGGTGAGCCCGATGTTGCGGGTCGTGTTGTCCGACGAGCGTCGAACCTGGTAGAGGTTGCCGGCGTACGCCTCGTAGAGCGCCCGCGTGGTGCTGTGCGCCGCGATGCACGGGGTGCCGCCGGAGGCGTAGATGTCGCACGGACGCGCGCCGGTCGGCGGGTTGGTCGGCGGCGGGGTGGTGGTCGGCGAGGCCCACTGCTGGTTGGCCCCGCCGTTACAGGCCCAGAGGATGATCTTGGTGCCGTTCGCGGTGGCCGCGGCGTTGGCGTCGAGGCACAGCCCGGACTGCACGCCGGTGATGGTGCCGTTGCTGTTGACGTTCCACTGTTGGTTGTTCTGGCCGTTGCAGTCCCAGATGATCACCTGGGTGCCGTTGGCGGTGCCACGGCCGGAGGCGTCCAGGCACTTGTTGCCGTACGCCTGGATTTGCTTGGTGGACGTCCACGTCCAGGTCTGGCCGGCGCTGCCGTTGCAGTCCCAGAGCTGTGTCTGGGTGCCGTTCGTGGTGCTGGAGTTGGGCACTTCGAGGCAGCGGCCGGACGGCGTACCGACGATCGCTGTGCTCTGCCCCGGCACGATGGCGACGGCGGCCATCGGGGCGGCGGCCTCGGCGATCGGCGACGGGGCACCGGGGGCGGCGCCGATGCCGACGAGCACTCCGACCAGCGCGGCTGCCAGGGCGGTCAGACGTCGGGCGCGATGACGTCTCGGGATGAGTTCACGGGCTTTTCCTGGCCCGGTGGGGGACGGGGTTCGCACGAGGTGGCTCCTCGGAGTCGTGGAAGCGCGGTGGGGGTGTCGACGCGCCACGGGGGTGGTGGCGATGGCGAATCGATTCGCAGCGAATCGTATGACCTTTGTTTAATTCATGTCAATGAATGCGGTGGCGGGGTGGTGCGCTGGCCGTTGGGCGGACCGCCAGCGCACCACCTCCCCCGAGAGGCCTACCGCCCCAGGAGCCGCCACGTCTGGTTCAACGGGCTGCCCTGGTTGACCGCCCGGCAGGTCCACTGGTGCACCAGCGCACCGGCCGCCGTGGAGACCGCGTTGACATCGACGCACTTGCCACTGTGCCGGGCGACGAGCTGGTAGTCGTGCGAGTCGTTGCCCGAGTAGGTCACCTTGCGCAGCGTGAACTGCTGGTTGAGGCTGTTCAGGCAGGTCCACTGGTGCACGGCCGCGCCATCGGCGGTGGAGACGCCGCTGACGTCGAGGCACTTGCCGCTCTGCTGGTTGACCACCGTGTAGGTGTTGGCCACGCCGGCGACCGGGCGGAAGTTCCAGAGCTGCTGGTCACCGCCGTCGCAGTAGTTCTGCTGTTGGACGTTGCCGTCGGCGGTGCTCAGGCCGGCGTTGTTCAGGCACTGCTGGGAGTGTTGGGCCACCGCCACCGACTGGAAGCCACCGTCCGAGGGGGGCAGCAGCGTGACGGTGTACGTGTCGTTCTGGTTGGTGTACGGCACTGTCACCGTGGCGTTGTTGTTGGACACCCCGACCACGCTGTTCGAGACCGTGACCGGCCCCGCCACCGCGCCGCCACCGTTGTGCGGGATGCGTTGGGTGAGGACCCGGACCTGGTTGTTCTGCACGATGCCGCTGGTGGTGTCCAGGCGTTGCAGGTTGACGGTCAGGTTCCCGGTGGTACGACCAGCGCCGATGAGCACCTTCGCCACCCCGGCCGCCTTCGTGGCGTACGCGTCGTACGACTGACTCGGGGTCACCGCGACGATCTCCCCGACCTGGGAGGCGTAGTAGCGGTAGTTCCACCACTCCCCCTTGGGTTGGTGCTGTCCGGCCGAGTTACGGATCAACAGGTTGCCGAGGTCGTTGTGCAGGCTGCCGCCGCTGGCCCAGTTCGCCCGCAGGCCGTCGGCCCGGGCCCGCTCCAGGCGCGCGATGTACCAGGCGCCGTCGGCCGGGTTCTGCTCGTCGGGCGCGCCGTACTCGTTGATCTGGTACGGACGCGGGTGGGCGATGCCGCGCGGGTCGAGGGTGGCGTTGGCGGCGGCGACGTTCGCGACCGGGTCACCGGGCAGCGAGTGCCAGCTGATGATGTCCGGAACCGTGTTGGTCGAGCGGACGAAGTCCAGGTACTGGTTCCAGAAGGCGTGGTTCGTCGACGGTACGCAGGCGCAGCTCGGCCCGACGATGAGCTGGCTGGGGAACTCCGTCCGGATGCGCTGGTAGGTCCGCCGCCACAGTTCGAGGTACTGGGAGATCGGCCGGTTCCAGAAGATGGTGATGTTGGGCTCGTTCCAGATGTCCCACTGCACCGACAGCCCGGACGCCCGGACGTCGCTGATCAGGCGGGTCAGGAAGTTGTCGTAGTCGGTCCAGTTTCCGTTGTCACCGGGGAAGCGGGAGATTCCGGCGCCGTCGGCACCCCAGAGGTCGTGCGGCAGGATGATGAACTTCCCGCCGAGGGTCGTGGTGCGACGCGCCTGGGCGAGTGTGGAGCTCCAGCGGCGGTCGTAGGTTCCGCCGACCCAGCCACTGCCCGGGAGCTGCGCGCCGCCGGCGCGCATGTACTGGAACTTGACGTCCCGGTAGAAGTGGTCGGCCGGGCCGCTGGCGTTCTCGGTCATGCCGTAGATCCAGCCGGAGGCGCGGTAGGTCGGCGCACCGTTGGTGGTGGCGAAGTTGACGCTGATCGACTCGTCGGCGGCCTGGGCGGGGGACGGGACGACGGTGACGGCGGCAGCGGCGGCGAGCAGGCCGACGACGAGTCGGGCCACGAACACGCGGGCTCGTCCTGACCTGCTGCGGGACGGGGTTTTCACGGGCGGCTCCTTGGTGGGGCGCGGGGGACGCTCTCCGGAGGGCAGCACTTGCGAATCGATTCGCACGGATCGTAGGACCGGGAACTGAACCATGTCAATGAAATGACGGCGCGGTGACGCCCATGTTGCCCAGCGAACCTCCCGGCGCGGCCAACTGACCCTTGACCCCCGGGTATGGCCAGACCTATCTTCGGGCGAACCGATTCGTCGAATCGATTCGCCTCATAGTTGGACTGGTCCAACCCGCGACGATCAACCGACACACCCCACCTGACGATCGATTTGAAGTGAGGCACCACATGACCGGACTCAGTCGTCGGCGGCGCCTGGCCGCCGTCGCCGTGATAGCTCTCGCCGCAGTGACCGGCAGCGCCTGCTCGTCGTCCGCCGACAGTGGCGCCGACGGTGGCGCGTACCTCGTCTGGGACCCGTATCCGCAGTTCGCCGACGACTCCGAATGGGTAGCGCTGCTCAAGAAGTGCGGCACCTCCGCGGGGGTGACTGTCGAGCGGACCGGCTACGACACCACCGACCTGACCAACAAGGCGCTGCTCGCCGCCCAACAGGGAAACTCACCGGACGTGCTGATCGTGGACAACCCGGTCATCTCCACTCTGGCCGAAGCCGGCGCGCTCACCACCACCGACGACAACAAGCTGGACGTCTCGGCCATGGAGAAGAACCTGCTCGGCGCCGGCCAGAGCGACGGCAAGACCTACGGGGTGCCGATCGGGGCGAACACCCTCGCCCTCTACTACAACAAGGATCTGCTCACCGCCGCCGGCGTCGATCCCGCCGCCGTCAAGGACTGGACCTCACTGACCGCGGCACTGACCAAAGTCAAGGCCAAGGGGAAGAAGGGCATCACCTTCTCCGCGATCGGCACCGAGGAGGGCAGCTTCCAGTTCCTGCCCTGGTTCTGGGGATCGGGCGCCCAACTGACCAGTCTGGACTCGCCGCAGGCGGTGTCCGCGCTGACCCTCTGGACCGACTGGCTCAAGCAGGGCCACGCCCCGAACTCCGTCATCAACAACACCCAGACCACGAGCTGGCAGGAGTTCGCCACCGGCGACTACGCGTTCGCCGAGAACGGCACCTGGCAACTGGCCAACGCGGAGAAGCTCGGCTTCTCGTACGGGACGATCGCGATCCCGGCCAGCGCGGGCGGCCCGGCCCCGGCGCCCACCGGCGGTGAGTTCGTCTCCATTCCGGTGCAGAAGAAGACCGGCCGGTACGAGACGTCGCAGAAGCTCGTCACCTGCCTGACCAACGCCGACAACCTCCTCACCACGGACACCACCCTCTCCTACGTCGCGCCCGTCGCCGCCGTACAGGAGCGACAGGCCACCGCGGACCCCAAGCTCAAGGTCTGGGTGGAGGCGGTCCGGGCAGCCAAGGGTCGCACCGGTGACAACCTCGGCACGAAGTACCCGAAGATCTCCGAAGCGCTGTGGACCGCTGTGCAGTCGGCCCTCAGCGGCGGAAAGTCGCCACAGGAGGCACTGGCCGCCGCGCAGACCGCCGCCTCGACCAGGTAAGCGATCCGAACCGACACCATGCCCTCCACGACAGAGACCTCCACCGCCGTACGGGACCAGGGTGGGGCGGCGAGCGCCGCTCCACCCGGGCCTCCCCCGTCCCGTGCCCGCCGGCCCAGCCGATGGTGGGCGTGGGGCTTCCTGGCACCCGTGACCATCTACCTGGCTGCCTTCTACGCCTACCCGCTCTACCGCAACGTCGAGTTGAGTCTGCGCGAGTACACCGTCCGCTCGTTCGTGCAGGGCGGGGCGCCCTTCGCCGGCCTCGACAACTACCGGACGGTCCTGACCGACCCGGCGTTCGGGCCGACGCTGACGCACACACTGGTCTTCACCGCGGCCTCGCTCACCTTCCAGTTCACC
This sequence comes from Micromonospora noduli, assembly GCF_003264365.1. Classification (GTDB taxonomy): domain Bacteria; phylum Actinomycetota; class Actinomycetes; order Mycobacteriales; family Micromonosporaceae; genus Micromonospora; species Micromonospora noduli. The sequence continues at coordinate 178,068 of NZ_PYAK01000005.1, forward strand.
ATCGGCATGGCCCTGGCCCTCTTCTTCCACCAGCACTTCCCGCTGTCGCGCACGCTGCGGGCGCTGATCCTCGTACCGTGGCTGCTGCCACTGATCGTCTCGGCGTCGACCTGGTCGTGGCTGCTCAACAGCGATTCGGGGCTGGTCAACGCGGCGCTCGGCGTCGTCGGGATCGACCCGGTCAACTGGCTCACCTCGCCGGGCTGGTCACTCACCTCGGTGATCATCGCGAACGTCTGGATCGGCATCCCGTTCAACCTGGTGGTGCTCTACAGCGGCCTACAGGCGATCCCGACCGAGATGTACGAGGCGTCCGCGCTCGACGGCGCGACGGGGTGGCAACGGTTCTGGGGAATCACCTTCCCGTTGCTGCGTCCCGTCTCCCTGATCACGCTGCTGCTGGGGCTGATCTACACGCTGAAGGTCTTCGACATCATCTGGATCATGACGAAGGGCGGCCCGACCGGCTCCTCGGCAACGCTCGCCACCTGGTCGTACCGGCTCGGCTTCGGCAACCTGCTGCCCGAGTTCGGCCCGGGCGCGGCCATCGGGAACCTGCTCATCGTGCTGGCTCTGATCGCCGGCCTCGTCTACATCCGGATCGAGCGGAGGCAGCAGCTGCGATGACCACCTCGACGCCTCGGGCCTGGTGGAAGACCGGCGTCGGCCTGGTGCTGACCGGGCTGATGCTCTTCCCCGTCTACTGGATGATCAATGTGTCCTTCACCCGGGACCAGGACATGCGGGCCAGTCCCCCGCACCTCTTCCCCACCAACGGCACCCTGGACGGCTACCGGGCGGTGCTCGACCAGCAACTGCCGTACCTCGGCACCAGCTTCCTGGTCGGCCTCGGCACTGTGGCGCTGACCGTGGCGCTTGCCGCGCCCGCCGGTTACGCGCTGGCGAAGCTCCGGCCACCCGGCGGGCCGGCGCTGAGTTTCCTGCTGCTGATCGCGCAGATGATCCCGGGGATCATCATGGCGATGGGCTTCTACGCCATCTACCTCACCCTCGGCGTCCTCAACACGCTGCCCGGCCTGATCCTGGCCGACACGACGCTCGCGGTGCCGTTCGCTGTCCTGATCTTCACGGCGTTCATGTCCGGCATCCCCGACGAGCTGCTCCAGGCCGCCGTGGTCGACGGCGCCGGTCGGCTGCGGACCTTCTGGTCGGTCGTGCTGCCGGTCAGCCGCAACTCGATCGTCACGGTGTCGCTCTTCGCGTTCCTGTGGTCCTGGTCGGACTTCATCTTCGCCTCGACCCTGGCCGGCGGCGGCGACCACCAGCCGATCACCCTCGGCATCTACCACTACATCGGCAACAACAACCAGCAGTGGAACGCCATCATGGCCACCGCCGTCGTCGCCTCGATCCCCGCCGCCGTGCTGCTGATCCTGGCCCAGCGGTACGTCTCGATGGGCGTGACCGCCGGCGCCGTCAAGGACTGACCATCCGCGGCGGTCGAGGACTGACCACCCGCACCACAGAAAGGCACCCGCCACCCATGACCGCCGCCCCGTCCGGTCCGGAGTTCGGAATCCAGGACATCCCCTTCAGCTACCGCGGATCCTGGTTCAACATCTCCCCGGTGGTAGCCGAGAAGACGTACGCCGACGATCTGCACCTGGTCTCCCACCAGACCGGGCTGCACCCCGTACTGCGGCTCACCCCCACCGTTGCCGGCACCACAGTCGTCGCCACGCCCGCGCTGCTGACCTGGCGCAACGGAGCCGACCGGATCGAGGCCGTCTACGACGGGCCGGACACCCTGCGGATCCGAGGCCACCGGCTCGGCCTGCGGGTGGCAGCGGCCGCGCACACCCTCACCCCGTTCAGCGGGACCTACCTGTACGCCGATCCGGTCGACGGATCACACGTGTTCACCTCGTACGAGACCGGTCGCCGCTACCGGATCACGGTGCTCTCCGGCGCCCTGCTGCGGACCGACGGCGCGCAGGCGCTCGGCACCGCCGACCGGTCCCTGGACCTTCGCGGCGACCAGCCCTGGGAGATCGCGATCGAGGAGTACGCCACCGCCCGCCGCCCGTACGTCGGAGCCGTCACCTTCGAGCAGTTGTGCCGCGACCGGTTCGCGGAGTTCACCGCGTTCGTCGACGCGATCGCGCCCTGGCGCGGCCCGGAGACCCCGGCCGCCGAGCTGGCCGCCTACGTCCTGTGGTCGGCCACTGTCGCCCCGGCGGGCTTCGTCACCCGGCCGGCCGTCCTGATGTCCAAGCACTGGATGGACAAGGTATGGAGCTGGGACCACTGCTTCAACGCGATCGCCCTGGCGGCCGGCGAGCCGGAGCTGGCCTGGCACCAGTTCCAGTTGCCCTTCGACCACCAGGACGAGGCCGGCGCCCTCCCCGACTCGGTCACCCACTCCGAGGTGCTGCACAACTACGTCAAGCCCCCCATCCACGGATGGGCCCTCCGGCACCTGCGCCGACGCCTTCCCCAGCCGCCGGATCGGGCGGCGCTGGCGCAGACGTACGACCGGCTCACCCGCTGGACCGGGTTCTGGCTCGACGCGCGACGCGCCCCCGGCCACGACCTGCCGCACTACCAGCACGGCAACGACAGCGGCTGGGACAACGCCACCACCTTCGACGAGAACCGGGTCCTCGAGACGGCTGACCTCGCCGCGTTCCTGGTCTCGCAGCTTCGCTGCCTCGCCGACCTCGCCACCGAGCTGGGTGAGCCCGCCACCCGCTGGTTCCGGGAGGCCGACCGGATCCATCGGGCCATGCTGCGCGACCTGTGGGACGGTGAACGCTTCTGCGCCCGGGACCCCCACACCGGGCACCGGCGAGCCAGCCGCAGCCTGCTCGACCTGATGCCCGTCGCGCTCGGGGCCGACCTGCCGGCCCCGGTCGCCGCCGCGCTGGCGCGCGGCGTCGAAAGCCACCTGACCACGCACGGGCTGGCCACCGAGCCGACGGACTCGGCCCACTACCTCGCCGACGGCTACTGGCGTGGCCCGATCTGGGCGCCCTCCACCGTCCTGGTCGAGGACGGCCTCCGCCGGGCCGGGCAGACCAGGATCGCCGACGACATCAGTCGGCGGTTCCTCGCGCTGTGCGAGAAGTCCGGCTTCGCGGAGAACTTCGACGCCGAGACCGGCACCGGGCTGCGGGACCGCGCCTACACCTGGACCGCCAGCAGCTACCTCATCCTCGCCGCCGCCCAGGAGGAACGGCGGGTCTGGGGCGGGTAGTCCTGTCGGATCAGCGGCCCCGGACCGGGCCGGTGCTGGAACGCAACGAGATGGGCGGGCTGTACAGGCGGTGTCGTGGCACGGCGCCGGGAGCCGCGATGATCTCCAGAAGCAGCGACACCGCCTCGGCGCCCATCTCGACCATCGGCACGTCGGCGGCGGTCAGCGGCGGGCGGAAATCCTCCGCCCAGTGCTGCGCGGCGACTCCGGTGACGGAGAAGTCGCGTGGCACTGACAGCCCGGCGCCGGTCAACGCGCGCTGCATTCCGGGCAGTGCGGCCTCGTTGATGGTGGCCACCGCCGTGACCTCCGGGTGCGTCGCGAGCAGCTGCTCCATACACGCCTCGCCGGAGGCGGTGTCGTCGCCGCTGCAGACCTCCACGCCGGTCAACCCCCGTTCCGCCGCCGCCGCACGAAAGCCGGTCAGCGCGCGATGGCTGGGGCCGTACCCGGCGGCCACCAACTCGGCGGACCGGTTCACGAGTGCCACGTGCCGGTGCCCCAGGTCGGCCAGGTGCTGCACGCACCGGGCGATCAGCCCGGCGTAGTCGATGTCGATCCAGCTCATCCCGTGCGGCTCGGCGGTCCGGCCGATGGTGACGAACGGCAGCCCGGCCTTGGTCAGCCGGGTCACCCGGTCGTCCGCCAACCGGATCTCCATGAGGACCACGCCGTCCACCCGACGCCCGGTGACGATCCGCTCGAACGACCGGTCATGGTCGCCACCGGAGGGGGACAGCAGCACGTCGAGGTCGTGGCGGGCGGCGGCCTCGACGACGCTGGCGACGAAGCCCAGCTGCATGTCGGTCAACCGCTGGCTCGCGGGCGGGATGACCAGCCCGAGGGTGCGGGTACGCCCCTCCTTGAGAGCACGGGCGCTGGCGTTCGGCCGGTAGTCCAACTCGTCGATGACCGACTGGATCCGTTGCCGGGTCGCCTCCGACACGCTGCGTTTTCCGCTGAGCACGTAGGAGACGGTGCTGCGGGACACCCCCGCCCGGCGAGCGATTTCCCCGATGTTCATCAATCGCCCTCGAATCGATTTTTGCCCCGACACGGGGACGCACCTTGCTCCGCCGACCAGCATATCCGTCCTCAGGCTCATCGATCGATGACCAACGCGTTCCAACTAGCGCCAATAGATGGACGACCATTAATGTCACAGGTATGACGTGTGACGTCAATTCCCCGCCCCCACCATCGCACCGAAAGGATCCGATGAACGTGAAGAGAAAACTGGGTCGCCTGACGGCCGCCGCCGGGACCCTGTTCGTCCTCGTCGTCGGCGCTGGCGCCTATGTGGTCTCGGACGCGCCGGGCGTCGCCCACGCCGCCGGCACGGGTCCGTGTGACATCTACGCCTCCGGCGGCACGCCGTGCGTGGCTGCCCACAGCACCACCCGCGCGCTGTACGGCGCGTACAACGGCCCGCTCTACCAGGTCCGACGATCGTCGGACAACACCACCCGCGACGTCGGTGTGCTCAGCGAGGGCGGCTACGCCAACGCCGCCACCCAGGACACGTTCTGCGCGAACACCAACTGCGTCATCACGATCATCTACGACCAGTCCGGCCGCAACAACCGCCTCACCCAGGCGCCCCCCGGCTACTTCGTCGGCCCCGCTCCCGGCGGATTCGACAACCTCGCCGACGCGAAGGCGGCACCGGTCACCGTCGGCGGCCAGAAGGCGTACGGCGTCTACATCGCCCCCGGCACCGGCTACCGCAACAACAACACCAACGGTGTCGCGACCGGCGACCAGCCCGAGGGCATCTACGCGGTCGTCGACGGCACGCACTACAACCAGTGGTGCTGCTTCGACTACGGCAACGCGCAGACCAACAACCTCGCCGACGAACGCGCCATCATGGAGACCGTCTACTTCGGCGCCAACAAGCAGTGGGGCTACGGGGCGGGAGCCGGCCCCTGGATCATGGCCGATCTGGAGTGGGGGCTGTTCTCCGGAGTCAACGCGGGCTACAACAACATCGCGTCGATCAACCACCGCTTCGTCACCGCCATGGTCAAGGGCGAACCGAACCACTGGGCGATCCGGGGCGGCAACGCCCAGTCGGGCAGCCTGACGACCTACTTCGACGGGCCACGCCCCAACGGCTACCACCCGATGAAGAAGGAAGGCGCCATCCTGCTCGGCATCGGCGGTGACAACAGCATCACCGGTCGCGGCACCTTCTTCGAGGGTGTGTTGACGTCCGGCTACCCGACGGCGGCCACCGAGAACGCCGTCCAGGCCAACATCAACGCCGCCGCCTACGCGCCGGCCGGCGGCGGCAACCCGCAACAGAACGTCCAGGTCGTGGGTGCCCAGTCCAGCCGCTGCATCGACGTACCGAACGGCAGCACCACCAACGGCACCCAGGTCCAACTCTGGGACTGCACCGGCAACACCGCGCAGCGCTGGACCTACACGGCCGGCAAACAACTCCAGGTGTACGGCAACAAGTGCCTCGACGCCTCCGGCCAGGGCGCCACCAACGGCACCCAGGCCATCATCTGGGACTGCCACGGCGGCACCAACCAACAGTGGAACCTCAACTCCAACGGCACCATCACCGGCGTCCAGTCCGGGCTCTGCCTCGACGCCAACGGCGCCGCCACCGCCAACGGCACCAAGCTCATCCTCTGGGCCTGCAACGGTGGCACCAACCAGCGGTGGTCCACCCGCAGTTGACCCACCGCCCGATCGGTCCGTCGTACCGCCCCCCGCAGCGCCGCCGGGCGCGGCACGACAGTGAGTTGCCTGGCAGCCTGCACCGTGCGCTCGGCTGGCCCGCCCTGTCGATCCGCCAAGGAGCGGTATACCTCAGAGGCATAATTATGCCTCTGAGGTATACCGCTCAAAACCGCATCCGCCCTGACCTGGATGACCGGCGGTCACCGGCCCAGCCGCCAGCACCGATGAACGGGGCGGCGATCAGCACGATCGCCCCGAGCGCCCGCTCCGGTGGCCGCCCGGCGAGCGAGTGGGTGCGGGTGTCACGAACGGGCGATCGCCCGCGACCCCGGCCCTGTAGGTTTCGGGGCTCGGCGAACAGCGGGGGTCGCATGGTCAAGGGTTGGCACGGCTGGCTCGGTACGTTCAACGGCGTCGTCCTCATCACGGTGGTCGTCCTGCCGCTGGCCGCGCTGGCGGTATGGGCCCTGGCACGCCGCCGACGTGCCGCCGGCACCACGTCGGCGTGGCGGACGTCGCTGGCCGACGTCGGCATCGTCTACGGCACCGTGCCGTGGGTGTGGATGATCATGTTGCCGGGTGACCAGGCCGGCGCCGTCTCCGGTCGGGTGACAGTGGTGCCGCTGCGTGACCTGCTCACGATCTTCTCTGACGGAGGGCCGCTGACGGCGACGGTCCAGGTCGTCGGCAACCTGCTGGTCTTCGCGGCCTTGGGGTTCTTCGCCCCGCTGCGGTTCCCGGCGCTGGCATCGGTGCCGCGGATTCTGGTCCTCGCGGCCGGCTGCTCGGTCCTGGTCGAGACCGCGCAGTACGTCCTGCGGCTGGACCGGGTGTCGTCGGTGGACGACGTCCTGCTCAACGCCGTCGGCGCCGGGCTGGCGGCGCTGGCGTCCCGCCACTGGTGGCGCGACACACCCGACACCTCCGCGGATCGCCGACCTCAGCCGGCCCCGGCAGCGGGACGCTGAGCGCCGCGGTCAACTACCAACAGAGCTGACAGTCGATCAGGTGGGTGGCTCTGCCAGCCGCTCCAGCCGGGCCAGACCATCCCAGCCACGCTCGCGCATCAAATTCAGTAGTCGCTGCACCCGCGGGTCCGCCTCGACGGCCAGCGCGTCCAGCAGGTCGAACGGTAGATCGTCCTGCGCCACCTCACCGAGGTCGATCTCGCCAGAGCGGTATGCCTGCTCGGCGAGGCTGGCCAGAATGTCGGCGGCCTCCACCAGACGCGCGTCGTCGCCGGTGTCGCTCTCGAAGATCTCCGACAGGATCCGGTAGAGCCGAATGAGCTGCGGGTCGTCGAGCTGCGCGGTCTTGCCGGGCATCCATTCGCGGACGCGATCGGGCCAGCGAGCCGACATCAGGATCCAGCTATCCCGCTCACCCGCCACCACCCGCTCGGAGACGCCGATGTCCCGGAGCCGATCGAGGTAGGTGATCACCTCTGGTGCGAGCGCCAGCCGATCCCCGGCGGCGAGTTGCGCGATCTGCCTCCGGCTGGCCTCCAGTCGTGCGATCTCGTCGCCCAGTTGCCTGTCAATCTCCTCGACCGCTGCCGCGAAGGTCGACGCGTCGGCCTCCAGCATCTGACCGATCTGGGACAGCGGCACGCCGGCGTTGGCGAGAATCCGGATCCTGACGAGAGACACCACCGCCCCCGCGCTGTACCGCCGGTAGCCCGAGGCGTCCCGCTCAGGCTCCGGCAGCAGGCCGATCTGGTGGTAGTGCCGCACCGCCCGCACGGTGACGCCGGCGTACGCCGCGAGTTGGCTGATCGTCAGCATGCCCTGATCCTGCCCCTCACGTCGCTCGGCCCCACTCGAATCCAGCTCAGGAGATCTTGCGGCGGTAGGTCAGGTTGGCGAAGAGGTAGGCCACCACGAGGATGCCGACGCACCAGGCGAGGGCGGTCCAGATGCCCGATCCGACCGGCTCCTGCGCGAAGAGGTCTCGGATCGCGTTGACGATGGCGGTCACCGGCTGGTGTTCGGCGAAGGCGCGCACCGGGCCGGGCATCGACGCGGTGGGCACGAAAGCCGAGCTGACGAACGGCAGGAAGACCAGGGGGTACGAGAAGGCGCTCGCGCCGTCCACGGACTGAGCGGTGAGGCCGGGGATGATGGCGATCCAGGTCAGCGCCAGGGTGAACAGCACCAGGATGGCAGCGACGGCGAGCCACCCCAGCACGCTCGTGCCGGTGCGGAAGCCCATGAGCAGGGCGACGAGGACGACGACGACCAACGAGACCAGGTTGGCGACCAGCGAGGTCAGCACGTGCGCCCAGAGCACCGAGGATCGTGCGATCGGCATGGACTGGAACCGTTCGAAGATGCCGCCCTGCATGTCCAGGAAGAGCCGGAAGGCGGTGTACGAGATGCCCGAGGCGATCGTGATGAGCAGGATGCCGGGGAGCAGATAGTTCACGTACGAGTCGGAGCCGGTCTCGATCGCGCCGCCGAAGACGTAGACGAACAGCAGCATGAAGGCGATCGGCATGACGGCGGTCGTGATGATGGTGTCCGGGCTGCGGGCGATGTGGCGCAGTGAGCGTCCCAGCAGAACTGTGGTGTCGCCGAGGAAATGCTTGTTCATCGTTGTTCCTTCTCGGTCTTGGCGCCAACGAGGGTGAGGAAGACGTCCTCGAGGGTTGGCTGCTTCTCGACGTACTCGATCTCGGCGGGTGGCAGGAGCTGCTTGAGCTCGTCGAGGGTGCCGTTCACGATGATCCGTCCCTCATGGAGGATCGCGATCCGGTCGGCGAGTTGTTCGGCCTCGTCGAGGTACTGGGTGGTGAGCAGCACCGTCGTGCCGCCACGGGCGAGTTCCCTGATCGCCTGCCACACCTCGATGCGCGCCTCCGGGTCCAGCCCGGTCGTCGGCTCGTCGAGGAAGATGACCGGCGGGTCCCCGATCAGGCTCATCGCGATGTCGAGACGGCGACGCATGCCGCCGGAGTACGTCCGCACCCTCCGAGCGCCCGCCTCGGTCAGGGAGAAGCGCCTCAGCAGGTCGTCCGCGATCGCACCAGGCTCCCTGAGGTGCCGCAGCCGGGCGACCAGGACCAGATTCTCCCGCCCGGTGAGGATCTCGTCGACCGCCGCGAACTGCCCGGTGAGACTGATCGACTGCCGTACGTCGGCGGCCTGGGTCGCCACGTCGAAGCCGGCGACCCGGGCCGTCCCGCCGTCGGCCCTGAGGAGCGTGGCCAGGATCCTCACCACCGTGGTCTTGCCGGCACCGTTGGAGCCGAGCAGGGCGAAGATGCTGCCCCGCGCGACGTCGATGTCGACGCCGCGCAGCACCTTCAGCTGCTTGAACGACTTCTCCAGGCCGTGCATGCGGATCGCGGGTTGCTCGGCCTGAGCTGTTGGGTGCGAATTGCTCATGGCGGCAGCATGGAGGGTTGACGCAGCGTCAAGGTCAAGCCGACCGGCTCGGCGACGCGTGCGCGACCCTGACTCTTCACTCCGATGTCACCGCCCGCTCCCACGGGTGACGTGTCGCTGTCCGCCCGAAGGAGTTGGCTGCCAGTCGTCGCACTACGTCTTGACCAGGAGTTGATCCACGTGCCTTCCTCTCGTCGTACCTTCCTCGCCAGTGGCGCCGCCGCCGGCGTCGGCCTTGCCGTCGCGGGCGGCCTGCCGTCCCTGGCCCAGGCCAGCCCGGCCCGGCCGCACCCGCCGGTGAAGCCCGGTAACGTGCCCTTCCCGCCGCTCGTGGACGACCCCAAGGGAATCCTGGCCCTGCCCAAGGGCTTCAGCTACACCGTGATCACCCGGACCGGCGTCACCCGGCTCGACCGCGGCCAGGGCACCACCCCGTCGGACCACGACGGCATGGCCGTCTACGACGCCGGCCACGGCCGGTACACCCTGATCCAGAACCACGAGATCGACCCGGGCGCCGAGTTCGGCGTGCCGCACGTCAAGGGAACGGTCTACGACGCGGGCGCCGTTGACGCCGGCGGTTGCACCGTGATCAAGACCGACCTCTCGGGCCGCAACCTGGGTGAGTTCGTGGCGCTCTCCGGCACTATCTCCAACTGCGCCGGCGGACCGACCCCCTGGGGCACCTGGCTCACCTGCGAGGAGACCGAGGACCGGGCCGGCGACAAGTGGGAAGAGGGCGACCGGTCCGGCGTCTACCAGAAGGACCACGGCTACGTCTTCGAGGTGTGGGCCGACGGCAGCGCCGACCCGAAGCCGATCAAGTGCCTGGGCCGCTACTCCCACGAGGCCCTGGCCGTCGACAAGGACCGCACCCGGATCTACCTCTCGGAGGACGCCGACGAGCCCAACGGCCTCTTCTACCGCTGGACGGCGCCACACGGCGTCAAGCTGGGCCCGGGCGTGCTCACCCGCCTCGCACCGAACGCCGGCGTCCTCGCCGCGATGCAGATCATCATGGATGACGGTTCGGTGCTGCCGGACGTCGCCTACCTGACCTCCGCCCAGCTGGGCCGCCCCTTCCCGGTCCGCTGGATCGAGGTGCCGGACCGCGACGCGCGCACCAGGTCGGTACGCGAGCAGTTCGCCGACGGCCAGGTCACCCGCGGACGCAAGTTCGAGGGCGTGTGGGCCACCGACGAGGGCGTGTACGTGGTCAACTCGTACGCCTGGGACGAGGGTGACCTGCCGGCGGACGCGGCGCCGCACGACGGAATGGTCTGGTTCTACAACTACCGGAACCAGACCATCCAGCTGGTGACGTACTTCCCGCACCAGACCGCCTCCGAGGAGGGTGCGCCGGTCAAGTACACCGACCTCACCTTCGACGGCCCGGACAACGTGACCGTCACCCCGTGGGGAAGCCTCGTGCTCGCCGAGGACGGCTCGGGCGCCTCGCACGTGCTCAGCACGATCCCGGGCGGGCCCACCTACGCGATCGCCCGCAACCAGCTCAACGACTCGGAGTTCTGCGGGCCGACCTTCAGCGCGGACGGCAAGGTGCTCTTCGTCAACATGCAGGACCCGGGCCTCACCCTGGCCATCACCGGCCCGTGGGAGAAGTACCTGGGCTGAGCGAGCTCGAATGATGGGGGCCGGGCGACGCTCGCCCGGCCCCCATCAGCCTCGGCCGCACTCAGGAGACGCGCGGCAGGCAGCACTAGTCGAGACAGAACTCGTTGCCCTCGACGTCCTGCATGTTGAGGCACGACTCGTTCTCGCCGTCGGCGAGCAACAACTGCCCGCGTACAGCGCCGAGCGGGACCAGCCGCGCGCATTCGGCCTCAAGGGCGGCCAGCCGCTCTTCGCCCACGAGCCCGGTGCCGACCCGCACGTCGAGGTGTACCCGGTTCTTGACGACCTTGCCCTCGGGCACCCGCTGGAAGTACAGCCGCGGACCCACCCCCGTAGGGTCACTGCACGCGAACCACGAACCCTGCTCGGAACTGACGTCGTCCCAGGTGGCGCACCCCTCCGGGGGTGGCGGCGGGACGTACCCCAACATCTCACACCAGAAACGACCGACGCGCACAGGCTCGGCGCAGTCGAAAGTCACTTGCACCTGCTTGACTGACATCCGTTCACTTTAGGGTTCGTGCCGCCGCCGCTGTTTCCGTACCCCTGGTCCTGGCGCTAGACGGTAGGGGTGACGCGCTGGCCCGCTGCGCCCGAGCGCTTGAGCAGGAACGCCCCGCCGACGATGAAGACGACGCCGAGAATCCGCATGGTGTAGCCACCGACAGACCTGACCCGTTCATTCGTCATGGTGTGCCTTCTGCCCGAGGCGCCAATCGCGTAAACGGTGCGGCGTGGACCCGGCCGCCGCTTCAGCCCCGTCGGCGGTGATCAACGGCCGGCCGTGGAGATCTCACTCCACCTTGATGAGGAGTGGTTTCCCCTTCTCGACGACGTACGTGGCCAGTTCGACAGCGATGCCGTCGCCAACGTTGCGGGCCTGGTGGTGCACACCGTATGGGACGGTGAGCGCGTCGCCGGGATTGCACACCATGGGCGGCTGCCCCTCCAGCCGATATTCGAGCGTTCCCTGCAGAACGCAGATGATTTCCTCGCCGGGGTGAAAATGCTTGAACGGTGGCGAATCCGGAGTGAACTCCACCCGAGTCTGAATGACCTCTCGCCCGGGGATGCTCAGGTCGTGCCGTTGCAGATCGATCCGCCACAGCCCTGGTGCTGACTCCACCGCTGTGGGGCTGATCCCCTGAGGTCGATCCTTGGTGCTCATGACGGCCTCCTGTGAGCCGTCGGGCCGACGGCCATTACTCGGCTTGGTGCATCCCAGTCGAGGATAGGTAGCCGCAGACGATCAGGGGCGGGGATGCGGACACGGAGGTTCGATTCCGCGAAGCGGGCCTGTGCCGGCGCGTAAATCGGCTTGTGCTGTTTTCTGAGGGCTGCTTCTCTGTTGCCCGTGACCGAACTTCGTACGCCGCGACTGCGCCTGCACCCCATCGACACCGCAGAGGGTGAACGCATCGTCGGGCGGCGTGCCGGGGCCGGGGACGACTGGGCCGAGGACTTCCCTTTCGACGGCGACGTCCTCGGCGTGCGGGGCTTTCTCGCCGCCACCGCCGCCTACGGCGATCGACGTCCGCTCGGGCACTACCGGATCACCCGCACCGCCGACGGAAAGGCCATCGGTGGAATCGGTTTCAAGGGTCGGCCGGAGAACGGACGCATCGAGGTCGGTTACGGCCTCGCCCCGTCAGCCCGGGGAAACGGCTACGCGGCGGAGGCGCTCGCCGCCCTGCTCGACCTCGCGACCGCACACGGACTGTCCTGCGTCGTCGCCGAGACCACCGGCGACAACGTCGCCTCCCGGCGGACCCTCGAAAGGGCCGGCTTCCGGCACACCGGCACCAACGATGCTCTCTGCCAGTACGAGGTGCTCCTCGGTGCCCCCTCGCGACCGACTCGGAGGCGGTAGTCCGATCCCCCGACGGCCTGCGGCAGCCGAGTTCAGCGACTGGGCAGCAGCCCTCGTTCGGTCATGTGGGCGCGCAACGTCTCGGCATCCTCGGCGGACATCAGCCAGCGGGGGATCACGGTCGCCGGCATTCGGCCGACGTACACGACCCAGAAATCTCCGGCGTCCCGCACCTGGGCGACCCCGTCCCAGGCGATGCCGCCGGACTCCGAGCCGCTGCGCATCATGATGTTGTCTTCGGTGATGTCGTAGGCGCCGTCGACGGCGTAGCTACCGGAACGGCGTCGGGCGCGCGCCAGCACCCACGGCCGGTACAGCATCGACAGCACGCCGGCCACGACCAGCGCGGTCCACAGCGGCGAACTCCGCTCGCCCCACCCGACCCCCCGCGAGACAACGAGACCGATGACCCCGACCGCCGTCAGAACCGCTCCGATGTAGCCGAATCTGCGTAGCCGGACGTTGCCGAGCGCGGCGGCCACCCGGCTCGGGTAGGCGGGATCGGCGGGGACGTCAAAACGGATGTGCACGCCAGAACGATAGTGCCTCCACCCGCCCCGGAAGGCGCCTTGCCCCGCCCCACCTGACAAGCCGCAGGGCATCCGGGCGCGGCAGTCTGATGCCCGGCACCGGCCCGCCGAGGGCCCGGCGGATAGGGAAGACTGGCGCGCATGTCTGATCTGAGCGATGCGAAGGCCGCGCTGCACGACTACCTCCGGGGGAACCGCGAAGACCTCATCTGGAAACTCGACGGGCTCAGCGAACGGGAGGTCCGGCTGCCCCGCACGGCGACTGGCAACAACCTGCTGGGCTTGGTCAAGCATTGCCTCAATGTCGAAGCCGGCTACTTCGGGCCCACCTTCGGTCGCGAATTCCCGACGCCCGACGAGCTGGTCCCCCTGACGGCATTCGACGAGGACCCGCAGGCAGACTGGTACGCCCGTGAGGACGAGACGAAGGACGGGCTGATCGACCTGTATCGCCGGGTCGGCGCGTTCGCCGACCAGACGATCGACCAGCTACCGCTCGACGCTCCGGGGCAGGTGCCGTGGTGGCTGCCAGGTCGGCAGGACGTGACGCTGCAGCGGATCATCATCCACGTGGCCTGCGATCTCGCCCGGCACGCCGGGCACGCCGACATCATGCGCGAACAACACGACACGACGGTCGGCCTCGGGCGGAACAACAGCAACATCCCCGACGACTACGACTGGCCGGCGTACGTCAGCAAGCTGACGAAGCTGGCCGACCACTTCGGGTGAGCGGGAAAGCTGCGGACGTGCGAGACGACCTGAACCAGATCGAAGCGGCTTTCCTGGGCACACCACTGGCCGGCCTGCCGATCGGGCACGGCCCGTCGGGCACCATCCTCGTCGCCGACGTCGACCCCGACCGTCTGCACGAGGTCTGGCAGGCCGCCGAGGCGCTGGTGCCGGTCATCGGACGCCGGCCCGTCATGGTCACCGACGACTTCGACGACGCACTGACGATCCGGTCCGAGCCCGAACAGGGTCCGTCGGAGTCGGAGCTGCGCACGTTCGTCGAGGCGGCGGCGTCTTCCGAACCCTGGCTGACCTACCGCCACTACAGCGAGGACCAACAGGTCGACGAGGACGAGATCGAGTTCTACACGCGTGGCACGACCCGCGTCGACCTGAACGACCTGGTGCCGGATGTGGTGCTGCCGGCACCACTGCCGGTGCTGGAGCGGGTGCTGTACGACCGGCTGCTCGCCGACGCCGACCTGCACGCCCAGGTGCTCGGCAACGTGCGGCTCGTGACGCAGACCGACTACTGGTATACGCCGGACAGCGTTCTGCTCATGTTGCTGCCCACCAACGACGTCCGCGGCTCGGCGTACTGGGTGGACTTCTACGGTGCCCTCGACTTGGAGGATCAGCAGAGGCTCGGCGAGGTGCTGGAGCAGTGGCGACACCGGTGGGACGCCCGCCTGGTCGCATCGTGGGGCACCATGCTCCAGTTTCAGGTGGGTCGTCGCCCGACGCCGGGCGACGAGGCGTGGGATGCCGCCGGTCAGCTCAAGGCGCTCGCTCCGAACCTCGAACTGAGCCGATGGGAGGTCGCCGTCGCCCTACCGGCCGGTGACGCCTGGTTCGTCCACAACCGGCCCTGACAGACTTGGCTACTCCGGTTGCTGGGTTGCTGGCCTCGCGGTCTGCGTGACCCCTTCCTGGCGCAGTTCGAGGACGTACGGCTGGTCGTCGGTCCGGACGAACCGGATCTCCAGATCGAGGTCCGGGTGTCGGTAGTGACCGTCCGGGTCCATCAGGAGGACAACCGGTTGCTGGGTCGCGGCGGCGAAGGTCAGCTGGCCGTCGGCGAGCGCGATGTCGATCGGGTAGTCGTCCCGCAGCACGTAGCGGCCCGTGACATCGGCAGGCGGCGCGGCGGTGATTCTGGTGGTGGCGTAGCGACGGTCTGCTGCGGCGCGGATGCTGACCAGCAGCTCCCAGCCATCCTCGGAGTTGGTCATCGCCGCGACCGCGGTGCCGCTCTCCGGCCACACGTAGGAGAAGCAGGTATAGCCGACGTTCAACCCGGTGTGTCCGAAACGCCGACGCTCGGCGCGGTCGTCGAGTTCGGTACCGAGGCCGTAGGTGCCGCCAGAAATCTGCGGCGTCCACATCTGGGTGGCCAGGTCCCGGTCGAGCAGCTTCGAACCTCCCGAGACGGCTCGGGCGATTTCGAGGTCGAGCCGGAGCAGGTCGGTCGGGGTGCTCCACAGCCCGGCCGCGGCCAGCTCCGGTTGCGTTCGCCAGCCGCCAGGAATCCTGGTGCCGCCGCCGTGGTGACCATGCGCCACCTGATCCGGTCGCTGGTGCGGAAACTGCTGGTCGAAGCTGCTGTCGGCCATAGCCAGCGGTTCCAGCACCAGAGTACGCAGGAGGTCCTCGAACGGGGTTCCGGTCGCGTCCACCATCAGCTGCTGGAGCACCGAGTAGTGGCTGCCCGAATACCGGAAGCGGCTACCCGGCAACAGGGTCGGCCGAACCGGTGCGGTCGTCGTCGCGCCGCCGCCTTCCAGGACCTGCAACAGCGACGGGGCGCGATCTGCGGCGTAGCCGCGGTACCAGGTGTCGGACAGCCCGGCGGTGTGCGCCAGCAGCTGTCGTACCGTGATTCCCTGCTGGTCGTCACGGCCGGGCAGGTGCCACGTGGTGAGGTACTCGCCGATGTCGGCGTCGAGGTCCAGGACACCGGCCTGGACCAGTCGCAGTGCGCCGAACGCCGCGACATGCTTACTGATCGAACAGGCCGCGAAGGCGGTGCTCGCGGTCACCGGACTCGACGTCCCGGCCGCCATGACGCCAAACCCTGCCGCCCACACCGGCCCGCTCACGTGGCCGACGGAGATGCTGACTCCCGGCACGTCATAGCTGCTCATCAGCTCGGGCAACGCCGCCGTGTCCGGTGAGCGCAGCCCGGACGACACCTGCCGGTCGAGCTCGCCCAGCAGCGAAACCCAGTCCTGAGGCAAATCCACGACGTCGATTCTCGACCG
Source organism: Micromonospora noduli (assembly GCF_003264365.1). GTDB lineage: Bacteria > Actinomycetota > Actinomycetes > Mycobacteriales > Micromonosporaceae > Micromonospora > Micromonospora noduli. The sequence goes on from NZ_PYAK01000005.1 coordinate 194,396, forward strand.
CGCCCACCGGTGGATCAAGACCCGTCAACCGGTGGGGCTCGTGACGGTACGAGAGGCCTCCCGGATCAGATCGAGCGGTTCTTCGGTCCAGTGGGAGGCGAGGACGAGTTCCCGGGCCGGGTCGACCCACAGCAGGTGTCGTCCGCCGTTGCCCCGGGCGCTGCGGCCGGTCGCCGGGGCTCCGGGCCACGGCACCTGCTCATCGTTCAGCCACCACAGATAGCCGTACTCCCGTTTGACCGGGCACGGAGCCCAGGACTGGTCGACCCACTCGGCGCTGAGCAGCCGGGTCCCGGCATGGGTTCCCCGGTCCAGCAAGAGCTGCCCGATCAGGGCCAGGTCCCGGGCCGGGACGATCAGGCCCCCGCCCCAGTGCGCGCCACCGGAGACCACCTCGACCGGGCGTCCGTCGAGGTCGACGACGCTCGTCCGGTACCCGTGCCACGACCACCGGTCGGAGGCACCCAGCGGGTCCATGACCCGCTCCCGCAGCACCTCCGGCAACGATCTGCGAAACAGCAGCGTCAGGGCATACGCGAGCAGGTTCATCCGCACGTCGTTGTACGCCCACCCCTGGCCCGGGGGTGTGCCGTGCACCTCGGTCCGCTCGCGGAAACTCTGCGCGTCGACGCTCGTCGGCTTGCCCCACAGCTCGCCCTCCCACTGGCTCGACTGCTGCAGCAGATGACGCCAGGTGATCTGCTCGTTGTGCGGCCCCCGGAACTCGGGAACGTCGACGACCTGGTGCACCGGCTGGTCCGGCACCAACAGCCCGTCGTCGAAGGCCAGGCCGGCCACCACCGACACGACCGACTTGGTGACGCTGAACGCCATCTCCGGGACGTCCGGGTCGCCCCAGGCTGCGACCTCCCGACCGCCCACCCGGACAACACCACTGGCTCCACTGGCGGCACGCAGCGGGCCGACGACCTCACGATGGCTGGCGTCGGAGACCTGTGCGGCCAGGTAGGCCTCGATGTCGGCGGCGTCTCTGGTCCACCGAGCGCCGAACTCCCGGACGGTCCGCTCCAGCTGCTGCTGATCCACCGACACGTGACCCATGCCCCGCAGTGTCCAACACCCCCGCTACCGCCAGGGCGCATCGTGACTAGCCACATAGGATCGGACGACCCCGTACGCCGGACCTGAGGAGTGTCCCCCCGTGACCCTGCTGGAGCGTCTGCACCTGGCCGGTATGCGCGACGTCGTCGCGGTGCAGCCGGTGACCGGCGGGCTCGCGGCTCTCGCGGGCATCGCCAGCCGCCGGGATGCCCCGCCGGTGTTCGTCAAGGCATTCGCCGACCCGCCGGCCGGCGACGTCTTCGCCGCCGAGGCCGAAGGGCTGGCCGCCCTGCGCGAGCTGGGCGGTGTGGCAACACCCGAGGTGATCCTGGCGGATCGGGACGTCCTGGTGTTGTCGGTGTTGAGCGAGAGGCCGCGCAGCGAGGCCTTCTGGGAACAGTTCGCACACCTGCTCGCCCGCCTGCACCTGAATACGACCCATCCCCGTTTCGGCTGGCACCACGACAACTGGCTGGGCCGTCGCCGCCAGGTCAACACGTGGAACGACGACGGCTTCGCCTTCTTCGCAGAGCACCGGCTGCTGCGTTGGCTCGACGAGCCCCGCGTCGAGGCGGCGCTCGACGCCCAGGACCGTTCGGCGCTGGAACGGCTCTGCGACCGCCTGCCCGACCTGCTGCCGGAGCGTCCGGCGTGTCTGACGCACGGCGACCTGTGGGCACAGAACGTCCTGGCCACCGCGGACGGAGAGCCGGCGCTGATCGACCCGGCCGTGTCGTACGTGTGGGCCGAGGTCGACCTCGCGCACGTGTGGTCCACCTCGCCCCCGCCGGAGGCGCGACGGATGTTCGAGGTCTACGCCGAGCTGACCTCGCTCGACGCCGGCTGGGAGGCCCGAATGCCGGTCATCCAGCTGCGACAACACCTCGCCGTGCTGGCCCAGTTCGACGACGACTGGGGTGCGGCCGATCAGATCCGCGCCGTCCTGGCCCCGTTCCGCACGCGATCCTGACCACAGGGCCGGTCGCCGACCGCCGCGACCGGCCCGGCCAGCCGACCGGTTCGACGGCAGCAGAGACCCGCGCGCGGAGCGGGGGTCGGGCCCTCGATTACGGTGACCCACTGGAATGGGGGGTGGGCCATGGCACCGGAGGTGTCGCCGCGAAGGGCCAGGGCCGTGCTGGTCACGCTCTCCCTCGCCGCGTTCGCGTTCATCACGACCGAGCTGCTGCCCGTCGGTCTGCTGACCCGCATGGCACCCGATCTGGACCGGTCCCGCTCACAGGTGGGTCTGCTGGTCAGTGGGTACGCCGTGGTGGTGGTGCTGGCGTCCGTGCCGCTGACCCGACTGACTCAGCGCGTCCCCCGCCGGCACCTGCTCGGCGTCACGATGCTCCTGTTCGCCGCCGCGAACGCCGCCGCCGCGCTCGCGCCGACGTACGCCGTGCTGGCCGGCTCCCGCCTGGTGACCGCCCTCGCCCAGGCGCTGTTCTGGTCCGTCGCCACGGCGACAGTGATCGGGCCGTTCCCGGTCGCGGTGCGCGGTCGGGCGGTGGCGCTGTTCGCGACCGGGGCGACGCTCGCCCCGGTGCTCGGCGTACCCCTCGGCACCTGGCTCGGGCAGCAAGCCGGCTGGCGCGCGGCGTTCGCGGTGCTGGCCGGGATCGGTGTGGCGATCGCCGCCGCGGTGCTGCTCCTTCTCCCCTCCTATCCCCCGGCCGCCGGCGGCGCCGCCCGGGGCACCGCACCGGACGGCCGGCGCTTCGCCGTCCTGCTGATCGCCACCGCCCTCGGCATCGGCGGCTTCATGACGCTGCAGACCTACGTGACACCGTTCCTGCTCGACGTCAGCGGCTTCGCCGACGCGGTGCTGGCGCCGCTGCTGTTCGTCTCCGGCGCGGCAGGCGTCGTCGGCACCCTGGTCGCGGCCCGGACCCTGGACAGCCGACCGATCGCTTCGCTGCTGACGCCGCTGGCCATCGGCACGGCCTCGCTGCTCGGGCTCTACGCGCTCGGCGCGCTCAAGCCGGGCGTGGTCGCGCTTCTCGCCGGGATCGGCCTCGCGTACGCGGCGTTCGGCTCCGCCGTGCAGAACCGGATGCTGCAACTGGCCCCGGGCAGCACCGACATCGCGTCGGCCGGGGTCAGCACCGCCTTCAACGCCGGCATCGCCGGTGGATCACTGCTCGGCGGCGCCCTCCTGCCCACCTCGGGGGCACGCCCGCTGGCGCTCGCCGGCGGGCTGCTGACGCTGGCCGCCCTCACGCTGCTCGCCGTGGACACGCGTCGCGGCCACGTCGTCGCCCCTCCACCAACCAGTCCCCCGGCTACGCGCCGGTCCGACTCGCCTGCGGTCGGAAAATCTTCCGGTACGCGCCGGCGTGACGCCGAGGAGTTAGAGCGACGCGGGACCACCTGGCGGCGGGCGGTCACCCACTCCCCGCGCTGACGACCGCCATCACGATCAGGGTGCGTCGCCGCCGCTGACTCATCAGCGCGAAACAGGCGGTGAGCACCACCAGCTCCAGCTCGGCCCACTCGCCGGTGACGTCGACGCGGATCGGCCCGCCGCGTCGGCCGGGGAGGCGTACCGCGAGGCGGTGCCCGTCGCGTACCAGCTCACCGCCGCAGCGACCGGGCGCCCAGCGGGCCGTCCCGCCGGGCCCCGGCACGTGCGACCGGCGCGGGTCGAGCCGTACCGGCACGCCGTGCTCGCCCTGGGAGGCGAACCCGATGCGTCGGCGGTCGGTCGGTGCGACAGTCCAGCGGCCGGTGCTGGTGCGGATCTCGCCGCACCGCCAGGTCCAGCCGGTACGCAGCGAGGCGCGCGCCCCGGAGTCGAGGACGAAGGCCCCGTCCTGTTTGCGTACGGTCAGCGTGGTCATCGGTTCGCCCCTTTCGGACGAGGCCGGGGCAGGCCGAGGATGAGGATGACGCCGACGCTCAGGTGCAGCAGAACGAGGGTGGCCTTCGCTCCCCCGCCGACGCCACTCGGTGGCCCGACCACGAGCGACAGCAGCAGGACGGCGCCCGCGATCGAGGTCCACCAGACGCGAGAGCGGTTGGTGCGGCGTTCCAGCACCGCGATCAGCGCCCAGCCGGCCAGTGCCGCGACCGCTGCGGCCACGATGACCGCGGTCACCGTGATCTGCCGGGTCGAGTTAGCGGACCTGACCGCCAGGTCGACACCGGCCGCCGAGTGCAGAAGCGCGAACTCGACCACCGCCACCACGATCGCGCCGGCCGCCACAGCGGCCCGTCCCAGGAGAAGGTTGTTCGTCATGGTCTGAGTCTGTGGACCGGGCCGGGTCGGACGCGTCGGTCCAGAAGCCGCAGCGGGTACGTCCGCTGGCGGCTGGGGGTACTACCAAAGGAGGTGGTCCGGCCCGCCGCCAGCCCAGTAGCGTGCGCGGTGTGGATGCGGCGACGTGCGAGGTCAAGCCGCCGCGGGCGTGGCGTTCCGTCCCGGTGGTCGTGACGACCGTGGCGGTCGGCGTCCTCGTCGCGACCATGCTGTGGTCCGCCACCCGGTCCAGCTCCGCCGGCCTGGTCGGCGTCGACGTCGCGCTGGCGGTGGCCGCCCTGGCCCTCGTTCCGGTGGTCCTCCGCCGACCGTTGATCGGTGGCGTGCTGGCCGGCCTGCTCGTCGCGCTGTCTCCGGTGGCCACGCCGGTGGCCAGCTTCGCGGTGCTGTTCATCGCCCGCAACCGGCCGTTTCGGCAGGCGGCGGCGGTGGCGGCGGTCGGCGTGGCGGGCGAGGCGGTGCAGGCGCTCTGGCGGCCGGTGCCCAGCCTGCCGTACGGGTGGCGGTTGGTGCTGATGACGATCGCCTACGCTGCCCTGCTCGGCTGGGGCACCTGGGCGCAGGCCCGCAACGCCCTGCTGGCGGCACTGCGGGACCGGGCCCGGCGCGCCGAGCAGGAGCAGGAACGACGGGTCGGCGAGGCGCGGGCGGCGGAGCGCAGCCGGATCGCGCGGGAGATGCACGACGTGCTGGCCCATCGGCTCTCCCTGCTGGCGGCGGCCGCCGGCGCGATGGAGTACCGGCCGGACGCGCCGCCCGAGCGGCTCAGCGCCGCGGCCGGGGTGATCCGGGCCAGCGCACACCACGCCCTCGACGAGCTGCGCGAGGTCATCACCCTGCTACGCAGCGACGACACCGAGTCGCCGACCGACACACCACCCGGGCAGACCCTCGCCGACCTGCCGCGCCTGGTCGACGAGGCGCGGGCCGCCGGGCAGCAGATCGAGGTCGACGACCCGCTCGGCCCGCCGGTCGAGATCCCCCCGACGGTCGGCCGCACCGCGTACCGGATCGCGCAGGAGGCGCTGACCAACGCCCGCAAGCACGCCGCCGGCCAACCGGTCCGGCTGGTGCTCGGCGGCGCGCCCGGCTCCGGCCTGAGCATCGCGGTGAGCAACCCGACCACGCCCGACAGCGGTGCCGCCGACAGCGCCGGTACCGGCCTGATCGGCCTCGCCGAACGAGCTGCGCTCACCGGCGGTCGGGTCGCCCACCACGTCGACGCCGCGGGCCGGTTCCACCTCACCGCGTGGCTGCCGTGGCCGACGTGACGGGTCCGATCCGGGTCGTCATCGTCGACGACGATCCCCTCGTCCGGGGAATGCTCACGCTGATGCTCGACGGCGCCGACGGGATCGTCGTGGTGGGCGAGGCCGCCGACGGCGCCGCGGCGATCACGGCGGTGGACCGGCACCTGCCCGACGTGGTGCTGATGGACATCAGGATGCCCGGCGTCAACGGCATCACCGCCACCGAGCGCCTGCGCCGCCGCCACCGGCCACCCGAGATCATCGTGCTCACCACGTTCGACACCGACGAGCACGTGGTGCGAGCCCTCCGAGCCGGCGCGAGCGGCTTCCTGCTCAAGGACACCCCGCCCGAGCAGATCAGTCAGGCGGTCCGAGCGGTGGCGGCCGGCAACCCGATGCTGTCTCCGGGCGTGACGCGCCGCCTCATGCAGCGGGTCGCGTCGGGGGCCGAGTCCTACGAGCAGGCGCACGAGCGGCTGGCAGTGCTCACACACCGGGAACGCGACGTGGTGCTGGCCATCGCGCAGGGTCGCTCCAATGCCGAGATCGCCAGCGAGCTGCTGATGAGCGTGACGACGGTGAAGGCCCACGTCTCGCACATCCTGACCAAGCTGGATCTCGACAACCGCACCCAGATCGCCCTGCTCGCCCACGACGGTCGGCTCCTCTGACGCCGGGGTCAGGCCAGCAGCGCTGGCAGGACGAGCACTGCGAAACGGATCACCCGCCCGGAAAGGCACGCGACGGCGAACTCCCAGCGTCGAAGGCCCCCGGTGCCGGCGGCGAGGCTCACGACGGCCAGCGGTGGAACCCCGACCGCGGCCGAGGCCAGCACTGTCGGTAGGGCGGTGCGGCGGCGGGAGAGCCAGCGCCGGATCGGTTCGGTCCACCGGGCGGCCCGAGCCGCCGCCCGACCTGACTTTCCCCGCTTCGCGACCTTGTGGGCCAGTCGCCCCGACCCGCGACGCGCCGACTCGAACAACAGCAGCTTGCCGACGGTCTGCCCGAGCGCCAGGGCGACCACGGCGACGAGAGCGTGGCCGCCGCGTTGCCCGGCGACCACGGCGTAGGCCTCGGCGTTGACGATCGGGACGAGCGCCGAGGCGACACCGTAGCCGAGCGCCACCACGGCCTCGGCGAGGCTGCTCATGCCCGTCCGTCCCGTTCGAGCAGCCGGACCACCGCTGCGACCGACCACAGCTTGACCGCGACGACGGCGACGGCGACGGCCAGCGCGAGCAGGTACTGCCCGAACGCGATGGCGCCGATGACGCCGGCGGTGTTGGCGACCTTGGCCGCTGGCGACCAGTTCAACGCCCACACCCGCCGGTCGATCAGGTGGAAGTAGTTGGGGCTCAGCACCGGCCAGCACAGGAACGCCAGCGACAGCATGGTGTCCAGCACCAGGAACGAGAGCAGGAAGACCAGAGCCACGACCGCGACGTCCGGCACGAGGGAGACCAGGCCCACGCAGAGTACGGCGGTGCACGCGCGGTCGCTCACGATGTCGAAGACGGCCCCGGCCCGGGTCTCCTGTCCGAGCCGGCGGGCGGCCCAGCCGTCGAGCACGTCGCCGATCCAGTAGATACCGTACGATACCGCCATCAATGCCACCGACCCGGAGACGAGGGCCACGATACCGACGGTGACAGCGGCTACCGTGCGAACGGCGGTGATGTAGTTGGGAACCGTACGAAGCGGGCCGACGGTGATGGCGGCGCGGGAGTCGACGAGAGTCACCTCTGCAGAGTCGTCCGGCTGGCGTTTTCGCGGAACGTGCCGGGGTGCCGATCTGGTTCCGAGGGCGGTACCGGGGTGCCGGCCGATCCGGTACCTGGGTACTGGCCGGTCTTCCGGCTGGTCGCGGAGACTGTGCGGGTGATGACTGGAATCCGCGAACGGTTGCGCGACCCCGAGCGAGTGCGACGGCTCGCGTACGCTGCGGTGGTTCTGATCATCGCCGCGGTGGTCACCACCGTCGAGGACGGCGTGTCCGTGCCGTCGGGCTGGGCGTGGCTGGTGCTGCCGGTCGGCCTCGGGGCCACGGCGCTGCGCCCCCGCTACCGAACCCTGGTCTTCGCGGTCTGCGCTGGGTTCGTGGTGATCGTGAGCACCGGCGAGTCGGTGCAGTTGGGCCTTGCGGCCGCCGGCCTGGTGTTCGTCTCGGTCTGCGAGGACCCGGCCCGACACCCGTGGCTGGGGTGGGTGGGTGGCTTGGTCGGCGCGGCCGGCGCCCTCACCACCGCGCTGTACAACGGGCGAGGTCTGTACGAGCAGCCATTCTTCTTCGTGACGGCCGGCTATCTCCTGGCGATCCTGTTGCGATCGTGGTCACGCGGCCACGCCCTGACCCGGGAGACAGACGACCTGCGCGGCCAGGCCGCCTGGCTCGAACAGCGCACCAACCTGGCCCGCGAGCTGCATGACGTGGTCGGCCACCACGTCACCGCGATGGTGGTGCAGGCCGAGGCGGGCCAGCTCAGTGACGACCCGGGGGCGGCCCTGCGGGCGATCGCGGGCAGTGGCCGCACCGCACTGAGCGAGCTGGACACGCTCGTCGTACACCTGCGCGATCCGGACGCGTCGATCGCGGTGAGCGCGCCGCCGCGCCTGTCCGACATCGACGAGCTGCTCGCCCAGCCGCTGCGCCAGCAGGGCGTGACGGTGCGGGTCCAGCTGGACCCCGAGCCGGGCCTGGACGAGATCGGAGTATTGACCGCCTACCGCATCGCCCAGGAGGCCCTCACCAACATCGCCCGCCACGCGAAAGCCACGTCGGCCTGGGTCGAACTGGTCCGCGTCGGCGACCACGTCCGCCTGCGGATCAGCGACGACGGCATCGGGCCGCCCCGCGTACCCACGAGCGGCTCGGGCCTGCTCGGCATCGGGGAACGCGTTTCCGCGCGCGGCGGCAGCTGGGAGCTGGGCCAGCGCCCCGGCGGCGGCACCGTGGTGCAGGTCAACCTGCCGGTGGTGAACACGTGATCCGCGTCGCGATCGCCGACGACCAGGAGCTGGTCCGGGACGGCTTCAGCCTGATCCTGCGGTCCCAACCCGACATCCAGGTCGCGGCCGAGGCGGCGGACGGCCGGCAGTTCCTCGACGCCGTACGTCGAGACTCCCGCATCGACGTCGCCCTCGTCGACATCCGCATGCCGGTGCTCGACGGCCTGCAAGCCACCCGCGAGCTGGCCACGATCCCGCACGCCCCGGCCGTCATCGTCGTCACCACCTTCGACGACGACGCCTACGTCCTGGACGCCATCGCCGCCGGCGCGCGCGGGTTCCTGCTCAAGCGTTCCAGCGCCCGTGACCTGATCGCCGCGGTGCGCACCGTCGCGGCCGGCGAGGCGGTCCTCTCCGCCGAGGTCACCGGCGCCGTACTCGACCGGGTCCGTGCGACCGGCCCGGCCACCCGCGTGGAGTTGGCGGCCTACCAGCTGACCGCTCGGGAGACCGACGTGCTCGCCCTGATCGGCGCCGGACTCAACAACAACGAGATCGCCGAACGTCTCTACCTGTCCATGAGCACCGTCAAGACCCACGTGACCAACGTGCTGGCCAAGACCGGCAGCCGCGATCGCGTACGGGCCGCCATCCTGGCGATCCAGGCCGGCCTGACGCCCTGAATTAGGGATCGGTGCGTACCAGCCGACGCTGCGGGCTGGCCTGCCAACCCCCGAACAGCGCCCTCGCCACGACGGCGATGAAGAGGGCCGACGCGATGGTCAACACCACGGCCACAGGAGCGACGTGCTCCGCCTGCCACTCGACATCGCCCGCTGTGATGGCCGTCTGGTCGATGCCGAAGACATCGAACCACGGCAGCAGCGAGGCCGGATACCACAACGGCGCGTATGAGTACGGCAGGCCGACACCACCGTTGAGCGTCCAATAACCGGCCACGTCGTAGATCAACGCACTATCGACGACGACCGCCACATCGCAGGCAACCAGGGCCGCCACGCACAGCAGCACAATGGCACTCTTGCCGTGCCCCCACCTGGCCAACCTGCTCGACAGGATTGCCCCCGTGCCGAGGAGCGCCGCCCAGACGCTGCCGGTGAGCGCCTCGATCGGCAGGTACTCGACACGCAGTCCGTGCGCAAACAGCACAAGCAGGAGCACAGTCGATATCCACATCAGGCTGAGCCGCAGAGTCATCGACCAGGTTGAAACCACGCCGCGAGGCTACCGTGGATCGGTTCGGTTCTGGCACCACCGACTCTGCCGGCGGCTTGTTCACGTCGGGCTTGGGGAGCGCAAGCTGACGCGGTCAGCGGCCGATCGGTCGTAGGGTTGCGGTATGGCACAACGACTCGTCAGCGTATGGCAACCATTCTTCCTTGCTAGCGAGAGTCAGGGCGCGGCCATCGACGCCGCGACAGAATTGGAGGACCTGGGCTACTCACGAATCTGGTTCTCCGGTGGTTTCGGCGAGAACGTCGCCCCCCGCTTCCGGGAGATCCTGGACGGGACCACGCGCATCGGGGTCGCGACCGGAATCCTGAGCATCTGGCACTCGTCGCCACCCGAGGCGGCGGCGTTCGCCGACGACGCGGAGCAGACCCATCCCGGCCGGTTCCTGCTCGGTCTCGGCGCCAGCCACGCGGTGGTGGTGGAAAGCGGCGGCACCGACTATCGCAAGCCGTACTCACGAATGGTGCAGTACCTCGACGGCCTCGACGCGGCCGGGCTTCCACCCGAGCGGCGCATCCTGGCGGCACTGGGCCCGCGGATGCTCGAACTCTCCCGCGACCGCTCAACCGGGGCGCACCCGTACTTCGTCCCTGCCGAGCACACTGCCGAAGCCCGGGCGGCAATCGGACCCGACCGGCTGCTCGCCCCCGAGGTCGCGGTGGTCCTCGACGCAGATGCCACCACCGCGCGCGCCACCGCCCGCCAGTACACGAGCGGGTACCTCGCACTGCCGAACTACACCAACAACCTGCGGCGATTCGGCTGGACCGACGAGGACTTCGCCGGCGGCGGCAGTGACCGCCTCGTCGACGCCCTGATCCCGTGGGGCAGCGTCGAGAAGGTGGTGGCCGGGTTGGAGAGGCACTACCAGGCCGGCGCGGACGAGGTGGCGATCCAGGTGCTCAACGGCGGCGACGACACGACGTTCCCCGCCGACGCGTTCCGCGCCCTCGCCGCAGCCCTGATCTGACTTCCGAAACCCGCAGCACCGCGATTCATGGTGCGGCGGGGCCGCGTCTGGCTCAGGCGGGGGCGAACTGCTGACTGCGGCGCTTCAGGGTTGAGGTTGGTGGCCGCGACACCGTTCAGGCTCGCCCGATGAGATCGAGGCCGGTCAGCTCCGCCGACAGCGCCCAGAGGCGGGCTGCCTCGCTGCTGTCCAGCGGGCTGTCGTCGGTGATGTGGCAGTCCACGCAGTAGTCGCCGCCGTTCGCGTCGAGGTGGGGTGACGTGGCGGCCCAGACCTGGGTCGCTGAGCCTTGCTCGACGGTCTTGAACAGGCCCGGCGCGGGAGTGCCGTCGGCGTCGATCCAGCCGGCGGCGACCATCTCCTCGACTGCGAGGTGCCGTTGCAGGGGAGTGAGGATCCAGCCGGGGTTGACGGAGAAGGCGCGGACGCGGTGCGGCCTGCCGAGCAGGTCGAGGTGGCGGGCGAACAGGATGTTCGCGAGCTTCGACTTGGTGTATGCCTCCCACTTGTCGTACCCGCGCTCGAACTGCACGTCGTCCCATCGGATACGCCACGTCGGGTTGCGACCGGAGGCCACCGAGACGACACGAGCCGTGTCGGGGGCGGTGAGCGCGGGCCACAGCAGGTTCGTCAGCGCGTAGTGGCCGAGGTGGTTGGTCGCGAAGTGCCCTTCCCAGCCGGGTCCAACTCGGGTTTCCGGGCAGGCCATGATGCCGGCGCTCGCGATCAGGATGTCGAGGGCGGGATGGCTGCGGAGGAACCGTACGGCGAAGGCGCGGACGGAGGCAGGGTCGGCGAGATCGAGCTGGTCGACCTCGACCCCGGGTACTTCGGCGAGTGCCTGCTGGGCTGCGTCCGGCCGGAAAGCTGGGACGACCACCCGAGCCCCAGCTCGGGTGAGCGCGCGGGTCGTGGCGAGACCGAGGCCGGAGTAGCCGCCCGTGACGAGGGCGGTCTTTCCGGTGAGGTCGATCCCGGCGAGGACGTCTCCGGCCGTACTGTGGGCACCGAACCTGGTGTGGGTCGTGTCGCTGGTCATGCCGCGGACGCTAGGTGCTAGACCGAGGTCTAGGTCAATGACTACCGTCGACGCCATGGCGGACGGCGGCCTGAGCATCGGGCAGGTGGCGCAGCGCACCGGGTTGAGCGTGCACACGCTACGGCTCTACGAGCGTGAGGGCTTGTTAGCCAGCGAGGTGCGGCGCGACGGGTCCGGCAGGCGCGTCTACAGCGCCTGGGACGTCGAGTGGCTGGCGAACTGCGTGAAGTTCCGTGCCTCCGGGATGCCACTCACCACGATCAGCCGCCTGGCCCAGCTCGTTCGCGAGGGCAGCGGCAACGAAGCCGAGCGGCTCAAGTTGCTCCGCGAACACCAGCGCTACATCACCGATCAGCTCACGCAGCTGCACGACTGCCTCGACCTCATCAACGTCAAAGTGGCCAGCTACGAAAAGCACCTCGCCGCCGGTGCCTCCGGTGATCCCTGGCAACAGCAACCGCAGCCCGCCCCGACAGAACACACCCATCAGCTGGGCTGACGAACACCGCTGGCCGGACTGGGATCGTTGGCGCTCATAACCGTTAGGGCGTCGGGTTGCGGTGCCTGGTTGGTGGGTAGGACCTGAATGTCGGGCACATGGGTACGCTGCACCGGCGGTGGCCTCAACCAACTCCCGCCGCGCCGCGGCCACCCGCACCGACGGGTGGCACCGTCGGTCGTTGCCCGTATCCGCAGACGAGAGGCGAGCCCACACCATGACCGCAGTACCAGGCCAACGGTCTACTGCTGCTGCGGGTTCGGCGGTGGCCGAGCAAGCAGCGGAGGAGGACCTGCGGGCGTTGTTCGGGCAGTCCATCGCCGTCTTCGCGTCTCTGGCGGGGCCATCGCACCTGGTGGAGACGGCGAACCCGGCGTTCTTCGCCACCATCGGCGAAGGGCGTGCCAGGGTCGGGGTGGCGATCGCCGAGCTGATGCCCGAACTGGCCGGTCAGGGATTCATCGCGCTCCTGGACCAGGTCTTCCGCACGGGTGAGCCCCACACCGGCCGTGACGTCCGGGTCGTGCTGGGCAGCGGCCCGCAGGCGCGGGAGGCATTCTTCGACTTCACCTACGAGCCGCGTCGGGACGCCGACGGCAACGTGACCGGGATCCGTGTGCTCGGCGTGGAGACCACGCAGGTCAAGCATGCCCAACGGCTGATGGCCAAACACCGTGCCCTGCTGGAGCAGATCGCCCGTCAGGCACCCCTGGCCGAGGTGCTCGACGGGATGGCCCGCTGTATCGAGAACCTCGCACCGCAGGAGGTGCTCGTCTCCGTCCTGCTCGCCGATCCCGACGCCCGGCACCTGCGCCACGGCGCCGCGCCGAGCCTGCCCGACTTCTACAACCAGGCCATCGACGGCATCGCGACCGGCGAAGGTGTCGGCTCGTGCGGCACCGCCGCCCACCGGCGGGAACCAGTCATCGTCACCGACATCGCCACCGATCCGTTCTGGGACGACTTCCGGGACCTGGCCGACCAGGCTGGACTGGCGGCCTGCTGGTCCACGCCGATCCTGGCTCGCGACGGCGGCCTGTTGGGCACCTTCGCGATGTATCACCGCACCCCGCGCATCCCGCAGGACACCGACCTCGCCCTCACCCGCCTCTTCGCCGGCACCGCAGCCCTGGCCATCGAACGCCACCACATCGAGGAGGCGAAACTCGCCGCCGAGGCACGCGCCAAGTCGGCCAATGACGAACTGGCCAAGGTGCTGGGCGTGGAGCGGGAACTGCGCGCCGAGGCTGAGCAGCGCGCCGCCGCCGCCGCGGAACTCGCCACCCAGATGCGTGCCGCTGCGGCCGCCCAGGCCGCCACGCCGCACCCCGAGTACTGCCAGCTCGGCGGCGCCGCCGGATGCACCGCGCCGGCCGAGGTCAAGATCGCCGATTCGTGGGGCGACGCGGCGTGGGGCTGCCCTGACCACGTCGAGGAGGCCATCCTCAACGTGCGGTCGGTGTTCATCGCCAGCGAGGAACTCGGCGGCCTGACCGCCTACCTCAACCGCTGATGGCTCCCGATGCCGCGCTCGGCTTCGGGTACAAGCTTGAGTGGCTCGCCATACGTGACCGGGACGCCGATGCCGTCGCGGCCGCGCTGAACCTCAGCCGTCCCACTCCCGCCAACTGGCGTGATGCGATCACCGCTGCGTATGACGGCCAAGGCCAGTGGCTGCTAACGCCGCCGCTTGACCGGTGGACGCTCGCCGCTTCGAGAGACGTTCCCGCACCCGAAGACGACCGATTCGCCGCTTGGCTGGCGGCGCTCAGCCAGCTGCTCGGTGAGGTGCAGTACTTCGGTACTCATCGCGTCGTGGAATACCACGGGTGGGGGCGTGCCCGGGGCGGCGTGGTGGAGCGAGCATTCGGCTACCTCGGCGAGCGCGGCGAGGTGCTGTTCGACGTCGGCGAACGCACGCTGGAGGAGCAGGCGCTCGGAGTCGGGACCGTCTCCGACGAGGACGAACCGTGGGACGACGATGACGAGACTTCGCCGTGGCCAGACGAGGAAACCGTGCTGACGCTCGCTGGTCATTGGAGTATCGACCCACGGACGCTGGACAGCGCCATCGTCCCCGGGCATCCGTGGATCGCGTCAGCTCGATCGAAATAGCCAGAGAGCGACGAACCAAACCCACGGCAACCGTCCGTTCCGACCGGCTTCCGGGCGTACCCCTTGTCACCCAGCAGGAGACGCACCTCGCGCGTCTCGACCAGCCTCACCGGGAGACCAGCGAAACGCTCGTCGCCGGGGTCCATCGCTTCATACTCCCGGGCCAGCATGTCGACCAGGTCGAGCATCGGCAGTTGGCTGTCGAGGAGGGCTCACTCACCGCCGTAGCGTCTGCCGCACCCCACCCCAAGTGCTTGACCCTTCAAATTTCCACCGGTAGCCTTTTGACATCCATCCATGGATGTCTATTTAAGTAGGTGAACTGTGCTGCTGAAATCCCTCGCCCTCGCCGCGTCCGTCGCCGGCGTGCTGGCCACCGCGCCCGCCGCCTCGGCGGCAAGCTCCCAAGCATCAAACGAAGCCTGGCTACCCGGGAACTGTCCGCAGGGCACGTTCTGCATCTGGCCCAACTGGGATCACCCGGCAGAGGGTCCGACCGCGACTCCGTCTCTGGTGACCACTACCGAGTGGTCCGGCAACGTCCCGGCCTTCAACTTCTACAACCGCACCTCCCGCAACGCCGAGATCACCTGGTCCTACAACTACCTCGGGACGCAGCTTTCCGGCGCGATCTGCGCTCGCCCCGGCGGCGGGGACCTGTATGTGCCCATGTTCGTGACGAAGGTGAGCTGGCAGCCGCGCACCTGCTGATCCTCGCCCGCCGCCCGATCGTGGCGACGATCGCCGTCCACGACGCCCCGTTGGACCCCTGAAACGCTTCTCGCCGACCTCGACGTCCAGCCGAGTGTCCTTGACCAACAGCCCTCCCAGAACGTGGTTCAGCTTCCGCGATTCGGGTCGGTGAGAGCGTTCCAGTCCTCGGCGCTCGTCGGAAACGGCCCCCAGTGCGGCAGATAGAAGGGCCGCCGCGGTGGGTCGGCCACCGTGAAGGGTTTGAACGCGGGATCTGCGATCACCCGGTAGACGAACTCGGCCGTCGACATGTCGAGTTGGTGCCACGGTTCGATGCCGTCCCACCGCGCGACCACAGGCCACCGATCGGGCTCCACTGCGCGGTCCGCCAGCCAGTAGTACTCCCCTTCGGTCTGATCGCTGCCCCACTGGATCAGCCCCGGCCCCCTGTCGGGCTCGTACAGGTCGTAGGGGGCCCACAGCTGCGCGGACTCTTGCCCGGCTGCCCACTGGCGACAAGATGCCCAGGTCCGAAGCAACGGCTGCGCGTGGTCGTCGGTCGCCCGGAGAAGGTCCAGGTACGCGCAGAACGCCCCCGGCACGAACCGCCGGCACAGCTCTTTGAAGTCCGACGGCAGCACGACCCCCAGCTCGCCCTCCACCTGCTCCCAGCCGGCATCACCCTCAGGATCGTGGCACCATCCGGTCACCTCGATGATTCGGTCGATCCACGTCTGCTGATCATTCACGGCCGGCAAGGTAACAGCACGGGCGGACACCCCCTCGTCTGGACGTCAGCCGCTTGCTGAGCGTTGTCGCGGTCAGCTGCTGTAGCACGCAGAAGGCGTCAGGGCGCCCACCGCACGCCCGGGTTCACCCGCCCGGACCAGTCGAAGACGGCCATGTTGTCCCACTGATTTCCGGTGTCGTTGATGTCGGCCGGGTCCCAGCCGTTGCCGCGGACGGCGTACCAGGTCGGTTCCCAGTAGAAGACGCCGATGGCGCCCGCGTTACGGGCGGTGTTCTGCACCCAGTCGAACTCCTGGGCCTGCCCGGCCCAGGTCGCGCTGATGCCGTCACAGGTCGCGTCGCCGATGGCGTTCGGCTCGCTGTCGGCGTTGTTCCGGGTGAAGGGGTACGCGGTCTCCACGATCACCACCGGTTTGCCGTAGCGCCCGCGCAGGTCGACGATGTTGTTGTAGAGGTTCGCCAAGCTGCCGTGCCACATGCAGTAGTACGACTGGGCGGTGATGTCCCACTGCACACCCTGGGCGCGGATGCCGTCGTAGAACCATCGGGCGTTGGCGTTGCTGTCGGCGTTGGCGGTATGGATCATCACCGGGATGCCGCTGCCGCACGCCTTGGTCGCGTTGTAGCCCTGCTTCAGCAGACCGGCCAGCGGGGCGAAGTCGTTGTTGACGACCTTGCCCTCGTTCCACAGCATCCCGACGTTGATCTCGTTGCCGATCTGCACACTGTCCGGTGGGGTGCCCTGCCCGCGAAGGCTGGAGCAGACGTCGTAGGTGAAGGTGTAGACGTCGGTACGCAGTTGGCTCAGGCTGTGGCCGGCCCAGGCGGCCGGCTTGTACTGCTTGCCAGGGTCGGCCCAGGTGTCGGAGTAGTGGAAGTCGATGAGCACCTTGAGGCCCTTCGCCCTGGCCGCCCTCGCCTGACCCAACACCGCGCTCTTGTTGTTGTAGCCGCTGATCGGGTTGTTCCAGACGCGTAGTCGGACGTAGTTGACGCCGACGGACTTCAAGATGTCCAGCGGGTCGCGGGCGACCCCGCCGGCGTCGTAGTACCTGGCACCGAGATCCAGGCTGCGCTGCAACGAGGAGACGTCGGCTCCCCGCATGGTGAGCGCGTTCGCGGCGGAGACGGGATCGGGCGCGCCGGCGAGCGTGGTGGCGACGGCGAGGAGGCCAGCCGCGGCAGCCCCAATCAGGGCCCTGGCGCGGCGTTGGTGGGGTGTGGCCGAATGTGTGTTCACGAGGCTCCTTCAGCCCGCCGTGCAGGGGGCACCGTTCAGCGAGAAGCCGGTCGGCGGCGCGTCGCTGACGCCCCACCGCCCCTGGACACCGAAGGTCGCGGATCCGTTCGGCGCGAGGACGCGGTTCCAGTCGACGTTACGAGCGGTCACTGTGGTCCCGGTCTGGCCGATCGTGGCGTTCCACCCCGAGGTGACCTGCTGGTCTCCCGGGAAGCTGAAGGTGACGGCCCAGCCGTCGATCGGTGCCGCCCCGGCGTTGTGGACCGTCGCAGTGGCCACGAAACCGCCCTGCCACTCGGACTGGTTCCGGTAGGTCACCCGGCAGGTCGAGGGCGGCGGGGGCGTCGGCGTGGAGGTCCTCGTCGGCAGAGTGACAGTGTTTGACGCGATCGACACGTTGCCCACCGCATCCCGGGCACGCACGTAGTACTGGTTCCGCAGCGGCGTCGACGCAGGTAGGTCCGCCGTGTACGTCGTACCCGGCACGGTGGCGACCAGGACCGAGGTGAACCAGCCGTCGAACTGGTAGACGTTGTACCCGAGCACGCCGACGTCGTCCGTCGACGGCGACCAGGACAACGTGCCGGTCGAGGCGGTCACCTCGCCGACGGTCAGATTCTGTGGCGCGCTCGGCGGGGTGGTGTCCGGGCCGGTGTCCGTCACCGGTGTGACCACTGTCAGCGCGTTCGACCAGTTCGAGCGTTGCCCGAGGCTGTCCCGGGCGATCAATCGGAACGTGTACTGCTGGCCCGACCCAAGGTGGCCGGTGATCGTGGTGCTGGTGACGGCCCCGACGCTGGCACTGAAGACGATGTCGCCGAACTCCTGGTAGTACGTGATGTCGTACCCGGTGATGGCGCAGCAGCCGGACGTGGCGGCCGTCCAGGTGAGGGTTACCGACGCGCTCCGGACCTCGCTGGCGGTCAGGTTGGTGGGCGCGCTCGGCGGGACGGGCGAGGTGCTCGGCGTACTGGACGGCGTGGTCGGCGTTGGCGGGGCGGTCCCGGCCGCCGCTGCGACGGACACCGCGGCCCCAGCGGGCGCCGGGGCGACCCCCGGGTACGCGGCGGGCGCAGCGGTGCCGGCGTCGGCCGCCGGTGCGGCGCTCAGAGCGGTGCCGAGCACCGCCGTCGACACCACGACGGCGGCCAGCAGACCCGGCCGCAGACGGCGGAACAGCGAGGACGAGCGAACGCCTGTCATACGTCGACGATGCAGCAGGAGATCGATGATCGCCAACGTGTCTCACGCCTCGGCCAGTGAGCGGCGCGGCTCATGCCTGACTTCTTACCGAACCATGACGTGCCCGTTGACCGTTGACCGTTGACCGTGCGCCGGCCCGTACCGAGGGGAGACAGCACATCACCGGAGCCGTTTTCCGGCCTTGAGGAGATTCCGATGACCCGCAGAAAGAACGGGACCGCACTGGTCCAGACCCGGCCGGCCCGGCTCGCCATGGCCGCACTGGTGCTGGCGGCCACCGGCGCGCTCACCGCCACCTTCGTCTCCGGTGGCGGTAAGGGCACCGCGGATGCCGCCACGAGCCTGGACCAGTTCGTGTCGATCGAGAATGTGCCGCCGAACGTGCGGAACCCGAGGCCGGCCGCCGGTGCGTCGACCGGCCGGTTCACCGTCGACTGCGGCACGAACGGCAACGGCAAGTTCAGCCCGGACAATCCGGTGGCCCAGCCCGGTATCCGCAACGGCGCCGAACACGTCCACGACTTCGTCGGCAACCTGGCCATCACCGCGAACTCCTCCGACGCTGATCTGGACGCCTCCGGCACCACCTGCCGCAACGGTGACAGGTCGTCCTACTTCTGGCCGGTGGTGCGGATCGACAAAACTGTCCGCAGCGGCAAGCAGGTCCAGCAGGCCCTCGCCCAGACCCAGCCGATGGTCGTCTGCCCGTCGGTCGACAAACGGCTGCGGGCCGTCCCCACCGGGGCCCGCGCCACCGTCGACCGCCTGTTGGCGGAGCTGGACCGCCAGGAGGCCGCAGCGAACCAGCGGATGACCGCCAGCCGGGGCCGCATCGACGCCGCCTTCAACCGGGAGGTCATCGACTCGCTGCGAGCCCGACGTGCCGCGATGATCAAGCGGATCAGCACCACGATCACTAAGGCCGGCGGTAACCAGCCCGGCCTGGTCTCGCTTGTGGACTGTGACGTCAGCTACGACGACATGCACGCCCGGATGCCTGGCAGCGCCCACCGGGCGAGCGTCAAGGCGGCCCAGGCCGCGAATCCGCGCATCCAGTGCCCCGCCGTGCGGGACCGGTTGCGCGGCGTACCCGATCGAGCGCTCGCCGAGGTGAACCGCAACCTCGACGACCTCGACCGGCAGGTCTCCGAGGCCAACGAACGCCTGGTCACCAGCCGTGGCCAGGGCGGCCCGGCCTTCGTCGACAACGCCATCCTCGGACCGCTGCGCGCCAAGCGGGTCGCCGCGCTCGACCGGATCGCCACCGCGATCGGGCGGCAGGCCTCCCGTCCGCAGGGTCTCGAAGCGCTCGCCGCCTGCACGCTGGACCAGGCCCCGACCACCCCGGCGACACCGGGCAGCGCGCCCACCACCGCCGCCGCGCTACCCGACCCGCAGGGGCCCAATCTTGAGCTGCCCGGCAACACCGGCGGCATCGTCCGCCCGGCGCAGGTGCTGATCGAGTACCGCGGCAACCCCGTCAGCAATGTGGTGCCGATGCCGAAGTTCCTCCGGGCCCTCACCGGCGACGCCAAGCCCACCAGCCGTGGTCCGGCCAACGCCCGTGCCACCTGGACCTGCTCGGGCTTCACCGACCGGCTCTCCGACAAGTACCCGATCTGCCCCGCCGGCAGCCAGGTGCAGCGCGTCCACGACTTCCCCGGCTGCTGGGACGGCAGGAACATCGACAGCGACAACCACCGCAACCACGTCGCTTTCGCCGACAGGGCCACCGGCGCCTGCCCACAGGGCTTCCGGGCGATCCCGCAACTGCGGATCACCGTGGCTTACGACATCGCCCGCGACGTGCAGGTCAAAGGCCAGTATGCCCTCGACTCCTTCCCCGAGGAGAACCACAACCCCTTCTCCGACCACAACGACTTCGTCAACGTCAACTCCGCCCAGACGATGCACCGCATCGCCACCTGCATCAACAAGGGCAAGAACTGCTCCTGACGGCCTCGGGCTGGAGTCTGCTCACGACAAGGACCCGAGCAAGTGCATTGTCCTTGGAGAGCGGTGTTTCGGATGTTGTCGACCATGTTGAGCAATGAGTCATGGTGGAAGCCGGTCACCGTCGAACTTGTGGACAGACATCGCGACCGGCTCGCAGTCAGGACCCGGTGGTAGCTGGCGTCACGCTACGACCGCGAGAATGCGCTACGGTGGCCGGATGGCGCGGCCGGCGTTGCCCGGAGGTGATTCAGTTCGTGGACGACAGCTCGCTGGACTTGGACCCGGATGGTCTCCTTCAAGTCGCGCGCGGCATCGGTGACCTGGCTCAGCGGTTACTCTCGGTCGAAGCTCCTCCCGGCGAGGAGGCGCTGATGTCCTGGATCGATGAGTTGCCTCGAATCGGCACTGAGCTTCATGAGGTCGAAGGGCTCCTCCGGGAGCTCGCCCGCTCGGCAGCGGCGGCTGACGAGGAGTTGGCAGCACGATTCGTCCAACAGGGTGACGTATGACGGAAGAACCTGTGTCGTACAAGCGGCTAGTGGCCGATCCGTCCGGGTCCGGTCCGGACCCCAGCGAGTGGTGGGTGCAGCTAGCTCGCACGGCGCGGGACAGCGCTGCCGAGCTGGGCCGGCTGCACCGGCTTCTCGACGGGCACTGGCGCGCCGGACGCAACCGGGATCAAGTCGATGAGCTGTTGCGTCGTCTGACCCATCGACTCAACGAGGCGCAGGATGCGTGCACGGCAATCGCCGCACTGCTGGCCAACCGCAGCCACGAGCTGGCCCAGGCGCGTGAGCTGGTTCTGCGAGTGACCGACGAGGCGCGGCTTGTGCGGCTCGTAGTAACGCCAGAGGGCGAAGTCGAACGGCCGTCCGGCTCGGGTCCTATGCCGTTGGCAGTGCGTGCCGTCGCGCAACGGCTGACGGCCCAGATCGCCGGGGCGTTGGCAGAAGCAGCGGCGGCGCAGCGGAGAGTGACCGAGGAAATGGCCGTCCTGTCGCCGCCGGCTCCGTGGTCGGCTGGGTAGGGGCGAATCACCCAAGGTCGACCAAGGCGGTCTGAATCAGCTGCTGGCCATCGCGGCGGCGAACCAGGGTGCCCCGACCGGGCGGTTGCGGGCTCGGCCGCAGCGTGCCGAAGACCGCGCCCTCCTCCCGGTTTCCGGACATCAGCAGGCCCGGCGAGTCCAACTCGCGAAGCCGTTGCAGCACCGGCTCGTAGAGCGCCCTGGACACACCACCGACGCGGCGCGTGACGATCAGGTGCAGACCGATGTCGCGGGCCTGCGGTAACAGCTCGTGCAGGGCGCTCAGCGGGTTGCTGCCGCCCGAGGCCACCAGGTCGTAGTCGTCCACCAGGATGTACAGGTCCGGACCCTTCCACCAGCTCCGATCACGCAGCTGGGCGGTGGTCACGTCCGGGCCGGGCAGACGGTTGGACAGCGCGCTGCGGATCGACGCGAGCCCCTGAGCGAACGCCTGGTTCGACGGGGCGTAGTCGAGCAGGTGGTCACCCTCCACCGCGCCCAGCAGGCCACGCCGGTAGTCAGCGATCACCAGCCGGGCCTGCGCCGGCGTGTACCGCTCGGTGATCCCCCGGGCGATCAGGCGCAGCAGGTTGGTCTTGCCGCACTCCGCGTCGCCGAAGACCGTCAGGTGCGGCTCGTTGGCCAGATCCAGGTAGACCGGCGCGAGTGCCGACTCGTTGACACCGATCGGAAGACCCGGCACCGCCGACCGATCCGCCTCCGACGCCGACTGGTCGACGACCTGGGCTAGTTCGCTGACGGTCAGCAGGCGCGGCAGCAACCGCACCTTCGGCGCCGGACGACCCGGCCAGTTCGCCGCCACGTGCCCGGCCAGGGACAACGAGGCCTCGCCCAGATCGTCGATGTCACGATGGCCGTCGATCCGCGAGATGGCGGTGAGGAAATGCAGCTTGTCCCGGGTCAGGCCACGACCGGGCGACTTCTCCGGCACGTTGTTCGCCGCCCGACGATCGATCTCGGACTCCGACGCGTCACCGAGGCGCAGCTCCAACTTGGTGCCGAGCAGATCCCGCATGTTGATCCGGATCTCCGCCCACCGAACGGCGGTGAGCACCACATGCACACCGAAGCCGAGGCCCCGGTTGGCCAACGTGGTGATGGTCTGCTCCAGCTCCTCGTACTCCTGACGCAGGGTGTTCCACCCGTCCACCACCAGGAACACGTCGCCGAACGGATCATCGGCGAACTCACCGGCGGCACGGCGACGGCGATAACTCGCCACCGAATCGATGCCATGCTGGGCGAAACGAGCCTCCCGCTCGTCCAGCACCGCCACCACCTCGGCCACCGTCCGACGAACCGCCTCAACGTCGCGCCGACCCGCCACCCCCGCCACGTGCGGCAACCGCTCCATACTGCGCAGCGCGCCCCCGCCGAAGTCAAGACAGAAGAACTGCACCTCCCGCGGCGTGTGCGTCAGCGCCAGCGAAGCCAGCAACGTACGCAACATCGTGCTCTTGCCACTCAACGACCGACCGACGATCACCACGTTGCCGCCCGCGCCGGCCAGCTCGACCATCATCGGGTCCCGGCGCTGCTCGTAGGGGCGGTCCACCACACCGACCGGCACTGTCAGTCGCCCACGCCCAGGCCAGGAGGCAGTGCACAACCCATAGGTCGGATCCACCGCCAGCGGACCGAACAGCTCACCCAGACCCGGCGGATCGGCCAACGGCGGCAACCACACCTGATGCGCCGGCCGGCCCCGACCCTTGAGCCGGTCCACCAGGACATCCAGGATCGTACCGCCGGCCCACGCGTCCCCCCGGGCGTCCGACACAGCGTCGTCTTGCACGGGCCGTCGGGACACGTGGGCAGCCTCGAACCGGGTCATCGCCGAGCTGCCGACCTTCAGGTAACCGTGCCCCGGCGCGTTGGGCAGGTCGTACGCATACGGAACGCCAAGCACGATCCGGCTCTCCACCTGCGAGAAGGTCCGCAGACCTATCCGGTACGACAGGTGCGTGTCGAGCCCCCGCAGCTTGCCCTCCTCCAGCCGCTGCGAAGCCAGCAGCAGGTGCATTCCCAGCGACCGGCCCAACCGGCCGATCATCACGAACAGGTCGATGAAGTCCGGCTTCGCCGCCAACAATTCCGAGAACTCGTCACAAATGATCAACAGGCTCGGCATCGGCTCCAACGGCTGACCCGCCGCCCGTGCCTGCTCGTAGTCGTACCGCGACGCGAAGTGCCCCGCCGCCCGCAGCACCTCCTGCCGCCGGTTCACCTCACCGGCCAACGCGTCACGCATCCTGTCAACCAGCGGCAACTCTTCCGACAGGTTCGTGATCACAGCACTGGTGTGCGGCAATGCGTCCAACGACGCGAACGTCGCCCCACCCTTGAAGTCCACTAGGACGAAGTTCAACTCCTCGGACGAATGCCGCGCCGCGAGCGCGGCAATCACCGTACGCAGCAGCTCGCTCTTGCCCGAACCGGTGGCACCGATGACCAGACCGTGTGGGCCCACGCCACCCCGGGCCGCCTCCTTCAAATCGAGCAGGACTGGCTGGCCACTCAACTCGAACCCGATGGGTACCCGCAGGTGATCGACGCCCAGCGGCGTCGCGGTCCCCGCGAAGTTCATCAGCGCCTGGTGATCGGCGAAGCCGAGTACCTCCAACGCAACATCCCTGGTCGCGCCGGCCAGATGCGCGGCACCGGCCCTCGAATGCGGCGTCGGCAAGCCGTACGCCCCCGCGATCCTCGAGATCATCGCGGTCGCCCCGTCGGGCACCATCTCGCCGAACTCAGACTCGGGATCGGAGTCGACGTCGCTCAACGACAACTCCGGCAACGCAATCTGGAACATCCGCCGGCCCTGGATCGCCCAGCCAGGCGCAGACAGCGGCAGCCGAGCCGCAAGGTCCGGATCAACCATGGAGTCCGCAGGCCGCAGCAGCCTGGTCTCAATCCGCAGATGGGGTAGCTCGGTCAGCTCGTCGGGGATCCGCCGCCAGCTCCGGTTGAGCACAGCGAGGTGGAAGCCGTAGCCCAATCCCCGGTTCGCCAGCTCGACGACCCGGCTGGTGAAGTCGTCCAGCAGCGGGGCGAAGTCCATCCAGCGGTCCACCACCAGAAACACGTCCGGATACGGCCCGTCCGGCAGCATGCGCCGCCGCGAGCGCAAACTGGCCGGTGACTCCAGCTCGTGGTCCCGGAACAGCCGCTTGCGCCGCAGCACGTCGTCCTCGAGCCGGGTCAGCAGCTTCTCCAGCTCTTCGACCTCGTCGTCGCCCAAAACCGTCTGCACGTGCGGCAGCCGCCGCATCGGCCACAACCAGTTTCCACCCGATTCCAAGTAGTGAAACACCACCTCGTCGGTGGAGTGAGTGAGCGCGAGACCACCGATGATCGTGCGCATCAGGGTCGTCTTGCCCATCCCGGCCCCTCCAATGATGAGAAGGTGCCCGTCCGAGGACGCCAGATCCAGCGATACCACTTCGCCGGAGGGCCGATCGATGCGCTTACTGCGGCCGACCGGCACCTTGAGTAGGCCCTGCTGCCGCCATTTGACCGCGCACAGCCTCACGTCGTCCGCGGTCTCCAACGGACCGAGCAGGTCACCCAGCCGGGGGTCTCGCTGATCCCGTTGCCCACGGGGCCGGTGGTGCGTCTCCCGGGACAGCGCGATGTGCACCTCACGGCTCGCCCGACCGAACTGGCACGGCGACTGCTCTGTGGTGCGCTTCGGCAACTCGCTCTGCACGTACCGCCACAGGTCCTCCGGCGTAATCCAGCCTCGCCCGGTCAGATCTGCCGCCCCGGTGCTCAGGCCCTGAATGACCGTGTCAGTGAAAGCGGACCGCTGCCGCGGCGTGGCCGCAGTTGCCGGCTGACCGTCACCGGCCCGCTCTACCGAGTTGGTGGCGGTGATGACGTACCGACCGTCGCCGGCCTTCAGCTCCCCGTCCAGGTTGAGCTCCGCCGGCGACTTGGACCGCTCGAACGCGCCGCTGTAGCAGCAGTCCAGCAGAATGATCGAGCTCGCCGCCGGTGACTCGTCGAGCAGCTCGTGGACGAACGACGCCGAGATCGCCGTCGACGACAGGTGCCGGGCCTCGGTGTTTGCAACGGCCAGGTAAAACCGACCTTTGGGGCCCTGGCGGATCCCGTGGCCGGAAAAGTAGAGCAGGATCAGGTCATCCGGGCCGGCACCGCGCAGGATCGTCTCCATGGTGCGCTCTACCGAGCTCTTCGACTCGTTCTCCAGCAGAACTGTCTGGTCGAACGCCCCAATGTCCTTGTTGGCGAGCAGGCTCTGCAGGTCACGGGCCTCCTCACGCGGAGCGTAGAGGTCAGCCAGCGATTCGTCGATGTAGCGGTCGTTGGCGATGAGCAGGGCCAGTCGCTGTCCCACCGCTCACGCCCCCGTGCCGCCAGAACGTGGCCGGGGAGTCACAGGCGGGGTGGCCGGTGAGTCCCCTGAGGACGACGGGAGGGCCGGCCCGGGCGGACTGGACGCCTCGATTAGCCGCGCCAACCCGGCGACGAGCGTGGGATCGTCGGTCCGGGTGCTACCGGTGACGACCACCTCGGTGTCGCCGCAGCGGATGCGGATGGACCGTGCCGCGGTCCGCTCGGCGTAGGCGATGGCGATCTGGGCGATGGCCCGCATAGTGGTGGCCGAAAAGAAACCGCCCACTGCCAGCATGCCGAGCTCCCATGCCTGCGCAGACTTGCTCCCCTGCCCCACGCCCGCAGCAGCGACCGACGTGACCTGTACCCGGGGCACCATCCGCAGGTCGTCACCGAGACCCTGAGTAAGGGCGTCCAGTCGCTCGCCGCCGATCGGTCGCTCAGGTTCGACAACCAACACCAGTTCCGACATCCTCACCCCTTCACGTTACGTTCAGTGTCCACATGCAACCACCTACGAATGGAGTGTGGTTCAGCGGCTATTCCGCCGCTACGCAACCACGGGACCGCTCCCCGCCGCTGGTTGTCATGACAGTAGGTTGCCGTGGCATAGGCCGCAGCGTCAGCACAAGGGCTGGCCCGTCCTTGTCGAGACGCAGCCCGAGGCTCCGAGCCGATTGCCGCGGCCGTGCGGGCAGATTGGCATGGCGTACTCGAAGGACATTCAGACGGGTAGCAGGCTTTCCGCCTCCGGACCACGCCGTCACTGCTGCCAGTGTCGGCCATCCGTCACAGCGTCGAGCCGTCGCCCGAGCAGGCACCCAGCCAGGACGTAGCCATCTCGGCGCAGTGGGATCCGGATTGATCACTGCATTTCAAGGCACTGCCGTACCGGTCGATGCAGGTCGGGATGTCCGGCGAGGCCGTCGATCAACACATGTGTGCTGGTGAGGCGACGATTCACTGGGAGCGATACCAGCGGGACAAAGTTCAACCCTCCCGATCGCTACACTCGCCGGAACGCCGGCACCGCCGCAGACCTCGACCTGCGCCAATCCCCATCGAATGGAGACGCCTGTGACCCGCGACAAGGCGGCACCCCCCGGTATCGACCCCAACATTCCCAGCGTGGCCCGGGTCTATGACTTCTTCCTGGGCGGCAAGGACAACTTCGAGGCCGACCGAAAGGTCGCCGAGCACGCCCTGCGGATCACACCGGACGGGCCGGCGGCTGGCCAGGCCAACCGGGCCTTTCTGCGTCGAGTGATTCGCTTCCTCGTCAGCGAGGCCGGCATCGACCAGTTCCTCGACATCGGATCGGGGCTGCCCACCCAGGGCAACGTGCACGAGGTCGCCACCGAGCAGAACCCAAAAGCTCAGGTGGTCTATGTGGACAATGACCCAATAGTGCTGTCGCACGGGCGGGCCCTGCTCGCCGCGGAGGGCACCGCGACGGTGATCCAGGCGGACATCCGCGAGCCGCAGGAGATCCTCAACCACCCGGACGTACGCCGGTTCCTCGACTTCGACCGGCCGATCGGTTTGCTGCTCTTCGCGATCCTGCACCACCTCGGTGACGACGAGGACCCGAAGGCGGTGGCGGCCGCGTTGATCGACGCACTGCCCTCCGGCAGCTACGTGGCGATTTCGCACTTCCGCGACCCGGGCGAGCGAGACCCGGAGGGCTCCCGCAAGGCCCGCGAGGTCGAGCGGATCTTCAACGAATCGTTGGGCACCGGCCGCTGGCGTACGGACGAGGAGATCCTCTCGTTCGCCGACGGGCTGACGGTGCTGGAGCCGGGGCTGGTGCCGCTGGCCGAGTGGCGTCCAGAGCCGGACGCACCGGCTGGGGTGCAGACCGACACCTATCACACCTTCGTCGGGCTCCTCGCCCGCAAACCGTAGGCGCCGTCTCCGGGTGAGATCCGTCGGCGGGGCGCGCCCCGCCGACGGATCCACGTGTCAGATCTGAACCGGGGTCGTACCGTCTCTGCCTACGGCGCGGGTTCCAGTACGACGACTGGGATCTGGCGGGTGGTCTTCCGCTCGTAGTCGGCGAAGCCTGGATACGCGGCCTTCAACGGGCTCCAGATCCGTTCCCGCTCGTCACCGACGGCAACTCTCGCGACCAACTCGACCTTGTCCGTACCGATCTCCGCTTGGACCTTCGGGTTAGCGAGCAGGTTGTAGTACCAGTCGGGGTTGGTGGGCGCCCCGCCCTTGGACGCGAACACGGCATAGCCGCCGTCCACCTTCTGGTACATCATCGGGTTGACGCGAGGCTGGCCGCTCTTGGCACCGACCGTGTGCAACAGCAGCAGCGGGGCACCAGCGAACTGACCGCCGACCTGCCCACCGTTGTCGCGAAACTCCGCGATGATCTTGTCGTTGAAGTCGCTCATGCTTCTCCCCGCGTCCGCGCACCGGTTCCGTCGACACGATTCTGACAGTCCCCGGCGCCCACTGCTCGGTTGCGCCGACTGCAGTCGCCACGTGCGCCGATGTAGAGTCCCGGCCGTGGGCGAACGCCGCTTCGAGCGCTATGACCGATGTTCCCGGATCAAGCGCAAGAAGATGCGCACCCCGAGCACCGCGAGCACGACCACGGCTGGAATGGCCATAAGAGTCCACGGCCTACCGAGCAGGTTGGCGGTCCCAAGCAGGGCGACCGCGAGACCGTCCCATAGCAACTCGCGTCCACTGAGAAGCTCTCTGCGAGGCGGCCGCTGGCCCTGCCGTCTTTCTGCCCGCAAGCGCCGAACTGCTTGCAGCGCGAACACCACGCCAAGTAGGAGGCAGGTCGGGCCCGCCAGAAAGTCCAACGCGTTCGGCACCATTCCTCCTAGGTGCATCGCGGGGGTGAAGCTGGTTCGTTGCGCTGGTGCGCTGCCATGATCGGGCCATGCGGATACATCAGTATGTGTACTTCTTGTTGCGTTCGGATCATCTCCCTGCACGCGAGATGGCGGCGCGGTTAGGCATGGAGCCAGACGAGAGCAGCGTCAAGGGAAGCAAGAGGGAGAGCCCTCCGGTGCCGGCTGTCCACTCGTGGAGGGTTGTGTGTCGTGACAGCGGCTTGACGGTCGATGAGCAGGTCGACCGCATCCTCGACCGCCTTGAGCCTATCGCTGATCGGATCGCGGCCCTCGTGAGAGTGATCGACGAGTCGGAGGGGGAGGGCCTCACCTCGACACTCCAGGTGGTGCGCTACTTCAATGACGAAGATGGCGACCAGCATCGACGACTCGGCTGGCACCTCGATCGCCGAGCCCTGGAGTTCCTTCACCAGACCGGGGCCGAGCTGGACGTGGACGAATACGGAGATGACTGAAGCGTGGCTAGCGCGCATGCTGACCCACCGCCCCGGTGGGTCAGAGGCCGGTTCGCCCGTCGATGCACTCACGCAGGAGGTCGGCGTGGCCAGCGTGCCGCGCATACTCCTCGATCACGTGGACAAGCACGTCGCGCATGGAGTGGCTGCGACCGTCGACCGGCACCTCGCGGCCCAGGTCGGCCTCCTCAAGGGCGTCGAGCCATTCGTCCGCCTTGGCGATCTCGGCCTTCCAGGTTGCGAAGGCGTCCTTCACCACCGCCGGGTCGGGGACCGCGCCCCCGAAGTCCCAATCCCTGTCGTCCTCGTGCTTGTAAAGGCCCGGTGCGCCGGTCCGCCCTTGCAGCACACGCTGGAACCATTGGTTCTCCATCTGAGCCAAATGGCGGACCAGGCCGAGCAAGCTCAGGGTGCTGGGCGGTACCGAGCGTCGGCCGAGCTGCTCGGCGTCCAGCCCGTCGCACTTCATCTCTATGGTCAGACGGTAGTTGCCGAGGTACTCCCGGTAGGTCGCCTTTTCGCCGACGGGCTGACCGAAGGTCCTGGGGTCGCCCCCGGGGGCGGTCCACAGTTTGCTCACGGCGCCACCCAATCGCGGGCGGACCGCACCAGTCAAGCGAGTTGCGGTGCCCTAATTTCGTCGGCCACCAGGAGGAATTCGATCGCCGCTCGCTCACCGGTCAGAAGCGAATGTTGCCGCAGCGACGTCCATCCCAGAGTCGCCATGCAGGTGCTGAGGCACGCCCGCTTCTCCGTGACGATGGAGATCTAACCGCAGGTCTCATCAAAGGCGACGTCCGAAGCCCTCAAGCGCCTCGGCGACTCGCTCGGCATGTGACCCACATGGGCAGAGACTGGTACTGGTTCAGTTCTCGCGGTTCGGGTCGCCGAGAGCCTCCCACTCCTCAGGTGTACCGGGAAATGGTTGCCAGTACGGCAGATAGAACGGCCGCCACGTCGGAGTGACCATCGAAAACGACTCCAGCTCCGGGTCCGCGAGCATGCGGTAGACGAACTCCGTCACGGACATGTCGAACCGGTGCCACGGGTGGGGTGGGTCGTGCCGAGCGATCACGGGCCACCGATCAGACTCCACCGAGCGGTCCGCCAGCCAGAAGTACTGACCCCCGGACGAGTCGTGACCCCATTCGATCAGCCCGGATCCCTTCTCGGGCCCGTACAGGCCGTGCGGGGCGTACAGGTGCGCGGCGGGATCGTCGTCCTCGCTCATCCAACGCCGGCTGGAGTTCCACCACCCGAGCAGCGAAGTCGAATCGTGATCGTCGTTCGGTCGCAATAGGTCAACGACACCCATGAACAGGCCTGGCACGAACCGCCGGCACAACTCCTTGAAGTCGCTAGGCAGCGTGACGCCGAGCTCGGCCTCCACCTGCTCCCAGCCGGCACCGCCCTCAGGCTCATGGCGCCACCCGGTCACGTCGATGATCCGGTCGATCCACGTCAGCTGATCATTCACGGCCGGCAAGGTAACAGCACAGGCGGACAACTCCTCGCCTAGTCGTCACCCGCCGCTGACCGGCAAGCCGGTCGGGTCGGGCTTGATGCGAGGTCAGGCAGTCTGCTGACGCGCGTATCGGCTCGGTTGGGCTGGGACAGTTGCTGTACTTCGCTGCTGTACTGCTTGGCCTCAAATCAGGCGCTGGATGCGGACCTTTGGGCGCTCGTTCCTGAGGTGGCCGTGCTTGTGCTGGCGGACCTGCTCGTCCCAGACCTCCTGGTCGTAGTCCGGGTCCGGTGGGATCCACTTGTGCGAGCCGTCGTTGTAGTGGAACTTCTCGTCGCCACGCCGCAGGATGCTCACCGCAGCCAGCCGAGGAAGCGTCTGTGCAGCGCACCCGCCGGCACCCAGGTCAGGTCCTCGGAGGCCCGCACCAGTTGGGCACCTAGGTAGAGAGCCAGGGAGATCGGAGCGTCGTCGAACTCGGCGCGTAGCTCGCGCTGCCGTGTGCGGCAGGGCCAGGGCGCATCGCAGCCGCGGCAACTCCAGATCGGCAGCACCGGGCCGTGCGTGGTCATGCGCGGCCTCCGAGCAGGCCGCAGCCCTCACCTACGGTGACAGGACCGCAATTGCGGCAGGTTCGTGCGGGTTGACCCGGGGGCCTACGCCGCCGTGGTCGGGTAGCCGTACTCCTTTGCCTTCCCGCGCAGGTCGGCCAGTTCAACTTCCGGGTTGAGCGCGCTGGCGGCTGCGTCGGTCAGTGGACGGAGCGCAACGACGTGTTCAACCACAGCGCGATCCAAGTCGATTTCGTAGACATCCTTGGCGTGCTCGATGTACTCCGAGACGATGTCGTCGCAGAGGATGTCGAGCAGCCATGAGCCGTCTGGATCGACCTCATCGTCGTCGGCAGGTGAGAAGTCGATGTGGTTGCCGGCATGCCACCGCTCGTCGTTGGTGCGCCGCCAGAGGACGAAGGTGGCGTCAAGGGTGCCGTCCTGCCGGCAGAACGCAGGCTCGTGTACCTGCGTCTGGAACTGCTCAGGCATTCCGTCGAGGAGGCCCGGCCACAGCCGACCGTCGGTGTAGTTGAACATCGACGACTCGTGGTAGATACCCCGGACGAATACGCCGTCGGCGGTGAAGACGATGTCGTACTCCTCGCCGCTGCCGTTACGCATCGACGCCGCCTCGTCCTCGCCCCATTCGCGGTCGTAGGAGTAGTAGTCGCCCCCGACGACCGCATCGAGCATCGCCAGGGCTTTGCAGCGCTCGCGCAACACGTCGATGGAAGGCAGCCGCTCGGCGATGTCGTACACGGTCACGCCGGGAGCCTACGTCCCGACGGCGAACCAGCGCTGCAAGTCGCTACGCCACCCCGTAACCGACCGAGCCAGAACCCAGCGGCATCACGGCCTCCCTCAGGCCGGCGGGAACAACTACCGACAGTGACGTGCCCCCCGAACCATCTAGGCGCCTCGTCGCCGAGATCCAGATTGACCCGATCACGCCGCATTCGCTCGGCAATCTTGGTGTGGCGGGCCGCGGCTACACTGGCGCCCCTGAATCCCCTGCTCGGCAACCGAAACGGAGGCGCGATGGGTAATCCGCTGTTGGACGCCGAGGATGCGCGGGAACGCCTTGAGGCATGGCAGGCCAATGCCTCGCGCCGGGCCGCCGACACGCAGGCCGCCGCTGCCGGCTTGCGCGCGCTGCGGGTCACGGCCAGCGACGCCCACGGGATCGTCGAGGTCACCGTCGACTCCACGGGGGCGATGGCCGACGTCCGGCTCTCCGCGCGTGTGCAGCGCGTGAGTCTGGAGCAGACGCAGCAGGCGATCATGGGCGCCTATCGCAACGCGCGGGTCAAGCTCGCCGAGGCCGCCGCCGAGGTCGTGCGGGAGACGGTCGGCGCCGACTCGGCGACCGGCCGGGCCCTGCTGGCCGGATTCCGGACCGCCGACACCGAGGACGAAGAGGGGCGTTACTGATGCACGGGGGATTCGAGGTCGACGTCGAGGCCCTGCGCGCGCACGCCACGGCCATGTTGGCCATTCACGACCGCTTCGCCGCCGTCAAGGCCGCGAGCGGCACCATCTTCCAGGCCGACGATGCGTACGGGCAGCTCTGCCAGTTCTTACCGCCCATCCTGGAGGGACGCCACCGGGACCAGGACAAGGGCGTGGACATGCTCGCCGAGAACATCGCGCTGCTCGCCGCAGGAATCAAGAAAACCGCCGACGCCTACGAGCGGACCGAGGAGTCGACCACCGACGGCTTCAACTCCTTCCACTCCGCGACCTGAGCCGGCCCGGCGTCCTCTCATGAGCAACCCACTGGTCGCCACGACCTCCGACATCCCTTCGACCAGCGCCGCGCACCGCGACGGCTGGACCGGCCTGCCGCTTGCCGACGACTACATGGGCATCAAGAACGCCATCGACTCCGGCAGCTGGATCGACGGCTCAATCGCGGGCTTGGGCGCCGCTCTCGACGGGGCGGCCATCGCCATCGACCCGTTCAGCACGCTCCTGTCGATGGGCATCGAGTGGGCCATCGAGCAGGTCGAGCCACTGAAGCAGGCACTCGACTGGCTCGCCGGTGATCCCGAGACCATCGAGACGCACGCCATGACCTGGGACAACATGGCCAGTGAGCTGTTCTCCATCGCCGAGGACCTCAAGGCGCGGCTGGTCGGCGACCTCGACGGATGGCAGGGCGCCGCCGCCGCCGCCTACCGCGACATCCTCACCATCAACATCGACGTCGCCGGGATCTTCGCGGGCACGGCCGCCGGCATGGGTGCCGCGACCCGTGGCGCGGGAAC
This sequence comes from Micromonospora noduli, assembly GCF_003264365.1. GTDB lineage: Bacteria > Actinomycetota > Actinomycetes > Mycobacteriales > Micromonosporaceae > Micromonospora > Micromonospora noduli. The sequence goes on from NZ_PYAK01000005.1 coordinate 227,659, forward strand.
CGTGGTGCAGATAGTGCGGGAGGTCGTGCGCGCCTTCATCGCCGACTGCATCGCCAAGGTCGTGGTGTGGCTGGCCGAGGTGGTCTTCTCTCTCGGCTTCGCCACACCGCTTGTCGCCTCCCAGCTCGCGGTCGCCGTCGTCCGCTGGACCGGCCGCATCTTCGGCTGGCTGATGGGCCTGATCGCCAGCCTCTCCGCCCTCCGCGCACTCCTCGACGTCTAGGCGGCCCTCGATGCGACAACTCATGGCGGCTCTGCGGACCACCGCCGTCCTGGTGGTCCTGTTCGCTGTGGCGGGTCTCCACAAGCGCCCCCCAGGCCCCACCCCACCGCACGGCGGTGGCGGCGATGGCCCCAAGCGTCCCAAGTTCAACCCCGCAATGATGCCCAAGCGCGTGGGACCAGCCCAGCAGCACGGCATCAAGCGCGCCGAGGAGGGCCGCCCGAAGGGCGCCGACACATCCGAGCCGGAGGCGCCCAAGAGGACCAACCCCTGGGACGACCCCGAGTTCACCGACGCCAAGTACGACATGGACCGCTTCGGTCAGATGGGCGACGGGGCGATGGACAAGATCTGGGACGGCGACGGCATGGGCAGTGGCGACCACAAGCCCTCGTCCACCGAGCCCGGCAAGACGCGCTTCCCGCCCGGCACCACCAAGGAACAGGTCGAGGGCTGGTTCAAGAGCATCGCCGCCAACCCCGACAGCCGCCCTAAGGCACGTCTCGACGGCGACGGTTGGCTCGTCACCGGCACCCGCGACGGCATCACCTGCGTCGTTATCCTGGACAAGGACGGCAGCATCGCCGGCGGCTACCCCGTCAGCGGCGAGGGCGTCACCACCAACCCGCTGGCCTAGCCACCGAACCCACGGGAGACCCATGGAAGTCATCGATTTCTACCGGCGCAGCCGCCGGATCACCGACCAGCTCGCACCCAGGATCAGCCCGGAGTACCGGCCGATCGTCCTGACCGCCGGAGGCGCCGGGGCCTGGGACCTGGCGATCCCGACGCTCGTCGGCGCCCTGTTGAAGGAGGACGTCGTGATCACCACGGCGGAGAAGGACGCGCTGCGGGAGCTCATGGAGTTCCGCCGGGAGCCTCTGACGCGCCTGGAGCAGATCCGGACCTCGGACTGACGGCCGAAGCGTAGATCGGGCCCCTCGAACCCTGCACCGTGTCGACCAGCAGGGGGTTCGGGCCTGTTCGATGTTGTCGAAGCGGTCGGGGAAGCCGGGCCGGTACTCCAGTGTCTTGAAGTGCGCTTCGCCGTACGGGTTGTCGTTGCTGGTGTGCGGCCGCGAGTGGCTCTTGGTCACGCCGAGGTCGGCGAGTAGGAACGCCACGGGTTTGGCTGCGGGACCACTGTCGACGCCGCCGAAAAGCTAGGGCGACGCTGGCTTGGAATCGACGTGACGCCTCATCGACGCCTGCTGGCACCTCGGCAGGCCCATGACCACCGACACCGCCAGCGGCGCCACGACGGCCGACCACCGTCAAGGCAGCCTTGACGGCCAACCGAACGCCTACGCCGGACTGCGCCCGCTGACCTCGACGTCCACCGCAGAGTCGCCATGCAGGTGCTGAGGCACGCCCGCTTCGCCGTGACGATGGAGATCTATACCCAGGTATCCAACAAAGCGACCAGAGACGCCCTCAAACGCCTTGGCGATTCACTAGGCCAATCACGCCGTTGCTGTACTTAGCTGCTGCACGACAGCAGAAAGGCCACCTCCCGAACTCGGGAAGTGGCCTTTGACCTGCGATGACTGAGAGTGGGCGATGCTGGTATCGAACCAGCGACCTCTTCGGTGTGAACGAAGCGCTCTCCCACTGAGCTAATCGCCCTCAGCGCCACTGACTCTACCCGATCGTGGAACCGGACCGGAAATCCGGGGTCAGTGCGTCGCGAGGTAGTGCATCGCCTCGGCCACCACGTCGATGCCGAGGCTGTACTTGAGGGACAGCCAGACCACCGTGGCCACGAAGACCAGGCCGACGGAGCCGAGCACGATTCGTACCAGCAGCGACTGCCTGGTTACCCAGCGTGTCCATCCGTGGACGTGGCGGCGGGTAAAGCCGAGCAGCCGGCGCGCCCAGTGGTATTCGACGGCCCAGATGCCCAGGCCGGCGATCACCAGCAGCCAGCCGGGCCCGGGAAGCGGGATGAGGGCGATGCCGATGGTCACCACCAGGGCTCCGGCGATCGCGATGAAGATCTTGAGTGCGATCCGGCCGGTGGGGTTGGCGCGGATGAGGTCGAGGGTCAGCGAGATCCGCTCACGCCAGCGGGGCCGGCGCGGCCGCTCCTGCACGGCGGTTCCGCCACCACGGCCGGCGTCGGCGTCGCCGCCGCCACCAACGCCGGTGCCGCCGCCACCAACACCGGCGCCGCCGCCACCAACACCGGCGCCGCCGCCACGACCAACGGCGGCGTCGCCACCACGACCGGCGCCACCACCACCTGGACGACCGGCGTCGGACGCCGGCCGACCGGCCCGTTCGGGCTGCTCCATCGGCACTCCGTACCCCCGCTTTTCGGCTGCTCGGACCGCGACGTTCGGCGGGCCGGGCGCCGCCGCCGGATCCACTGAGGATTGCTTCGTCACCATTTCACCCCCCAGTGTCGCTCGGGCCCGTCACTGCAACGGCCGACTGGACGTTACCGGAGTAAGTCGACGACTGAGCCACCCGATACCGGGCGGGATCACGCACTGGGCAGAACCGGAAATCCTACATGAATGCTCACATTCACGCGGCCTTTCCGTCCCCCTTCCCACCACTGGGTGAAGTCAGCGTATGGCGGAGCGTAGCCAGGAGTAGCACCTGAGTATGGGAAAAGCGGGACACGCGCGTTCCGCAGCGGTGCCGGGGGGAGAACGTCCATGAGTGTCATCCGACCGACGACCGTAGAGGTCGAGACGTCGCTAAGGCTCGTCGCACCTGACGCCACCGCCTTGCCGGTGCGTGCCAGTCTGCGTTACGACCCTGCTGACCCGTATGCGGTCCATGTCCTGTTCCATGCCGAATCGGCAGGGGGCGAGGCGGTGAGTTGGTCGTTCGCTCGCGAACTTCTGGTCACCGGCCTGGACGAGCCGGCCGGCATCGGGGATGTGCGGGTCTGGCCCTGGGCCACACCGCGCGGCGATTTCGTCGCGCTGGCCCTCTCGTCACCGGACGGCAACGCCCTCTTCGAGGTGCCGCGCAGCGTCCTGGTGCGTTTCCTTCGACGGACCTACGTCGTCGTCCCGCGCGGCCGTGAGGCCGAGCACCTGGACGTCGACACGGCGGTGAACCGGCTGCTCGCCGGTCGCTGACCGCCCGAACGGGCAACACCGGCCACACCGGGGCCGCGCGGATCTGCCGAGTCCGCGCGGCCCCGGCACACACCCAGGGAGTACGCGGGCAGCGCGCTCCGGGTCGGCCGGTGCTCAGCCGTGCGTGGTGATGCCGCCGTCGACGGGAATGACAGCCCCGGTGAGGTACGCGCCGGCGCGCGACGAGAGGTAGATGGCCGTGCCGGCCATGTCCTCGGGGCGCCCGATGCGGCCCAGCGGCACCTGCTGCTCGATGGCGGCCCGGCTCGCCGGGTCGTCGAGCGCGAACGCCATCATCTTGCTCTCGAACGGGCCGGGCGCGATCGCGTTGACGGTGATCTGCTCACCGGCGAGTTGGTGGGCGAGGCTGCGGGTGATCATGTGCACGGCCGCCTTGGTGGCCGAGTACGCGTACACCTCCATCATCGGCACCCGGATGCCGTCGATCGACCCGATGTTGATCACGCGGGCCGGGTCGTCGGCGCTGGCGGCGGCGCGCAGCGCCGGCAGCAGCGCGGTGGTGAGCCGGAAGACGGCCTTGACGTTGACCGCCCAGAGCTTGTCGAACGCGGCCTCCGGGTAGCCCTCCAGCGGTGCGCCCCAGGTCGCGCCGGCGTTGTTGACCAACACGTCGAGGCGGCCGAAGCGCTCACGCACGGCGGCGGCAAGCGTCTCGGCGCCGGCGTCGTCGCTCAGGTCGGCGGGGATGGCCTCGCAGCGACCCTCGGCGGACAGGGTGGTGGCGACCGCCTCGCAGACGTCCGCCTTGCGCGACGAGATGATCACGTGTGCGCCGGCTCGGACGAAGCCCTGGGCGATCATCAGCCCGATCCCCCGCGAGCCGCCGGTGACCAGGACCGTCTTACCTTCGACCGAAAACAGCTGCGTCATGCCCATCCCATCGCGAGTCGGCGGGGGCCGTCGGCCGGTCGAGTGGCCGGCGGATGCCGGGCGGACCGCGGACCGACGGCGCTACCGCCGGGTAACGTAGCCCGGCCGCCGGGAGCGGGACAAGCCCGGAGCTTGCCGCGGATTCCGCTACGAACGTCGATCGGGATGCGGTGACCTGCGGTTCGGGCTACCGTCGCAGGCGATGGTCTCCACCGATTCCTCCCCCGCGCCATCGATCGGAACGGCGTCTCCCGTCACCGACGAGATAGCCACGTTCGCGCTGGCCGATCTTGCCGGTGCCCCGGGCTGGCGTCGGCCGGTGATCGTCGAGCGGGAGCTGTTGATTCTCACCACGCGTGGGCACGGCGACGCGGAACTCGACTTTCATCTGCTGCCGTGCCGGCCCGGCACACTGCTTCGGGTCCGCCCCGGCCAGGTGCTCCGCTGCGCCGGCCCTCAGTTCGACGCCACAGTGGTCGCCTGGGATCCCGAGGCGCTGCGCGACTTCGACGTCGACCTGACCACTACCGCGACCTGGCGGCAGTTGGCCGGTGAGGACGAGGACGCGGTGATCAGCGAGGTGAGCCAGTTGGCGGTGGACTGTCGACGGCACCCCGACGGCCCCACCGCCCGCGCGCTACTCCGGCACCAACTGGCCGTGCTGCTGCTGCGGCTGGCCGTGGCCCACGACGACCGGTCGCCGTCCCGACCCGAGGACGAGACGTTCCACCGGTTCCGCCGCGAGGTGGAGCACGGCTACCCGCACACCCGGCGGGTGGAGGACTATGCGGCGGAGCTCGGCTGCTCGGTGCGGACCCTGACCCGGGCCTGCCTGGCCGTCACCGGCCGCAGCGCCAAACAGGTCATCGACGAGCGGGTGGCGTTGCAGGCCAGCCGGTTACTGGCCGCGACGGATCAGCCGATCGCCCAGATCGGCCGGCAGCTCGGCTTCTCCGAACCCACCAACTTCGGCCGCTTCTTCAGCCGCGAGGTCGGGGTCAGCCCCGGCGCGTTCCGGGCCGCCCGGGACCAACCGGTGGCCGGACGGGTGGTCCGACCCCGACCGCCGGCCGAGTCGACGGGCGTCAACGGCGGCTGGTTCCGCCCCGGCACCTCCGGCGAACCCGCCAACGGCGGGTACGCCACGAGGTCCGGGCCGCCCACCGGAGGGCCGGGCGGCACCGGGCGGGCATGATGGCAGGGTGCAGATCTCCGCGCGCGGCGACTACGCGGTACGGGCGGCGTTGAGCCTCGCCACCGCGTACCCGTCGCTGCTGTCCACCCAGGCCATCGCCGCGGAGCAGGACATGCCCCGTAAGTTCCTGGAGGCGGTCCTGGCGGATCTGCGCCGGGCCGGCATCGTCCGCGCGCAACGCGGCGCCGAGGGCGGCTACACGCTCGCGCGCCCACCACGCGAGGTGACCGTCGGCGCGGTGCTGCGCGCCGTCGAGGGCCCACTGGCCGGGGTACGCGGGCTGCGCCCCGAGGAAACCCGGTACGAGGGTTCGGCGGAGAACCTGCCCGGCCTGTGGGTGGCGGTGCGCGCCGCCGTGCGGCGGGTCGTCGACGAGGTGAGCCTCGCCGAGATCGTCAGCGGTCGACTGCCCGCGCACGTCCGCAAGCTCACCGCGCTGCCCGACGCGTGGGAGCCGCGCTGACCTCGGGTCGGCTCACAGCGTCCACACCACCTCCTCGGTGCTGAGCCGGGGCAGCCGCTGCTCCCAGGCGTCCGGGCCGGGGTGGCCCAGGTTGAGCAGCAGCAGCGCCTCGTGCCGGCCGTCGGGAAAGAACTCGCGGGTCACCCCGGCCGCGTCGAACCCGGCCATCGGGCCGGCGGCCAGCCCGGCGGCGCGTACGCCCACCAACAGGTAGCCGATCTGGAGGGTCGCGCTGAACCGGGCCTGCTCGGCGCGGGACGGACTGTCGCTCAGCCAGTTGCGGGCCTGCGGCCGGTGCGGGTACAGCTCGGGCAGCCGCTCGTGGAAGTCCACGTCGGCGGCGAGCACCGCCACCAGTGGCGCGCTGGCCGTCTTCGCCCGGTTGCTCGACGAGACGTACGGCAGCAGCCGCGCCCGGGCCGCCGCCGAACGGAGCAGCAGCACCCGCAGCGGCTGACCGTTGTACGCGGTCGGCCCGTACCGGATCAGGTCGTGGATCGCCGCGACCTGGGCGTCGGTGACCGGCTCGTCGGTGAACGTGTTGGCCGTGCGGGCCGCCCGGAACAGCAGGTCCTGGGCGGCCCGGTCCAACGCGAGCAGGTCGGCGGTGGTCGGTGCGGTCACGTCGGCACGGCGGTGGTGTAGCCGCCGCGGTGGTGGACCAGTGGCGGGCCGTCGCCACCGTCGCCGAGCGCCAGCGGCTCGGCGATCACCAGCGTGTGGTCGCCGGCCGGGACCCGGTGCACCACCCGGCAGAGCAGCCGGGCCAGCACCCCGTCGAGCAGCGGCACCCCGAACGGTCCCGACGTCCAGTCCGGGTACGCGGCGAACCGGTCGATGCCGCTGGTCGCGAAGACCGTGGCGGCCTCCCGCTGCCCGGCGCCGAGCAGGTGGACGGCGACGTGCTCGGCGCGGGCGAGCACCGGCCAACTCGACGACGCCAACCCGAGGCAGAACGAGACCAGGGGTGGGTCCAGCGACACCGACGTGAACGAGGTCGCGGTGAAGCCCGCCCGGATGGGCGCGCCGATCCCACCGAGGCAGGCGGGGTCGGTGCCGCGGGCGACAGCGGTGACCACGGTGACGGTGCTGGCCTGCCGCCGCAGCAGTGCGCGGAACAGGCCCGGGTTCACCGGTCGCAGCTCGGCAATCTCCGCCGAGGGTCGCTCCACGGTGGTCATGCCGGCACCAGGGCCGACGTGGCGTACGCGCTGGCCGGTCGGGGCAGGCCGTAGTGCTCGCGCAGGGTCCGACCGGTGTACTCGGTGCGGAACAGCCCACGGGAGCGCAGCACCGGCACCACGTGGTCGACGAAGTCGGCGAGCCCGCCGGGCAGGTGCGGCGGCATGATGTTGAACCCGTCGGCGGCGCCCTGGGTGAACCACAGCTCGATCTGGTCGGCGACCTGCTCCGGCGTGCCGGCGACGACCCGGTGACCCCGGCCGCCGCCGAGGCGGCCGATCAGCTGCCGGATGGTGAGCTGTTCCCGGCGGGCCAGCTCGGTGACGAGCTGGTAGCGGCTCTGGTGGGCCTGCACGGCGCCGGCGGCCGGCAGCTTCGGCAGCGGCCCGTCCAGCGGCAGGCCGGTCAGGTCGATGCCGAGCATCCCGGAGAGCTGGGCCAGGGCGTAGTCGGGGACGATCAGCTCCTCCAGCTCCGCGGCGAGCGCCAGCGCCTCGGCCTCGGTGCCGCCGAGCACCGGCGCGATGCCGGGCAGGACCTTCACCAGGTCCGGGTCGCGGCCGGCGGCGGTGACCTGCCGGCGCAGCTCGGCGTAGAAGCTCTGCCCGTCGGCGAGGGTCTGCTGCGCGGTGAAGACCGCCTCGGCGTAGCGGGCGGCGAAGGCTATCCCGTCCGGTGACGAGCCGGCCTGCACCAGCAGCGGTCGGCCCTGGGGCCCCCGGGGGATGTTCAGTGGGCCACGGACCTGGAACTCCGGCCCGCGGTGCGCCACCTCGTGCACCCGGTCGGTGTCGGCGAACACCCCGGCCGTCGTGTCGAAGACCAGCGCGTCGTCCTCCCAGCTGTCCCAGAGCTTGATCGCCACGTCGACGAACTCGGCGGCCCGCCGGTAACGGTCGGCGTGTTCGGGGTGGCTGTCCCGGTTGAAGTTGACCGCCTCCCGTTCCTGGGCGGAGGTGACGATGTTCCAACCGGCCCGGCCGCCGCTGAGGTGGTCCAGCGAGGCGAACTTGCGGGCGACGTGGAACGGCTCGTTGTAGGTGGTGGAGACCGTCGCGATGAGACCGATGTGTTCGGTCACCGCGGCGAGCGACGCGAGCAGGGTCAGCGGCTCGAAGACGGCCTGGATGTTGTGGCGGGGGTTCGGCCCGACCGAGAGACCGTCGGCGAGGAAGAGTGAGTCGAGGGTGCCGCGTTCGGCGATCCGGGCCAGTTCCTGGAAGTGTCGTACGTCGGTGACCCGACGCGGGTCGGTGCGGGGGTGCCGCCAGGCGGCCTCGTGGTGGCCGACGCCCATCAGGAACGCGTTGAGGTGCAGGGTACGGGTCATTGGAGTCCGTCCTATCCGGCAGAGACGTCGACGCGCCAGGTGGAGAAGCGACGTTCGAGGGCGACGAGGAGCTGGTTGACGACCAGGCCGATGGCGGAGATCGTGATGATCCCGGAGTACATGTCGGCGATCGCGAAGTTGTACTGCGCGTAGTTGATGAGGTAGCCGAGCCCGGCCTTCGCACCGACCATCTCGGCCGCGACCAGGACCAGGATCGAGTACGCCCCGGCCAGCCGGACGCCGGTGAAGATGGTCGGCACGGCGGCCGGCAGGATCACCTTCTGGAACAGCCGCAGGTGGTTGAGCCCCATCGAACGGGCCGACCGGATCAGCAGCGGGTCGACGCCCTTCACCCCGGCGATGGTGTTCAGCAGGATCGGCCAGGAGCACGCGTACAGCACCAGGGCGATCTTGGAGGTCTCCCCCAGGCCGAGGATGAGCACGAACACCGGCAGCAGGGCCAGCGCGGCGGTGTTGCGGAACACCTCCAGCAGTGGGCTGAGCAGCTCGGCGAGCGGTCGGTACCAGCCGATCAGCAGGCCGAGCGGAATGGCGGTGAGCACCGCCAGGCCCAGCCCGGCCAGCGAGCGGGTGAGGCTGGCTCCCACGTGCTCGGCGAGCTGCCCGCTGCGCAGCAACTCCCACCAGGCCACCAGCACCTCCGACAGCGGGGGCAGGAAGACCCGGTCCACCAGCCCGAGCCGGGGTGCGCCCTCCCAGATCGCGGCCAGCGCGGCGATGGCGACGGTGCGGTGCAGCACCTTCGCGCCGATGCCGAGCAGCCGACCGGCGCGACCGGGAACGGCACTGTCGGGCGCAGCGCGGGGCACCGTGGGTGGGCCGACGAGTCGGGTGGGACGTTCGGCGATGTCAACCAACGCGGGCCTCCTCGGTGTGGCGGACGCCGGTGCCCTCGGCCGCCTGGGCGGCCCGCACCTCGTCACGCAGCAGGGTCCAGATCTGGTGCCGGTGGTGGCGGAACGCGTCGGTGGAGCGGACGTCCTCGACCGCGTCCCGGTCGCCGAGGTCGATGTCGATGACCTGTTTGAGCCGCCCGGGCCGGGACGTCAGCACCGCCACCCGCTGACCCAGGTAGACGGCCTCGTCGATGCCGTGGGTGATGAACACGATCGTCTTGCCGGTGCGGGCCCAGATCCGCACCAGCTCGTCCTGCAACGAGTCGCGGGTCTGCGCGTCCAGGGCGGCGAACGGCTCGTCCATCAGCAGCACGTCCGGGTCGTACGCGAGGCTGCGGGCGATGGCCACCCGCTGCTTCATCCCGCCGGACAGCTCGTGCGGGTAGCGGTCGGCGAACCCGCGCAGGCCCACCAGGTCGAGGTGGCGCTCGATCAGGGCGGCGCGTTCGGCGCGGGGCACCCCCTTGGCCTCCAGGCCGAACGCGACGTTGCCCGCGGCGGTGCGCCAGGGCAGCAGCGCGTACTGCTGGAAGACGATGCCCCGGTCCAGGCCGGGACCGGTGACCGGCCGACCGTCGACGAGCACCCGCCCTGCGGTCGGCTCGGTGAGCCCTCCGAGCAGGTCGAGCAGCGTGGACTTACCGCAGCCGCTGGGGCCGACGACGACCAGGAACTCGCCGGGGCGTACCCCGAGGGTGACAGCGTCCAGCGCGGTCACCGCGCCGGCTCCGCCGCGCCGACTGGCGCGGACCGGGAAGGTCTTGCTCACCCGATCAAAGAGGATCTTGTCGGTGCTCACGCGTTCCCCCCGTCCACGAAGGGGTTGAACCGGTTGGTGTAGATGTCGCCGGGCTTCGGACGGTCGCCCTTGAGCTCGCCCTCGGCCGCGAGCCAGTCGATCCAGGTGCCGAACTCCTGCTCACCGATCACGCCGCCGCGGCCGGCGACACCACTGCTCTTCCAGTACGCGACCAGCGACGGGTCCTCGTTGCGGCCGCGCTTGCCGATGATGTCCCGCATCCGGGCGACCACTGTCTCCCGGGGTTGGGTGCGAGCCCACTCGATGGCCTTGCCGACCCCCGTGACGAACGCCCTGACGGTCTCCGGGTTGCGCTTGATGAAGTCGTCCCGGAAGACGTAGGTGCCACCGCTGAAGGCGCCGAGCAGCTCGTAGTCGGTGAAGATGGTGCGGATGCCGCCACTGGCGACCGCCTTGTCGCGGATCACCCCGCCGAGCACCGCGACGTCGATCTGCCGCTGTCGCAGCGACTGCTCGGTGTTGACCGGTGGCAGGGCGACCAGCTCGACCTGCTTGATCTCGGCGGCGGTGAGACCGCCGCGGGCGAGCCAGGTCTTGAGCACTGCCTCGGCGTGCGCGCCGAGGGTGTTCATGCCGACCTTCCTGCCGATCAGGTCACGGGGGCTGCGGACCGGGCTCTCGTCGAGCACGTAGTAGCCCTGGAAGGTCTGCGCGTCCGAGCCGTAGTAGCTGACCACGGCGGTGATCGGGGCGTTGGCGGCGGCGAGCTTGACGATGGCGCCGTTGAACGCGCCGCCGAAGTCGCTCTGCCCGGTGGCGGTGGCCTGGATGTCCTGCGGGCCACCGGTGACGTTGCCGATCCACGTGAGCTTGACGTCGCCGAGGTAGCCGAGGTCGGCGGCGAGTTCGGGGAGGGTGACCTGACCGACCGAGCCCTGGTAGCGCAGCTCGTTGGCCTGGGCGCCGTCGGCTGCCGCGTCACCGCCGCAGCCGGCGGTGGCGGTGAGCACGACCAGCGCCGCAACGGCGGCGAGGGTACGCAGAACGGGACGACGGGGTGGGGACATGAGGAGTCTCCTGATCTGTCCACGATGGGAGCGGGGACGCCCGGATGAGGGCGTGCGGGCACGCTGCTCCGCGTTGAGCGGGCGGGCGATGGGAGTGCGGCACTGGAGCCGAGCCGGGTGAACCGGTCAGCTCAACAGAGCGCGCTCGCGTGCCGGACCAGGTCGACGTGCACACGAGCGGTGAGGAGAAGCTCATCCCGCTGCGACATGACCCCATGCTGCCCGGGATCGGAACGAGCGGTCAACGGCCTTCCAGAAGATGAGACTTCTATCGCCGCCGATGTTACGAAGCGCTACGAGCAGCGTTTACCGTGCCGCAACACCTATCTGGTGGATAGAGATTGCGGCACTCGGTGGGCGACCGTCCAGGGCGGACGGCGAGAGGGTTTCAAAAGTTGACGGTTCGGGCATGTTCGATCTCGACACGGCAGGGAACGGTGACGAGGGGAGACCTCCGATGGGCCTCATGTTTCGCAAGCGCAAGAAGTACGGTCCGATCATCCTGAACTTCACCGAGAACGGCTTCTCCTCGTGGAGCATCAAGATCGGTCGCTGGTCCTGGAACTCCAAGGCCCGTGCGCACCGGGTCGACCTGCCGGGTCCGCTGAGCTGGAAGCAGGACAAGTCCCGGTCGTAAGCCTCCCGGGAGTCGAGCGGGGTGCCGGTGATTCACCGGCACCCCGCTCGGCGTCTGCGGGGTGGGCGCTCAGCGCACCAGGGTGATGATCTCGTCGCCGGCCAGCCGCCCGGACTCGCGATCGCGTCGCAGGGCACCGGCGTCGATCAGCTCAGCGAGCGCCTGGTTGGCGTCGGCGGCCCGATAGACGGTCGCGGTGAGGGTGTGCCGGCGCAGCTCGGTGACCGGCCGTGGCCCGCCCGCCCGCAACTCGGCCAGCAGCTCGTGAGCCAGCGGTTCGAGGTCGGGATCGCCGACCACGTCGACGGTCGTGCCGGTCGGGTCGAGCGGGTCGCGGTAGCGCACGCCGAGGTTCGCGCCGAGCTCCCAGAGCGCGTCACGGACCGCCTCCAGACTCCGGTCGGAGCGGCTGCCAAACGCGATCACCCCGGCAGCCTCGCCGCCGGAGAGCACCGGTGCCACCTCGGCCACCAGGGGGAAGCCGGCGGAGACGAGCACGTCTCGGGCGCTGTCGCCGGTGTGCAGCAGCAGCTCTCCCGTCCGGCCGTTGGTCGCGGCGGTGAGCAGCTTCGGCGTCATGGCGCCGGGCAGGTCCACGAAGGAGAACAGCGGCGCGCCGGCCGCCCCGGCGGCCTTCACCGCGACCGGTAACCGGTAGGCGTCGCCGGGCAGCAGGTGCACTGTGACCTCGGCGGGCAGCTCCGCCTCGATCGGGCCGAGTCGGGCCGGCAGGTCGGCGGCGGCGTCGGCCAGCACCAGCACCGTCACCTGCCGGCCGCGCACCTGGTCGCCGTGCGTGGCGACCAGGCGCAGCGCGGCCTCCGCGCTGCCCGCGTCGGCGCCCGCGAGGGCTATGGTGGCCCGCCGGGAGCGGTGCAGGGCCGCGGGCAGCCAGGTCGTCAACTGGCGGACCAGCAGCTCGCGGAGGAAATCAGTGGTCCGGTCGGTCGGCATCGGTCCGTTCTACCGTACGGGCGGTCAGGCCGGGACGGAGATCCCCACCCCGCCCCGGGTCTGCCCGCCGTAACGCTGCCGCTCGGCGTCCAGGTCGAGCCGACCGATCTGCTTGCGGGCGGCCAGCGCGGAGTCGTCGAGCAGGTCGGCCGGGATCAGCCAGACCACCTCGAATTCGAGGCCGTCCGGGTCCTTGCCGTAGAGGCTCTTGGTAGTGCCGTGGTCGGAGGTGCCGGCCAGTGCGCCGGCCGCGGCGAGCCGCTCGGCGGTGGCGGCCAGCTCGTCGAGCGTGTCCACCTCCCAGGCGAGGTGATAGAGGCCGACGGTGGACCGGCCGGCGGTCGACCGCCCGGCGCCCGCGCCGATCTCGAAGAGGCCGAGGTCGTGGTCGTTGGTGGAGTCGGGGGCCTGGAGGAAGGTGGCGCCCCGGAAGCCGTCCGGGGTCATCGCCACCGGGCGGAAGCCCAGCACGTCGCTGTAGAACGCGACGCTGCGGGCGAGGTCACTGACGTAGAGGACCGCGTGGTTGAGCCGGTGGATACCCATGACCCGAGACTAGCGCGGTTTAGTTGAACATTCAACCATCGGGAGTATGATGGCGGTCATGACCCGCTGGTTGGACCCCGACGAGCAGCGCACGTGGCGCGCGTACCTCACCGCTTCCCGGGTGCTGATGGACACTCTCGACCGTGAGCTGCAACGCGACGCGGGCATGCCGCACGCGTACTACGAGATCCTGGTCCAGCTCTCCGAGGCCCCCGGCCGTCAACTGCGCATGAGCCAGTTGGCGCAGGCTGCGGGGTCGTCGCGCAGCCGGCTCTCGCACGCCGTGGCCCGGCTGGAGGCCGCCGGCTGGGTGCGCCGCGAGGACTGCCCCACCGACCGGCGCGGGCAGATCGCGCTGCTCACCGACGAGGGTTTCGCCACCCTCGCGGCCGCCGCTCCCGGCCACGTCGAGGGGGTACGCCGACACCTGTTCGACGCGTTGAGCCCCGCCCAGGTCGACCAGCTACGCCGGATCAGCGAGACCCTGGCCGAGCACCTGACCGGATCCTGACCAATCGACACCGGCGCGGGTCTTGTACTTACCGTCGTCGGATGAGCACGATGGGGCGTGTCTTCCGGCTTCGGTGAACTGACTGATCAGGCGCACCACCTCGTGTCCTCCGGCGATCTGGCCGGCGCACAGCAACTGCTGTCCGACGCGCTCACCGACGCCGACCCCCGCCCGGCCAACGCCACTCCCGAGCTGGCCGAGGCGGCCAGCCTCCAGGCGCGGGTGCTGATCGCCCTCGGCGAGCCGCACTCGGCCCGCGGGTGGGCCGCCTTCGCGTACGCGGCCACCACCCGCCTGCACGGCCGCGCCGACCCGCGCACGGTGGCCGCGGCGGCGACCCTGGCCGCGGTGCTGCACCGGGTCGGCAGCCACTCCCGGGCGGCGCGGCTCTACCAGGAAGTCATCATCGAGCTGACCGCACAGGACGGCCCGGAGTCACTGCGGGTGCTCGCCGCGCACGCCGACCTGGCCACCGTCGAGTACGCGCGCGGCCAGTGCACTGTGGCCCGCGACCGCCTCCAGGACGCCTGGGAGCTGCACCGCGAGGTGTACGGCGACGGGCACCCCAGCGGCATCAAGATGCTGGCGCGGCTCGGGGCGATGCAGCGCGACTGTGGGCAGTTCGCCGAGGCACACGACAACCTGGCGCTCGCCCGTGAGCTGTGCCGCCAGCACCTGCCCGCCGACGACCCGCTGGCCACCCAGGTGGCGGCCCTGGCCCGGGCGGCCGCCAGTCCCGACCACGCCTGCGCCGACAACCCGCCCACAGCTCGGGACACACCGGTCGTGCCGGCCGCCCGCGTCCCACCGCACGGCGACGGGCCGGCCGAATCCGGCTACCACCCGCAGGCAGCCACAACCCACCACGCCGGGGCGGTGCCGAACCCCCGGCCGCCCTCCGACGAGGCGGTCGGGTCGACGGGCAGCAGATGGTCGACCGAAGCGGCGGACGAGCCGTCGCCCCACCCCACCGACCCTCCGGTGCCCCCGTCGGTGGTCGGGCTGGCCGGCGGCACTGAAGAGCAGCCCGGGGTGTACCGGCTGCACCCACCCGCCGACCCGTACGCGTCGCCCGACCCGAACCCGCTGTCCGACCAGCAGCAACCGTCCGACCCGTACGCGCGGCCCGACCCGTACCAGCAGCCCGATCCGTACGCGCGGCCCGACCCGTACACGCAGGTCGAGCCGTACACGCCGTCGCGGCTGCTGCCGGTGCCCGTGCACCGCGCGCCGCCGGAGCAGCGCAACCGGCTGGTACCGGTGCTGGTGGCCGGCGTGGTCGTGGTGCTCCTCGGCGCGGCAGCGGTGATCGCCGGGGTGGCCCGGGTCGACGGCGACGACGAACCGAACCCGCCGCCGGCCACCGCCTCGCCCACCGCCGGCGCGCCGGCCAGCACCGCGCCCGC
>NZ_PYAK01000006.1 GCF_003264365.1 Micromonospora noduli
CCAGTTCGTCGACGCCGGCTGCGGGTGGCCGTGGGCGGCGGTCGCGGCGCGGGTCGCCGCGTCGGCCAGCCGGCCGGTCAGCTCGGCGACGAGCAGATCGGGCGAGATGGGGCGGATGCGCACCGGACCATCCTGCCCCGCGCCGGGTACGTCGGTGCCGCCGGTCAGCCGCTGCGGTCGATGGTGACCCGGGCGTCGTCGGCCAGCCGGTAGCCGACGCCGTAGACGGTGGTCACCAGCGGCACGTCCACGCCGACCTTGCCGCGCAGCCGACGCACGTGCACGTCGACGGTGCGCACGCCGGCGTGCTCGTAGCCCCAGACGGCGTTGAGCAGTTGCAGCCGGGTGAACACCCGGCGCGGGTGGGCGACCAGGTGCAGCAGCAGATCGAACTCCAGCCGGGTCAGCGGCAGCGGTTCCTCGTCGCGCAGCACCGAGCGCGACGAGGCGAGGATGTGCAGGGCGGGAATGGTCGGGCTGATCGGGCGGGCCGGCGACCGGTTGGCGGGCGCCTGGTCGGGGCGGCGTTCGGCCGGTACCGAGCCGATGATCACGCCTTCGCCCCGCTCCAGCATCTCGCGAGCGGCCTCCAACAGCCGGCGCGCCGCCGGGGTCAGCGACTCCTCACAGGCCAGCGGGATGGACAGCGTCACGGTGAGCACGGGCGCGGCGGTGTTCGCCGGGCGACGCTGGCCGCCGGGAGGTCGACCGGGCACCGCGGGTTGGGACGTATGCCATCCGGCGCGCGACGAGGCGGGGCTGACCGACATGGTCCTCCTTGGGCTGGTCCGGGTATCTCCCCACGGCCCGGGACGCCGCTTCATCGATGCTTCCCGGCGCCTGGGCGAGGGTCAAGAGGCGGCTGCGTTGCATGAATGTGACAATTGACGAACACATCGGAGCCGAATGCTCGCTCTGCGTACGAGGCCTGATGATTACAGCAGAGTCGTCGAGATGCCCCGTTACGGGGGTCCCCGACCGGTTCACCAGGCGGTCACATCGCCGCCGGACCAGGGCTCAGCTGCTGTGATCCACGCTGATCGGGGCCTCGTCGGCCAGCCGGTAGCCGACGCCGTAGACGGTGGTGACCACCTCCGAGCCGGCCAGCTTGGCGCGCAGCCGGCGGACGTGCACGTCCACCGTCCGGGCCACCGCGTGCTCGTAGCCCCAGACGCTGGAGAGCAGTTGCAGGCGGGTGAAGACCCGGCGGGGCCGCTCGGCCAGGAACAGCAGCAGCTCGTACTCGATGCGGGTCAGCGCGATGACCCGGTCGCCCTGGCGGACCATCCGCGAGCCGGCCAGGATGCGGACGTGGTCCGGTGCGGCGGGCGGCACGACTGGGCGCGGAGCCGGTCGCGGCCCCGACGCGGGGTCCTCCACGGCACGCAGTTGACCCTCCCCCGACTCGGCCAGCTCGCCGAGCAGCTGCACCAGCCGGGCCAGCCGAGGGCTCAGCGGCCCGGGGACGAGATCGAGGGTGATGGTCAGGGTCGGGCTGGTGCGCGGACGGGCCGGCGGGCGCACGCCGGGGTGGCGGCGCGTGGGGATGGCGACGACGGACATGGTGCCTCCTGAGTGGCGGTACGCGCGCCACGCCGGGTGTGGCGTGACGGTCAGCGGCGCGCCCAGCCGGCGTTGACCGGGGACGCGAGGGGAGAGGGGTGGTGCAGTGGGGTCGGGCCGAGGGCCGGCAGGCCGGCGATCCGCCAGGCCGCGAACCCACCGACCACATCGGTGGCCCGGTGCAGGCCGACGTCCTGCAACGCGGCGGCGGCCAGCGACGAGGTGTAGCCCTCCTGACAGAGGATCACCACCGGCACGTCGTAGTCGACGGCCTGCGGCAGCCGGGCCGCGCAGCGTGGGTCGAAGCGCCACTCCAGCACGTTGCGTTCGACGATGAGCGAGCCCGGCACCACGCCGTGCGCGGCCCGCTGCGCGGCCGGGCGGATGTCGACCAGCAGCGCTCCGGCCCGGTACGCCAGGTGCGCCCGCTCCGGGTCCAGCCGGCGCAGCCGGGCCCGCGCGGCGGCCAGGATCTCGTCGATGCCCCGGGAGCCCGGTGGCGGCACGGGGGCGGGACAGTGCTCGGCGGTTATCTGCATTCTCGGTTCCTTCCGGTGACAGGGTCCTCGGTGGGCGCGGCTACCAGGACCGGCCGGCCTCGGCGACCTCGGCGACCCGCAGCCGCCCGTCCAGGAGGTGATAGCGGGTCATCCGCAGCAGCGCCGGCCGGTAGACGTGCACGCTGACCGCCGGCGCCGAGCCTCGGTTGGTCACCTGGTGCACGTGCCGGGGGCCGAAGCGGCGGCCCGCGCCGGCCGACAGCAGTCGGGGGCGTAGTCGACCGGCGCTGACCGTCTCCTCGGTGAGCACGCCGCTGACCACCCGGAACGCTCCGGAGGAGCCGCCGTGGTCGTGCAGGTCGGTGCCCTGCCCGGGCAGCCAGCTCAGCGCCCACACCTCGTGCTCGTCGCTGACGGCGAGGCGGGTGTACCAGCGCTCGGCGGGGTCGAAACGCAGCGCGACCGGCCAGCCGGCCGGGTCGGCCCATCCGGCGGCAACGGTGAGCAGGTCGGGCTCCGGACGGTGGTGCGTCATGGGGGTTCCTCGCGGTCGTTCGGCGGGGTGCCCTCGTACTCTAGACGGCAAAGCCTATAGGTTTAGTAGGTAATTCCGTCTGGTGGGATGCAGAGCCAGCCGCTCGGGTGAATCAGTGCAGCACCGGCGGGTCCGCGCGGTAGCCCGGCAACGAGGGCCAGCGCACTGTCAACACCACCGACGCGCGCTCGGCGAACCAGGAATGGTCCACCCCACGGGCCCACACCACGTAGTCGCCCGGCGCGGCCAGCCGTACCGTCCGGTCCGGCAACTCCACCCGGAAACACCCCTCGACGAGTACGAGCAGAGTGGTGCGCACCTCACCGGTCGCCCACCGCGACCGGGCCTGCCCGGGCGGATGCACGCCCCACTTCACCTCGACGTCGGTGCTGTGCCGGATCTCCCCCGGCGGCGCGAAGTGCCCGAGCAGCCAACCGGCGTTGGTAGCGCCGTCGACGCCCGCGTTGCCCACGTACACCGTCTCACCCATCGGACCCCTCCCCCAGCGCGCCGGCCGAGCAACCTATCAGGACCGGTGTGGCTAACCTGGACCGGTGACCGAGAACCTCGACGCCGAGACGCTTGCGTTCGCGCACCGCATGTTCGACCTGGCCCGAGCCGGCGCCACCGACGAGTTGGCGGCGCAGATCGACGCCGGCCTGCCGGTCAACCTCACCAACGACAAGGGCGACACGCTGCTCATCCTGGCCGCGTACCACGCCCACCCGGACACGGTGGCCGCCCTGCTCAGCCGCGGCGCCGACCACACCCGGGCCAACGACCGAGGTCAGACCGCGTTGGCCGCGGCGGTCTTCCGCAGCAGCACCGAGGCGGTCCGCGCGCTCCTCGCCGCTGGCGCGGATCCGGCACACGGCAACCCGTCGGCCGTCGAGACCGCGCGCTTCTTCGACCTGCCGGAGATGACAGAGCTGCTGCGCGTCGGCTGACACCGGCACGGCCGGCCGGTATACAGAGTCGGTGGAAGATCCTCTGCCGGAGCAGATGCGGGCCGCCGGCACCGCGCTGCTGACCGCGCTCGACCCCGCCACCCGCGAGAGCGCCGTGCACTCGTTCGACGACGAGGCGGCCCGACGCTGGCTGGAGTACCGGCCCCGACCCCGACCGGGCGTCTGCCTCGCCGAGCTCGACGTCACCGCCCGCAAGGCCGCTCACCGGTTGCTGGCCACCGCGCTCAGCCCCTCGGCGTACGCACAGGCGATGGCGATCATCTCGCTGGAGGAGGTGCTGGACCGGGCCGAGGGCTGGCAGCGCGGGCGGCACAGCGCCGACTACTGGGTGGCCGTGTTCGGCGACCCGGCGCGCGACGACCGTTGGGCGTGGCGACTCGAAGGGCACCACCTGTCGGTGAACATGACAGTGGTGGACGGTCAGGTCTCCCCCGCGCCGATCTTCTTCGGTGCCAACCCGGCCGCGGTCCGCTACGCCGGCCGGCCGGTCTCCCGTCCACTCGGTGTGGAGGAGGACCTGGCCCGCGCCCTGCTCGACGCGCTGGGCCCGGCCGAGCGGGCCGCCGCGATCATCGCCGACGAGGCGCCCGCGGACATCATCAGCGCCACCCGCGGGCGGGTCGACGCGCCGCTGGAGCCCCTCGGCGTACCGGCGGAGCGGCTGGGGCCGACCGGCCGCGCGCTGCTCGACCAGGTGGTCGCCCTCTACCTCGACCGGCTACCGCCCGAGCTGGCCATCCGGGAGGCGACCCGACTGGACGCCGGCCCGCTGCACTTCGCCTGGGCCGGTCCGACCCAACCGGGGCGGCGGCACTACTACCGGGTGCAGGGCGACGACCTGCTGATCGAGTACGACAACACCACAGCGGACGGCAACCACGCGCACACCGTGCTGCGCCGCCCCGCCAGCGACTTCGGCGCCGACGTCCTGGCAACCCACCACCAGGCCCACCCCCACTAACCCCGCGCCCCCGCCCTCGCCGATCTTGCAGTTCCGGCGGTCGAGTTACGCGGGTAGGCGGCTTTCGCGGGTATCGAAAGTGCAAGATCGACGGGTGGGGGTGGCCGTCAGGGGCGGGTGGCCTCGATGAGGAAGCGTTGGGCGTGGGCGACGAAGGGGCCCTCGTTGGCGATGCGGTGGTGGAGGTCGCGCAGTGGTGCGCGGTAGCGGTCGACAGTGAACCCGGGCACCGTCCAGATCACCTTGCGCAGGAACCAGACCACCGCGCCGATGTCGGCGAAGGTCGCCCGCAGGGTGGCCCGGCGCAGGTCGACGACCCGCAGGCCAGCCGCTTCGGCGGCGGCGACCGCGTACTCGGGGTGCCGCTGGGTCGGCGGCGGCAACGGCCCGAGGATCGCCTCACTGAGCTCCCGCATGGTGCCGGCCCCGATCTGCTGCGACAGGAACGTCCCGCCCGACCGCAGCACCCGTGCCGTCTGCACCCAGTCGGTACGCACCGGATGCCGACTGACCACCAGGTCGAACGAGGCGTCGCGAAACGGCAGCGGCCCGTCCGGTGCGACCGCGACCACCGACGCGCCGACCCGACGCAGGGTCCGGCGGGCCACCTCCACGTTCGGCGGCCACGCCTCGGTCGCCGTCAGCAGCTTCGGTGGACGCGGCACTTCGGCGAGCACCTCCCCGCCGCCGGTGTCCACGTCCAGCGCCGCATCGGCCCGCGCCATCCGGTCGGCGACCAGCCGGGCGTACCCCCAGGGTGGACGCTCCTCGGTGGCCCGGCCGGCCAGCCACTCGAAGCCCCAACCATCGACGGGCGCGGCGGCGGCCTCCGCGATCAAGTCCTCGGCGTCACGCTCACCGGTCATGGCGGTCAGCTTCGCGGCCGGTCACCCGGCCGGCAACCCATTTGCCGCCGCCCGGTCGGGGTGTCCGCGGTGGATCTCAGCCGAAGCTCAGCCCGTGCTCTTCGAGGGCGGCCTGGAGGATCCCGAGCGCCTTCGGGCCCATGCCGTGCAGCTTGGCCAGGTCCGCCTCGGGAACGCCCGCGAGCTGACGCAGCGCGGTGTAGCCGGCGCCCTGCAGGGCCCTGGTGGCGGGCGCGCCGATCTTCGGGAGCGTGTCCAGAGAGGAGGTCATCCCGGGATGGTAGACCGACCAGTCGCAGGGATGCCGGCCCCGCGCACCAGGCCCACTTGCCGGCCGGACGGCGGGGCGGGCCAGGTCGGGCCAGGTCGGCACCGTCTGGCCGGGTGGGTCAGGGGCGAGTCCAGCGGGTCCGATCAGCGGGCCCGCTCGGCCGGTGGGGCCAGAGACGAGACCGCCGGCAGGTCGGGTCAGGGGCGGGCGATCTCGCCGGTGGAGCCGGCCAGCGCATCCAGGCCGCCGGACTCGGCGCGGCCGCTGTCGAACTGACGCATCAGCCGGGCGCCCAGGTGCACGCCGACCCCGCCGACGGCCAGCGCGACCAGTTCGGTGACCAGGATCGCGACCGACGCGCCGCGCTGCGGGGAGTGTGACCGGACCAGGCAGGTGAGCAGGAACATGGCGGCCATCACCGCGTTCACGAGGTTGAAGGCGACAGCGGTACGGCGGGTACGGTCGCCCGGCACGTCCCACAGGTCGACCATGCCGGCCACGGCGGTCAGCGCGGCGGCGACGAGGGCGGCGACGCCGGTCCAGTAGCCGACCTCGCCGAGGAACGCGGGCCCGCCGATCACGTCGGTGAGGTCGAAGACGGTGGCGCTGACGAAGAGCCCGAGCGGGAACGTCACCAGCATCGGTTGGATCGGGTGCCCCTGCACCCGCAGCCGGCTCTGCATCGGTCCTCCCCCAGGTCGGCGCAGCTCACCTGACCAGAGTGCTACCCGGGGCCGGTCGAGGCGAAACGATGCCGCCCGACTCGCCGCCGGCAGGGAGAACGGGCACCGTGGCCGCGCCCGTCGGCCGGACGGCCAGACCGGCGGGTGATCGACTCGGGCTTCAGGAAGTCGGGGCGTCCGCCGGCCCGTGACACCCCGATCTCCAAGAACCCGAGTTGATCACACCGCCGACGCGGCCCGAGCCGCCCACGCCGCCCACGCGGCGGACGCGACCCGGGCAGCCCACGCGGCCGACGGCACCCAGCGGCCAACCCGACCCCAGCGGCCGACGCGACCCACGCGGCCTCGGCGGCCGGGGTCAGTTGTCGCGTTGGCGGGAGACCGTCCGGACCAGGCGCTCGGCCACCTCGCGCAGCGGGATGTCCAGCGACGAGGCGGCGGTCCGCAGCACGTCGAGGGCCTCGGCCGGCGGGCACCCGCGCTGCGTCATGATCACGCCGACGGCCTGACCCACCACCCCGTCGTGCAGGAGTGAGGCGTCCCGCTCACCGGCGAGGGTGAGCTGTCGATTGCGGTCGCGGACGGCGGCGAGCAGCAGGCCGGCGTGTTCGGCGAGCAGCATGGCGGTCAACTGGTGTTGCGGGGTCAACAGGTCCGGCGCGGCGGCGTACAGGTTGATCGCCCCGATGACCTGGTCGTCGATGTCGACCGGTGCGGAGATCACCCCGCGTACGCCGAGGTCGCGGGCGTGCGCCGTCCAGGCCGGCCAGCGGAGCTCACCGGTCAGGTCGGCGGCGAGGATCATCTCGCGGCGGTGGATCGCGCTCATCGCCGGCGTGTCCGGCCCGTGTCGCAGGTCGTCCAGCCCGGCCAGCCCCTCGTCGGAGGCTGCCACCCCGGCCGGCTCGCCGGCCCGCAGGGCGGTGAACCCGCACCAGCGCACCCCGGCGACGGCGTCCCGGGTGACCCGGACCAGGGCCAGCAGCGCCTCATCAAAGTCGGTCAGGGCGATCAGCCCTGCGGTCAGCTCCCGTAACAGTGCGGCCGCTTCCAGGACGCCGAGGGTGTGCACCACCGGTTCCCGCGTGTCGAGGTTCACCGGTTCGCAGCCTCCGTGCCGTCTCGCGCCTGCCCGGCAAGCATCGTCACCTGTGTCATCGTCTGCTCTCTCCCGACTCGACCGACCAGCCCTACTACCCTGGGAAACCTGGGTCGAAACGGCGTAAATCGGGGCCCCGGTCACGCGCGGAGGCGCAATCGGGGCCCCGACGGTCGGTACGTCAGCGCGAGGCGCCGCTGAGCCGCCGCCCGATCGACGCGATCAGACGGTCGAGCTCGGACCCGAACGGGTTGTCGTGCACGAGGTACGTCCAGGTGGCGGTGGGCCGGACCAGGGTGCCGTCGTCCGGCTGCCAGTCCTCATCGAATTCGGTCTCGTTGAACGTGGCGATGGTGCGGGCCTCGATCTCCGGGATCAGGTCGTTGAACGCCGGAACCGCGGCCCGGTGGAACTCGTCCAGCGGGTCGAGCCGGCCCAGCGCGCGCAGGTGCACGCCCTCGCGGACCTCCGACAGCTCGGCCAGGTGCTCGGCCCAGAGCCGGTCCAGGTGGTAGAGCGCGATCGACCGGGCGGCACGGGCGAGCAGGTCCTCGTCCATCTCGCCGGCCTTCTCGGGCTCCTTCTCCAACAGCATCACCGCGGCCACGTCGCTGGTGAGCAGCCGCTCCCGGCGGGCGGCGAGGGCCTTGCGCTGCTGCTCGATCACCACGCTGTAGCGCCAGGTGTTGCGGTGGATCTCGTGGTTGACGCCCTCGGCGACCCGCTGGGCGTGCTCCACCGCGTAGTCGACCTGCTCGTCGGTCACCAGACCGTCGGCGTTCATCCGCGGCGAGGCCGGCACCGAGTCGGCGGCGTGCCGGACGACGAGGTCGTCCTCCAGGCTGACGAAGAAGACCGAGCCGCCCGGGTCGCCCTGCCGGCCGGCCCGACCGCGCAGCTGGTCGTCCACCCGGCGGCTGTCGTGCCGGCCGCTGCCGATCACGTAGAGCCCGCCCAGCTCGGAGACCCGCTCCTGGTCGGTCTGGTCGCTGCCGCCGAGGCGGATGTCGACGCCACGGCCGGCCATCTGGGTGGAGACGGTCACGGCGCCGTACGCGCCGGCCTCGGCGATGATCGCGGCCTCTTCGTCGTCGTTCTTGGCGTTCAGTACGACGCAGGGCACCCCGGCGGCGTTCAAGCCGGCGGCCAACCCCTCGGACTCCTTGACGTCCAGGGTGCCGACCAGAACCGGCCGTCCCTTGGCGTGCCAGCGCTGGATCTCGTCGATCAGCGCCTCGTCCTTCTCCGCCCGGGTGGCGTAGATGCGGTCCGGCTCGTCCTCGCGGATGCACGGGGTGTTCGGCGGGATCACCGCGACCTCGAGGTCGAAGAACTCCCGCAACTGGTCGCCGACCAGCACAGCGGTGGCGGTCATCCCGCAGACCTTCGGATAGAGCGCGATGTACGCCTGCATGGCGATGGTGCCGAGCACCTCACCCTCGGCGGTGGCGTCCAGCCCCTCCTTGGCCTCGACCGCGGCCTGGAGACCGTCCGGCCAGCGGCGGCGCTGGGCCACCCGGCCGCGCATCTCGTCGACCAGCTCGACGGAGCCGTCCCGGACGATGTAATCGACGTCACGGTGCAGCAGGGCGTGCGCGTGCAGCGCCACGTTGACAGCGGAGAGCTGCGCGACGTGCTCCTCGTCGTACAGGTCGATGCCGAGCTTGGCCTCCATGGCGGCCAGGCCGGCGGAGGTGAACGCCACGCTGCGCCCGTCCTCGGCGACCGTGTAGTGCTTGCCCTTGCGCAGGCCACGAACGAGCGCGGCGGCGGCGTGCACCGGGTCCTGCTCGCCCGGCACCGCGCCGGCCAGGACCATCGGCACCCGGGCCTCGTCGATCATGATCGAGTCGGCCTCGTCGACGATGGCGGTGGTCAGCGCGGGCTGGACCCGGTCTTCCACGTCGGTGACCAGTTGGTCGCGCAGGTAGTCGAAGCCCGCCTCGCTGACCGAGACGTAGGTGACGTCGCAGGCGTACGCGTCGCGCCGCTCCTGCGGGGTGGAGGCCTCGTTGACCCAGCCGACGGTGAGGCCGAGCAGGGTGTAGACCGGCTCCATCCACTGGGCGTCGCGGCGGGCCAGGTAGTCGTTGATGGTGAGCACGTGCACCGGGCCGTTGCCGAGCCGGACGTGCCCGTACGCGGCGATCGTGGCGGTCAGTGTCTTGCCCTCACCGGTGGCCATTTCGGCGACCTTGCCGGAGAGCAGCGACATCGCGCCGAGCAGCTGCACGTCGTACGGCCGCTGGTCGAGGCCACGGCGGGCGGCCTCACGGCCGACGGCGCAGATCTCCTCGTAACCGGCGGCGGCGCCCGCGGCCGCGGTCAGCTCGGCCTCGTCGAGCGCGGTGAGCTCAGCCTCGCGCGCCTCGATCGCCGGGAGCAGTTTCTCCAGCGGAGCAAGATCCACGGTCGAGCCGGGGCGCTGGAGGAACCGCCGGAACTTGCTCTTGAACCGTTGCGACACACCCATGAGCGGCAACGGTACGCGATTCCGGGCGGCTCGCGCGGCCCGGCCGCCCGGCAAGTTGGCCTTCCTGGGGCGCGGTCAGCCGACCAGCAGCTGGTGGCTGGCGAGTTCCCGGTACAGCGGGTCGGTGGCGGTCAGTTCGGCGTGGGTGCCCACGGCCACCACCCGGCCGCCGTCGAGGACGACGATCTGGTCGGCGTCGACCACGGTGGCCAGCCGGTGCGCCACGATCAACAGGGTCCGGCGGACGGCCACGGCGTCGATGGCGCGGCGCAGCGCGACCTCGTTGCGGGAGTCGAGGTTGCTGGTCGGCTCGTCGAGCAGCAGCACCGGCGGGCCGGCGAGCAGCGCGCGGGCGATGGCCAGCCGCTGCCGCTCACCTCCGGAGAGCAGCACGCCACCCTCGCCCACCTGCACGTCGAGGCCCAGCGGGGTGCGCTGCGCCAGGTGGCCCAGGTTGACCTCGTCGAGGACGTCGCGCAATCGGTCGTCGGTGGCGTCCGGGGTGGTGATCAGCAGGTTCTCCCGCAGCGTGCCGGCCAGCACGGGAGCCTCCTGCTCGACGTAGCCGAGCCGGGCCCGCAGTGCGTCGCGGGGCAGGTCCCGTACGTCGGTGCCGTCGAGTCGGACCGCGCCGCCGCTCACCTCGTAGAAGCGCTCGACCAGGGCCAGCACCGTGGACTTGCCGGCGCCGGAGGGACCGACCAGGGCGGTCCGGGTGCCCGCGGGGACCGCGAAGCTGACCTCGTGGAGCACCGGCTCACCGCCCGGGTAGCCGAAGCCGACCCGGTCGAACTCGATCATCGGGGTCGGGCGGCGCGGAGTCGCCGTCGCGGCGGCGCGCGCCGGACTGTCGTCCGCGCCCTCCGCGGGCACGGCCAGGATCTCCTCGATCCGCTGGAGGGCACCTAAACCGGACTGCAACTGGGTGTACGCCCGCAGCACCTGGCCCAACGGCAGCGCCAGCAGGAACAGGTACATGACGAACGCGACGAGGTCGCCGACGGAGATCGCCCCGGCGGCGACCCGTGCCCCACCGATGCCGAGCACCAGCAGGAACGCGCCCTGCACGGTGACCGAGCCGATCGGGCCGACCAACGCCTGCACCCGGGCCACCCGCAGTCCCGCCGCGTACGCCTCCCGGGCGCTGCCGGTGACGGTCTCCGTCTCCCGGGTCTCGGCGCGGCTGGCCCGGATGGTCCGGGCCGCCGAGATGGCCCGCTCCACCGCCGAGGTCATCTCGCCGATCCGCTCCTGGGCGACTCGGGCCAGCGCCCGGACCCGGCGGGCGAAGGTGGCGGCGAAGACCAGCCCCAGCGCCACCCCGAGCAGGGTGACGCCGAACAGCAGCGGGTCCAGCAGCACCATGGCCGTGCCGGCGCCGAGCACCGTCACCGCCCCGGTGACCGTTTCGAACAGCCCGGAGGTGACGACCGCGCGCAGCAGCGTGGTGTCCGAGCCGACCCGGGAGAGCAAATCGCCGGTGCGTCGGCGGTCGTACTCGGCGATGGGCAGCCGCAGCAGGTGGCCGGCGAGCCGACGCCGGGTGCCCAGCACCACTCCTTCGGCGGTGCGTTGCAGCAGGTAGTCACGCAGCCCGCCGATCGCCGCGCCGAGCACCACGAGGGCTACCAGCACCGCCACCAGCCGGGACACCCCCTGCTCGGCGCCGATCCGCTCCAGCACCGACCGGGTGAGCAGCGGTTGCGCCAGCGACGCCGCCGAGCCGACCAGCGACAGCGCGCCGACCACGACGAGGGTGCCGCGGTGTTCCCGCAGGTACGGCAGCAACGCGGCCAGGCCGACCGACCGGCTCCCGGGGCTGCCGCCGTCCGGCCGGTCGGTCGAGGTGTCGCCGGAAACCGGCCGGTCCTGCACGGTGCTCATGTCGCGAACGGTAGCCGCCCCTGGCACGCGGCGAAGTCGGGTCAGGTCGCGAGCACCACCTGAAGCTCCTGGCGGCGACGGTCGGCCAGGTCGGTGAGGAGGGCGGGCGCCTCGTCGAACGGCACCACCGCCGAGACGAGGTGCTTGCGGATCGCGTCGCCGTACGTCCTGAGCAGGTCGACGGTCTCGGCGGAGAGCCGTTCGCGGTCCCAGGTGGGCGCGAGCCCACGCGGCACCCGGCCGATCTGGGCGCAGCGCAGCGACAGCCCGTTGTGGTGGAACTCCTCACCGAGGCGGACCGCGTCCGCGCCGCCCTGGTAGAAGGCGAGGTCGATGACGGTGCCCTGGGGCCGCAGCAGCCGAAGGGCGAGGTGCAGCGCCCACGCCTGCCCCCGGCACTGGAACACCACGTCGGCGCCCCGGTCGCCTGCGGTGTGCGCCCAGCGGGTCTTGAGCACCACCGCCGGGTCGTCCGCGTCGGGGTCGAGGGTTTCCAGACCGAGCGCCTCGGCTACCTGGCGGCGGTGCGGGGTGGGGTCGAGCACCACCACCGACGCGGCGCCGTTGTGCCGGGCGAACAACGCCGTCAGCAGCGCCACGACACCGGCGCCGACGACGGCGACCCGTCGGCCGCGTACCCCGTCGCCGAGCGCGCGGACGTCGGTGCCGTGCAGGTCGGCGGCGGCGTGCAGCAGGCCGTTGGCGCAGATCGGGCCCATGTGGGCGACGTAGACGCCGAGCAGCGGGTCCAGGTCGTCGGGCAGCGCCACGAACCGTTCGGCGACCGGGTCGGCCAGCCAGCCGGTGCGGTGCCCGTACGTCATCGCGCCGACAGTGCCCACCGCGACGGCCGGGGTCTCGCTCTCCACCACCCGGCCGACCTGCATGTAGCCGAGTCGGGTCACCGGGTAGGGCGTGCTGGCGGCGCCCGGCTGGAACAGGCCCAGGTCGGCGTTCCAGGTGACGTTCAGGTAGGGGTTCGTGCCCTTGACGTAGCTCAGTTCGGTGCCGGCGGAGACGCCGCTGAACAGCGTCTCGACCCGGAACGTGCCGGGGCGCAGCGGGGCGGCGTCCTGCTCGACGAGGTCGACCCGGCCGGGGCCGGTGACCACCACGACCTTGTCACGCATCGACCGTCACCCCCGGGGTGAGCGCCGCCGGCGTGGTCGCGGCGGCGAGCCGCACTGTGGTGCCGGTGCGGGCCGAGTCGGCCACCGCGAGGGCGAGCCGCTGGGTCGCGAGGGCCTCGGCGTACGGGACGCGCACGTCGTCGCCGATGCCGCGGACGGCGTCGACGAAGGCCCGGTCCACCGCCACCCGGGCGGCTTCCGGGTCGGCGGGGAGATGTCGTTCGCCGTCGGCGTCGCGGATCGACAGCCCGTCCTCGGTGATCGCGAGGGCCAGCCCGTCGGCGAGGATCTCCAGGCCGGCGCGGTGCTTCCAGCCGAGGACGCAGGCGGCGCTGAGCGTGCCGACCGCGCCGTCGGCGAAGCGCAGCGCGGCGGTGGTCACCGAGTCGATGTCGGCGCCGTCGACCGGCGGTGGTGTGCCGTTGCCGTACGCGGTGACCTCGGTCACCTCGCCGGCCAGCACACGGATCAGGTCGAGCACATGGGCGGCCTGCTCGACCACCGGGCCGCCGGAGCGGTCCCGCCGCGACCACCACGCCACCGGGGGCACCTTGTCCAGCCAGGCGCCGCTGACCATCCGCACCTGGCGGTCGGCGAGCAGGTCGCGGGCCTGGTCGAGCACGCTCAGGTAGCGCCAGTGGTGGCCGACTGCGGTGCGCAGGCCGCGCCGCGCGACCAGGTCGGCGATCCGCTCGGCGGTGCTCAGGTCGACCGCGACGGGCTTCTCCACGAACATCGGCACCCCGGCCTCGATCACCGCCTCCTCGGCGGGACCGTGCGCGAACGGTGGCACGCAGACGTACACGGCGTCCAGTTCGGTGGCCAGCAGCTCGGCGACGTCGGCGCAGGCCCGCCCACCGTGCTGTGCGGCCAGCGCGGACGCGGCCTCCGGCGCGACGTCCGTGACGCCGACAAGCTCGACGTCGTCGAACCCGGCCAGTACCCGCGCGTGGCGTTGTGCCACGCCGCCGGCTCCGACCAGACCCACCCGGCAGTTCCGCATTCCGACACCCCTTCGAAGACATTTCATGTGCGATGGGAGCAGTCCCCTGAGCTGTGCGCAATCAAACGTTCATCACCCGGGAACGCATTGTCGTCACCACTGTGATCAAGCTGTTGCCGAGAATGCGGTTAGCGCGTGATGAGGAATGGGAACAACCAAATTTGGTTTTTCCACGCACGAACGGAGGGGTGCCCGTGCGGGATACGACATCGAGTGTGTCGCCGGTGGTGGAGGCGTGGGCCACGTACCGGACGACGTCGGCGGCGGACTGGCCGACCCGTCGGCTGTTGCGAGCCAAGGGTGAGACCCGGGTCAGCGTGGTGCTGCCGGCGCGCAACGAGGAGGCCACCGTCGGCGCGATCGTGTCGACCATCCGGGAGCACCTGATGGATCGGGTGGCCCTGGTCGACGAGCTGATCGTGGTGGATTCCCGCTCGACGGACCGGACCGCGCAGGTGGCCCGTGCCGCCGGCGCGGAGGTGGTCAGTCAGGACGCGATGACCCGGGGGTTGCCCCGGCTCACCGGCAAGGGCGACGCGCTCTGGGCCGGGCTGGCCGCCGCCGAGGGAGACGTGGTGGCGTTCATCGACGCCGACCTGCGGGAGTTCCGACCGCACTTCGTGAGCGGGCTGCTCGGCCCGCTGCTGACCGACCCGTCGGTCGACTTCGTGAAGGGCTTCTATCACCGGCCCCTGGTGGGCAGCGCCAGCGTGGAGCAGGACGGTGGGGGCCGGGTGACCGAGTTGATGGCCAGACCGCTGCTCAACCTCTTCTGGCCCGAGCTGGCCGGCTTCGTGCAGCCGCTCGCCGGCGAGTACGCGGCTCGCCGGGACGTGCTGGCCCAGGTGCCGTTCGTCTCCGGATACGGGGTGGAGACGGCCATGATGATCGACCTGCTCGAGCTGGTCGGCCTGGACGCGCTAGCGCAGGTCGACCTCGGTGAACGCAAGCACCGCCACCAGGACACCGCCGCCCTGGGCCGGATGTCCGCGCAGATCATGTTGACCGCCTGGTCCCGGCTGCAACGGCGCGGCTGGGCGACCCCCGGGTTCGCGCCGGAGTCGTTGCTGACCCAGTTCCGTCGCGGCGGTTCGGACACCTTGCCGAACCTGGACCGCGAGATCGTGGTCAGCGACGTGTCCATCGAAGAGCGCCCGCCGTTGGCCGAACTGCGCCACCGGGTGCCCCGCCGCCGGGTGGCCGCCGCGTGAGCACGAGGAGCCTCACTGTGCTGATGAACGCCGGCCCGTGGCTGTCCGTGCCACCGCCCGGCTACGGCGGCATCGAGAACGTCATCGCCACCCTGGTGCCGGAGCTGCGGCGACTCGGCGTACGGGTGGTGCTCGCCTCGGTGGGCAGCAGCACCCTGCCGGTGGACGAGCAGATCTCGGTCTTCGCCGACGGGCAGTTCGCCGCGTTGCAGCGGCCGTACAACCAGGTCTGCGGGATCGCCCAGGCGCACCTGGCCGGGGTGGTGCGGGAGTTGCACTCCCGCGACGACGTCGACCTGGTGCACGATCACGTCGAGGCGGTCGGGTTGGCCACCCTCGCCGCGATGGGGCCGGCCGGACCGCCGACCCTGCACACCCTGCACTGGGACCTGGCCAAGCACCCGGCTCTCTACGGCAGTCTGGACGGCGGCGATCGGGTCCGGGTCAACGGCGTCTCCGCGTCGCAGTTGGCCCGCGCCCCGCTGGCGCTGCGGGAGCACTCGGTGGGCCACGTGCACCTGTCCACGCCGCTCGCCGTGGACGCCGACCGGCGGCCCCGACCGGACAAGGGCGAGCACCTGCTCATCCTGGGCCGGATCAACCCGGGCAAGGGGCAGGACGTGGGTGCCCGGCTCGCGCACCGGGTCGGTATTCCGCTGGTGCTGGCCGGCCCCGTCGGCCCGTACCATCGGCCGGCTGACCTGGCCGCGGCCGGCGACGAGGCCCGGCAGAACCCGGACGTGCAGTTCTTCCTCGACGAGGTGGCACCGCACGTCGACGGTGACCTGGTCCGCTGGGTCGGCACCGTGGCCGGACAGGAGCGCGACGACCTGCTCGCCAGCGCCCGCGCGTCGCTGTTCCCGCTGCGGTGGGAGGAGCCGGGCGGCACGGCGGTCGTCGAGTCGCTCGCCCTGGGTACGCCGGTGGTGGCCACCGCCCGGGGCTGCCTGCCGGAGCTGATCGAGCATGGCCGTACGGGGCTGCTCACCACCGACGAGGAGGAGTTGGGCGACCTCGTCCTCGCCGCCGAGTTGCTCGACCCCGACGAGTGTCGGCGGGTGGCCGCGCAGCGCTTCACGCCCGCGGTGATGGCGCAGCGCTACGTCGAGCTGTACGAGCGGGTCCGGCAGTCGGCGAGCGCGCCGAGGTTGCTGCCGGCCTGACCGACGGGCGGGGCCCGGCCGGGGGTTTGCCGGTCGTGCCAGCGGGTAGCCGGCAGCGCTCATGCCCGCCGCGCGACGAGGAGCCGGGAATGGTCGGATCGATGGCGCACTCACGGGCCCGACCCAACCCTGCCGACGGCAAACCGCCGGTCCGTCGCGCGGCTGCGACGGTGGGGGTGCTGTTCCTGCTGATCGGCGTACTCGGCTTCGTGCCGGGGATCACCACCGGCATGGACGCGCTGCGCTTCGCCGGCCACGACTCGGGCGCGTACCTGTTCGGCGTCTTCCAGGTGTCGGTGCTGCACAACCTGGTGCACCTGGCGTACGGGGTGGTGGGTCTGCTGTTGGCCCGGACGGTCACCGGTGCTCGGGCGTTCCTGATCGGCGGCGGCGCGGTCTACCTGGTGCTCTGGCTCTACGGGCTGGCGGTGGACCACGACACCGGGGCGAACGTGCTGCCGGTCAACGACGCCGACAACTGGCTGCACCTGGGGCTCGGCGTCGGCATGATCGCACTGGGCGTCCTGACCGGCCGCCCCGTTGCTGACCGCCGAGCCCAAGCCTGACCGGCCGGGCCCGCCCCTGACCTGGGGTTGCGGGACGTGACCTGCCTCGCCCCGCTGTCGGTCCGGTTTGACCGGGAACGGCCTCGGGTAGTTGGCAGATCCCGACCCAGCAGCGAATTGAGGCGCCGATGTCGAGCGGGATCACCTGCGAGGTGCGCACCACCGCACCGGTGGCGGTCGTCCGGCTCACCGGTCCGCTGCATCTCGGCACGATGCGCTCCGTGCACCGGGCGCTCAGCGACGCGCTGGTCGACCAGCCGGAGGCGCTGGTGGTCGACATGGCCGGGGTGAGCGTGGAGGATCGGTTGGCGCTGTCCGTGTTCGCCGCGACCGCTCGCCGGGCCGAGGAGTGGCCGGCGGTGCCGGTGCTGCTCTGCTCCCCGTCGCCGGTCGCCGCACGATGGCTGGCCGAGTCGACGACGTGCCGGGTGCTCCCGGTGTCCGCGGACTGCGCGGAGGCGACCCGGTTGGCCGGCACGACGTCCACGCTGCGGATGCGGACCCGGCTGGAGCCGGTGGCCGGGGCCTGCCGGCGGGCCCGGGAGTTGGTCACCGAGGCGTGTGCGCGATGGAACCTGCCCGACGCGTCCGGCCCGGCCGCGTTGGTGCTCAGTGAGCTGGTGGGCAACGTGGTGCGCCACGCCGGCACGCCGATGCAGGTGACGGTGACCCTGCGCCGGCCGTATCTGCACCTGGCGGTGGTGGACGGCAGCAGCGCCCAGGCCCGTGCGGGCAGGACGGACCTGCACGCCGAGGGTGGGCGAGGGTTGATGCTCGTCCGGGAGCTGACCCAGCGGTGGGGCAGCGTGCCGGCCGGTCCGGGCAAGGCCGTCTGGGCGATGCTTCCGGCGACCTGACCGTTCGAGGCGCTTGCGCCGGTACTGGCGATCTGACCGAAATTCCCGTCATTGGCTGGTTACATGGTGTGAGGGTGGGTAGAGCACGCCCGTCCTTTCTGCCGTCACGACGGGGTGAGCAGCCATGCCCAAGCGGGTAACCACAGAACCCGGTCGCGATCGGGGCCCGGCGATCCTGGCACCGGCCCGTTTCGGGGGGTTCCCGGGAGCGGTACGGACACCGGTCCCCGGCAACTCCCTGATCAAGTTCCTCGCCACGACCGACCACAAGCAGATCGGCCTGCTGTATCTGCTGACCTCCTTCGGGTTCTTCCTGCTGGCCGGCCTGGAGGCGATGCTGATCCGGGCCGAACTGGCCCGCCCGGGGATGCAGTTCCTCTCCTCCGAGCAGTACAACCAGCTCTTCACCTCGCACGGCGCGGTGATGCTGCTGCTGTTCGCCACGCCAGCGGCGTTCGGGTTCGCCAACTACATCGTGCCGATCCAGATCGGCGCACCGGACGTGTCGTTCCCCCGCCTCAACGCGCTCGCCTACTGGCTGTACCTCTTCGGCGGCCTCATGGTGGTCGGCGGGTTCCTCGCCCCGGGCGGCTCGGCGGACTTCGGCTGGACCGCGTACGTCCCACTCAGCAGCGTCGAGAACAGCCCCGGCGTGGGCGCGAACATGTGGGTGCTCGGGCTGGTCGTCTCCGGGCTCGGCACCATCCTCGGCGCGGTCAACCTGATCACCACGATCCTCACGCTGCGCGCGCCCGGCATGACCATGTTCCGGATGCCGATCTTCACCTGGAACATGCTGTTCACCAGCGTGCTGGTGATCCTCGTCTTCCCGCTGCTGGCCGCCGCGCTGCTGGCGCTCTCGGCCGACCGGTTGCTCAACGCGCACGTGTACGACGCGGCCACCGGCGGCCCGATGCTGTGGCAGCACCTCTTCTGGTTCTTCGGCCATCCCGAGGTCTACATCATCGCGTTGCCGTTCTTCGGCATCATCACCGAGATCATCCCGGTCTTCTCCCGCAAGCCGCTCTTCGGCTACACGGGGATCGTGCTGGCCACCATCGCCATCACAGTGCTGTCAATGACGGTCTGGGCGCACCACATGTTCGCCACCGGCCAGGTGCTGCTGCCGTTCTTCAGCATCCTGAGCTACCTGATCGCGGTGCCCACCGGTGTGAAGTTCTTCAACTGGATCGGCACCATGTGGAAGGGCCAGCTCACCTTCGAGACGCCGATGCTGTTCGCCATCGGCTTCCTGGTCACCTTCCTGCTCGGCGGCCTCACCGGCGTCCTGCTGGCCAGCCCGCCGGTCGACTGGCACACCCATGACAGCTACTTCGTGGTGGCGCACTTCCACTACGTGGTGTTCGGCACCGTGGTCTTCGCCCTCTTCGGGGGCTACTACTTCTGGTGGCCCAAGATGACCGGACGACTGCTCGACGAACGGCTCGGCAAGGCGCACTTCTGGACCATGTTCATCGGCTTCCACGGCACCTTCCTGGTGCACCACTGGCTGGGCAGCGAGGGCATGCCGCGCCGGTACGCCGACTACCTGCCCACCGACGGCTTCACCACCCTGAACACGGTCTCCAGCATCTTCGCGTTCATCCTCGGCCTGTCCACCCTCTTCTTCATCTACAACGCCTGGAAGTCCTGGCGGTACGGGGCGATGGTGACGGTGGACGACCCGTGGGGCTTCGGCAACTCCCTGGAATGGGCCACCAGTTGCCCGCCGCCGCTGCGCAACTTCGACCGGATGCCCCGGATCCGCTCCGAGCGCCCCGCCTTCGACCTGAAGTACGGCCCGCTCGTCGCCGATCTGGGCCGCGACCTGCCGCAGCGCACCACCAAGCCGCCACAGCACTTCGCCGAGGAGTTCCGGATGGAGCATCACGCCCCGGAGTCGCCGTCCGCCGAGGGCGCGCACGGCGCACGCGACGCGGTCGACTACCAGCCGGCGCCGCGCTCCGGCGCCCGGCCGGTGGACGTGCCGGAGCCTGAGGGCGTCCGCCGGCCGAGCTTCGAGCAGAGCGACCCGCCGCAGGACGCCGAGGACGAGCCGAAGCCACACGAGCGCTGGCGCCACCCGCACAGCGACGGCAACCCCGAAGAGCACTGACCAGGGGTACGCGCAGGAGGGCCGACACCCAGCGGGGTGTCGGCCCTTCGCTCGTCCGTGTGCGTCAGTCCCGGGCCGGCGCCAGGCCGGCGGCGGTGAGCGAGCGGCGTACCGCGGGCTGGACCCGGGTCAGCCGCAGCGGCACCCCGGTCCGCTCCGCCGCGTCCCGACCGGCCATCAGCGCGGCGATCCCACCGGCGTCGAAGCCACCCGCGCCGACCAGGTCGACGACCACCTCGCTGGGCTGGCCGGTGACCGCCTCCAGCATGGCCCGACGCAGCTGGTCCGCGCCGTCGCGGTCGATCTCGCCGCCGACCTCGACCACCACCGAGTCGCCGTTCTGTTTGACCGAGATCCGGGTCTTGCCCGGGTCGGGTTCGGCGGCGCCGTTCTGCCACGGCGGCGGCGCGTCGGCGAGCATCGCCTGGCGCAGCCAGGTGAGCGCCCGCGACAGCAGCCGGGACACGTGCATCTGCGAGATGCCGAACCGGGCGGCGATCTCCGCCTGGGTCTGGTTGCCGTAGAAGCGCATCGCGAGGATCCGTCGCTCACGCCAGGGCAGTCGGTGCAGCAGCCCGCTCACCGTCACCCGGTCGTCGACCGACTCCAACGCGTTGTCCGACTCGCCGACCAGGTCCCCGAACTCGGCGGAGCTCTCCCCACCCACCGGCGCGTTCAGCGAGGCCGGGCTGTAGCCGGCCGCTGACTCCAGGGCGGCGAGGATCTCCTCCTCCGGGGTCTCCAGCCGGGCGGACAGCTCGGCCACCGACGGGGCCCGGGACAGCTCGCTGGTGAGTGCGGCGGTGGCCTGCCCCACCTCGAGGATCAGGTCTCGCAGCCGGCGGGGCACGTGCACGCCCCAGGTACGGTCCCGGAAGTGGCGTTTGATCTCGCCCACGATGGTGATCGCGGCGTACGCGGTGAACGAGCCCCGTTCGGGGTCATAGCGGTCGACGGCGTTGACCAGCCCCAGCCGGGCAACCTGCTCCAGGTCCTCCAGCGGCTCCCCCCGCCCCCGGTACCGACGGGCCAGCCGGCCGGCGAACGGCAGCGCGAAGCGCACCAGGTCGTCCCGGGCCTCCCCCCGCCGCTCCGGCGGCAGCCCGGCGATCCGGGCCGCGTACGCCATCGCTGCCGCGTCGAGATCCTCCAGACCTCGATCGGTGGGTGGTGGTGGGGTCGTGGTCGTGGTCGTGCTCGTCTGTCCGAACATCCGCGCCTCCCTCAGGAAGGTCCCCCGCCCGGATCGGGAAACCGGTCGTGCGCGTGGTCGAGCCACGCACCGGGCCGGAAAGTGGGTCAGTGACTGGGATGCCAGCGGGCGACACCGCCTCTACGCAGCGCAATCAGGCCGTCGCAGCCAGCGATGTTCCCGCTCCGTAGGTACTCAATCACGGGACCCGGGGTTCGCGAGGATGTTTCGGCGTGCTCCGTCTCAGGAGACCAACAACCCCTGGTGGCCGCCGCTGTCGCGGAGCACTGCCAGCGCCTCGGCGACCCCCAGCGGGGGCGGCGCGGGCAGGTCGTACGGCTGGGCGCGCAGCACCTCGGTGGCCCGACGGGTGGGCACCGAGGTGACCGGGTAACCCCGGGCGGTGGTGCGGTCCAGCGCCCGACGCCGCCGACCGAACCCGGCGACGGCCAGCCACTGCGGCAACCCGGCCAGCGCGGGTGAGCGCACCCCGGGCGGCTCGGGCAACACGTCCACCGAGCTGAACGCCTCGCTGCCGGCGAGCCACCACTCGGCCTCGTCGACGCTGCGGCGGGTGGCGTTCTCACACCAGTACGGCACCAGCCCCGCCCGCACCACCTGCCACGGGTCGAGCAGTCGACCGCACTCCACCACCAACCGGTCACCGGTCTTGCCGGCGCGCCGCAGCCACCGCCGGTACAGGTCGGCCACGCCCGCGCTCAGCGCCGCCGGCCGGGGCACCAACACCCGGTGCAGCGGGTGCTGGTGGCGGGCGGACCAGTCCCGCGCGGCCAACTCGAAGCCCGAGTCGACGCCGTGCTCGGCGTACGCCGACGGCACGGACACCTCCGGCGGCTGCCACCGGGTCGCGTCGCCCCCGACGGAGCGCAGCACCTGCCGCAACGCGTGGCTGTCCGGGTGGAAGTCCACCGGGTCCAGCCCACTGCCCGGGCAGCCGACCTGGAAGCTGTGCCCCGGCCCGCGCTCCAGCACCGGCCAGGTGCGCGCGTCGCGGACCAGGAGCACGGGGGCACCCGGCACCAGCAGGTCGGCCAGGAACCGCGCGTACGCGGCCGGTAGGGCCCTCCACGCGGCGGTCAGCGACACGGTCGCCCCGGTCAGCGCGCCACGGCTGGCCGGGCAGTGCACCTGGCGCAGGTGCAGGTCGGCGTTGCCGGCGAGCAACCGGGTGGCGAGTGCCGCGCCATGCTCCGCGGCGTCCGCCGGGCGGTCCACTCCGCCGTCGGACCAGTGCACTGTCATCTCGAAGCCCGACGGCAGCCACGGCACGCCGAGGGCCACCGCGAGGTGTGCGGCCGCGCCGTGCGGAGAGCCGATCAGCACCCCGGGGTAGCGCCGGCGGGGGTACTGGTCGACGAACCAGCGGGCCACCCTTGCGGCGTCCACCTCGTCGACCTGGGCCACTGTGAGCGCGACCCGGCCGGCGGCACGGGTGACCGCGGCACGGCGTACCGGCTCGGGGGCACCGGGGAACCGCGACGTCGGCCCGGTGTGCCCGAGGTCGGCGCAGTCGACCCCGCGTAGTGCCCGGGCGGTGGCGGCGACCAGCACCCGGGCGGAGCTGCCCGCGGCCACGACCCGGTCGCCGGCGAGACCGGCGCCATCGGCCGTGAGCCCCTTGTGCACCTTGTGCACCGGCCCCACCTTGCCTCGTTCGCTCACC
Organism: Micromonospora noduli; assembly: GCF_003264365.1. Lineage (GTDB taxonomy): Bacteria > Actinomycetota > Actinomycetes > Mycobacteriales > Micromonosporaceae > Micromonospora > Micromonospora noduli. Next base: position 22,726 of record NZ_PYAK01000006.1, read on the forward strand.
ACGCGGCCCGGCTTCCCGTCCCGATGGGGTTCAAACGGGGCATCACCCACCTGGCGGCACATTCCGCTGGTCAGCGGGGTTCCCCGGTCATCACCGGCGTTCGACGGCTCGGGTTTCGCCAGGGCCAGGGCGGGCACTTCCGGGGCCATGCGCACCGACGACACCAGCGAGCCCGCCGCCGCCACGATCACCCCGTACGAGGACGGACCGCTGCTGGTCCGCGGCGACTTCGCGTTGGTCACCCCGGACGGCGAGCGCATCGACGCACGGCGGGGCACTGTGGCGTTGTGCCGGTGCGGCAAGTCGGCGCTCAAGCCGTTCTGCGACGGCACCCACAAGGCGATCAACTTCCGCGCGGGCACCACCCGCGAAGGCTGACCCCACGTCGCCGCGTCGCGCAGCGAGAGGGCGCGGAGGGGCCGCACCAGAGGATCTGCCCCTTTGATCAGACGAGCGCGGGTGGGGCCACCTCCTGTGACGCCACAAGCGAGACCTTGGGCGGCACGGCCGGCGGGGCCGGTGCGCGCAGCGAGCTGCGGCCGGCGGCCCAGCTGTCCAGCAGGTGCGCGGCGAACAGCCGGTCCACCGCGAGCCCGGCCGCCGCGCCGAAGAGCACATCCGAGGCGAGGGCCGGCTCGACGCTTACCAGGCCACCGCACATGTCGTGTGCGGCGATCTGCTCGTGCACCGCGTCGGCCTCGACGTGCTCGTCGTAGAAGCGGGTGGCCACCTCATCGAAGCCGAGTCGGCGCAACCCGTTGCCGTAGCGACGGTTGGGCAGCGAGGAGGTCATCTCGAACGCGGCCAGGTGCCCGAGCAGCGCGCCGCGCAGCCGTCGGTGCAGCCCGAACAGCGACATCAGGTTGTTGGTCGCCAACGTCACCGCCGGCGCCACGGCGATGTGCGCGCCGTAACCGGTGTCCAGGCCCAGCCGGTCGAGGGTGCTCCGGAACAGCTCGGCGTGCATCCGGTCCAGCCGCCCGTTGCCGTACTCGTCGGTCTGGATCTCCACGAGCGCGGCCTTGGCCGGGCCACCGAGGCGGGGCAGCGCCCAGCTGTGCGGGTCCGCCTCCCGCAGGTGGTAGACGGAGCGGTGGACGACGAACTCGCGGAACTGGGTGAGGTCGGCGCGGCGTTGCAACGTCGCGGCCAGCGCCGGCCCGTCGTCGGCAGCGACCAGCTCGGCCAGGCCGGCCGCCACCCCGGCGGCGGGCACCGACGGCGCGCCGACCAGCCGACGCAGCGCCGTCTCGAAGACCCGTTCGCAGCGGGCACGCACCGCCAGTAGCGTCGGCTGCCACTCCCACGACTCGTCCACCCCGAGCCAGCCCCGGTAGTGCAGCTCGTAGCAGAGGAACAGCGTCAGCTGCAGGTCCTCGTCGGTGATCGGGTCCGCCGGGTAGAGGTCGACGCCGAGATCGGCCGGCAGGTCGTGCGGCGGGTACCGCAGAGCCTCCACGACCGCCGTGGAGAGCGGACCCCGTGCCGTCGGCAGGGTCGCGGGACCGTAGCGGCGGTCGGCGGGCTCGGACATGGGACCTCCAGCGTCGTCGGGCCGCTACTCATGCCCTGGTCCAGGGTGGCTAAACGAGGTCGTCAGCGTTCGCGGTGGCCTCCACCTGCTCGCGGACCTTCCGGGCCGGAGCGCCCTCGGCGTACAGGCCCCGCAGGTCGGCGAAGGCGGGCTCCGGCGGCGCCAGCGACACCGCCGGGTCGACGACCGCCTCCAGTACGCAGGGGCGGTCCGCAGCGAGCGCCTCGTCCCAGGCCGCGCCGACCAGCTCCGGACGGTCCACCCGCACCCCGTGCAGCCCTAGCAGCCGGGCCCACCCGGCGTACGGCACGTCGGGGCGGCGGCGGGTCGGGTCGGACGACGGTTGTCGCCCGCCACCCATGCCGTTCTGGTCCCTGTTGTTGAGCACCAGCACCACCAGCCGCGGGTCGCGCCACTGCTGCCAAAGGTGCGAGACGGTGATCAGTTCGGCGAGCCCGTTGAGCTGCATCGCCCCGTCACCAACCAGCGCGACCACCGGCTGGTCGGGCGCGGCGAGCTTGGCCGCCACCGCGTACGGCAGCGCACAACCCATCGAGCCCAGGGTGCCGCACAGCTGCGCGTTGACCCCCGGTGGCAGGGTGAGGTGCCGGGCGTACCAGTAGAGGACCGAGCCGACGTCGACGGCGACCGACCCGGTGCCGGGCATCCGGGCGGACAGCTCCTGGAGGACGAGCTGCGGGTTGACCGGGTCCGCGGCGGCGGCGACCCGCTCGGCGGCGACCTCCCGCCAGCGGTCCACCGAACTCTCCACGGTGGCCCGCCACTGCTGCTCGGGCCGGCCGCGTACCCGGCTCAGCAGCGCCCGCAGCGTCTCGGCGGCGTCACCGACCAGCGGCACGTCGGCCGGGTAGCGGGTGCCGATCCGGCGGCCGTCGATGTCGATCTGGACCGTGCGCGCCTGCTCGGGCATCGGGAAGTAGTCGGTCCACGGGTCGTTGGTGCCGACCATCAGCAGCGTGTCGCAACCACCCATCAGCTCGGCGGCGGCCGGGGTGCCGACCTCGCCGAGCACCCCGGTGTGGAACGGCAACCGCTCGTCGAGCACCGGTTTGCCGAGCAGCGAGGTGGCCACCCCGGCGCCGAGCCGGTCGGCCATCTCGATGATCTCGGCGGCCGCGTCCCGACCACCCTGGCCCACCAGGATCGCGGTCCGCTGGCCGCCGCCGAGCAGCTGCGCGGCGGCGTCCAGGTCCACGTCGTGCGGCAGGACCCGGGCCAGCGGTTCGCCGGGGGTCGCCGTGATCACCCCGGCGCCGTACGACTGCAGGTCGGGCACCAACGCCTCCTGCAACTGTCGGGGCAGCACCACGCACGTCGGGCTGCGGGTCGCCGCCGCCGTTCGGAACGCCTGGTCCAGCAGCGCCCCCACCTCGTCGGGGCTGCGGCCGTACCGGACGAACTGGTTGCACACGTCGCCGAAGAGCCGGCTCAGCCCGATCTCCTGGTGCGCGCCGCCGAGCGGACCGGAGATGTCCTCCCCGACGATGGCCACCACCGGCTTGCTGTCCAGCTTCGCGTCGTAGAGGCCGTTGAGCAGCTGGACGGCGCTGGGGCCCTGGGTGGCGAGGCAGACCCCGATGCCGCCGGTGAACTTGGCGTGCCCGGTGGCCATGAACGAGGCGGTCTCCTCGTGCCGGGCCGGGATGAACGCCGGCTCGCCGCCGGTGCGGTCCAGCGCGTCGACCAGTGGAGCGATCGCCTCGCCCGGGTACCCGAAGGCGCGGGGCACCCGCCAGGCCAGCAGCCGCTCCACCACGACGTCCGCAACCGTTCGGTCAACCATTGCCGCGCCCCGGTGTGCTGGGGTCGACGTAGCGCAGTACCGCGCCGACGCCGTCGGTGAGGTCGGGCGCTTCATCGGGGCCGAGCACGGTCAGTGCCGCGTCGGTGCCCACGAGCGCCCGGACCAGCGCCGCGTCGGCGCGTACCCGCTGCGGGTCGGCCACCGACATGGCGGCCAGCTGCTCCGGGTCGACGGCGATCTCGGTGGGTTGCGCGCCGATCCACAGCTCACCGTTTGCCGACGGGTCGTCCACGATGAGCATCATGTCGACCTGGTTGCGTTGCAGGGCCGAGACGACAGCGTCGAGCCCGCCGCCCACGTCCTCCTGCACGCCGAACTTGTCCAGCGCGGCGCTGATCCGCTGGTCGGCGATCTCCGCGATGGTCTGCACGGTGAGGTCGTCCAACATCGTCTGGTCGGCGCCGCCGGCCCGCGACCCGGCATCGGTACGAACCACCAGGTCCTGCCAGCGCTCCGGCATCTGGGCGGCGATCATTCCGGTGGCCCGGACGTCACCGGCGACCACCACCACGTCCGCGCCGACCCGGTCGGCCAGCTGCACTGTCGCCGCGGTGACGTCGCCGGCGTTCTGGTGCCACGCCTCCATGGCCGCCCGCTGGTAGCGCGACTGCGACCAGCCGCCGGGCTTCGCCCGCCGCAGCGGGTACTCGTCCCGCCCGGCGACGTGCGCTCGTCGGGGCACCCCGCCGGCGCTGACCGCCATCGCGTCGGCGCCGAGGCGGTCGGCGACCACACGTACCCAGGCCACCTGCTCGCCGCGTTGGGCGAGCAACGGCATCACGTGCGGCAGCGGCCCCACGTGGGCCAGGTCCCGCAGTGGCGGCGCGGACAGGTACTCGGAGAGCACCACCTGGCCGTGACTGGCGAAGAGCGCCAGGCCGTAGTCCCCGACCATCGGGTCATGACCTCGGACCACGCGGTCCAGCGCGGCGATGTTCGCCTCGTCGGCCCCCTGTTCGGCCAGGCTGCGCTCCAGGGCACGCCAGCGCAGATCCAACGCGGGATGGGCGTCCTCCGTGTCCGCGGAGGCGTCCAGATACACCGAGCACCACGGCCCGGGACGGTCGTAGAGCGGGCGCAGGAAGGACAGCTGCATGCTCGACCCCTTTCCAGCTCGGCCCCCCGCTTACCCGGGTCGCCGGGGATGTCACCTCGCGGCCGTGAGCCCGTGACCAGGTTTCATTCACGTCGTTCAACCGACGACGTCGATACGATCTGTGAACACAAGCGGACTCTCGGTGGTGGAAATGGACAGCGGACTCGATACCCGACGGATCGTGCACCCGACGGAACGAATCGTCACCGGGCGGCTGATCCGCCTGCTCGACGGCTACACCCGTGAGGTACGCATCGGTCAGCCGGTGCTGGTGGCGGTGCTCGCGGCGGCGGCCTTCGCCCGGCTGCCCGCCCTGCTTCTGCGCGCGCTCTTCTCGTTCGGCGGCGGCGGCACCCGCCGTCGCTGGAAGGAGCTGAAGCAGGGTCCGGAATACCTGGTCACCCCGGTGCGGCTACGCAACGCCGCCGGTCAGCTCTGCGAGGTGGAGCTGCACGGTCACCTGCCGCAGAGCGCCCTGCACCCGGCAGACCAGGTGCAGCTCACCCTGCGCCCGCAACGCGACCCGGAGCTGCCGCCCCGGATCGAGCGGATCGTCAACCTCACCACCGGGCAGCTGCTGACCCCGCGTACGGCGACGCTCTGGTCGCATCTCGGGCCGCCACTGCTGTTGCAGGCGTTCCTGGGCACGCTGCTGCTGGCCGGCGTCGCGGCCTGCTCCGCGCTGACCTGACCGGCCCCGGCGGGTCGGCGGTTCAGCCGACCGGGGTGGGTGTGCGGGTGGGTCGGCGGTTCAGCCGACCGGGGCGGGCTCGCGGGCCGGTTGCCGGTCGACGCCGAGCATCCCCCGGCGGCGGGCCCAGCGCTCGAAGGCCAGGGTGGCGAACGGCGGCACCGCGCTGGCCAGGGCCACCGCCGTGGCCAGCAGGCTCCACCGGTGCAGCCGGGCCACGGCAAGCACCAACAGGACGTACGCGACGAACAGGCCGCCATGGATCGGCCCGAAGATCTTGACGCCCAGCTCGTTGTCCGGCGGACCGTACTTGACCAGCATGCCGACCAGCAGGGCCAGCCAGGAGCAGGCCTCGGCGATCGCCGCCGCGACGAACAGCCGGGTCACCTTCTCGCGCATCCGCACGCCACCACCTCTCGGCCCGCAATGCTATCGGTCCGCTCTGGCTGGGCTAACAGGGCGGGCAGTTGGGTAGGAAAGGGTCCTCGGGTCTTCCCCCGCCCGCCGATCACGTGCGAGGTTAGGGGGACCGGCGGTGACGGGGTGGTGACCATGGGCGAGGACGTCGGCGTACGAACCTTCAGTCGAGAGGATCGAGCCCGGTACCGCGACAAGGTCCGCCGCTGTCTGGATGTCTTCGCCGAGATGCTGCGCGAGTCCCGCTTCGACCTCGACCGGCCGATGACCGGCGTGGAGATCGAGCTGAACCTGGTCGACGAGGCGTCGAATCCGGCGATGCGCAACGCCGACGTGCTGGCGGCCATCGCCGATGAGAGCTTCCAGACCGAGCTGGGCCAGTTCAACATCGAGATCAACGTGCCGCCGCGCCGGCTGACCGGCACCGGCACCGCCGACTTCGAGGAGTACGTGCGGGCCAGCCTCAACGCCGCCGAGGTGAAGGCCCGGGCGATCGGCGCGCACATGGTCATGATCGGCATCCTGCCGACGCTGCGCCCCGAGCACCTGACCGCCGAGACGCTGTCGGCCAACCCCCGCTACAAGCTGCTCAACGAGCAGATCTTTGCGGCCCGCGGCGAGGATCTGCCGATCGCCATCAGCGGGGTGGAACGTCTGGCGGTCACGGCCGACACGATCACCCCGGAGGCGGCCTGCACCAGCACCCAGTTCCATCTCCAGGTCAGCCCGGCCCAGTTCGCCGACTACTGGAACGCCGCCCAGGCGGTGGCCGGCATTCAGGTGGCGGTCGGCGCGAACTCGCCGCTGTTCTTCGGCCGGGAGCTGTGGCGCGAGACCCGCATTCCGCTGTTCCAGCAGGCCACCGACACCCGGTCGGAGGAGATCAAAGCCCAGGGGGTACGCCCCCGGGTCTGGTTCGGCGAACGCTGGATCACCAGCGTGTTCGACCTGTTCGAGGAGAACGTGCGTTACTTCCCGGCGCTGCTGCCGGTCTGCGATCCGGAGGACCCGGCGCAGGCCCTCGCGGCCGGTGAGGTGCCCAATCTGGCCGAGTTGCGCCTGCACAACGGCACCGTCTACCGGTGGAACCGCCCGGTGTACGACGTGTCGCGGGGCCGGCCGCACCTGCGGGTGGAGAATCGGGTGCTGCCTGCCGGCCCGACCGTGCTGGACACCATCGCCAACGGCGCCTTCTACTTCGGGTTGGTGCGCGCCCTCGCCGAGTCGGACCGGCCACTGTGGTCGCAGATGTCGTTCAGCGCCGCCGAGGAGAACTTCACCAGCTGCGCCCGGCATGGCATCGACGCGCAGGTCTTCTGGCCCGGTCTCGGTTACCTGCCCGTCACCGAGTTGGTGTTGCGCCGGTTGCTGCCGATGGCGCATCACGGCCTGGACCGGTGGGGGCTCGACCCGGTCGAGCGTGACCGGTTGCTCGGCATCATCGAGCAGCGGTGCCTGACTGGCCGCAACGGCGCGACCTGGCAGGTGGAGACGTTGCACCGGTTGGAGTCGGCCGACCACCTGGACCGGCCGGAGGCGCTGCGCGAGGTGGTCCGACACTACGTCGACCTGATGCACAGCAACCGGCCGGTGCACGAGTGGCCGATCCCGTGAGCACACCGGATGGGTCGCCCGATCGGCGCGGGGCTCAGCCTCGCGGGGTGGGCACACCGAAGAGATCGATGATGCCGCCGGGAAGCTGGGCGAGCAGGTCGTGTCGCTCGTCGTCGTTCAGCGCCTCGGCGACGGTACGCAACACCGCCTGGGCGTGTTGACGCACCTGGTCCGCGTTCGCGACCTGTTCGCGGTCCCCGACGTTCTTCAGGAACTCGCCGACATCCCACCGGCGGCCCTGCGGATTGCGGGTGACGGACCCGTTCAGCCGCTCCGGTAGCTGCGCCGCAAGGTTGTCTGCCTCCTGTCCGGCGAGCCGTTCACCGAGCACCGACAGGACGGCCTGCACGGACCGCACGGCCTCGTTCTCACCGAGGCCCGCGCGCTGTCGTACCGTGGCGATCATCTGCTCGTACTCCATGCCCTGCTCCTTCGGTCTCGTCGGCATGCCGTCGGGCCTGCCTGCGGACGAACGGGGCGAGTTCCCAGGCTCCCTGGTGACAAACGGGTCCTGCGCGGACCCGGGCTTTCCCACCGTCGGCGGGCGAGACCTCACAAAACGGAAGCCTGCCCGCTGATACAGGGGCACCGCGCGTTCGCTGAAGTGGCCGTTGTCCCTTGTGGACCCCCACGCCGATTGATGCCTGTCGTAGGCTGTGGCAGCTCGCACACATCGTCTGATCACGATGAGGGGACGCCGGTGGCCACTTCTGGAACAGACCCAGCCACGATCGAGGGGCCGGCGCGGGTGCCCCTGTCCCGTCGACACATGCTGCGGATGGGAGCAGCGGCCGCCGGCGGCGCGGTGCTCGTCGGCACGGCGGAGGCGACGTCGGCGCAGGCCGCGCCGGTTGGTGCGAAGCGCGTCCTGCGGGCGCCGGCGCTGGCACCCGGTGACCGGGTCCGGGTCGTCTCGCCCGGCAGCACCCCCGACCCCACGAACATGGCCCGCGGCATCGAGATCCTGCGGAGCTGGGGCCTGGAGGTCGAGCTGGGCAGGCACGTCTTCACCAAATACGGCTATCTGGCCGGCACCGACGCGCAACGGCTGGCCGACCTGAACGCCGCGCTCACCGACCCGGGCATCCGTGCCGTCTTCGCCGCCCGTGGCGGTTACGGCACGCAGCGGATCGTCGATCAGATCGACGTTTCCGTTCTGCGCCGGGACCCCCGGGTGGTCGTCGGTTTCAGCGACATCACCAGCATCCACGGCAAGCTCTGGCGCGATACCGGCCTGGTCACCTTCTACGGCCCCATGGTCAACTGGAGTGACGACCGCACCGGCCCCGAGTCGGCGGAGGCGCTCCGCAGGGCGGTGATGACCACCGCACCCGTCACGATCTCCCGGGACCCGGCCGAGACAGCCGCTTCCGTTGTGGTGCCGGGGCGGGCATCGGGGCCCCTGCTCGGCGGCTGCCTGACGCTGATCTCCACCTCGCTCGGTGCGGAGGACTCCCCGAAGTTCGACGGCGCGATCCTCTTCTTCGAGGACGTGGACGAGGCTCCGTACAGCATCGACAGCATGCTGACCGAGCTGCGCCGGGTGGGCGTGCTGCGCAGGGTCGCCGGTGTGGTCATCGGCCAGATCACCAACAGTGTCGGTGAGCCGGGCGAGTGGGACGCGGCGGCGATGCTCAAGGACCGCCTGTACGACCTTGGCGTACCGGTCCTCGGCGGGCTACGGCTGGGGCATGGCGACGGGCAGCTCACCGTTCCGCTGGGCTCGCGCGCCACGATCGACGCCACGGCAGGGACCCTGACGGTGGAGCCGGGGGTCCGCCCACGCTAGGGGCTCAGACCTGCGTCGGGTCCCAGGGGGACGGGTCGTCACGCAACCGGCTGTACAGGTAGCCGTCACGCCATTGGCCAGCCCGAAACTCGCTGGCCCGCACGACGCCCTCGAGCTGGAAACCGGCCTTCTCCAGCGCCCGTTGCTCGGCGACGTTCTCCGGGTGCGTACCGGCCTGGATGCGCTGGGCGGGGCTGTGCTGGAAGAGGTAGTCGCAGAGCAACGCCTGGGCGCGCCAGCCGATGCCCCTCCCCCGCCACTGCGGCAGCAGGACGATGCCGATTTCCCAGTACGACGCCCGGCCGGCGTAACGCCCAGCGGTGTAGCTGACGACGCCGGCGGCGGCCTGCTCCTGCTCGACCTCCACAACGAGCCGTCCGTCGTCCTCGCCGAGGTAGCCGTCGACGGCGAACCGCCGCGCCGGCACCCCGGCGTCCCGGAAGCCGGCCCAGTCCAGACCGATCAGGCCCGGCTCGGTGCAGAACCGCCGGAACATCGCCAGGTCGGGCTCGGCAACCGGCCGTAGCCGGACAGTGAGATCGGCCGAGACAGACATCGACATGCCGCCACTCTCCATGGCGGACACGCTAGCTTGCGCAGAGCCAAGGCCGGGTTCGGCGCCGTGTGCACGCAGAGCGACGGGCGTTGATAGCCGAGGCTCTGGTCGGCTCCTTTGGAGCTGAACCGTTGACGACATCACCTCCCGGCCACCCAGCCCAGCCCAGCCCGGCCCAGCCCGGTCCAGCCGCCGGACTCCCCCGGCCCAGCCGCGCTGAATCGTTTGCGACATCAGCTCCAAAGGCAGCGCGCGAAGAACTCCCCCGCCGGCGGACCTGGCCGTCGGTCAGACCTTGAGCAGCACCTTCGTACAGTCGTCCTGCTTCTTCTGGAAGATCTTGTAGCCCTTCGGGGCGTCACGCAGCGGCATCCGGTGGCTGACAATGAAGCTCGGGTCGATCTCGCCGCGCTGGATGCGCTCCAGTAGCGGCCGGGTGTAGCGCTGGACGTGGCACTGACCGGTCCGCATGATCAGCGAGCGGTTCATGAACGCGCCCATCGGGAACTTGTCCACGAAGCCGCCGTACGCGCCAACGACCGAGACCACCCCGCCGGAGCGGCAGGCGAGAATCGCCTGCCGCAGCGCGAACGGCCGTTCCGTCTCGACTCGCGCGGCCTGCTTGGCCCGGTCGTACGCGTACATGGCGGCGTTGCCGTGGTGGCCCTCCAGGCCCACCGCGTCGATGCACGCGTCAGGACCCCGGCCGGCGGTCATCTCGTTGAGGGTGTCCAGCACGTCGGCTTCCTCGTAGTTGATCGTCTCGGCGTCGATGTGCTCCTCGGCCAACCGCAGCCGGTACGGGAACCGGTCGATGACGATCACCCGCTCCGCGCCGAGCAGCCGGGCGCTGGCCGCGGCGAGCAGCCCGACCGGCCCGGCGCCCCAGACGGCGATCACCTGCCCGGGTTTGATGTCGCACATCTCGGCGCCCATGTAGCCGGTCGGGAACACGTCGGCCAGCATGACCGCCTGGTCGTCGCTGATCTCGTCGGGCACCTTGACCGGGCCGACGTCGGCGAACGGCACCCGGGCGTACTCTGCCTGGCCACCGGCGTAGCCGCCGAGCAGGTGCGAGTAGCCGAAGATGCCGGCCGGCGAGTGCCCCATGATCTTCTCGGCGATGCCGGCGTTCGGGTTGGAGTTCTCGCAGACCGAGTAGAGGCCGCGCTGGCAGGACGAGCAGTGCCCGCAGGCGATCGGGAAGGGCACCACCACCCGGTCGCCGGGGGCGAGGTTGCGGACCTGCGGGCCCACCTCCACCACCTCGCCCATGAACTCGTGGCCGAGGATGTCGCCCTTGCGCATGGCGGGGATGTAGCCGTGGTAGAGGTGCAGGTCGGAGCCGCAGATCGCGGTGGTGCTGATCCGGACGATCGCGTCCCGGGCGTTCATGATCTTCGGGTCGGGTACGTCGATGACCTTGACGCTGTCGGTGCCCATCCAGGCGGTGGCCTTCATTCTCGGTCCCTTCGGAGAGCTCGGGCGGTCAGCGGCGGGACGCCGGCAGCGGCTGGGCGGGTCGCTGCATGGCCTGTTGGCGTACGGAGATGCCGTTGGGGCTGCCCTCGGAGCGGACGACCTCGCCGGTCTCCAGCACCTGCTTGAACCGGCGCAGGTCGTCGCGGACCTGCTGCTCGGGTTCCTCGCCGAAGAGCTTCGCCACCGCTCGGCCGAGCGCGCCGGCCGGCGGCGCGTAGCGCAGCTCCACCCGCACCTCGGTCCCCCGGTCGCCGGGGGCGGGCACGAACCGGACCCGGCCGGCGTTGGGCACCCGGGTCCCCGGCAGCGACCGCCAGGTGATCGACTTGTTCGGCTGGTCGTCGATGATCTCGGCGTCCCACTCGACGCGGTGCCCGGCCGGGCCACGGGCGATCCAGTGCGAGCGGCGCAGGTCGTCGGCACGGACGGACTCCAGGTGCGCCATGAACCGGGGCAGATTCTCCATGTCCCGCCAGAACCGGTACGCCTCGGCGGGCGACCGGTTCACCGTCACCGCGATCTGCATCCGGATCACCCGGGCGCGGGCCCGTCGAGCCCGCCCGACGCGCACGGCGGCGAGCACGTCGACGGCGGTGATGCCGGCGACGGCGAGGGTGGTCAGCGCGACCCGGCGGCGGCGTTCACCGCTACGGTCGGCGAGGGCCCGCCCAAGCAGTGTGAGGTCCATGGCGTCGCCGGCCACCCGGCTCCAGGCCCAGCCGGCCGGGCGGCGGCCGCTGAGCAGGCCGGCGGCGCTGCCCAACTCCCGCAGGCCGATGGCCGGAAGCACGGATCGCGCGGCCGGGGAGTCGTCCACCCCGGTCAGTCGCGCGACGGGTCCGGGCGCGACCAGCGCGCCCACTCCCAGGGCCAGGCTCAGCAGGCCGAGCGCGCTCGGCAGCGTCGCCGGCACCGGCCCGTCCAACTCCGGCAGGAGCACAGTGTCGACACGACTCATGTCCGGTCCCTTCCGGTGGGCGTCGCCGCCGGTCCGCCGGCGGGGGCGGCGGTGGTTTCCCCGCCCCCGTGACGCTATGTCGAACAGGTGCCGCGCGCGCCGGGTTCGGGGCAGAACGTCCGATGCGGGCGGTGTGAGCGGGAAAGCCTGCGGCAACGGTCGGCATCGCGACATTGACCGATTTGGATCACCTGAACGCCGTTACCGTCGGCCCAACCCGCCGCGCCGCCGGAAGGACAATCCCGTGAGCCGTGCTCTGCTGCGCCACCTGACCGCCACCATCGCCGTCGCACTGCTCGTCGGGGAGGCCGCCGCACCGGCCGCCGCGCGTACCCCCGGGTCGCCCGCGCCCGGCGGCGTCCGCACAGTGGTCCGCGACGCGACGACCGGCGCACCGGTCCCCCGGGCCTGCGCCAGGCTCGTCCCGGTGGACGCCGCTGCGTTGGCGGCGGTCAGCATCGGTGAGGACCAACTCGGACGGTACGGGGGTTGCGCCGACGAGCAGGGCGTCCTGGTGACCGGGGATGTCGCCCCGGGGAGGTACCGGCTGCTGGTGCACCCCTACGACAAGACGGCGCACGGCTTGCAGTGGGTCGGGCGGCACGGCGGCACCGGTGAGCGCGAGCGGGCACAGGTGATTCAGGTGCGGCCCGGCGTGGTGAGCAACGCGCCGGTCATCCGGCTCGACCCGCCGGGCACCGTCGTCGGAGTGGTGACCGACGCGGCGACGGGCGCGCCGATCCCCCGTGCGCTGGTCATGGTGGTGCCCTACGTGCCGCACCCGAAGTACGGCGACCACGGCCCGACCACCGACGACGACGGCCGCTACACGATCACCGGCCTCGGCCCGTACCACTGGCCCGTGCAGTTCGCCGCCGCCGGGCTGGCGACCGTGTGGTCCGGTGGGGTGGGCGGCCGGCAGCAGGCGCGGCCGGTGCGGGTCCGCGCCCAACAGACGGTGACCCTGAACCAGGCGCTGCCCGCCGGGACGCCGCTCAGCGGAGCGGTGCGGGTCGACGAGCTGATCACCTACGCCCAGGTGATCGCGTTCGACGCGGCCACCGGGGACCTGGCCGGTGTGGCGGACGTGGGCACCGGTTACGCCCTGCGCCTGCTCCCCGGGCAGCGGGTGAAACTGCGTTGCGACTGCGCGTACACCCCTCCGGTCTGGCACCGCGACGCCGCCGGCTTCGACGCCGCGACTGCCGTGCGGGTCCGACGGGCGCCGGTCATGGTGGACTTCAATCTCGGGACGCGCTTCTCGGCCGCACCCTGAACAGGGGCACCGCCCGGCGTTAGGAGTGCGGGGCAGCGGGTAGCCGGCATGCGCTCTTACCAGCGCCCGAGGAGGTGGGATGTCGGAGACCAGCGCCTTCTTCGAGCGGTTGACGGTCGCTGGCCAGGATCCACGGTTCAGCAAGGTCTGTGGCAGCGTGCGATTCGACATCCGCGACGACGGCAACCTGGAGCAGTGGCTGCTGGACATCGATCATGGCCGGATGCGGGTGACGCGAAGCGGTGCCCCCGCCACCACGGTGATCCAGGTGTCCGCGCAGCTCGCGGAGGCGATGGCGCGGGGCGAGGTGAACGGGCTGGCGGCGATCACCCGGGGCGAGATCATGGTCGACGGTGATCTCGCCCTGGCGTTGCGTATCGGGCGGCTGTTTCCGCGAGAGCCGGGGCGGCTTCAGCGTGAGGATCCCGACAGTGGGACGTGACCGATGAGGGACATCGCTGGCACCGTGGCGTGCATCGACGGGAACACCTTCATGGTGTCCGACGCCAGCGGCGACGTGGAATCGTCCCCGAGCACCCCGGTCGGCCTCTTCGCCGCTGACACGCGTTTCCTGTCCCGCTGGAGGCTCACCGTCAACGGCGAGTGCATGACCGCGTTGTCGGTGGACGACAGCCAGTACTTCGAGGTCACCTTCTTCGCGGTCCCGGGCGCGGCGGTGGACTACGTGGAGGCCGACGTGTCGGCCATTCGACGCAGGCGCATCGGCCCGGACCTCACCGAGTCGCTGACGATCTTCAATTACGGTGAGCGGGACATGACGCTCGACGTGCGTCTGGAGGTGGCCGCCGACTTCGCCGACATATTCGAGATCAAGTTCGACATCGGCGAGAAGAGCGGCGCGTACTACACAAACGTCGGCGAGAACGAGTTGCGCCTGGGCTACCGGCGCGGCACCTACCGACGTGAGGTCATCGTGTCGGCCAGCGAGCCCGCGGAGTTCGGCCCGGACGGCCTTGGCTTCGCGGTCCGGCTGCCTCCCGGGCAGCAGTGGTCCACCCGGTTGCAGGCCGTCATGTTGGCGCTGCGCCCGGACGGCGTAGACCTGCGCTCCGCCCTGCGGGCCCTACGGCCGGACGAGTCCACCCTGCCCACCAGCGTGCAGGAATGGGTCGCGGCGGCCCCGACCCTGGACACCGACAGCGTCGGCCTCCAGCAGGTCTACCGCCGCAGCCTGGTGGACCTGGCGGCGCTGCGCTTCGCCCCGCTCTCCCTCGGCGGGGCGAGCGTGCCAGCGGCCGGCCTGCCGTGGTTCATGACCCTGTTCGGTCGCGACAGCCTGTTGACCTGCCTGCAGACCCTGCCGGTCACCCCCTCGCTGACCCCACCGACACTGCGGATCCTCGCGTCGTTGCAGGGCACCCGGACCGACGACGTGTTGGAGGAGGACCCGGGCCGGATCCTGCACGAGCTGCGCTACGGGGAGTCGGCCGCGTTCGAGGAGCAGCCACACTCGCCTTACTACGGCACTGTGGACGCCTCGCCGCTGTTCGTGGTGCTGCTCGACGAGTACGAGCGGTGGAGCGGCGACACCGCGCTGGTGATGGAGTTGGAGCAGGAGGCTCGCGCGGCCCTGGCCTGGATCGACAGGTACGCGGATCTGAACTCCACCGGCTACATCTGGTACCAGCGACGCAACCGGGCCACCGGCCTGGACAACCAGTGTTGGAAGGACTCCTGGGACAGCATCTCCTACGCCGACGGCCGGCTGCCGGGCTTCCCGAGGGCCACCTGCGAAACCCAGGGGTACGCCTACGACGCGAAGATCCGAGGGGCCCGGCTGGCCCGTACCTTCTGGGGTGATCCTGCCTTCGCCGCGCGGCTGGAGAGCGAGGCGGCGGCCCTGTACGACCGGTTCAACCGGGAGTTCTGGCTGGAGGACCGCGGCTTCTACGCCCTCGCGCTCGACCACGACGGCACTCCCGTGGACAGCCTGTCGTCAAACATCGGGCACCTGTTGTGGAGCGGCATCGTGCCACCGGAGCGGGCGCCCCGGGTGGTCGAGCACCTGATGGGTCCGGCGCTCTTCTCCGGTTGGGGGGTGCGGACGTTCGCCGAGGGGCAGCGCCGCTACAACCCGCTCGGCTACCACAACGGCACGGTCTGGCCGTTCGACAACTCGTTCATCGCGTGGGGTCTGCGCCGCTACGGGTTCGGCAACGAGGCGGCCCGCATCGCCGAGGGCATCCTTTCCGCCGCCACCTACTTCGAGGGTCGGCTACCCGAGGCGTTCGGCGGGTTCGACCGCGACACCACCAAGTTTCCGATCCGGTACCCGACCGCGGGCAGTCCGCAGGCGTGGTCCAGCGGAGCCTGCATGCTGCTGATCCGCACCATGCTCGGCATCAACCCGCACGAGGACCACCTGGCCGTGGACCCGGCGTTGCCCGCCACCTTCGGGCGGATCGCGCTCCTGGACATCCCCGGCCGTTGGGGCGAGCGCGACGCGTTCGCCCGCCAACGCCCCGACCAGCACTGACGGCACGGTCAGCCGACGGCTGGCCCGGTGGCCCGGAAGGTGCGCCGGTACGCGTCCGGCGGTACGCCGACGGTGCGGTGGAAGTGTCGACGCAGCGTCGCGGCGGTGCCCATGCCGGCCGCCTGCGCGATGGCGTCGATGCTGTCGTCGGTCTGCTCCAGCAGTTCCTGGGCGCGGCGGATCCGCTGCGTCGACAGCCACAGCAGCGGGGTGGTGCCGGTGGCCGATCGGAAGTGGCGAGCCAGGTTGCGGGAGCTCATGTTCGCCTGCCGGGCCAGGTCCTCGACGGTCAGCGGCCGGTCCAGGCGGGCCAGCGCCCAGGGAAACAGGGTGGCCAGCGGGTGGTCGTCGCGGGCCGGCACCGGGGTGGTGACGTACTGGGCCTGACCACCGGCGCGGTGCGGTGGCACGACCAGGCGGCGGGCGACCGCGTTGGCGACGGTCGAGCCGTGGTCGCGCCGGATCAGGTGCAGGCACAGGTCGATCGCGGCGGCCTTGCCGGCGGAGGCGAGCACGGTGCCGTTGTCGACGTAGAGCACGTCCGGGTCGACCCGTACCCGGGGATAGCGGGCGGCCAGCGCCTCGGTGTGCGCCCAGTGCGTGGTGGCCCGCAGCCCGTCGAGCACCCCGGCGGCAGCCAGCACGAACGCGCCGGTGCACAGCGAGACCATCCGGGCGCCCGCCCGGTGGGCCGCGCGGACCGCGTCGAGCAGGTCGGGCGGCACGTCCGCGTCGACGTCCTCCACCGACGGGACGATCACGGTGTCGGCTCGGGCGAGGCGGTCCAACCCGTCGTCGGGCGCCACCAGGAAGCGGCCGACCCGGACCGGGCCGGGGCCGCAGACCATTACGTCGTACCAGGGGTCGGCCAGGCCGGAGGGGTCGTGGGCGAAGACCTCGCAGGCCAGGGCCAGCTCGAAGTGCAGCATCCCGTCGGTGGCGGCGATCGCGACAAGGGCCATGTCCGAAACTGTACGGGGATTGGCGTTCCCGACACTGGTCGGCCGCCGACCGCTGCGGGAGGCTGGTCCCAGTCGATCTTTCGAGGGGGCAGCGATGGGTTACCGGGTGGCGGTGTTCGGGGCGTACGGGCACACCGGACGGTTCGTGATGGCGGAGCTGCGCGAGCGCGGGTTCGATGCGCTGCCGGTGGGCCGCGACGCGCACCGACTGGCGGCGTTCGGGCTCGCCTACCGGGTGGCGTCGGCCGACGATCCGGCCTCGCTCGACGCGGCGCTGACCGGGGTGGACGCGGTCGTCAACTGCGCCGGCCCGTTCGCGGCGACCGCAGCCAACGTGATCGAGGCCGCGCTGCGCGCCGGGATCCCGTACGTGGACGTGGCCGCCGAGATCGAGGCCAACCTCGACACGTTCGCGCACTTCACCGAGCGCGCCCGCGCAGCCGGTGTGGCGGTGGTTCCGGCGATGGCCTTCTTCGGTGGGCTTGGCGACCTGCTCGCGACGACGGCGATGGGCGACTGGACGTCGGCCGACGAGGCGCACGTCGCGTACGGACTGAGCAGCTGGCACCCGACGGCCGGGACGGTCGCCGCGGGCGTCGTCTCCCGCGAGCGCCGCGCCGGCCGCCGGGTCCGCTACACCGGCGGCCGGTTGGAGTACCACCCCGGCGGGGAGCTGCCGAGGGTGGACTGGGACTTCCCCGCGCCGCTGGGCCGGCGCACCGTTTTCGGCGAGTTCAGCATGGCCGACGTCGTCACCATCCCCCGGCACCTGGCCATCCCCGAGGTCCGCACGTACATGACCGTCGACGCCGCCACCGACCTGGCCGCCGCGGCAGCGCCGGTCGCGGTCGACGAGCGGGGCCGGTCAGCGCAGACGTTCACTGTCGACGTCATGGTGCGTCGCGGCGACACCCGCCGCCGCGTCGTGGCCAGTGGCCGGGACATCTACGCCGTCAGCGCGCCCCTGGCCGTGGAGGCGGTCGGGCGCGTCCTCGATGGTCGGACGAGGACCAGCGGCGTCGCCTCCGCCGGCGAGATGTTCGACGCGCCCGACTTCCTGCGCGCCCTGTCGCCGACCATCTGCGTCGAACTGCTCGGCGACTGAGACCACGAATTCGACCACAATTCGTTACTCAAAAATCGTAATCATCGAACCGGAACGGGGCAGCGGGACTTAAAAGAAACTTAAGGCTGCGCGGGCGAAAAATTGTCATCCGGAGCCGCCGCGCTGGCTGCCAGGGCACTTGTCGACCGGCCTCCTTAATTCTTTCCCCGCCAGTTGATGCAGGCCCTTGACGTGCACATACTCCTTCCGACAGAGCTTTATCGTCGACTCGAAGGAAACCACTGGTAATGCGGACTCCCCCCGCGCACGTCGCACCGCCGGATCGGGTGCGAAAGCGTCGTCGCCTCACTCGCATCACGCTCGCCTCAGCGGTCGTCGCCGCGCTGGCCGGCAGCGGCATCTACATCGCCGGCGCCCAGGCCGAAGAGGTCGCCGTGCCCGGCCGGGTGCAGGCAGAGGCCTTCGCGGCACAGTCCGGGGCGCAGACCGAGGGCACCGGCGACGCCGACGGCGGCCGGAACGTCGGCTGGCTGGCCAGCGGCGACTGGCTGCGCTTCGACGGTGTGTCGGTGACGGGTGTCGACCTGACGGCCCGGGTCGCCTCGCTCAACACCGCCGGCGGCAGTGTCGAGTTGCGCCTCGGCGCGCAGAACGGTCCACTGCTGGCCAGTTTCCCGATCGCGGGGACCGGTGGCTGGCAGAAATGGACCACCGTCACCGCGAAGGCGTCCGCTGTGCCGGCCGGCGCGCAGACCGTCTTCGCCGTCATGAAGAGCACCTCGACGTCGGACTTCGTGAACCTGAACTGGTTCACGTTCGGCCCCGCGACCGGCACGTCGCCGAGCGCCTCGGCCACGCCGAACACGTCGGCCGTCCCTTCGGCCACGCCGAGTTCCACCGCGTCCGCGTCCGCGTCCCCGTCGACGTCCGTCCCGCCGAGCGCACCGGCCGGCGGCTGGGTGCCCGTCGACCAGGCCAAGTGGAGCAGGGAACTGGCCGCCTTCAACGCCATCAAGCCGAAGGCGGTGCCGCCGGGCACCACCCGGGTGCCGGAGTTCCACACCGACTGCGGCGTCGCGAATTCCGCCCCGGACGACCCGATCGTCCTGCCGGGCCTGTCCGGCGCCTCGCACATGCACACCTTCTTCGGCCCGAAAATCGACGCCTTCACCACCACGGACAAGCTGTTCACCGCGGCGAACACCTGCAACGCCCCCGGGGACAAGAGCGCCTACTGGACCCCGGAGCTACGCAAGGACGGCAAGGCCGTACCGATCAAGAGCATGCGCATCTACTACGGCTCGCGGGTCAAGGACCCGTCGACCGTCAAGCCCTTCCCGCCGGGCCTGGTCGTGGTCGAGGGCGACGCCAAGCGGCAGGTCGACACTCCGAAGAACGCCGGTAGCAACCAGTTCTGGTGCGCGGGCAGCGCCGAGATCGGCCGCAGCGCCGACGGCAACTGGCCGAAGTGCGCCCCCGGCGGCAACCTGATCTTCCAGCTCGTGTTCAAGGACTGCTGGGACGGCAAGAACATCGACTCACCCGATCACAAGTCACACATGGGCGACCCGGTGAACGGCGTCTGCACCGGCAGGTACCCGGTGGCCGTGCCGGATCTCTCCTTCATGGTCAACTACGAGTCGCTGGGCGGTGACGGCCTCAGCCTCTCCTCCGGCAAGCCGTCATCCATGCACGGCGACTTCATGAACGCCTGGGAGCCGGAGCGTCTCGGTGACCTGGTGAAGTCCTGCCTCAACCAGAACGCCAAATGTGGCGTCGACACGACCTTCGCCGGCGGCTGACCACCGCCTCCGTCGTCGACGGACGGCCCCCGCTCAGGCGTGGGGGCCGTCCGTCATCGCATCACGTCAGTCAGAGATTCACGCTGACGCCGGCCGCCTTGCATGCGGCGTTGACGTCCTTGCCAGCCTTCTCGAAGGCCGGGTTGTCGGCGGCGGTCGCCGGGTCCGCCGCGGCCGCAGCCTTGGCCGCCTCGGCAGCGAAGGTCCGCAGGGCGTCGGCCAGCTTGCCGTCGCCGGTCGAGGCGACAGTGGTCACCTTCTGCTCCAGCCCAGTAAGGATCTTCTTGAAGTCCGCCGCCGACGCGTCACCGGTCGTGGCGACCTTCACCATCTCGGTCCTCATCTCGTCGCTGGCCTTCTTCACCGCCTCGCAGAGCTGCTTGTCGGTCGCCGCGCCCGCCGCGGGTGACGAGGCCGGCGTGGCGGCGGCGGAGGTGGCCACCGCGGACGGGGCTGCGGAGGTGGGAGCGGGCGTGGTGGATCCGGCGGTCGTCGCCTTGTCGGCGTCGCCACAGGCGGCGAGGGCCGTCGAAACGGCAAGGATCAACATGGCGGAGGCAAGACGGGAAGATTTCACGGACGCGGACGATAGCCGAAGTCCACACGGTGATCAATTCGCTCGGCGTCCGCCACTCCGCGTGCTGTCAGCGACGATTCACCGCCGCCCACTGGCCACCGCACGGCAACCACCTATGTGGACGGCGGGCTGGTAGGAAGAGGCGAGTTGCCTCACCTCAGGGAGATGATCGTGGCACGTTCCCACCTGTCCCGCCGTTCGCTGCTGACCGCCGGGGGTGCCGCCGCCGTGGCCCTCGGCGCGGCCGGGGCCAGTCCGTCCGCCGCCGCCGCGCCAGCCGACAACCCGGTCGATACGCCGGCCGAGGCGCTGCGCCGGCTGCAGGCCGGCAACCAGCGGTTCACCTCCGGGCACGGCCGGCACCCGCACCAGGGCCTGACCGACCTGCACCGGCTCGCCGCCGGTCAGCACCCGTTCGCCATCACCGTCGGCTGCGCGGACTCCCGGGTCGCCCCCGAGGTGCTCTTCGACCAGGGGTTGGGTGACCTGTTCGACAACCGGGTGGCCGGCAACATCGTCGACGACCTGCTGCTCGGCAGCGTCGAGTTCGCGGTGGAGGAGTTCGGCAGCCTGCTGATCGTCGTCCTCGGCCACGAACGCTGCGGCGCGATCACCGCCACCATCGACGCCATCCACACCGGCGGGACGGCGCCCGGGCACATCGGCACCATCGTGGACGCCCTGCGCCCGATCGTCGAGCCGGTGCTGGACCAGCCCGGCGACCCGGTGGAGAACGGGGTCCGGGCCAACATCGCCGCCCAGGTGCGGGCGCTCAGCGCACGCAGCACGATCATCGCCGAGAAGGTCCACGAGGGTGCGCTGCACGTGGTGGGCGCCCGCTACGACCTGGACAACGGGCGGGTTTCCCTGGTGGCCTGAGGCCGTCACCCGATCCTGGGCCACCCGGACGGCGACGCTGGTCGGTCATCCACTGCCGCCGACCGGCGCCGCCGGTCGCGTCGCGGCCGACGGGTACGGCGGAAGTAGGACCAACCGGCCAACGGCAACGCGACCGCCCAGGCCAGCAGGAGCGGCAGGCCGATCAGGACGCCGGTCGGGGTGAAGATGTCATCCGAGCTGGACTCCCCCAGGTCAGCGGCGAACTGCCAGGGCAGGGTCGCCGAATAGCCGATCATCAGGGCGGACCCCAGCACCGTTGGCGTCAGCGGCAACCACTGTGGCACCCGACGTCCGCGCAGCCACGGCACCCACCGGGGGAAGACGAGCCCCCAGTCCTTGATGAGCCCCAGCGCCAGAACGCCGCCGAGCCCGGCGAGGACGCAGAGCAGGCCCAGGTAGAACGCGCCGGCCGGCAGGCCCAGGAAACCGTCGACCGGGTGATCCCCCACTCCGGGCCCGCGACCGTGGTACCACTCGCGGAACGGGTCGGGATTGGCGAACAGCGGGATGCCGAGGATCCACGGCACGTGCAGCGGGATGAACCCCAGTACGGGGGCGATCCACGCCACGTGCCCGGCTCGGCGGGCCCAGGACGGCGGCGGTGCGGGCATGGCGTTCGTACGTGGTGTACGGGTCACGGCGTCGTCTCCATCAGTGGCGGGCGTTGGCACATCCGAGATCACCGTCGCGGAACGGCGCGACGAGCGGATCGCCGCGCGGAGGGAAATCGCCTCCCCCGCCGCAGGGATGGCGTCTTTTCGTCACGACGGTCCGTGTGACGAAAAGACTTCACGGCGGCGGGTCACGCTCCGGAGGCTGGACACCATGAATGTGACAGGGCTCGACCGACCAGGCGACGGCCACCCACAGCCCCCGCCCGGGGACACCCTCGCCCGAATCACCGTCGTGGACGCACTGCGGGGCAGCGCGCTGCTGCTCATCCTGCTGGTGAACATCGCGTTCTTCAGTTCCGGCTACGACTTCCACCTGGTCGACGATCCGACGCACGGCGCAGTCGACCTGCTGATCGCCGGCGCGGTGGAGCTGTTGTTCGCGATGAAGGCGTACCTGCTGTTCGCCTTTCTGTTCGGCTACAGCTTCACCCTGCAACTCGACTCCGCGACACGGCGCGGAGTGGCGTTCCGCCCGGCGTTCCTGCGCCGGCTCTCCGGGTTGTTCGTCCTCGGCGCGCTGCACGCGGTGCTGCTGTTCCACGGCGACATCCTCACCACGTACGCGCTGCTCGGTCTCGTGCTGCTCGCGGTCCGGCGGATCGAGCCCCGCACCGCGCTGGTCGCGGCGGCGACCATCATCGGCGGCATCGCCGTCGTGGTCGGGATCGCCGCGGTCCTCGGTGCCACGCTGGTTCCGGACGAGGCCGCCGCAGTCAGCGCCGGTGCGCGTTCGACGCTGGCCCTGGGCGGCGGCCTCGGCGATGTCGTCCTGGAGCATGTGCGGTCGATGCCGGCGATGATCGGCGGTCTGGCCGTGCAGGGGCCCCTGGCGTTCGCGGCGTTCCTCGTCGGCCTCGCCGCCGGTAAGCACCGGCTTCTCGCCACCGTGCCCGCCCACCAGGACCTGCTACGCCGGTGCGAACGGGTGGGGTATCCGATCGGTCTGGCCGGCGCCGTCGTGTTCGCGGTCGGTGGTTCCACCGCGAACCTGACCGGGCTGATGGTCAGCATCGTCACCGCGCCGTTCCTGGCCGCCGCCTACGCCGCGACCCTGCTGCGCCTGTTCACGCGGCGGCCGCGCCTCGCGGGGGCGTTCGCGCCCGCTGGGCGGATGGCCCTGACGAACTACCTGGCCCAGTCGCTCATGTGCGTGCTCGTCTTCACCGGCCTCGGGTGGGGCCTGGTCGGCCGCACCGCGCCGGCACAGACACTGCTGATCGCACTGGTGATCTTCGCGGTGCAGCTGGTGGTCAGTTCGTGGTGGCTGCGGCGGTTCCGGTACGGCCCCGTCGAATGGGCGCTGCGCGCCTGGACCCACCGGGAGCGCCGCCCCAACTAGGGTGCTGACATGGTCGATCGGCACCAGGTGATGAACTTCCGGGTCCGGGCCCAGCAGCTCGACCGGGACGAGGGCACGCTCACCGACACCGCCGTCCTGGACCTCGGCGTGCAGAACACCGGTCCGGACGGCGCGCGGTGGGCGCTGGCGGTACGCGGGGTCGACGTGACCGCGTTGTCCGACACCGATCTGGTCCTGCTGTGGACCGTCCGGGGCGCTCCCCACCTCTACCGCCGGGCCGACGTGGCGAAGGTGGCCGCCGCCGTCGAACCCAAATCCTCGGCCGACGCCGGCAAGCGCATCTACGACGCCGCGAAACCGTTGAAGGCCGCCGGCATCGACACTCTGGCAGCCCTGGACGAGATCGCCGACCGGATGCGGGCCATCGTCAGCACGCCGACGGTCAAGGGGGACGTCTCCGGCCGCCTGGCCACCATGCTGCCCGAGCCCTACCTGCGGTTCTGCCGTCCGTGTGACGCCACGCACCTCTACGAGATGCCGTTCCGGCTCGCCGCCGTACGGGCCGGACTGGAGTTGCAGCTCGACACCTCACCCCCGGTCCTGCGGCGCATCACCGGGTTCAGGAAGGCAGCCGCTGCTGGTGACCGCTTCGACCTCATCCGCGCGTATCTTCGCCTGCTCGGTCCGGCCACCCCGAAACAGGTCGCCGACTACCTCGACGCACCGGTGAAGGACGTGAAGGCGCACTGGCCCGAGGATGTCATCGAGGTGACGGTCGACCGCGAGGTGCGCTCACTGCTGGCCGCCGACGAGGAGGCGCTGGAGTCGGCCGACAGCACTGTCACCCGCCTGCTCGGCCCGTTCGACCTGTTTTTGCAGGCCAAGGACCGGGCAACGCTGGTGCCCGACGCCGCCCACGCCAAGGAGCTGTGGCCGGTGCTCGGTCGCCCCGGCGCCGTCCTGGTCGACGGCGAGTTGGTCGGCACCTGGCGTCCCCGCAAGTCCGGCAGGACGTTCACTGTCGCCGTCCAGCCGTGGCACCGGTTGTCGGACGCCACGCGTAAGGCCATCACCACGCAGGCCGAACACCTCGCCGCGTACCGCTCCGTCTCCCTCAGCGGCGTCGACTTCGGCAGCTAGTTCTCGAGGACGCTCACTCCACCGCCCAGGCGATGGCGGGCGGGTGCACCCGAGCGCAGATCGGCCCACCGACGGCATCGGTCAACCCGAGCCGGCCGACCAGCGTCCCGTTGCCCTCGTGGGCGGCGCGCAGCAGCTCGGTCGGCACGTCGGTGAACATCAACTTGGCTCGTCGGAACATCGCGAAGCCGTCCTGGGTCACCGCGCCCCAGCTCAGATAGAGAAACCGGGCCCCGGGGCGGCCGTGCACCCAGGGGCCACCGACGTCGAGCGTTCCGTCGATCTCGCGGCTGGACACCTCGAAGGACCAGGTGGCGCTTGCCGCGTCGGCCGGCACCTGATCGACGACCTCGGCCTTGCGCTGAACCCCGACGTGCACGTTGCCCCGCCGCAGCGCGTCGGCCTCCGCACCGGGACGCTGACCTGGGAGATCGCTGCCGTCGATCCGGATCCGCATGGCACCGACTCTAGTTAGTCGGCTGGTTGCTCGGCGGTGTCGTCGTTCTCGCCGTACTCGCCGCGGATGGGCAGGTAGTAGGCGGGCAGGAACGCGGCGATGATGACGACGCCGGCGATCGGCACGAACGCGCCGACGAGGATGCCGGAGCCGATCCAGACCAGCGCGAGCGCGAACCGGCGGCCGATGGCTCGCGCACCGAAGCGACCGAGGCCGGGGTTCAGCAGCTCGGCCCGACGGAGGTGTGCCCACACGATGTTGAAGAGGGCCGCCGCCGTCCACAGTGTGCCGCCGTAGACGACGACCGACGCACGCAGCCCCTGCTCCGCCCGCAACGCTTCGGCGAGCAGTGACGTGGAGAACGGCAGGAACGCGATGACCATCAGGAGCAACGTGTTGAGGAACAGGACCCCCCGGTCGACATGCCGGACGCGGTCGAACATGACGTGGTGATTCACCCACACCTGCCCGATGAGCAGGAAGCTCAACGTGTACGCAAGGTACGACGGCCACAGCGCACCGAGCCCCTGGACGAGGTTCCCGAAGTCGTGGGGCGGTTGGATCTCCAGCACGAGGAGCGTCACGGCGATCGCGAAGACACCGTCGCTGAAGGCCAGCAATCGGCCCGGGTTACGGGTCAGCCGTGAAGTTTCCCTTTTGGGAGGCACGTAGCGAATTATGCAATAGGTCAGCTTTCGTCATTGGCGGAGCGGCGCCAGAACTGGCGTGGCGCGAAACCCTCACGTCGCAGCCAGTGCTCGGTGTAGACGATCCGATCCGCCTCGACGACCACGAGTGTGTCCTCGGGCGGCTCGGACAGCGCCCGCCCCCGCTCGGCGTGCTCGTTCTCCCACCGAACCGCCGCCCAGTAGTGCGCGCGGTCCGGATGCTCCGGCGAAAGCACCCTGGCCGTCCCGAACAGTTGGGCACCGCGGCTGCTGGCCAGTCCGACCAGCGGCGCGAAGATGCCGATGGACACGCGCGGGTCGGCGGCGATGTTGCGGATCTTCGGCGACCGTGGCGCGGCGGTGAAGAGCACCGCGAAGCCGAGCGGGTAGTACCGCACCGGGGTGGCCAGCGGCCCGTCCGGACCCGTTGTCGCGAGCACACACATGTTCTGCGACGACAACAGGTTGAGGAGGCGCTCCTCAAGCCGTTCACGATCGAGCCGCTTCGCTGGCGTGGGCTCCGACAGCCACGGATTCGTCAACGGCATACGACGTCCTCGATCATGGCGAGCACCCTAACCGGGTAAGCCGCCGTCAAGATCGGCAGGGCGCGCCTACGCCGTCCTGCGCAGGTAGGTCTCGGCCAACTGCCGAAGGCGTGTCCGGTCGAAGCTGTCCCCGTGGCCGGGATGGACGACGGACACGTCGAGGTCGACGAGAAACTCCATGCTCCGCCGACAACAGTTCGTTGACGTGCGGCTCCGAGATCCGGACAACGTCGCCGTCCACTTCGGCCCGCGAATACCAGTCGACCATGCCCGAGAGTGTGCCAGCGCGGCGATGCCTCTTCGACCCCGCGAATCACGGTCCGTGGTCGTCGCGATCGAGATGGAATCCGGCGGGTGCCAGGAGAAGTTAAATGATCAAGAAGAGACGGTCGGCGGGGTCCACGACCGCCGCCAGCACCGCGCCCGGTACGAGCGCCGGATCGTCCGCGTGGATCGTGTCCGCCTCGAACGGGGTGAACCCCGGCCCACTGATTCGCAGGCGGAGCTCCAGCCCGGGATTTTCGCCGTCCAGGTGGTTCGCCACCGCGAGAATCTCCGCCATCGCGGCGACGCCAGCCGCGGCCAGCCGACGCGCGTCACGGCGCGAGCGGCCCACCACCCGCCAACCGAAGACGCCGAACCCGACACCGATGGCTGTCGCCAGGACGCCACCGACCAGCAGACCCCAGAAGTCGCTGGACGATCGCGGTGGGTCCAGCGTCACGGCGGCGACGAGCAGAACCGGTCCGGGTAGGCAGATGGCCAGGAACACGAGTCGGCTGAGCAGCGCGCCGATCGGACCGACGCGCGCTTCCGCTTCGCGAGGGGCACTCGTCACCCTCGCACCGTAGTGCAGCGGCTGGCTGGTTCACTCCTCCGTCCGGGCAGGGTCGGGGAGGGTGAATCCGTCCGCGCCGGCACGCGGGAACGCCCGATCCGCCGATCTGAACGAGTACGTCATGAAAGACTCGCCCGGCTGGCGGAAGGGGCGGGGATGCAACCAACCTGGCTCGTAGCGCTCTCGTGGGCTTCGCTCGCGGTCGGCGTCGTCAGCTTCGCGGTCGTGCTGGCCGACACCTATTTCCGCGGAAACCGTCAGCCGGTCCGGGTCATGGAGATCGTCTGGCTGGTGACAGTCCTCTACATCGGCCCGGCCGCTGTCCGCCTCTACTGGAACTGGGGCAGACCTGAGGCGTTCTCTCAACGGCGGCAGGAGGATCAACCGCGACGGCCCCGCCGGGGCATCGTCGTCACCCACGTGTCCCGCTGCGGCGCGCACTGCGCTCTCGGGTTCATCGTCGCCGAGGTCGCCCTGTACGCCGTGAGATTCGACCCGGCCGAGGACCCGCTGTGGGTCGCCTACGCCGGCGACTACCTGACGGCGGTGACGATCGCCGTGCTCTTCCGGTACTTCGCCGGGCCGGGTCGCAGCCTGACGAAGGTCTGGCACGCACTGTCGAGCGTCGGCAGGATCGAGCTGCTGACCATCACCGTGTTCGAGGTGGCGTTGTTCGTGTGGCTGACCCTCGCGCATCGGGTGGTCTTTCCGGAGCTACACCTGCGACCCGACAGCCCGACGTTCTGGTTCGCCGGTCAGCTCGGGCTGATAGCCGGCTTCGTCGCGGCCTGGCCCACCGCCTCCTGGCAGCTCGGCCGAAGGCTGAGGTTCGAGCCGCGCCGACTCCCCTACGACTGAGCGGGGCCGGATCGCCGGCTCGGCTGCCCCGGCAAGGAACAAGCGGCACAAAAAACAAGCGGCAAGGAGATCACTCTCCCTGCCACTTCTAACGTATACCGCACCTGGGGGCTTGCGGCAAGACCCCGGTCGTGGCGCAGAATCGGCGGCCGGACCAGCACAAACGAGGTAACGGGGGCGCGACGTGGGTGTGTTGTCGATGGACGGGGACCGCGGCGACCGGGCACCGTTGTTGGATCTTCGAGAGGTCGACGAGACGCAGGTGTCGGTCGTCGGCGGCAAGGCCGCGCACCTGGGCGCGCTGTCCCGGATCGACGGCATCCGGGTGCCGGCGGGGTTCTGCGTCACGACGGCCGCCTTCGGGCGGATCATGGCGCAGGCGCCGTCGATCGACGATCGGCTCGATCAGCTGTCGCGCCTGAGCCCGGACGACCGGGAGGCGATTCGCACGCTCAGCGCGGAGATCCGTCGCAGCGTCGAGGAGGTCCCGGTTCCGGGCGACCTGGCGGCCGCGATCACCAGCGCGCTCGCCCGGTTCGGCGAGCAGGCCGCCTACGCCGTGCGGTCCAGCGCGACGGCGGAGGACACGCCCACGGCGTCCTTCGCCGGCCAGCAGGATACCTACCTGAACGTGGTGGGGCCGGAGGCGACCCTGCGGCACGTCAGCCGGTGCTGGGCGTCACTGTTCACCGAGCGGGCCGTCATCTACCGCCTGCGTAACGGCATCGACCACCGCAGCGTTCAGATGGCTGTTGTCGTACAGCAGATGGTTTTGCCGGATGCCTCCGGCATCCTGTTCACGGCGGACCCGGTGACGGGCAACCGGAAGGTCGCGACAGTGGACGCCAGCTTCGGCCTCGGCGAGGCCCTGGTGTCCGGCCTGGTGAACCCGGACGTCTTCACCGTGCGCGACGGCGAGGTCGTGGCCGGCACGGTCGCCGCGAAGCAGCGGGCCGTCACCGCGCTGCCCGGGGGCGGCACGCGAGAAGTGGCGATCGACAGGCAGCGGCAGGAGCAGCCGGCGCTGACGCGGGCGCAGGTGGTGCGACTCGTTCGGCTCGGGCGACGGATCGAGGCACACTTCGGCCGCCCGCAGGACATCGAGTGGTGCATGGTCGACGACGACTTCCAGATCGTGCAGAGCCGGCCGATCACCACGCTGTTCCCCATCCCGGCGGCCGATGACCAGGAGAACCACGTCTATCTCTCCGTCGGTCACCAGCAGATGATGACCGACGCCATGCGGCCGCTGGGTCTCTCCATGTGGCGGTTGACGGCCATCGCCCAGATGCTGGAGGCCGGCGGGAGGTTGTTCGTCGACGCCACCCGGCTGCTTGCCTCACCCACGAGCCGCGCCGGTTTCCTGAACCTGGCGGGCAAGTCCGATCCGCTGATGAGGGACGCGCTGGAGACCCTGATCGACCGCGGGGACTTCGTTCCGACGCTCCCGGACACCGGCGAGCCCGGCAGACCGACGACCGGCGGCGCGTCCACCTCGATCGAGACCGACCCGGCCATCGTCACCGAGCTGATCGAGCGCAGCGAGGCGTCCATCGCCGCCCTGCGGCGCGACATCGCGCCGGTGACCGGTACGGCGCTGTTCGACTTCCTGCTGGAGGCCTTCCAGGAGCACAAGCGGGTCCTCGGCGATCCGCTGAACATGCAGGCGATCATGGCCGGCATGGAGGCCACCTGGTGGCTCAACGACCGGCTGCACGAGTGGCTGGGCGAGAAGAACGCCGCGGACACCCTCACCCTGTCCGCCCCCGGCAACATCACGTCGGAGATGGGGCTGGCGCTGCTCGACGTCGCCGACGTGATCCGTCCGTATCCGGAGGTGGTGGCGTTCCTGCAAGGCGCGCACGACGACTTCCTCGACGAGCTGCCGAAGGTCGCGGGCGGGGCCGAGGCGCGCGCCGCCATCGAGGCGTACCTCGACCGGTACGGCATGCGCTGCGTCGGCGAGATCGACATCACCCGGCCGCGGTGGAGCGAACGCCCCAGCACGCTGGTGCCCGTGCTGCTGGACAACATCAAGCTCTTCGAGCCGGGCGCGGCCCGGCGGCGCTTCGAGCAGGGTCAGCAGCAGGCGCAGCAGAAGGCGCAGGAGGTGTTGACGCGCCTGCGGGCGTTGCCGGACGGGGAGCAGAAGGCCGACGAGACCGCGCGGATGATCGACCGGGTGCGGACCTTCATCGGCTACCGGGAGTACCCGAAGTACGACATCATCAGCCGCTACTTCATCTACAAGCAGGCCCTGCTGGCAGAGGCCGAGCGCCTGGTACGCGCCGGGGTGCTCACCGAGACCGAAGATGTCTTCTACCTCACGTTCCAGGAGTTCCACGAGGCCGCGCGCACGCACCGGGTGGACGACGAGCTGATCCGGCAGCGCCGGGACGCGTTCCGGTCCTACCAGGCGCTCACCCCGCCCCGGGTGCTGACCTCCGACGGCGAGGCGATCACCGGGGCGTACCGACGCGACGACGTGCCCGCCGGCGCCCTGGCCGGTGTGCCGGTGTCCGCCGGGACGGTCGAAGGACGCGCCCGCGTCATCCTGGACATGGCGCAGGCCGACCTCGAAGCGGGTGACATCCTCGTCACCGCCCACACGGACCCCAGCTGGACGCCCCTGTTCGTCGGTATCGCCGGCCTGGTGACAGAGGTCGGCGGGTTGATGACGCACGGCGCGGTGATCGCGAGGGAGTATGGCCTGCCGGCTGTCGTCAGCGTGCTCGACGCCACCCGGCTGATCCGCGACGGGCAGCGGATCCGCGTGCACGGCAGCGACGGGTACGTCGAGATCCTGCCCTGACCGGCGGCGTTACAGGAGGAACGACGATGGCGGTTTCGGTCCTACGGCTGACGATCTGGGTGGCCACGGCGTCGACAGTGGTGTCGCTGGCGGGGTGCGGCAGCGGCGGCGAGGCGACCGGGGCGCGGACGACGCCGAGCCCGGAGGTGACGCTCGCCCCGTCGCTGGCCCCCGATCAGGAGTTCCGGCGGTTGGAGGAGCAGTTCGGGGCACGACTCGGGATCCACGCCGTCGACACGGGCACCGGCCGCACTGTGGAGTACCGCGCCGACGAGCGGTTCGCGTACGCCTCGACGTGGAAGGCCCTCGCTGCCGCCGAGGTGCTCGACGGCACCACCGACGCCCAACTGGATCGCGTGGTGCGGTACTCGGCGCGGGACCTGGTGGCGCACTCCCCCATCACGGAGAAGCACGTCGGTGAGGGCATGAGTCTGCGTGCCCTCGCCGACGCCGCCGTGCGCTACAGCGACAACACGGCCGGCAACCTGCTGCTGCGCCACCTTGGCGGACCGGCGGGGTTCGAGGCGAAGCTGCGCGCGCTCGGCGACACGGTCACCGACGTCGCCCGCTACGAGACCGCGCTGAACGAGGGAACACCGGGCGACAAGCGGGACACCAGCACAGCGCGGGCCCTGGCCGGCGACCTCCGGGCGTACACCGTGGGGGTTGCCCTGGAACCGGCGGACCGTGACGTGCTGCGCGGCTGGCTGCGGGGCAACACCACCGGCGCGGCGCTGGTCCGCGCCGAGGTGCCGGCCGGCTGGGTGGTCGGGGACAAGACCGGGACCGGCGGGTACGGCACCCGCAACGACATCGCGGTGATCTGGCCGCCTGACCGGGCCCCGATCGTGCTCGCCGTGCTGTCCAGCCGCGACAGGAAGGACGCCACCCCCGACGACGCCGTCATCGCCCAGGCCACCCGCGTGGTCGTCGCCCAACTGGGAGCATGAGCCCGTCAGGTCGCGGCGCGGCTGTCGTACGAGGTCTGGTGGCGGCGGATCTCGGCGTGGTGGTCGGCGGACCAGGCCGCCAGGGCCAGGACCGTGGAGAGTAGCGACCTGCCCAGGTCGGTGAGGGCGTACTCGACGCGGGGCGGCACCTCGGGGTACGACGTCCGGGTGACGAGGCCGGTGCGCTGGAGGTGTTTCAGGGTCAGCGTGAGCATGCGCTGGGAGATACCGGGGATCGCGTCGCCCAGGTCCGAGTAGCGGACAGGGCCGTCGGCGAGCGTGCCGATGATCAGCACGCTCCACTTGTCGCCGACGAGGTCCAGGACCTCCCGGATGAAGTCGGCGTCCTCGTCGTTCCAGTGCGCGCAGGGCCCCGGAGCGGCTCGGACGTTGCCCCGGACGTTGGTGCGTCTGCGCCGAAGATCTCCTGCGCTCATCCCCGTCACCCCTCCGCGTAGCCCGCGCTACGCACATGAATGTACCTTTTGTGGCCCTCCGATTCTGATGCATCATGGCGCTACGAACAAGAAGTGAGAATCACTGAGGAGCACCATGAAGATCGAGTTCTGGTCGGACATCGTCTGCCCGTACTGCGGGCTGATGGACCACCGGCTCCACCGGGCCCTGAACCGGCTCCCGTACGGCGATCAGGTGCGGGTGATCCACCGGTCGTTCCAGCTCCATCCCGACCTGCCCCGCGCGGGGGTCAGTCAGCGGGAGTTGATCACGATGGCGGGGACTCCCGCGACAACCGTCGACCGGGTCCTGCGGCCCATCGAGCGGGCTGCCGAGGCGGAGGGTCTGACGCCCTACCACGCGGTGGACCGCACCCTCGGGCCGACGGATTTCGCCCACGAACTGCTCGCCTACGCGACCGACCAGGGGCGCGGCGCCGAGACCTGGACGGCGATGTTCCGCGCGCACTTCGGGCAGGCCCGCAAGCTGTGGACCGTCGAGGAGGTGCTCCACTTCGCCGCCGAGGTGGGCCTGGACCACGACGAAGCCGCCGACGCCCTGCGAAGCCGCCGCTACCGGGCCCGCGTGGCGGCCGACCAGCGCGAGGCACAGCGCCTCGGGGCACGCGGCGCGCCGTTCCTCGTCTTCGACGGCCGCTTCGCCGTTCCCGGGGCGATCGGCCTCGACGACCTGCTCGCGGTCATCGACAAAGCGTGGGCCGAGAGCCACCCGACGCCGCAGGCGCTGCCGATTGTCGGTGCGGCCGAGGGCATGTGCGCCCCGGACGGGTGCGCGGTGCCCGACCGCACCACCTGAGCCCGTCAGGCGGGGCGGTACTTCAGCAGGACGACCCCGGAGGGGAAGGGTTCGGCGGACACCAACTCCAGCCGTGCCGGCGGCTGACCACCCTCGAACAGCGCCCTACCCTGGCGGAGGAACACGGGATGCACCAGGAGGTGCAGCTCGTCGATGAGTCGGAGATCGGCGAGGGACCGGACCAGTGTGAGACTGCCGTAGACCACTATGTCGCCGCCGGCCTCACGCTTGATTTCGGTGATCTCGGCGGGGTCGAGGTGTGTGAGCCGCCGGGTGTTCGTCCAGGTGGCGGTGTTTTCCGAGGCGGAGACGACGATCTTGTCCAGCGCGTCGAGGCGTTGGGCATACCCCCGCACGGCGTCCGGTTGGTCGGGGTCCTGGGCGGTCGACGGCCAGTGGCCGGCGAAGTCCGCGTGCGTGATCCGGCCCAGCATCAGGCTGCCGGCGTTGTCCACCAGGGCCCGCTCGTACTTTTGCAGGTGTTCGTCGACCAGCAGCCAGTCCATCTCGTCGTCGGGGCCGGCGACGAAGCCGTCCACCGTGGTCCACATCGACACGACAATCTTGCGCAACGTTGTCCTCGCCTTCATGGTGTGGTGAGCCCCGGGTGCCCGGGTCCTCGGCGTGCTGGTTACTGGCCGCCGCCGAGCGCGGCTCGGACGGGTTGCGGCGTACGAGCCGGGAACCGCTCCTTGAAGTCGACGACGCCGACCCAGGTGGGGCGTAGGCCGATCCGGACCATCCGCAGGCCCGACTGGTCGATCGCCGCCAGGTAGGCGTTGACCATCTCGTCGCCCATTCCCGCGCGCTGGATGGTGGCGTACTCCGGCAGGACGCCCTCGACCTCGGTCAGGGTGACCGTGCCGCGCAGCATGAGCACCTCCGGAAGGCCGTCGGCGGTGTCGATGCAGACCGCCACGTCCGGCCGGGCGCTCAGGTCACGGATCTTGTACGTGCCGGCGAACGCACCGACGACCAGTTCGTCGCCGGTCCACAGGATGTTCACCGGGATCAGCCGCGGCGTGCCGTCCCTGCTGGTGTAGGCGAGGCGCGCCACCAGGGACGCGGCGAGCAGACGCCAGGCCAACGGGGTGTCCAGCAGTTTCACGTCACCTTGCGGCAGGCTCATGTGAGCCACGCTAGGGGTCTAACTCCTAAAGAACAAGTGATACTCCTAAATTAGGATCCAGGTAGGGTGGACGCCATGAGCGGCATGCGTAGTTACGGAGATCCCTGCGGTGTCGCGCGTGGACTGGACATCATCGGCGAGCGGTGGGCGCTGCTGGTGGTACGCGACCTCCTGCTCGGCCCTCGGCGGTTCAACGACCTACTCGGAGGCCTACCCGGGGTGAGCCCGAACGTGCTGAGTCAGCGGCTGCGCCAGTTGACCGAGCACGGCGTAGTGCAGCGGCGGGACCTGGGCCCGCCGACGCGGGTCCACCTCTACGAGCTGACCGAATGGGGCTGCGCCCTGGAGCCGATCCTCCTTCAGTTCGGGCGCTGGGGAAGCCAGTCTCCCCAACTTCCCGACGGCGCTCTCGGCATCGACTCCCTGCTGCTCAGCATCAAGGCCGCCTTCGATCCGGCGCGAGCCCCGGAACTCGCCGGCAGCTACGCGTTCCACATCGACTCGGATACGTACCTTGCCGACGTCGCGGACGAGACGGTGCAGCTCCGGCGCGGCACCACGTCCGAACCCGACGCGGCGCTCACCACCGACCTCGACACCCTCCGGGCCGTCTGCGGCCAGGAGATCACCATGGCGGCGGCCGTGGAGTCCGGCGCCCTGCGGTTGAGCGGCGACGAGGACGCCAGGCGCCGCCTCACTGACCTGCTCCTGACCCCGTTCACGCCCGCACCCCAGCCCACCACGCCCTGACGACCGGCGATCCGCCCCTCGTCACCCTCGGCGTGGGCTGACTCCCGCCACCGTCAGGTCGAGCAGTCGGGCGGCGTCGGCGGCAGGATCGGCGTGGTGCTCCGTGGCCAACGCGATGCCGGTGATCAGCGCGAGCAGATCGGTGATGGTCACGTCTGGTGCCACCGCGCCGGCCATCGCGGCCCGGCGGACGAGTGGTTCGCCCGCCTCGGTGAGCTGCGCGGTGGCGCAGTGCTCGTGCGCCTCCGTGGGGCTGGCCGTGCAGTCGCGGGTCAGCGCGATGGCCAGGCCTCTGATGGTGGCGACGTTCCCGTTGACAGCGGCGAGCCAGTCCAGCAGCGCGGCCCGCGCGTCGGCGGCGTCGGACAGCTCGCGGGCGCGGGCGCTTAGGTTCTCGATCACGCCGCGGAAGACGGCGTCCAGCAGCGCGTGACGGCTGGGGAAGTGTCGGCGCACGGTGGCCGAGCCGACTCCGGCGATGCGCGCGATCTGCTCCAGGGACGCGTCGGCACCGTGCGCGGCGATCTCCTGCTCGGCCACGGCCAGCAGGCGCGCGTAGTTGCGCCGGGCGTCCGCTCGCTGGCTGGACATGGCATCACCTCACGGTTGCTAAGTGGCGGGGTCCGCCGTATCTTAGCGAAGCATAAACGGCGGGCCCCGCCGTTTATCGTTCAGCCCCGTGACAGGAGACTCCGCATGGCCACCAATTCCGAACCCGTCCTGGTCACCGGCGCCACGGGCAGGCAGGGCGGTGCCACCGCTCGCGCCCTGCTCGCGGCCGGCGTACCTGTCCGAGCACTGGTCCGTGACCCCGCTACCGACCGCGCGCGGGCGGTCGCGGCCCTCGGGGCCGAACTGGTCACCGGCGACCTCAATGATCGCGACTCGCTGGTCCGGGCCGCGCAGGGAGCACGGGCCGTCTTCTCCGTGCAGATGCCCGCGATGGACGGCAACACCATCAACTTCGACGGCGAGCTGACCCAGGGCGTCAACCTGATCGAAAGCGCGCTGGCCGCGAAGGTGCCGCAGTTCGTACACACCTCCGTCAGTGGCGCTGGCCAGCACACCGCGGCGCCCGGCTGGGCCGAGGGCCGCTGGGCGACCATGGAGCCCTACTACACGACCAAGGCAGGCATCCAGGATCGGGTACGCGAGGCGGGCTTCGCCCACTGGACGCTGATCAAGCCGGGCTTCTTCATGGACAACTTCCTACCCTCAGCGGCGTACCTGCTCCCCCGGGGCGTCGCCGGCGGCCTGGCGACGGTCCTCAAGCCACAGACCTCGCTCTCCCTCGTCGCGGTCGACGACATCGGCCGCGCAGCCGCCGCGGCCATCGCCGAACCCGATCGGTTCCATGGAGTCGAGCTGGAGCTGGCGAGCGACCACCTGACGCTGACGGAGATCGCCAAGGTCCTCTCCGACGCTCTGGGCGCCGAGCTGACCGCGCCCGACATGACCGAGGAGGAGGCGGTCGCCGCAGGTATGCCGGAGTGGGCCGGCATCTCCCACGAACAGATGAACGTTGTCGGCCAACCCGCTCGCCCGGAGTACGCGCGAGCCCTCGGCATTCCCCTCACGAGTTTCGCAGCCTGGGCGCGCCACAACCTGCCCGAGCCGTCGCAGCCGTAAGGGCCCGCGACAACCAGCTCCAGAGTGCTGTGCGCCGGCGGCACGGGCGGCGGCGATCACGGTACGCTCTGTGACGGGTTGCCCGTCGGTGGCACCATCGGTCTGATGAACGTTCGTCGTTTGGCGGCCGTCGACATGTACGGCAGCCGAGGAACCACCCGCCGACGGCGGATCATTCTGGCCGAATTCCTCGTCGGCGTGGTTGTCATGGTGACGTGGGGCGTCTGGCTGCTGTCGTCCTCGAACGACCTCGGCAGCCGGGCGTTCGGCCTGTGGCTGACCGGCGCAGGTCTCAACTACGCACCGCTGTCCACGTACGCGCTCATGCTGATGCGACCCGGTGCCCTCGACGCCGAACTGGCAGGCGTCGACACCAACCTGGAACTGCGCCGCTACACAGTGCTCCAGCTGTGGGTCTTCGTGCCACTCTCGCTCGTCGTCTTCACCATCCGCGACACACTGGCCCGGCGGAGGGCAGGCACGACAGCTCCCTGACCACCTGACCTCCGCCGGGCCGCCGCCGTCTGTGATCGCCCACCGTCGCCAGCCCCTGCCCGCGCCCGGACCGCGTGCCCGCCCCTGGCACGGTCACGCCGCGACGGCTGCCCTGCCCACCGGGAACCGCACGCCGGTGAGGTCTTCCGAGACGGCCCAGAGGCGTTGCTGCACGCTCACGTCGTAGGACTCGGGGCTGGACGTGACAAGCCTCGGGTAGCCGCGCGCCTCGCCCGGGCCGTCCGGGCCGTAGTACTGCCCGCCGAGGACGGACGGGTCGGTGGCGGCCCGCAGGGTGGGCAGCGCGCCCGCCGTCGCGGGCTGGGTGATCACGGGGGCGAGCACGGTCAGCGGTCCGCGGACGACCGCCGGGGCGTTGCGGGCCAGTTCGGTGTTGGAGATGCCGGGGTGCGCTGCCACCGCGGCGGTGGTGCCGTGCGCGGCGAGCCGGCGCTGCAACTCGTAGGTGAACATCAGGTTGGCGAGCTTCGACTGGCCGTAGGCGGCGACCCGGCCGTAGGAACGGTCCCACTGCAGGTCGTCGAAGTGGATGGCGGCGCGGATGCGGTGCCCGACGCTGCTGACGGTGACCACCCGGGAGCCGGGCACGGGCAGCAGCAGGTCGAGCAGCAGGCCGGTGAGCGCGAAGTGGCCCAGGTGGTTGGTGCCGAACTGCATCTCGAAGCCGTCGCGGGTGCGCTGCTTCGGGGTGTACATCACCCCGGCGTTGTTGATCAGCAGGTCGATCCGCGGGTGGGTGGCGCGCAGGCCGGCCGCGGCGGCGCGCACCGATTCCAGCGAGGTCAGGTCCAGTTCCCGTACGGAGACGTCGCCGTTGATGCGGGCGGCGGCGAGCTTGCCCTTCTCCGTGTCGCGTACGGCCAGCACGACCGACGCCCCGCGCTCGGCGAGCCGCCGGGCGGTCTCGAAGCCCAGCCCGGTGTTGGCGCCGGTGACCACGGCGACCCGGCCGTCCTGGCGCGGAATCTGCTGCTCGGTCCACTTCATCTCAAGCTCCTTAGGTACCGCCGGTAACTTATGCCTGAAACGATAAGGTACCGCCGGTACGCTGTCAAGGGACCGCCGGTACCTAAGCTAGGGTTGGTGTCATGACGTTCCAGCGGGCGCGCAGCGAGGAGCAGCGTGAGGTCCGACGCCGGGCCATCCTGGAGACGACCTCGGCGATGCTCGACGAGATGCCGGTGGCCGAGGTGACCCTGAACGAGCTGAGCCGGCGGGTCGGCCTGGCCAAGACGGCCGTGCTGCGCTATTTCGAGTCCCGCGAGGCGATCCTGCTCGACCTGCTGGACGACCGGACGACGACCTGGCTGACCGAGCTGGACCAGGAGTTGGCCCACGGTGTCGACCTGAGCCGGTCGGCGATGGAACGGGCGGAGCAGACGGCCGACGTGCTCAGCCGGTCGCTCGCCGCCCAGACGGTGCTCTGCGATCTGTTCGGCGCGCAGGGCGGGGTGCTCGAACACAACGTCTCGGTCGAGGTGGTCCGCCGGCACAAGCGGGCCGCACTGGGCAACCTCGCGGTGATGGCCGGCCTCGTCCGGCGACACCTGCCCGAGGTCGGCGACAACGCCGAACTGTTCTGCCTGAACGCCTTGATCATGGGTGGCGCGCTGTCCGCCTACACCTCGCCGCCGCCGAGCCTGCTCGCCGTCTACGAATCCGAGCCGGCGCTCGCGGTCCACCATGTCGACCTACGGACAGCCCTGCGGGTCTCCATCATCACGTCGCTCGTGGGCATGCTGCCGCGTTCCTGAGCCTCTGCGCGAAAACTCGGTGGTCATGACGCTGATTGCGGTCTACCGTGGCCCGCCGTGCTCTCAAACGAACAGATAATCGGGCAGGCCCTGGACCGGATCGAGGCGGGGTACGTCTTTCCTGAGAAGGTAGCGGACATCGACGCCGCGATCCGGCGCCGTCTCGCGGCAGGCGAGTACGACAACCTGGACGGGCCGGCGCTCTGCGAGACGGTGACCGCTCACCTTCAAAAGGTGTGCCCGGACAAGCATCTGCGGCTGCTGTGGTCGGACCAGCCGCAGTCGCTGGATCCAGCGGACGAAGACGGCGGGCGGGCCGCGTTCCTCGCGCTGCTCAGGGCGGAGAACCAGGGGATCCGCCGGGTCGAGCACCTGGACGGCAACGTCGGGCTCATCGACGTGCGGCGCATCGCGTACGCCGACGAGGGCGCCGCCGCTATCGGCGCGGCCATGCAACTGGTCGCCCTCAGCTCCGCGCTCATTCTGGACCTGCGCGCCTGCTCCGGTGGAACACCGGAGGGAGCCGCGATGTGGTGCAGCTACTTCTTCCGCGACGACCAGGTGCACCTCAACGACTTCTACGAGCGGTCCACCGGCTCCACGCGCCAGTTCTGGACGACCGCGCACCTGCCCGCGCCCCGCTACGCGGACCGCCCGGTCCACGTGCTCACCAGCGCGGTGACGTTCTCCGGGGGCGAGGACGTGGCGTACACCCTTCAGGCGCACGGCCGGGCCGTCGTCGTCGGTGAGACGACGCGTGGCGGCGCGCATCCGACGGCCCGCCACCCGGTCACCGAACACATCCTCGTGACCGTACCGACCGCCCGCACCATCAACAGCGTCACCGGCACCAACTGGGAGGGCGTCGGAGTGGTCCCCGACGTACCCGTCCCGGCGGACCAGGCACTCGACACGGCACTCAAGGCCATCTCGGGCGTGTAGGCGCGGCTGCGTCGGCGGCCGCCGCTGGTCCGCCGGCGGCAGCAGCGGGATCGCGTAGGCCACGCACTACTCTTCCGCCAACCCGCCGCGAGCATGGTCTACCCGACGTCGACGGTGGCGCGCTGCCGTACGGCGGGGCGCCGCTGCTGCCGGACAGTGCGCAGGCCGAAGTAGGCGACGCACCGGAAGCCAGGTACAGCAGGGCCTGCACGTTGAGCACGAGTACGACGCTGAGCACGTCGCCGAGCAGGCCGTGTCAGGCCGTTGCCATTCCTCGGGTGGCCAGCTCGCTGAGCGACGCGACGCCGTTGTCGCCGAGCGCCGCCCGAGCCACGGCGGGCTTGCCCAGCTCGAACACCTCGACGAGGAGCGTCGGCGATCCGGACCGGCGGCGAATCCCGTCGATCTCCTGCCGGTCAGGGTTGAACGGCAACGCCGACCATTGGTTGGCGGTCTCCTGCCAGTCGGACGAGACGGCCGCGACCAGGCCGTCCAGCAGGGTCGCGTAATCCTCCGGGCTGATCGCCCGACCCAACCCGTACCGTTCGCGCAGAGCGAGAATCTCGGGCGTGGGCTTCTTGGAGGAGTAGCTGTCGTTGATTCCGAGCCACCAGTGGGCGAAGTAGGTGCCCTGGTAGCCCTGGGCAAGGTAGCGCGACCCGTCGTGGTGCACCTCGATGATGAAGTTGTGCACCTGCGGGAACTGGCAGTCGAGCAGCAGGACGGTAGCGGTGCCGACCGGCTTGACGAGCAGCGCCTTCTTGAGCGCGTCGCCGCCGCCAGTCCCGTAGGTCTCGCGCGACACGCTGGCCGGCTTTCCGCCCGCTGCGTGCAACAGCTCGCGAATCTGGAACGCCGCCATCCCGCAGTTCGCCCACCTGCGGCTCTCGTCGCGCAACGCGATCTGCGGGTCGCCGGTCTTGCCCGTACTCCCCACTGCCGCCTTGAGCTTGACCACCTCGTCGTCGTCGACGGCCTGGTCACGACGCCGCTGACTGTCGTCGGTCTTGAGCGCGGGGTCGCTGTGTGCGTATCTGGTCGCGGCGGTGATGGCTTCGGCCCACGTACCGAAGCTCTGACCTGGCTTCAGCACGCTCTCCGACCAGGTCACCAAGGCACCGATCACCTCTGCCCGAAGGTCGGTGGGCAGGAGCGGTTCGATCCTGGTCAGGATGTCGCCGCACGCCTTCGCGTCGGTGTCCATGTTGGGGATCTGACCGTTCGGTGGGTAGGCGTCCTTCTCCTCCGCGATGATCAGCAACTGAGCCCTCCAATGTCCCCTGTGTACTGACCGCCCTGATGGCGAGCCGGTTTCCAGGTTGGACCCTGCGTGAGCGAGCGGACACCCAACGTCGGACTTCCGTCGGATCGCGGTTTCGCCGCTCTCCCGGTCACCGCCCCTGGCGGGCGGTCTCGCCAGAGAGGGATCGCGGGTACCGGAGGGCGCTCAGCAGGGCGGTGACGAC
Source organism: Micromonospora noduli (assembly GCF_003264365.1). Taxonomy (GTDB): domain Bacteria; phylum Actinomycetota; class Actinomycetes; order Mycobacteriales; family Micromonosporaceae; genus Micromonospora; species Micromonospora noduli. The sequence goes on from NZ_PYAK01000006.1 coordinate 63,471, forward strand.
AGCAGCCACCAGCAAGATCCTCACCACGTGGAACACCACCGCGTCGCCCGCGGAGTCCGGCGGGAAGATGTCCTTGACGAGCAGGCCGACGCCCAGTCCCAGCCCCAGGCAGGCATGCATCGCGGCCCGCGGGCGTGGAAGGAGCTGTCGGCGGCCGAAGATCCGGGGGACGGACGTGCCCCCACGGCTCCTGACGAGCAGCACGGCGGCCATGGCCAGGTTGGCCGCCGCGCACGCGACGGCCAAGACCACGTCCACGGGTTCCATGGGGCCGAACGCTAGCGCACCCATGCCCGCCAGTGACTGCCAGCTCCGATGCCGGCTCGCGGAAACACTGTGGCACAGCAACTCCTGCCCTAATCTATGAATGTCGATTGCTGCCTCCAGCTCCATCGAGGAGAGGAATCCCGATCGTGAACGTCGGTAGCCGAACCCTTCCGCGACTCCTCTCCTTCCTGCTGGCCGTCGTGCTCGCCGCCGGCCTGTCCCTGTTCGGCGCCGCGCCGGCGGCGGCCGGGCAGACCGGCATGCGAGCCGCCGACCCCAGCGTGATCCGCGTCGGCGGCACCTACATCTCCGTCCAGTCGGTCAACGGCGGGATCGCCGTGCGGCAGGCGGCGTCTCCCGACGCGCTGGCCGCCGCACCCGCGCGGCAGGTCTGGACGGACAGCCGCAACCTCGGTGAGGTCTGGGCCCCGGAGATCGTCACCGATGGCGGCCGCTACTACATCTACTTCTCAGCGGGACGCGGCACCGCCCACCGCCTGTACGCGATCCACTCGGCGTCACCCGCCAGCGGCTACACGGCCGAGCGGCAGCTCGCGCTGCCCGACGGCAAGTGGGCCATCGACGGCAGCCTGTTCACCTTCAACGGGCAGCGGTGGTTCGTCTGGTCGGGCTGGGCCGGGGACACCAACGTCGAACAGAACATCTACCTCAGCCGGATGAGCGACCCGCTCACCCCGACCGGTGGCCGGTACATCATTTCCCAGCCCCGCGAGAGCTGGGAGCGCGTCGTCGGCAACCCGTTCATCAACGAGTCACCCGAAGCGATCAGGGACCCCAACGGGCAGCTCCACATCGTCTACTCCGCCAACGGCAGCTGGAGCGACCAGTACTGCCTCGCCGACCTACGGCTGCGCGCCGGCGGCGACCCGACGTACGTGTGGGACTGGTACAAGTCGAACGGCTGCCTGTTCGGCTCGAACCGGGCCACCATGATGGCCGGCTGGGATCCGACCCTGCACGTGAACGGACCTGGTCACCACAGCTTCGTGCTGCTCAACGGCGACATCGCCACCAGCCCACCCGCCGGGCCGAGGTTCCCGCTGATGTACCACGGGGTACCCAAGGGCACCGCGTACTCCTGGGCGAACCGCTACTGGTACACCGGCACCTTCTGCTGGTGGGGCAACACCACCTACCGCCGCGCCAACGTGCCCGGCCCGACGGCCGACACCGGGTTCAGCATCAAGTTCTTCGAGTGATCCGGACGTGAGCCTTCGATCGTGTAGGGCTGAATCACCCACGGGCCGGAGGAGGCTGCCGCCGCCGGGCTGCCTGTCCCGCTGCGGTTCCGTGTTGCCGGCCAGTGGTGAGAGATCGACTCGGGTTCCGTGAAGTCGGGGTGTCAACGGAGCCGGGACACCCCGACTTCCGTAAAGGCGAGTGGATCGTGGGCGGCGCGCGAGTGTCAGCTGGGCGGCGGCGGACACTCCAGGACCGCGATGGAATTTCCGGCGAACAGTCCCAGGTGCGGGTGCCCGGAGAAAATCTCGACCGCCTCGTCGTGCGAGCCCGCTTCCACGATGGTGTAGGCGATCAGGGCGTCGGTGAAGTCCTCGACACCTCGCGCCGTGACCCGCTTCTTGGCGTTCACGGGAGCACCGGGGTCGACGATGGCCTTCTCGTTGGCCTGCGCCCATGACGCCCACGCGCTCATGAACTCGGCCTGCTGCTGTTCGGTGAGTTCGGCCTTGTCGGCCTCGTCAGCCGCGCCGTTGAAGAGCGCCAGGAACCTGCCCACCCCGGCATCCTAGCGGCGGCTCGCGCAGGCCGCCGAGTCGCAATCACGACCCCGGCCGAAATGCCAGGTCGTTGACGCCTCAATAGATGGAGTACTTTCCGTCACAGGTGAGACACTCTCTGCTTTCGTACCCATCGGGCATCGTGAATGCATGAAGCTACGCATGCTCCTGATCGGGGCCTTCGCGGCCCTCCTCGCCACGCTCGCAGTGCCGTCGGCCGCCACCGCGGCCCCGGCCGACCATCCGATCGCTGGTGTCACGACGCAGTCAGCCAACCCGGCCAACGCGATCGCCTCCGACAACCCGAACGCCGGCATCAGCGGCGTCTCGTCCCAGGCTGTCGGCCCCTGCCCCTACACCGCCACCTGCGTCTACACCGACACGTACTTCGGCGGACGCATGTTCGTGCTGTACCAGTGTCGGTGGTACTCGCTCACCAACTGGAACGGCTGGGGCTCCATCTACAACAACCAGACCTGGGGCGCCTGGGCCGACATCATGGACCAGAACCGCAACCCGATCCGCGGCTTCAGCTCTGGAGTCGCCTGGGAAGCCGTCGACTTCTCGCCGGTCTGGTACATCCGGATGTGCTGATCCGCTTGCCGCGGGCGGGAGTCGGGGTTGCCCGCTCCCGCCCGCTGGGCGCCCGGCAAGCAACACCCTTCGACCGCGGCGGGACCTCTTCGGGTCCCGCCGCGGTTTCGCATTCCCGGCTGGCGGTGAGATCGACCCAGGATTCTTCCAACCGAGCCGGTCTTAAGAAAGTTAAGATCGGATGCTTGGAAGTTGAGGATTCTTAAGATAAAACTTTAGGTATGACAGGACAGACGATGGACTGGCAGGACCTGACCAGCCTGACGCGGGGGCAGCCGTTCGTCGTCGAGCGGGTGCGCCTGGCGAGCAACGGCGTCGCGATCGAGGGCGAGTTCGAGCCACCGCAACTGGCTCAGCTCAACGTCGATGATCAGGTTTTCGTCACGGCGTTCGTGCGCTGCCACGGTTCGATCAAGGAGATGGAACGCATCTTCGGGGTGAGCTACCCGACGATCAAGTCACGACTCAACCGGATCACGCAGATGCTCGACTTCGTCGAGACCGACCCGGCGCCCTCGCGAGCCGACATCATCGACCGGTTGCGCCGCGGTGAGATCACCGCACAGCAGGCGCTGGCCGAGCTGGGCGGCCCGACGTGATGCCGCAGCTCGTGACCGTCAAAGTCAGCCGCCCGGACCGCCGGCCCATCCGCTTCTGGATTCCGGTGCTCCCCCTGGCGCTCGTGCTCTTCCCGGTCGTGGTCCTGGTTGTGCTGGCGGCGATCGTGGCCTGCGTCGTGTTCCGCATCGGTGTGGTGCGGGCACTCGGCGCCGCCTGGCGTGTCATCTCCGCGCTGCCCGGCGCCCGCTTCGACATCGAGCACTGCCGCACGGCCGTGCTCGTGGCTATCCGATAGGAGAGGTTCGAATGACCGAACAACGCAAGGACATCCTCGACATGCTGGCCGCCGGCAAGATCACCGCCGAGGAGGCGGAGCAGCTCATCGCCGCACTCGAACGGGACCACGCACCGGCGACGGCGAGTCACGACGCCCGACCCAAGGGCAAGGTGAAGTACCTGCGGGTGGTGGTGGACGCCACCGACAACGGCGAGCCGTCGCGGGTCAACGTGCGGGTGCCACTGCAACTGCTGCGCGCCGGTGTACGGCTGGCGGCGCTGGTCCCGCCGCAGGCCCTGGTCAAGGCCAATGCCTCACTCAGCGACTCGGGCGTGCCGATCGACCTGACGCAGCTAAAGCCCGAGCAGTTGGAGGCGCTCGTGGAGCACCTCGACGAGGTCACCGTGGAGGTGGATTCACCCGATGCCACAGTGCGGGTCTTCTGCGAGTAGGCGCCGTCCGATGGGACGGCCCCTCGAGAGGGTGCGGGAACACCCTCCCGAGGCTGCGCCCGCCGCAGCAGAGCACAGGTGAATTGCCAACCTGAAGTTTAGCCACCCACCAGCAAACCAGCGGAGGGACCACTCGGACGGGTGGTCCCTCCGCGCCGTCCCGCCGCTGGGCGGGGGTCAGGTCAGCGGGGACAGCCAACGACAGTGCGGCTACCCGGGTGGCTCGCACCGGCGGACGCGACGGTCCCGCCGGCCACCGCGAAGCTCACCAGGATCGCGCCGGCCAGCGGCACGGCCACCGCGACGGCGACCGCCCGCCGTCGATGCGATCCGCCGGTCAGCACCACGATCAGCAGGCCCAGCGCAAGGTCAATGACCGCGTTCCACCACGCGCCGGCCCCGTAGGTGGGGTCGGTCGCCTTGCCGGCGAACCGGGCCGCCTCCTCGAAGAACACGGCGGCCGGCAGCGCGACCCCGACGACCTGCCGCCACCCCTCACCACGCGCCCACGTCCCGCCGGTGCCGAAGACCACACCGGCGAGCACGCCGAAGAACATCCAGACCAGCGACGACGGTGCCCAGAGCACCGCGGGGTCGTCGCCCTGCAGGAGCGCCGCCGCAAGGTAGTAGCTGGGCACCGCGACGACGAGCAGGACGGCAGCACCGAGTGCGGCGCGCAGCCACCCGGACCGCACCCAGTACCCGAAGAAGAAGGCGGCCACCGCCCAGGTCGCGGTGGAGTTGCCAAGTTCCGCGACGGGATACGGCAGCCACTTGATCCAGCAGAAGTCGAGAAGGCCGAGCAGGAATCCGCCCACCACGGAGGCGAGCATCACCCCCCGGTCACCAGGTCGCATGGCCGCAGAGCATACCGAGTATGCCCCCACTGGCCTGGTCGGCCCCTCCCCACCAAGCGGCAGCCAGTCAGCCGTGCCCGAGTCGCTCTGCCCGCTGGCGAACCCGGCGTCGCGCTCCCCCGCTCCGCGCACAGTGGCCGAGGCGATGGAGATCAAGTGACACTATCGGGTAAGGGGCCCGGTTACGCCGAAGGCGGGGGTGCATGGAGCGCGTGCGGGCGCAGGCCGTCGAACAGAACGGCAAGGGTCCGGTCGATGACGGGGCCGGCGTAGTCACCGGTTTCCGCCGCCATGCTGGCGCCCCGCAGCAGGGCGAGTATCTCGGGCAGGTCGACGTCGGGGCGTACGGCGCCGACGCGTTGGGCGTCGCGCAGAAGGTCCGCCAACGCTTCGCGCATCTGCGCACGCTGGCCTGCCTGCTCTGCTTTGACATCGATCCCCGCGCTGTGCAACGCGTCCGTCAGAGTCTTCTTGCGCGCCGCGTCCGCGACGACCTGCGCGAAGAATCTGAAGAACCCGGTCTGTGGCTCCGCGGCGACGCGCAATCGGGCGGCCTCGTCAAGCAGCAGGTCCACCCGCGCCGAGACGATCGCCGCATAGAGGGCTTCCTTGGTGGCGAAGTGCCGGTACACGGTGCCGACACCCACTCCGGCTCGGCGGGCGATCTCGTCCATGCGGGCGGTCAGTCCCTGCTCGCCGAGCACGGTCTCGGCCGCCGCGAGTACCTTCGCGCGGTTGCGCGCCGCATCCGAGCGGATCATGCCGGCCTCCTCCGATCGAGCACCCTTGACGAGCGGAATCTAGGTTCCGTATCTTGAAGCGGAATGATGATTCCGATTGTACGGGGGTGGCATGCAGTACACGACACTGGGCCGATCCGGCCTCCACGTCTCCCGGGCCTGCCTGGGCACGATGAACTTCGGCACCGACCCGCAGGCACCGACGCCGGAACCCGAGGCCCGCCGCATCATCGGCGAGTTCCTCGACGCCGGCCACAACTTCATCGACACAGCAGACACCTACCGAGGTGGCACCAGCGAAGAGGTTGTCGGCCACGCCATCGCCCACCGCCGCTCCGAGGTCGTCCTCGCCACCAAGGGGGCGGCACCGCAGGGCGCCGGGCCCAACACCCGGGGCCTGTCCCGCGCCCACCTGACTCGCGCCCTGGAGGCGAGCCTGCGCCGACTGGGCACCGACTACGTCGACCTGTACCAGTGCCACGTGCCCGACCCGGACACCCCGATCGACGAAACCATGGCAACGCTCGATGGCTTCGTACGCTCCGGCAAGGTCCGCTACATCGGCTGTTCCAACTTCACCGCCGCCGGAATCGTCAGCGCCCAATGGGCGGCGCAACGCCTCGGCGGAACACCCTTCATCAGCCTGCAAGCCAACTATTCCCTGATCACGCGTGCCATCGAGGCCGAGATCGTGCCCACCTGCCAGCAACACGGGCTCGGCGTCCTCGCCCACAGCCCGCTCGGCAGCGGTCTGCTCGCCGGGCGATACCAGCGCGGCACCGCGCCGGCCGCCGGATCCCGACTCGCCCAATGGGCGGCAATGCCCAGCCCGATGGCACGCGCATTCGTGACCGGTCTCCTCGCCGAGCGGCACTTCGACATCGTCGACGACGTCACCACCGTCGCCGCCGAACTGGGAACGACCACGCCAACCGTGGCGCTCGCCTGGCTCCGCAGCCGGCCCGAGATCACCTCGGTGGTCCTCGGCCCTCGCTCCGCCGACCAACTGAGCGCCAACCTCGCCGGCCTCGCATTCGAGCTGCCGGAAAGCGTCTCCACCCGGCTGGATGCGGCAAGCCAGTGCACCATCAGCCCTCCGGTCAACGGCCAGCACAACGCCGCCTGACTCAGCGACGAGACGCCCTCGCCATCCTCGCTCGCCTTCCGCCGTGGGAGGCCGTCGCGCCACCGATGTTAGGTTCGCTGACATGACTGGGCAGATCACGGCCGCGCAGTTCCACGCGGCCGACGGTGTCGAGGACTGGCGCTCCCTCTACCATCTGGTCTCGGCCTACTTCCCGACCGGCTCGCTGTCCAAGGGCATCGCGCTCGTCGATGAGATCGGCCGGCTCGCCGACGAGGCCCAGCAGCAACACCTCACCATCGACCTGCGCGACACCGGCGTCACGGTGAGCCTGAATCGGCGCGATGTCTCGTTGGCCCGGCGCATCTCGGCCGCCGCCAAGGAGCTGGGCCTCCCCGCCGACCCGACCGCCGTACAACTCATCAACGTCACCCTCGACGCACTCGCCGGCGCGGACGTGCTGCCGTTCTGGCAGGCGCTGCTCGGCTATCGGCAGATTGGCGACGACTACCTGTTCGACCCGTCGCGCCGCGGCCCGGGTTTCGGTTTGCAACCGATGGACGAGGCGCGCCCACAGCGCAACCGCCTGCACCTCGACATAGCTGTCCCGCACGATCAGGCGGAGGCTCGCATCGCCGCCGCCCTGGCCGCTGGCGGCCACCTGGTCTCCGACGCGCACGCACCCATGTGGTGGGTCCTGGCCGACGCCGAGGGCAACGAGGCGTGCGTCGCCACCTGGGTCGGCCGCGCATAGCAGGACGGGCGAGCTTCACCTCGTGAGCTCGACCAGCGTCGCCAGTCGCGCCACGCCGGCCGGCGCCGGCTGCGCGCGGGCAACCTCGGCGATCACGGTACGCGCCAACGGCCGCCTACCGACCACCCCCGCGCGGGCTCATCTGGGCGCCCCTCACCAAACCCGGGCGGACCCTCAGCGGCAACCCGGGAAACGCCGGACAGGATCGAGATTCGAGCTGGTTCGAATGTCTCGGCTGCGCCGCTACCCCCGGGGTTGACTGACCTCGTCCACACCGGTGCCACCAGCACAATCACTCAGCTCCGGCAGAAGAATCCCCAAGCTAAGGAGACTCATGAAGCGACAAATCCTGGCGTTCTTCGGTGCGTTGGCGCTGGCGGCCGGCGGGCTCCTGGCCGTGGCCAGCCCGGCCCAGGCGGCGTCGTCGCGCAACGGCCTGTGCGAGAGCGGCGAACTGTGCATGTGGCAGAACAACGACCTGCGCGGCGGTCGCTACGACACCCTCTCGACCACTGCGGACTTTCGGCAATGGTCGTTCGTGGCTGCCTGCACCTCGGACTGTTCGCTGCAGGACAACGTCAGCTCGCTGCGCAACTACGACACGCAGAATGCCGTCCGCCTCTTCGAGCACGAGAACTACCGGGGCCTCTATTTCTGGCGTCAGAAGGCCAACAGCGGCCAGTCGGACGAGGCCTTGAACCTCACGCTGGACCGGGACCAGAACGGGAACAACTGGAACGACCGATTCAGCTCGTTCTGCTTCGTCTGGGCCGGCCAGCCGCAGACCCGCTGCCGGCCGTAGGACCGCATCGAGGGGCTCGCGTCGGCCGTGAGGTAGCGGGCAACGCGAGCCCCTCCACCCTGAGCGAGGTCTCCATGCCCATGATTCGTAGGCGATTCGCGGCCCTGGTGCTGGCCTGCCTGACCGTCGGTGCCGGGGCCGCCTGTGAACCGAGCGGGCCCGCGCAGCAGCCCGCAGCGCCATCACCGGTGGCGACCATGCGCCTTCCGTTGGACCGACTGTTTCCGTCCGGGGACGAGGATCTGCTTCTCCAGCGGGCCGAGGCGAAGCTTGTCGTGGCCTGCATGCGCCGGCTCGGCATCTCCTACCGGCCGCCGGAACCGCACCACACCGACCCGGCTGCCACGCACGACGGGTTGTACGGGCTGGTGGAGCACGACCAGGCGCATCGCCTCGGTTACCACGCCGCACCCGGCGGTGACGCGGCTGAGGACAAGGCTCCCCCGCCGCCGGAAAGGACGGCGGTAGCGCTCAGCGGCACGCGGTTCGGCACCGACGGACCCGAGCCGGCCGGCGGCCGAATCCCTGAGGGCGGCTGCCTCGGCGAGGCGAACCGGCGCCTGACCGAGGGCGCACCACCGATCGACGAGACACTCCTGTACGACATGGCCCTGCGGGCCGGCCAACAGGCAGAGCAGGACGCTCGCGTTCAGGCCGCCTTCCGGGCCTGGTCGACGTGCATGGCCGGCAAGGGGTTCACCTACGCCGACCCCTGGCAGGCCAACGACGACCCGAAATGGAGCACCGACCATCCCAGCGACGTGGAGCGTCGGACCGCGGTGGCCGACGTCGCGTGCAAGGACAGCACGGATCTCGTGACGATCTGGCAAGCCGCGATGGTGGAGCACCAACAGCGCACGATCGCGACCCACTCCGCCGACATGAAACGCTACGAGCAGGCCAAGAGCGCCCGGCTCGCCAATGGCCGACGTGTGCTGGCGACGGGGTGAGGCCAGCCGCGACCGGCGGGTACGTCGGTCAGCGGGTGAGGCCGACCAGGTTGGCCAGTCGCGCCACGCCGGCCGGCGCCGGCTGTGCGCGGGCAACATCGGCGATCACGGTACGCGCCAACGGCCGACACCGAACCTCAGCCGGCGCGACGCTGTCCGCGTCGACCAGCGCGCGGGCAGCGCCGCGCACGTCACCCATCTGGAGGTACGCCCGCGCGACATCCACCAGGTACGCGCCCCGGTACTCGGCCGGCAACCGCCGCCACGCCTCCCGCCGCACCAAGGTCGAGTGCCTTTGCAGCGCCTCGCCGGCGTCACCCCTTTGCGCCGCCACCACCACCCGCGCCAGCTTCGCGGCGATCGGCCCGAAGCTGGTGTGGTGCATGTCGTCGTACCCCCTCAGCCCGGCGGCGATCCCCGCGGCTCGGTCGATCAGCTCGTCGGCGCGGCGGCTCTCGCCGCAGCCGGCGGCAGCCAGGGCGGCCTGGAGCAGCAGCGTCCCACCCACGGCCCACTCCCCCGCCGACCGCTGCGGCTCGCCCCTGCCTCCGCCCCGGTGATCATGAGGTTGACGGTCGCTTTGATCTTCGGAAGGCCCGTCAACCTCATGATCACGGTGCGCTGGGGTGGGGGTGATGCGGTTCGCGGCGGTTAGGGCCGCTGTTAGGGCCAGGCGGTCGCGGTTGGAGGCGCGGAGCGCCTGGGCTACCGAGATGGCCGCCGTTGCCGCCAGGATCGGGTTGTCGCCGGCGGCGGACATCGCCCGGTCGGCGGCCAGCCACCCGAGGTCGGCCTCGCCGAGCTTTACCAGCAGCGACGAAGTGATCCGGTACGACTGCACCAGCAACTCCGGTGACCGCGCGCCCTGGACAGCGTCGAGCAGGCGCGGCAGGACTCGCACCAACTGCCCGTAGTGCGCATGCTGGTAGCTCAGCCAGGCGTACCCGACCTGCCTTCTTAGCTCTTCCGTCTGCTCTGAGGCTTGCGGGGTGTCGTAGCGGGCGAGGGCGGCACGGATGTCGTCCACCCCCTCCGGTGTGCCCGCTGGCGTGCTGCGTGCCTGGCCGAGCAGCACCTCCGGGTCGACCCGCAGGACGTGGGCCAACTCCTGGATCACCGAATACCGGTCCAGGGCGCGCACACCCCGCTCCACCTTGTCCACCCAACTCTTCGACCTGCGCAGCCGGTCGGCCAGCATCTGCTGCGTCATCGACCGCCGCACCCGCCAGCGGGCCACGCGGCGACCGATCGGCACGTCATCGTTGGTCACGCCGCCACCGCCGGTCCGGGACCGCACGGGTCGTGTCCTCCACGGGTACGCGCTCCGCCTCAGCCTGCGCTAGGAGACGCTGCTTGGCAGCCTCCCGCTCGGCCGCCTCACCTTTGTTCTCCGGAGCATTGTCGTCCTGACCGCTCATCCCCGCCTCCTCCGGTAGAGGCCCAGCGGTGGTACTCGGGGATTCGATCACCGTCGCACCAGGCCACGGGACGTGCTTGCGTCCCAAAACCGGACAGTAGGGCGGATTGGTGATGTGGTGATTACTGGCAGTTATGCGGCCAGGTTGATGCCGATGCGGCCGGCCAGCAGGCGCAGTTCGTCGGGGATGGCTCGGCGCTGGGCGCGCTGCGCGAGAGTCACCACGGCGTCGCGGGCGAGGGGGTTGATGGCGAACGGGATCGGCGCGGCCCGCTCGGCCTGCACGAATGCAGCAAGGGCCTCAACGTCTCGGCGGCCGCCGTCCGCCAAGGCGCGACCGAGGTCAAGCCAGTAGGACTGCTGGCGGATGGACGCCGCGAGCACCTGCGGCCGGACCGTCCTGGACAGCTCGATAACCCGGCCGGATTCGCCCTGCTCGGCGGCGATGGACATCTCCCACAGGCCGACATTCGTTGGTCCGAACCCGCAGCCGTTGAAACCGGCACCGTCAACCGGATCCCCGAGCGTGGCGGCCTCGCGCGCTGCCTCGGCAAGGTGATCGCGAGCTACGTCCAAACGACCGCTCACCGTCGATGTCAGCGCTGCCGAGAGGTGGAGCTGTCCGAGCATCTGTCGCACCCGCTCGTCGGCGGAGTCAGCTTGCAGCTCGATGAGTGACCGGTCGGCGGCACGGGCCGCGACCGGTGCAGATTCGATCGGCAGGCTCTGCGCGTAGGCGAAACGGGAGGCCGCGATCCAGGCCGGGTCTTCGGTATCTTCGGCGACCGCCCCAGCGAGCCGGGCGGCGTTAAGGGCCAGGTGACGGTAGCCGAGGTTCCGCAGGCAGGTGCCGGCTTGATAGGCGACCTGGACGAGCACTGTGCCACCTACGGCGGCGGCTTCAAGCAGAAGGTTGGGCAGCATTCGAGCCATCGCTGGGTAGCTGCACGAGGTGCGAAGCTGCTCGGCGCGGGCGATCTCGGCGGCCAGCCAGTCCGCCGTGTAGGTCGACGGGCGGCGCTCGCCAGCCTCGATCTCGATCAGGGCCGACCAGATGGCCGGTACACACTCGGCGGCGCTTTCACGGGCCGGGTCGCCGGACTCGGTGCCCTGGCCGAGCAGATCGGCCACCGTGACCTGCAGTGCAGCGGCGAGAGCCACCAGAGTGGACCGGCGGTCAATGGTCTTCCGACCCGACTCGATCTGCGATACGTACGACTGGGTGACGCCAGCGAGCCCGGCGAGAACGGCCTGAGTCATACCTCCACGGCGCATCCGCCAGTACCGGATCCTGGCACCGATGGTGTCCGGCTTCCTCACCATGCCTACGCCCACCCCCAGTTAGAGGACCGGATTGCAGCGTTGAAGCGCTACGCCCGCACGGTTGGACGCTACACCCGCAGGGCACCGCATCGGTGACGCTCGACGCCGCCAGGGCGGGTCTGGCACCTTCCGTGGTCAGCCGGCTTCCGAGCCTCGATCGGCAATGATGGGCGGCATAGCTCGGCGGACAAGACTGAAGACGTGCAATCACCTACCGGGGAGGCATGGTGACTCAGCGCTCGCAGCACCAGCGGGGCCGGTGCCCCGTCTGTAAGCGGTCCGTAGCCCTCACCGCTGACGGAAGAGTTGCGCGGCACAACGGCACCATTCGTGCCTACGCCCCGCCGGAGGAGTGCCCCGGGGGTGGACAGCGTGCGGGAGCCGCCGGGTCATGAGCACACGCACGGCACGGCGTGAATGCCGAGTCAATCTGGACAGGCCGCGCTGGTGCCAACTACAGCATGACGGCGTCAGGCTCGTCTGGACGGGACAGCCCAGCAAAAACGGCCTGCGTCATGCCACCCCGACGCATCCGCCAGTACCGAATCCTGGCACCGACGGTGTCCGGCTTACCATAAAGATCGCCGAGGATTAGCTGACGCCGTTCTTGACCTTAAACGCTCCACGAAGAGTAGCGGGGACGGCACGCTTTCAAGCTAGTTAATCCGATGCGAGTCGGTCCTGTACTACGCTTTCGACCTCGCTATGCCAACACTGAAAGACCGACCTGCCGGGTCGCATACACGCAAGGCGGATTTATCGGGCGCACGCTGCCTGAGCAGCTCCACGAGATCTAAAGTCTGTTAATTGGTGCAGGCTTCACAATGCAACGATCGCCGCAGTCTCCGCCGGCAGCTGGATCCGGTCCCGCATGACGGTGACCCCCTCCCCCGTAGCCAGCAGCACCCGCCGAGCCACCCCAGGCAGCGAAACCCCCTGCCCCCGCCCAGCCAGGTTCGCCACCACAAGCGTATCCCCCCGCCGCATCACCAAAAACTGGTCCCCGTGCTGCACAGAAACAGCGTTCAACCGAGGATCCGAGAGATCCGGCAGAGACCGCCGCAGCGCGATCAACCGCTGGTAAAAAGCCAACATCTCCCGATGCTCAGGCTTGTCCAGCTCGGCCCAGTCCAACCGCGACCGCACGAACGTCTCCGGGTCCTGCGGGTCGGGCACGTCCCCTTCCGGCCACCCGTGCGCAGCGAACTCCCGCCGCCGCCCGGTCCGCACCGCAGAGGCCAACTCCGGCTCCGGGTGCGAGGTGAAGAACTGCCAGGGCGTCGAGGCGGCCCACTCCTCCCCCATGAACAGCATCGGAGTGAACGGCGCCGTCAACAGCAGCACAGCCCCAACGCGGAGCAGCGAAGGCGAGAGAGAAGCCGAGATCCGATCCCCGGTAGCCCGGTTGCCGATCTGGTCGTGGTTCTGCAGGTACGCCACGAACCGGTGCCCCGGCACCCGAGGATCAACAGGTCGCCCATGGTGCCGGTTCCGGAAGCTCGACCAGGTCCCCGCGTGGAAGAACCCGCCGGTCAACACATCAGACAACGTCTCCAAGGACCCGAAGTCCCCGTAGTACCCCTGCCGCTCCCCCGTCAGCAACGTGTGCAGTGCGTGGTGCGCGTCGTCGTTCCACTGCGCGTGCAGGCCGAACCCACCAGCCTCCCGAGGCGTGATGAGCCGCGGATCGTTGAGGTCCGATTCGGCGATCAGCGACAACGGCCGCCCCAGGTGCGTCGACAGCGACTCGACCTCGATGGCCAACTCTTCGAGCAGAGGCACCGCCCGCGAGTCGGGCAGCGCGTGCACAGCATCCAACCGCAGCCCGTCGACGTGGTAGTCGCGCAGCCACATGAGCACGCTGTCGATGATGTAGCGGCGTACCTCGTCGGAGTGCGGGCCGTCCAGGTTGATCGAGCGACCCCAACTGTTGCTCTGCTCGGCGAGGTAGGGCCCGAACCGCGGCGCGTAGGCCCCGGAGGGCCCGAAATGGTTGTAGACAACGTCGAGGATCACCCCCAGGCCGCGAGCGTGGGCGGCGTCGACGAACCGTTTCAGGCCGTCGGGGCCGCCGTAGGGCTCGTGTGGGGCGTACCAGCAGACGCCGTCGTACCCCCAGTTGTGTTCGCCGTTGAAGGCGTTCACCGGGAGCAGTTCGATCAGGTCGACGCCCAGTGACACCAGGTGGTCGAGGCGGTCGATGGCCGCGTCGAAGGTGCCTTCCGGGGTGAAGGTGCCGATGTGCAGCTCGTAGAGGATGCTGCCGGGCAGTTGCCGGCCGGTCCACGCGCTGTCGGACCACGCGAATTCGGCGTGGTCGTAGCGGCGGCTCGGCCCGTGCACTCCCGCAGGCTGCCACGGTGACCGGGGGTCGGGCAGTGGGGTTTCGTCGTCGTTCAGCAGAAAGGAGTAGTCGAGGCCGGCGTCGGGCACCTCGACCTGCCACCAGCCGTCGGCGGCGGCGCGCATCTCGTGGTCGGCGTCGCCGGCCAGGCGCAGCCGCACCCGCTCGGCGTCCGGCGCCCACACGCTGAATTCGGTCATCACGCAGCCTCCACGGAAGTGGTGGAAGGAGCCAGCAGAGCCACGGGATAGTCGGCCAGAAGGTCGTCCAGAGGGGTCTCCCCGCCACTGTAGACCCGGCCGGTGAACAGGTCCTTCATCTCGTGAACGGGAAGTGACAGAGCTGTGTCACACCACCCACCGGCGCGTGCCAGACCCAGCGGCAGCCGGGTCGCCACGGCGATCGCGCCACCCCGGTCGAAGGCCACCACGTGCCGGCCCACCCGCCCGTGCGCCGGCACCGGCCGGTAGGTGGTGAACAGCTCCGGGTGCGCCCTCCGCAGCCGCAGGGTCCGCGACACGACGAGCAGCTTCGCCGCTCCGTCGGTGTCGACCGGGGGACGCCAGCCGCCGTCGATGCGTGCCAGCAACTCTCGGCGTACGTCGAAGTCGACCGGGCGGCGGTTGTCCGGGTCGACGAGGGAGTTGTCCCACAGCTCGGTGCCCTGGTAGGTGTCCGGCACCCCGGGCATGGTGAGTTGGATCAGCTTCTGCCCGAGCGAGTTGCACCAGCCGGCCGGGGTGATCGCGGCGGCGAGTTCGGTCAGCTCGTCGTGCAGGCTCGGGTCGTCGTACATCTGGTCGACAAGGGTGTGCACTGCTTGCTCGAAGGCCGGGTCGGGGTCCGCCCAACTGGTCGAGGCCCCGGCTTCCCGGGCCGCCTTCTCGACGTACGCGTGCAGCCGTTCCCGCTCGATCGGCCACGCGCCGACGGCGGTCTGCCAGAGCAGGTGGGCGAAGGCCGGGTCGGGCAGCGGCGCGTACTCCATCCAGGCTTTGACCTGCTCGGCCCAGCGGCCCGGGATCTCGCTGAGCACGGCGAGGCGGGCGCGGACATCCTCGCTGCGTTTGGTGTCGTGGGTGGAGACGGTGGTCATGCTGGCCGGCCAGCGGACCTGTTGGGCGGTGGCGAAGCGGTGGAACTCCGCGGGCGGCACCCCGAAGCGGGTGGGGCTGTCGCCGACCTCGTTGAGCGCCACGAACCGGGTCCACCGGTAGAAGGCGGTGTCCTCCACGCCCTTGGCCATCACCGCGCCGGTGAGCTGCGGGAACCGCATGCCCAGCTCGTCGTTGGGGTTGCGCAGCCGGCGGGTGACAGCGTCCAGGGCGGCGGCCAGGTCGGGCCGGCGGCGGCCGGCCTCGGAGCGGGCGGCGGCGAGGTGCCGGGCGCCGTACGGCGGGTAGCCCCGGTAGACGTCGAACGCGGCGGCAATCTCGGCGAGCGCCGCGCGGGCCTGCTCGGTGGGCACCTCGGGGGCGAGGGCGGCCAGCCGGGTCAGCTCGGCGGCGAGCAGCTGGGTGGCGGCGGCCAGTTTGGTGGTGTGGGTCAGGTCCTCCCAGGAGGTGTGCTGCCCGGTGAGGCGGTTGTCCAGTGCGGTGAAGTCACCCTCGGCGTCGATGTCGATGAAGAGCCCACCGACCATGGCAAGGGCGTCGTAGCCAGTGGTGCCGTCCACCGGCCAGTCCGGCAGTTCCTCGCCGTACTCCAGGATCTTCTCCACCACGAGCCAGGCGTCCGGTGCGGCCTCCCGCAACCGGGCCAGGTAGCCGACCGGGTCGCGCAGGCCGTCCGGGTGGTCGACGCGGATGCCGTCGACCTCCCCGGCGGCGGCCCAGCGCAGGATCAGCTCGTGGGTGGCGGCGAAGACCGCCGGGTCCTCCACGCGCAGACCCGCCAGGCCCGCGATGGCGAAGAACCGGCGGTACGTCAGCTCGGCGTCACCGCGTCGCCAGGAGACCAGCTCGTAGTGCTGCCGGTCGTGCACCTCCCGGGCGCTGCCGTCGCCGGTGCCGTCGGCGATCGGGAAGCGGTGCTCGTGGTAGCGCAGCTCCCCGTCGACCACCTTGAGGTCGTCGAGGGC
Organism: Micromonospora noduli; assembly: GCF_003264365.1. Classification (GTDB taxonomy): domain Bacteria; phylum Actinomycetota; class Actinomycetes; order Mycobacteriales; family Micromonosporaceae; genus Micromonospora; species Micromonospora noduli. The sequence goes on from NZ_PYAK01000006.1 coordinate 79,733, forward strand.
GGCCGGGTCGTCGCCCAGCACCGGCAGCAGCAGCCGGCCCCGGTCCCAGTCGATGTCGAACCAGTCGGCGTACGCCGAGTCGCGCCCTCGGCGGAGCACGTCCCACCAGGCGGGGTTGGCGGCCGGGACGGCGACCCCGGCGTGGTTGGGCACGATGTCGACGACCAGGCCGAGCCGCTTGTCGCGCAGGGCGGCCAGCAGCCGCTGCCGGGCGGCCTCCCCGCCCAGCTCCGGGTTGACGGCCCGGTGGTCGACCACGTCGTAGCCGTGCTGGGAGCCGGGGGTGGCGGTCAGCAGCGGGGCGCTGTAGAGGTGGCTGACGCCGAGGTCGTCCAGGTAGTCGACGATCGCGGCGGTGGCGTCCAGGTCGAAGCCGGGGCGGACCTGGATCCGGTAGGTGGCAGTGGGAGGGGTGGCCGGCATGTCAGATCGTCCTCTCCAGCACGACGAGGGAGCGGTCCGGCACCCGGATGGTGCCGCCCGCGCTGATCACCGTGGCGTCGTCCGGCTCGGGTTCGGCGGTGCTGATCACCCGTTCCCACTTCTGGCCGTACTCGCTGCCGGGCATGACGAAGTCCAGCGGCGCGTCGTGGGCGTTGAAGCAGAGCAGGAACGACGCGTCGTGGTGCTTCTGGCCGTACTGGCCGCGCTCGCGGATGCCCTCGCCGTTGACGAAGAGCGCCACCGAGCGGCCGAAGTCGTTGCCCCAGTCCTCGCCGGTCATCTCCCGCCCGTCCGGCGTGTACCAGGCCAGGTCGGGCAGCGGCTCGTCGATGCCGCGCCCGTTCACCGGCAGCCCGGTGAAGAACCGGCGGCGGCGGAACACCTGGTGTCGTTTGCGGAACGCGGTGAGCGTGCGGACGAAGTCCAGCAGTTGCTCGTCGGCGTTGTCCCAGTCAACCCAGGCCAGCTCGCTGTCCTGGCAGTAGACGTTGTTGTTGCCGCGCTGGGTGCGGCCCAGCTCGTCACCGTGGCCGATCATCGGCACGCCCTGCGACAGCATCAGGGTGGCCAGGAAGTTGCGCCGCTGCTTGGCCCGCAGGGCGAGGACCGCCTCGTCGTCGGTGTCGCCCTCGACCCCGCAGTTCCAGGACCGGTTGTGGCTCTCGCCGTCGCGATTTTCCTCGCCGTTGGCCTCGTTGTGCTTGTCGTTGTAGGACACCAGGTCGTTGAGGGTGAACCCGTCGTGCACGGTGACGAAGTTGATGCTGTGGAACGGTCGGCGGCCGTCGTCCTGGTAGAGGTCGGCGGAGCCGGAGATCCGGGACGCGAACTCGGCGAGGGTGGCCGGCTCGCCGCGCCAGAAGTCGCGAACGGTGTCGCGGTACTTGCCGTTCCACTCCGTCCACAGCGGTGGGAAGTTGCCGACCTGGTAGCCGCCGGGGCCGACGTCCCACGGTTCGGCAATCAGCTTCACCTGGCTGACCACCGGGTCCTGCTGCACCACCTCGAAGAAGGTGGACAGCCGATCGACCTCGTAGAACTCGCGGGCCAGGGTGGCGGCCAGGTCGAACCGGAAACCGTCGACGTGCATCTCGGTCACCCAGTAACGCAGCGAATCCATGATCAGTTGCAGCGAGTGCGGGTTGCGCACGTTGAGGCTGTTGCCGGTGCCGGTGTAGTCGACGAAGTAGCGGGGGTCCTCCTCGCTGAGCCGGTAGTAGCTCGGGGCGTCCACGCCCTTGAAGCTCAGCGTCGGCCCGAGGTGGTTGCCCTCGGCGGTGTGGTTGTAGACCACGTCGAGGATGACCTCGATGCCGGCGGCGTGCAGCGCCTTCACCATGCCCCGGAACTCCTGCACCTGCTGGCCGGTCCGGCCCAGCGCCGAGTAGCCGTGGTGCGGGGCGAAGAAGCCGATGGTGTTGTAACCCCAGTAGTTGCGCAGCCCCAGGTCGACGAGGCGGTTGTCGTGGATGAACTGGTGCACCGGCATCAGCTCGATCGCCGTCACCCCGAGCCGGGTCAGGTAGTCGATCATCGGTGGGGAGGCGATGCCCGCGTACGTGCCGCGCAGCTCCTCCGGGATGTCCGGGTGGCGCATGGTCAGCCCGCGCACGTGCGCCTCGTAGATCACGGAGTGGTGGTAAGGGGTGCGCGGCGGCTTGTCGTTGCCCCAGTCGAAGTACGGGTTGACCACCACCGACTTCGGCATGAACGGCGCCGAGTCGGTCTCCGACATCCGCTCCGGCTCGTCCAGGTCGTAGTCGTAGACCGCCGGGTCCCACTCCACGTCACCGTCGATGGCCTTGGCGTACGGGTCTAGCAGCAGCTTGTGCGGGTTGCAGCGCAGCCCGTTCGCCTGGTCGTACGGGCCGTACACCCGGTAGCCGTAACGCTGGCCCGGCTCGATGCCCGGCAGGTACGCGTGCCACACGTAGGCGTCGACCTCGCGCAGCTCGACGCGGCGCTCCGCGCCGGTGTCCCACTCGTCGAAGAGGCACAGCTCGATCCGCTCGGCCACCTCGGAGAAGATGGCGAAGTTGGTGCCCATCCCGTCGTAGGTGGCGCCCAGGGGGTACCGCTCGCCCGGCCAGACCTGCATGTCGCTCCTTAGACCATGGTTATGTGCGCACCGGCCGAGATCGCCCGCGCGCACGCAGGTAGTGCCCCCGGCCCGGACGCGCCAATCCATCCTTTCAGGCGGTGGGCGAAAACCGCCCGTCTGATGCGCGCTACACCGATCGGGTGTCCTCCGTCACGATGACCCTTTTCGAGATGCGTTCTCGGGTCCGATGCACTTTCCTTGACCGGGGACAAGCGTTCGCGCGTGCCCGCCAGGCCCTCGGCCACTCCTTACACCTCTCGCTCCGCCGCCACTGACGCCGGCGCGTACCACCATGCATGGACGGAGATTGATGTGACACTGCGGGTCGACGAGCAGCTCCCTGCCACCAAGGACCGGGCCCACCGGCCCACAGTGACCTCCCGGCCCCCCGCGCAGTCCGGTCCCACCGCGCAGCCCGGCACGCCCGTGCCGGCGCAGTCCGGCCCCGGGGTGCCCCCGCAGACCCGCCGCATCCTCATGCTGTCCTGGGAGTACCCGCCGGTGCTCGTCGGCGGTCTCGGTCGACACGTGCACGCCCTCTCCGTCGCCCTCGCCGCCGCCGGCCACGAGGTCACCGTCGTCACCCGCCACTCAGAGGGCGCGCCCCTGGAGGAGTACGCCGACGGCGTACGCATCCTGCGCGCCCCCGAGGACCCCGTCACCTTCCCCCTCGCCACCGGCTCGCTGCTGGCCTGGACCATGGCCTTCAACCACACCCTCACCCGCACCGCCCTGCGCGCCACCCAGGCCGGCTCCTACGACGTCATCCACGCCCACGACTGGCTCGTCGCGCACACCGCGATGACGTTGCGCGACCACCTGGACATCCCGCTGGTCAGCACGATCCACGCCACCGAGGCCGGTCGGCACCAGGGCTGGCTGCCGGAGGAGATGAACCGCACCATCCACGGCGTCGAGCAGTGGCTCAGCAGCGAGTCCAACCGGGTGATCGTCTGCTCCGGTTACATGCGCGACGAGGTGAACGCTCTCTTCGGCGTACCGGCCGGGCGGGTCGACGTGGTCGCCAACGGCGTGGAGCCACACCGCTGGCGGGTGCCCGCGCGTGCCGTGGCCGCCGCCCGCGCCCGCTTCGCCGGGAACGGCCCGCTGGTCACCTTCGCCGGGCGCCTGGTGTACGAGAAGGGCGTCCAGCACCTGATCGCCGCACTCCCCCGGCTGCGCGAGCGGCACCCCGGCCTGCGTGCCGTGATCGCGGGTGACGGCCCGTACCGCGCCGAGTTGGAGGCCGAGGTGCACCGCCGCGGCCTCGGCGGCATGGTCACCATGCCGGGCTTCCTGGGCGGCACCGACCTGCCGGCGCTGATGGCCGCGTCCGACTGCTTCGCCGTGCCGAGCATCTACGAGCCGTTCGGCATGGTCGCCCTGGAAGGCGCCGCGGCCGGCGCTCCCCTCGCAGTCGCCGCCACCGGTGGCCTCGGCGAGATCGTCGAGCCGGGCGTCACCGGGATGACCTTCCGCCCACACGACCCGGACAGCCTGACCGACGCCGTGGACGCGCTGCTGTCGGATGCCGACCGTTCCCGCGTCATGGCCCGCCGCGCCCGCCGGATGGTCCACGACCAGTACGGCTGGGCCGCGATCGCCCAACGCACCGCCGCCAGTTACGCCGCCGCCATCCACCACGACGCCGCGTTCACCGCCGAGCGCGCCGAGCAGCGGATGTCGCAGGGTCGCGCCCTTCCGGCGCTGCCCGAGGGCAACCTGCTCGCCGCCGCCGGCCTGCGCTGACCCTCGCCGTCCAGGCCCGATTCCGGCTCGGCCCGGACTCGGGCCCGGACTCGGGCTGGGCTCGGGCTCGGGCTTGGCTCGGGGCCTGGCTCGGGCTCGGGCGGGGTTGATCGACTCGGTTTTCTTGATGTCGGGGTGTCCCAGTGCTAGGGATGCCCCGACTTGCGGTTGATCGACTCGGCTTCCTGAAAGTCGGGGGGTCCCGGCACGAGGAACACCGCGCTTTCAAGGAACCCGAGTCGATCATGCCGGGACGGGGCAGCTCGGCGCGCGGAAACGCGGCAGGCCGCCGACCCGGAGGGTCGACGGCCTGCTGGCGAAGCGAGGAGCGGGTCAGCGCTCGCCGAAGGGGACGTAGTCCCGCTCGGCGGAGCCGACGTAGACCTGCCGCGGACGGCCGATCTTGGTCTCCGGGTCGTTGATCATCTCGCGCCACTGGGCGATCCAGCCGGGGAGCCGGCCGAGCGCGAAGAGCACCGTGAACATCTTGGTCGGGAAACCCATGGCCTTGTAGATCAGGCCGGTGTAGAAGTCCACGTTCGGGTAGAGCCGACGGGAGACGAAGAAGTCGTCGGCGAGGGCGATCTCCTCCAGCTCCATGGCGATGTCCAGCAGCGGGTCGGGCTTGGCCATCCGGCCCAGCACGTCCTGCGCGGCCTTCTTGACGATCGCCGCCCGCGGGTCGTAGTTCTTGTAGACCCGGTGGCCGAAGCCCATCAGCTTCACGCCGTCCTGCTTGTCCTTGACCTTGCGGACGAAGGACCGGACGTCACCGTCACCGGCGTGGATCTGCTGGAGCATCTCCAGCACCGCCTGGTTCGCGCCACCGTGCAGGGGGCCGAACAGCGCGTTCACGCCGGCCGAGACCGAGGCGAACAGGTTGGCGTTGCTGGAGCCGACCAGGCGGACGGTCGACGTGGAGCAGTTCTGCTCGTGGTCGGCGTGCAGGACGAAGAGCATGTCCAGCACCTTCGACATCACCGGGTCGACCTCGTACGGCTCCGCCGGCACGCCGAACGTCATCCGCAGCAGGTTGTCCACGTACCCCAGCGAGTTGTCCGGGTACAGCAGCGGCTGACCGATGGACTTCTTGTACGCGTACGAGGCGATGGTGGGGACCTTCGCCATCAGCCGGACCGTGGAGATCTCCACGTGCTCGGAGTCGAACGGGTCCAGGCTGTCCTGGTAGAAGGTGGACAGGGCGCTCACCGCGGACGAGAGCACCGCCATCGGGTGGGCGTCCCGGGGGAAGCCGTCGAAGAAGCGGCGCATCTCCTCGTGCAGCAGCGAGTGGCGCCGAATCCACTCGGTGAACTCGGTCAGCTGCTGCTCGGTCGGCAGCTCACCGTAGATGAGCAGGTAGGAGACCTCCAGGAAGGAGGACTTCTCGGCCAGCTGCTCGATCGGGTACCCCCGGTAACGCAGGATGCCCGCGTCGCCGTCGATGTAGGTGATCGCGGATGAGGCAGCGGCGGTGTTGACGAAACCGGGGTCGTACGTGGTCATCCCGGTTTCCTTCAGCAGCTTGCTCACCCCGATACCGGCGGGGCCCTCGACCGCGGGATGCACCGGCATCGACAGCTGCCCACCGGGGTGATCGAGCTTGACTTCCGTCATGTGGTTCCTCGCTTCGCCGGCAGATCTACGTTGAATTGCCTTCGCTTCTACCGTAATTGCGGCTCGGGGGACAACGCCCGCCGTGGTTCGGCGGTGAGGTATGCGTCACCCGATTCCCGACCGGGCGGCCGGGAAACCCGGTATCCCGTCAGACGGGACCGGACCGCACCGCCCCTGGGAGCCAGGCCGGACCGACCCCGGAAGCCGGGTCACGACAGGGTGAGGCGTCGCAGCGTACCGTCCGTCGCGACCTGGAAGACGTCGAGCTGGTTGGTGCCGGCGTGGAACAGCTTGTCGTCGGCGAGCAGCGCGGCGAACCGGCGTCCGCCGGGGTCGGCGGGCACCACCGGGACGACGGCCCCGATGCGGCCGTTGACGGCGACGGCGAGGAGGGTGCCGTCCGGGATCCGGTCCGGGACGTCGCCCCAGACGAGTGCCGGGAGGGTGCCGGTGTCCGGGTCCGTGGCGGTGAACGCGGCCAGGTCGGCGACCCGGGCGCTGCCGGCGGCCGGGCCGGCGCGTACCTCGGTGCCGACCAGGGGGTGGGGTGTCGGCAGGGGCGGCGGGGCGGGCACGCCACCGGGGAAGGTGACCGGTTCGCCGGGGCGGTCGTAGAAGTGCTTCGTACCGTCGGTGCGGGGGGCCTGCCGGGCGGAGCGGCCGTCGACCCGCCAGGGCAACCGGACGCCGGCCTCGTCGGCCACGGTAGGCAGCAGGTCGACGTGTTCCCAGTTGCGGTCGTCCACCCGGCCGGTCTGCTGCCGGGGTTCCTTGACGAACGTCGGCACCCAGGCGACCTCGCCGGCGGCGGCCTTGATGGCGTCCATGCCCCGGCCCTGCGCGCCGGCGCGGAAGCTGACCCCGTGGTCGGCGGTCACCACGACGAGGGCCTGGTCGTAGAGGCCGTTGGCGCGCAGCGTCCGCAGCGTCTCGCCGATCAGCCGGTCGGTGTAGCCGAGTTGGGCGAGGTGCCGCTGCCGGGCCAGGTCGACCCACCCGGCGCCGTCGTTGGGCAGGTCCTCGGGGGCGTCGTAGCGCGCCCCGGACGGCAGGTACGCCCACGGTGAGTGCGGCATCAGCAGGTGCAGGAAGTGCAGGGTGGGCCGGGTTGTCGGCTTCAGCCCGGCCAGGAAGCTGGTGAACCGGGCCGGTTGGTTGTCGTCCAGGCTGTCCCAGCGGAACTTCGGGTCGGCCGGCGCCGGTTCGGCGGCGTCCAGGCCGGCTTCGGCGCGGGTCTGCTCGCGGTAGGAGTCCTCCGGGTCGACGGCGCTCTCCGTCGGCCCGGCGACCCGGCCGAGCAGCTTGCCGGTCTCCCGGACCAGCACGCCGAGCCCCTGCTCCGGGGTGACCGGCTGCTCGCAGCGACTGGGCGGGCAGAGCCGCGTGATGCTCTCCTCGGCTCGGATGTCGTACAGGCCGCCGAAGGCGGTGAAGATGTTGTCCGGGTACTGCGAGTAGTGCGGGGCGACCGGCTTGGCCGGGTAGCGGCCGGTGAGCATCGCCGGCAGCGCGTTGGGCGTCCACCCGCTGACGCCGGTGGAGTTGCGGTACCAGGTGGAGCTGCCGGCCAGCTCGGCGAAGTGCGGGTACCGCCCGGCGTCGATCTTCCCGTCCACGCCGAGCAGGCTGACCAGTGGCAGCTCGTCGAGGATCAGCATGACCACCGGCGGGTGCACTGCCGAGCCCTGCGCGGTGCCGGCCGCACCGCCGTCGCCGCGCGGCAGGACCACCGCCGAGGTGGGCGAGGCGAGCAGGAAGAGCGCCACGAAGGCCACCGGCCCGGCGGCGGCCAGTCGCAGCACCCGGCCCGGCGCCCGCCACCGCCGGTGCGCGGCCGCGCCGGCGGCTCCGACCAGCACTGCCACCAGCAGCAGCGGTACGCCCCGAAGTGGCGTGACGTGTCGGCCCACCTGCACGGCGAGGGCGGCGATCAGCAGCCCGACCAGCGCGGTGTGGGTGAGGGCGCGGGCGGTCCGGCCGGCCAGTCGGCTGAGCGCGCCGAGCACTGCCACCGCGACTGTGGGGAGCACCGTCACCAGGGCGAGCAGCAGCAGGATCTGGGCCGGGTCGGCGCGGTGGAAGAGGAAGAAGTCGGGGCTGCGGCCGAGGACGTCCAGCAGTGGCTGGGTGACCACGAGACCGACCAGCGCGACGATCTCCAGCAGCCGGCCCAGCTCACCTCGCCAGCCCCGGTCCCACCGCGGTTCAGCCACCCATCACCGTCCGGTAGAGCGTGCGGGTGCCCGAGGGCAGTTCCAGCCGGTCGGTGATCCGCCCTCGGGCGGCGAGCAACGTCTCGAAGGTGTCGCGTCGGTAGTCCGGGAAGAGACCGGCCGGCTTGTTGGCCAGCAGCCGCGTCGCCATCGGGTCCTCCGGGTGGACGAACTCCACCACCACCGCGCCGCCCGGCGCGGTCAGCCCGGCCAGCCAGTCGATGACCTCCGGCAGCGGCACGTTGCGCCCGATCGCGAGGTGGTGCACCACGGCCAGGGCGAGCACCACATCGGCGGACGCCCGCTCGGCGAAGCCGGCCCGTTCGACGCCCCGCCAGCCGCCACCCGGCGAGGGGTCGGCCAGGTCCAGCACCAGCGGCAGGATGCGGCGCTGCCCCTCGGAGCGCAGCTGTCGGTACAGCTCGTCGACGACTGTGGGGTCCTGCTCGACGGCGACCACGTAGTCGGCGTGCCCGGCTGCGAGCCGGGAGTACCGGCCGTCGTTGGCGCCGAGGTCGAGCACCAGGCGGGGGCGGGTGCCGGCGGCGACCGCGACGGCCACGAACTGTTCCTTCGCCACCCGGTCGCGGGCCGAGTAGCCGCACGTTCGTTGGTAGTCCGACCAGTGGCTCTCGGGCGGGCGGCGGTCCAGCTTGCGGACCAGTTTCTCGATGCCGCGTACGGTGGCGAGCAGCAACTCCCGGGAGAAGCCGGCGGCCCGCAGTTGGTCGCGTACGTCGGTGGTGCTGGCGGCGGCGTTGCTCTGCTGCATGGCGCCGTGCAAATGCAGGTGGGTCAGCACGCCGGGGCGCAGCCGGCGGGCGCCGTTGAACAGTGGCCGCAACTCGTCGGCCTCGATGCCGTCGACCCGGGCGCGCAGCCACGGTTGGAAGTCGACGCCCAGGTGGGCGGTGAGCATCAGCGGGTAGAGCACGGTCTGGCAGAACTGCCGGTAGCCGGCCCACGGTTCGCCGTCCCGGACCGGCTCGAAGGAGCCGATGTCGATGAAGACCGGCTGGGCGCCGCGCCACTGGAGGTTGTACGCGGAGCCGTCCTTCGTGGTGAAACCCTCGCCGAGCGCGGCGGTCAGGATCTCCAGGTGCAGCAGGGCGGCGTCGCGCAGCATGCTGAACGACCACTCGTACGGGTGGGAGACGAACGGGATGCGCTCGTGGCGCAGCACGGCCGCCCACGGCGTTCCGGTCGCGGCCGGAACCAGGGCGGGCGGGGCGTCCTCGGTGGCGCAGACCTTGCGCGCGGCGACGAGCGCCGGGAAGAACGTGCTGCCGGTCAGTGCCCGCCAGTGCTCGGCGGCCTGGGGGTCCAGCCCGCGCAGCACCTCGTCGCCGACGTGGAAGACCCGGTTGGCGGGGTCGCGGAAGGAGGCCGGCTCCGGCCGTACCTCGGTGGGTGAGATCGCCATCGTCGTGGTTGGCCCGCTCAGCGCTGGTCGGTGGGTTGCCGGCGGAACCGGTCGACCAGCCGTCGCCAGTAGAGTTTCGCGGCGACCGCGGCGCCAGCCACCCCACCGACGACCGCCTGCACGATCAGGCTGCCGGACCCCGCGTCCAGGTAGGCCAGATGTTCCACCGATCGCTCCTTGCCCTCGCCGCCTCGACACCGGCGTCCCAGGGCGTACACCGATGAGGCTTTTGACCCAGAAAGCCGTACTTGTCCCTCACCGTACGCCGGTCGTCGTCGCTGTCGCGGGCACATCGGCGTACTCCCAGCCGCACCACAGAATGCGGCCGGGACGGCCGTCCACGCCGGTACGCTGCGCACGTGCCCTGGATGATCGTGGACGCGCCGCTGGACTCCTCCGGAGCCGGGCGCGGCGAGGAGCGGGCCCCGGCCGCGCTGCGCCGCGCCGGCCTGCGCGAGGCCCTGGCCGCCGACGACGACGGGCAGATCGACGAGGCGCGGTTGCGCGACCCGAACCGCGACCCGGCAAGCGGGGTGATCGGCGCGGCGGGCCTGGTCCGGGCCGGCGGCGCCATCGCCGCGCGGATCGGCGCGTTGATCGCGGACGGCCACCGGCCACTTGTGCTCGGCGGCGACTGCGCGATCCTGCCCGGCGTCTGCCGGGCCCTGCCCCCGGCGACCGACCTGTGGTTCGTCGACGCCCACCCGGATTTCCTCGACGGCACGACCTCACCGACCGGTGAGGCCGCCGACATGGATCTCTCGGTGGTCACCGGGCACGGCCCCGCCGCCGCTGTCGGCCCCGGCGGCGCGCTGATCGAGCCCGGCCGCGTCCACCTGCTCGGGCACCGCCCGGCCACCGACGAGAGCAGCCGGGTCGAGGCGGCCCGGATCGACCCGGCCATCCACCAGATCAACGCCGCCGAGTTGCGGCGCCGGGGCGCGGCGACGGTCGGCGCGAGCCTCGCCGCCGACGGGGACGGACCGGCCTGGCTGCACCTCGACCTGGACGTGGTGGACCCGCGAGACCTGCCCGCGGTGACCTACCCCGAACCGGACGGCCCGCGCTGGGCGGATCTGATCGCGCTGGTCACACCGTTGGCCCGCGCCGACCGGCTGCTCGGGATGAGCGTGACCGACCTGAACACCGACGAGGACCCCGACGGGCGGCACACCCGACGCGTCGTCGAGGTCCTCACCGAGATGCTGGTCGGCTGAACGGTCAGCCGCCGGCCGTTCCCTGTCGCGCGGTTCGCTCCGCCCACGCGTGCAACGCGTCGCGGTCGCCAGCGCCATCGAGGTTCAGCGCCGCCTCGATCAACGCGAGGTGGGTGAATGCCTGCGGGTAGTTGCCCAGCGCGGTGCCGTCGGCGTCGAGCTGTTCGGCGTACAGGCCGAGCGGCCCGGCGTACGCGCGGAGCTGGTCGAACAGCTCGGCGGCCTGCTCGCGTCGCCCGGCCAGGACCAGGGCGGAGACCAGCTCGAAGGAGCAGAGCAGGAACGCCCCCTCCTCGCCGGGCAACCCGTCGTCGGCCGTGTACCGGCGGATGAGCGCCGGGGCGATGGCGAGATCCCGCCGGATCCGGTCGATGGTGGCCACCACCAGCGGGTCGCCACCGGCGAGGAACCCGACGAGGGGCATCCGGAGCAACGACGCGTCGAGTTCGGTCGAGTCGTACGCCAGCACGAAGCTGCCGACGCCACGGTCGAACCCACGCTCAAGGACCTCGGCATGGACGGCGTCGCGTTCGCCGCACCACCGCTCGATCGGTGCGTCGTGGTCCCCGACCAGGTCGGCGAGGCGGACACCCCGGTCGAGGCAGACCCAGGCCATCATCTTCGAGTTGACGTAGTGCCGCAGTGGCCCCCGGATCTCCCAGATGCCATGGTCCGGCTCCCGCCACCGGGCGGCCATGGTGTCGACGTGCCGGCGCAGCACCTGCCACTGCGTGCCGGTCAACTCTCCGGTGAGCTGCTGGTACGACAGCGCGGCGTCGAGCACGTGCCCGTACGTGTCGAACTGGAGCTGGTGGGCGGCCTCGTTGCCGATGCGCACCGGCCGCGAGCCGACGTACCCGTCGAGGTGATCGAGGATCTCCTCCTCGCGGGTCACCCCGTGGATCCCGACGAGTGGGCTGAGGACGTCGCCCGCCCCGCCGCACGTGGTGAGCAGGAAGTGCAGGTAGCGACGGCCCTCCTCGGCGTGGCCCAACCGGAACAGGGCGAGCAGCAGCAACGCGGCGTCGCGGTGCCAGGTGTAGCGGTAGTCCCAGTTGCGGACCCCGCCGATCTCCTCGGGCAGCGAGGAGGTGGGCGCGGCGAGCAACGCGCCGGTCTCGTCGAAGGACAAGCCCCGCAGGACGGCGGCGCTGTGCCGCACCTGCTCGCGGCCGCGGCCGGTGTAGTCGGCGCGGTCCGACCACTCGCGCCAGGTACGGCGGGTCTCCTCCAGCAGGTCGGCGGGGTCGACCGCGTCGATGCGGCCCGGGCCGTAGCCGAGCAGCACGTCGACCGTCTGCCCCTCGTGCAGCACCGCCTCGGCCCGTGCGGTCGCGCCGTCGACGCGGAACGGCAACTCCGAGACCAGCCGCAGCCCGGCGTCGCCGGCCACCCACTGATCGTCGTCGCGGTGCCACTCGGCCGGACGGGAGCCGTACCCCGGGCGCGGCGTCACCTCGGCACGCACCCGCACCGACCCGGCACGCACGTGTAGGCGGCGCACCAACAGCTTGTCCGCACGGAACGGCTGTGCGGCATCACCGGCCTGTACGGCGAGGAAGTCCTGACCGACCGCGCTGCCACCGGCGGCGCGGTACACGCTCTCCACGACCAGGGTGCCGGGCAGGTACCGGCGGACCGGCGCGGCGTCAGCGGCGACGGAGAGGGTGAACGCGCCACCGACGCGACGGTCCAGCAGCCGCGCGAAGACCGCGTCGCCGTCGAAGTGCGGCACACAGAACCAGTCGACCGCGCCGTCCGCGCCGATCAGCGCCCCGGTGTGGGTGTCGGAGAGGAACGCGTACGAGTCGATCGGCGGCGTGTTCGCGGAGCCGAAGGCCGGCACGCGGCTCCTTACCCGGCGGGCCGGCACGGAAACGCGACTACCGGTCGCGCCGACGGGTAGTCGGCCGGATGCGACAGTTCGTCAACTGGTCCGGCAGCCTTTCGTTCACCCCGCGGGAGCTCGCCGAGCCGGCGGACGAGGACGCGGTACGGGAGTTGGTGGTGCGGGCACGCCAGGACGGAAGGACGATCCGCCCGGTGGGCTCCGGCCACTCGTCGAGCCCACTTGCGCGCACCGACGACATCCTGCTCAGCGTGGATCGGCTCGCCGGAGTCATTACCGAGGACGCCGATCGGGCGCGGGTGTGGGCGGGCACCAAGCTCAAGGCCCTCGGTGAGGGGTTGTACGACGCCGGCCTGGCCATGGACAACCTCGGCGACGTGGACTACCAGTCGATCGCCGGCGCGACCGCCACCGGCACGCACGGCACCGGCATCGGTTTCGGCAACCTGTGCACCCAGGTGACCGGCGTTCGCCTGGTCAGCGGCACCGGCGAGGTTCTCGACATCTCGGCCGACGACAACGCGGACCTGTTGCCAGCGGCCCGGCTGTCGCTGGGCGCTCTCGGAGTGGTCACCCAGGTCACCCTGGACGTGCAACCGCACTACGAGTTGCACCGCCGGGCGTGGTGCGCGCACATCGACTGGACCCTCGACCACCTGGCCGAATTGCAGCACACCAACCGCAACATGGACTTCTACTGGTACCCGCGCAGCGACGAGACCCAGATCCGCACCCTGAACCGTATCGACGGGGGCTCCGACGTGCGGGTCTGGGCCGCGCCGCGGGTGCCGGACTCCGGCCCGTGGGGCGCACCCCACGAGATCCGGTCCGGTCCAATCCACCGCACCATCCCGCAGGAGCGGGACCTGCGGTTCGAGGAGATCGAGTACATGCTGCCGTCGGAGGCGTTCCCCGCCTGCTTCGCCGAGGTCCGGCGGCGGATCCTGCAACGGCACCGCACTGTCGTCGGCTGGCGGGTACTGGTGCGCAGCATCGCCGCCGACGACATCTGGTTGAGCAACGCGTACGGCCGGCCGACCACCACCATCGCCTGCCTCCAGAACACCTCGCTGCCGTACGAGGACTACTTCCGGGACATGGAGGCGGTCTTCCGGCAGTACGGTGGCCGGCCGCACTGGGGCAAGAAGCACTGGTTGACCGCCGGTGACCTGCGGCCCCTCTATCCGCGCTGGGACGACTTCCGGGAAGCCCGCCGCCGACTCGACCCGGACGGGGTGTTCCTCAGCCCCGACCTCGCCCGGCTGCTGGAGGAGAGCCGATGACCGAGATCGGCGCCCGCGTGTGGGTCGTGCCGGGCGGGCACATCCCGTTCCCCAGCAACGGACCCGAACCGGCCTTCACCAGCTTCGACCAGATCTGCGTCCTCAACACCACCGACACCCGCGCCGACATCGAGCTGCGCATCTACTACGAGGACAGCGAGCCGGTCGGCCCGTACGCCCTGACCGTCGACGCCCGGCGGGTACGCCACGTCCGGCTCAACGACCTGATCGACCCGGAAGCGGTACGGCTCGACCGACCGTACGGCTGTGTGTTGCGCTCCACGGTGCCGGTGGTGGTGCAGTTCCTGCGCCAGGACACCCGGTTGCCGGGAGTGGTGGCGCTGGCCGCGACCATGGCCCATCCGGCGTGACAGCGCGGACAGGTTCGGCCGCCGGCCGCACGGGGTAACCGCGACCATGAACGCGACGGCCGGGGCGCCCGGCGAGCGAGCGGGGCCGGGCAGCCTGCGTTCCCGGATCTCCGCTGCCCGCCGGGCCGGCTACCGCCGTTTGCAGACGTACCTGATCGTGGGATTCCAGGCTGGTCTGGCCGCCGCGCTGTCCTGGCTGGTGGCCCGCGAGATCCTCGGCAACGCGGAGCCGACGTTCGCGCCCGCCGCGGCCGTCGGCGTGATCGCGGCGTCCCTCGGCAGTCGTGCCCGCCGCACCCTGGAGCTGGTCATCGGGGTGGTGCTCGGCATCGGTGCGGGTGACCTGCTGATCCGCCTGTTCGGCACCGGGCCGTGGCAGACCGGCGTGATCGTCTTCCTGGCGATCACGGTGGCGTTGCTGGTGCGCGGCACCGGCGCGTTGGTGACCCAGGCCGGCGGTACGGCGGTGCTCATCGCCACCCTCACCCCGACCGCCCCCGACCTGGAGCTACCCCGGACGATCAACGCGCTGATCGGCGGGGCGGTGGGCCTGTTCGTGGTGCTCGTGCTCCTGCCGATCAACCCGCTGCGGACCGTACGCCGGGCCGCAGACCCCGCCCTGGACCTCTTCGCCCGGGAGATGACCGCCTCGGCGGAGGCGCTCGCCGAGGGGAACATCGAGCGGGCGAAGGAGGTGCTGTCCCGGATGCGCGCCGCCGAACCCGAACTGGACCGGCTCAGCGAGGTGGTGACCGCCGCCGACGAGGTCGTCCGGCTCTCCCCCGTGCGGTGGCATCGACGGAGGGCCCTCGGCGCGTACCGCGGTGGGGTGACGCACATGGAGCGGGCCTTCCGCAACAGCCGCGGTCTGGTCCGCCGGATCGTCACCACACTGCACGACGAGGAACCGGTGCCACCCGACCTGCCCGCCGCGGTGGAGCACCTGGGAGAGGCCGTCCGGTTGCTGCATCGGGAGTTCCTCGCCGCGCGGGAGCCGGTGCAGGCCCGCGAACGGGCGCTGCACGCGGTCCGCGAGGCTGGCGCGGCGTGCCGGCAGGGCCTGGGCTTCTCCGGAACGATCGTGGTCTCCCAACTCCGTACCGCCGTCAACGACCTGCTCCGGGCCACCGGCGTGCCCCGCGACGAGGCACGCCGGCTGGTGCGCCGGGCCGCCGCCGGCTGAGCCCGCTCGGCAGGCGCGGCGGGCTCAGCCGGCGGTGGCGGCCTCAGGTGTGCCGGTGGTGCATGCCCAGGCGCAGCAGCACGAAGCGCAGCACGGTGGCGGCCAGGTTCGCGGCCACCAGCACGGCCAGCTCCACCGGCCGGGCGGGTGCGGCGTGCGCCGCGTGCAGCACTGCCAGCGACCCACTGGTCAACGCGAGGCCAAGGCCGAAGGCGAGCAACCCTTGCAGGTGGTGCCGGCCGGCGTGCCGCCGCCCGCTGATGCCGAACGTCAACCGCCGGTTCGCGGCCGTGTTCGCCACCGCGGTCAGCAGCAACGCCAGCAGGTTCGCTGGCTGCGCGCCGAGCGCGCCCCGGGTGGCCACGAAGAGCACCAGGTACGCGAGGGTACTGGCCACCCCGACCGCCGCGAACCGGACCAGCTGCCGGGGCAACCCCACCGGCACCTGCCCCGGCGCCCGGCCGAGCTGCTCCGGCCGCGTGGTCAGCGGCGCCCGGCCGAGCTGTGCGCGCAAATCGGCCAGGGGCAGCGCGCCGGTCAGCAGCGCCCGGCCCAGCCGGCCCACGCCGCGCAGGTCGGCCAGGGCGGTGGCGACGATGTCGACGCGGCTGTCCGGGTCGTCGACCCAGTCCACCGGCACCTCGTGGATGCGCAACCCGGCCCGCTGGGCGAGGACCAGCAGCTCAGTGTCGAAGAACCAGCCGGTGTCCCGCACCAACGGCAGCAGCTCGACGGCCACGTCGGCGCGGATCGCCTTGAACCCGCACTGCGCGTCGGAGAACCGCGCCGCCAACGCCCCGCGCAGCAGCAGGTTGTAGGCGCGGGAGATCACCTCCCGCTTGGTGCCGCGCACCACCCGGGAGGTACGCGCCAGCCGGGTGCCGATCGCCAGGTCCGAGTGGCCGGAGATGAGCGGCGCGACCAGCGGCAGCAACGCCGCCAGGTCGGTGGAGAGGTCCACGTCCATGTACGCCAGCACCGGCGCGGACGACGCCGACCAGGCGGCGGAGAGTGCCCTCCCCCGCCCCTTGGCGTCCAGGTGCAGCACCTCGACGCCGGGCAGCTCACCGGCGAGGCCGTCGGCCACCTTCAGGGTGTCGTCGACGCTGGCGTTGTCGGCGATGGTGATCTGGAACGGGTACGGGAAGTGCGCGCTCAGGTGGTCGTGCAGTCGCCGTACGCACGGCCCGAGGTCGACCTCCTCGTTGTAGACCGGGATCACCACGTCCAGCACGGCGGCGGTGGGTCGGGCCCGGATGGCGGCCCGTGGCCCGCCCAGCGTGTTCACGACGCCTCCGCACCGGCGCTGAGGTCGTAGACGGTGACCCCGTCGACTGTCTGCGCCGTGAACGTCTCGGCGACCCAGGCGGCGATCTCCTGGGAGGCCGAGCTGCCGCCGTTGGCCCGGAAGCCACCACCACCGACGAAGTAGTGGATCTTTCCGTCGGCCACGTACCGCTGGAACTGCGCGAGGGTCGGCGACGGGTCACTGCCGTTGAAACCGCCGATTGGCATCACCGGTTCGCCGGTGGCGAGCTGGTAACCGGACGCGTTGTTCGAGCCGATGGTCGCGGCCACCCAGGTGTAGTCGGCACTGTCGCGCTCCAACAGCTCGCGCAGTGCGGTGCTGGGCTCGCGAGCGTCGAGCAGCCCACCCATTCCCCCACCGGCCGTACGCCCCTGGCCGCCGGGGACCTGGCCGCCGCCCGGGAAACCGGGCACGCCGTTGCGGCCGCCGCCGGGGAAACCTGGCCCCTGACCGCCGTTGCGGCCCCCACCGTTCTGACCGCCGCCGTTCTGGCCGCCGCCCGGGAGTTGGCCGCCCTCCGGGAAGCCGCCCGGGAACTGGCCGCCGCCGGGGAGTTGACCGCCGGTCGGCAGTTCCATGCCGCCGGGCGGTCGTCCGCCGGGGAAGCCGCCCCGGCCGAACCCGCCCGCCACGAACGGGCCGGCGCTCGGGATCGACCCGGTGTGCGGGGTGGCGGCGGTCTGCACCGCGTACGCCACCGGGCCGGCGAGGGCCGCCGCCGCGCCCAGGCCCAGCACCACCGGCACCAACCGGCGGGGCAGCCGGGTGACCAGCAACAGCAGCGCCGCACCGACCAGGCCGGTGACGAGCACGGTGGTCCGCAGCCACGGGTACCAGTCGGGGCTGCGACCGAGCAGCACCCACGCCCACCAGACGGTGACCGCGAGCGTGCCGGCGAGCGTCGCCGTGGCGGCGAGTGGACGCCACCGCTGCCAGCGTGTGCCGACAGCTTCGGCGGACGCGGGCAGCAGTCGGCGTTGCCGCCAGAGCAGTGTCACGCCGATGCCGACCAGGGCACCGATCGCCGGTGCGAGCGCCACCGTGTAGTAGGCGTGGAAGATCCCGGACATGAAGCTGAAGATCAGGCCGGTGATCAGCAGCCAGCCGCCCCAGAGCAGCAACCCGGCCCGGGGGCGGTCGGTGCGGGCCGCCCGCCCGGCGAGCAGCAGGCCGACCACCAGCAGGATCAGCGCGGCCGGCAGCAGCCAGGAGACCTGACCACCGATCTCGCCGCCGAACATCCGCAGCACGCCGTTCTGCCCGGAGAACGGGCCACCGCCGCCACCCGGCCGCGCACCACCGCCGCCGACGCTGCCGACCTCCTCGCCGGTGATCCGGCCGAGGCCGTTGTAGCCGAGCGTCAACTCCAGGATGCTGTTGCCCTGCGAACCGCCGATGTACGGGCGGGCGCTGGCCGGCACCAGCTCGACCAGCGCCACCCACCAGCAGGCGGAGACCACCACCGCCAACCCGGCCAGCAGCAACTGCCGCACCCGCCGCCACAGCCCGGTCGGCGCGGCCAACAGGTAGACGCCGGCGAAGACCGGCACCACCAGGAACGCCTGCAACATCTTGGTGAGGAAGCCGAAGCCGACCAGCACACCGACCAGCACGATCCACCGGGTGCTGGCCGTCTCCAGCGCGCGCACGGTGGCGTACGCCCCGGCGACCAGCAGCAGGACCAGCAGCGCGTCGGGGTTGTTGAACCGGAACATCAGCGTCGCCACCGGGGTGACCGCGAGGACCGCGCCGGCGATCAGACCGGCGGCCGGCCCGTACCAGCGCTTCACCGTCGCGTGGAGCACGCCGACCGAGGCGACCCCACAGAGCGCCTGCGGCACCAGCATCGCCCAGCTGTTCAACCCGAAGACGCGCACGGACAGGGCCATCAGCCACAGCGACGCGGGTGTCTTGTCGACGGTGATGGAGTTCGCGGCGTCCGACGAGCCGTAGAGGAACGCCTTCCAGCTCACCGAGCCCGCCTGCACGGCCGCCGCGTAGAACGAGTTCGCCCAGCCGGACGCGCCCAGGCCCCACAGGTAGAGCAGGCCGGTGGCGAGCAGCAGGATCGCCAGCGCGGGCCGGGCCCAGGCCGGCGAGCGGCGCGTCGGCGGCGAGTGCTGGTCGGGGCGGGCGGCCGGCGGCGGCTCGGGTGCGGCGGGTGCCGTCAGCAGGGTCTCTGTTCTGTCCATGCGGCCAGCCTCGACGGCCGGGCTGGCGCGACCCCGTGCGCCGACTATGCGTCAGCTGTGGGATTCGGCAGCCGGACGGTGAACATTGTCCGACCTGGACGGCTGTCCACCCCGACCGTGCCGTGGTGGGCCTCCACCACCGCCGCGACGATCGCGAGGCCGAGGCCGGTGCTGCCGTGCGCGCGGGATCGGGAGCTGTCGCCCCGGGCGAACCGCTCGAACATCTCCGGTTGCAGCTCCGCCGGCACCCCCGGCCCGTCGTCCGCGACGGTCAGCACGGCGCTGGCGGTGTCGACGGCCAGTGTGGTGGTGACAGTGCTGCCGGGCGGGGTGTGCACCCGGGCGTTGGTGAGCAGGTTCGCGACCACCTGGTGCAGCCGGGCGGCGTCGCCCGGTACCTGGATCGCCACCTCGGGCAGTTCGAGTTGCCAGCGGTGTTCGGGACCGGCGACGTGCGCGTCACTGACCGCGTCCACCACCAGGGCGGTCAGGTCCACCGGTTCGACAGCGAGCGGCCGGCCGGTGTCGAGGCGGGCCAGCAGCAGCAGGTCGTCGACGAGACTGGTCATCCGGGTGCTCTCCGACTCCACCCGGCGCAGCGCGTGCGCCACGTCGGCGGGAACCTCGTCACGGCCACGCCGGGCCACCTCGGCGTAGCCGCGGATCGCCGCGAGAGGCGTCCGCAGCTCGTGGCTGGCGTCGGCGACGAACTGGCGTACCCGTGTCTCGCTGGCCTGCCGGGCGGAGAGCGCGTCGGCGACGTGGCCCAGCATCCGGTTCAGCGCCGCGCCGACCTGACCGACCTCGGTGCGCGGGTCGGTGTCGGCGGCCGGGACCCGGACGGCGAGCGCCACCTCCCCCCGGTCCAGGGGCAGCTCGGTGACGCGGGTGGCGGTGGCGGCCACCCGGTTGAGCGGTCGCAGGGTCGCCCGCACGATCAGCGCGCCCGCCACACCGGCGAGCAGCAGCCCGACGGCGGCCACCCCGACCTGTGCGGCGACCAGCGCCCAGACGGTCTCCTGGACGCCGGAGAGGGGGATCGCGACGACGCGTACCCGCCCGTCCCAGTACTGGCGGGCAACGGCCCGGTAGTCACCGCGATCGCCGAGGTCGACGGTGCGCGGTCTGGCGTCGACCGGTAGGTCCGCCAGCACGGCGACCTCCCCCACCGGGACGGACTGCTCGTCGGGGAACGGGTCGGCGCTGGAGGCGCTGTTGGTAAGGGTCCGGGCGCTGGCCACGCGGCCGTCGGTGATCTCGGCGACCACCGCGCCGGACGGCAACCCGCGCGGGATACCCGGTCCGTTGCCGGGAAACGCCGGCCGTCCCGGCCGGTCGCCCCGCATGGCCGTGGCGGGGGCCAACTGGGCGTCGAGCCGGTCGATCAGGAAGTGCCGCAGCGCCACAGTGGTCAGGCCACCGATGGCGACGCTGACCAACGCCAGTAGCGCGAGCAGGGCGAACACCAGTCGGGTACGCAGGGAGCGCCCGGCCAGCCACCGACGGGCGGCGCGCAGCGGGTGGCGCCTACTCGGCGGGTTTGAGGACATAACCCGCGCCGCGCAGCGTGTGGATCATCGGCGCGCGGCCGGCGTCGATCTTCTTGCGCAGGTACGAGATGTACAACTCCACCACGTTGGCCTGGCCACCGAAGTCGTAGTTCCACACCCGGTCGAGGATCTGCGCCTTGCTGAGCACCCGGCGCGGGTTGCGCATCAGATAACGCAGGAGCTCGAACTCGGTAGCCGTCAGGGTGACGAGCTGGCCGGCCCGCCGAACCTCGTGGCTGTCCTCGTCGAGGCTGAGGTCACCGACGGTCAGCACCGCCTCCTCCCGGGCCGCGATCGCCAGCCCGGAACGGCGCAGCAGCGCGCGCAGCCGGGCGATCACCTCCTCCAGGCTGAACGGTTTGGTGACGTAGTCGTCGCCGCCGACGGTCAACCCGGCGATGCGCTCCTCGACAGCGTCGCGGGCGGTCAGGAAGAGCACCGGCACGGTGGGGGCGTGCTCGCGCAGCCGGCGCAGCACCTGGAAGCCGTCCAGGTCGGGCAGCATCACGTCGAGCACCACGGCGTCCGGCTGGAACTGTCGGGCGGTGCCCAACGCGGCCATGCCGTTGCCGGCGGTGCGGACCTGCCAACCCTCGTAGCGCAGGGCCATCGACAGCAGGTCGGTGAGCGTGGGTTCGTCGTCGACCACCAGCACCCGGACGGGTTCGCCGTCGGGGCGACGCAGCTCGATCCGGCTCGGCGCGGCCTGCCCGTTCATGACCATGGGCCCCATGGTGGCCGCCACGCCTGTGCCGCGCCCCTGCGGAAGCTGTGCGCGAGCTGTGCGGCCGGGCCGACGCGACGCCGGCGACACCACCGGTCAGCCCCGCCTCGTGGTCACTCGGACACCCCGTACGCGTCCGTGCGCACGAACCGCATGCTCCAGCCGCCGGCCTCGTCGGGCCGGTCGCGCTCGTAGAGGTGGTCGGGGCCGGGCTGCACCGAGCCCGTGCCGTCCGGGTGACGCATGATCCAACGCTGGGGCGGGGCGCCGTCCGACCCGGCCGGCAGCAGCCGGACCAGGCCGTCCGCGGGCCCACCGACGAAGCGTACGGTGACCTCGCTCATCGCGGCGTCCCCTCGGGTGACCGTGCCGGCACAATCGGTGACACCGGCTCTGGCTCGCAAGCTACCGCACCCACCGCCGTGGCGCAGCGAGGTGCGCGGGGCCGTCCGCCCCGAATCGGGCTCCGGTTTGCCCAGCTCGGCGCTCGGGTACCGGCACCTCAGCACCCGCCGTCGGCGGGGCGGGGACGAGGAGCGGTCGATGCGGATGCTGGACGGGCGGTACCGGCTCGAACAGCGCATCGGTGTGGGCGGGATGTCCGAGGTGTGGCGGGCCTACGACCAGGTGCTGGACCGGCCGGTCGCGGTGAAGCTCCTCTCGCCCGGCCGCGACGATCGGGACGGCCCGGTGGACCGGATCCGGGCCGAGGCACGGTCGGCCGCCCGGCTGGAACACCCCAACGTGGCCAGCGTGCACGACTTCGGCACCTCCTCGACGTGGCCCGGCCGACCGGTGCCATACATCGTCATGGAGCTGGCCGAGGGCGAGACGCTCGCCGTGCACCTGCGCGCCGGTCCATTGGACTGGCAGATCGCGGTGCGGGTCTGCGCGGAGGTCGCCGCCGCGCTCGCCGCCGCGCACGCCGAGGGCATCGTGCACCGGGACGTCAAGCCGGCCAATGTCATGCTCACCCCGGCCGGGGTGAAGGTGCTCGACTTCGGCATCGCCATCGCCGCCGGTACGCCGGACCCGATGCCGACCGGGATGGTGCTGGGCACCCCGGCGTACCTGGCACCCGAACAGCTGGACGAGGCACCGGCCACCCCTGCCGCCGACATGTACGCCCTGGGCGTGCTCCTCTACTACAGCCTCACCGCCCGCCTGCCCTACCGCGCGGCGACCGCCAGCGAACTGCTGCTCGTCCGCCGCCGTCGGCCACCGGAGCCGCTGCCCGACATCGCCGGGCTCCCGCCGGAGGTCGCCGAGCTGTGCCACTCCTGCCTCGCGGACGACCCCGAGCAGCGTCCGACCAGCCTGGTCGCCGCGCTGCTGCTGGCCGAGGCGGTGGACGCCCGGGTGTACGTGCCGATGACGGTCCCGACGACCCGCCGGGCGGCCCCGACGTCGCCGTGGACCGAACGGGCCGCCGCGGAGGCCACCGAGGCGGTGGCGCTGGTGGACGAGCCGAACCTGCCCGCCGGGCGCTGACCGGACGACAGGCGGCGTTTCGCCGGGCGGCGAAGGGGTAGCCGGCCTGGTGAGCGACGGGAGAAACGCGATGCCGGATCAGAGTTCCTGGCTGCGTGAGGCCACAGCGACCGCCGAGGGCGGTCACGTACGCACCGACGATGGCGGGCTCTCCACCGCGCTGGCCTCACCGCTGGCGCCGCACTGCACCGGGCTGACCCCGGAACAGTTGCTGGCCGCGGCCTTCGCCTCCTGCCTGCATCACGCGGCGGTGGAGGTGGCCGGGGAGATCACCGACGAGGCGCACACCGTGCAGGTCCGCGCGGAGGCGAAGCTGGGACGGGACAACGACGGCCGATACCGGGCCGACGTGCACGCGGAGATCTCCTCAGCCGGGCTGAGCCGAGATCAACTGGCCGACCTGGTCGAGTACGCCGACCGGCTCTGGCCGTTCTCCAGCGGCGACGCCAGCCGACACCGCCTGACCGTCACCCCAGCCGAGAACGGCCGACACTGACTCCACGCACGCCCCACCGCGCCGATCTTGCACTTTCGGTCGTCGATATGAGGGGCGTGCCCCTATGTCGCGGACAGCAAGTGCGAGAGCGCCGAGGTGGGGGGTAACGGGGGCCGGTTGGCGGAGGCGTGCCTCGGTTGTTCGGCTGAGTCCTGAAGTTTGCCGGAGGTGCAGCTGGCGTAGTGGTGGGGCGACCGCATTCACCCGACAAGTCGGGAATAACCGTCTGGAGTGATCCGCGAGGTTGATCTACTTCGCTCGTGTTTTGCCCAATAAAGTCGACATGATCAGGGCAAATTGTGGCGCATGCCACCGTAC
Source organism: Micromonospora noduli (assembly GCF_003264365.1). Lineage (GTDB taxonomy): Bacteria > Actinomycetota > Actinomycetes > Mycobacteriales > Micromonosporaceae > Micromonospora > Micromonospora noduli. The sequence goes on from NZ_PYAK01000006.1 coordinate 103,263, forward strand.
GGGCTGGTGGCATCGGGCATTCAGCTCTTTAGCCTCGTCAGGTGCATCCCGACGACCCCTCCGCCCAGAAGCTGACCGACGCGCGCCCGAGCACCCCCTCGGACGACGCCGCATCAACCGAACGGACGACCGGCCGTCACCGCGCTCCCGACCCGTCGCGGCGTGCCCTGCTGCGCTCGACCCCGGTACGGGTGGCGCTGGCCACCGGTGTCACCTGCTGCCTCAGCCTCGTCGCGGTCGCCACCGCCAGAGGCAACGACGACACCCCCCGTACGGTTGAGCCGCTCGCCGAGGCGGTGGCCGACCGCGCCGCCATCGCCGACGAGCGCGCCTCCCGGTCACTGGATCGCGACGCCGCCCCCGCCCGGGTCCTGCCCAGCCCGACGGCGAAGCCCACGCCCACTCCCACCGCCGTCCGCAAAAAGGCGCCCAAGAAGCCGGTCAAGCCACGCCGCCCCCGGCCGGTCGCCGGCCTCGACCAGGCACAGATGGACAACGCGAAGATCATCGTGGACGTCGGCCTGGAGATGAAGATGCCGCGCCGCGCCCTGGTGGTGGCACTGTCCACCGCCATGCAGGAGAGCAACCTCTACAACCTGGCCAGCGACGTCCTCCCGGAGTCGGCGGAGTACCCGAACCAGGGCAGCGGCTCCGACCACGACTCGGTCGGGTTGTTCCAGCAGCGGCCCAGTAGCGGCTGGGGCACTGTGGCCCAGCTGATGCGCCCGTCGTACGCCGCGCGGGCCTTCTACACGGCGCTCAACGAGATCCCCGGCTGGCAGGACATGAGCGTCACCGCCGCCGCCCAGGCCGTGCAGATCTCCGCCTACCCGGATGCGTACGCCCAGCACGAGGACCGGGCGACCACCGTCGCGGCGGCGCTCACCGCCTGAGCCAGAAGGGCACCACGCCCGCGCGTCTCAGCGACGGCCCGGCGGTGGCTCCGCGCCCGCGTCCGGGCCGCCGACCCCGACCCGGCTGCCCGGCACCCCGGCGGCTGCGGTGGGAGTGTCGGCGGGCACCTGGTCGACCGTCACCTGACTGAGGATCTCGTCCACCCGCACCTCGCGCCGTCGGCGAGCGTCCAGCGCCGCCTCGAAGTCACGTCGGGCCTGCACGGCCTCCGCGTACGCCCGCTCCCGCACCCGTCGGGCCTCCTCGCGGGCCTCGTCCAGCTCGGCGCGGGCCTGGGCCCGGATCTCGGCGGCCTCGCGCCGCACCGCGTCACCGGCGTACCGGGGGGCGGCGACGTCGCCCAGATCGAGTCGCTGCAGGAGCCCACTGAGCCAGGCTGCCTCCTGGCGGATCTCGTCCCACTCCCGGCCCGCCCCGGCCGCGCCCTCGGCCCGCGCCGCGAGCCGGGACAGCCGGATTCCCAACTCGTCCAGGCAGTAATCCACCTGTCGCTGGTCGTAACCGGTCTCAACGACGGAGAACCTCATACTGTCGCCCCCCAGGCAGCTGCTGTTACTTCCCCACCTGGATCCTCGGCCGCGACCGCTCACGCCGAGGGGGTTCGGGAAAAATGTTCAGCATGCGCGCGGGTGGCGCAGGCCTCAGGTGCGCTTGGGCAGCACGACGACCCGGCCGAAGAACTCGTCGATGCGGCGAACCACGTCGTTGAAGTCGTCCAGGTCGATCGGCTTGGTGACGTACGCGTTGGCCTGCAACGTGTAACTGCCGACGATGTCGGTGTCGGCGTTCGAGGTGGTCAGCACGACGATCGGGATGGTCCGCAGATCCTCGTCCTGCTTGACCGCCCCGAGCACCTGCCGACCGTCCATCCGCGGCATGTTCAGATCCAGCAGGATCACGTCCGGTCGGCGGGCCTGCTCGTGCCGGCCCTCGGCGCGGAGAAACTCCATCGCCTCCTCGCCGTCGCTCACCACGTCGATGATCTTGTCGACGTCGGAGTCCGCCAGCGCCTCCTCGATCATCAGCACATCACCCGGGTCGTCGTCGACCACCAGGATGCGTACCGGCTGCGGGCTGTCTACGCCCATCACTACCTGCCTCGAAGTCGGCGGGGACGGGACCCTGACGGTCACCGCGTTGGCGGGGGAAATGCTGGCGGGGAAATCTAGCCCATCATGAAGCACTGCGGGACGCGGGGTCGACCGACTCCGGTTCGTAGCGCAACACGTCGGCGAGACCGGTCACGCGCAGCACCCGCTCGACCCTCCCGTGGGCGCCGGTGAGCCGGAGCCACCCCCCGTCGGCCGCCGCCTGATTGTCACCCCGGACGAACACGGCCATCCCGGTGGAGTCACAGAACGTGAGGTCGGTCAGGTCGAGCAGGACCCGGGTCTCGCCCGCCGCGGTGAGCCGGTCGAGCGCGGCGGTCAGCTCGGGGGCGGTGCTCAGGTCCAGCTCGCCCACGAGCCGCAGGCAGGCGCCACCACCGTCGCGCTCGACGTAGTTGACGCTGAACGTCACCGTTCTCCCCCTCGCTCCACCCTCGGGTGGGACGTTTGCAGTCCGGCAAGTATACGCAGAGCTGACTCGTCCGCCGCCGAGCGCGGTGATCGCTCCGGGTGCCACCAGCGGGTCGGTCAGCGGGCGGTGGCGGGCAGCGCCGCGCATCCCAGCGCCAGCGCCCGCGCCGCCCGGGGGAAGTCCCGCAACGCGGCGGCGTAGTGCTCCAGCGGCAGGACGATGGCCCCGGCGGGCACCCCACGACTGCCCAGAATCCCCGACAGCCACTCCACGAACTCCGTGAACAACGAGGGGTCGTCCACGTAGACCGCCGCGGCCAGGAAATCCACTATGTGGCCCAGGTCGCTCACTGTCGCGTCAAGCTGCGCGGCGGTGTACGCCCGTGCCGCCGGCACCCGCTCCCGTAGCTCCGCCAACGCGCTGTCGATCAGCTCACCGCGACGGCGCACCAGGCTGGCGTACTCGTCGTCGGCCAGGTGGGCCAGCCGCGCCGGCGGCGCCCCGCGCAGCGCCCGCTCGTCGGCGATCAACTCCGCCGCCGAGGGCGCGTCCGGTGCCCAGGCCACCCCGAGCCGGCGCGCCCACCGGCCGTCCGTGCCGAACCCACGCCCGCCGACCACCACCGGCACGTCCGAGCGGCGGCAGGCCTCGATCATCCGGTGGGCGTACGGCAGGCGCATCGGCAGTGCGCATGCCAGCGCGACCGCGTGGGCGTCGTAGCGGTGCAGGTACGACACGAGGTGCGCCGCGGGCACGCTGGCGCCCAGGAAGGTCACCTGCCACCCGCGTAACCGCAGCACCTCGGCCACCAGCCGGGGTGGCAGCGCGTGCCACTCGCCGTCCATGCAGGCGACCACGACCCGGCCGCCGGTCGGCCGCGCCTTGACGTGCGCGGAGACCGCCGCCACCACCTGCTCGCTGATGTGGGTGGCCGCGTGCTCCTGGGCGACGCTCCACTCGTTGCGCGCCCACCGCTCGCCCACCTCGGCCTGGGCGGGCGCGACCAGGTCGAGCAGCACCCGCTCCGCCGGGACGCCCGCGTCGAGCAGGCCGATCGCCAGGTCGGTCGCGGCGTACTCGTCGGCGTCGGCGAGGTGGTCCAGGTACCCGGAGTACGCGTCGGCGAGATCGGTGGTGGCCGTGGCGGCGGTCACGCGTCAGTCTCCTCTGTCTGGTCGATGCCGGCGGGCACCGAGTGCAGGTGCCGCGCCCCGCGCCCGCTCAGGCCGGCCGCCCGCAGCGCCAGCACGGCGATGTCGTCGTGGTCGCCCTGCGCCAGCCAGTCGCAGGTGATCTGCTCGACCCGTTCGGCCAGGGCCGGCGCGGGCATCCGCTGGCAGCCGGTCAGCGCCGTGACCAGCCGCTCGGGGCCGAACTGCTCGTCTCCGCGCCGGCCGCCCCGTGCCTCGGTCACGCCGTCGCTGTAGAGCAGGCAGGTCTCGCCCGGCGCCAGCCGCACTGTCACCTCTCCGACGCGGGGGTCGGGCACCACCCCGATCAGCATGCCGCGTAGCGGCACCGTCTCCACCTCACCGGAGGCGCGCAGCACCAGTGGTGGCAGGTGCCCGCCGCCGGCCATGGTGAGGGTGAGGCCACCGTCGCGTTCCGGGCGGGCCACACCCAGCACGATCGTGGCGAAGCGGCCCTGGCCGTGCGCCTGGGTCGTCTCCAGCAACGCGTCGTTGAGCAGCCGCAGCAACCGCGCCGGGTTCGACTCCAACCGGTGCAGCGCCTGGAGGCACTGGCGCAGCTGGCCGGTGAAGACGGCGGCTTCGACACCCTTGCCCGACACGTCGCCGAGGAAGAACACCGAACCACCGTCGGTGAGCCGGTGCGAACCGTAGAAGTCGCCGCCGATGCGCAGCCCCGCCTGCGCGGGCCGGTACGCGGTGCCCCACTGCACACCGACGGCCTCGGCCGGCTCGACCGGCAGCAGGCTGGCCTGGAGGGTGTCGGCCACCTCGGCCTGGTCGCGGTAGAGCAGCGCGGTGGTCAACGCAGCGCCGGCGCGGGCCGCGAACGCCCGGACCAGCTCCACGTCGTCCTCGTCGTACCAGCGGGTGGCGCGACGGGCCACCAGCAGCACACCGACCGGCTCGTCGCGCCCCGGCAGCGGGACGACCCGGGCAGCGCTCTCGGTGCCGGCCAGCCCCGGCAGCCAACCGGCGTCGACCGCCTGCTCGACCAGCCAGTCCACCGCGTGCGGCTCGGCCCCGGTCAACCCGTCGGCGATGGCGGTCGGCAGCTCGCCGCCGGCCAGTACACCGCTGTCCACCGTCGGCACCTCGTCGTCGGTGCGTGAGGCCCGCCACCAGCGGGCGCGCCCGGCCCGCGGGGCGAGCACCAGCACCGCCACCTCGGCCAGGGTCGGAACGGCGAGTCGGACGACCGCGGCGGCGGCCCGGTCGGGGTGCAGTGGGTTGCCCAGCTTGTCGCCGACCACGGCCAGGAATGCCGAGCGAGCCCGTTCGGCGAGCAGCGCGTCGGCGCGGCTGACGCTGTCGGTGACGTCCTCGACGTACCAGCAGCAGCGGTCACCGGAGAGCGGCACCTGGCGCGCGGTGAGCCGGCGCCCGCGATGGGTGAAGCTCCCGGGGACGCCTTCGCTCAACCCGGGCACACCGGCCGCGCTGAGCAGTTCGCCGGGCGTCACCTCGGGCAGCAACCGCTCAGCCACCGGGCTGACGTGCCGCACGACGCCATCGGCGTCGCAGACCACCAGCCCTTCCCTGAAGTGCTCGACGACCTCTAACCAGTCAGGGGTGGCCTGCCCCCGGTCGGGGGCCAGCGGCGGCAGGGCCGCTGTGGGGCGGCGAACGTCGGCGGACCACGCCGAGGGTCGAGTCGTGCTCGGCATGGAGAGCCGTCCGTCGCCTGGGTCCCAGTCCCTGACGTCGGAAGCAGTCACCAGCTGAGCCTCACTCCTTGTCGTTCACCGAACCCGTGCCGGAACCGGCGTCCACTGTCAAAACTCTCCAGCCACCCTACGCCGGAACCCGGAAAGCGGCATCTCACGGCAGGTGACGGACACCGCCACGGCGGGGGTGTCGGACGAGGGACACGAGGGCGCTTCGCCGCCCCCGCTTTGCGTTTTGTCGCTGGACAAGGAAAATGGTGGGATGCCCGATCAGCTGTTGACCATCGAGACAACCCGGCTCGCCGCCGGGAACGTCCGACTCCGGCTGACCGGCGAACTCGACTACGACAGCGCGCCCGACCTGGTCGCCGCGGCGGCCGAGCTGCGCGGCGACTGTGACGCCCCGGTTCTGGTCGACCTGACCGGGGTGACCCTCTGCGACTCCTCCGGGCTCAGCGCGCTGCTGATGGTGCACCGGGCCGCCGGGGCGATCCGACTGACCGGGGTCAGCTCTCAGCTTCAGCGGATGCTGGACCGCACGGGCCTGAGTGAGTTGCTCGCCGAGGCGTACGCCGACGACGACGTGCGCGCCATCGGCTGACCCGTAGGCCACCCCCGGGAAGCGGAACGGGGTGGCCCCCGACCCTGGGACCTGGGGTCGGGGGCCGGAGGAATGTCTAGGGTGCCGTCATCGGCTGGAGCCGGGGGCCGTCCTCACGCAGCTCGCCGATCGGGGCCGGGTCCACGTCCTCCGGCTCCCCCGAATCGGGCGTCTGGTACAGGTAGCGGACGAACTGCCCACCCGCCTCGTTGTCGTCCGCGCCGGGCCATTGACCGATGCAGTCCATCCCGATCACCTCGCGGCCCGTTCCGTCGGCCTCCTCCAGCAGCGCCCACAGGCTCACCGGGTAACACCTGGTGAGCTCGGGTGTGAGCTGCCAGCGGGCGTACCAGCCGGGTCGAGCGGGGACGATCTCGACAACTTCCTTCATGACGACCTTCCTTCCGCGTACCTCGGAAGAACTCCGGTCCTGACCCGATCGTGCGGGCCGTGCGGGTGAGCACCCCTCACCCCCGCCGGATGAAGCGTGGCGCAGGCCCGTCCGACCCGGCCGGCGGCCTCCGTTTCCTTCTCCGGGACGGCGGGAAGGCGACTGGCGCAGCCACGATCCCCAGCGGAAGGGATGCCACCATGCGCAAGCAGATGGAGGGCGACAACCAGAGGCGCCGGGCACTGGCCCGGCAGGCCCGGGAGCAGAATCGCCAGCCCAGCGAGATCGGTGCCAGCCTGAGCGCGTCCAAGCAGCTCACGAGCCTCGACGCGGGTAAGCGGGCCGGCCCGCCAGCGGCCGGAACGCACAAGTCGGACAGCACGCGCGGCGGGCCGGCACCGCCGCCGGTCGGTAGCGCCGACAACCCGCGACCGCAGCCGTCCCCGCCGAGCGGCGCGGCCGGTGTGAACAGCGTGGGCTACCACGACCTGGTCGACGAGGTCCGGCGTCGCGCCGGGGTCGACTTCAAGACCGCCAAGGTGGGCACCGAGGCGACAGTGTTGGTCCTCGCGTTCGCCCTGGAGGCCGCCGAGCGGCAGCGGCTGCTCGCAGCGGTGCCGGCGTCGCTGCACGACGTGCTGCCCGTCGACGGCATCGAACGGCACCAGGACCTGCCCGGTTTCCTGGCCGAGGTGGGCCGGATCAGCGGCAACACCCCGGAGCAGGCCCGGTACCAGGCCGAGGCGACGATCGCCGCGCTCGCCGAGCAGGACGGCGACCTGGTCGAGTCGTTGCACGTACCCGACGGGTTGCGCGACCTGTTGAACCCGCCGGAGGCCGGCGGCGGCCTGGTGGGCGCCTCCACCACCACACCCACCCTGGACGCCGACGAGATCAGCGCGGCGCTGGACGACCTGCCCTACTGGGCCGGCGACAGCCAGGGCCTCTACCGGGTGGTCGCACTGCCGCCCGACAACCTGGACCGGGTGCTCGCCCGGCTCGACCGGCTGCGCCAGGACAACGGCCGCGGCCCGAGCATCGGGCGTCCGGGCGACACCGCCGCCGTGTTGACAGTGCGGACCAGCCAGGCCAACGGGGTCACCGCGCTCGACGTGGACCTCGCCCGCCAGATCGACGACGCGATCGACGAGGTGGGGGCCGGGATGGCCGGCGGCTGACCGGCCACCACGACGCCGTCGGGCCGGCGGACCGGGGGCGACCCCGCTCCGCCGGCCCGTCCGCCGTGCCGGGTGCGCCAAGGGCTCGGCTAGCGTGCCGGACATGAACCGCGCTGCCGACCGGCTGGAACTGGTCGCCGACCCGGTCCGCCGGACCGGGCGGACGCTGCTGTCCGCCGGGGTCGAGCAGTCGTACGTGGATGTCGAGGATCCCCGACACCTGCACTTCGAGTACGTCCGGCGGATCGCCTCGGCGGTGGAGGTGGCGGCCCCGGCCGGCGCCCCACTGAACGTCCTGCACCTCGGTGGCGGCGCCTTGACGTTGCCCCGCTGGCTGGCCGCCACCCGGCCCGGCTCCCCGCAACGGGTCGTCGAGCGGGACGCTGCGGTGGTCGACCTGGTGGCCCGGGAGTTGCCGCCGCTGCCGCCGGAGGTGCGGGTGGAGGTCGCCGACGCCCGGGACGCCCTGACCAGCACCCCGGACGGCCGGCACGACCTGGTGATCGCCGACATCTACCGGGCGGCCCGGATGCCCCGGCACGTACGCACCGTCGAGTTCGCCGCCGAGGTGGCCCGCGTCCTGCGCCCCGACGGCTTTTACCTGGTCAACGTCACCGACCTGCCGCCGCTGGTCGGCACCCGGGTGCAGGTGGCCACCTTGCGGGCGATCTTCGCCGACGTGTGCGTGGTCGGCGACCGGCGGATGTTGCGCGGCCGCAGGTACGGCAACCTGGTGCTGGCCGCGACCTCCCGCGCCGGCGGGCTGCCGGTGGCCCGGCTGGCGGTGGCCGCACTGCGTGACCCGGTGCCCGGCGGGCTGCTGCACGCCGCCGCGCTCGACACGTTCGTTGCCGGCGCCCATCCCGTCGCCGACGCGGACGACAACTCCCGCCACTGATCGCCGTTGTGCCCGCAATGCCGGGTTTCCGACGGTCCGCGCGGGGAAGGCCCGCCGGATGAGCGACGTCGACGATCGGGCGACCGGCCGCCGGACTCTGATCGTGATCGGTCTGGTGCTGGCGACAGCGCTCGCGCTGGGCTTCGTGTACGCGACCCGCCGGGTGCTGGTCTGGGCGGTGGTCGCCGCGTTCTTCGCCGTCGCGCTCAAACCGCTCGTCGACCGGCTGCAACGCCGTTTCGTCCGGCGTCGGGCGCTGGCCACCCTGCTGGTGTTCCTCGCCGCGTTCGTACTGCTGGTGATCCTGGCCGCGCTCATCCTGGTGCCGTTGTTCGGGGAGTTGGGCCGCTTCGCCGACCGGGCGCCCGAGCTGTTACGGGAGGCCCGCGCCGGACAGGGCCCGGTGGGGCAGGCGCTGGAGCGCACCGGGGCACGCCGCTACGTCAGCGAGCACTCCGAGCAGCTGCGCGACCTCGGCGGCCGGCTGCGTCAACCCGCGGTCGGTGTGCTGCGCGGCGTCGTCGAGTCGGTCGCCGGGCTGGTCACTGTCATCGTGCTGGCGTACCTCATGGTGTTGGAGGCTCCGCGGCTCACCCGCGGCCTGCTCGCGGCGGCCGGGGACGGTCAGGGCGAGCGGCTGCGCCGGGTGGGCCGGGAGGTCTCACGCACCGTCACCGGCTACCTCACCGGGAACCTGCTGATCAGCGTGATCTGCGGGGCGTTGACCTTCGTGGTGCTGACCCTCACCGGGGTGCCCTTCGCGGCGGTGATCGCCCTGCTGGTGGCGGTGGCCGACCTGATACCGCTGGTCGGGGCGACCCTCGGCGCGGTGATCGCGGCCGGTGCCGGTTTCCTGCACTCCCCCACCGCCGGGGTGGTGGTGCTGGTCTTCTTCGTCGTCTACCAACAGCTGGAGAACCACCTGCTCCAGCCGCTGATCCTGTCCCGCGCGGTCCGGCTGAACCCGTTGACGGTGCTGGTCAGTGTGCTGCTCGCGGCGGAGCTGGCCGGTCTGCTCGGCGCGCTGCTGGCCATCCCCGCCGCCGGCATCGTCCAGACCCTGCTGCGCGAGTACGGCCCGCGCCGGCTGCGGCCCGCGCCGCCGGCGGGTCCGGCCGCGCGGTCCGCACGGCCGGCCGGCTCCACCGACTGACCGTCGCACGTGCGGCCGGTGCCGCCACCGGCCTGCCCTCCGACGACCAGGCGGCCCGCTCAGCGGGACCGGGTCGCGACCTCGGGTGTGGTGCTCTCCAGCGGCACCGCGTTGGCCGGCACCAGCCCCAACTGGACCGCGGACCGGGTCAACGCGGCGTCCAACGCCCAGTCGGCGCTGACCCGCGTGCGGTTTCCCGGCATCGCCATCAGGTGGTACGCCCGGGTGACCGCCTTGGCCGGCAACCCGCCCAGGTTGACGTGCAACGGGTTCGCCGCCGCGTCCTTGCCACCCAGGTCGACGACCCAGCCCAGGTCGTGGTGCTTGTACGGCTTACGCCGGCCAAAACCGTACGACGCGGCGATGTTGTACGCCGCGCGCTTGCCCTGCCGCTGCGCGTGCTGGGCGGTCATCCCGCACACCTTGCCCGGGTTGACGAGGTCCGGCACCGCGGCGGCGTCACCGCACGCGTACACCTCCGGATAACCGGGAACGTTGAGGAACTCGTCGGTGACCAGTCGACCCCGGTCGGTCCGCAGGCCCAGCTCGTTGACGAACGGGTCGGGGCGCACCCCCACACACCACACCAGGGTGCAGGTCGGCACGTACTCGCCGTCGGTGAGCTTCACCCCGTCGCAGGTCGCCTCGGCCACCGAGGTACCCATCCGCACGTCCACCCCACGCCGGTTGAGCACCTTGTGCGAGGTGTCCGACATCCGCTTGTCCAACTCCGGCAGCACCCGGGACGCCACGTCGAGCAGCATCCAGCGGGGCCGGACGGTGAGCCGGGGCCGCTGGGCGTGCAACGCGTCGGTGAACAGCTGCCCGTGGGCCGCGACCTCGGTGCCGGTGTAGCCCGCCCCGACCACCACGAACGTGGACCGGGCCTGCTGCTCGGCCGGGTCTTCGGCCTGCTCGGCCAGCTCAAGCTGCCGGACGATGTGATCATGCAGGTAGACGGCCTCGGGGAGGCCACGGAAGCCGTGCGCGTACTCGGTCACTCCCGGGATCGGCAGCAGCTTGTTGACGCTGCCCACGGCGAGCACCAGCCGGTCGTACGCCAGCCGGTTCTTCTCCCCCTCGGCCTGGGTGAAGCCGACCCAGCGGTTCTGCAGGTCGACGTGGTCCGCCTCGCCGACCACCACCCGTACGCCCTTCAGCGTCCCGGTCAGCGGCACGGCGATCCGTTTGGGCTCGACCACCCCGGCCGCCACCTCGGGCAACAGCGGCAGGTACAGGAAGTAGTCGGTGGAGTTCAGCACCACGATCTCGGCCCGGTCCCGGGCGATCCGGCTCAACGTCTTCGCCGCGTGGTAACCGGCGAACCCGGCCCCCACGATCACCACACGAGGTTTCGTCATTGCGGGCCGTTTCCCGTCGAGGCCCGCGACAAACGTCCTAGGCGCCAGCCGTGCTCAGCTCGGCTGAAGCCGGACGTGGCCGCTGGTGCACACCGCCTCCACGCCCCACTCCTGGCCGAAAGCCCGTACCCGGTCGGCCGTGATCCGCCCCAGCTCCTCGGGAATGTCCGGGTCGAGCGCCAAGCGCCCGTCGATCGGGTTGAGCCCCAGCATCGCGCGGACCAGGGCCAGCGGGGTGCCCGCCGCCCACGCCTGCGGGCTGCACGCGGTGGGGTACGGCACCGCGAACACCATGCGCTCGCGCGCGAATCCGGTGAGCGCCTCGGGCAGACGGTGACCGAACTGCTCCGCCGCCTCGAACAACGCCAGGCTGATCCGGTTCGCCTCGGCCCGGTAGCCGTAGCGGGCCAGGCCGAGCGCGGCGATCGAGTTGTCGTGCGGCCACACCGTGCCGAGGTGGTAGCCGACGGCGTTGTAGAGCGACTCCTCGCGCGACAACGTGCGGATGCCCCACCCGGAGAACATGTCCGGCGACATCAGCTGTCGCACCACCGCGTCGGCCCGCTCCCTCGGCACGATCCCGCTCCACAGCAGGTGACCCATGCTGGAGGTCTTCGCGTCGACAACGTTCTTGTCGCCGTCCAGGGCGACCGCGTAGTAGCCGCCCCGCTCCTCGATCCAGAAGTCCCGGTTGAACCGCTCATGCAGCGTGCCAGCCTCGTCGCGCAGCCGCCTCGCCAGGGCCCGGTTGGCCAACGGACCGTCGAACAACTCCGCCAGGCGGATCTTCGCGTCGTAGGTGTAGCCCTGGATGTCGCTGGTCGCCAGCGGCAGCACCGGGATGCGCCCATCGGCGAAGCACACCCCGTCCGGCGAGTCCCGCCAGCACTGGTTGCCCAACCCCTCCGGGGAGCGCGTGCCGTACTCGACGTAACCGTCGCCGTCCCGATCGCCGTACTCGTCGATCCAGCGCAGGGCGGCCAGCGCGTTGTCCCGTAGGCGGCGGACCGTCTCGTCGTCGCCGGTCCACCGCCAGTACTCGGAGAGCAGGATCAGCCACAGCTGGGTGGCGTCGGCACTGCCGTAGTACGGGCCGTACGGCTTGGTCCCGTTGCGGGTCAGCTCGCCGCTACGCACCTCGTGGAGGATCTTGCCGGGTTCCTCGTCGGTGAAGTCGTCACACCTGTCGCCCTGGAGCCGCGCCAGCGCGAGCAGGGCCCCCTTGGCCAGCGTCGGCCCGGCGACGAGAGTCTGGTACGCGGTGATCAGGGTGTCCCGGCCGAAGACGGCCAGGAACCACGGAAGCCCCGCCCCCGGCAGCATGATCCGCTGACCCTTGACCTCCAGGTCGAGGCGCAACGCGGCGAGGTCGTCCCGGGACCGTCGCACGGTGCGCTCCAGGGCCTGGTTGTCGCCGCGCAGCACGGCCCGATCCTCGGTCCACCGGCGCAGCGGATCGTCGGCCCGGCCATGGATGACGTCGGCGATGTCTCCGCGAACCGGCTCGACCACCCCCACCCCGGACGGCAGTGGCACGTGCAGGTCGACCTGCCACTGCTCACGCGGGCGCAGCTCAAGGTCCCAGATCAGCTCGTCGCCTTCGACCCGGTCCGCCGGCGCTTGGCAACACACCCGGGTCTGCACCCGGAAGTCCCCGTTGCGGTACGAGAAACACAGCTCGGAGCCGTCGGCCGCGTGGTCGCGGGTGATCTCGGCGGACCGGTCCCGGACCACCGACTTGACCTCGAAGAGGTCGGCGAAATCGACGCCGACGGCCAGCCGCAGCTCCACCCGGACCGGCTCCGGCCGGAACGAGCGCAGCTCCACCCGCTCGTGGAAGCCCTCGCCGACGTACCGCAGCCGTTCCACGCCCAAACTGTTCGGGGGCAGCCCGGGCAGGTCGGGGTTCGTGAGCACGTACTGCGCGGAGTAGTGGTCGATGGTCTCGGCGCGCAGCGCCAGCAGCTCGCTGCCGTTGACGGTCAGCGTCCAGCAGCTGAGCAGGCGGGTGTCCAGGTGAACCAGACCCCCGATGCTGCCCGGGGGCACGTCGCCAAGCGAGTTGGCGTAGAGGAAGGTGGGGCCGCTGAGCACCGCGAGGGAGTCGGGGCCCAGCTCTGGTGGCATGGACCGTTGATCTCCGGCCTCGTTGGCCGCAGCGACCATGCCGGGGGTGGGGTTCGCCGGGGTCGCACGCACAACAGCCATGACACCCACCGTAGGAAGGCCGTACACCAGGCGTCATCACCCACTCCGGGTGAAAGCTCGTCGCCGCGTCCGCCTACCAGGGGAAATCATGAGACCTGAACCTGGTGCCGACAGCTCTCCGGCGCGGCCGCCCCGTTGGAAGCAACCATTCCCGACCCTCCGGAGCAAACAGGCGCGCGGCCGGGCCGGCGGTCAGGCGGGATTTGGTGCGGTGATGGCCCAGCGCTCGTGGTCGCGCCAGGCGCCGTCGATGAACAGGTAGTCCGGGGAGAAGCCCTCCAACCGGAAACCCAACTTGCGGGCCACCCGCCGCGACGGCTCGTTGCCCGGTTGGATGTTCGCCTCCAGCCGGTGCAACCCGACCGAGGTGAACGCGTGGTCGATCACCAGGGCGGCGCCCGCCGAGGCGTGCCCGGTCCCGCTGTACGGCAGGAACGCCGCGTACCCCAGGAAGCCACCACGCAGCGCGCCGAGCACGATCCCGCTGATGTTCACGTAGCCGGCGATCTCGCCGCTGGCCCGGTCGCAGATCAGGTAGCCGGCGCTGTCGCGGCGACGGATCCGGCGCAGATAGTTCTCGTACTCCTCCTGGTTGGCCGGCGCGGCCAACCAGGGGTGGTGCAGGTCCCGACTGCGCCGCGCGGCGGCGACGAACTCGTCCGAGTCGGTGGGCCGGGGTCGCCGGATCGCGGCGGGGCCACCGGTACGCAGGTATCTCACGGCGGATCACTCTGACCGACGGGTGCCGCCGTTGTCCAACCGGCCGTCGGGTGGGTGGGCGTCGGCCAGGTTAGCGGGACGTCAGCACTGTGAACTCCTGACCATCGGGGTCGGCCAGCACCAGTCGGCCTGCCCCGCCCAGGTCGGTGTCGACCTGGGTCGCCCCGAGCGAGAGGAGCCGGTCGACCTCGGCCTGCCAATCGCCGTCGACACCCGGGGCGAGGTCGAAACGCACCCGATCCCTGCCGCCGTTCGGCATCAGCGGTGGGCCACCCCAGCTGATCTTCGTGCCGCCGTGCGGCGACTGGATCGCGGTCTCCTCGCCCTGGTCCCAGACCAGCGGCCAGCCCAGCGCCGCACTCCAGAAGTAGCCGACCGCCTGCGACCCGTCGCAGGCCAGCGCGCCGACGAAGCCGCAGCCGGCGAGGAAGTTGTTGCCCGGTGCGATGACGTCGAACTCGTTGCCCTCGGGGTCGGCGAGCACCACGTGATCGATCTCCGGGCCCTGCCCGATGTCGGCGTGCCGCGCACCGAGCTCCAGTGCCCTGGCCACCGTCTGCCGCTGGTCCTCCAGCGAACTGCTGGTCAGATCGAAGTGCATTCGATTCTGGACCACCTTCGGCTGCGGGTTCGGGGCGAAGCGGATGTGGTACCCGTTGTCGTTGGCGGGTAGGAGCAGGACGCCCTCGTGGGGATCGTCGGCGATCTCCCGCCCCAGGAGCCCGGACCAGAACTGCGCGAGCCGCAGAGGCTCGCTCGCGTCGAAGCTGATCGCGAACAGGTGTGCAGTCATCGCTGCGCTCATCTCCCATCGGACCGGACGCCGTGACAGCCGTCGGAGCGGGAGCCTATGGCTGTGCCCGGTCGACCGCACCCGAGTTTCGGGTCATGCGGTGAGGTACGCCGCCGCGGTGCGGGCGCGGGGCGTGGCCGGTTGTCGGGCTGCTTCATCCCCGGTAGGGCGGGGCCACACCCCAGCCCCGCACGCGGGCCCGCAGCAGGTGAAAGACCGTCGGCGGAACGTGCGGCGTTGTGATCCACTGGCCCGGTGAGCCGAACCCCCTCGATCCCCCCGGCCGACATCCAGGAGCGACTGTCGGGGGAGCTGAACGTCTGGCTGTGCACGGTGCGGCGCGACGGGTCCCCGCACCTGACGCCGGTCTGGTTCGTCTACCTTTCCGCGACGTTCTGGGTCGGTTGCGAGAGCCGCAGCGTCAAGGCCCGCAACGTCGTGGCCGACCCACGGGTGTCAGTGGCTCTGGAGAACGGCAACGCGCCGGTGGTGGCGGAGGGCGCCGCCCGCGTGCACCGAAGTGGATTCCCGAGCCCGATCGTGGAGGCGTTCGCGCGCAAATACGACGGCTGGGACGTCGGCCGGCAGGTCGGCCCGGACAGCGAGCGGGTGCTGCTGGAGATCCCCGTCCGGCGGTGGCTGCTCGCGGGCACCGCGCAGTGAGTCGTCGATGCGAGAATCGGCCGGTGGAGAACGAGTTGACGACGGCCCTGGCGGGCGTACGGGACGCGTTCGGCCGGTACCCGCGCCGTGCGGTGCTCGACGGTTGCCCGCACTGCCGGGGCTCGGTGCTGGTCGACGAGCACGACCTGTTCTCACTGACCATCAGCCTCGGCAACACGGTCGGCAGTCGGGCGGACGTGAAGGCCCTGCTCCCCGTACTCCTTGAGCGCCTGCTCGGGTCCGACGACCTGGAACCGACCATCGTCCTGGGCAAACTCCCCCGTCAGGAGTGGCGCACCTGGCCGCGGGTCGAGCAGGAGGCCGTCGACGCATACCTCGACGCGGTGTGGCGCTCGTTGCTGGCGGACCACCCGGCGCGGCTCGGGTCGTTCAGCGATCCGGCGACCTTCCTCGACGCGGCTAGCGCGGCCGGCAAGCGCGTCGAACGATTCCTCGACGTCTGGGACGCCACGCTCACCTCGTCGGCGGACCGTCACCTGGCCGAGATGGTCGCCAGGCTCAACTTCGCGAAGCCGAAGCCGAGCGTCCTCGGCGACTGGTTACGTCGAGCAGAGACCCGCGAGCGTCTGCACCGCGCGTGGGAACGTGATTACGACGCGCCATGGGCCGACGGCCTCGCCCAGGCCTACGATCTCCTCCGCCACTAACCGGGCCCTCGCTTTGTGACCGGACCACGTGCACCCGACCGAGCCGACGTCGATCAGAAGCGCCGTGACGAGGAGGCCGAATGGATACCGAGTCGCAGGACCCCGTCGTCGTCGCGCTGTCCAGCCTGGTGCCGGCTGGTGTCGACAGTGGCCGGCTGACCAGGGAGTCCGGCCGACAGTTGCGGTGGGTGGCAGCCGGCAGCGCCACGCCACCGGTCGTCCTGGTCTCCGGGGCCGGCGAGGTGGGGCTGGACTGGGCCGTCGTCCTCCCCTCGCTGGCCGAGAGGTCCCGCGTCATCGCCTACGACCGAGCCGGTCTGGGCGCCAGCGACCCCACCTCGCGGCTGACACTGGACTCCCAGGTGCGCGACCTCGTGGCACTCCTGGACGACGTCGGCCCCGCCGTGCTGGTCGGTCACAGCTGGGGCGGGCTGCTCGCCCAACTAACCGCTTTCGCCAGTCCCGACCGGACGCTCGGCCTGGTCCTGCTCGATCCGTTCCACGAGGACAGCACAGCAGAGGTGCCACTGGCTCTCCGTGTCTCATCGAATCTCCTGCTCAACGCCATTCCGGTGCTCAAGGCCATCGGGCTCTTCGATCGGATCGCGGCGAACATGGGCCGCACGCTCGCTGAGCGCTGCACCGACGACCTGGAAATCCAGGCATTGATCACCGAGGCGTACCGGGCCAGCTATCGCACGTTCGGTCAGGTCACGACGATTCGGGCGGAGAACCGCCTCGCCAACACCTGCACCCGGGAGGTGCGCGCCGCGCGTGCGACGTCGGCCGCCCCCGACGTACCGATGAGAATCCTGACCGCGAGCCGCGGCAAGCCCGCTGCCCTACGACAGCGCTCCGGTGACCTCGCCGACCAGACCGCAGCGGTCTTCGCACGCGGCGTCCACGTCGTGGTGCCCGACAGCGGCCACTACATCCACAAGGACCAACCCGCCGCCGTGGTCGACGCCGTGCGCGCTGTCCTCGCCCAGGTCGACCGGGATACGCGGTAGCGGACCGGGTCAGTGCCGCTGGACCGCGGACCGGGCGAACCACGGGGTGAGCCACGGGGTGAGCGCGACGAGACCGACGGCGAGGGCGGTGATGACGGCCTGCCCGATCCGGCCCGGGGTGACGCCGCCCGCCGGGTCCAGCACGTAGTTGGCGTACCCGTTCGCGGTCGCGTCCGTCACCAGCACCGCGCAGCCCAGCACGAGCCCCTGCACCCGTCGAGCGGCCAACAGCAACGCCGCCAACGGGTCCCACAGCGTCAGGGACGTGAAGTACAACGTCAGCCACCCGGGCAGGTCGAGCTGCGGGCCGAACTGGGGCAGGAGCAACTGCACCACGTGCACCGCGGTGCCGTAGGCGAAGACCAGCACGGCGACAGCCACCACGCACCGGACCGCGAGCGGCACACCACGCCATCGACCGGTGCTCATCCGGCCATGGTGCCTCAGCCGGGCGAGCGTTCCGTCAGAGCGGGCCGGGGAACGTCTGCTCCATCGGCATCGGCACCTGGAGGTAGGTGGTGCCACGCATGTCCAGCCAGGCCCGGTCCGGCCCGCGCACCAGACGCACCATCACCTCCTCACAGGAGGGGCAGCGGGCGACGAGGCCCGGGGCGTGCGAGTAGACGTGCAGGCTGGCCATCGAGCCGGTCGTCCCGCAGTTCTCACAGCGGCCCATCGCGCTGCTCAGGTCGACGGTGAACAGCTCACGCATCGGGCCGTCGAGCATGTTGCCGTCCAGGTACGACATCTCGGTCATCGAATCTCCTCGACACTGCGTGAGTGAGCGGGTGGTCAGCCGGTGGGGCCGAAGCGTTCGGTCTTGACCCGGCGCGACGGGTGACCCAGCCCTACCAGCAGGTCGGCCACGGTCTCCACGAACGCGGTCGGTCCGCAGACGTAGGTGAGTGGTTCCAGGTCCGGTGGCCACCCGTGCGTGTTGACGTCGGCGAGCCCGATCCGGTGCGGCTCACCGCGCCAGCCCTCGGGCGCCTCACGGGTGTAGACGTACGCGACGTCCAGCCCGAAGTCGTCGCGGACCCGGCGGCGCAGTTCGTCGGCGTAGATCACGTCACCGGGGGTGCGCACCGAGTAGATAAGCCGGAACGGCGCCTTGCTGCCCACCGCCCGCCGCGCCCGGATCATCGCCATCAGCGGCACCACGCCGGAGCCGCCGGCGACCATTTGCACCGGCGCGGTCTCCTCGGGCCGCCAGATGAACCAGCCACCGAGCGGTCCGCGTACCTCGATCGGGTCGTCGGCCCCGAAGACATCGATGAGGTACGGCGACACCTCGCCGTCGTGCACCCGCTGCACTGTCACCTCGATGCGCGGCCCTCCCGGCCCGTCCACGGCCGGCCCGGCGATCGAGTACGACCGGGCCGCCTGGTAACCGTCCGGGGCGGTGAGCCGCAGGTCGACGTGCTGCCCGGGCAGGTGCCCCGGCCACTCCGGCACCTCCAGCACCAGGGTCTGCGCGGTCGGTGTCTCCACCCGGCGCTCCACCAGCCGGCCGACCTGCCAACGGTTGGGCGTACGGCGCTGGGTGCTCGTCGCCACGGCGCGCTCAGTCACCCTGGTACCGCTGTTCGCGCCACGGGTCGCCGTAGTCGTGGTACCCGGCGGTCTCCCAGAACCCTGGCTCGTCCATCGTCTTGAGCCGGAGGCCGCGCACCCACTTTGCGGACTTCCAGAAGTACAGGTGCGGCACCAGCAGTCGCGCCGGCCCGCCGTGCTCGGCGGGCAGCGGTGCGCCGTCGAAGGTGTGCACCACCCAGGCCTGGCCGCCGCGCAGGTCGTCGAGCGGCAGGTTGGTGGTGTACCCGCCGTAGGAGTGCGCCAGCGCGAAGTGCGCCCCCGTGTCGACGCCGGCGAGCAGCGTGTCCAGTGAGACGCCCTGCCAGTTGGTGCCGAGCTTGGACCAGCGGGTGACGCAGTGGATGTCCACCATCGGCGTCTCCTGCGGCAGGGCCATCAGCTCCTGCCACGACCACCGGTGGTCGCTGCCGTTCTCGGTGGAGATGACGAACTCCCAGGTGTCCAGTGACACCCGGGGCGTCGGGCCGGCCGAGAGCACCGGAAAGTCCTCGGTCAGATACTGGCCGGGTGGCAGGGCCGGCTCCTGCGTTCGGGGCCGACCCTGAAAGCCCGGTGACACGATTCCCATTGCACAGTCGTACCACCCGCGCCGGTGGGGGCGGGAGCTTTCCCGCGTACCCCGTCGTCAGTCGGCGCGGCGCGGTCAGTGCCGCTCCGCGACGACCTTGCGGTCCTCGGGCAGGTCGCCGCCCCGGGTGGCGCGCAGGCTGGTCACCGTGACCACCACCAGCACACCGATGATCACGCCCAGCGAGGCCAGGGTGGGGATCTGCGGCACGCTGTCCCAGATGCCGTGCGCCCAGTGCAGACCCAGCTTGAGGCCGATGAACGCCAGGATGATGGCCAGGCCGTAGCTGAGGTGCACCAGCCGGCTCAGCGCCGCGTGCAGGACGAAGTAGAGCGCCCGCAGGCCGAGCAGGGCGAACGCATTGGTGGCGAACACCAGGTACGGGTCCTCGGTGATGCCGTAGACCGCCGGCACCGAGTCGACCGCGAAGACGACGTCGGTGGCCAGCACCGCGACCACCACGAGGGCGAACGGCGTGAGTGCCCGCTTCGCGCCCTGCCGGACGGTCATCTTGGTGCCGTGGTAGTCGTCGACCACCGGCATGACCTTGCGCAGCAGCTTCACCGAACGCATCTTGTTGATGTCGACTTCCTGCTGATGCCCGGACATGGCATCGCGCAGCAGCTTCACCGCGGTGGCGATGAGGATGATCGCGAAGAGCAGGAAGGCGAAGTCGAGGGTCTGCAACGCCGCCGCGCCGAGGGCGATGAAGACGGCCCGCAGCACCAGCGCGCCGGCGATGCCGTAGAGCAGCACCCGCTGGGCGAGCACAGCCGGCACCGCGAACGCCGCCAACAGCAACATGAAGACGAAGAGGTTGTCGACCGAGAGCGACTTTTCCACCAGGTAACCGGTCAGGTATTCAACGCCCTGCTGGGAGCCGAAGCGGGACCAGATCCAGCCGCCGAACGCCAGCGGCAGCGCTATGTAGAACGCCGACCAGCCGATGGCCTCCCGCATGGACACCTCGTGCGGGCGACGGGTGACCAGGAAGTCCAGCACGAGCAGCAGGAGGACCCCGATGATGGTGACCGCCCACAGCGTGGGCGTGCCCACCGACGACAGGTCACTGGCGGCGGACAGATACGACACTTGGCTCATGTGGGGTCTCCTCGAACACCGTCATGTTCGAGGTCTCCTTCACCCACCACCTGGTGGGCAACCACCCGAGGCGCGCCGGGCGCGCCGTACTGACCGGAATGGTTCGTGGGAAGTACTCCCCTCGCACGACAAGGTTAGGCCAGGCGCAATCGCCACGCCAAGCGGGACATCGATGGTTGCCCTGGTAAACCGCTGTGTGTGCGTGGTACGAGCGCTGTCAGCCGCGGCGCAACGTCGCGCCCGGGGCCATCGCCTGCTCGATCAAGCCCCGATAGTCACGTGGCAGTTGGGTCACCACGTCATCGAACTCACCGCCGGTGATCGCCTCGCGCAGGGTGGTGAAGACCGCCCGACTGGCGTCCTCGGCGGCGGCCTCCCGCACACCGGCGCGCAACGCGACCCGGGCGACGAACTCCGCCGCGCCGAACCGGTCCGCCTGCTCGGTGCTCGGGCTCGGTTTGAGCACGAGTTGCAGCGGTTGGGGCAACTGGGCGGCCAGGTCCAGGACCTCACCGCCGGTCAACCGCTCGGCGAACGTCTCCAACACGGCCCGGGTCAGCTCGACCGCCCGCTCGGACGACGTGGCGGTGCGCTGGGAAACCTGGTCGATGAAGGTGTCGTAGTTCATCGCGTACTCCCTTGGGCTCGCGTTCGGCGTCTGCGGGTACCCGCGGCGGCCGAGGAGAAACGGCGCCGGTTTCCTCCGCCGGGCGGGCGTGACCGGCCGGCGGGCGGGTAACCGCCGCCGGTCGTCACCACATCGATGCCCGAGGGAGCCCACGCCATGGCGAGCTACGCCGACGTCCTGCAGTACCTGTCGAGCCTGGACTACCCGGCCGAGAAGGACGACGTGGTCCGCGAGGCCGAACGGGAGGGTGCCCCGCCGGACGTGTTGAAGGCGCTGCGCGCCCTGCCGCCGGTCGACTACGCCAACGGGACCGAGGTGGCCCGGTCGGCCGGGATCGAGGCGGCGCCCGAGGTCGGCCCCGCCCAGCGGGCCGAGCAGGCCCGGGACAAGCACAACCGGGTCTCGCAGCACCTGCGCGGCATCTGACCCGGCGGTGGCGCCCACCACCCCGGCCCGGGAGCGTCCCGAATGACCCAGACCGGCCCCGACCGGCCAGCGGACGTGCGTTTCCCGGCTGCGAAGCAGCTCGCCGTGGTGGCGGTGGTCGGCGTCATCGCCGGCTGCGTCTTCGCGCTGCTGCTGCCACTGCCGCTCGCCGCGCTGGCCGGCTGGGACGTGGGCGCGCTGAGCTGGCTCGTGCTGGTCTGGCACAAGATCTGGCCGATGGACGCCGAGCGGACCGCTCGACTGGCCGTCCACGAGGACCCGAACCGGGCGATCCGGGACGTCCTGCTGCTCGTCGCCTGCCTGGCCAGTCTGCTGGCTGTCGGGTTGGTGGTGGCCAGCGCGCAGAGCGCGCCCCCCGGGATCGCCCGGGAGCTGCACAGCGGCGTGGGCGTGCTCAGCGTGGTGCTCTCCTGGTTCGTGGTGCACACCGTGTTCGCCGCCCGGTACGCCCGGATCTACTACACCGGCCCGGACGGCGGGGTGAACTTCAACCAACCCGAACCGCCGCGCTACTCCGACTTCGCGTACGTCGCGTTCACCATCGGGACGACGTTCCAGGTCTCCGACACCAACCTGACCAGCAACGAGATGCGTCGTACGGTACTGCGCCACTCGATGGTGTCGTACCTGTTCGGCGCGTTCATCATCGCCGTGACCGTGAACCTGCTGGCGGGTCTGGCGCGGTGAGAGGGACTTCTCAGCCGGCCGCGCGGTCCCCCGGAGCGTGACACGGGGCGGGGCCGATCGAAGGGCCGGGACAGGCGGGCGCCCCTGGTCACGAACCGCGACCCAGGGCGCCACGCAAGCCTGCCCAGGCGGTGAACCGCATCCGAACCGGTCGCGGTCACCAGGCGGTGGAGGCCCGCCCGAACCGAGCGGCCAGCACTGCCGGGTCCAACCATACGGCAGAACATCCTCCGTTTGGTCAGAATTTGAGGAAGTGTGGGCCAGGGCACGTCACGGCCGACCGGTCACCTCCGCGTACCGATGCTCAAGGTCAACCCGGGCCAACGCCCCGACCAGCCAGGCCAACTGCTCGGACTCGCCAGTGGCCAGGCCGGCCAGGTCGTCCGCCGACCTGCCCAGCCCGAGCCGGCGCGCGGCAGCCAGCGCCCGCCGGTCGGCGACCGGGGCCACCTCCCGCCACAACGCCTGCGCCTCGCGGAGAAACAGGTCGACGACCTGATCGTCCACGCCCGGAAGCTCGGCCAGCAGCGCCCGCTCCCGGACCGGGTCGTGGTGCGCCACAGCCCGCAACCGGCGCAGATCACCCCGGTACCGCTCGACCACCGTCCGAGCCAGGTCACCCAGCACAGCGGCCAGCGCGTCCACGTCACCGCGCTGGCCGCTGGCGCGCAGCACCCGGACCCGGTCCTCGTGCAGCGAACGCGCCAGCCGGGCCGCGCTGTCCCACCCCTCGTCGCGCACCGCCCGCGCCCCGTCCAACGCCCGCCGGAAGTCACCACGACGGGCCAGCAGCACCGACAGGTACAGCACCTGGAACAGGCTCGCCGGGTTGTTGGTCACCCGGAACCCGTACTGCTCGGCGAAGCCCCGGCCGCTACCGGCGAGCCGGCGCGCCAGACGCTTACGGTCCTCCACAGGAGTGATCAAACTGGTCGCCATGCCGGCGACTACCCGCGCCACCGGGGGTCACACCGGCCGCACGTGCCCGTCACCCGTGCAGGCCGCCGGTGCGGTCGCGGGCCTTGAGGCGGGTCGTGGGCAGAGCGGGCGCCGGCAGCGGCGGTGCCGAATCCTCGGCGACCACACCGAAGCGCCCGTCGCCGGCCATCCAGTCCTCCCGGGCGGCGGCGATCTCCTCGTGCGACCGGCCCACGAAGTTCCACCACATCACCAACGGCTCCTCGAACGGCGTACCGCCCAACAGCAGCAACCGGGCCCCGGCCCCGCCACGCACTGTCAGCTCCCGGCGGCCCGAGCCCAGATACAGCAGCGCCCCCGGCTCGAACCCGACCCCGGCCGCCTCCGCGGACCCGGACATCGCCAGCACGGCGTACTCGAAATCCGGCCGCAACGCCATCGTCGCCGGCGCCTCGCCGCCCAACTCCAGCTGCACCCCCACCAGCGGGGTGTGCACCACCGCCGGTGACCGCTCCCCGGCGAACTCGCCGACCAGCACTGTGACGTCCAGATCGCCGTCCCGCCAGCGCGGCAGGTCGGCGTGGTGCGCGAAGTCGGCCGCTCCGGCCCGCGCCGGGTCCGGCAGAGCCACCCAGAGCTGCACACCGTGCATCACCGGCGGATGAGTGGCCGGCGAACGCTCCGAGTGGGCGATACCGTTCCCGGAGGTCATCACGTTTAGCTGGCCGGGCACGATCGGCTGCACGTTGCCGAGGCTGTCCCGGTGCAGAATCTCGCCGTCGAGCAGCCAGGTCACCGTCTGCAGCCCGGTGTGCGGGTGCGGCGGCACCTCCATACCGGGCCGCTGCGCCACATCGTCCGGGCCGAAATGATCCACGAAACACCACGCGCCGACCATCCGGCGGGCGCGCTGCGGAAGCAGCCGCCGCACCGTGGTGTACCGACCCAACGGCACGTCGTGGCCGGGCAACAACACACTGCCGGGATCGACGTCGGCCACGCCAGGCGGTCGGGTCTGCGCCAGCATTGATTCAGTACGCTCCACCGCCCGACTGTACGCGCACGCCCATTCGCGACCGCGGTGCTTCCAACCAGGGTGGCCGGGGTTCACCAGCTCGTGGCTGTGGGGCTGGCCCGGCGTGGGTGGCTTCCGGTGCGGGTGGCGTCCGGTGCGGGCTGGCCCGGCGTGGGTTCACCGGTGGCTGGAGGAGACCAGCACGCTGTTGGCACCGGCGACCAGGTCCAGGTACAGGCGCTCCGCCGACCGGTCCCAACCCGGCGTACCCAGCACCGAGCCCGCGGCCACCCCATCCCAGCGGTCGTCGCGTACCACCACCGAGCCGGCACCGGCTCCCGCCCGAACCCGTACCGGTGTCTCCCCCGGGACCCGGACGTCGAGCTGGCTGGTCCCACCGGTGAGTCGTACGGTCAGGATGCTGGCGGGCTGGTCTGAGCGCGGGCCGGTGGGGTCGCCGGGGCGGGCAGGGGTGATCGGCGGCAGGAGAATCTCGGTACGGCTGGAACCACCGGCGAGCTCCACGCCCAGCAGCCGGGCCCGGGTCAGATCCAACACCTGACTGCTCACCCCGCCGACGAGGTGCAGACGCCAGGCGACCCGCTCGTTGAGCAACACCCGGACCGCCCGTGGCCCGCGCGTCCCGGACTCCACGAGGTCGAGCCGCACGGTCTCCCCCCGCACCGCCGGTCTGCCCGCCACACCCGAGCCGGCCGGGGTACTGATCCGGTACAGGTCATCGCCCAACTCGGCCACCCGCAGCTCGAACGAGGACAGCCCATCCGCGAGCACGAAGGTGCCCTCCTGCCGACCCGCCAGCGGCGCTGTCAAGGTTTGCTCGGCAGCAGCACCGGCACCACCGCGGCGACCCTCAGCCGCGTCCGGATCAGCGACGCCCCCCGGACGGGCGCCGTCATCGGGGCGAGTGCCGTGCGGGCGAGTGCCGTCCGGGCGAGTGCCGTCGGGTTGGCCGGAGTAGGTCATGCCGAGGTGGTCGGGATCGGCAACGATCACGGCCACCGCTACCGCTCCCAGGAGCAAGACGACGGCGGCAGCAGCCACCAACAGGCGAGCACCGGTGGACCACCGTCGCGGTGCGGCCTCACCGGACGGCTCCGACTCCGGTTCGCGATCCGCGCCGTACCCCACTGCGGCCATGCCTGTGTCCCTCCGCCGGTCCCCGTCCTGGGGTACGTACCCGCCGGCCGATCGGATCACTCGGCGCCGATCACGTCACTCCGCTACGTCGCCAACGTAGATCTTGGACAGTTTCCGTTCGCGCGGAACGGAAACTGTCCAAGATCTACAGACAACCACCGACCAGACGACGCCGCTTGCCTCCGCCAAGGACCTGTGAAGGGCGGCATCCCCCCAGCCCGGCGGCCAACGACCAACGACCAACGGTCCCACAGCGGGCGGCCCCACAGCCGGCGGCCGGCAGCCAGCAGCCACGGCCAGCAGCCAACGGCCCCGCAGCCACCGGCCAGGGGCCCCGCAGCGACCAACGAACGAGGACGGCGACTGGTGAATGGTGAACGTCGACCAGCGACCGGCTGGAGCAGAAAGGCCGCTGGCCGGCACCCCGGGTTGCGGGTGCCGGCCAGCGGTCGGTGTCGTGCGGTGGTGCTAGTGCGATGGTGCTGTGGTGCGGGTCAGCTGTTCCAGTACTGGCCGACCAGGTCGGCGGCCTGCTGCTCCCACTGGGCGTAGGCGTCCGGGTACGCCGACACCTGCACCGTCTGCGCGGCGTCGGTCAGCGGCATGTCCTGCCACCCGTCAACCTGCTTCAGGCCCTTGAGGAACGCGGACGTCGAGTACTCCGGGTTCGTGATCTGCTCCGGCGTACCCCAACCCGAGCTCGGGCGCTGCTGGAACAGGCCCAGCGAGTCGTGGTCGTTCATGTCGCCCAGGTGGCCCAGGTTCTCCAGCTTCGACTCCTGCAGGCTCGTCGCGATCGAGATGACCGCGGCCCGCTCCGGCAGACCGGCCTTCTTCGTGGCGGCGATGATCGCCTTCACGTTCGCGGTCTGCTCGTCGTTCAGGGTGATCCGGGACTGCTCGCCCTCGGTGCCGTGCGGGATCAGCTTGCTGGTGTCGGGCTTGTCGGCCTGCACCGCTACCGCGACGGGCTTGGCGTCGACCGGGTTGGCCACGTGGGCGATCGGACCGGCGAAGACACCACCGGCGAACGCGAGACCAGCAACAGACAGCATGCTCTTACGGAAGATCGTGTTCATGAGGGGTAGCTCCTTCGGGGGTAGAACACCCGCACCGCCAAAGGGGGGCGGCGGTGATGGGTGTGAGCACCTCGTCCGGCGCTGCACAAACAAAGGGGAAAAAGTTTGGGGGGTGGCGCCCGTGTTGGGCGCCGGGCGGCGACCTGCGAGCGGGGGGCTCGTGGCGCCGGGTCCCTGTGTAACGACCCGGGGGCCAGGGTCATTCCGGGGGTGGCCCATCCATCGGCACCCTCATCGTGGCGGTGCCCGTCGGTCGTTCGCTGGGGGTTGTAACGACCGGGGGGCCGGGGTCATTCCGGGGTTGGCCCACCCGTCGGCACCCTCATCAAGGCGGTGCCCGCGGTCGTTCGTGGGGACTGCAACGACCGGGCGCGGGCTGGCATTCCGTCCTGCGCGACAAGCCCCCAGGGGTCGGGCGGCGGGTCGGTGGTACTGCGATCGTCAGGGTATGTAACGACCCCGACCCGGCCATGATTCCAGCCTGCGGGTGCGCCCGGTCACCACCCACAAACCCCCACCAACGGACAAATAACCCACGCGACGCAGGGCCGAACCGGGCCTCGCCGGATGATCCACTCGGGTTCACGGAAGTCGGGGCATCCGGGACTCCGGGACACCGCGACATCAAGGAACCCGAGTCGATCACGAATGAAACGACCGGCCCACAACAGCCAATGCCGTCAACGTTCACGCACCGGTTGGCCGGCGGGAAGGGTGGACGGAGGTGAGCGGACGCTACGGGCGGTTATTGGCCTGTCAGGCGGGAGCGCACCTTTTCGGCGCAGGCGTCCAGTGCCGTCTGCGCGTCCAGCCCGAGGCTTTCGATGGCCACCAACGCGGTGAAGGCGACGTCGGCCAACTCCGCCGCGACGTTCTCGCGGGTGTGGGTGACACCCTTGCGCGGATTCTGCCCGAGCAGACCGATCCAGGCAGCCGAGGCCTCTCCCGCCTCCTCGGTGAGCTTGAGGATGCGGCAGGTCAGCTCGGTCTGCCCGGTGCCGTTCGCCGCGTCCAGCCAGCCGCGTGACGCTCGGGCCGCCGCCCAGATCGACTCGTCCACGACGACCAGTCAACCCGATCGGTCCACCGGCCCGAACGACCGGGTACGGCTGGACAATCGTGTTGACCGGCGGATCAGCGAACCCATTGACACTGGTCGACGGCGGTTCTAGGTTCAGGACGCTACCGGCCGGTAGGCAACCGTCCCGCTGGTCGCCCCCGGGCGACAACCGTCCGATGGGGAGCATCGATGCTGTCCACACCCGTTCGTACCCTCCGCCGCCTGCTCGCCGCCGCTGCGACGCTGACCCTCGCGGTCGGACTGGCCGGTGCCGCGCCGGCCAGCGCCACCGGTCGTGACGCGAGGGGCGGCGAGCCGCTGCCCGGCTACACCATCGAGAATCCGCCGTTGGCGCCGCTGGTCGTGGGCGGCAAGCCGACGACGGTACGCCAGGGCGTGCACCGCCACGCCGGGTACATCATCGAGGTCCCCGCCCGGTGGAACGGCGACCTGGTGGTGTGGGCGCACGGCTACCGCGGCCAGGGCACTGTGCTCTCGCCGGAACCGCCGGCGTTCGGGCTGCGCCAGCGCCTGCTGGAGCAGGGGTACGCCTGGGCGTCGTCCTCGTACGACCGCAACGGCTTCGACATCCGCTCCGGGGTGCTGGGGACGAAGGATCTCGCCGACCACTTCGGGCGGACGGTCCGCCGGCCGCAGCACACGTACGTCGCCGGGGTGTCGATGGGCGGGTACGTCATCGGGCGTTCACTTGAGCAGTACCCCGGCTTCTACGACGGCGCGTTGCCGATGTGCGGTGTGCTCGGTGATCAGACGCTCCTCGACTTCTACCTGGACTACAACCTGGTCGCTCAGGCGCTCGCCGGGGTGCCGGCCTATCCCACGCCGGCTGACTATCTGACCAACGCGGTGCCCCGCATCCAGGTGGAGCTCGGCCTGGCCGGGCTGACCCCCACCGGGCCGGACACCACCACCGAGCGGGGCAAGCAGCTGCGGGCGATCACGGTGAACCGTTCGGGCGGGCCGCGTCCGGGAGCCGACGCCGCGTTCGCGGTCTGGAAGGACTTCCTCTTCTCCATCAGCGTGCCCACCGGGAGCGGCAACTCCCCAGCCCAGCGGCCCGGTCAGCTGTCCACCAACCTGCTCACCCGCTACACCCCGAACAGCCCGGTGAACGTCAACGCGACAGTGCAGCGGGTCGCCCCGGAGAGCCTGCGGCAGCGGCTCCTGCCGACGCTGACCGAGGTGCCGCGGATCGCCGGCCGCCCGACCGCGCCGGTGCTCAGCCTGCACGGCCTCGGCGACCTGTTCGTACCGTTCAGCATGGAGCAGGCGTACGCCACCGACGTGGCGCGGCACGGTCGCAGCAGGCTGGTGGTTCAGCGGGCGATCCGGGCCACGCAGCACTGCGAGTTCACCCCGGCGGAGGCCGGCGCCGCCTGGGACGACCTGGTGTCCTGGGTACGCACCGGCAAGCGCCCGGCCGGCGACACCGTGACCGACCCGGCGGTGGTGGCCCGACCCGACTACGGCTGCCGGTTCAGCGACCGGGACGCGTACGCCGCCGGGGTCGGTACCCGCCGCCTCTACCCGGCCTGCTGAGGTACGCGGACACGAAGAACCGGCCGGCTCCCGTCGAAGGGAGCCGGCCGGTCTCGTGTGCGGGTGTCACCAGAGCTGCTGGACGATGTCCGCCGCCTGCTCCTCCCACTGCGCGTACGCGTACGGGAAGGCGGAGACCTGCACGGTCTGCGCGGCGGTGGTCAGCGGCAGGTCCTGCCAGCCGCCGACGTTCTTGAGCGCGGAGAAGAACGCCGTGGCGGCGTACTCCGGGTCGGTGATCTGGTCGGGCGTGCCCCAACCGGACGACGGACGCTGCTGGAACAGGCCCTGCGAGTCGTGGTCGTTGTACGCGCCGAGGTGGCCGAGGTTGTACAGCTTCGACTCCTGCAGCGAGGTGGCGATGCCGATCACCGCGCCCCGGTCACCGACGCCGGTCTTCTTGGCGGCGTCGACGATGGCCCGGGCGTTGGCCAGCTGCGCGTCGTCGAGCGGTACGCGCGACTGCGCGCCCTCGATGCCGTGCGGGATCAGCTGGGCTCGACTCGGCTTGCCGGCCGGCGGCTTGCCGGTGGCGGAGCCGGTGGTCAGGCCCGACTCGACGGGCTGCTCATCCTGGCGTGCCGAGGTGGCGGCCTTGCCGGTGGCGAGGTCGATGGCGGCGACGGCGCCCTGGTGCGGTCCGGAGGTGACCGGGGCGGCGGCTGCGGTCGGCGCGAGCGCCAAACCGCCGAGGGCGGCAACACCCGCCACGCTCAGCGCGGTCTTGCGGTACGAGTCCTTAGCGATGGCGGGGAGCCATCGAGTGAAGTCGGCCTTCACGATGGTTGCCCTTTCGATCGTGCGAAGCGCTCCGGGGTGAACGCTCCTCGGGAGATGACCGCGGAAAAGGGTTTGGGCTCCGGCGGTACGGGGGACACAACCGGGTTCACCTGTCGGGCATTCCGGAATTGCCCGAGGCTCGGCCCGGTGCGGTCCCGGTCACGCGCAGAGTCGGACATGGCGGCCCTGCCGACATCAGGCCAGACATCCGTGACGCAGGGTGTTTTCGGAACTTAGGGGCAGACGGCGCGCCTACAGGTAAGCAGAGCAAAGGGGCAATGCAAGGCGATGGGGACTCAGCTGTCGCCGTCACCTTCGGGCTCCGCATCTCGCGTCCCGACGCCCTCGTCCGGAGTGAGGAGTTCCTGGAAGATGGTGATCTGGAGCCCGGCGGGGGCGTCGAGGCGGGAGTTGAGTGACTGCCACGGCGTACGGGTCGGCGGCGCGATCTCGCTCGCACCGGCGGCCACCAGTCGGGCGGTCGTCGCCTCGGTGTCGTCCACCTCGAAGGCCACCCGGATCCGCGGCGCGACCTGCCGACCCACCTCGACCTCGTCGATCAGGCGTTTCTGTGCGGGGTTGGCGATCTCCAGGGTGGCGCGGCCGGCGTCCAGGATCACCACCCGCGCATCCCCCTCGCCGCTGAACGCCGCCTCCTCCGGCAGGCCCAGCGCGTCGCGAAAGAACGCGACGGCGGCCTCGTGGTCGGTGGCCTCCACCACGAGGCGCAGCTGACGGACGGCGGGGGCGGGCGAGTCGGCGGCCATGAACGGGATCCTAGCGGCGCGACCGGGGCTAGGTTGGGACCGTCCAGGAGGGAGCGACGATGGTCGAGGCAGTGTGAGTGACGACGCGTACCTGCTGCACCCGGTCGGCCGGGTCGCCTCGTCGCTGACCGACGCGGCGAGCGCACCACGGCAGGGCGACGAGGGTGCGCCGACGGCGTGGCTGGTCTTCGACCCGCAGGTCGAGCGGGCCGTGCGTGACCTGCGGGTCGGCACGGAAATGCTGGTGCTGACCTGGTTGGACCATGCCCGGCGTGACGTGCTCGCGGTGCACCCACGCGGCGACGAGAACCGTCCGGAGACCGGGGTGTTCAGCACCCGCTCACCGCACCGGCCCAACCCGATCGGGCTGCACCGGGTGCGGGTCCTGGCGGTGGACGGGCTGCGCGTCGAGGTGGCCGACCTGGAGGCCCTCGACGGCACCCCGATCCTGGACGTCAAACCGGTGCTGGGCGCGGCCGACGAACGCTGAAGCCCGTCGACCACGCCAAAACACCAGCAGACCGTCGACCAATGCCGGCGCGTCAGCAGGCCGACACGTCAGCCTGATCCGAGACGCCCGCAGGGGTGTCAGTGGCCGCGGTCCAGCCACTCCTGCAGGTGCGGGGCCTCCGCGCCGATCGTCGTGTCGTCGCCGTGGCCGGTGTGCACGACCGTCTCCGCGGGAAGGGTCAGCAGGCAGGTGCGGATCGACCGGACGATGGTGTCGAAGTCGCTGTACGAGCGGCCCGTAGCGCCCGGGCCACCGGCGAAGAGCGTGTCGCCGGTGAACACCGCGCCCAGCTCCGGCGCGTGGAAGCTGCACGCGCCGGGGCTGTGCCCGGGTGTGTGCAGCACCCGCAGCGTGGTGCCGCCCACCTCGATGCTCTGCCCGTCGTGCAGCTCGCCGTTGGGCGGCAGGTGCGGGTGGACCATGTCCCAGAGAACCCGGTCGGCGGCGTGCAGCAGCACCGGCGCGCCGGTGGCCTCGGCCAGCTCGGGTGCCACCCGGACATGATCGTCGTGGGCGTGGGTGGCCAGAATCGCCCGGACCTGCCGGTCGCCCACCAGGGCGAGGATCGCCGCCACGTCGTGCGGCGCGTCCAGGACGACGCACTCGCGGTCGTCACCGATCACCCAGACGTTGTTGTCCACGTCGAAGGTCTGCCCGTCCAGGGAGAACGTGCCCGAGGTGACCGCGTGGTCGACGCGGGCGGTCACGGGAACACCACCACCGAGCGGAGCACGTCGCCGTGGTGCATCCGGTCGAAGGCGTTCTCGACCTGGTCGAGGGCGATCTCCTCGGTGACGAACGCGTCCAGGTCGAGCCGGCCCTGCAGGTACAGCTCGGTGAGCATCGGGAAGTCCCGGCTGGGCAGGCAGTCGCCGTACCAACTGGACTTGAGGGCGCCGCCACGTCCGAAGACGTCCAGCAGCGGCAGCTCGATCTGCATCTGCGGGGTCGGTACGCCGACCAGCACCACAGTGCCGGCCAGGTCGCGAGCGTAGAACGCCTGCTTCCACGTCTCCGGTCGGCCCACCGCGTCGATCACCACGTCGGCGCCGAAGCCACCGGTGGCGGCACGGATCGCCTCGACCGGGTCGGTCTCTGAGGCGTTCACGGTGTGCGTGGCACCGAACTTGCGGGCCCAGTCGAGCTTGCGGCTGTCCGTGTCCACCGCGACGATCGTGGTGGCGCCGGCGAGGAGCGCACCGGCGACCGCCGCGTCGCCGACGCCCCCGCAGCCGATCACCGCGACCGAGTCGCCCCGGGTGACGTTTCCGGTGTTCATCGCCGCACCCAGCCCGGCCATCACCCCGCAGCCCAGCAGACCCACGGCGGCGGGTCGGGCCGCCGGGTCGACCTTGGTGCACTGCCCGGCGTGCACCAGGGTCTTCTCGGCGAACGCGCCGATGCCCAGCGCCGGGGCGAGTTCGGTGCCGTCGGTGAGGGTCATCCGCTGGGTGGCGTTGTGGGTGTTGAAGCAGTACCAGGGCCGCCCCCGACGGCAGGCGCGGCAGACCCCGCAGACCGCCCGCCAGTTCAGCACCACGAAGTCCCCCGGGGCGACGTCGGTGACGCCCTCGCCGACCTGCTCCACGATGCCCGCCGCCTCGTGGCCGAGCAGGAACGGGTAGTCGTCGTTGATGCCACCCTCGCGGTAGTGCAGATCGGTATGGCAGACCCCGCACGACTGAATCCGGACGATCGCCTCACCGGGACCGGGATCGGGCACCACGATGGTGGTGACTTCGACCGGCGCGCCCTTGCTGCGGGAGATGACTCCCCGGACTTCCTGGCTCACTTCGCCTCCTGCTGGTGGTCTGCGGCAGGGGCCGGGCGCCGGGTGGGCGGGTGTGCCACGGGCTCGGCGGTGGGCCCCCGGCGAACCTACCGCGACCACCACGGCCAGCCCAGCCGGCCCGGCGGGTTATCGCGGGCGGTCCGGGGTACGCGGGCCGCATTCGACAACGGCCGACGGGAGTGACAATGAAATCCGCGCACCTGCCACTGCGGGTCAGTATCGGCGCGTACTTTCTCAACTCGGGTCTTGGCAAGCGCACTCTGGAGGGCACCGCCGCGGAGGGCTTGCACGGGATGGCGGTCGCCGCCATGCCCCAGCTCGGTCAGTTGGAGCCGGCGCGCTTCGCCAAGCTGCTGTCGTACTCGGAGATCGCCCTGGGGGCCGCGTTGATCGCGCCGTTCGTCCCGGCGCCCCTGGTCGGGCTCGGCCTGACCGCGTTCGGCGCGGGTCTGGTGCAGCTGTACCTGAAGACGCCGGGGATGCGCGAGCCCGGCAGCATCCGCCCGACCCAGCAGGGCGCGGGGCTGGCCAAGGACGTCTGGCTGGTCGGCGCGGGGCTGACCCTGGTGCTGGAGGGGCTGACCCACGGCCGTCGGCTCGGCTGACCGCGGGCGGCCGGAGAAGCTGCGGTGAGCCAGCCTCGGTCGGTGCGGCCGTTCTACCGGCCGATGCGGCCACGTCGTCGTGACGAGCCGCACCGGGCGGCCACGCCGCTGGAACTCTTCTTCGACCTGTGCTTCGTGGTGGCCGTGTCGCAGGCCGCCACCAACCTGCACCACGCCGTCTCCGAGGATCAGCTCGTCCACGCGCTGACCAGGTACCTGACGGTTTTCTTCGCGATCTGGTGGTCGTGGATGAACTTCACCTGGTTCGCCTCGGCCTACGACACCGACGACGACCTCTATCGGATCGCGACGCTGGTCCAGATCGCCGGCGCGTTGATCATCGCCGCCGGAGTGCCCCGGGCGTTCACCGACGGCGATTTCAGCGTCATCACGTACGGCTACGTGGTCATGCGGATCGCGCTCGTGGTGCAGTGGTGCCGGGCCGCCGCCGGTGACCCGGCGCACCGCCAGGCAGCCCGGCGGTACGCGATCGGCGTCACCGTCGTCCAGCTCGGTTGGCTGCTCCGGCTGGCCCTGCCGCCGAGTTGGGGGACCGGGGCGTTGCTGCTGCTGATCGTGGCCGACCTGCTGGTGCCGGCGGTGGCCGAGCGGCCGGGCATGACCCCCTGGCATCCGCGACACATCACCGAGCGGTACGGGCTGTTCACCCTGATCGTGCTCGGTGACGTGGTGCTGGCCACGTCGGTGGCCATCCAGACCGGGGTGGATGCCGGCGACCGCCAGCTCTGGTCGCTGGCGGCGGCGGCCACCGTGATCGTGTTCGCCCTGTGGTGGCTCTACTTCGATCGGCCCATCGAGGCGCCCGGCCGGCTGCCGTACTCGCTGGTCTGGGGCTACGGCCATTACCTGATCTTCGCGGCGGTAGCCGCGGTCGGCGCGGGTCTGAGCGTTTCGGTGGACCACGAGCGGCACCTGGCGCACATCTCGGGAAGGGTCGCCGGGTACGCGGTGGCCGTCCCGATCGCCGTCTTCCTGCTCACCGTCTGGGTGCTGCACGTACGTCGGCAGCAGCACGGCGCGGTGGTCGTCGCCTTCCCGGTCGTCGCGCTGCTGGCACTGCTCGCACCGCTCGGTCCGGCACCGGTGTACGCGATGGCGGCACTGCTGGTCGCCCTCGTGGCGTTGACCATCCTGTGGCGCCGCCGCGACGTGGGATCGAGCGCGACGGTGACCGACCCGGCCTGAGCCGCGCTCACGCCACCTCGCGGGCCGGGTCGACGGGGGTGTCGGCGGGGCGTTGCGCGGGGACGGCGGGAGCGGGCGGCGCAGGGCGGACCACGCCCCGGTTCAGGCCGGTGACCAGGAGCCGGTTGTACGAGGCCGGCATGACCCGGGCCAGCAGGTCGGGCAGCTTCGCCGACCAGCCGATCAACACCCGGCCCCGACGCCGCTCGACGCCGCGCAGGATCACCTCGGCGGCCCGCTCCGGCGCGATGGTCAGCAGCTTCTCGAACTGCGCCCGACCGGCCGCGTACTCGTCGTGGGAGACGCCGCTGCCGATCCGGGCGTTCTCGGTGATCCGGGTGCGGATGCCGCCGGGGTGCACCGAGGTCACCCCGATCCCGTCGTCGACCAGCTCGTGGCGCAGCGCCTCGGTGAAGCCGCGTACGGCGAACTTGCTCGCCGCGTACGCGGTCTGCCCGGCCGGCGCGATCAGCCCGAACAGGCTGGATATGTTGACCAGGTGCGCGCCCGGCTCGGCCCGGAGGGTGGGCAGCAGCGCGTGGGTCAGCTGCGCCACGGCCCGGAAGTTGACGTCCATCACCCAGCTGAACTCGTCGAACGTCACCTGGTCGAACCGACCGCCGAGGCCCACGCCGGCGTTGTTGATCAGCAGGCGTACCCGGGGGTGCCGCTGGCCGATCTCCGCGGCCACCTGGGCGGTGGCGGTCTGGTCGGCGAGGTCCACCAGGTACGTGGCGAGGTGACGATCCGGGTGGTCGGCGCGGATCGCGGTGGTGACCGCGTCCAGCCGCTCGGCGTCACGGTCCAGCAGGACCAGATCGCTGCCTCGGCGGGCCAGCGCGTGGGCCAGCGCGGCGCCGATGCCACTGGCCGCCCCGGTGACCACGGCGGTCGCGCCGGCGAAGTCGAACCTCTGCACGATCCTGCTCCTCTGCTGGCGGTTACCGACGCTCGGACGCGACGGGAGGTCGGGTGCGGTCGGGCACGGGCATCTCGCCGGCCCGCGAGAACCGCACCCCCTCGTCGGCGAGCCGGCCGTGCCGCATCAGCAGCACGTCGCGGGCGTAGTTCTGGTGCAGCCGCCACGGCGTGGTCGCACCCTGCTTGGGCAGCGTGTCGACGGCGCGCAGCACGTAGCCGGAGCGCAGGTCGATCAGTGGCACCCGCTCGGCGTCGGGCGGTGGGAGCGGGGTGACGACCTGCTGGCCGGTGCGGTCCAGGTGCCGCAGCAGTCGGCAGACGTAGCCGGCGACCAGGTCGGCCTTGAGCGTCCACGACGCGTTGGTGTAGCCGAGGGTCAGCGCGAAGTTCGGCACGCCGGAGAGCATCATGCCCTTGTAGGCCACGGTGTCCGGCAGGTCGACGTCGACGCCGTCCACCCGCAGCGTCAGACCACCGAGGGCGAGCAGGTTGAGCCCGGTCGCGGTGACCACGATGTCGGCGGGCAGCTGCGCGCCGGAGGCCAGTCGGACACCGTTCGCGGTGAAGGTGTCAATGGTGTCGGTGACCACCGACGCGGTGCCGTCGCGCACCGCCGTGAACAGGTCGCCGTCGGGTGCCACGCAGAGCCGCTGGTCCCACGGGTCGTAGCGGGGCGAGAAGTGCCTGTCGACGTCGTACCCCACCGGGAGCCGGCCCCGCGCGGCCCGGCGCAGCACCCGCTTCACCAGGCCGGGCGCACGCCGGCTGAGCTGGAAGTTGACTGTGGACAGCAGCACGTTCTTCCAGCGCACCACCGGATACGCGGCCTTCGCCGGCAGCCAACGCCGCAATGCGTCGGCCAGGCGGTCGCGGGCGGGCAGCGCCAGAACGTACGTCGGTGAGCGCTGGAGCATTGTCACGTGCGCTGCCCGCTGCGCCATCGCCGGCACCACTGTGACAGCTGTGGCGCCACTGCCGATAACCACCACCCGCTTGCCGGTGTGGTCGAGGTCGTCGGGCCAGTGCTGCGGGTGCACCAGCCGCCCGGCGTACGCCTCGACACCGGGCAGGGGCGGGGTGTAACCCTCGTCGTAGCGGTAGTAGCCGGTGCAGGCGAAGAGGAACGAGCAGGTCAGCACCACGATCTCGGCGGTGTCGGTGCGCTGGGCGTGCACCGTCCAGCGGGCGGTGTCGCTGTCCCACTCGGCACGCAGCACCCGGTGGCGGAAGCGGATGTGCCGCGGCACGTCGTACTCCCGGGCGGTCTCCCGCACGTACTCCCGGATGGTCGTGCCGTCGGCGATGGCCTTCGGCGTGGTCCACGGCTTGAACGAGTAGCCGAGGGTGAACATGTCCGAGTCGGAGCGGATGCCCGGGTAGCGGAACAGGTCCCAGGTGCCGCCTATGGCGTCACGCGCTTCCAGCACCGCGTACGTCTTGTCGGGGCAGTCACGACGAAGGTGGCAGGCGGCGCCGATGCCGGACAGGCCGGCGCCGATGATCAGCACGTCGACGTGGTCGGAGGCCATCGCGTTCCTCCATCCGGGGCGGTGATCGGACCCTAACACCGCACCCGAACGGCCGGAAACTACGCGACAGCCCCTAGTCGGACGCTCGGGTGAAGGTCATGATCCAGTTGGTCTCCCAGGTCTGCTCGCCGTCGACCGAGAACGCCTGCTCCCAGCGGGCGGTGGTCGCGCTGATGCCCGACCAGATGAACCGGCACCGGACCGGGCGCCCCTCGTGCTGGTCGTCGGCGTAGAAGTGGCCGACCCCGTCGACGAAGCGGCCCACCATCGGCGGGAGCCCCAGGACACCGGTGTCGCTGCTCATCCAGTAGATCGACCACTCCTGCCGGACCGGGTCGAAGATCCGGATCGTGGCGCCGGCGGAGCCCTTGGTCGGGAACGTGATCTCGTCGAAGTGACCGCCGCCGGCGAAGAAGCCGTGCGCCACCGACACCCCGGGGAATTCCTCCCACTCGTCGGACCCGACCAGCCGCTTGCGCAGCCGGCGGTTGACGACGTTCCAGGTGCCCACAAAGAAGTCGAAGTCGCCCATCAGCGGCCCACCGGCCCTTCCGCTCGCGTGTCACGCAGATAATTGATCAAATTCGGACTCTCCGGCAGCAGCATGTGCCGGACCCAGGCGGCCCGCTCGTGTTCCAGAACCGCCAACTCCCAGACGCAGCCCACCGCCGGGCGGCCCAGGTGGACGAAGTGTGCCGGGTCGTCGTCGGGACAGTCCAGCGCCGGCTGCCCGGCCGCGGCGACGCGGACCTCCACCGCGTTGTCCCACACCCAGGTGTACGCCAGCAGATAGGCACCGGTGTCCGCGCCCCGGTGCAGCACCACCCACCCGGCGGCCGGGGTGCCGTCGTCGACGATGTCCGCCAGCAGGTCGGGCAGCAGGTCGTACGCGGCCTTCTCCACCTCGGGTTCGATAAGTCGCTCCGGCTGGTCTATGTGGTAGCGCTTGAGTTGCCGGCCGCCGATCAGCACTGGTCCGGGCGTTCGTAAATCCTTGTCGCGAAATGCCATGCCGGGACGGTAGGACGGGTCCCCTGACAACTAGTGTCAGTGAAGTGCGGGCTTCTCGACTTCTCTCCGTCCTGCTGCTGCTCCAGTCGCACGGGCGGCTGACCGCCGCGCAGCTCGCCGAGCGGTTGGCCGTCTCGCCCCGCACCATCTACCGGGACGTCGAGTCGCTGCACGCCGCCGGCATCCCGCTCTACGGCGAGGCCGGGCACACCGGCGGCTACCAACTGGTCGACGGCTGGCGGACCCGGCTGACCGGGCTGACCGCCGAGGAGGCCGACCGGCTGTTCCTCGCCGGGCTGCCCGGCCCCGCCGACGAGTTGGGCTACGGCGACGTGGTGGCGGCCCTGCAACTCAAGCTGCACGCCGCGCTGCCCGCGCCGCTGCGCGACCGGGCGACCCGACTGCAACAGCGCTTCCACCTGGACACTCCCGGGTGGTATGCCGACGGCGACGCCTCCCCCGAGCTGGCTCGCACGGCCGAGGCGGTCTGGCGGCAGCACCGCGTCGAGGTGCGCTACCGCGGCTGGAACGGCGAGGTGACCCGGGTCCTGGAGCCGTACGGCCTGGTGCTCAAGGGCGGCCGTTGGTATGTGGTGGCCGACCAGCCCGGCCGGGGCGCGCCGGCGACCTACCGGGTCAACCAGATCCTCGCGTTGACCCCACTGGCGCAGGAGTTCGACCGACCCGCCGACTTCGACCTGCCGTCCTGGTGGCGGGCGCACGTGGTGCAGTTCCGGGCCCGGCTGCACCGCGACGAGGCCCACGTCCGGCTCTCCCCCGCCGGACGGGAGCGGTTGCGCGAGGTCGGCAGCGACCCGGTGGTGACCGCGATGGACAGCAGCGCCGGGCCACCGGACGCGCGCGGCTGGGTGACCGCGGTACTGCCGATCGAGTCGCTCACCCACGCCCACGGTGACCTGCTGCGCCTCGGTGCCGACGTCGAGGTGCTCACCCCGGTGGCGCTGCGCGAACGGCTGGCCGCCACTGCCGCCGGGCTCGCCGCGCTCTACTCCCCCGCCTGAACAGCCCCGACCGTCTCCACAGTGGAAGGGTCGGGGGCGTCGATTGTCGTCACGGTGTGCCACCCTGGGACGGTCATCAATGGTCACCGGAGGTGAGGGTCACGTTACGGCTACGCGCACTGGTCGCCGTCCCCGGCACCGGGCCGGTGACCCTGGACGTTCCCGCCGGCACGCTCGCCGCCCTGGTGGCGCCGCCCCGGTTCGGCACGGCGGTCGCCCGGGTGCTGGCCGGGCTGGCCCCGCCGGTGACCGGTCGCGTCCTCGTCGGCGACCGGGACGTCACCAGCCTGCCGCCGCCCCGCCGGCAGATCGGCTATGTGCCCGCCGGTGGCGCGCTGCTGCCGCAGCTCACCGTGCGGCGCAACATCGAGTACGGCCAGCGCAAACGCGAACGGGTGCACGAGGTGGCGAACGACTGGACGGCCACAGTGGTCGACCGGCTGGAGTTGGCGCTCTCCCTCGCCCTGCTGCCGCACCAGATCTCCGACGCCCAGCGCTTCCGGGTGGCGCTCGCTCGAGCGGCGGCCTGCCTGCCCGAGGTGATGGTGGTCGACCTGCCGGCCGGTTCGGCGGGCGACAGCCGCCTCGGTGACCTGATGCCTCGTCTCTCGCCGCCGGACGCCCCGGGGGTGGCGGTGCTGGTCTGCACCGCCGACCCGGCGACCCTGGCCGAGATACCGGTGCGGCACGAGCTGGTCACCGAGCCGAGCGAGGCGGCCCGATGAGGCCGGCCGCCCGGGTGAGTCGCCGTACGCTGCTGCGCGCCGCCGCCGCGGGCGCCACCGCCCTGACCGCCGGCTGCTCCGGCGGAACCCGGTCGGTGCAGGTCGCGGTGGTCTGGAGCACCAGCGAGCTGGACCGGTTCCGCGAGGTCGTCGCCGGCTACCCCGCCCAGGTGCAGGTGATCAGCGCCGGTAAC
Organism: Micromonospora noduli; assembly: GCF_003264365.1. Taxonomy (GTDB): domain Bacteria; phylum Actinomycetota; class Actinomycetes; order Mycobacteriales; family Micromonosporaceae; genus Micromonospora; species Micromonospora noduli. The sequence continues at coordinate 143,080 of NZ_PYAK01000006.1, forward strand.
GACATCGACGCGTTCCTGCGTGCCCGACACCTCGCCGGCACCAGCCCGGACGTGGCGATCCTGCCGCGCCCCGGCCTGGTCACCGAGTACGCCCAGCGCGGCTGGCTGAGCCCGGTGCGCCCGTCCACCGACTACGCCGTGCGCGTCGAGCTGAGCGATCTGCTGATGACCGAGAGCGAACGCTACGGCGTGTGGGTCAAGGCGGCGCACAAGTCGCTGGTCTGGCACCTGCCCTCCATGCTGCCCGCGCCGCCGACCACCTGGGACGAACTGCTCCAGCGGACCAGGGAGCTCGCCGCGCGCGCTCGACGCGACGGCGGCCCGGTGCCCCTGGCCATCGGCGCCGCGGACGGCTGGGTGCTGACCGACTGGTTCGAGAACGTCCTGGCCGACATGGCACCCGACAGCTACTACGCCCTCGCCCAACAGGGCGCCGACTGGCAGGACAAGCCGGTACGCGACGCCCTGGACCGCCTCGCCGGGCTGTGGAGCATCGACGGCGCGTTCGTCGGCGGCGGCCGTCGTGCCCTGCTCACCCAGTACGAGGAGTCGGTGATCCAGGTGGTGCATGCCCGACGGGCGGTGATGCTCCTCGGAGCCGACTTCACCGCCGACGTCGTCCGTCCATTCCAACGCGGCCCGGAGGCACCTGTCACGTTCCGGTTCCCGGGCGCCCAGCCGGGCGGCGGTCCTCTGATCGTCGGTGGAGACGCGGCGGTAGCGTTCGCCGACGCCCAGGGCGGGGTCGAGCTGGTCGAATGGCTCGCCAGGGCCGACTCGTTCCAGCCGTGGCTACGCCAAGGCGGTTACCTGTCGCCCAACACCAATGTCTCGATCACCAGCTACACCGACGGCGTCGGCAAGCAACTCGCCACGGAGATGCGGGCCCCCGGCACCCTGCGTTTCGACCTTTCCGACCAACTGCGCGGGGCGTTCACCGGCTCGGACGGGGTCGGGATCTGGCGGATCATGCAGGGTTTCTTCGCCGACGTCACCGACGGGGTCCCTGCCAGCGAGGCGATCCGCCGGGCCACCGGCCTGCTCGCCGCGGCGGCCCGCAGCGTGGGGGGCGGTCGATGAGCCAGGTGCGGGTCCTCGGCGAGCTGGCGGTCCTCGACGACGTCGGTCCGGCCCGACGGGGTCGGGCCTATCCGGCGGCGGGGGCCACGTCGGCCCTGCTGCTGCCGGCCGCGGTGCTGCTCGGCGGGCTGGTCCTGTGGCCGGTGCTGCGGACCATGCACGCCAGCGTCACCACCGACGGTCGCTGGGTCGGCGCGGCGCACTTCCGGACCGCGCTCGCCGCCCCGGGCACCGGCGCGGTGGTCGGCAGGACGGTCCTCTGGGCCCTGCTGGTGCCGGCGGTGGTGACGGCACTGGGCTATCTGCTCGCCGCCGCGTCGCGCCGCTCCCAGGAGGGCGGCCTGGTCCGGTTGATCCTCCTGGTGCCGGTGGCGTTGCCGCTGGTCGTCACCGGGGTCACCTTCCGGCTGATGTACGACCCGGACCCGAGCCGGGGGCTGGCCACACTGGTCGCGACCCGACTGACCGGCCGCCCGGTCGAGGACGCGCCGCAGTTGCTCGGGCCGGGGATGGTCACCGTCGCGTTGATGTCGGCGTTCGTCTGGGCCTGGGTCGGGTTGGCGGTGCTGGTCTTCCGGTCCGCGCTGGACGCGGTGCCGCCGAGCCTCGCCGACGCGGTCCGCGCCTACGGCGGTACGCGTCGCCACGTGCTGTGGGACGCGCAGTGGCGGCCACTGTTACTGCGGACGACCGCTGTGGTCTTCGCGTTGGTGGCGGTCGGCACCAGCCGCACGTTCGATTTGATCCTGGTGATGACCCCCGGCTCGGTCCGCGACGAGGCCTCGGTGCTGGCGCTGCGGATCTGGCAGACGTCCGGGGGCACCACCACCACCGGCGACGGCGCCGCGCTCGGCGTGGTGTGGCTGGTGGCGGTGATCGGCGGAATCATGGTGGCCGCGCTCTTCGTCCGGCAGGCCTGGCCCCCGCCGCGCGTCGAGGCGGCACCGGAGCCCGCCCCGCTCGCCCCGCCCCGGCGGGTGTTCCGGCTGCTCGCGGCGGGTGCCGCGATCGCCTGGCTGGTGCCGCTGGCGGTGCTGGTCGCCACGTCGGCGCACGGCCGGGTGGACGCCGCCGCGCGAGGCTGGTGGTCGGCGCCGCCGAATGGCGAGTCCTACCGCGACCTGGTCACCGGCACCGAGCTGTGGCGCACGTTGGGCTTCACCCTGCTGCTGGCCACCGCGGTGACCGCCACGGTGCTGGTGGTCGCGCTGCTGGCCGCGTACCCGTTGGCCTGGTTGACCGGGCCGGCCGCGCAGGCCACCGGGCTGCTGCTGCTGGCGGCCAGCGTCGTGCCGATCCAGGTCATCGCCGGGCCGGTCAACGAGGTGCTGGGCCTGGTGCTCTCCTCCGGCACTGCCCAGGGCCTGGCCCTGGTGCACATCGCGCTGGGCGTGCCGTTCGCGGTGCTGGTGCTGCGCAACGCGTTCGCCGACCTGCCGGTGGAGCAGGTCCGCGACGCCCGGTTGGGCGGGCGTCGGTGGTGGCACACCCTGCGCCGGTTGGCCCGGCACAACCTGTCGGCGGTGGTGGCGGTCTCCGTTCTGGAGTTCGTCCAGGTCTGGAACGACCTGGTGGTGGGGCGGCTGTTCGGTGGGCCGGGGTCGTCGCCGCTCGGGCCGTTCCTGGCCGAGCAGACCCGCAGCTTCGTGAGCAACAGTGGGGCGTTGGCCGCCAGCTCGGTGCTCGCCTCGGTGCTGCCGGTGGTGCTGGTGGTCCTCTCGCGACGGCACCTGGTCGCCGGGCTCGTCTCCGGGGGTGTGCGGTGATCGGGCCGGGTGGTTCGCGTGGCGGCTCGCGCTGGCCGGCGCTGATCGCGATCGGCGGCGTGGTCGGCAGCGTCCTCGCCAACGTGGCCAGCAACCTGGCCGGCAATGTCCTCTCCGAGCTGGCGGCCAGCGTGCTCGGGCCGGTGACCATGGTCCTGGCCTCCGGCGGCGTCATCGGTTACGTGGTGTACGAGGTGCGCCGCCGCCGCGCCGGCCGGGAGGTCGACCCCGAGCCGACGGAGGTGCTCACCACCCCCGCCGCCGGGGCGCCCAATCTGCCCTACACGGCCGAGTTCACCGGTCGTGAGGAGCACGTCGACGCGCTTGTCGGTCTCCTCGCCCGGGAGCACGCGGTGGCGGTTCTGGGCCGACGCGCGGTGGGCACCTCCGCGTGCGCGGTGCAGGCCGCGAACGAGTGCCGGGAGGATTTCCCCGACGGGCAGTACTACCTGGACCTGCGGCGGCGCGGCCGACCCCGCTCGGCCCGGCAGGTGCTCACCGCGCTGGCCCGGATCCTGGGCACCGCCCCGCCGACCTCCGGCCGGCCGGACGCGCTCGCCGCCACCGCCGACGCGCTGCGCGGTCAGCTCGACGGTCGCAAGATCGTGCTCGTGCTGGACAACGTGGACCGTCCCGACCAGGTCCGGCCACTGTTGCCGCCCACCGCCCGCACCTGCCGCCTGCTGCTCGCCGGTGGTCCGGCGCTGGTCGGTCTAGAGGGTGTGGTCGCGCACTGGATCGCCGAACCGGGCACGTCCGAGGCGGTGGAGCTGTTCGCGACGGCGGGCGGGGCCGCGCCCGCCGCCCGGGTCCGTCGCGCCGACCCGCGCACCGATCCAGCGGTACGCGAGATCGTCGACCTGTGCGGGCGGCAACCGCGTACCGTCCGCGCGCTCGGTTACCGCACCGCTCAGCACGGCTGGCGGCACTCCGACGTGCTGGACGCGCTGCGCCGCGCCGTGCAGACGCCACCGCACCAGCGGCTCGCCGTCTCACCAGCGGCCCGCCTGGTCACCGAACGGGACATCGCTTACCGGGTGTTGCCCCGCCAGGCCCGACGGTTGTACCGGCTGATGTCGCTGGTCCCCGCCCCGGTGGACCGGCCCACCATCGCCGCGCTGGCCGGACGGCACCCCGAGCTGGTGACCGCACTGCTCGACCGGTTGGCCGCGGCGGCGTTCGTGGTCGGCGCGCCCGGCGACCGGTACGAGATTCGCCCCCTACTGGCCGGCAGCGCCCGACTGCACCTGCGGGACGCGGATCCGGTCCGGGCCCGGGTCGCCGCGCAGGCCCGACTGACCCGGCACCTGGCCCGCCGGGCCGAACGGCACGCGGCCAACCTGGCGGTGCTCGGCTCCGCGGGGGACCGGGAGTGGTCACTGCCGCTGGACGACGACCCGTACGGCTGGTTCGACCTGCACCAGGAGCTGCTGCTGGCGGTGGTGCGGGTGCCGGCCGGCGCGAAGGAGACACTGCCCCGCCGGGTCCGTCGGTGGTGGTTCCGGTTGGCAGTGGCGCTGTGTGGGTGGCTGGCGTACGCCGAACGGCTCGACGAGTGGGAGCAGGTCTGCCGCACCGTGCTGGCCACCCCGACCGCCGACGACCGTCCGGAGATCGCCGGGTGGGCGCACAACGAGCTGGGGGTGCTGCGTCGACGCCGGCACGACCCGCAGGGGGCGGCGGCCGCGCTCACCCTCGCGGTCAACGAGCGGGGGCGGCGGGGCAACGCCCAGGCGCGGATGAACCTCGGCCTGGCCCTGCTCGACCTGGGGCAGCTCGACGACGCGGTGGAGCACCTGGAGATGTCGCGTCGACACCGCTCCGGCGCCGACCGGGCCGGGCACGCCCTCACCGAGCTGGGCCTGGGCGCGGCCCAACTGGCGCGGGGCGAACCGGACACCGCGCACCACCACCTGGTGCGGGCGGCCAACACGTTCCGGTCGGTGGGCGACGCGCGCGGGTACGCGGCGGCGCTGACGAACCTGGTGCTGGTGCACGCGGCGCTCGGCGAGCACCTGGACGCCGCCCAGGCGTGGCGGGCCGCACTGCGCGAGTACGAGTCGGTCAACGACCAGACCAGCCGGGCGACAGCGCTGCTCAACGCCGGGGCGACGCTGCTGAGCAGCACCCCGGGGCAGGCGCGGACGGCGTACGAGCTGCTGGCCGAGAGCCGCCGGCTGCGCGAGGAGACCCGGCCGACCGCCGGGCTGGCGCGTACCCTGCTCTACCTGGGTGACGCCTGCGCCGCGCTGGGCGAGCCGGCCGACGCGCGGCAGCACTGGGCGGACGCGGCGGCGGTGGCCGAGGAGGTCGCCGACGCCCAGGGGTTGGCCGCCGCCGACGCCCGCCTCGAAGACGATGCTAGCGACCGCGTGACGTAGGTCGCCCACGGTGGCCGCTGGCACAGGTCTGGGAGACTGGACTTTAGATTTGCTTTGTTACTCATTGTTGCCTAAAGCGAGCAATTATGGGCGGGTTTTATTGCATTTCGGAGTTCGCGGAACGCATTGGTCGTTCCGCGAGCACGGTGCGCCGATGGGAAGCTGAGGGCCGGATTGTCGCCAGACGAACCCCCACCGGCCAGCGGTACTTCGACGAGTCCGATGTGTGCGCCGTGCTCACTCCCGGTTTTTCGCGAGACGACCGGAAGGTGATCGTTTACTGTCGGGTGTCTTCCGCCGGACAGCGCGACGACCTTGCGTCGCAGCGCACCGCCATGGAGACGTTCTGCCTAGCCCGAGGGCTGGCCGTGCACGAGTGGGTCAGTGAGATCGGCGGTGGTATGGATTTGCTGCGGCCCAAGCTTCTCAACGTCATGAGCCGAGTAAAGGCCGGGCAGGTGTCGACGCTGGTCATCGCCCACGAGGACCGCGATGGCCGACATCACCGCCAGCCGGGAGTCGGCGAAGGCGGTGGTACGTCGGGCGGTTGGGCGTCATACCGCAGACCCCGCCGCGCGCAGACGGCTGTTGGGGCTGCTCAAGACCAACAAATGGTCCGGCGACGCATATCTGGCCCGGCAGATGCGCAAGCACTGGCGGCGCGGGCACAACCACACCCACAACCAAATCGTGGTGCGCGCCGACAAGCACCACACCCATGTCGACGGCAACGGCCTTCTGTGGCTGGCCGTGCCGGGGCTCGTGCGGCGTCAGCTCGTGCGTATCCCGCTGAATACCACCGTCGCGCCGAGGGGCACGCTGCGGCTGATCCTGCGCGGCGACCGGGTCGAGGTCCACTACCAGATCGACGCCGCCACCATGAAGACCTCACAGCGTCCGTGCGGCGGAGCGACGATCGGCGTTGACAAAGGCTACACGGAGGTACTGACCGACTCCGACGGCAACCACCACGGCGCACGCCTCGGTCGGTTACTGACAACAGAGTCGGATCGGATCAAGGAACGCAACCGCCGCCGGGCGAAGCTGCGTTCGATCGCCAACAACGCCGCCCGACGCGGCGACCGGGCCAAGGCGGACCGGATCAGCCAGAACAACCTGGGCACCGTCAAGCGTGACCGGCAGGCCGCCCGCCACCGGGCACAGGTCCGCACGGAGATCTTCACCGCTGTACATCGAGTCGTCGACAAGGCCATCGTCGTCGTGGCCGAAGACCTCACCAAGACCTTCGCCGGGCGTAAACCGCTCGGCAGGGACACCAACCGACGCCTCGCCGCGTGGACCAAAGGAGTCACCGCCGAGGCGCTGGCCAGCGTGTCGGAGCGCAGAGGTTCTGCGCTCGTGCACGTCAACGCCGCCTACACCTCACAAGTCTGTCACCGCTGCGGCTGCCTCGGCCGCCGCGCCGGGGACCGGCTTCACTGCACTGTGTGCGGGGTGGTGTGGCAGGCCGACGTGAACGCCGCGATCAACGTCCTGCAACGACACGGTGACCCCGACATCACCCTGCGCACCCCGCATAACTTGGTGAAGCAGATCGTGCAGACACGGGCCGATCGCCACCGGAGCAGACTGCCGCTCCCGGACTCCAGCCCAGCCCTGCTGAGCGGAGAGCGAATCATCCCGAAGTCTCACCCCGATCAGGTGTGAGCAACAAGAAGGAAGCAGACTCTGTGATCGTGGACGCGCTATCGGTACGGGGACTCAGTCGCAACTTCGGCAACCTGGTCGTGCTCGACGAGGTGAGCTTCACGCTCCCGGCGGGCCGGATCGCTGTGGTGCTGGGCCCGAATGGCAGCGGCAAGACGACTCTGCTGCGCTGTGTCGTCGGCGCTGACCGGCCGGACGCGGGTGAGGTGCTGGTGCAGGGCCGCCGGGCCGACGAGACCGATCCTCAGGTGCGTGCGCTGGTGGCGGCCGCCCTGGACGACATCGATTTCTTCCCCGACCTGTCGGTGGTCGAGCACCTGGAGTTGGTCGCGTACGCCCACGGGGGTGACGCCGAGCCGGTCGAGGAGGTCCTCGCCGAGCTGGGTCTGGAGCCGGCCCGCGACCAACTGCCGGTGACGCTGTCCAGCGGGCAGCGCCGTCGACTGGCGCTGGCGTCCTGTTTCGTCCGGCCCCGCCGGGTGCTGATCCTGGACGAGCCCGAGCAGCGGCTGGACGTCCGCGGGCGACAGTGGCTCGCCGACCGACTCCTGCGGGAACGGGCGGCGGGCACGGCCGTGCTGCTGGCCTCGCACGACCCGGAGCTGATCGACGCGGTGGTCGACGAGCGCATCGAGATCGGCAAGTGACCGCGGCGGCGGCCACGATCGCGGACACCCCGGCCGGGGTGCCGACCGCCCGGCAGGTGCGAACACACCTGCGCAAGGCCCGCAGCCGGCACCATGACCATTCCCTCGGTGACGTGCTCGGCGACGCGTACGTCATGGTCCTGTTCGTGGGCATGTACGGCTGGTTCGCCATCAGCGCCAGCCGTGACCTGCTGGACTCCCCCACCGTGGGGCAGGCCGAGCCGGGGGTGCGGTGGTGGCTGGCGGTCGCCGCGCTGCTGGCCAGCGCGGGGCTCGCCTGGCGTGGTCTGCGCGCGCTCGGCCCGCTGCTGGTCACCCCGGCGACGCAGAGCTGGGCGACCAGCGCGCCCATCGACCGGCGGGCCTGGTTGGCGCCGCGCTTCGTCCTGTTGCTGCTGGGCGCGGCGGCCGGATCCGCGGCGCTCGGAGTGGCAGTGGCGGCACTCGGTGGGGTCAGCGAACCGTCCGCCCTGGGCTGGGCGGCGGCGGCCGGCGCGGGGTGGGGCGCGGCCGCGCTGGCGCTCAGCGTCGTCGCCCAGAGCAGCCGATCGGGGCGACGCTGGCCGACGGTGGTCGGGGCGGCGCCGATGGTGGCGGCGGCCGTGATCACCGCCCTGGTGGTGCTCGTCGGTCGCCTCGGCGACGGGCTGCCCCGGCCGGCGACGACACCGACCGTCGCGTTGTTCGCCGCCGCGGTGCCCCTCGCGGGCGTCGGCATGATCCTCGCGGTACGCGCGCTGCCCCGGGTCGACCGGGCCACCCTGACCACCGGCGCGCAGTTCGCCAACGCCGCCGCCACGGCCACGATCCTGCTGGATCCGAGCCTGCTCGCCGGCCTGGTGGAGAGCCGCCGCTGGCGCCGGATCGGCCGGGTCCGCAGCCGCCGGTTCCGGCCCGGCCCCGGTTGGTGGGCGCTGCTCCAGGCCGACGTACGCCGGTTGCGCCGTCATCCGAGCGCCGTGCTGATCTGGGCGGCGCTTATCGGGGTGCAGTACGCTGCCGCGCTCGCCCTGCCCGGGTTGGCCGGGGCCGCGCAGGTGGTCTTCGCGTACCTCGCCGCCAACCGGCTGACCGGCGGTCTGCGGTCGGTCAGCCGCTCACCCGGGCTGCGTCGGGCGCTCGGTGGCAGCGACAACCTGCTGCGCGGGATCCACGTGGTGGTGCCGGCTGTCGGCGCGGGCCTGTGGTGGTTGCTGACCCTGCCGACCGTCGACCCGGGGCCGGCCTGGCTGGCGCCGACGCTGGCGCTCGGGGTGGTGGCCGCCGCGTTCCGGGCCGGCACCCGCCCGCCGGTCAACTACGGCGGCGCGACGGTCAACACACCGTTCGGGATGATCCCGATCGACCTGATGCGTCAGGGGTCACGGGGGCCAGCGCTGCTCGCCGTGCTGGTCCTCGTCCAGCTGTTCCTGGGCTGAGCCGGCTCATCCGCCAGTCGAACCGGGGCCCGATCACGGCACCACCCGCTGTCGTTTCCGTCCAAGACAGCGCCGCGACCGCGCTCTAGCGTGGACCCGGCAGCCCGCTTTCGAGCATGAGGAGACAACACAATGCGTGACCTGGTCTACACCGGTTTCATGTCGCTCGACGGCGTCGTGGACTCGCCCGGCGGCGGGCCGGGTGAGGAGCACCGCAGCGGCGGTTGGGTGTTCAAGGATCTTGAGTTCGTCCCGGAGGCCTGGTCGCTGAAGGGCGAGGAACTCGCTGACACGACGGCGTTGATGTTCGGCCATCGCAGCTACGAGGCGTTCGCGCCGGTCTGGCCCGGTTCGGAGGACCACGCCGACTACAAGGACCTGCCCAAGTACGTGGTGTCGAGCACGCTGTCCGACGACGCGCTCGTCGACGGGTGGGGGCCGACGACGATCCTGCGCTCGACCGGGGACGTCGCCGCGCTCAAGCAGGGCGAGGGCGGGGCGATCTTCATCCACGGCAGCGCGGAGCTGGCCCGGCGGCTGTCCGATGAGGGGCTGATCGACCAGTACAACCTGCTCGTCTTCCCCGTGCTGCTCGGTGCCGGCAAGAGCCTGTTCGGCCGGGCCGACCGCGACAAGCACATGCTGACGCTGCGGGAGTCGGAGAGTTACTCCAACGGGATCCTCAAGGTGATCTACGACGTCAAGCGCTGATCCAGGTCGAGGGCTATGGCGCCGCCGGTGCCCTCCCGCAGCTGCCGGACGGTGCGTCCGACGTAGGAGCGCAGTGCCCGGGCCAGGTGCGGCTCGTCGAAGTAGTCGAGCTTGGCGACCACGTCGGCGGCCGGGTCGCCGGTAGCCAGCAGCTCCGCCGCCGTACGGGCCCGCTCGATCTGGCGGACCGCGCCGCGCGTCAGGCCAGTCGCGGCGCGGAACCGACGTTCGACGGTACGCCCCGAGACGGCCGGACGGTGGCCGCGCAGCAGCTCGGCGACGAGCAGGTCACGGACCACGGTCCCGGCGCGGACGAGGCTGTCGACCAGGGCCTCGGCGTCGTCGGGGCCGGGCATCTCCCAGCGCGCGCCGTCCAGTCGGAACGTCCGGCGCGTGGTGTCGGGGAGCTCGATGCCGCCGTCGACCAGCGTCGGCGTGGGCAGAGCCCGCAACGAGGTGCCGACGGCGAACTCGATGCCGGTGAAGGCCGCGCCCTCCGGCACCGGCGCCGTGCCGGTCCGGGTCTCGGGACCGGTGATGCTCGCGTACGTCCGGCCAGCCTGCTCCCAGAACACCAGGCCCCAACGCACCCCTGCCACGGACGTCATAGTGGTGACCTGCTCGCTCGTGCAGGTCCACACGGTGTCGACCCATGGCGAGTCGGACCCGCGCGTCTCGAACCGCAGTCCCACTGGCGAAGGATACGCCGGCGAGCACGCTGGACCGGGTGCTCCTAGCCGGAGCCGAGCGCGGCGGCGACAGCGGCGACGCCGTCCTCGATCTCGGTGGGCGTACGGGCCGCGTAGCCGAGCACCAGGCCGGGCCGGTACGGCCGCTGGCAGTGCCAGGACAGCGGTTGCACCTTCACCCCGCGCGCCAGCGTCGCCGCCGCCAGCTCGGTGTCGACCACTGTGTCGTCCAGCGTGATCATGAGGTGCAGGCCGGCGGCGGCGCCGTGCACCGTCGCCGACGGCAGCACGCGGGTCAGCGCGGCGATCATGGCGTCCCGCCGGCGGATGTGTCGGCGACGCAGCAGCCGCAGATGCCGCTCGAAGGCGCCGGAGGTCATCAGCTCCGCCAGCACCAGTTGCGGTAGCACCGCGTTGCCCAGGTCGGCGTTGCGCTTGGCGGCGACCACGGCCTCGCGCAGCCGCGTCGGCACGAGCAGCCAGCCGACCCGCAGGGCGGGGGCGAGCAGCTTGGAGACGCTGCCGGCGTAGCAGACCTGCTCGGGCAGCAGGCCACGCAGCGCCGGCACCGGAGGACGGTCGTAGCGGTGTTCGGCGTCGTAGTCGTCCTCGATGATCAGACCGCCGGTCCGCGCCCAGGCGACGAGTTGGCGGCGGCGGTCGCCGTCGAGCACCACACCGGTCGGAAACTGGTGCGCGGGGGTGAGCATCACGGCCGGTACGCCGCTGGCGCTCAGCTCCTCGACCCGCAGCCCGGCGTCGTCGACGCTGATCGGCGGGGTGTCCATCCGCCAGTTGTTCAGGTGCTGGCGCACCCCGAGCGAGCCCGGGTCCTCGACGGCGATCCGGTGGACGCTGGCATCGGTGAGTGCCTGGGCGAGCAGCCCGAGCGCCTGGGAGACGCCGGCCACGATGATCACCTCGGCGGGGTCGACGCTGATGCCACGGTTACGGGCCAGCCAGGCGGCGACTGCCTGTCGCAGCGCGGGCGTGCCGCAGGGGTCGCCGTAGCCGAGGTCGGCCGCGGCGAGGCGGCGCAGCACGCTCCGTTCGGCGCGCAGCCAGTCCGCACGGGGAAAGGCGGCCAGATCGGGTACGCCGGGCGTCAGGTCGATCGTCGCGTGCGCCGCGCGTACCGCGTCGAAGATGTCGGTGCCCGGTGCCGGCGGGAAGGTCGTGACCGGTGCCGGCGCGGCGGCCGCTGTGGGTGTGGGGGCGGCCGGCGCGGCGACGACGATCGTGCCGGCCCGGCCCCGGCCGGCGATGTGCCCCTCCTCGGTCAGGCGCTGGTACGCCTCGGTGACCACGCCCCGGGAGACACCGAGGTCGGCGGCGAGCACCCGGGTCGGGGGCAGCCGGTCACCGACCGGCACCCGTCCTTCGGCGATGGCCTGCCGCAGCCGGTCGGTCAGCCAGGCGGCGCGCCCGCCCGGGGTCGCGTCGGTGATGGTCAGGTGCAGGAAGTCGGACCCGGCAGATATGGACCTCTCGGACGCGGTCGCTTTGGCTCTGCCCATCGGACCATTGTGGCAGCAGAGTGAGCAGGAGCCAGACCTGCCAACTCCGTCGGAGGACGATCATGACCATCCCGTTCCTGATCACCACGCTGATCGTGGTGGTCACCCCCGGCACCGGGGTGATCTTCACGCTCTCCGCCGGCCTGTCGCGGGGTGCGCGGGCCGGGGTGCTGGCGGCATTCGCCTGCACGCTGGGGACGTTGCCGCATCTGCTGGCCGCGATGACCGGGCTGGCCGCGCTGATGCAGACCAGCGCCGTGGCGTTCGAGACCGTCCGCTACCTCGGCGTCGGCTACCTGCTCTACCTGGCCTGGTCCATGGCGCGCGACCGTGACGCCTTCGCGGTGACCACCGACGCCCCGCCCCGCTCGGCGATCCGGGTGATCGTCTCCGGGGTGCTGGTCAATCTGCTCAACCCGAAGCCGACGATGTTCTTCGTCGCGTTCCTGCCGCAGTTCGTGGACACCACGGCACCCGGCTCGACCCGGGCGATGCTCGGCTGCGGCGCGGTGTTCATGCTGCTCACCTTCGTGGTGTTCAGCGGCTACGGCATTTTCGCGGCCCGGGTACGCGACCGGGTGCTGACCCGACCCCGGGTCACCGACTGGCTGCGCCGATCCGCCGCCGGCACGTTCGTCGCGCTCGGCCTGACCCTCGCCCTCACCGAACGATAGGACCACAGTGCAGTTCGAACATTCTCCGCGGCTTCGCGACGCGTACCCCGACCTGGTCGCCGGTGTGGTGCAGGCCGCCGGGATCACCGCCACCGCCGACATGGCGGCACGCACGGCCGCTCATCTCGCCGAGGCGCGGCGGCGGTTGGCCGGTGGGGCCGAGAGCGGGTTCCCGGAGATCCAGGCGTGGCGGCGGGCGTACGCGGCGATGGGGCTGCGGCCCACCAAGTACCGGTGCGCCGCCGAGGCGCTGCTGCGTCGGCTGCGCCTGGACGGCGAACTGCCCCGGGTGCACCCGCTCGTCGACCTCTGCAACGCCATCTCGGCCGCGTACGCCATCCCGGTCGCGGCGCTCGACCTGGACCGGGTCGACGGCGACCTGGTGGTCCGGCCGGCACACGGCGACGAGGCGTACCTGAGTTTCGCGGGCGACACCGAGCATCCCGAGCCGGGCGAGGTGACCTTCGCCGACTCCGCCGGGCGGGCACACGCCCGACGGTGGACGAACCGGCAGAGCGGCTGGTCGGCCGTACGGGCGGGCACCTCGTCGGTGCTGATCGTCGCCGAGGCGCTGCACCCTGGTGGCGGGCCGGCCGTGACCCGACTGGTCGCCGACCTCGTGACGGAGCTGACCGAGGGGTGGTCCGCTCCGACGGCCGCCGCGGTGCTCACCGCCGCCGCGCCCCGTTTCCGCACCCCGGCGGCGGATGACGACCGGGGTCAGGCGGTGTCGCCGGGCAGCAGGTGACGGTAGCCGGGGATCGTCTCGGCGAACCAACCCGCGACACTGGCCAGGCCGCGGTCGTTGAGCTGCGCGTCGTGGATCGGGTACGCCGCCGCCGCGCCCACGGCGCCGGCGAACCGGATCGCCTCGCCGAGGCGCAGCCAGGACCCCTGAGCCGGGACGAGCAGGGTGCGCACCGGCTCGTCCGGCACGTGCAGGGCGTCGCCCGGGTGGTAGAGCTCGCCGCCGATCAGGTAGCCGAGGTTCGGGCAGTCGGGCTGCCCCTCGTGGATCGCGGCGTGCCGGCCACCGTGCGCGCTGACCGGAATGCCGGCCGCCGTGAACCGCTCGCCCGCACGGACCCGGGTCACCGGCAGCGGGGCGAGATCCGGCAGGCGGGCGCCCTCCGGCGCGTACACGGGGACACCGAGACCGGCGAGCCGCAACACGTCTATGTGGTCGGTGTGCTCGTGGGTTACCAGGACGGCGTCCGCGCCGACCAGGGCCCGCGGCTCGCTCCACGTCCCCGGATCGACGACCAGCACCCCACCGTCGTGCTCGACGCGGACACAGGCGTGCGTGAATCGGGTGATCCGCATCAGGCGACGGTACGCCGCCGGCAGATGAGTCGTGGTCCTCGTGGCGGTTGGGCCGGCCCTGCCCGGGTAGTGCGGCAGCATGCCACAGCGATACGAGAACTACCCGAGGATCGCCGTCGTCACCGGCGCGGACTCCGGCATCGGCAAGGCCTGCGCGGTGGCGCTGGCCGAGGCCGGCTTCGAGATCGGCATCACCTGGTACGGCGACCCCGACGGCGCGGAGCGGACGGCCACCGAGGTCCGCGCGACGGGACGGCGTTGCGAGGTCGCCGAGGTGGACCTGACCCGACTGCCGGACGCGGCGGCGGTGGTGGACGAGTTGGCCGACCGGCTGGGCGGCATCGGGGTGCTGGTCAACAACGCCGGCACCGGGGCCTCGACGCCGTTCGTCGACACCGGGTGGGAGCAGTGGCGCGAGGTGCTCGCCGTCGACCTGGACGCGCCGTTCCTGTGCTCCCAGCGGGCCGCGCGACGGATGCGGGCCACCGGCGCCGGCGGGCGGATCATCAACATCACCAGCGTGCACGAGCACGCGCCCCGGGTGGGCTCCGCCGCGTACTGCGCCGCGAAGGGCGGGCTCGGGCTGCTGACCCGGGTGATGGCCCAGGAGCTGGCCGCCGACGGTATCACCGTCAACGCCGTCGCCCCGGGCGAGATCGCCACGCCGATGACCGGTCAGGAGGATGTCGACCCGTTCACCCAGGAACGGCCCGGCGTGCCGCTGGGGCGGCCCGGCGACGCGCGTGAGGTGGCCGCCGTGGTCGCGTTGCTCGCCTCCCCCGCCGCCAGCTACGTCACCGGCGCGTCCTGGCCGGTCGACGGGGGCATGCTGCTGATGGGTCCCCAGGCCGCGGCGTTGACGAACGACGACTGGCGGTCGGTCTGAGCGGCACCGGCGTAGTGCTCGGTGGTCAGGCGTGCTCGCGGTCTCCCTCGTCCAGCCCGCCACCCTCCGTGGTCGCATGGCTCCGTTACCGTCACCCCTATGAGCGGTGGAGCGGGTCCGGGCGGCGAACCAGCCGCTCGGAGAACGGGACAGCGCCCAGCAAAGCGGGCACGTATCCTCCGAACTCCGGTGATCAGCAAGCGGCGGTGGGGCTGACCGACGGCGGAAGGGGACCGGATGCCCGGGTGGGCTGGTCGGGGCGGGCGGCAACGACGGGCCTTCGTCGTCGGTGGGGCACTCTTCGCGATCGCCGTCGTCATGTTGCTGGCCGCCTGGCGCAGCACCGGTTTCCTCAGCGACCTGCTGCTCAACCTCGGGGCCAGCGTGGTCCTCGCGGCCATCTCGTACGTCATCTTCGACCCGTTGTTCGAGGAGGCCCGCAAGGCGCGGGTGCAGGAGCACCTCAGCTTCGACCAGCAGGCGTTCGTGACACGGCTGCACCGCTCCGGGCGTCGGGTGCGCATCCTCGACACCTGGACGATCCTGCTGGAGCAACGGCACCGGGAGGACACCCTGAGCGCGGTGCGAGCGGCGCTGGCCAACGGCGCCCAGGTGCAGTTGCTCCTGCTCGACCCCGACTGCACCGCCGCCCAGCAACGCTCCGAGGAGCTGGAACGGCAACGGGTGGACGTGCCCCGGCAGATCCGCACCAACCTGCGCCACCTGGCCGCGTTCGCCGAGGCGCTCGACTCGCGGCTGCGCCACCGCCTACAGGTCCGGCTCTACGACGCGTCCCCGTCGATCCAGCTCTACCAGTGGGACGGGCGGGCGCTGATCTCGTTCTTCCCGATCGGGAAGTTGTCGTTCAACGTGCCGCAGCTCGAGGTGGACATGGACAGCCCGTGGGGCGGGTTCGTGCACGCCCGGTTCGAGGAGCTGTGGGAGCACGAGCAGGCCACCCTCGACCTGGAGCGGTACTGGTCGGTCACGGTCACGCTGCGCCACGACGAGTCGGACGTGGTCGAGGTACGCGTGCCGTTCGTGACGGTGGACGGGCAGCACTACGTCGACTGCCGGGGGTTCCGGGTGACCGGGCCGCTGACGGTGCGAGCCGTGCTGCCGCCCCGCGCGCCCGGGGCGGCGCCCGGCGTGTTCGCCCTGGCCGAGCCCGCCGACGGGGACCGCACCCCGGTCGCCGTGGTGAAACGGCACTTCGACCAGAAGTACGGGCACGACGACGGCGAGCGGGACGTCCGCCGACTGGTGCCGCCACCGGGCGATGCCCGTACCCCGGCGCCCCGCCCCGCGACGGCCGGTGACACACACGCACGGTGACCCCCGACCGACCCGTGGGTTCGGCACAGGAAACAATGGTGGTCCACCCTCATCGCCAGGAGGACCGTCGGCGTGTCACACCGCACCGCACCGCCGTCCGGGGCGGCGCAGCTGCGCGCCGACTGCGGACGCTGCTTCGGGCTGTGCTGCGTGGTGCCCGCCTTCGCCGCGTCGGCGGACTTCGCCATCGACAAGCCGGCCGGCTCGCCCTGCCCCAACCTGCGCCCCGACCACCGCTGTGGCATCCACACCGAGCTGCGGCAGCGTGGTTTCCCCGGCTGCACGGTGTTCGACTGCTTCGGGGCCGGGCAGCAGGTCGCCCAGGTGACCTTCGGCGGGCGGGACTGGCGGGACGCGCCGGAGACGTTACCGGCGATGGCGGAGGCGTTCGCGGTGCTGCGACCGCTGCACGAACTGCTCTGGTACCTCACCGAGGCGGTGGCGCTGCGCCCGCCGGCCGACCTGCGCGCCGAGCTGGAACGCGCCCGCGTCGACACGTTGACGCTCACCGAGGGTGACCCGGCGCAACTTCGCGCGGTGGACGTCGCCGACCACCGGAACAGGGTCAATCCGCTGCTGTCCCGGGCCAGCGACGTGGCCCGCGCCCCCGGCGGCGCCGACCGGCGGGGCGCGCACCTGCTCGGGGTGGACCTGCGCCGCGCCGACCTCCGCCGGGCCAACCTGCGCGGGGCGCTGCTCATCGGCGCCGACCTGCGCGGAGTGGACCTCGGCCTGGCCGATGTCACCGGCGCGGACCTGCGCGGCGCCGACCTGCGGGGCGCGGACCTGCGGCGCACGCTCTTCCTGCACCAGACCCAGCTGGACGCCGCCCGAGGTGACACCCACACAGGGCTGCCGCAGACGCTCACCCGGCCGGCGCACTGGACGGCGCTGCCGCTCACCCCGGTCCGTCAGCCGGCTCGCTCCCCCGCCCGTCGGGGCCGTCGCCGCTAGGAACGGCCCGGCCCGGTCCGCCGCACGCTCCCGTCAACTCCTGGAAGCCGGCATGGACCGGGCACTGTGGGCAGCGGGCGCGGTCGCAGAGCCGGCAGAGGTGGGCCAGGCTGCCGGCGTCCGCCACCTCGTCGTGCAGCAGGGCGCGGGCGATGTCGGCGAGCTGGACGCGCTGCTCGACGGTCAGCGGGGCGAGCAGCGCGTCCAGCACCTCCTGTCGGGCGCGCAGGGTCCGGACGGCCACCGCCGTGCCCTCGGTGGTGAGGTGCAGGGCGCGGCTGCGCGCGTCGGCGCCGGGACGCCGCTCCACCCAGCCCTGTTCCCCGAGCCGCCGGACCAGGTGCGCGACGCCGGGCTGGGTGAGCCCCAGCACCTGGCCCAACCACTCGGCGGTCACCCCCGGCTGGTCCTTGAGGACGACGAGCGCCTCGGCGAGCGCGCCGCCGGCCCCGACGGACGCGCTGACCGACGCCCGCATCCGCGAGCCGACGAGCAGGGCGAGTGCGCCGAGCAGGTTGGGCGAGCCGTCCTCGGGTAGATTCATAAGTTGTGAATGTACCCCGTCGGGCGATGTTGCTCATCGTGTTGATGACAGTGGCGCAGCTGCCTGTCGCACTGCGGCAACTGCTCGTCGTGCTGCTCGGTCACCAGAACACCGGCAGCTTCGCCACCGCCGGCGTGGCCAGCGCCGGCTGCGGGATCGGGCTGGCGGTCACCGCGCCGCTGGTTGGCCGACTCCTGGGCCGGCTCGGTGCCCGGCCGGTGCTGCTCGCCACCGGCCTCGCCCATCTGCTCGCCCTGCTCGGCCTGGCCGTCACCACCGAACCGGTGGCGTTCGTGGCGCTGGCCACCGTCGCCGGGCTCAGCACGCCACCGGCGGTCGGCAGCGGACGCGCCCAACTGGCCCGGCTCGTCGCCCCCGCCGCGCTGGCCCGCGCGTACGCGGTCAACGCCGTCGGGCAGGAGGTGCTCTACGTGGGCGGCCCCCTCGCGGTGACACTGAGCCTGCTGATCAGTGGACCCACTGCCGCACTGCTCGCCTTCGCGGTGATCGGCAGCGCCGGGCTGCTCGGCATGGTCGCCGTGCTGCCACCGCGCGATGCCGACCGGCAGCCTCGCGCGAAGGGATCCGCGCTGCCCGGCCAGGCCACCCGCCGCACCGTCGTCGGCACCCACATCGGCTACATGATGGGCATCGGCGCGATGTGGGTGCTGGTGCCCGCGTTCGCCACCACTGTCGGGCACCCGGACCAGGCCGGCCTGCTGGTGACCATCTGGTCGGTGGGCAGCCTGGCCGGCGGCGTGCTGCTGGCGAGCCGGGGGCGGCCCGGCAGCCCGGCGACGGCGTACCTGACGATGCTCGGCACCTTGGCCGCCACCTCGGTGGCGCTGCTGCTGCCACGCAACGTGCCGCAGATGGCCGTCGCGCTGGCGGTCTTCGGTCTCGCGCTGGCACCCTTCCTCGCCGTCACCGACGAGATCCTCGCCCGGTCCACCCCGGCGGTCCGGCTCCCCGAGACGTACGGGTGGTTGCAGACGGCCGGGCAGCTCGGCATCGCCGCCGGCTCCGCGACCAGTGGCGTCGTCAACGACCACCTCGGTAACACCTGGGCGTTCCTGGTGGTGGTCGGCGCGCTCGGGCTGGCGCTGGTCGTCGCGCTCAGCCGCCGCCGGACGCTGCGGCTGCCGTCCGCCGCGCCGCAGGCCGAGACGGTCGGGTCGGCGGTCCCCGCCGGTGGGTCAGGTTTCGGCCGGGACGACGCCGGGTAGCCAGCGCCGACGCGAACCGGCATCGACGGGGGGCACGGCGTGGGCTACCGAAATCGCCAGGGTGAGCAGCCGGGCGACCCGCAGCACAGCGAGGACGAGGTTGGCCAGACGCCACTGGTGCAGGTCGAGACGGACACCGAGGTCCCCGCACCGGCGGACACCGACGTCCGGCCGGACATCGTGACCGAGCCCGACAACTCGGGCGTCGCCGGTGGCTCGTCGGGCAGCAGCGGCGGCGGGTCGAGCATGCCGGGGCACCCCGACGCGACCCGCTGATCCGGGCTCAGCGGCTGGTCAGCGCACCCCGCGCCTCGGTCATGCCCTTGTTGGCGAGCCCGTCGGCCCGCTCGTTCTCCGGGTGGCCGTTGTGCCCCTTGACCCACAGCCAGGTGACCTCGTGCCGCTCGCAGGCCGCCTCCAGCCGCTGCCACAGGTCGGCGTTCTTCACCGGCTGCTTCGCGGCGGTCCGCCAACCGTTGCGCTTCCACGACGCCAGCCAACTGGTGATGCCGTTGCGCACGTACGTGCTGTCGGTGTGCAGCTCCACTGTGACCGGCCGGTTCAGGCTCTCCAACGCCTGGATGGCCGCCATCAGCTCCATCCGGTTGTTCGTGGTGGGCGTTGCCTCACCGCCGCACAGCTCCCGCTCGTGATCGCCGTAGCGCAGCAGCGCACCCCAACCACCCGGACCGGGGTTGCCACTGCACGCCCCGTCGGTCCAGATCTGCACGCCCCTGCCGGCCGCCGCGTCCACCATGCCCGGCAACCTACCGGGCGCGGACGTCGTCCTCCCCGCTCGGGGGGTCGCCGCGCCGAGCCGTCGGCGCTGAACCCACCACCGCGGGTGGGATGGCCGGCGCGGGCCGGGTGGGGCGCACCCGGTCGCGGACCCGGTGTACGGCGTCACCGGCGGTCGCGGCGATCATCGGCCACAGTCGGGTCGAATTCATGATCGCGACCTCCTCGGCCGGAGTGGTGCCGCCGTCGAGGAAGCGCAACACCCGCTCGGCCGGGTTGCGGTCGAAGAGCCGGTCGAAGAACTCGGGACCGCCCACCCCGCCCCGGTCCAGCGCGCGCAGCGCCACCGCGTCCATCCAACGGTGCCGGCGCGGGTACGCCGGCGCGGGCACCGGCGCGCGGCCCGCGGCGAGGGCGCGGGCCACCTGATCCGCCTGGCGGTACATGGCGGAGAAGGTGAAGCCGGTGGAGGGGCGGGTCGCGCCACCGGCCGTACCGAGCCGGACCACGCGGGGAGTGGGCCGGGCCGGGAACGGCGCGTCGGTCATCGGGATCACCCCGTTCTCCACCTCGCGCACCCGCAACCCGGTCGGATCCAGCCCGAGCAGATCCCGGTAGCCGGCCAGCGCCGCGTCGTACCCGGCGTCGGTGAGCAGGTCCGGCGAGAACTCGGTGTACTCGACCAGGGCGTAGTGGTCGCTGACCGGCAGCACGTACCCGAACGAGACGCCCCGGGGCGGCTGCGGGGTACGAAAGTCCATCAGCACCGCACGCGTCGGGTCGAACACCGGCCGGTCGGCCTCCAGCCACCACCCCCGGAAGTGCTGCAACCAGGTCGTTCGCCCCGCTCGGGCCGGCGGTCGGGGGCGGGAGTCGAGCACCCAGCCGGCCCGTACGCCGCGCCCGTCGCCGGTACCCACCAGCACCCGGTCGCCGTCGTCGCGCACCGTCTCGGCGGGCGCGACGATCCGGGTGGCGTTGAGGCGACGCTCGGCGTCGGCAGCCCGGTCGTAGACCGGGCCGGAGCGGAGCATGGCGTACCGCAGCGGGGTGAGGTCCAGGACGCGGCGTCGCGCCGCCGTCGCCACCTCGACCTGCTGCCAGCTCGCGCTGAGCAGCGGGTCCAGGTCGCTGTCCGGGTGACCCCAGAATGCCCAGGTGCGGTCCTGACCGCGTCGGCGCACCGGGTCGACGATGGCGATCCGCAGATCCCGGACACCGTGGCGGTCCAGTGCGGCGAGCAGCAACGACGCGGCGCCGCCACCACCGAGCAGCGCGAGGTCGACGTCGAGCGGCGCGGAGTCGGTCACCCGCACCACGCTGCCACACCGTCGCGCGTCACCACCGGATGGGCCGGAACGGCGCTCAGGCCACCGGGGCGGGCGACTCGACCGGGGGCGGCTCGGCGAACGCGCGCGCCACCGCGGCGCGGTTGAAGACCCGCCAGGTGGCGGCGGAGACGCCGATCGCCACCACCAACCCGACCCAGTACGGCGCGGTGATGCCGAATCGGGCGGCGAGCAGCCCGCCCAGCAGTGCGCCCACGCAGTTGCCGCCCGCCGCCACGAAGAGGTTCGTGCTGGCCACCCGGCCCTGCAGGTTCGGTGGGGTGAGTCGTTGGCGCAGTGAGTTCGACACGATGTTCCACAGCCCGCCGTGCACGCCGAAGGCGAACAGCGCGAAGCCGACCACGATGGTGCTGCGGGACGCGGCCAACGCCAGGTGCAGCCCCGCCTCGACGAGCAGGCCGATCCGGATCGTCCAGGTGGCGCTGATCCGGGCGATGATCCGGTCGCCGAGGAGAGCGCCGAGCACCCCACCGGTGGCCATGCAGGTGAAGAGGAGGCCGTAGCCGACGGACCCGAGTCCCAGCCGCTCGCCGGCGAGCAGCACCAGCACCGCGAGCGCGGCGGTGAGGGTCACGTTGAGCAGACCGATCAGCACGGCCATCGTGCGCAGCAACCGTTGGTTGGCCAGCCAGCGCAGTCCTTCGACGATCTCGCCGCCCATCGATCGGGTACGGCGTGCCTGCGTGTCTCCGATGGCGGCCCGGAAGTCCCCGCCGATCAGCGCCACCAGTACGGCGCTGAGGGCGTACGTGACGGCGTTGACCAGGAACGGGCTACCCGCCGAGAGGGCGAACAGGAAGCCGCCGAGCGGGCCGGCGAGCATGCTGTGCATGAGGGTGGCGCCGCCGCTGAGCCAGCCGTTGGCACGCTCCAGGCGGTGCCTCGGCACCACGACCGGAACCATGGCCTGGCTCGCCGCGCGGAACACGATCTCACCGGTGTTGACCAGGAACAGCACCGCGAAAAGCAGGGCCACCCCGCCCCGGCCGCTGAGGATCGCCGTGGCCAGAACGGCGAGCGCGACCACCCGGACCAGGTCGATGACGATCATCAGGCGGCGCCGATCCATCCGGTCCACCAGCACCCCGCCGGGCAGGGCGAAGAGCAGCCACGGCAGCCACGCCACTGCGGACGCCCCGGCGACCACGAGCGGGTCGTCGGTACGCGACGCGACGAAGAGCGGCGCGGCGACGGTGGCCAGGCCGCTGCCCAGGGCCGAGAGCGTGCTCGCCGCCCAGAGTTTGGCGAACACCGTTCCCAGGCCATCTCCCACGTTCCGTGTCACGGCGAGCGAACCTACCAGCGTCTCCCCTGGCCGCCCGGGGATTTATCCCGCCGTCAGAAGACCGCTGGCGGCCGGGTTGACAGGCAACCCATTGGTTGCCTAAGTTGACAAGCAACCGAATGGTTGCCTGTTGCGGGGAGGGTCGATGGACGACGCGTTTCGGGCACTGGCCGACCCCAGCCGGCGTCGACTGTTGGACCGGCTCAACGAACGCAACGGCCAGACCCTGCGGGAGCTGTGCGACGGGCTGGCCGGCACCCGACAAGCCGTCAGCAAGCACCTGTCGGTGCTGGAGGCGGCCAATCTCGTCACGACCGTGCGGCGCGGCCGGGAGAAGCTGCACTACCTCAACGCCGCCCCGATCAACGCCATCGCCGACCGGTGGCTCAGCCGCTACGACCGCGAGCGCGCCGCCACCCTGGCCGACCTGACCACCGCATTGGAGCGACAACCCATGGAGAGCCCGACCTTCGTCTACACCACCTACGTCACCACCACCGCGCAGCGACTGTGGTCCGCGCTCACCGAACCGGCGTTCACCCGTCGCTACTGGGGTGGAGTCGCGCTGGTTTCGGACTGGCAGATCGGGTCACCCGTGCTGTGGCAGGACGCACCGGACGCCGAGCCGCGCGACCTCGGCCAGCGGGTGCTCGTCGCCGAGCCGTACCGCCGTCTCTCCTACAGCTGGCACGGCTTCCAGGCCGAACACGCCGCGCACTTCGGCTGGTCCGCCGAGGAGCTGGCCGCCCGGCTCGGTGAGCGCCGGTCGAAGGTGACCTTCGAGATCGAGCCGCACAGCGGGTCGACCGTCCGGCTGACCGTCATCCACGACGACTTCTCCCCCGACAGTGAGATGCACCGGGCGATCAGCGGCCACCTCGACGGCAGCGGCGGCTGGCCGGAGCTGCTGGCCAGCCTCAAGACCCTGCTGGAGACCGGCGAGCCGATGCCCGACCCGACCCAGGCCCAGGCCCAGGCCCGCTGACCCGAGCGCGGATCGCGCCGGCCAGGTGGTGCATTCCGCCGTCGTCGGCAATACCTCGCCATCGGCCCAGCGGCGACAGCCCGGCCGGAGCAGACATCGATCGGAGCACCGGTGCCGGTCGGGCCGTCCGGGCCTTTCCGCAGCTCTCCCCGCCTTCGGGTGGACACGTGACGGCAACGAGGATTTCTCATTTTCACCTGATCGAGGACCCAACCCACCTAGTGTTGGGCACACCGGTGCTAGTCACGGAGTTGGCCACCCGAACGACGTCCCACGCAGTCAGCGGACGAAAAGTGAGGGAAGACGCGTATGAAGGTCTCAACAGCACTCTGCTCGGCGGCGCTCGGCGTGGGCCTCGGCACGCTCCTGCTGCCGGGCGCCGCACTGGCCGACACCACTGTGTCACCGGCCACCACTCCGGTCGGTGGGACCGTCGTGCTCACCGCGACGACCTGCAACCCGAAGTCGGGTGACGCCCTCTTCCGGGTCACCGGCCCCAACCGCGACCAGAACGTCCGATCCACCACGGCCGCCGCCGGCGGCGGGCTGAGCGCCGAACTCTTCACCGCCGGGTTCACCCTGGGCACGTACACGGTGGCGGCGACCTGCGGCGACGGCAGCTCGGCCGGCACCGCCACCTTCGCCGTCACCCCGATCGGCGGCGCGCCGGCCGGCTCCGGCGGCGACAACCGTGACACCGGCGCTCTCGCCGCCGGCGGCACGCTGCTCGGCACCGCCCTCGCCGGCGCGGTGATCCTGATCCGCCGGCGCCGTCCGGTGTCCACTGTCGCCTGATCGGCGACCGTTCCATCCCTGAGACGGGTGCCCGCGCCGGTGACACCGGTGCGGGCACCCCGACGATCCGGTACGGAGGTGCACACGTGCGGTGGCGGCGGACCCTACCGGCAGCGGTCGCCCTGCTCGGCGTGACCGGGCTCGGGCTGATCACCGTGGGCCTCACCGCCGACCCGGCGCGGCCACCACGACCGTCGGCCGACGCGCCGGCCCGCACCCACCCCGCACCGGACCTGGCGCCGCTGCCACCCGCCGCGCCGGTCCGGGTGCAGATCCCCGCCATCGACGTACGCGCCGACATCGTCCCCGTCGGCGCCGACGCCGCCGGGGTGCTGGAGGTGCCACCGCTGGACCGGCCCACCCTCGCCGGCTGGTACCGGCACGGGGTCAGCCCCGGTGAGACCGGCAACGCCGTCCTGGTGGGACACGTCGACGCACCGTCCGGCCCGGCGGTCTTCTTCGACCTCGGTCGGCTCCGCGCCGGGCAGCAGGTACAGGTCACCCGCGCCGACGCACGGGTCGCCACGTTCACAGTGGACGACGTCCGGGCGTACCCCAAGGAGCACTTCCCGACCACCCTGGTCTACGGCCCGGCGGACGCCGCCGGGCTGCGCCTCATCACCTGCGGCGGCCGGTTCGACGCCGCCACCGGCAACTACGTCGACAACGTCGTCGTCTTCGCCACCCGCACCGCCTGAGCCGCGCCGCCCGCCTGAAACCGGACCGCTCGCCTGAGCCGTGCCGCAGGCCCCAGCCGCCCGCACCGCCCGAGCCGCCTCCCCGCTGTCGGGAGCCGGACCCCGCTCGGCAGAATGCGATGGCACCATCCCCTGATCGGGACGGTACGCCGGCGACGGGGAGGCACGCGGTGGATCAGCGACCGGTACGGGACCGGACCGGTCGAGGCGTACGCGCCCTGGCCCGGCGACTGCTCGGACGGGTCGAGGGCGACTCCCCCACCCCCCGCCGGTCCAACCCGGACGCCGTGGTCGACTGCGCCGTCTACGTCAACGGCCGGCGAGAACCCGGTCAACCGCACTACGCCGACGCGTACGCCCGGGCGCGACACGGCCGCGACGCCTTCGTGTGGCTGGGACTGCACGATCCCGGCCCGGCGGTGCTCGCCGCGGTCGGCCAGACCTTCGGCCTCGACGAGCTGACCGTCGAACAGGCGCTCGCCGACGGGCACCGGCCCACCGTCCAGCGCCACGGGCCGGTCACGCTGCTGGTCCTGCGCACCGCCGGGTACGTAGAGCACGACGAGCTGACCGACACCTCCGAGGTGATCGACACCGGGGACGTCATGGTGCTGCTCGGTGACCGCTTCGCCATCACGGTGCGACACGGCGCCGCCGGGGCGCTGCGCAGCGTCCGCGCCGACATCGAGCGCCGCCCCACGCTGCTGGCCGCCGGACCGTGGGCGGTGGCGTACGCGGTCTGCGCCCGCATGGTCGACTCCTACCTGGAGGTGGCCGGGCACGTGGAACGGGACCTGGAGCGCGTCGAGGAGGCGGTGTTCGCCCGCGACCGCACGACCGACATCCAGCACATCTACCAGCTCAAACGCGAGGTGGTGGAGTTCAAGCGGGCGGTCCTGCCATTGCAGGCACCGATGCGTACGCTGCTCGAACCCGACGGCCCGCCCCGCGCCCTGCACCGCTGGTTCGTCGACGTCGACGGCCGGCTGAGCCGGGCGGTGGATCGGGTGGCCGCGTACGACGACCTGCTCACCTCGATCGTCCAGTCGCGACTGGCGCAGCTCGCCGTCGAGCAGAACAACGACATGCGCAAGATCGCCGCCTGGGCTGCCATCGCGGCCACCCAGACTGGCATCGCCGGCATCTACGGCATGAACTTCAATCACATGCCCGAGCTGGCCTGGCGCTACGGCTACGCCGGGGCCCTCACCCTGATGGCGGCGGCGGCCCTGTTCCTGTACCGGCTGTTCCGCCGCTCCGGCTGGCTGTGAACCCTCGCCGACGGGCTGTTCAGCGGCGCGCGGAGAGGAAGGCGCGGATGTGGTCGCGGGGTTTGTCGGTCAACTCGGGGCCGTGGGTGAAGGCCGCCAGGTCGTAATCCAACTCGCCGAGGACGTGCGCGGTCTCCCGGGTCATCTGGAAGTCGCTGCACAGCCACTTCATCGGCCACCGGACGCCGAGCACGTTGAACAACGCGTCCCCGGTGATCAGCAGGCGGGTCGGCTCGTGCAGCAGCGACACATGCCCGGGCGAGTGCCCGGGGGTGTGCACCACCCGCAGGCCACCACCGACGTCGAGCAGGTCCCCGTCGGCCAGCGGCTGCGCCACCTCGACTGCCGGAAACCGGCCGCTGTTGAGCCGGGCGAAGAGCCGCCCGCCGGTCACGGTCGGGTCGCTGACGGGCGCGCGGCCCGCTTCCGCGTACGGCAGGTCGGCGGCGTGCGCCGCGACCGGCGCGCCGGTGCGGCGGGCCAGCTCCGCCGCTCCGCCGGCATGATCGGGGTGCGCGTGGGTGAGCACGATCCGGGTGACGTCCGCCGGCGCCTTGCCGATCGCCGCGAGCCCGCGCACGATCCGGGCCGGCGCCTTGGCCAGCCCGCAGTCGACAAGCGTGACACTGCCGTCGTCGTCAACGAAGGCGTACGAGTTGACGGCCGAGCGGCCCACCGTCGGGATACGCCAGACGTTCGGGGCCAGTGGCACCGCAGGGGCTCGCGTCATGTCGCGAGTCTAGGAGCGATCGTCAACTGTCGTTCTCGACCGACCGGCGGCCCGCCTGGGTTGACGGAGCGCTAACCTCGCGCGGGTGATGTGGCAGCGGTACGTGGCGATCGGCGACAGCACCACCGAAGGGCTCGACGACCCGGACGGCGCCGGCGGCTACCGGGGCTGGGCCGACCGGTTCGCCCTGGCGGTGGCCCGTGCCCAAGGGGGTCTGGAATACGCGAACCTGGCCATCCGTGGCCGGACCACCGCGCTGATCCGGGCCGAGCAGCTCCAGCCCGCCCTCGACCTGGCCCCCGACCTGGCCACCGTGGTCGCCGGCATGAACGACGTGCTGCGCCCCTCCTTCGACGCGGACCAGGTCGCCGGGGATGTGGCGGCGATGCAGCAGGCACTGGTCGAGCAGGGTGCCACGGTGCTGACCTTCACGATGCCGGATCCGGCACCCGTCATGCCGCTGGCCCGGCCGCTCCGTGGTCGCATGCTGGCGCTCAACGAGGCGCTGCGGGCCGCCACCGCACGGACCGGCGCCACCCTCCTCGACCTGGGCGCGCACCCGGTCTCCTCGGATCCCCGGCTGTGGAGCGACGACCGGCTGCACGCCAACAGCGCCGGGCACGAGCGCATCGCCGCCGCACTGGCGTACACGGCGGGTCTGCCCGGGTTCGACGACTCCTGGACGCGGCCGTTGCCGCCGGCACCCCGGCGCCGCCGCGGCGAGGTGTTCGGCGCCGAGCTGGCCTGGACCCGCCGGCACCTGCTGCCCTGGATCGCCCGGCACCTACGCGGCCGCTCGTCGGGCGACGACCGGGTGGCCAAGCGGCCGGTGCCGCTGCCGGTGCCGCTCGACTAGGTCGGGTGCGGCAGGATTAGCGACGTGGGTAAGGGTGCGGGACGTCGGCGGGCGAATGCGACGACGGGACGGGTGTGCCCGTGCGGCTCCGGCCGGGCGTACGCGGACTGCTGCGCGCCGGCGCACGGCGGCGACACCCCGGCGACGGCCGAGGCGTTGATGCGCTCCCGGTTCAGCGCCTTCGCCCTCGGCGACTCCGGTTACCTGCTGCGCAGCTGGCACTCCTCGACCCGACCCGCCTCCCTGGAGCTCGACCCGGGGCAGCGGTGGACCCGACTGGAGATCGTGGAGACCGAGCGGGGCGGCCTGCTCGACACCGCCGGCACGGTGACCTTCCACGCCCACTACCGGGACGCGGGCCGGCCCGGCACGTTGACCGAACACAGCCGGTTCGTCCGCGAGAACGGCCGGTGGGTCTACCTCGACGGTGACCAACCCTGACGGCGCTGTTTGGGCGTAGGATGACGTCGGCGTAGTCCTGCGCCGCACCTCCCTCCCGGCGCTCACGCCGCCGGCAACGCGGAGGCAAAGGGGGCCTTGAGCCCTCGGGACGTGGTGCCACATGCCCCACTCCGGCGGGGTCGGCGGGAGCGTGAGTCCCGGTGACCGTGCCGTTGACCGGGAGCATGTGATGACCACCCAGAGATCGTTCAAGGCCCGGGTTCGAGCCCGGATGGAGAAGACCGGCGAGAGTTACACCACCGCCCGCCGGCACCTGATCAATCGGGCCGCCGAGCCGGCGTCCACCGCCGCGTCCCCGCCAGCGCCTACCGAACCGACCGCCGCGGCTGCCGTGGCGCAGACCGAGCGGATCGCCGACGATCTGATCCGCGCCCGGACCGGCCGCGGCTGGGACGAGTGGTTCGCAGTGCTCGACGCCGCGTCCGCCACCGAGTGGACGCACACCCGGATCGCCCGTCACCTGGCCACCGAACACGAGGTGCCGGGCTGGTGGGCGCAGACCATCACCGTCGGGTACGAGCAGTCACGCGGCCTGCGTGCGCCGGGTCAACGACGCGGCGGTGGCTTCGAGGCCAGCGCGAGCCGGACGGTGGCCGTGCCGGCGCTGCGGTTGTTCGAGGCGTTCGCCGACGAGACGGCACGCGCCCGCTGGCTGCCCGACGTCGAGGTGCGCGTCCGCACCGCCACCGCGCCGCGCATCTTCCGGGCCGACTGGGCCGGTGGCCCCACCCGGATCGTGGTCGGCATCGACGCTGTCGGCGAGTCAAAGGCCCGGGTCAACGTCCTGCACGAGAAGCTGACCGGAGCCGAGCAGGCCGCGGAGCTCAAGGCGTACTGGCGGGACCGGCTCGCCGCACTGAAGGTGTTGTTCGAAACGGACGGAGACCACCGATGACCATGACATTCATCAACCTGCCGGTGCGCGACCTGACCACCGCCACCGAGTTCTACCGGGCGATCGGCTTCACCAGCGACCAGGCCGAGCCGGACGGCGACAGCATGGTGCTCACCATCTCCGACACCACCCGGCTGGTGCTGCACCTCCGCTCGGGCTTCGAGGCGTACACCGGGGTCGCCACGACGGACACGGCGACCAGCCGGGAGGTCATCGTCGGGCTGTCGGCGTCCAGCCGAGGGCAGGTCGACGAACTGGTCGACCAGGCGGCGGTCGCCGGCGGGGAGTCGCTCGGGCCGGGAATGGCCAACGGGCCGATGTACATGCGTGGCTTCCGCGACCTCGACGGCCACCAGTGGTCGTTCCTGCACATGGCCCGCTGACAGTGCGGCCCGGCGGCGGCCCGAAAAGGCCGCCGCCGGGCCCCGGTCAGTCCGGGCCGCCCGGCACGACCGCGACCACGCCGGCGGGCACGGCCGTCCGGCGCCGACGGGTCAGCAGCACCAGCGCCACCACGACGTACGCCCCGGCGGTCAGCGCGAACGCCACCGCGTTGCCGGCCGCCGTGGCGAGCAGACCGTAGCCGGCGTACGTCACGATGATCAGCACGTCGGTGGCCATCCCGGCCAGGGAGGTGACGGTGGCGCGGCTGGTGCCGGTGATCCGGGCCTGGAGCCGCGCGTCGGCCAGCACGGTGGCCAACTGCGCGGCGCCGAAGGCCACCGCGAGCAGCACGAACCCCGCCGGATGCCGAAGCAGGGCACCTGCGGCCAGCGCGACGCCGACCAGCGCCAGCAGCGCGGCGTAGCCTCGGCTGCCCAGCCGCTCCCCCGCCGGGGCGAGCAGCCCGCCGACTGTCACTCCGGCCCAGAGCAGCAGCAACAACAGGGGCACGGCCTGCGCCCCGACGCCGGTGTCCAGGGCCAGCAGCGGGGTGTACTCGTCCAGGGCACCCCAGTCGGCGGCGACCACGGCCACCAGCAGCACGGCGGCCCGTACCGGCGGACGGGTGCGGACCTGTGACACTCCGGCCCGCAGCGTGTCCCACCACCCCAGGTCACCATCGTCGTCCGGGCTCGCGGGCGGGGCGGTGTCCAGCTCGTCCGGCCGGGATGGTGCGGCGCCCGCCGGCCGGGCGGCCATCGCCGGCTCCGCGACCGGAACGCGTACGGCGGCGGGCGCGCGGTGTTCCGGGAAGCGGGTGGCGACGATCGTGGCGAGCAGGCAGGCGAGCACGCTGGCCGCGCCGACCACCGGGTACCCGCCGACGGCGAGCACCGGGCCGGCGAGCACTCCGGAGACCACCACGCCCAGCACGCCCGCCGTCCGCGCCCGCCCGAGCACCCGGGCGTACCGGCCGACAGCGCCGAGCCGGTCCAACTCGGTCCAGACCAGGGCCTCCAGCGCACCGGAGACCAGTGCGCCACCGGCGCCCCAGAGCAGGAAGCCGACTGCGAAGGCCGGGTACGACGGCAGCAGCACCCAGAGCGCGAAACCGGCTGCGGCCACCAGCGGGGCGAGGCACAGCAGCAGCCGGCGGGACAGCACGTCGGCCCAGGCGCCGGAGGGCACCTCGAACAGGATGCCGGCGGCGGACCAGATGACGAAGAGCGACGCGATCTGCCCCACCGACAGCCCGGTGTCGGCGAAGAACACCACGTACAGCGGGTAGAGCAGGACGAGGTCACTGAGGAACGCGTACCCGTAGAGGGTCGCCGTCAACTGACGGACCGCCGGCTCGGGCACACGCGAAGCGATGGGGGTCATGGGGCCTTCCCGTGGGAGTGGAGACGGACACCGGACGTGCGGTGCCCGTGGTGGCCCACGGGATCGGCCGACGCTGCTGGATCAATGTCGCCAGGTCATGCCCGCGATGCTAGACAACCGACGCGGCCGCGGCCAGCGCTTTCGGCGTGCCGGGAAGCGCGACCGTGCCGGGTGAGCGAGGCGTGGCGGGTGAGCGAGGCGGGGCGCACGACGAGGGGCGGGGCGGGACCAGATCGATCCCGCCCCGCCGCCGTACCGCTGGTGTCAGCGCCGGTCGACCGGCGGAATGACAGTGGTGGTCTCACTGTCGTCGCTGGTGCGCTGCCCGGGCACCGAGCGATCGGTGCCGCCCGTGACCACCTGGGTGGCGTCCGGGTCGGCGCCGGCGCCCACCACCTGCGTGACGTCCGAGTCGGTCGAGCCGCTGACCACCTGGGTCGTGTCGTCGGTCGCGGAGGGCCGGGCCGGCGTCGGCGTAACCTCGTCGACGGCGCTGCGATTGACCACCTGGGTGGCGTCGGAGCTGACCGGGAAGTGGACGACCTGGGTGGCCTCCGGGTCGGTGGGCCGGGTCACCACCTGGGTGGCGTCGGCGTCGGCCGGCCGGGGCACCACCTGGGTGGCCTCCGCGCCGCTGGTGGTGGTGGCCGACCGGCGGGCCAGCTCGGCCTCGGCGTCGCGGCGACCGGCCCGGTACGCCTGGGCGTGCTCGGCGATCAGCTGCGACTCCTGCTCGGCGCGGGTCAGCCACGACTCCCACCGACTCTGCATCGGACGGATCAGACCGCCGCCGACACCGACGACGAGGATGCCGCCGATCGTGGCCAGCACGGCGATCAGCACGGGAGTGGTGACCGCGGTGGCCACACCGATCTGGTTCAGCGCCGCGATGACACCGAGGCCGAGGATGAACACCGAGGCGATGGTGGCCAGCACCCGGCCGTACGACAGGCCGCCGAGCGCGCCACTGATGATGTCCTTGACCGCGTTGGCGATGGCGGCGGCGACCACGACGATGACGATCGCGACGAAGGCGCGGGGCAGCCACGAGATCACCGCGCCGAGCAGGTCGGAGATCGGGTTCGGGCCCCAGATGCCGAAGGCGAGCTGAAGGGTGAACAGCAGCACCGCGTAGTAGACGAGCTTCGCGACGATGTCACTGGCGTCGTACCGGGAGCGGCTCAACGCACGGCGGATGCCGCCGCGTTCGACGGCGCGGTCGAAGCCGACCCGTTCGAGGACCTTCTCCACGATCTTCAGTACGGCCTTGGCGATCAGCCATCCGGCCACCAGGATCGCCAGGAAGGCGACGGCCTTGGGCAGGAAGAGCATCACCGAGCGGAGAGCGTCGCCCACCGCGTCGCTGACGTTGTCACTCATCTGGTCATTCCTTAAATGGGGCAGCCGGAACGGTCAGCCCCGACCTACCCCCGACCCGACGCTCGGAAACGCCGACCAGGCAGGGCCGCCCTCACGACCGGGTGCTGGTGAGCGAACAGCACGCGGCCGCGCGGATGTGGAGTGCCCCGAACCCGCCCTCGCCGTCGAGGATCTGTACGTGGTGATGAGGTGTGCGTGTTGCGGTGTGACCTGTCCTCGGTGCTGGGCTGCGTCGTGCGTGGGGAGTCGAACCCCGCGCTGCCCACCGCGCGCCAAGAAGGGTGCCGGGATTGCAGCCCGGCCCTGTGTGTACACGCCTCCACGACGGCTACCTGCTCCACATCGCTGCTGGAGTCACTCAGTCCAGCAGGTCAGCCTCCCAGTTGGTGCGCTGAATCCGCACCTCGAGCTCGCGCAGCTGCCCGGCGAGCCCGTCGGCGCGTTCCCGAAGCTCGGCGACCGGCAACGCGGCGAGCATCTTCAGCTCGGAGCGGAGCTGCCGGGCCAGGTGACCACGCCCGCTGCCGGCTGCGGCGTCGGCGGCCGCCGTGACGGCCGCGTGCCGCAGTCGCAGGACGTCCCGCCGGGCCAACGCGTCGGTGAGCGTGCCCAGGTCGTCGACCGGCACCGTGGCGTTGGTCCGGTTGATGCGCCGGATCAGCGTCTCCAGGTTGTCGAGAACCTGGTCCAACTCCGTCATGAGCACCGCGGCGTCCTCCGGAGGCAGCTCGCCCTCCTGGTACCGGGCGCTGCCGTTGATCCGGGCCCGCAGCTGCTCGACCCGTCGTGCCGCCTCGGCGCGTTCGGTCAGGGCCTCACCAAGTTTCATCTTCCACCCCCGAGTCAGCGGCCAGGTTAGCCGAACGTTGATCTTTCGGCCGACCGGTTTTCCGGCTGCCCGTCAGGGGTGGGCGCCCTCTAGCGCGCGGACGAGTCTTGGCAATATTCTCCGGAGTACGTGCGGCCACTGGAGCTACTTTTCATCCCCCCGCCGTCGGCCGCAGGAGGAGATGCAATGCACGTCGACCATTCCGAAGTGGATCGCCGGACGCTGCTGCGGGCCGGTCTCGGCGCCGCAACGGTCGCCGTCGTCGGGAGCGAACTCGCCTTCCCGGGCGCGGCGCACGCCGCGCCGGGCACCGACCTGGACTGGATCATCAGCTGTGACGAGTGGGCCGCCCGCCCGCCGAAGGACCCGCTGTCGGTGAGCGCCATCGCCACCAACAAGATCATCGTGCATCACATGGCGTTCCCGAACGTCACCGACTACTCCCGCGAGCAGGCGGTCAAGCTGGCCCACGACTGCCAGGACCTGCACATGGACGGCAACGGCTGGTCGGACACCGGCCAGCACTTCACGGTGAGCCGTGGCGGGTACGTGCTGGAGGGCCGCCGGGGCAGCCTGGAGCGCCTGGAAGCCGGCGACCGGCAGATGATCTCGGCGCACTGTCCAGGTGAGAACGGCCGGGCTATCGGCATCGAGAACGAGGGCACCTACGTCACCGAGACGCCACCCGAGGCGTTGACCGACTCGCTGGTCAAGCTCTGCGTCGCGATCTGCCGGCAGTACGGGCTGCACGCGCACGACATCTTCGGCCACTGGGACTTCCGCACCACCCAGTGCCCGGGCGCGGCCTTCTATCGGCAGTTCCCCGAGCTGCGGCGGCGGGTGCACGCCGCCCTGGGCACCAGGCTCGGTGACGTGCCGGCGCGTCGCTGGCCGGACCTGTGGCGTTTCGTCAACTCCCCCTCGGTCCGGGTGGTGCAGCACCTGCTCGCCCACCGGGGCTACCCGGTGACCGTCAGCGGCACGTTCGACGCCGCGACCGTCGCGGCAGTGCAGGACTGGCAGGCCCGCAACGGCATCGCGGTGGACGTGGACGCCACACTCACCACGCCGACCTGGGAGACCCTGGCGCCGGAGCTGGACCAGCACGCCGCCGGAGCGCCGGTCACGGCCGTGCAGGAAATCCTCGCCACCAAGGGGTACGCGGTCACCGTCACCGGGGCGTACGACCACGCCACCCGGAGGGCGGTGCAGGACCTTCAGGCGCTGCACGGTCTGCCCCGCAACGGCAAGCTCAGCACGAGCACGTGGTGCACCGTCGTTGGCGGATCGGTCCGCGAGTCGTTCCGGCACCGCTGAGCGCGTGGTGGCGGTGCGCGGCCCACGCCCGCACCGCCACCAGCCAGCTCACCGGTTTGATCCGCCGCCCGGGCGGAAAGAGTCCCGGGCATGACCTGGGCCCGTCGAGCCGTACCCGCTGTCGCCGCCGCCGTCGCGGCCCTCGCCGCGCGGGATCTGATCCAGCGCGACCACGCGTTGCTGCGCAACTTTCCGGTCCTCGGCCGGGCCCGCTACCTGTTGGAGACGATCGGGCCGGAGCTACGGCAGTACATCGTGGCCGGCAACAACGAGGAGCGACCGTTCACCCGCGACCAGCGCCGCTGGGTGTACGCGTCGGCCAAGCAGGAGAACAACTACTTCGGTTTCGGCACTGACAACGACATCGAGTACACCCCCGGGTACCCGATCATCAAGCACCGCACGTTCGGTCGTGCCGTGCCGCCGTCGTCACCGGCCGCCGGGCACGACGTGCGGTTGCCCTGCGCGAAGGTGCTCGGCGCGGCACGGGGACGCGCCCGGGCGTTCCGACCGGAGTCGGTCGTCAACATCTCCGGGATGAGCTTCGGCTCGCTCTCCGGCAACGCCATCACCGCGCTCAACAAGGGGGCGGCGCTCGCCGGCTGCCTGCAGAACACCGGCGAGGGCGGCCTGTCGCCGTACCACCGCAACGGTGGTGAGCTGGTCTTCCAACTCGGCACCGCGTACTTCGGCTGCCGCGACGAGCACGGCCGGTTCAGCCTCGACAGCCTGAAGGACCTGGTCGCCGGCGCACCGGTGCGGGCACTGGAGATCAAGCTGAGCCAGGGCGCCAAGCCGAGCCTCGGTGGGCTGCTGCCCGGGGCGAAGGTGTCCGCCGAGATCGCCGCCACCCGGGGCATCCCGGCCGGTCAGGACTGCGTCAGCCCGTCCCGGCACGCCGAGTTCTCCGACTGCGACAGCCTGCTCGACTGGGTGGAGTTGCTGGCCGCCGAGACAGGACTGCCGGTCGGCATCAAGTCGGCGGTCGGTGACCTGGTCTTCTGGCAGGAGTTGGCCACCCTGATGCGGGACACCGGCCGGGGTGTGGACTTCGTGACGATCGACGGCGGCGAGGGCGGCACCGGGGCCGCGCCACTGATCTTCACCGACTCGGTGTCGCTCCCGTTCCAACAGGGCTTCTCCCGGGTGTACAAAGTCTTCGCCGAGCACGATCTGCACGAACAGGTGGTCTTCGTCGGCGGCGGCAAGCTCGGCCTGCCGGACAACGCCATTGTGGCGTTCGCGCTCGGCTGCGACCTGGTCAACGTCGGTCGGGAGGCGATGCTGGCGATCGGCTGCATCCAGGCGCAGAAGTGCCACACCGACACCTGCCCCACCGGCGTCGCCACACAGAACACGTGGCTCGCCCGGGGCCTGGACCCGACGTTGAAGTCGGTCCGGGCGGCCAACTACCTGCGGACGCTGCGCCGCGACCTGACCAAGGTCGCCGAGGCCTGCGGCGTCGAACACCCCGGCCTGATCGGCACCGACGCCGTGGAGATCCTGGACGGCCGCACCGGCTCCACCCCACTACACCAGGTGTACGGCTACCGGCCCGAATGGGGACTGCCCTCGCCCGCCGACCAGGCGGAGATCATCCGGCTGATGATCCCGGAGGCACCCCAGGGCGGCAGCGCCCCACCCTCCGCCACCGCCGTCGGCTGAGATAACGCCCGAACCTGGCCGGCCTGGGACCGGCCCTGGCCGCCAGCCCACCCCGGCCTCGGCCCAGACCTGGACTCCGACCCCGTCGGCCTCCGACCCGCCGGCCACTGACCCGCTGCTCTCCGACCAGGCCTGGGCTCCGACCCGCTGGTCTCCGACCGGGGAGCCATATTCGCCCTTGAGCGATATACCTCTGAGTCATAAATACGACTCAGAGGTATAGCCCGTTTTCGCGACATGCCCTCCAGCCGCCGCCGATGCGGCAACAGCCCGGGCTCAGCGACCGACCGGCCCGCGCCGCTCCGGCATTGCTCGGCGGTGCGGTGCTGGGCGCGTGGCCTGCCGCGACACCCCGCGGACATCCTGACGATCGCCGCCAGCGCCTCGGGTGGGGCGGGCCGAGGACGCCGCGTCGTCCGGCTTTGACGGGGATAACGCGTGGAGCCGCTGCCGAGGGCACCCGTATGGTGGCGCGGTGCTGATCAGACGCGAGACACCCGCTGACGTCGACGCCATTCGGGCGGTGCACTCCGCAGCCTTCGCCAAGGCCGACGGCGGTGACGACGTACCGGTCGAGGCGACCCTCGTCGACGCGCTGCGCGCCGACGAGGGCTGGCTGCCCGCGTACTCCCTGGTGGCGACCGATTCGGACGGCCAGGTCGTCGGTCACGTGGTGGCCACCCGCGGCCGGGTGGGTGGTGCGCCGGTGGCGCTCGGGCTGGGGCCGCTGGGCGTGCTGCCCGACTGGCAGCGGCGCGGGGTCGGCAGTGCGTTGATGCACGCCGTGCTCGGCGCGGCCGACGCGCGGGACGAACCGCTTGTGGTGCTGCTCGGGCATCCCGACTACTACCCGCGCTTCGGGTTCCGGCCGGCCGTCGAACTGGGCGTCACCCCTCCGCAGCCGTGGGGGCCGCAGTACTTCATGGCTCGCCCGTTGCACGCGTGGCGCGAGTCGATCCAGGGCGAGTTCCGCTACGCCGGCTCGTTCGACGACCTGTGAACCGACCCGCTATCCGTCGGCGGCGCGCCACCGACCTGGACGGCTGCGTCGCGGCGCTCGCCGTGGTTCACCGGGCCGACGGGTACCCGCTGAACTGGCCCGCCGACCCGCACCGCTGGCTGCGCGAGCCGCACCCGGCGCGAGCCTGGGTCGCCGTTGATGCCGACGCGGCCGTTGTCGGACACGTGGCGGTGCATCGGATCCCCGAGAAGGTGGACGGGCCGCCCGGCCGGCCGACGGCCGAGGTGGCTCGTCTCTTCGTGGTGCCGAAAGCCCGTGGGTTGGCGCTGGGCAGCGCGCTGCTGAACCGGGCCCGCCAGTGGGCGGACAAACGCGCAACGGATCTGGTGCTGGAGTTGGCCGCCGATGGCACCGCGGCCGCCGCGCTGTACGAGCGCGCAGGATGGCGGTGCGTCGGCACCACCACGGCACCATGGGCCGCACCCGACGGCAGCCCGGTGTCGCTGCGCCACTACACGCTGCGTCACCGCGCGCCGGGCTCCGACGTCGCACCGGCCAGCACCGCCAGGCGACGGGCGAGCCGGCCTGCGGCCTCGCGCAGCTCCGGAGGCTCCAGCACCTCCATCTCGTGATCCAGTCGGGCGAGGTGCGCGGCGAGCCAGTCCAGGTTGTCGCCGCCGACGACCAGCACGGACCATCCGTCGCGGTCGTCCTCGACCCGCCCCACCTGTGGTGGGACCACCTCCCGCAACCGCTCCGGTGGGGCGTGCACCCGCACCCGGGCGAGGTAGCGGTACGGCGCCCCGGTCACGGCCCGCTGCACGAAGGCGACCGGATCCGGGTGCTGGCGCGCCGGGAAACGCCAGGTCGTCGCCACGGCAGCCCGCATCCGATCCAGCCGGAACGTCCGCCAGTCGGCGCGGTCGACGTCCCAGGCCATCAGATACCAGCGGCGGCCGGTCGTGACCATCCGGATCGGCTCGACCGTCCGTTCCCGCTCACCAGCGTCTTGGCCGGGATAGTGGAATCGAACGCGTACCCCGTCCCGACAGGCCCGGGCGAGTGTCACCAGCAGCTCCGCGTCGATCTCGGCGACCGGGCCGATGAGGGTGTCGGTGGAGCCGTGCACCGCCCGTACCTCGGCGCGGAGCCGCGACGGCATCACCTGGTCGAGCTTCGCGAGTGCCCGCAGCGCCGCCTCGCTCGCCCCGGCGATCGTGCCCCCGGAGGCGAGGCGCAGGGACACCGCCGTGGCGATCGCCTCCTCGTCGTCGAGAAGCAACGGCGGCAGCCGGGTGCCCGCACCGAGTTGGTAGCCACCGCCGACGCCCGACACCGCGCGCACCGGGTAGCCGAGCGTCCGCAGACGCTGCACGTCGCGGCGCACGCACCGGCCGGTGACCCCCAGCTCGGCGGCGAGTTCGGCGGCCGTCCAGGACAGTCGTCGTTGCAGCAGCGCCAGCAGGCGCAGCACCCGCTCGGTCGTCGCCTCGACGGTCACCCGTCGATCGTTGCACGGATAGCGGAACAACCCTGTCCGCTATCCGCGAGAGGCTGGGATCATGACCGATCAGAACAGGAAGCAGGGATCCGCCGTGACCCGCGACGTCCAGATCACGTTCGACTGCGCCGACCCGGCGCGGTTGGCCACGTTCTGGGCCGAGGCGCTCGGTTACCAGGTGCAGGCGCCACCCGGAGACTTCGAGTCGTGGGACCAGGCGCTGGAGGCGATGGGTGTGCCGCCGGAGAACCGCAACGACGCGTCGGCGGTGGTCGACCCCGAGGGCACGCGGCCACGGCTGTTCTTTCAGCGGGTGCCGGAGCACAAGCAGGTGAAGAACCGCGTCCACCTCGACGTACGCGCGGCCCCCGGGCTGGAGGGTGACGAGCGGATGGCGGCCCTGGAGGCCGAAGCCGAACGGCTCGTCTCGCATGGTGCCAAGCGGCTCAGTCGGCACGAGCCCGCTCCCCCGTTGGGCGCCGGTCATCTCATCATGGCCGACCCCGAGGGCAACGAGTTCTGCCTCGACTGATCGGACGTTCCCCCAGCTCACTGCCGCACTCGCCGGACGCCATGCGAACATGTGTACGTGTCGCCCGGCGCCAGCATCCTGCACGCCGACCTGGACGCGTTCTACGCGTCGGTCGAGCAGCGCGACGACCCGCGCCTGCGTGGGCGGCCGGTGATCGTCGGTGGCGGCGTGGTGCTCGCGGCCAGCTACGAGGCGAAGGCGCGGGGCGTCCGCAGCGCGATGGGCGGCCAGCAGGCGCGAAGGCTGTGCCCGGACGCGATCGTCGTGCCGCCGCGGATGTCGGCGTACACGGCGGCGAGCCGCGCGGTCTTCGAGATCTTCCGGCAGACCACACCGCTGGTCGAGGGGCTCTCCATCGACGAGGCGTTCCTCGACGTGGGTGGTCTGCGGCGGCTGGTCGGGCCACCGGCCGAGATCGCCGAACGACTGCGCCGGGAGGTC
Organism: Micromonospora noduli; assembly: GCF_003264365.1. Classification (GTDB taxonomy): domain Bacteria; phylum Actinomycetota; class Actinomycetes; order Mycobacteriales; family Micromonosporaceae; genus Micromonospora; species Micromonospora noduli. The sequence continues at coordinate 182,356 of NZ_PYAK01000006.1, forward strand.
CGCGACCGGGTCCACCTGCCGATCACGGTGGGGGTGGCCCGCACGAAGTTCCTGGCCAAGGTGGCCAGCGGCGTGGCGAAACCGGACGGCCTGCTGGTCGTCGCACCGGACGCCGAGCTGGCGTTCCTGCACCCGCTGCCGGTGGAACGGCTCTGGGGCGTCGGCCCGGTCACGGCCGCGAAGCTGCGCGAACGCCGGATCCGTACCGTCGGGGAGGTGGCCCGCCTCGGTGAGGCGGCGCTGGTGTCGCTGCTCGGTGCGGGCGCCGGCCGGCACCTGCACGCGCTGGCGCACAATCGCGACCCCCGGGCGGTGCAGGTGGGGCGGCGGCGCGGTTCGATGGGCGCGCAGCACGCGCTGAGTCGCAGCCCGCACGCTTCGACGGAACTGGACGCCATCCTCGCCGGCCTGGTGGACCGGGTCAGCCGGCGGATGCGGACGGCCGGGCGGTCCGGCCGCACCGTGGTGTTGCGGCTGCGCTTCGGCGACTACACCCGGGCGACCCGCTCGCACACGGTGGGTAAGGCGACGGCGGACACGACGCCACTGCTCGCCGCCGCGCGTGCGCTGCTACGCGCGGCGCTGCCCGAGATCGATCGCCGTGGCATCACCCTGATCGGTGTCTCCGTGGGCAACCTCGACGACAACCCGGTCCAGCCTGAGCTGCCGTTCCAGCCGGACCCAGGGTCCCATCTGGACGCTGCGGTCGACGCGGTCCGCGACCGGTTCGGATCAGCAGCGCTCACGCGGGCGATATTGCTCGGCCGGGAGCCGGGCGTGGAGATGCCACTTCTGCCGGACTGACCGATAAGCGTGCGGCGTCCACGACCGAGCTGCGATCAGAGACACATCACAGCAGGTCGGCGGTTTAGCCGGCGGCTGACGGGTGACCCTTGGGGGGTACAGCCTGACGAGGGGGGCCCACCATGTCCGACGACACCAGCAACCGACCGAGTCGCACCGCCGAGCGTCCGCACGACGTGACCGACCCGCTGCTGTGGCAGTTGGCAATCGACGTGCTGAGCGCACACGAGCCGGACGACGAGGGCCAGTGCCGCAACCTCCAGTGCGCCGGGCAGTCCTGGCCGTGCGCGGCCCGCACCGGCGCCGAGCACTCGCTGCGACTGGCGCGCAGCACTCCCAGCTCCGTCGAGGTGACCATCGACGGCACTGACAGCGAGGACGTCGACACGGACGGGCGCCGCGACGCAGCGGTGCCAGCTGCGCGCTGGGGCTGGAACGCCGGCCCCGCAGCGTCGCACCGAGGGGCGAAGACCGCCTCCGCGGCGTGACGGGCCACCAACATCTGAACTGATCCGCACCGCACAGGCGAACGCTCGGCCGGTTGTCCGGCCGAGCGTTCAGCTGTCGTGGCAGAGCCAGGCCACTTTGCGCCGCAGCAACTCCCGATGCCCGGGCGCCTCGTACGCCCGAACGTCCACGGCGGGCTGTGGGCTTCCGGTGATCCGGGAGCCCACAGCCGAAGAGGTACACCTACAGGGTGCGGGCCAGCCGGTCGGCGAGCGTCCGGGTGAAGCGGGCCGGGTCGGTCAGCTCACCGCCTTCGGCGAGCACCGCCAGGCCGTAGAGCAGCTCGGCGGTCTCGGTCAGGGCGGCGGTGTCTGTGCCCTGCTCATGGGCCTTGCGCAGCCCGGACACCAGCGGGTGACCGGGGTTGATCTCCAGGATCCGCTTGGTCGTGGGGATCTCGTGCCCCATCGCCCGGTACATCTTCTCCAGGGTCGGAGTGAGGTCGTGGGCGTCGCCGACGACGCAGGCCGGTGAGGTGGTCAGCCGCGACGACAGGCGGACCTCCCGGACGCTGTCGGTGAGGGTGGTCCCCAGCCAGTCGAGCAGCCCGGCGAACTCCTGTCGCTGCTGCTCGCGCTCGGCCTCGGCCTGCTGCTTCTCCTCGTCGGTGTCCAGGTCGATCTCACCCTTGGCGATCGAGCGCAGTGGCCGACCGTCGTACGTGCCGACCCGCTCGACCCACACCTCGTCGACCTGGTCGGTGAGGAGCAGCACCTCGTGCCCCTTGGCCCGGAACGCCTCCAGGTGCGGAGAGTTCTCGATGGCGGCCCGGGACTCGCCGGTGGCGTACCAGATGTCGCTCTGGCCGTCCTTCATCCGCGACACGTAGCCGGCCAGGTCGGTGGGTTCGGCCGGGTCGTTGGTGGACGCCACCGACAGGATGTCCAGCAGGGTGTCGCGGTTGTCGGTGTCGTCGATCAGCCCTTCCTTGACCACCGCGCCGAACTCGGTCCAGAAGGTGCGGTAGCGCTCGGCGTGGTTGGCCTTGAGGTCCTTGACCGTGGCGAGGACCTTCTTGACCAGGCGGCGGCGGACGATCTGGATCTGCCGGTCCTGCTGGAGGATCTCCCGGGAGATGTTCAGCGACAGGTCGTGCGCGTCGACCACGCCCTTGACGAAGCGCAGGTAGGTCGGGACCAGCGCCTCGCAGTCGTCCATGATGAAGACGCGCTTGACGTAGAGCTGGACGCCACGGCGGCCCTGCGGGGAGAACAGGTCCAGTGGGGCGTGGCTGGGCAGGAAGAGCAGCGCCTCGTACTCGAAGGTGCCCTCGCCCTTCATGTGCACGACCTCGAGCGGGTCGGCCCAGTCGTGGCTGACGTGCTTGTAGAACTCGTTGTACTCGGCGGCGTCGACCTCGTCGCGGGGCCGCGCCCAGAGCGCCTTCATCGAGTTGAGGGTCTGCACCTCGCGGGTGGCGGCCTCACCGTCGGCGCCCTGGCGTTCGCCGCTCATCCGGATCGGCCAGGCGATGAAGTCGGAGTAGCGCTTGACGATCTCGCGGACGGTCCACTCGGCCGTGTAGTCGTGCAGGTTGTCCTCGGTGTCGGCCGGCTTGAGGTGCAGCGTCACAGTGGTGCCCTGCGGCGCCTCGTCGACCGCCTCGATCGAGTACGTGCCCTCGCCGGTGGACTCCCAGCGGGTGCCGCCGGTCTCGCCGGCCTTGCGGGTCAGCAGGGTGACCCGGTCGGCGACCATGAACGCGGCGTAGAAGCCGACGCCGAACTGGCCGATGAGGTCCTGCTTGGCGTGGGCGTCGGCGGACTCGCGCAGTTGGCGCAGCAGCTCGGCGGTGCCCGACTTGGCGATCGTGCCGATCAGCTGGACGACCTCGTCGCGGGTCATTCCGATGCCGTTGTCGCGCACGGTGAGGGTGCGGGCGTCGCGGTCGATCTCCAGGGCGACGTGCAGGTCGTCGGTGTCGGCGACGAGGTCCTTGTCGACGAGGGTGGCCAGCCGGAGCTTGTCCAGTGCGTCGGACGCGTTCGAGATGAGTTCCCGCAGGAAGACGTCCTTGTTCGAATAGATCGAGTGGACCACCAACTGGAGGAGCTGACGCGCCTCGGCCTGGAATTCCAACGTTTCGGCCTGGTTGCTCACACCGTCTCCCATCTCGGCTCGTGCGAAGGTTCGCGGAAAGGATACGAGTCGTCACGGGTCGGGGTGTGAGCGCGTCCGGGTCGTATTCCCGATCCGGCCGGCCAACCCCGTGAGATGGCTGACTTTGCTCAACAGAAGTCAGGTCGCCTAACGTGACGGCCATGAAGATCGCTGGAAGCACCGCCCTCGTCACCGGCGCCAACCGTGGCCTCGGCCGGCACCTGGCCGCCGAACTCCTCGCCCGGGGCGCCACCGTCTACGCCGGCGCCCGCAACCCCGACAGCGTCGACCTACCCGGCGTGACGCCGGTCCGCCTCGACATCACCGACCCCGCCTCGGTGGCCGCCGCCGCCGAGCTGGCCGGCGGCGTGAACCTGCTGATCAACAACGCGGGCATCGACACCCGGACCGACCTCCTCGACGGCGACCTGGACCTCGTCCGGCTGGAGCTGGAGACCCACTACATCGGCACCCTGTCGACGATCCGGGCGTTCGCGCCGGTCATCGCCGGCAACGGCGGCGGAACGATCCTCAACGTGCTCTCGGTCCTGTCCTGGTTCGGCTCCCCGACCCACGCTGCCTACAGCGCCGCCAAGTCCGCCGAGTGGGCGATGACCAACGTGCTGCGCGTCCAACTGGCCGACCGGGGCGTCCGGGTCGCCGGCCTGCACGTCGGATACCTGGACACCGACATGGCCGCGGACATCACCGGCCCGAAGTCGGACCCGGCGGCGATCGCCCGCATCGGCGTCGACGGCGTCGAGGCCGACGCGTACGAGATCCTCGCCGACGACCTCAGCCGCCAGGTGCAGGCCGGGCTGGCCGGCGGCGTCGCCGCGCTCTACCCACAGCTCCCCTGACCCACCACGCGACGGGCCGCCACCGGAAGAACCGGTGGCGGCCCCTTCCCGGGTACGCGGTCAGCTCGCCTGCAACGTCACGTCATCGATCACGAAGGTGGTCTGCAACGACGAGTCCTCGGTGCCGGTGAACCGCAGCGTCACCGTCTGCCCGGCGAACGCGCCCACGTTGAGGCTGCGCTGCACGTAACCGGTCGCGGCGTTGAGATTCGAGTACGTCGCGAGGGTGGTCGAACCCGCCTGCACTGTGAGCCGGTCGTACGCCGTGGAGCTGGTGGTCTCGGCGGTGTCGATGTGCAGCCAGAACGACAGCGTGTACGTGGAGCAGCCGGCCGGCAGGGTCACCGACTGCGACAGGCTCTCGGTGCGGGTGGTGCCGAACCCGTTGAGCCACGCCTTGTACGACCCGGTCCGGGCCGGCTGGCCGCTGGCGTTGGTGATCACGCCGGAGGACGCGGTCCACGGCGTGCTGCCGCTCTCGAAGCCACCGTTTGCGACCACCTGGCCGCCGGTGCAGGTCGGGGTGCCGCCGCCCACGGCGAGCTGCCACAGCGCGTACGCGACACCGTCGGCCGCCCGGTTCAGCACTGTGGCGCTGACGTTGGCGGTGGTGTCGCAGGACCGGTGGTAACACGGGTCGTACGCGGAGTTGGCGGTGCCGCCCCACTTGGCGGCCTGGGCGCTGGTCTTGCGGGCGCTGGCGCCGGCGGCGTAGCCCGAGGTGGGGATGCCGGCCTGCTGGAAGTAGTAGTCGTCGGAGCGGCCCTGGCCCTCGACGTTCTCCTCCGGTTGCAGGCCCAACGAGTCCCAGTACGCCTTCAGCGGCGCCGCCGTGGTCGAGGTGACCCGGTTGATGAAGTACCCGCCGTTGGTCGAGCCGACCATGTCGAAGTTGTAGTAACCCTTGATGTAACCGCGCTGGGTGGCGCTGAGCGAGTTGACGTAGAACCGGGAGCCGTTGAGCCCCTGCTCCTCGTCGGTCCACCAGGCGAACCGCACCCGTTTGGTCACTGTCGGGTTCTGCGCGGCCAGGACGAGGGCGTTCTCCAGCAGGGTCGACGAGCCGGTGGCGTTGTCGTTGATGCCCGGGCCGGCCGAGACGCCGTCCAGGTGCGCGCCGAACATGACCACCTGGTCGGCCGGGCCGCCGGGCCACTCGGCGATGAGGTTGTTCGAGGGGTACCGGCAGCTGGAGCAGTACTGCTCGCTGACGGTGTAACCGGCCGACTGGAGCCTGGTCTTGACGTAGTTGAGCGAGGCGGTGTAGCCGGCGGAGCCGGCCCGTCGGTTGCCACCGTTGCTGGTGGCGATGGCGTTGAACTGGGTCAGGTGCGCCTGGACGTTGGTGATGGAGATGTCCGGCGCGGCCAACGCGGCGGCGGACGCGGCGATCGGCCGGGTCACCGTCGTGGCGGTCGGAGGTGACGCGGTCGCCGGTTGGGCGGCCAGCGGCACCGTCATTCCGGCGAACACGGCGAGCGCGATTCCCGCGCTCAGCGTTCTGCCTCTCATGGGGGCTCCTCGGGGTTGGAGAGAGATACCCGAGACACTGACAGATATCTATTTCTTGAGCATCGGTCGTTCGTCCCGAACCGCCGCCGGTTCGACGGTGGGTACCGGCGTCGGCACAGGTGAGTAGAGGTGTCAGGATGGGTAGGTAACGCGGCAGGGGTCGTCGGGCCCGGAACGGGGGCTTGCGATGGGGTCGGATCGAGCGTGACGCGACCCAGCATTGACCTGTTCGTCGGCGGCGGCGACACCGGGCGGTTGATGGCACAGCTGGACTGGGCCGGCACCCCGCTGGGCCCGGTCGGCGGATGGCCGCAGAGCCTTCGCGCCGCCGTCCGGATGGTGCTCTCCTCCCGGTATCCCATGCTGCTGCTCTGGGGCGAGAGCTACTCCCAGCTCTACAACGACGCGTACTCGGCGCTGATCGGCGACAAGCACCCCGCCGCGCTCGGCGACGACGTCCGGGTGACGCTGGCCGAGGGCTGGCACGTGCTCGCCCCGCTGATCGAGGAGGCCATGGCGACCGGCGTGGCCAGCTGGGTCCCCGCGCTGCAACTGCTGCTGGAGCGGGCCGGCTACCGCGAGGAGGCGTACTTCAGCGTCTCGCACGCCCCGGCCCGCGACGACGACGGCAGCACCGTCGGCGTACTGACCGTGTGTAGCGAGGTCACCCAACAGGTGGTCGGCGAACGTCGGCTCCGTCTCCTGCGCGACCTGTCAGTGCTCGGCGACGGACGCACCGTCGACGTGGACGCCACCGGCGCTCGGCTGATCGACGTGATCGACGGCCACCCCCTGGACGTGCCGTTCGCCGCCATCTACCTGCGCGACGGCACGGCGCTGCGCCGGGTCGCCTGCACCGGCGGCGACCAGGGGCACGCCCGGGCCCTGCCGGACGCCGTCGAGCTGACCGACCCGGGCCCGCCCGCGTACGCCTGGGGGCTGGCGGACGCCGCCGAGGGCCGGGCGACCCAGGTGACCCACGTCGCCGACCTGCTGCCGCTGCCCGCCGGCCCGTGGAACGATCCGGTCCGCACCGCGCTGGCGCTGCCGCTGCCCTCCGCCGACGAGGATCAGCCGCTCGGCGTCCTGCTCGCCGGAGTCAGCCCCAGCCGAGGGCTCGACGAGGGGTACCGCTCCTTCCACCAACTGCTCGCCCAGCAGATCTCCGTGGCGTTGCGCAACGCCCAGGAGTACGAGGAGGAGCGGCGCCGGATCGAGGCGATGGCGGAACTGGACCGGGTCAAAACCGACTTCTTCGCCAACGTCAGCCATGAGTTCCGCACCCCGTTGACCCTCATCCTCGGCCCGCTGACCGACGCCCTCACCGACGCCACCGCCCCGTTGCCGGCGGTGCAGCGGGAGCGGGTGGAGACCGGCTGGCGTAACGCCACCCGGCTGTTGACGCTGGTCAACAGCCTGCTCACCTTCTCCAGCCTGGAGGCCGGGCGCGCGCGCAGCGACGCCCGGGTGGTCGACCTGGCCGCGCTGACCGCCGAGCTCGCCGGGGTGTTCCGGGCCGCCGTCGAGCGGGCCGGGCTGACTCTCGAGGTGAGCTGCCCACCGCTGCCCCGGCCGGTCGCTGTCGACCCGGTCAACTGGGAACGCATCGTCACGAACCTGCTCTCCAACGCGCTGAAGTACACGTTCATCGGCCGCATCCGGGTCACCGTCGACGCCGACGACGAGGAGGTGCGCCTCACCGTCGCGGACACCGGCATCGGCATCGCGGAACGGGACCTGCCAAAACTCTTCGAACGCTTCCACCGGGTGCGGGGCGCGCGCTCGCGCAGTCACGAGGGCACCGGCATCGGCCTGGCCCTGGTGCACGAGTTGGCCCGGCTGGAGGGCGGCGACGTGCGCGTGATCAGCCAGGTGGGCGTCGGCAGCAGGTTCACCGTGACGCTGCCCTGGTCGGCGGCGCATCGCACAGCGGTCACCGGGCCGGCGGTGGACGGGCGGGGTGACGCGGCCCGCGCCGCCGTCGAGGAGGCGATGGGCTGGCTCACCGAAGCGGACGACGTGCTGACCGAGCCCGATCCCGCGTCCGGGCCGGCCACGGACGAGCTGGCCGGCGCCCGGATCCTGCTCGCCGACGACAACGCCGACATGCGGGCGTACCTCACCCGGCTGCTCGCCGGGCAGGGCTGGCGGGTGCGGGCCGTCACCGACGGCCGGCAGGCCCTCGACGAGATCCACCGTGATCCACCAGACCTGGTCCTGACCGACGTGATGATGCCGGTGCTGGACGGCTTCGACCTGGTGCGCCGGCTACGCGCTGACCCGACGACCCGGACGATGCCGGTGCTGGTGCTCTCCGCCCGCGCCGGTGGGGAGGCCAGCGTGGAGGGCCTGAGCCTGGGCGCCGACGACTACCTGGTCAAACCGTTCGCCGCGGCCGAGTTGATCGCCCGGATCCGGGCCAGCATCCGCCGAGCCCGCGACCGTTCCCCCGCCGCGGTGATCGGCAGCGACCCGACGACGGGCACTGTCCCTGCGCCGTCGGCCCGACCTGCCCCGGTCGGGCCCGTTCCGCCGACCCCGGTGGTCGAACCCGTCCGCGACGCGTCCGTGGTCGTGGAGGGGCCGGCCGACCCGGACGGGCTGGGTGACCTCCTGGACGTCGGATGGACGTACCCGTCCGCACCCACCTCCGCCGCCGCGATGCGTCGGGACGTCCGGGGCTCACTGGGCGAGCTGGACGTCGACCCGGACGTGCTGGAAGATCTCCTGCTCGCCGCCTCGGAGGCCATGAACAACGCCGTCGAGCACGCGCAGCGGCCCAGCCGCCCGGAGGTGCGGGTGCGCGTCCAGGTGGGTGGCGGTCTGGTCCGGATCTCGGTACGAGATTTCGGCACCTGGCGGGACCGCCGGCCGGCGATGGACCGGGGGCGCGGCGCGCTGCTGATGAACGCCTACGGCGACGTGCGGCTGGTCTCCACCGCCGAGGGGACGACTGTGACCATCGAGCGTCGACTGGCCTGATCGCCGGCGGCGCGTCAGAGTCGGCGGCCGCTGGCGTCGCGGGCGATGATGCCGTCCAGCCGCTCCCCCGGAGTGAGCCGCGCCGGGTCGAACCAGAAGATCAGCACCTGCTTGTCGCCGCTCCATGGCGCCACTCGGGCGTCGACCTGCCGACCGTCGACGGTGCCGATGATCCGCTTGGCGGGGCCGACGAAGTAACCGAAGGTGGGCACCGGCGCGGCGAAGCGCTCGTCGTAGCCGATCTGGTGGAACCCGGCGCTGCGGTCGCTACCCTCCACGTCGTTGACCAGGATGTCGGTGCTCAACGAGCCGTCCGGAGCTTGGCGACCGGCGGCCAGTCCGATGGACACCTCGGGTTCGCCGGGCACGGACACCGGGACGAAGTAGTAGACCCGACGCTCGGCGCCGTGCCGCACCCCGCTGTCCACGATCTGGCCCAGCGGCTTCGGTGGCGGCTCGTCGCGGCCCACCGTCGGCGGTGGCGTGGAGCCCAGCGACTTCTCCGCCCACGGCGAGACACCGACCGACGGTGGAGCGACGGCGACCGGCGGTGGGTGCTCGGTCGGCGCCGGATCGCCGGGCCCGGACGCGCCGACCGCCACCACCACGACCACGGCGGCCAGGCCGGTCGCGAGCGACGCCGCCCCGGCTCCGGCGACGCGCCGACGGGTACGCAGCCGACGCCCCTCGCGCATCACGGTGGTCAGGTCGAGCACGGCGTCGGGGCGCTCGGTCGCCCGCATGGCGTGGCGGAGCCGGTCCAGCTCGCTCATCGGCGCGCCTCCTCATCGGCCGTGCGGGGCGCGGCGGTGCGCAACTTCTCCAACGCTCGCGAGCTGGTGCTCTTGACCGTGCCGACGGATACGGAGAGTTCCCGGGCCACCTGCGCCTCCGGCAGGTCGAAGTAGTAGCGCAGGACGACGATGGCGCGCTCCCGGGGACTCAGCGCACCGAGGATGGTGATCAACCAGCGCCGGGTGGCCACGTCGTCGGCCACATCGCCACGCCGTTGCTCCGGCACCGCGTCGGTCGGGTACTCCCGCATCGGCCGTCGCCACCCGTCGACCAGATGGTTGACCAGCGTGCGGCGGGCGTACCCGTAGGCGTCGTCGTCGTGGATCCGCGACCACGACGCGTAGGTGCGCACCAGTGCGGTCTGCGCGGCGTCCTCGGCCTGATGGTGGTCACCGGTCATCAGGAACGCGGCGTGCACCAGTCGCGCGGACGCCGCCCGCGCGAACTCGACGAAATCCGCGTCACCCCGCGCCACCGCGAACCCTCCCCGTGCCACAGAGCTAGAGACGGGCGAGGTCGGCAAAAGGTTGAGCCCTGGGTCACATCAACTTTTCGCCACTGTCACCCGTCTTCTCCTCCGCGCCGCCGCCGAGCGACGCGCGAGGGGAGAGACATGTCGACGAAGGCTACCCGCCGATGGGGTCGCGCCTCGATGGCGTCGCTGCTGGTGGTGGCGCTGCTCACCGGGTGCGGCCTGCCCGCCGCCGGGCAACCCGCCACCGACCCGGTCGCCGCCGGGCCGCTGCCCGATGGACCGGCGACACCTGTCGGTCGGCCGACCGGGGCCGCCGAGGTCCGACCCAGTTCCGCGCCCGTCATCCCGGTCAGCTACCCCGCCACCGGCGGTAACCGCTGGTCGGTGGCGCCCGGCGAGACGACCCCCGGGCGCGCGACGGCCGGCCGGTTGCTGCGCTACCGGGTCGCCGTGGAGCGCGACATCCGGGGCCTGCCGGCGAAGGACATCGCCACGGCAATCACCACGACGTTGAACGACCCACGCGGGTGGACGGCGGGCGGGGCGTGGCGGTTGCGCCGGGTCGGTGCCGGCGAACCGACCGACTTCACCATCTACCTGGCGACCCCCGGCACCCGCGACACCCTCTGCCAGGACGTGCCGGACGCCTACACCTCCTGTCGCAACGGTGGCCGGGTGGTGCTCAACGTGGCGCGCTGGGTCAAGGGGGTGCCGGGTTACGGCGCGACAGTGGAGACCTACCGGCAGTACATGGTCAACCACGAGGTGGGGCACAAACTCGGGTACGGCCACGAGCGGTGCCCCGGACGGGGCCGACCGGCACCGGTGATGCAGCAGCAGACACTGGGCCTGCACGGCTGCACCGCGAACGCCTGGCCGTACCCGAAGGGAAAGGCCCGCTACAGCGGGCCGGTCGGGGCGTACGACGACGCGATCCCCCGGCGTGAGGGCGCGTACTCGGCGTCGTGAGGACGGCGTGCCCTCAGGTTTGCCGACGGCGCTCCTGTTCGAGTCGCTCGTCCTGCCGGCCCATCTCGTAGATGGCGTTGAGACTGGTCGGCAATCGGCTGACGTTGTCGGGCACCGGGCCGGAATCCGGCTCCGGGCCGGAATCCGGTACGGGTCCGGGGTCCGGCCGGGGCGCGGCGACGGCAGGAACCGGGGCCCGGCGGCGCAGGAGCAACAGCGCCAGCACCGCGAGGACCGCCACGACCAGCAGGTACGACGCGGGTGGCCAGGCATTGCGGGTGGGGCTGGCGAGCGCCGGCGGGACGGTCGGCGCGGGGGTGTCGCCGTCACGCGGCGGCACGGCGGCCTCGCGGGTGCCGGTGCCCTCCCCGGCGGTGCGGCGATCGGATGCTGCGGGTGCGGGGACACCACCACCGCCCGCCGACCGGGCTGGCTTGGGGATCGTGATGGGTTCCGCCGGGCTGGGCCGACCGGCGACCGGTGGCCGACTCGGCGTGGCCGCCCCGGTGGGGGTGTCACTCGGCGTCGGAGCGGCACTCGGCGTGTCGCCACCGAGCAGATCGTCGACGATCCGGCCGACGCCGCCGACTATGTCACCGAGCGGATTGGTGGTGGCCGACGGGGACGGCGCGGGTGCGAGGGCGAGAGTCAGCGCGAGAACGACGACGGTAGGCATGACGCCACCTCCGATGTGCCGATATGCCACGCACCGTACCGCATCGTGGGATCGCGTGGGTGACACCGGCACACCGGGGCGGGGACGCTTCTGGCGCTCGCCCCCGCCCGCGAATGTCGCTGATGGTCAGACCGGCAGGCCACCGACCTGAGTGGAGATCCACGGTCGGATCGACGGCAGGTCGACGTAGATGGACGGACCGGTGGCGCAGGTGGAGTTGTTGTTGCCGGCCCGGCTCGTGGCGCCGATCAGGTTCCACACTCCGTTGACCCGGCGCACCTGCGGACCACCCGAGTCGCCGTAGCAGGCGCCGGAGTTGCCGTTGGTGTTGTTGGTGCAGATCTCGTACGGACCGTTGATGCCGGAGCACCGGCTGTCGGCCACGATGGACGTGTCGAGTTCGTTGGCCACCGCCGGGGCCGAACCGCAGCCCCGCGGGGCGCAGGTCTGGCCCCAGCCGATGATCCGGGTGGCGGTACCGACCGCGCCGGAGGTGCTCGGGATCGGGGCCGGCGCGTACGTGACCGAGCTGGCCAGTTGCAGCAACTTGACGTCGACGCTCGGGTGGTTCACCGCCCGGGTCACCCGCACCACGGTCCCGCCGCTGGAACGGTTGATGCTGCCCACCCGCACCGAGGACGGCGTCGAACAGTGCTTGGCGGTGACCGCCCAGTTGCCCTTGATCAGCGTGCCGGTGCAGCCTGAGACGTACACCATGAAGGGGTAGTTCTCCGTGGCCGGTCGGCCGCCGACCACCAGCGGGCTGATGTCCGAGGCGCCGTTCCAGGTGTACGTCGTGCTGGCCGGCCCGGCCAGGGTGCCGGCGAACAGCGAGTTCACCCGGCTCGCCTCGGCGGCGCTGGGGTTCGCGTTGCGGCAGGAGACCGGTGCGCTGCTGCCGGACATCAGGTCGGAGCAGAGGCCGGTGCGCCGGTCCGGCAGGCCCAGGATGTGGCCGACTTCGTGGGTGGCGATGCGGGTGCGGTCGTAACCCTGGTTGACGGCCGTGCGGCCCATCCAGATCCGGCCCGAGCCGAGACCGGTCGGCTGCGCGCGGGGCCAGCCGTCGTCGACGTAGATGGTGATGCTGGCCGGGGTGCCGGCCAGGAGTCGGACGTTGCTGACCCGGCTGTTCCAGATCTGCGCCGCCTGGTCGAAGTTGGTGCGGAACTCGCCGGTCCGGCTCGCGTCGTAGTAGACGGTCCGGACGGCGGCGGCCGGCGTACCGGTGGCGAGCTGCATCCCGGCCGCCGCCAGGATCGCCGCCAGCATGGCCAGCGCCGCGCGTCTCAGTTGTCCTCGGAACATCGGGTACTCCCCTGCGGTCGTCCGGCGGCCGTCGGCCACCGGTTCATCGATGCACGTAGATATTAATGTGACGACGGTCGATGTTCGGCATAGCGGAAGCGTCATACCGGCGACGTGGACGCTGTTACCCAGCGGTTACGCCGCGGCGAAGCGCCCGTGCCGGGGCCGGACGACGGTGGCGGCAGAGGGTCACCGGCAGCGCCGCCGCGACGTAACCCCGGTACCGAACGGAGAAACCACAATGAGGATCAGGAGCGCACTGACCGCGTTGGCGGTCGTCCTCGCCGGGCTGGTCGCCAGCGCCGGCAGCAGCACCGCCGCGGGCACCACGACCGGAGCGGCGTACTGCGGGATCACCTGGGGCAGCGCGGAGAAGGCGGCCGGCGCGCTGAGCGGAGCGCCGCTGGTCGACGTACGGACCGGCCGGCACGACTGCTACGACCGGGTGGTGTTCGAGTTCAACGGCCCGGTCGACGGTTACGCGATCGGCTACGGCGAGACGTGGACCGAGGGCGAAGGGTTGGCGTTGTCGCCGTACACCGCCGGCGGGGCGCTGTTGCGGGTCTCGCTGCGGGCCCCGGCGTACGACGACGACCACCTGGGCACCGTGCCCTATGCGGTTGGCGAGCACGTGGGGAACCTGCTGCGCTACTCCACGCTGCGTGACGTGGTGTTTGGCGGCAGCTTCGAGGGCTACAGCACCTTCGCCGTCGGCGTACGGGCGCGGTTGCCGTTCCGGGTGCTCGTGCTCGCCGGTCCCGGCACCCACAGCCGGGTGGTGCTCGACGTCGCCCACCAGTGGTGACCGGAACCGGCCGATCCGCTTGGCCGTCCGCCGAGGTGAGGCGGACGGCCAGGCGAGGCACTAACCCGGCTGGGCGCGGCGCGCCGTAGCGAACCGGCGTTGGTAGGCGGCCGGGCTGATCGACAGCTTCCGGGCGAAGACCCGTCGCATGCTCTCGTAGCTGGGGAAACCGGCGAGGGTCGCGGCCTGGGTCGCGCTGTGGCCCTGATCGAGCAACGCCCTCGCCATGTCGAAGCGGATGTTCTCCACGTAGCGGGCCGGCGTGGTGGACAACTCGTCGTGGAAGAGTCGGGTGAGCTGCCGGGTGCTCACGTTGAGGTGTCTGGCGAGTTCGGTGAGCGAGTGCTCGCCACGCGGGTTCGCCGTCACCACGTCGGTGATCGTCCGCAGCGCCGCCGAGCGGGGCGGCGGTCCCTGCAGCGGCGCGGAGAACTGGGACTGGCCGCCCGCACGCTGCATGTACACCACCAGGGCGCGTGCGACGTCGCGCGCCAGGTCGGGCCCGTGGTCCTCCTCGACCATCGCGAGCGCGAGGTCGATGCCGGCCGTCACCCCTGCCGAGGTGTACGTGGTGCCGTCGCGAACGTAGATCGCGTCCGGCTCGACGCGGCACGCTGGATAGCGGGCGGCGAGCTCGTGCGTGACCTGCCAGTGCGTGGTCGCACGCTTCCCGTCGAGGACACCAGCGGCGGCGAGCACGAACGCCCCGGTGCAGATCGAGGCGACCCTCCCCGCCACCGCCGCCGGTAGGCGTACGGCGTCGGCGAGGTCGGCAGGCACCTGGGCGCGCGGAAAGTGGTCGGACCCGGCCACCAGGAGCGTGTCGAAGGCGGGCTCGGCAGCAACGGCACCGTCAACCGCCATCCGGACCCCGAGACTTGATGTGACATCCGCGCCGGTCGGCGACAACAGCACGATCCGGTAGTCGGCGCCGAAGCGGTTCGCCTCCTTGAACACCTCCGCCGGCCCGGCGACATCCAACAACGTCACCCCGTCGTAGACGAAGATCGCGACGCGATGCGGACCGGTGTTCAGCACCGCTCATTCGTAGCACGCCGTTACCGACCGTGAACCGTGTCCGGATATGAGGGATTCCTGGCCGGACGAGGGCGGCGGCGTACGACGATCGGTGGGCAGCATGGAGGACGTCAGCACGTCAGCAGACTGCCGAAAGGTCGGAGGACATGTCAGAGGTCATCGGGGGGTTGGAGATTCCTGAGACGGCGGCGGTAGCCGCAGCGACCAGGCACATCCAGGAGACCACCAGACCGGTCATTTACCACCACTCCCGGCGGGTTTTCCTCTTCGGTCTGATTCACGCTCGCAGGCTTGGCGTGACACCGGACCCGGAGCTGCTCTATCTCGCGGCCATGTTCCACGACACCGGCCTCCTGACCCCGTTCTCCGACGTCGAGCAGCGCTTCGAGATCGACGGCGCCGACCACGCGCGCGCGTTCCTTCTGGGCCGGGGTTTCTCGACCGCCGCCGCCGAGACCGTGTGGACGGCGATCGCGCTGCACACCTCGCCGGGTATTCCCGACCGGATGGGTCCGGAGATCGCCACCACGTACCTCGGCGTCCTGACCGACGTGCTCGGCCTCGGTCTGGACGGGCTGGAACACGATCAACTGGGCGACATTCTCGCCGCCCACCCACGCGGGGACTTCAAGAACGAGTTCCTGCGCGCCCACGTCGACGGGCTGAAGAACCGCCCGGAGACCACGAACGGCACCGTGAACTCCGACATCCTCGAACACTTCATTCCCGGCTTCCAGCGCGTGACGACTGTCGAACGCATCGTCGGTTCGCCCTGGCCGAGTTGATTGGACGCCCATGCGAGCGATCACCGTAAGCGACCGTGACGCGGGTGTCGGCGGGCTCACCCTGACCGACATGCCGTACCCCCATGCCGCGGAGAACGACGTCATCGTGCGCGTCCACGCCGCCGGTTTCACCCCGGGCGAACTCACCTGGCCGGCGACGTGGACCGATCGCGCCGGCCACGACCGGACACCCAGCATCCCCGGGCACGAGCTGTCCGGAGTCGTTGTCGAACTCGGTTACGGAACCACCGGGCTCACCGTGGGCCAGCGGGTGTTCGGGCTGACCGACTGGGCGCGCAACGGATCCCTGGCCGAGTACACGGCGGTGGAGGCTCGCAACCTCGCTCCGCTCGCGGCCGACATCGACCACGCCGTGGCTGCGGCGCTGCCCATCTCCGGACTGACCGCATGGCAGGCACTGTTCGACCACGCCCACCTCGCGCCGGGCCAGACCGTCCTGATTCACGGTGCCGCGGGCGGCGTCGGCTCGATCGCCGTTCAACTCGCCCGGGAGGTGGGCGCCCACGTGATCGGCACCGGCCGGGCCGACGACCGTGACCTCGCGCTCGCTCTCGGCGCGCAGACCTTCGTCGACCTGGACGCCGACGACCTGCACCAGGTCGGCGAGGTGGACGTGGTGCTCGACGTCATCGGCGGCGATATCCTCCAGCGGTCGACCGACCTGGTACGCCCGGGCGGCACCGTCGTCACCATCGCCGCGCCGCCCACCGTTCAGCCGAAGGACGGGCGAGCCGTCTTCTTCGTCGTCGAGCCTGATCGCGTCCGGCTGATCGACCTCGCCCAGCGTCTGCGCAGCGGACGGCTCAAACCCATCGTCGGCGGCGTCCGGCCGCTGCACGAAACGGCCTCGGCGTTCGCCCGTCACCAGCGCGCACCCGGCAAGACGATCATCCAGGTCGCTGACGAACAGTGACTCAGACGTGCAGGGTGGGTCGGTAGACGAGCTCCTGGGTACGACCGTCGAGGGTCCGGCTCTCGATCAACTCCAGGTCGAAGTCGGCCGCTCCCTGGAAGATCGGCTCGGTGCCGGTCTGTCCGGTGAGCACCGGGAAGAGCGTCACCTGGACGAGGTCGACCAGCCCGGCGGCCATCAGCGCCCGGTTCAACGACAGACTGCCGTGCGATCGCAGGGGCACGGCGGACTCCTCCTTGAGCCGGGCGACGACGGCGACCGCGTCACCGCGCACGACTGTCGCGTCCGGCCAGTCGAGGGGACCTTCCAGCGTGTTCGACACCACGGTCGCCGGGAGGTTCCTCATCTGGGTGACCCAGGCGTCGCGGACATCGGACTCCTCGGTGCTCGCGGCCAGCATCTGCGCGAACACCCGGTACGTGTTGGCCCCGAAGACCATGCGCTGCTCCGCGCTGTACACGGACAGGCGGTGTGCGAGCAGTTCGGGGCCCTGCTTACCCCAGTAGCCGCCCCAGTTGCCGCTGGTGGTTCCGAAGCCGTCGAGGCTGGAAAAGACGTCGATGGTGTAGGTAGCGGTCATGATGTTCTCCGTTCACGGGTGAGTTCGGTACGACGGGTCTGCAGGTAGGCGCGCTCGGTCTCGTTGGTGGCCAGTGCCGCGGCCTGGTCGTAGGCGGCCATGGCCTCGTCGTTGCGTCCGAGCCGCGCGAGCAGTTCGGCCCGGGTGGCGGGTAGCCGGTGATAGCTCGGGAGGTCGATGCCCTCCAGCGCGGCGAGGGCCACCGCCGGCCCGTGCACCTCGGCGGCGGCGACCGCACGGTTGAGCGCCACGACCGGGGTCGGCGCGAGAGCGAGGAGCTGGTCGTACAGCGCCAGGACCTGCGGCCAGTCGGTGGCGGCGCCGTCGGTGTGCACAGCGCTGATCGCGGCCTGGATCTGGTACGGGCCGGGCCGGTTGCGGCGCAGGCATCGGCGGACCAGGTCGTGGCCCTCGGCGATGAGCGGCCGGTTCCACAGTGATCGGTCCTGGTCGGCCAGCAGCACCAGGTCGCCGGTCGGGCCGAGCCGGGCCGGGCGGCGCGCCTCGGTCAGCAGCAGCAGGGCGAGCAGGCCCAGGACCTCGGGCTCGTCGGGCATCAACGCGGCGAGTTCGCGGGCCAGCCGGATCGCCTCGGCGCACAGGTCCGTTCTGATCAACGGGCCGGCGGTGGACGCGTAGCCCTCGTTGAACATCAGGTAGAGCACCGCGAGGACGGGCGGCAGCCGGTCCGGCAGCTCATGTTCGGCCGGCACCCGGTACGGGATGGCGGCGTCGCGGATCTTCTTCTTGGCGCGCACGATCCGCTGGGCGACTGTCGCCTCCTGGACCAGGTAGGCACGGGCGATCTCCGGTACGTCGAGGCCGCCCAGCAGGCGCAGGGTGAGAGCCGTCCGCGCCTCCGGCGCCAGTGCCGGGTGACAGCAGGTGAAGATGAGTCGCAGCTGGTCGTCGCGCACCGGTCCCACCTCAGAGGGCTCATCCTGGTGATACAGCAGCAGGGCCTGGGCGTGCCGGGCCTCGCGGGTCGACTCCCGGCGAAGGCGGTCGACGGCACGGTTGCGTGCGGTGGTCACGATCCAGGCCCCCGGGTTCGGCGGCAGGGTCTGCCACTTCTGCAGCGCCGTGGTGAAGGCGTCCTGGACGGCCTCCTCGGCGAGGTTGATGTCGCCGAGGAGGCGGGCCAGGGTGGCGACGCAGCGCCCGTACTCCGCGCGGTAGATGCTCGCCAGGTCCATGTCGGGGAGACCGGCTGTCGGTCAGGCCTGGGACAGGTCGTCGAAGGGGCGCACCTCGACCGGGCCGCAGGCCGCCGCGCACCTCTCGGCCCAGGCCAGCGCCGCGTCCAGGTCCGCGCACCTGATGACCCAGAACCCGGCTATGTGCTCCTTCGTCTCGGCGAACGGCCCGTCGCTCATGGCTGTGGTGCCGTTCTCGACCCGGACGACGGTGGCGCTGTCCGGCGAGGTGAGTCCCCCGCCGAAGACCCAGGCGCCCGCGGCCTGCATGTCGTCGTTGATCCGGCCGGTCTCCCTGAACATGGCCTGCGTCTCCTCGTCGGACGGCGTCGGTGCGCCCTCGACGAAGTGCACGGACAGCAGGTACTGCTTCATGATGGTCCTCCGGTAGCTCGGTGGGATAGGAACAGGTCAGGCGGCCAGGCGGCGCGCGACGGCGGGGATCACGATCGCGGCCGCGACGAGGTGGGTGAGCATCAGCAGCGCCTTGGTGGCCGCCCCGGCGTCGGCGATCACGTCCGGCACCAGGGACAGCACCGTCAGCACCACGGTCGTGCGGACGAACGTGAGCCGGGGGCGCCGGGCGAAACGTGCCAGCGACGCGGCGATGGCCACGCCGATCAGCGAGAAGACTGCGGTCAGCACGCCGAACCCGGTCACGGGGATCGGGGCGCCTCCCAGATCGAGGCTGATCCCGGCCAGGTGTCCGGCGGCGGCGACGGTCATGGTGGCGGCGCTCGCAGCGGCCGTGGCGACGACACCGGTCCGGATCACCGCACCGACGGTCGACGCGGTGGCGCGGGTCGTGTTCGCAGTGGCGGTCATCGTGCCCTCCAGTGAGTGTGCGGCCCGTTGCGATGCCGGGCTCTCACCAGGGCTACGAACTGAACCGCTCCCAATCGACAGCACGCCCAGAATTTTTGTCGACGAGTTCTGACTTCGGCGTGAGACGACGGAGTCTCGGGACATAGCGGACGAGCCCGACCACCGATTCTCGCAGCTCGACTGGTCGACATCCGACGGCACGCTGGCCGACGTGCGGTGCCGCCGCCACAACTCCGAGCGCGATCAGTAGCGAAGTTAGACGAACAGCGCCCAGAGAAGTGGAACGGCGACCACCGGCGCCGCGCACAATGCGCCGATGCGCACCCAGGGTGGCAGGCCAGTTCTGAGGGCCAGGACGATGGCCGCTGTGCCGTAGCCGCCGGCCAGCAACGCGGTCGGCAACAGTGCCAACGGCTCGGGTCCGCAATCGGAGGGATCCTGCACGAAAGGGGGCCGGCAAGGCTCAGACGGAGCCATGGTCATGACAAGTGCCAGGCCCGACAGGCACATGATCGGCAGTAGCGGGACCGCCAACAGCGCTAGTGCGACAGCTACCCCGGCACTGGTGCGCTGTGGCGTCGTCCCGCGCTCGCGCTTGTCGGCGCCGCCCCCGCTCCCACCGTCGGTCACCGTCGCTCCCGCAATGCCTCGGTGATCCGTTGTCACACCGGACCACTCGGATGCAATCTCGACACCCGCATAGTAGTGCGGTCTACACACCACGGACGGTGAGCAACGCCAGCAGGAGTCGACTGCGCGGCGGGGCGGGAGCGGACGACCCGTCAGTGGCACGGTAGCTGAGGATGAGTGCCCCCGCCTCGCCGATCATGGAGTTGTGGTGGGCGACAAAGTGAGCACCAGTCACCACTTTGGGCACCACACCTCCATGATCGACGCCGTCAACCTAAGCCTCGTCGGCCAGGTGCCAGACCTCCCGCATCGGGGCCCACCAGTCCCCCGATCCGGGCTCGGCGATCGACTCCTGACACGGGTCGGTCAGCTTCCACCACTCCTGCGTCTGCGGGTCCGCCGCGATCAGCCGCAGGTCGGCCTCGTAGTCGTCGCCCACGTACTCGTAGTAGCCGAAGAGCAGATCGTCGTGGAGGAAGATGGTGTAGTTGCGGAAGTTCGCCTCGCGCAGCGTCTTCTCCACGCTCGGCCAGACGGCGGCGTGCAACCGCAGGTAGGTTTCCCGCTGCTCGGGGCGGAGTCGGATCACGCAGCCATGACGTTTCACGTCGTGCCCTTTCGTGTGAGCTGGTTCAGGGGTGCCGAAGGCACCTGACCGTAGCGGTCGGACCGTGCCCGGAGGGGGCCAGCCGGCCCCCGATGTCGACCGTTCTGCCAGGACTACGCACTGTGGCGCCGGGTCTACCCTCGGGTGATGGAGGGCCGCGTGCTGGTGGTCGAGGACGACTTCTCGATCCGGGAGGTCACCGCCCTCGGTCTGCGCCGCGCCGGTTTCCGTGTCGACACCGCAGTCGACGGGCGGCAGGCCCTGGCCGCGTTCCGCGCCCACCCGGTCGACCTCATCGTGCTCGACATCATGCTGCCGGGTCTGGACGGTCTGGAGGTCTGCCGGGAGATCCGGCGGACCAGCCAGGTACCGATCCTGATGCTGACCGCGCGCACCGACACCATCGATGTGGTGGTCGGGCTGGAGTGCGGCGCGGACGACTATCTGCGCAAGCCCTTCGACCTGCCTGAGCTGGTGGCCCGGGTTCGCTCGGTGCTGCGCCGGGTGAGCGTGCCAACCCCCTCGGCCGTCATCGAGGTCGGCGGCCTGGAGATCGACCCGGGCGGCTTCGTGGTCCGCCGGCACGGCCGAGAGGTGGCGCTCACCGCCACCGAGTTCCGCCTGTTACTGGAGCTGGCCCGCCGGCCCGGTCAGGTCTTCACCCGGGGGCTGCTGCTGGACCTGGTCTGGAACCACGACTTCCTCGGCGACTCCCGACTGGTCGACGTGGCGGTGCAGCGGTTACGCGCGAAGGTCGAGGACGACCCGGCGCAGCCACGGCTGATCCGGACCGTACGCGGCGCGGGCTACAAACTGTCGACGGGCTGACGGAGGGCGGCGATGGCCGGACGCGCGGTGTTCCCCGGACGCCTGCGGCGCCGGCTGACGATCGCGTTCGTCCTGGTCGCCGGCGTCTCGGCCGGGCTACTCGCCGGCGGGACCGGGCTGCTGCTGCGGCAGTCCTGGTTGGACGCGTCGCTGCACGAGGCCGCCGCCGACGCCCGCTACCAACTCGTTCTCGCTGGGCAGTTCCTGCCACTGACCGAGCAGCGCAGCACCGAACTGCTCACCAGCTTCGAGGCCAGCGGTCGGCACGTGCTGCTCGTCGACGGCCCGACTCACGCCTCGCACCCCGCGTACGCCCCGGTGCTGGGGACCCGGTTGCGGGCCGTCGTCGCGGACGGGCGGCTCGGCTATCAGCGCTCCGCGCCGGAGGAGCGTCCTCGGCTGCTGGTGATCGGTGGGCGGATTCCCGGCTCGACCGCCGAGCTGTACGTCCTCACCGTGGAGGACGACGTCGCCACCGACCTGGGTCAGCTACGCACAGCGCTGGTGGCCGGCTGGGTGCTCGTGGTGTTGCTCGCCGCCGCAGTGGGTCACGCGTTGGCCCGCCGCACGTTGGAGCCGGTGGGCCGGGCCAGCCGGGCCGCCCGGGCACTGACCGAGGGCCTGCTCGCCACCCGCCTGCCGGTACGCGGGCGCGACGAGTTCAGCGTCTGGGCGGCGACCTTCAACGAGATGGCCGAGGCCCTGGAGTCGAAGATCGCGGCGCTGTCGGCCGCGCAGGCCCGCGAGCGGCGGTTCACCGCCGACGTCGCGCACGAGCTGCGTACCCCGGTGACCGCGTTGGTGGCCGCGGCGTCGCTGCTGCGCGAGCACCTCGACCAGCTGCCCGACGACGCCCGGCCGGCGGCCCGGCTGCTGGTCGGCGACGTGGTCCGGCTGCGCCGGTTGGTCGAGGATCTGATGGAGATCTCCCGGCTGGACGCCGGGCGGGAGCAGTTGGCCGTCGGGCCGGTCGACGCGTTGGCGCTGTTGCACGGCATCGTCGCGGCGCGCGGCTGGTCGCCGCGGGTGCGGATCAGCGGCGAGCCGGTCGTGGCGCGCACCGACAGGCGTCGGCTGGAGCGCGTGCTGGCCAACCTGGTCGCGAACGCGGTCGAGCACGGGGGTGGCGATATCACGGCCAGCGTGGCGGGCGCGGGCCCGCTGGTCGTCTTCGAGGTCACCGACGAGGGGCCGGGCATCCCGGCCGAGCACCTGCCCCGCGTGTTCGACCGGTTCCACCAGGTCGATCCGTCCCGCTCCGGGCCGGGCAGTGGGCTCGGGCTGGCCATCGCCCGGGAGCACGCCGAGCTGCTCGGCGGCGCGCTGAGCGTGCGCAGCGAACCGGGCGAGGGCACGCGGTTCCGGCTGGAGCTGCCCGCTGACGGTCCCGCCGGCCCGCACGGTGACGTGCCGCACCCGGACGACCGCGCCCACCCGGGTCCGGTTGGGCGTACCGCCGGCACGCCGGGCGGTGTGGGATGACCGGCCGCGGCACTGTCGGGTTGGGCGCATCGGCGCTGGTCGCGGCGCTCCTGCTCGGCGGCTGCGGCACTCCCCGCTCCGGTGACCTGGGCCCGGCGCCCACCGCGCCGCCGCCGAGCGTCGCACCCACCGACCGCCCGGAACCCACCCCGACCCGGGCCGCGGCACCGACGCCACCACCCACGAATCGGCCGCCGGCTCCGTCGACACCGGCGTCCACCGGTACGCGCCGGGCGGGGCCGGTGACCATCGAGCTGTGGTACGTCCGCGCCGGAATGCTCGTGCCGACCCGGCGCACCCGGCCGGCCACGCTCGCGACTTCCCGGCTGGCGCTGACCGAACTGGCCACCGGGCCGAGCCCGGCCGAGGCCGCCACCGGGATGACCACCCTGCTTCCGGCCGGCGTCGAGGTCACCCGCATCGCCGACGGCGTGGCGACGCTGCGGGTGCCGTCCGTCGGCGACCCGGCCACCCGGCGGCTGCGCGAGGCGCAGGTGGTGTGGACGCTCACCCAGTTTCCCAGCGTGCGTCAGGTCCGCCTCGACGGCGCGGCCCCGGTCGACCGGGCGGACTACGCGGACCTGCTGCCACCGATCGTGGTCACCGGCCCGATCCCCGGCGAGCGCGTCTCCGCCCCGCTCGTCGTCACCGGCACCGCCACCGTGTTCGAGGCCACGGTGAGTGTCCGGGTCCTGGACGCCGCCGGCCGGGAGGTGGCCACCGGTTTCGGCACCGCCAGTTGCGGCAGCGGCTGCCGGGGCGGCTACCGGGTCGTGGTCGGCTGGCGCCCGGTCCGCGAGCAGAAGGGCACGGTCGAGGTGTACGAGGTGTCCGCCGAGAACGGCGCGCGGATCAACACGATGGCCGTGCCGGTGGTCCTCGCCCCCGGCGGCTGACCACCCGTTCACCCGCCGGACTCCCGCTCGAAACGCAATCGTTTCGTCGGCTGGGTGCGAGGCAACTCACGAAAGCCTGCACGATCAGCCAACCGCGAACTAGGGTCAGTACGACATCGTTTCGCGGGGGGTCGGGATGCTGGGTGGTCAGCAGGTGGGCGCGGGTGCCGGGGTGCCGGCAGCCCGGGCTCCGCGCTGCACCGACAGCGACCTGTTCACCGTCGTCATCGACACCCTGCGCGAGGTCGGCTTCGACCGGATGACGATCGACGCCGTCGCCGCTCGCGCCCACGTCAGCAAGGCCACCATCTACCGACGTTGGGACGGCAAGGCCGAGCTGGTCGTCGCCGCCCTGCGCGACCGGCAGGTGGGTGTGCACAACCCGCCGGACACCGGCTCCCTCCGCGGCGACCTGATCGAGTTGCTGCGGGCCACGGCCGCGATCTGCACGGCCGACTGCGACCTCATGCAGGCGTTGACCTTCGCCATGCGGACCAACCCCGAGCTGGAACGGCTGGTGCGTCACCAGGTGCTGCCGGCCGGGCGGGTGGCCAGCACCGCCATCCTGGTCCGGGCCGCCGCCCGCGGGGAGATCCCGCCGGAGGCCGGCGAGCGGGAGCTGTTCCATGATCTGGCGCCCGCGCTCACCATGTCCCGCATCGTCGCGCACGGCCTACCCGCCGATGACGCGTTCCTCACCCAGGTCGTCGACCAGGTGCTGATCCCGGTACTCCGCTATCAGCACGACCGTCCGTCGCCGGCCTGATTCACCGAATATTCGCAACACGGAAGGCTTCACCATGCCCGGAACCACCTCGACCGCGCCCGGCGCGCCCAACGCCGGGGCGTCGACAGGCGCACCGCACCCGCGGCGCTGGATCGCGCTGGCGGTCATCGCGATCTCACAGCTGATGGTCGTCCTGGACGCCACGATCGTGAACATCGCGCTGCCGCAGGCCCAGGCCGACCTGGGGATCACCGACGCGAACCGGCAGTGGGTGATCACCGCCTACACGCTGGCCTTCGGTGGTCTGCTGCTGCTCGGCGGTCGCATCGCCGACTACTGGGGGCGCAAGCGCACCTTCCTGGTCGGCATGACCGGTTTCGCGCTCGCCTCCGCCCTGGGCGGTCTGGCCACCACCGGTGAGATGCTCTTCGCCGCCCGCGCGTTGCAGGGCGCCTTCGGCGCGCTGCTCGCCCCGGCCGCGCTGGCGCTGCTCACCGTCCTGTTCACCGAGGCCACCGAGCGGGCCAAGGCCTTCGCGGTGTACGGCGCGATCGCCGGCGGTGGGTCGGCGGTCGGCCTGCTGCTCGGCGGGGTGCTCACCGAGTACGCCGACTGGCGCTGGTGCCTGCTGGTCAACATCCCAGTCGCCGCCATCGCCATCGCCTTCGCGCTGCCGCTGGTGCCGGAGAGCCGGGCCCACGGCAACACCCGCTACGACGTGCCCGGTGCGATCGTGGTGACCGCCGGCCTGGTCTCCCTGGTCTACGGCTTCACCAAGGCGGCCGAGGACGGCTGGGACGCCACCGCGACGCTCGGTTTCATCGCCGCGGGCGTGGTGCTGCTCGCCGTCTTCGTGGTGATCGAGCTGCGCTCCAGCCACCCGCTGCTGCCACTGCGGATCCTGCTGGACCGCAACCGGGGCGGGGCGTTCCTCACCTCGACGCTGATCGGCGCCGGCCTGTTCGGGGCGTTCCTCTTCCTGACCTTCTACTTCCAGGTGGTGTTGCAGTACAAGCCCCTCGAAGCCGGTCTCGCGTCCCTGCCGGTCACCGCCGGTGTGCTGATCGCCGCGGGTGGCGCCAGCCAGCTGATGCCTCGGCTGGGTGCCAAGCCGCTGATGGTCGCCGGTTCGGCGCTCGCCGCCCTGGGCATGCTGGTGCTCACCCAGATCGACGTGGACACCTCGTTCCTCACCCACCTGCTGCCCGCGCAGGTCGTCCTGGGCCTCGGGCTGGGCTTCACCTTCGTCCCGCTGTCCAGCCTCGCCCTGGTCGGGGTGCCGGAGCACGACGCCGGCGCGGCCAGCGCGACGCTCAACGCCACCCAGCAGATCGGTGGCTCGCTCGGCACCGCGCTGCTGAACACCTTCTACACCAGCGCGGTCGCCGCCTATCTGGTCGGACGGGCGCCGAACCCGGTCAACCAGGTCGAGGCGCTGGTGCACGGCTACCGGGTGGCCTTCGCCTGGGGCGCGGCGCTGATCGTGCTCGCCGGACTGGCCACCCTGGTCCTGGTGAAGGTCCGCAAGGAGGACATCCCGACCGGCAACACCGTGCACATGGGTTGAGCCTGACCACCGTGGCCGCCGTCCGGAGCGCCCCTACCCCGGGGCGGGCCGGCCGGCGGCCACGTCCGGTAGCGTCCCGATCATCGTCGAAAATCTCGTTTGAGGAGATCCATGTCGACCCCTGCTGACCAGATCATCACAGCTCTGCGCGCGGGCCACGAGGAGCTCGCCGCGCTCGTACGGGACCTCAAGGAGGACGACCTGCTCCGGCCGTCGGGGGCCAGCGAGTGGCAGGTCTCCCAGGTGCTGAGCCACCTGGGCAGCGGCGCCGAGATCAACCTGGCGACGCTGGACGCCGCCCGTTCCGGCGCACCCGGCCCGGACGGGGACTTCAACCGGGGCGTGTGGGCACGCTGGGACGCGATGTCCCCGGCCGAGCACGCCGCCGGGTTCCTCGCCACCAACGAACGGCTGGTCGAGGCGTACGAGGCGCTGGACGCCGAGACCCGGGCCTCGATGCGGATCGACCTCGGCTTCCTGCCGGAGCCCGTCGACGTGGCCACCGCGGCCCGGTTCCGGCTCAGCGAGTTCGCCCTGCACCAGTGGGACGCCGAGGTGGCGTTCAACAGTTTCGCGGCGGTGACGCCGGGTGCGGTGGCGCTGCTGCTCGACCAGATCGGCGGCATGCTGGCCTGGACCAGCCGACCCCAGGAGCTGGCCGGCCGGGAGGCCACAGTGCTGGTCCGGCTGCACGCGCCCGAGCGGACGTTCGGGCTGCGGCTGGGCGAGAAGGTCGAGATCGTCGACGCGCCGGAGCGCCCCGACGGGGAACTGGTGGCCCCGGCCGAGGCGTGGCTGCGGCTGGCCACCGGACGGCTGGGCCCCCAGCACACCCCCGACGGGGTGCAGGTGACCGGCTCGGTGACCCTCGACGACCTGCGCCGAGTCTTCGTCGGCTTCTGACCAGCGGCCGTGCGGGCCGGTCTCCCCGGCCCGCACGGCGCGTCAGCCCTTCACGCAGACCACCTGCTTGAGGTGCGCGACCACCTCGACCAGGTCCTCCTGCTGGGCCATCACCTCGGTGATGTCCTTATATGCTCCGGGGATCTCGTCGACCACCCCGGCGTCCTTGCGGCACTCCACCCCGGCGGTCTGCGCGGCCAGGTCCTCCGTGCTGAACGTCCGCTTGGCCTGCCCCCGGGACATCCGACGCCCCGCCCCGTGCGACGCCGAGCAGTACGCGTCAGTGTTTCCCCGCCCCCGCACGATGTACGACCCGGTGCCCATCGACCCGGGGATGATGCCCAGGTCACCCCGGCCGGCCCGGATGGCGCCCTTGCGGGTCACCAGCACGTCCACCCCGTCGTAGCTCTCCTCGGAGACGTAGTTGTGGTGGCAGCTGATCGGCTCGTCGTAGCCGACCTGCGGGAAGTGCTCGCGCACCACACCGCAGAGCAGGGCCAGCATGACCGCCCGGTTGCGCCGCGCGTACTCCTGCGCCCACCAGAGATCCCGCCGGTACGCGTCCATCTCCGGCGTCCCGGCGAGGAACACGGCCAGGTCCCGGTCCGGAAGGTCAGCGTTGTGCGGCAGCCCCCGGGCCACCCCGATGTGCCGCTCGGCCAGCTCCTTGCCGATGTTGCGGGACCCGGAGTGCAGCATCAGCCAGACCCGCCCCTCGTCGGCGCCGCCCTGCTCCAGGCAGACCTCGATGAAGTGGTTGCCCCCGCCGAGGGTGCCGATCTGCCGCTGCGCCCGCGTCTCCAGCTGCACCACCCGCCGGTCCAGGCTGGCGAACCGGCCCCAGAAGTCGTCCCAGCCGGCCTGCTCCAGGCCCCGGATCCGACGCGTGTCGACCGAGTCCTTGCGCTGGGCAAAGCCGACCGGGATGGTGGCCTCGATCGCGGAGCGCAGCCCGGCCAGGTCGTCCGGCAGGTCGGCGGCGGTCAGCGAGGTACGGACCGCCGACATCCCGCAGCCGATGTCGACGCCGACCGCGGCCGGCGAGACGGCCTGCCGCATCGCGATCACCGAGCCGACCGTGGCGCCCTTGCCGAAGTGCACGTCGGGCATCACGGCGACACCCTGCACCCAGGGCAGCGCACCGATGTTGCGCAGCTGCTTGGCGGCCTGCGGCTCGATGGCGTACGGGTCGGTCCAGACCCGGACCGGTGCCCGGGTACCGGCGAGAGGGGTGAATCCCATGGTGGACTCCTTCAGTCGTGCCGTGACCGGTAATGATCAGATTTTGGTCGCCAGCGGCGGTGCGCGGATACGAAAGGGCCGCCCGATCCCGGTGGGATGGGCGGCCGGCGGACGCGTCAGCGTCGGCGTCAGTCGCGCCACCCCGGCTCGTTGCGCCGCGATGGGCAGTAGGCACGGGTATTGGCGGTGAGCTGCAAAGGGGTGTTGGCAGGGAGCAGGCACCAGCGGGCGTCGGTGCGGACGCGTCGCGACATGGCGTACTCCCTCCGGGTTGCTCGGTTGGCGGTGCACCGACGACAGTAGGAGGGCTGCGGCGCGTCCGCAATGGATATCGCCGCTACCGGCCGCCGACCCGGCGCGCGACCGCCAGCAGATACTCCCTGCGATCCAGCGGATTGTTGTCCCAGCGGGTCCGCACGGGGGCGGGGCCACGCACCGGCCGGTAGCAGTCGAACTCGGTCTCCAGCACACCCTCCCCCCGGGTCAGCGCAGGCAGGCGACGCTCCAGCGCGTGCACCAGACCGGCCGGGATCTCACCCTGCACCAGGTAGGACGCGCCCTGCCCGGTGGTGTCGGTCGGCACCGCGTCCAGCCGGGTGAGCGCGGGCAGCAGCGTGCCGAGGACGTCACCCGGCACCTCCAGCCGGAAGCGGTGTACCGGCTCGTGGACCCGGGTGCCGGCACGGGCGAGTGCGGCCATCAGCACCAACGGGGTGAGATTGCGGAAGTCCCCCGCCGTGCTGGACATGCTTTTGTCGAAGGTGCCGTGGGAATGGCTCTGCCGCGCCCAGTAACCGGCGTGGGTCATCGTCACCTCGCAGTCGGGGACCTGCCACCCGTGAAGGCCCTGGCGCAGGGTTCGGCGCACGGTCTCCTCCACGGCGGTGAAGAAGGCCGGTGGCATCGAACCCAGCTCGACGCCGAGCCGAAAGGTCACGCCGGCACCGGTCGGCGCCGGCGCGATCCGCAGCCCGACGGTGGCCAGGAACGGGTTGGGCGCCACCGCGATCACCTCGACCGCCTCACCGACGCCGCACACCCGCTCCACGTGCACCGTGCTGGTCTCCCGGAACGTCACCCCCACGCCGAAGTCGTCGGCAAGGGTGGCCTGGATGACCTCCTTCTGCACCTCGCCGTAGAGCGACACGGTGATCTCGTGCTGCCGGTCGTCCTGCCGCAGGTTGATGAGCGGGTCCTGCTCAGCGAGCTGGATCAGCGCGGCGTGCAGCGCGACCCGGTCGGCGGGGCGCGTCGGCACCACCACGGTCTCCAGGGTGGGTGGCGCGAAGTGGCGGTCAGTGCCGGCACGTTCGGGTGGTACGCCCATCGGGTCGCCGATCCGAGCGTGCTTGAGGCCCCACAACCGGGCGATGTGGCCGGCTTCGACCGCCGACGCCACCACGTCGGCCCCATGGGCGACGACTCGCACGGCAGTGACCAGCTCCGCGTCGACCGCGCCGACCCGGACCCGGTCGCGAATCCGGATCGTGCCGGCGAAGAGCCGGACCAGGGCGATCTTCTCTCCGGCTGGACCCCGTTCGATGGCGAACACGGTGCCGGAGACCGGGGCGTCGGCGTCACCCTGGACGGTGGGCAGCAGCTCGGTGATCCCGGCGATCAGCGCGTCCACCCCGGCACCTGTGATCGCCGAGCCGGCGTAGACGGGCTGCACCAGCGCGCGGCCGGTCCGCGTCGCCAACGCAGCGCGTAGCCGTGAGTACGGCAGCGAGGACGTGTCCGCCACCCAGTCGGCGAGCAGCACGTCGTCCTGGCCGGTGAGCAGGTCGAGCAGCCGGTCGGTGAAGGCGAGGTCGGTGGGGCCGTACGTCGTGCAGTGGGCGCCACGGGTCCCCGGCATCGCCACCGCGCCCATCGCCACGACGGTCGGCGTGAGCTTCTCCGCGACCGCCTGGAAGACCCTCTCGGGGTCCGCTCCGGCCCGGTCGACCTTGTTGATGAAGATCAGCGTCGGGATGCGCAGCCGGCGCAGAGTCCGCATCAGCACCCGGGTCTGCGGCTGCACCCCCTCCACCGCGGAGACCACCAGCACCGCGCCGTCGAGCACACCGAGCACCCGCTCGACCTCGGCGATGAAGTCCGGGTGACCGGGCGTGTCGATCAGGTTGACGGTCACGTCGTCCAGCACGAAGGAGACGACAGCCGAGCGGATGGTGATCCCGCGTTGCCGTTCCAGTGCCAGGGTGTCGGTCTGGGTGCTGCCCGCGTCGACCCGGCCGAGCTGGTCGGTCACACCGACGTCGTGCAACAGCCGCTCGGTCAGGCTGGTCTTACCGGCATCGACGTGAGCCAGGATGCCGAGGTTCAGGGTTTTCACGCAGCGTCAGGTCCTTCAGGTAGGCGACAGATCCCTTCTGGTCGGACATCGACGCAGCACGCATTGTTACTCCCTGGAGGTTGGTGGCGGTTTCGGGTAGTTCAGCAGGCCGTCGTCGGGTCGGGCAACCGAATAACCGGCGCTCCCAGACCCCATCGGTGGTCGCTGGCAGACTTACCGGGATGGTGGAGACCTCGGTGCGGCTGCTGCGGTTGCTGACTCTCCTGCAGGTGCGCCGGGAGTGGTCCGGAGCGGAGCTGGCCGAGCGGCTCGCGGTCACCACCCGCACGGTACGCACGGATGTGGAGCGGCTGCGGGTGCTGGGCTACCAGATCGAGTCACACCCGGGGGTCGCCGGCGGCTACCGGCTCGGTGCCGGGTCGGCGCTGCCACCGCTGCTGCTCGACGACGACGAGGCCGTGGCGGTGGCCGTCGGGCTGCGGGCCGCGGCGGGCGGCTCGGTGACCGGCATCGAGGAGACCTCGCTGCGGGCGTTGGCCAAGCTGGAGCAGTCGCTGCCGTCACGGCTGCGGCACCGGGTGGACGCCCTGCGCTCGGCGACGGTCTCCGCCGCCGGCGGTGGCCCGACAGTGGACGCCGACACGCTCACCGCCGTCTCCACGGCCGCGCACCGCCGGGAGCGGCTGCGGTTCGACTACGCCGGCCATGACGGCACGGTCAGCGTGCGCGACGTCGAGCCGTACCGTCTGGTCTACACCGGGCGGCGGTGGTACCTGCTGGGGTGGGACACCGACCGGGCCGACTGGCGGACGTTCCGCGCCGACCGGATCCAACCCCGGGTGCCGACCGGCCCACGCTTCGCCCCGCGGGAGCCGCCAGGTGGCGACGGGGTCGCGCACGTGCTGCGCGGCGTCGGCTCCGCGGCCTGGCCACACCCCGCCCGGGTACGCCTGCACGCGTCGGCCGAGACCATGGCGCAGCGGATCCCCACCACGGCGGGCCTGCTGGAGGCGATCGACGAGCGGGCCTGCCTCCTGCACACGGGCGGCGAGTCGCTGGGCAATCTCGCCGCCTTCCTCGGCACCCTGGCTGTCGATTTCGACGTGCTCGACCCACCGGAGCTGCGCGCCGTCATCCGGGACGTCGCCGCCCGGTTCGCTCGCGCCGCTCAGGTGTCGTAGAGGCCGTCCCAGGGCGGATCGAAGCCCAGTTCGTCCGGAACGAACTCGGCGTGGTCCTCGCCGTCGTAGTCCGCTGAACCGTCTACCAGCCCGAAGACGTGCCCGTCGACCTCGACGTGGAACAGCCCGATCGAGATGTCGCCGAAGACCCGGCCGGGCAGCGCGTCGAGCCATTCGACGAGGCGAGCCTCGGCCCGATCGACCGAGGCTTCCTCGTCTTCGCTGGTGCCGGCGAACCAGATGTCCGAGTCGGTGTGCACGCCGTCGGCGTCGAACCGGTGCAGCACCGCGTACCAGCGCTTGTGGCGATACCAGTCGTCTTCGGCT
The DNA here is from genome assembly GCF_003264365.1 of Micromonospora noduli. Taxonomy (GTDB): domain Bacteria; phylum Actinomycetota; class Actinomycetes; order Mycobacteriales; family Micromonosporaceae; genus Micromonospora; species Micromonospora noduli. Next base: position 214,193 of record NZ_PYAK01000006.1, read on the forward strand.
CCGGCACCATCCTCCAGCGTGGCGGTGACGGAGCCGAAGAACTGACCCTTGTCGTACCGGCCGATGTTGCGAGTGTGGTAGTCGGGCTCGTACGCGATCGGCACGCGGTCGGGAATCGCCATGGCGGGAGGCTACCGGGACGGTTCTAGGACTGCGGCACCAGCCGGAAGGACTGCGCCGCGGTGCCGTTGCAGGTGTATTGGACGAGCTGGACGCTGTCCGCCGTGGACGCTCCCGGCACGTCGAGACACTTTGCGCTGGACCGGTTGACCAGGCGGTAGTAGCCGGCGCCCTCGGGCTCGGCCCGCCACTGCTGGTTGTTTCCGCCGCTGTAGGACCAGAGCTGGATCGGCGCCGAGTCGGCGGTCGACCGGTTCGTCACGTCGAGCACCTGGGCGCTGTTGTTGCGGTTGTTGACCCGCAGGTACCCGCCGCTGGTCGGCGCGAACTGGTACTGCTGGGCGGTGCTGCTGTTGCACGCGTACTGCTGGATGGCGGTGCCGTTCGCGCTGGCCGCGGCCCGGGCGTCCACGCACTTGCCGCTGCCCCGGTTGACCACTGTGTGCCAGGCGGTCGGCGAGATGCCGTCGGACGGCGGGGGCGTGGTCGGTGGGACGGTGCCGACGCCCGCCAGCCAGTGCAGCCCGTCGATCAGCAGCTGGTTCTGTTGCGCGCTGTCGAAGGTGGAGGACAGCCCGGTGTTGGTGCTGTAGTTCATCGCGTTGTGGCCGAAGTTGGCGTAGAGCATCTTGTACTGCCGGTTGCTCCAGACCAGCGGGTAGTAGCCGCCGTACCAGGACTGGTTGGGGTCCGTGCCGACCGGGAAGCTGGACGGGTCGACCGAGGCGAGGATGTCGATGTTGGGGTTCTGCCGCAGGTCGTTGCTCCAGGAGTACCACTCGCTGATCGACGACGGGAACGTCGCCGGGAGGTTCCGGGTGGCGGCGTGGGTGCGGTTGTCGGCGCGCATCGTGACCCGGGTGGGTCCCCAGGTGTTCGTCTGGAACGAGCCGGTGCCGAGGAAGGTGTTGTAGTACCAGCTCCAGCTCGACGGGTTGTCGGTCCACGCGCTGACGTGGAAGCCCAGCCACGCCCCGCCGTTCTGCATGTACTGCTGGAACGCGGCCCGCTGCGCGGTGGGCGGCGCGTCGTCCAGGAACATGACGACCTTGTACTGGGCCAGGTTGGCGGTGTTCAGCAGGCCCCAGTTGTTTGTGGCCTCCCAGGAGAAACCGTGCTGGGCGGCGGCCTGCGGGAACCAGGCCCGGGCGTCCTTGACGAAGTCGATGTGCGCGGCGTCCCAGGTGCCGTTGTAGAAGGCCAGGACCTTGAACGTCGGCGCGGCCTGCGCACTGCGCGAGGCGTTGACCGCGAGACCGGCGGTCAACGCGACGACCAGGGCGACGAATGCCGACAGGATCCGTCTGGTACGGGAGGAGAGTTCTGCGATCACCTGATCGTCCCTTCGGTCGGGACGCGCGCCGCCGCGTCGATGTGCATCTGTTCACAAGGTTTACAGATAGATGGAAGGTTATGCGCTCCGGTTGGGCGGCGTCAATCGTGGGGCGGCCGATCGGGTGGGATTCCTACGGCAACGGGTACCCCGGCCGGATGACCAGCCCGGACGCCGTCGACGTCGACCAGCCGCTCGCCGTGGACGTACCCACCGCGCCGCACGACGCCAGCGGAGAACGGGTGCCGACCCGCGACCTGGCCGGCCTCGCGCCGCCGGCCCGGCCGGCGCGCCGCTGGACCCCGAGCAGGGTGGTGGCCACCCCCGCCGCGCTCGACCACCCGCACGGCCAACGGATCGTCGAGCGGGTGCGGGCGCTCGGCATCGAGGTGGAACACCTGCGCGCCAACCGGCTCACCGGGGTACGCGGGCAGACCGACCGGGAGACCTACGCCCGGGCCAAGTCGACAATGGCGATCGTGGTGAGCCCACCCTCGCGGCGCGTCCTGCAACCCATCGCGCCCAGCGCGGACTGGCGGGTCGACCTGGCCGAGGGCTGCCCTGCACACTGCCAGTACTGCTACCTCGCCGGATCCCTGTCCGGCCCACCGGTGACCCGGGTGTACGCGGACCTCGACGACATCCTCGCCGGGCTGGCCGCGTACGCCGGGCGCGGCACGGTGACCAGCCGCAACGCGCGACGCGCCGACGAGGGCACCACCTTCGAGGCGTCCTGTTACACCGACCCGCTCGCCCTGGAGCACCTGACCGGCAGTTGGCGGCGCGCGGTGCAGCACTTCGCCGACTGGGACGCCCCCGTGCAACTGCGCTGGACCACCAAGTACGCCGACGTGGACACCTTCGTGGGGCTGCCGCACGCCGGCCGGACCCGGGTCCGCTTCAGCGTCAACTGCGCCCCGGTAAGCGTTCGGTTCGAGGGTGGCACCGCCCGGGTGCCGGACCGGCTGGCCGCGCTGCGCCGGCTCGCCCTCGACGGCTACCCGGTCGGGCTGACCATCGCGCCGATCATCGCGCTGCCGGACTGGCGGGAGCGCTACGGCGAACTGCTCGACGAGGTCCGCGCGGCGGTCGACGGGGTGCCGGACCTGGACCTGACCGCCGAGCTGATCACCCACCGGTTCACGCCGGGCAGCAAGGAGGTGCTGCTCGGCTGGTACCCGCGCACCCGGCTGGAGATGGACGAGGAGTCCCGCACCCGCAAGCACGGCAAGTTCGGCGCGGTGAAGTACGTCTACCCTCGTGAGCAGATGGCCGAGCTGCGCGACTGGTTCACCGCCGAACTCACCGCCCGCGTGCCCGCCTGCCGAATCCTCTACTGGACCTGACGCGCCCTTTCGCGGGCTAGACGCCGACGGTGCCGTCGACGCCCTCACGGAGAAGATCGGCGTGGCCGTTGTGCCGGGCGTACTCGTGAATCAGGTGCAGCATCACCAGCCGCAGTGACACGGTCTCTCCGGAGCGGGCGTTGAGGCCGGTCACGTCGAGCGACGCGGCCGCCCGCTCGATCCGGCGGGCATGCGCGACCTCACGCTCCCAGGCGTCGAACGCCTCTGCCCGAGTGGCCGAGGTGGCGTCGTACGCCTGCTGGAAGTCGCCGGTCTCCGACCAGACCAACCCGATGTCCTCGCCGTCGATGACCCGCCGGAACCAGGCGCGCTCCACCTCGGCCAGGTGTCGCACCAGGCCGAGCAGGGACAGCGCGGAGGGCGGCATCGACTGCCGACGCAGGTCCTCGTCGGACAAACCCGCGCACTTGAGGGCCAGCGTGGCGCGGTGGAAGTCGAGGAACGCGCGCAGCGTCTCCCGCTCGTCGCCGGTAACCGGGGGGCCGATCCGTTCAGTGGTCATTGAAACGATCATGCCGGATGGCACGGGCGGCCGCGGTGCCGGGACGGGGGTCAGGGCCGCGGGGCTGGACCTGACGGTCAGCCGACCGACGAGCGGGCGACGGGCGCGGCGAAGAAGGTGTCCGGGTACGGCTCGTCGCGCAGGCTGTAGTGCCACCACTCGCGGTCGTAGTTGACGAACCCGGCGTCGGTCATCAGACGCTGCAACAACCGACGGTTGTCCCGCGCCGTCCCGGTGATGCGGGGGTCGGCGGTGTGCGCCCGCGAGTCGAAACAGTCGAAGCCCGTACCCATGTCGATGCTGTTGTCCGGGAAGCGTTGCCCGCGCGGCGCGGTGCAGGCGACCAGCGGTTGCCCGACCCGGTACGGAGGTTGGCTGGCGGCGGGCTCGTCGACCAGTGTCAGGTCCACTGTGCTGCCGCGGCTGTGCGCGGTGGGCGCGCCGATGTAACCGTCGGCGAAGAGCCGGTTCTTGGCCAGGTCCGGGTAGAACTCGGCCTTGGTCTGCTGCTCACCGGGGTGCTTCGACCAGGCGACGAAGTCGTCCACCGCCGGCTGCGGGCGGTAGCAGTCGTACACCTTGAGACTGTGCCCACCGGCCAGCGCGGCGTCCTGTACGCGGCGCAACGCCTCGGCCGCCTGCCGGGCGAGCAGGCACAGCGGCTCGCGGTAGCCGGTGATCGGTCGGCCGACGAAGTTGTGCGGGGTGGCGTACCGGATGTCGGCGTGGATGCGCGGGTCGAGGTCGGTCAGCACCACGAACCCCGGCAGTGGGGCTGCCACGGAGGTGGACGGGGTCGGCGCGGGTGTGGGGCTCGCCGACGTCGGCTGCGGCGTGGCCGGCGGGGGGCGGGGCTCCGGCCGCGAGCAGCCGCCGAGCAGCGCGGCGAGCGCGAGCACGACGGCCAGGCGGTAGCGCACGAGTCCTGTCTATCAGCCCGGTTGGGGTAACCATCCCAGGATCGATGTGGTCCGCAGACCGAAAGTAACCGGAAAAACTCCGGAACTTTTCCGCAACTCAAGCGAACCTTCGAACGACCTGGCATGTCGTCAACCCCCATCGGTGAGGCAAGATGGCGCGTGGAACGGGCACGCCGTTTCGGGACACACGGTGGGCGACGCCTGACGGTCGTTCCTCCGGCTCGGTGAAGGAGACGCGGGTGGGCGCGGACGACGGACGCAGGGTGACCATCACCGCGATCGCACGGGAGGCCGGGGTGTCGGTGCCGACCGTGTCACGGGTGCTCAACGGGCGCTCCGATGTGGCCCCGGACACCCGGGAGCGGGTCGAGGAGTTGTTGCGCCACCACGGCTACCGGCGTCGCACCAGCCGCAGCGTTCGCCGTGCCGGTCTCGTCGACCTGGTCTTCAACGACCTGGACAGCCCGTGGGCCGTGGAGATCATCCGGGGCGTGGAGGATGTCGGGCACGGCGCGGGCGTCGGCACTGTGGTCTCCGCGATCCACCGGCAGCCCACCGCGGCCCGGCAGTGGTTGCAGAACCTGCGCACCCGGGCCACCGACGGCGTCATTTTCGTGACCTCGCACCTGAGCCCGCCGCTGCACGCGCAGCTGCGTCGCCTCAACGTGCCGGTGGTGGTCGTGGACCCGGCCGGGGTGCCGGCCATGGACGTGCCGACGATCGGCGCCACCAACTGGGCCGGCGGGCTCGCCGCGACCGAACACCTGCTCGCGATCGGGCACCGGCGCATCGGTTTCGTGGCCGGGCCGACGCACCTGCTGTGCAGCCGGGCCCGGCTTGACGGTTACCGGGCCGGGCTGGAGGCCGCCGGGGTGCCGGTGGACGACGCGTTGATCTACCCGGGCGACTTCTACCACGCCTCCGGGTTCTCCGGCGGGACGGCTCTGCTCGACCTCGCCGACCCGCCGACCGGCATCTTCGCCTCCAGCGACCAGATGGCCTTCGGCGTCTACGAGGCCATCCGGCGCCGGGGGCTCCGCGTGCCGGACGACGTGAGCGTGGTGGGGTTCGACGACCTGCCGGAAGCCCGCTGGGCCTCACCGCCACTGACCACCGTGCGCCAACCGTTGGTCGAGATGGGACGGTTGGCCGCCCGGACCGTGCTGCGCCTGGCCCAGGGCGAGGGCATCGACTCGCCCCGGGTGGAACTCGCCACCGAATTGGTCGTTCGGGACAGCACCGCCGCCCCGCTGACCGGGTCGCCCGCCTCGGCGTGACGGCCGGAACTGCGTCGGAAACCGGTTGGACCGGTTCCGGTCCGTTCCCGAAAATTCCGACGAGGCCGGGCCCGACCGAGAGTCACCGACGGTGGACGCGGTGAGCGACCGACGGTCACCCACCGCGCCGCACGGTCAGTGGTGGTGGTGCCAGCGGACGGCCTTGCGGATGGTCACCGGCAGCGCGGGCGCGCCGTCGACCGGTGCCGGGTCCTCGGCGGTCGGTGCCACTCCCCCGGCGGCGATCCGGTCCAGCGTGGCCAGGCCGGCCCCGTCGACCTCGCCGAAGATCGTGTAGTTGGGGCGCAGCGCGGAGTTGGCGTAGACCAGGAAGAACTGGCTGCCGTTGGTGTCCGGCCCGGCGTTGGCCATGGCCAGCACACCCCGGGCGTACACCCGGCGCTCCCCGGTCGGGTCGGTGGGCGCGGGCGGCAGGTCGGTCGGCAACTCGTCGCGGTACCGGTAGCCCGGGCCGCCCTCACCGGTGCCGGACGGGTCACCGCACTGCAGCACGCTCAGCGTCGGGTACGCGGTGAGCCGGTGGCACGGGGTGCGGTCGTAGAACCGCTTGTTCACCAGGTGCAGGAAGCTCTGCACAGTGCACGGCGCGGCGGCCCGGTCCAGTGTCAGCCCGATCGGCCCGTGGTTGGTCGCCAGTGTCACCCGGACGCTGCCCCGGGCCGGGGTGCGCCGCGGGTCGGGCGGCAGCGGCACCGGCCGGGCCGCTGGCTCGTCCGGGGTCTCGGTGTACGCGCACGGACCGTGGGTGGTGCGCGGTGGTCGGGTGGCGGCGTCGGCAGCGGCGGGCGGCGCGGCGGAGACGCGCACCGTGTCGGCTGACGGGCCCGGGGCGGCGAGCGCGGTGGCGGACGAGCCGACCACCAGCGCCCCGGCGAGCGCTGTCACCCCCGCGAGGCGGGTCAGGGCGCGCACCGGCCGGCGGGGTGCCGCCACTGCGGGGCGCGGTTCGAGTTCACTCGGCACAGGGATCCTCCTGGACTGGTGGTGCCAGAAAGACCGGAGTCTATGGAGGGTAGCGCCCGATGTCGATCCGTCAGGGCATCCGGCGGCGACGCCGCCACAGCAGGCCGCCCAACAACGCCACCACCGTCGCGCCGCTCACCGCGGTCACCGACCAGAGCCACTCCGAGCTGGTACGCGCGGGCCCGCTGGCCGCCGCCGGTCGGGGCGCGCCGGGTGCCGCCAGCACGGACGGCGCCGCCGACGGGGTGGCGGTCAGCTCGCCGGGCTCGACCAGTCGACCCACGGCGGCGTCCCGGGGCAGCGTGAAGCCCCAGTCCAGGAGGGCCGCGCCCTGCTGCCAGCCGCGCACCGGTGCCGATTCGGCGCCCAGCAGGGTCACCACCAACCGCCGTCCGCCGCGTTCCGCCGCCCCCACGTAGGTGTGCCGGGCCAGGTCGGTGAAGCCGGTCTTGCCGCCGAGCGCCCCCGGATACCGGTAGATGAGCTGGTTCTCGTTCTGGATCTCGAAGCCCTTGGTGCGTTGCGCCGGCTGGGCCGGAATCGACGTCTGCTCGGTCAGCGCGTACCGGCGGAAGGTCGGCTCGGCGAAGCAGGCCCGGGCGATCAGCGCCAGGTCGTACGCGCTGGTGAACTGCCCCTTGCCGTCCAGCCCGGACGCGGTGACCGCGTGCGTCTGGAGCGCGCCTAGGTGGTGCGCCTGCTCGTTCATGGCGCGCACGCCCGCAGCGCTGTCCGTCCCGCTGCCCAGTCGGGCCAGCGCGTTGGCGGCCTCGTTGCCGGAGTTGAGCAGCAACCCGAGCCAGATGGTCTCGATGGTGTACCGGCCGCCCGCGACCAGGCCCACGGCCGAGGAGCCGGGTTCGATGTTCATGTCCGCCTCGGTGACGGTGACCGTCTGCTTCGGGTCGAGCTTGGGCAGCATCGTGGCCGCCAGCAGGAGCTTCTGCACGCTCGCCGGTGTGCCGTACTCGTGGGGGCCGCATCCGCCGAGCACCTGGCCGCTGTCCAGGTCGGCGACCAGCCACGACGTGGCGGTGACCCTCGGCGGCGCGGCGACGCCGGCCGGCACGACCAGGCCGGCCGTGTCCAGCGCCGCGCCGCCGACCACCCGTTGTTCGGGGACCGCGGGTGGGGGCGACGGCCGGGGTGGGCGGGACGCCGCCGGCACCGGGACCCGGGGGCAGCGCACCGTCGGCGCGGCGGACGCTCCCGTCGCACCGACCGGCACCGGAGCGAGCAGGACGGCGCACGTCGTGGCCGCCAGCAGCGCAGCTCTCATGTGCCCGACCCTAGTCAGGAGGATCGCCCCGCGGGACGGGATGCCGGTCAACCCGCGTCGCCGCGACCGCGCAGGTAGTCGTGCAGCGCGGCGCTGCCCCGCAGCCGGCGCAGGCTGCGGGTGTGCAGCTCCTGCTCGCGGCGGGCCAGCTCAGCGCGGACCCGCTGGGCGCTGCCGGTGGTCCGCAGCTCGCCCAGCACCGCGGCGATGATCTCGAAGGGGTACGCGCCCCGGCGCAGCAACGCGATGACCTGCGCCGCGCGTAGCTCCGCCTCGTCGTACACCCGGTAGTTGGTGCCCGGGGTGCGGCCCGGCCGCAGCAGCTCGCGCTCCTCCCACAGCCGCAGCTGCGAGGTCCGGACCCCGACCAGGGCGGCGACCTCTCCGATGCGGGCGCGGTGGCGTGGCGCGGGTCGGGCCGCCGGTGGGCTGGCCAGCACGGTCTCGAAGGCGCCGAGCACCCGGCGGATCTCGGCGCGTTCCCGGTCCAGCTCGGCATGGCCGCCGTCGAGCGCCGCCAGGGCCGCCGGCAGGTCACCCGTGTGCACCGCCGCCATGATCTCCCGGGTACGGCTCCAGCCGTGCCCCTCGGCCAACCGCCGCGCGACGGTCAGCGCCCGGGCGTGCTCACCGGTGAAGATCCGGTAGCCGCTGGCGGTGCGGCGCACCGGGGGCAGCACCCCCAACTCGACGTAGTTGCGCACCTGCTGCACCGAGATCCCGACGGTGGCCGCCAGGTCCACGGCGCGCAGCCGATCCTTCGAGGCGACGTCCACGCGAGTCACCGTACCGCTTACGACGTGATTTGAGACTTTCCTGGACGTGCTGCTGAGCCCTGCGCTGGGATCTCGGCGAAACTCTCTACATGGGGATGAATGAGACAATGGAACCCGCCAGTGCTCGGCGGGGCGAGGTCCCGCCACGATTCCGTGAAGGGTTCGTATGTCGCAGCCAGCATGGTCCGCCGCCGACAGCCACGACATGATCGAGGTACGCGGGGCGCGGGAGAACAACCTCGCCGACGTCTCGGTCGACATCCCCAAACGCCGGCTGACCGTCTTCACCGGTGTCTCCGGGTCGGGCAAGTCGTCGCTGGTCTTCGGCACCATCGCCGCCGAGTCCCAGCGCATGATCAACGAGACCTACAGCGCATTCCTCCAGTCGTTCATGCCGAACCTCAACCGTCCGGACGTCGACTCGCTGCGCAACCTCAGCGCGGCCATCGTCGTCGACCAGGAACGGATGGGGGTCAACTCCCGCTCCACCGTCGGCACCGCCACCGACGCGTACGCCATGCTGCGGATCCTCTTCAGCCGGCTCGGCCAGCCGTCCGTCGGCGGCGCCGGGGCGTTCAGCTTCAACCTGCCCGAAGGCATGTGCCCCACCTGCGAAGGGCTGGGCCGCGTCTCCGACCTCGACGTCAACGAGCTGGTCGACGTCGAGCGCTCCCTCAACGACGGCGCGATCACCGTGCCCAACTTCGCTGTCGACTCCTGGTACTGGCAGACCATCGTCGGCTCCGGCCTGTTCGACCCGGACGTCAAACTCCAGGACTTCACCCCGCAACAGTGGGAGGACTTCCTGCACAAGCCAGCCACCAAGATCAAGGTGGGCAGCAACAACTGGACGTACGAGGGTCTGGCCGTCAAGGTCAAGCGGCTCCTCCTGTCCAAGGACCGCGAGTCGATGCAACCGCACATCCGCGCCTTCGTCGACCGGGCGGTCACCTTCACCAGCTGCGGCGACTGCGGCGGCACCCGACTCAACGCGGCGGCGCTGTCGTCACGGATCGCCGGGCTCAACATCGCCGACTGCTCGGCCATGCAGATCAGCGACCTGGCCGCGTTCGTCCGCACCGTCGACGACCCTGGGGCCGCGCCGCTCGTCGCCAACCTTCGCGACCTGCTGGACTCCCTGGTCGAGATCGGTCTGGGCTACCTCAGCCTGGACCGTGAGTCGGCGACCCTCTCCGGCGGCGAGGCGCAACGGGTGAAGATGGTCCGCCACCTCGGCTCCAGCCTCTCCGACGTCACGTACGTCTTCGACGAACCCACCGTCGGCCTGCACCCGCACGACATCGCCCGGATGAACGACCTGCTGCTGCGGCTGCGCGACAAGGGCAACACCGTGCTGGTGGTGGAACACAAACCGGAGACCATCGCCATCGCCGACCACGTGGTCGACCTCGGACCAGGCGCCGGCACCGACGGTGGTCGGATCTGCTTCACCGGCGACATCCCCGGCCTGCGCCGCTCCGACACCCTCACTGGGCGGCACCTGGACCACCGGGTGACAGTGCGCGAGGCGGTACGCCAACCCACCGGGCAGCTCGCCATCCGCCAGGCCGACCTGCACAACCTGCACGACGTGGACGTGGACATCCCGCTCGGGGTCCTCACCGTGGTCACCGGCGTGGCCGGCTCCGGCAAGAGTTCACTGATCCACGGGTCGCTGCGCGGCCGGTCCGGGGTCGTCATCGTCGACCAGTCCCCGATCCGTGGCTCACGACGCAGCAACCCGGCCACCTACAGCGGGCTGCTCGACCCGATCCGCACCGCCTTCGCCAAGGCCAACGGGGTCAAGGCCGCGCTGTTCAGCGCCAACTCCGAGGGCGCCTGCCCGACCTGCAAGGGAATCGGCCTCATCTACACCGACCTGGCCATGATGGCCGGCGTGGCGAGCGTCTGCGAACGGTGCGAGGGGCGGCGCTTCACCGACGAGGTGCTCACGTACACGCTGCGCGGCAAGAACATCCACGAGGTGCTGACCATGTCGGTCACCGAGGCGTACGCGTTCTTCCCCAGCGGGGCGGCGCACCTCATCCTCGGCCGGTTGGTCGACGTCGGGCTGGGCTACCTCAGCCTCGGCCAGCCACTGACCACCCTGTCCGGCGGGGAGCGGCAACGACTCAAACTCGCCATCCACCTGGCCGAGAAGACCACCACGTACGTCCTGGACGAGCCGACCACGGGCCTGCACCTGGCCGACGTGGACCAACTGTTGGCCCTGCTCGACCGGATGGTCGACGCCGGAAACACGGTGATCGTCATCGAGCACCACCAGGCGGTCATGGCACACGCCGACTGGCTCATCGACCTCGGCCCCGGTGCCGGTCACGACGGTGGCCGCATCGTCTTCACCGGCACACCGGCCGAGCTGGTCGCCACCGGCGACACCCTCACCGCCAAGCACCTCCGCGAGTACGTCAACGACCCGGCGGTGATCGGCCAGGGCTGACACTGCCCCGCTACCTGCCGGAGCACAGCGGCGAGGTGCCGGCACGAGCGGCTGTGGTCCGGCGGTTCCAGCGGCGGCGGCCGGCCGACGCGGCGTCACGGGTGGCCCGCACGAGCACCGGCGGTCCGGCCGGCGGCGCTCCGACGGCAGTGTCAGGTGACGCCGTCGGTGGTCCGGCCGGCGGCGGCGCTCCGGCCGGCGGCGGCGCTCCGGCGGCGGTGTCAGGTGACGCGGCGCAGCCAGCGCCGCTGCCAGGGGGTCTCCACCGCCTTCGGGTGGTAGCCGGCCCGCACCCACGGCACCGCCCGCTCGACCGGCAGACCGTCGAGGATCGCCAGCGCGGCCAGGGCCGTTCCGGTACGACCCACCCCACCCCGACAGGCCACCTCGACACGTTCACCGTCGTGGGCCCGTCGCAGCGCCTCCCGTAGGACGTCGAGGGCTTCGGCGCGGTCGAGCGGCACCCAGAAATCGGGCCACCGGATCCGCCGGTGCGGCCAGGCCGGCTCCGGACCGGGTGCCAGCAGCACGGCGAAGTCGGCGGGCGAGGTCGCGGCGGCGACGCGGCGTCCGCGGACCGTCGCCCCACTGGGGAGTACGAGTACGCCCGACTGCTCGGACCACGGCTGTGCGTCAGTCACCCGGCCATTGTGCCGCGACGCTCTGACGGATGAGCACAGACAGCGCCGCCCCCGGCCGGTGGGCTGGGGGCGGCGCTGGTGTCGGTGTGCAGGTCGCCTCTCGGCGAGTGGCAC
>NZ_PYAK01000007.1 GCF_003264365.1 Micromonospora noduli
CCCGGCCCGCCTCGCCGCCGTTGGCGGCTGGCGCCTCGGCCGCCGTGCCCGCGCTGTCCTGCGCCCCGCTGTCGCCGGCGCCGCACCCCGTCAGCGCCAGGGCCGCCGCCAGTGTCGTCGCCGCCAACAGCGCACCGCGGCGTCGTCCCACCTGTCCGTCCATCCCCGCTCCCATCGTCGTCAACCGGTGTGGCGATAGCTCGGACGCGACGCACACACCGGCTGGTTCCGGCAGACTGCGCTGAGGACGTCACGATTCGATAATCGAGGAGTCACGATGCGGCTCACCAAGTACGCCCACTCCTGCCTCCGGGTGGAACACGACGGGGGAGTGCTCGTCGTCGACCCCGGTGTGTTCAGCGACGCCGCGGCGGCGCTGGACGGTGCGGACGCGGTGCTGATCACCCACGAACACCCCGACCACCTCGATCTGGCAGCGGTGCGCCTCCAACTCGACCGACAGCCGTTCCCGATCCACGGGCCCGCCTCGCTCGGCGAGACCCTGGGTGACGCGGCCGACGTGCTGCGCCCGGTCAGTGTCGGTGAGTCGTTCACCGCCGCCGGGGTCGCGGTGCGCGCGTACGGCGGGCGGCACGCCGTGATCCACCCCGACATCCCGGTGGTCGACAACCTCGGTTACCTGATCAACGACGTGGTCTACCACCCGGGAGACTCGCTGGTGGTGCCCGACGAGACACCCGTCGACACGCTCTTCGCGCCGATCCACGCGCCCTGGTCGAAGTTCTCCGAGGTGGTCGACTTCATCCGCGCTGTCGCACCGCGGCGCGCGTACGCCCTGCACGACGCGTTGCTCAACGACAACGGGCTGGGCGTGCTCGACCGGCAGTACACAGCGCTGTCCGGCACCGAATACCAGCGACTGGAGCCCGGTAGCCGGGTGGACGTCTGACCCGATGCCCGGCCTCTCCGCGGAGCTGGTGCAGCAGCTCTACCGCACCCCACCGGACCGGTTCGTGGCCGCCCGGGACGCCGCCGTGGCCGAGGCCCGCCGTGCCGGTGACCCGACCACCGCCCGGCAACTGGCCCGGCTGCGTCGCCCGACGGTGGCCGCCTGGTTGGTGAACCTGCTCGCCATCCGACGCCCGGAGCTGGTCGCCGATCTGGTCCAGCTCGCCGACGCCCTGCGAGTCGCCCAGCGGGAGTTGCGCGGGCCCCGACTGCGGGAGCTGTCCGCGCAGCGCCGGGCGGTGGTCGGCGCACTGGTCGCCGAGGTTCGCAAGCTCGCCGCGGCCGAGCCGGACGCGCCACCGGCGAGCCGGCTGCCCCTGGCCGAGGTGGAGGCGACGCTGAACGCGGCGTTCTCCGACGCCGAGGTCGCCGAGCAGGTGCGGGCGGGCCGCCTGCTGCGGGCGGCCAGCTACGCCGGCTTCGGTGAGGTGCCCCGGCCGCAACTGCGGCTGGTCACCGACGATGACGAGGAGCGCGAGGAGGAGCGCCCGGCCCGCCGACCCGGCCCCCAACGCGGCCGTCCCGAGGCGGCACCCCGTACGGACCGGGCGGCCGAGCGTGCCGAGCAGGCCGAACGGGCCGCACAGCGGGCGGCCCGAGCCGAGCGGGCCCGGCAGCGCCGCGCCCTGGACCGGGAGTTGGCGAAGGCCCAGGCCGACCAGGAGCGGGCCGAGACCGAGCTGACCGAGGCGACCGGGCAGGAGCGCGACGGTGCGGCCGTACTCGATCGCCTTGAGGCCGAGCTGGCCGAGCTGGAGCGGCGGCGCGCGGTCGCCGAGCAGGACCTCAGCCGGGCCAAGCTCGCCCGGCGTGCCGCCGAGCGGGCGGTCACCGTGGCCCGGCGGCGCGCCGGCGAGGTCGAGGCGGCGGTCGAGGCACTGGCGGCCGAAGAGGGGGATGCGGACGCGGGCGGTGGCGCGGCAGACTGACCATCGATGGACGACGACGAGTGTGCGGGCCGTACACGGCGAGTGGCCCCGGGCCGGGGCGTGGTCGTGGTCGCCGGGGCGGGTTGCCCGAGCGGGGCGGCGCTGTGACTCCGGAGCAGGTCGCGGCCGCCAGCAAGCCCGTCGTGCTCGACCTGGGCGACGCCTTCAGCCGGGACCCGACCACGTTGCGCCGGGCCCGACTGCTCGGCATCTCCGGCTGGGCCTTCTACATCAGCGGCCGGGCCGGCGCGCTCGGCGGTGTGCGGGCCGAGACGGCCGCCGCCGCCCTCGGGTTCATCGCCCCGGACGCGGTCGCCGACGGTTGGGACGCCGCCGCCCGGGTCGTTCCGCCGTTCGAGGTGGCCGCCGCGAGCCTCGCCGAATGCTGCCGGTGGGGTGCGCAGCAGCTCGGCCCCCTGCCCGGCACCGAGCGCCTGTCGGCGCTCGTCGAGCGGGCGGTGGTGGCGGCGGAGGCCAGCGGGATGCCGCTCTTCGCCGCGTGGCGGGCCATGCCCCTTCCGGATCTCTCGCCCGGGGCTCGCAGCGCCGCCGGGCTGCGGCTGCTCCGGGAACACTTCACCGGCGCCTACCTGCTGGCGGTACGCGCCGCCGGGATGACCCCGCTGGAGGCCGTGCTGGCCGGGCCGGAGGGCGAGGCCGGGGCGGTGGCCTGTGGTTGGCCGCCGCCGTACCCGCCGATCGGGCCGCTGGTGCGCCGCCGGCTCTGGGCGGAGGCGGTGACCAACCGGCTGGCCGCGCCGGCGTTCACGGCCCTCGGGCCCGCCGACGGCGCGGAGTTGGTGGAGTTGCTGCACCGCACCCGGGCCGACCTCGGCTGAGCCTCCCGTCGGCCGAAAAATGGGCGGCGCCGCAACCGAGTGGCTGCCAGGATGTCCTGCCGTGACCCTTCCCGCTGGTTGGACGACGCGCCGACCCACCCTCGACGACGTGCCGGCGATCCTCGCGGTGGTGCACGCCGCCGACACCTTCGCCATCGGCCATCCCGACTTCGACGCCGAGGACGTCGCGGCGTCGCTGACCGCCCCCCACTTCGACCCGACCCGGGACTCCTGGCTGGCCATCGACCCGGACGACACAGTGGTCGGCTGGGCGACGGTGGACAACCCGACCGCTGTGGGCCGGGAGTTCGTGGAGGTCTACGTCGATCCGGTACGGGCCGCCGCCGTCCGCGCGCCGTTGCTGCTCCGCCAACTGGACCGGGTCGCCGAGCGCGCTGCCGAGCGGGGGCTGCCGTCGCTCACCGTCCGCTGCGCGGTCTTCGCCCCGGAACGTGACTGGGAACACGCCCTGCGCGGGCTCGGGTTCGCCCTCGTCAAGCGGTACGTGCGGATGAGCCGGCCGTTGGACGACCTGCCCGACGAGCCGGCCGGTCCATCGGACGTGACTGTGCGACCGGTCCGCCCGGACGACGAGGCCGACCTGGTGGAGTTCCACCGGATCTACGAGGCCGCCTTCGGCGACACCCCGGACCACGAGCCGCTGTCGTACGAGCGGTGGCGGGCCCGGATCGGCGACCTGACCGCCTGGGACGAGTGGTTCGTCGCCGAGGTGGACGGGGTGCCGGTCGGCGCGTTGCAGTCCTCGGACCAGGCGCTCGACCAGCAGTCGGGCTGGGTGAAGAGTCTGTCGGTGCTGTCCGGGTACCGGCGCAGGGGAGTGGGGGCGGCGTTGCTGCGCCGCGCCTTCGCCCGCTACGCCGAGAAGGGGCGGCGGGCGGTCGGCCTCGGGGTCGACCTCACCAACCCGACCGCCCCACTGTCGCTGTACCGGTCCGTGGGCCTGCGGGAGACCCAGTGGACCGACATGTACGAACTTTCCGTTCCGGCGGCCGGTGTGTGATTGACGACCCCGGTCCGGCCCGCCCGGCGCTCCGGTCGACAGCGGTAGCACACTGGAGGGGTGCGATACGCGCTGCTACGCCGAGGCGGTGCCGGTGGGGCGGGCCCGCAGCTCGGTGACGTAGTCGTCCGGGGCGCCCGCCTTCTCGGCGGCGTTCGCGATCTCCGACAGATACCACGAGGTCGGCAGACCACCCTCGTACCCGTTGAAGACGTAGATCCACGCGGTCACGTCGCCGTCGAGGGTGGAGACCCGCACGTGCAGCTTGCGGTACGTGCCGGCGGTCACCCCCTCGATCTCGTCGAGTTGGCCAGCGTCGTAGGGGTGGATGTCGTAGAGCGCCACGAAGACCCGGTCACCGGGAGACTCGACAAGGGTGCTCACCGCACCCTCCCAGCCGATCACGTCCGCCCCGGCGAAGGTCAGCCGCCAGCCCTCCAGCCAGCCGGTACCCACCATCGGCGAATGCGGACAGTAGGCGCGCATCCGGGCGGGATCGAGATTTGAGCCGTAGGCGGCGTGATGACGCACGGCGATGACGATAGCCCGGCCGACGGGTGGGGGAGAATACGACAGTGCGTGTCGAATGCGCTCGGGAGAAGAAAGTCACTGTGAGCATGGACGAAGGGCGAAAGCTGTGAGCCGGATCGTGATCATCGGCGGGGGGCCGGCCGGGTACGAGGCGGCACTGGTCGCCGCCCAGCTGGACGCCGATGTCACAGTGGTGGAGGCCGACGGTGCGGGCGGTGCCTGCGTGCTCTCCGACTGCGTACCGTCGAAGACCTTCATCGCCAGCTCGGGGGTGGTCACCGGCTACCGCGACACCGAGGAGTTCGGGGTGCACTCGGACGGCCTTGAGGCGGTCACCGTCGACGCGCGGGCGGTGCACGGGCGGGTCAAGCGGCTGGCCCTGGCGCAGTCCGCGGACATCCACGCCAAGCTGCTGAAGGCGGGGGTCACCTTCGTGGCCGGCACCGCCCGGCTCGGCGAGGACTCCCTCGGGCACACCCACCGGGTCGTCGTCACCCCCGCCGACGGCGGCGAGGAGTACTCGATCGACGCGTCCACCGTGCTGGTGGCCACCGGCTCGACGCCCCGCCAGCTGCCCACCGCCGTACCGGACGGTGAGCGCATCCTGACCTGGCGCCAGGTGTACGACCTGCCGGAGCTGCCCGAGCACCTGATCGTGGTCGGGTCCGGTGTGACCGGCGCGGAGTTCGCCAGCGCGTACCTGGCGATGGGGGTCGAGGTGACACTGGTCTCCAGTCGGGACCGGGTGATGCCGCACGAGGACGCCGACGCCGCCTCCGCCATCGAGCGGGTGTTCCGCAACCGGGGCATGGAGATCCTCAACAACTCCCGGGCCGACGCGGTCCGGCGTACCGCCGACGGCGTCGAGGTGGAGCTCTCCGACGGCCGCAAGGTGACCGGCTCCCACGCGCTGATCACCGTCGGTTCGATCCCGAACACCGCCAACCTGGGTCTGACCGAGTACGGGGTGGAGCTGGGCCGGGGCGGCTACCTGACTGTCGACCGCGCCTCCCGGACCAACGTGCCCGGCATCTACGCCGCCGGCGACTGCACCGGCGTGCTGCTGCTGGCCAGCGTCGCCGCCATGCAGGGCCGGATCGCCATGTGGCACGCGCTCGGCGAGGCGGTCCGCCCGCTGCGGCTGCGTACCGTCGCGGCGAACGTCTTCACCGACCCGGAGCTGGCCACCGTGGGTGTCTCGCAGGACGAGGTGGACGCGGGCAAGGTGCCGGCCCGGCAGGTGATGCTGCCGCTGTCCGGCAACGCCCGGGCCAAGATGGACGACCTCTCCGACGGTTTCGTGAAGCTGTTCTGCCGTCCCGCGAGCGGCCAGGTGATCGGCGGTGTGGTGGTCGCTCCGAAGGCCAGCGAGCTGATCCTGCCCATCACCATGGCGGTGGAGAACAACCTCACCGTCAACGAGCTGGCCCAGACCATCACCATCTACCCGTCGCTGTCCGGCTCCATCACCGAGGCGGCCCGCCAGCTCATGCTGCACGAGCTGGAGTGACCTGCCGGGCCTGGAGCAGCGCCACGGTGGCCAGGACGGCCACCTCGGTGAGGATGAGGAGGCGTTCGGCCAGGCCGATGAGCATCCGGTCGCCGGGATAGGCGGACCAGATCATCGCCGCCGCCAGGGCCAGGCTCAGCAGGACCAGGGTGCGTAGCGTCTGTGCGGCCGGCGTCAGGTCGGGGCGGCGGGCGAGCAGCCAACCGGCCGCCGGCAAGGCCAGGAAGGCGATCACCGACGCGTACCGGTGCAGGTAGGCGGCGGTGGTCATGGCGGTGCCCGGCTCGTTCGTCGGTACCACGGCGGCCAGCAGCAGCCCACCCACCCATGCGCCGAGCAGCAGCTCGGCCGTTCGACCGGAGCGGGGTCGGGGTGGGCTGGCGCGGCGCAGTCCGTACAGCAACGCCACGGTGGCGAGCGCGAGCACCACCATGGCGATGTCGATGACCCCGCCGCGGTCGGAGACCGCGAAGTCGCTGATGGTCAACGCCCACGGGTTGAGGTCGTCGTTGACTTCGAGGTGGCCGATCACGGTGAGCAGCGCCGCCAGGGCGATCCCGCCCAGGGCCAGCAGGCCGGTACTCCGGGTAACAGGCATGCCTCAGCCTGTCGCCGCAGACACCCCAGCCGAATCCGGGACAGCCACCGAAATCGACCCCCGGGACCACCCCTAGAGGCCTTCCGGCATGTGGCCGTCACGTGCTTCCGTGCATCCGTGAACTTCCGATGGTTGCGAAGACCTTCGCCAGGTCAGGCGACGTTCAGCTGGATGTTCCCAATGCGGGCGACGACGTCGAGATGACCACCCAGGCCGGTGACGTAGGCGCGGAGTGATTCCAGGCTGGTGTGCTCGCCATTCTCGATCTGGCTGATCCTCGCCTGCGTCAGCCCTGCCGCCTCGGCCAGTTGCACCTGAGTCATACCCAGGTGCTTGCGGATCTCTGCCAGCTGCGCCCCACTGACCGCTGCCAGCATCTGCTCACGGTGCTGAGCGCGCCGGGAGATCCGGTCCGGATCTGCCCAGGATGGATCGAGCGCGCGGGCCTTCGCCTTGACGTCCTGCCAGTCAGCTCCATCGGTCATCTCTGTGTTTCCCTCAGCCTGGAGAGGTGCTCCTGAAACCGGTCGTCCGCCAACGGGACCGCCGTCTTGTACCAAGTCTGCCACTGACCCGACTTGTCGCCAGCGACCAGAAAAACAGCTTCTCGAACGGGATCAAAAGCGAAGATCATGCGGACCTCCGTGGAGCCGGTCGACCCAGGCCGCAACTCCTTCATGTGGTGGAAGAGGCTGCCTTTGAGGCGGTCAACCAGGGGACGCCCGAGCGCCGGCCCGTGTTCGGCGAGGAGGTCGATGGCCTCGCTGATGAGGTCGGCGCTGGCGGGATCCGTCTTGCAGAGGTCGAGGAACCAATCCTCGACCTCAGGATGAAGTTTGACGTCCCACATGCTGCCAATATAAGTGCAGCTTATACCCGCAGATCCAACGACACTCAATCGATTGGGACGTCGACAGCGGCGACTGCGGCGGCGGCTCGGGCGTGACGGGCGCTGACCACTGTCATCGCCCATCCGGCCGCGGCGAAGCCGGCCGCCGCGGCGGTGGCGATGATGGCCAGCCGCCAGGCCGACTCGGTCAGTGCGGTGCCGCCCAGGTGCCCGACCAGCGCGCCGTAGGTGGCCCAACCCAGCGCGGCGACGGCCTCGTAGAGCACGAACAGGCGGTACGGGTAGCGACTGCGCCCGGCCGAGAAGCAGGCCGCCATCCGACCGCCGGGCACGAACCGGCAGAGCAGGATGACCAGCGGCCCGGGTTGTCGCAGCCCCTGGGTGACCCGGCTGGCCACCCGGCGGGCGCGGCTCAGCTCGGCGTGCCGGGGTTGCCGCCGATCCGGTGCGCTGCGCCCGAGCAGATAGCAGGCCAGGTCGCCGGCGAATACGCCGAGCGCGCCGACGGCGATGGTGACCGGCAGGCTGAGCCCGCCGTAGACGGTGAGCGCACCACTAGTGATCATGACGATCTGGGTGGGAATCACCGGCACGAAGGCGTCCGCGATCAGCAGCGCGAGCAGCACCAGGTACGCCCACGTCGGCGACGCGACGTCAGTCAGAAGTTCGGGCACGCCTGCCACCTCGCCGGATGCGGCCGATTGGGTGTCTTGAGCCTGACGTCGTGTCCGGCGTCACGGTGGACGGCCCCGGCCCGTCGTGACCGTCGACACGACTGGGCCACCCAGCTACAACGAGGCCGATCGTTGCCGAGTAACGGGTTCGGAGGCTGTTCCACCCGTTCGGGGCGGGCGGCAGAACGCCGTTCGTCGGCGTACCGTTGTCGGCGCGGCCACGCCCGTCGGGTCCCCCGTTCCTGACGATTCGGCCGCCAGGGCCGCCGGCGGGTCCCGCGCCGGCGGCCCACCCCTCCGCCGCAAATGCGGGTGCATCCCCGAACGTCGCGCGGGTACGGTCGCCGTATGCGCAGCGCGGTAGTGATGACCACGACGCCGGGTGTCCCCGGCGCGCCGCTCTGACGTCACCACCGTCGACCAGGCCCCGGGGCGATCCGCCCCCGAGGGCAGCGCGCCGTTCGGAGCTCAGGTCGCCTCCGGGTCGTACCCGATCCAGGAGCCCGACATGATCGACCACCGTAGGCTCGGCCGCGAGCTGGACCTCTTCGTCTCCGACCCGCTGGCCGGTGCCGGCCTGCCGATCTGGCTGCCGGCCGGCGCCGCCGCCCGGCACGCCGTCGAGGAGTACGTCCGGGAGTTGGAGCGTCGCTCCGGCCACCAGCACGTCTACTCGCCGCCGCTGGGCAAGCGGGAACTCTTCGAACTTTCCGGCCATCTCGGCTACTTCGCCGACGACATGTTCCCGCCGATGCGGCTGAGCGCCGACGACGAGTTCGTGCTCCGGCCGGCGCTCTGCCCGCACCACGCGTTGGTGTTCCGGGCGCGGGGCCGTTCCTACCGGGAGTTGCCGTTGCGGATCGCGGAGCTGGGCGGGATGTACCGCTCGGAGCGCTCCGGTGTGCTCGGTGGGCTGTCCCGGGTCCGCGCCATCTCGCTCAACGACGCGCACACCTTCTGCGCCCCCGAGCAGGTCGGCGCAGAGGTCGTCGAGATCCTCGGGCTGATCCGTGCCGCGCACGCCGCGCTCGGTGTCCGGCCGGCCGGGTTCCGGCTGTCGCTTCGCGGGCCGGGCGAGAAGTACGTCGGAGACGACGCCCAGTGGGCCCGCGCCGAGGAGTTGCTCCGGGAGGCGCTGGCCGGGGTGGAGTACGTCGAGGCGCCGGGGGAGGCTGCCTTCTACGGTCCGAAGATCGACATTCAGATCGTCGACGCCGCCGGTCGGGAGTCGACCATCTCCACCATCCAACTGGACTTCGACAAGCCGGAACGGTTCGACCTGTCGTACACCGACTCGGACGGCAGCCGGCGTCGGCCGGTGATGGTGCACCGCAGCCTGGTCGGCAGCATGGAGCGGCTGTTCGCGTACCTCATCGAGGTACATGAGGGGGCGTTCCCGGCCTGGTACGCCCCCGTCCAGTTGGTGCTGCTGCCGGTCGACGACGGTCAGGCCGACGCGGCGGCCGACCTGGCCCGACGGGCGGGCGACAGCGGCCTGCGGGTCGAGGTCGACGCCGCCGGCTCGCTGGGTGCCCGGGTACGGGACGCGGCCCGCCGCCGCGTCCCGTACCTCGGGGTGTTGGGTGCCCGGGAGGTGGCCGACGGGCACCTCGCGCTGCGCCTGCGCGGCGGCCGCGCCCTGGCCCCGATGCCCGCCGACGCGGCTCTCGCCCTGATCGGCGGGCAGGTCGCCGCCCGCGCGACCGACCTGCTGCCGTCGGACTGACACGCCCACCGATCGTCTCGCGCGCACGGCCGCCCGACCTCAGACCGACGCCGGTTGGGCGGCCGGTTCCTCGTCGACCACCGCGCCGGTGAACTGTGAGCGGTAGAGCCGGTGGTACGCGCCCTGGGCGGCGAGCAACTGCTCGTGGGTGCCCTGCTCGACGATCCGACCGTCCTCCATCATCAGGATCAGGTCGGCGTCGCGGATGGTGGAGAGCCGGTGTGCGATCACGAAGCTGGTCCGGTCCGAGCGCAGCGCGGCCATCGCCCGTTGCAGCAGCACCTCGGTGCGGGTGTCCACCGAACTGGTGGCCTCGTCGAGGATCAGCAGTGACGGCTCGGCGAGGAACGCCCGCGCGATGGTGATGAGCTGTTTCTCGCCGGCGCTGACGTTGCTGCCCTCCTCGTCGATGACGGTGTCGTAGCCGTCGGGCAGGCTGCGTACGAACCGGTCCACGAAGGTGGCCCGGGCGGCGGCGAGGATCTCCTCCTCGGTCGCGTCGGGCCGCCCGTAGGCGATGTTGTCCCGGATGGTGCCGCCGAACAGCCAGGTGTCCTGGAGCACCATGCCGATCCGGCCGCGCAGGTCGTCGCGGCGCATCGTGGTGATGTCCACCTCGTCGAGCGTGATCCGGCCGGCGTCCAGCTCGTAGAACCGCATCACCAGGTTGACCAGGGTGGTCTTGCCGGCACCGGTCGGGCCGACGATGGCCACTGTGTGCCCGGGCTCGGCGACCAGCGACAGGTCGTCGATCAGCGGCTTGTCCGGCTCGTAGCGGAACGAGACGTGCTCGAACTCGACCCGACCGTGCGGGTCGGTGACCCGGGCCGGCGCGACCGGGTCGGGGGTCTGTTCGTCCGCGTCGAGCACCGCGAAGACCCGCTCGGCCGAGGCCACCCCGGACTGGAGCAGGTTGGCCATCGAGGCGAGTTGGGTGAGCGGTTGGGTGAACTGGCGGGAGTACTGGATGAAGGCCTGCACGTCACCGAGGCTCATCGTGCCGGAGGCGACCCGCAGCCCGCCGACCACGGCGATCGCCACGTAGCTCAGGTTCCCGATGAACATCATCGACGGCATGATGATTCCGGAGATGAACTGTGCCCCGAAGCTGGCCCGGAACAGCTCCTCGTTCTTCGCGTGGAACGCGGCCTCGACCTCACGCTGCCGGCCGAAGACCTTCACCAGCTCATGACCGGTGTACGCCTCCTCGATCTGGCCGTTCAGCTCGCCGGTGTGCGTCCACTGGGCGATGAACTGCTTCTGCGAGCGCTTGGCGATGCGCTGGGTGACCAGCACCGACAACGGCACCGCGACCAGGGCCACCAGGGCCAGCACCGGCGAGATCCAGAACATCACGGCCAGCACGCCGACGACAGTCAGCAGCGAGGTGAGCAGCTGGCTGAGGGTCTGCTGGAGGCTGGTGGAGATGTTGTCGATGTCGTTGGTGACCCGGCTGAGCAACTCACCGCGCGGCTGCCGGTCGAAGTAGGGCAGCGGTAGCCGGTTGAGCTTCTCCTCCACCTCGGCGCGCAGCCGCAGCACGGTGCGCTGGACCACCCCGTTGAGCAGCCAACCCTGCCACCAGGACAGCAGGCTCGCCGCGAGGTAGAGCCCGAGCGCCAGCAGCAGCACCCGGCTCAGGGCGCTGAAGTCGATGCCCACCCCGGGCACCACGTCCATCCGGGCCAGCATGTCGGCGAAGCTGTCGTTGCCGCTGGCCCGGGCCGCCGCGACGGCCTGCTCGGCGGTGGTGCCGGCGGGCAGTTGCCGACCGATCACCCCAGTGAAGATCAGGTCGGTGGCGTGGCCGAGGATCTTCGGCCCGGCCACGCTGAACCCGACGCTCACCACTGCCAACGTGATGATCGCGGCCAGGTGCAGCCGGTGCGAGCGCAGCCGGCCGAGCAGCCGTCGGGCCGACGGCCCGAAGTTCATCGACTTCTCGGCGGGCATTCCGGCGCTCATCCATCCCGGGCCGCCGCCCTGACGGCCGGGCGGCAGCCGCTTCGGCGTCGGCGCGCCACTGCTGGTCTCCGGCGCGGTTTCCCCGCCGGCTTGCTGCGCGGTCTCATCCGGCGTCCGTCCGTCGCCGGCCGGCTTCTGACTGGGTACGGCCGCGGTGCGCGGCTCGTCACGCTCGCTCATGCCGCCACCTCCGTGGTCTGCTGCGAGGCCACAATCTCGGCGTACGTCGGGCAGGTTTCCAACAACTCGGCATGTCGTCCCACTCCGACGACCCCTCCGTTTTCCAGGACGATGATCTGATCGGCGTCGATGATCGTGGAAACCCGCTGGGCCACGATCACCACCGCCGCCTGCGCGGTGACCGGCCGCAGGGCCGCTCGCAGCCGCGCGTCGGTGCCCAGGTCGAGCGCGGAGAACGAGTCGTCGAAGAGGTAGATCTCCGGTTGCCGCACCAGGGCCCTGGCGATGGCCAGGCGCTGCCGCTGCCCACCGGAGACGGTGGTGCCGCCCTGCGCGATCGGGGCGTCCAGCCCGCCGGGCATCTGGGCCACGAAGTCCCGGGCCTGGGCGATCTCCAGAGCCGTCCACAGCTCCTCGTCGGTGGCGTCCGGGTTGCCGTAGCGCAGGTTGCTGGCCACCGTCCCGGTGAACAGGTACGGCCGCTGCGGCACCAGGCCGATGCGTCGCCACAGCTCGTCCGGAGCCAACTCCCGTACGTCCACCCCGTCGACCAGCACCGCGCCGTCGGTGACGTCGACCAGGCGGGGGATCAGCGACAGCAGCGTCGTCTTGCCCGCGCCGGTGCTGCCGATGATCGCCGTGGTGGTGCCCGGGGTCGCCCGGAAGGAGATGCCGCGCAGCACCGGCTCCACCGCGCCCGGGTACTGGAAGCGCACCCTGCGCAGCTCCAACTCTGCTCGGGTGGGCAGTTCGGTGACCGGCGCGGCGGCCGGGATCACCGAGGAGTCGGTGTCCAGCACCTCGACGATCCGCTCGGCGCAGACCGCTGCCCTCGGCACCATCATCAGCATGAAGGTGGCCATCATGACCGCCATCAGGATCTGCATCAGGTACTGCAGGAACGCGGTGAGCGCGCCGACCTGGATCGCGCCGGCGTCCACCCGCTGCGCACCGAACCAGAGCACCGCCACGCTGGAGACGTTCAGCACCAGCATGACCACCGGGAAGATCAACGCCAGCAACCGACCGGTACGCAGCGCGGTCGCGGTCAGGTCGGCGTTCGCGACGCCGAAGCGGTCCGTCTCGTACGGCTCTCGAACGAACGCACGGACCACCCGGATGCCGGTGATCTGCTCCCGCAGCACCCGGTTGACAGTGTCGATGCGGGTCTGCATCAGCCGGAAGCCCGGCACCATCCGACGGATGATCGCGCCGAGCGCGATGGCCAGAACCGGCACGCTGACCAGCATCAGCCAGGAGAGCCCGACGTCCTCACGCAACGCCATGAACACGCCACCGACGCTCATGATCGGTGCGGCGACGAGCATCGTGCAGCTCATCAGCACGAGCATCTGCACCTGCTGCACGTCGTTGGTGTTGCGGGTGATCAGCGACGGTGCCCCGAACCGGGCCACCTCGCGGGCGGAGAAGCGGTTGACGTGCCCGAACAGTTCGGCGCGTACGTCGCGGCCGAAGCCCATCGCGACCCGGGCGCCCAGGTAGACCGCCGCGATCGAGCAGACGATCTGGATCAGGCTGACCAGCAGCATCCAGCCGCCGGTGCGCACGATGTAGTCGGTGTCGCCCCGGGCCACACCCTGGTCGATGATGTCCGCGTTGAGGCTGGGCAGGTAGAGCGAGGCCATGGTGCCCACGAACTGGAGCAGCACGACCGCCAGCAACGGTCTCTGATAGGTGCGCAGTTGGCCGCGCAGGAGTCGGATCAGCACGCCGGGTCCTTCGTTTCGGTTGGGCGTCCGGTCATCCGCGGGTCGTCTCCGCTGCCGATGACCTCAAGCAGGAACTCCCGGATCACCTGGGCCTTCACCGGGTCGGCGTCGACCGAGGTGAGGGGCCGTCCGGAGTGCATGAGCGCGCCGAGCGCGGCCACCCGTTCCCGCCCGGCGGGGGTGATGGCGAGTCGGATGCTGCGTCGGTCGTTGTCGTCGCGCTGGCGCTCGACCAGACCGTCGCGCTCGAGCGTGTCGACGATGCCGGTCAGGGTCGCCGGCCGGACGAACCCCTTCTCGGCGACCGCCCGGTGCGGCAACTCGCCGTGTCGGGCGAGCGTCATCAGGGTGATCATGCCGGCCTGGGTGAGACCGTGCTCCTCGGCGAGGTAGCGGTTCCACCGCTGCCCGACCAGGTGCCCGGCCACCACCAGCAGCCGGCCGAGCGGCACGTCCTGGAGGGTCACGAGTTCCACGAACGGTAGGTTAGCCCCCTGATAGTCAGGGGCCAAACGAAATTGCCGCAGCGGTGGCCACGAACACGATCTGTAGGGCGGTCCGCTGTGCGAGCGGGGTGACCGGGCGGCCGGCGAGGGTCAGTTCGCGGCGGGCGGCCGAGACGTTGGCCGGGAACATGGCGAGCATGAGCAGGCCGAGGCCGGCCGCCGCGACCCGGGTTGTCGCCGGCACCAGGAGGCCGACCGCGCCGGCCAGTTCCAGCACGCCGGTCACGGTGACCAGCAGGTCCGGCCGGGGCAGCCGGGGCGGGACCATCGCGATCAGGTCGGCGCGGCGCTGGCCGACGAAGTGCGCGACGGCGGTGAGCGTGAACATCACGGCCAGCCCGACGCGCAGCGCGGGATGCCAGCCGTCCAGTGCGGAGATGCCCGCCAGGCCGGCGATCCGGGCCAGCGCGGTGCCGACGATCAAGGCGATCAGGGGTGCCATCGGAATCCTCCTCCGTGAAACTTGCCAGTGACAAGATTGCGCGTCAGGGGTGCATCTTGTCAATGGCAAGATAGGATTCGCGTATGACCGACACCCGCGCCTACCACCACGGCGACCTGCGCCGCGCCCTGCTCGCCGCAGCGCTGGAGGCCGTCGGCGAGGTCGGACCCGCCGCGCTGAGCCTGCGCGACCTGGCCCGCCGGGCCGGTGTCTCGCACGCCGCGCCCGCACACCACTTCGGCGACAAGGCGGGCCTGCTCACCGCGCTTGCCGCCCAGGGCTTCGACCTGCTGGCCCAGGCGTTGACCGAGGCGGATGACGACCTGTTGGAGGCCGGCGTCGCGTACGTCGACTTCGCCGTCACACACCGGGCGTACTTCGAGGTGATGTTCCGGCCGGAGCTCTACCGGGCCGACGACGCCGAGCTGATCGCGGCGCGGGGTCGGGCCGGCGCCGCGCTCCGCTCCGGGGTGGCGGCGCTGTCCGGCGGCGGCGCGCCCGCCGACACCGACCGGGACTCGCTCGCGGCCTGGTCGATCGCGCACGGCTTCGCCACCCTCTGGTTGGCCGGCGCGCTGCCCGACCGGGTGGGCGACAACCCCCGCGAGGCAGCCCGCGCCGTGCTGCGCCGGCTGTCGACCTGACACCGAGGTTCCCCCGCCGACCCCGGCCCTCCTCGGACCGAGGTTCCCCCGCCGCCCCCCGGCCCTCCTCGGACCGAGGTTCCCCCGCCGCCCCCGGCCCTCCTCGGACCGAGGTTCCCCCGCCGCCCCCCGGCCCTCCTCGGACCGAGGTTCCCCCGCCGCCCCCGGCCCTCCTCGGACCGAGGTTCCCCCGCCGCCCCCCGGCCCTCCTCGGACCGAGGTTCCCCCGCCGCCCCCGGCCCTCCTCGGTTGATCATGAGGTTACCGCCACGACACGCCGATGCGGGACGCGATAACCTCATGATCAACTTTGTCGGGGGCCGGGGGCCGGGGGCCGGGGGCCGGGGCTGGGGTTACCAGCTGGTGGGGAGGGGCATTCCTTCGGTGAAGCCGGCGGCGCTCTGCACGCCGACGATGGCCCGCTCGTGGAACTGGGTCAGGTCCCGTGCGCCCGCGTAGGTGAAGGCGCTGCGTACCCCCGCGATGATCTCGTCGATCAGGTCCTCGACGCCGGGGCGGGCCGGGTCCAGGTGCATCCGGGCCGAGGAGATGCCCTCCTCGAACACCGCCTTGCGGGCCCGGTCGTACGGGCTGTCGTCGGCGGTTCGGGCACTGACCGCCCGAGCCGAGGCCATCCCGAAGCTCTCCTTGTACCGCCGGCCGTCCGCATCGGTGTAGAGGTCACCGGGGGACTCGTAGGTGCCGGCGAACCAGGAGCCGATCATCACGTTCGACGCGCCGGCGGCGAGGGCCAGCGCCACGTCCCGGGGGTGCCGCACCCCGCCGTCGGCCCACACGTGCCGGCCCAGTTGGCGGGCGGCGGCCGCACAGTCGAGCACTGCGGAGAACTGCGGTCGACCCACACCGGTCATCATCCGGGTGGTACACATCGCCCCCGGGCCGACGCCGACCTTGATGATGTCCGCCCCCGCCTCCACCAGGTCGCGTACGCCCTCGGCGGTGACCACGTTGCCGGCCGCCACCGGCACCCCCGGGTCCAGCTTCCGGACCGCCTGAAGGGCGGAGATCATCCGTGCCTGGTGGCCGTGCGCGGTGTCCACGACCAACGTGTCCACCCCCGCCTCCAGCAGCGCCGCGGCCTTGCCGGTCACGTCCCCGTTGATCCCGACGGCCGCCGCGATCCGAAGCCGACCCCGGTCGTCCACGGCCGGTGTGTAGAGGGTGGCGCGCAACGCGCCCTGTCGGGTCAGCACCCCGACCAGCCGACCCTCGGCGTCCACCACCGGGGCGAGTCGGCGACGGCCCGCCGAGAGCAGATCGAAACCGGTACGAGGATCCGCGTCCGCCGGGACGGTGTGCAGTTCGGTGGACATCACGTGACGCAGCTGCGCGAAGCGGTCCACGCCCGTGGTGTCCGCCTCGGTGACCACACCCATCGGCCGGCCGGCGTCGTCGACCACGATCACCGCACCGTGCGAGCGCTTGGGCAGCAGGTGGATGGCATCGCCCACGGTCTCGGTCGGGCCCAGCGTGATCGGCGTGTCGTAGACCAGGTGGCGCTGCTTGACCCAGGCGACGACATCCGCCACCACCTCGATCGGAATGTCCTGCGGGATCACCGTGATGGCACCCCGGCGGGCGACCGTCTCCGCCATCCGCCGTCCGGCGACCGCGGTCATGTTCGACACCACCAACGGAATGGTGGTGCCGGTGCCGTCGCCGGTGGAGAGGTCGACGTCGAGCCGGGATCCCAGATCGGAGCGGGCCGGCGCCATGAAGACGTCGGTATAGGTCAGGTCGTGCGCGGGAGCCGCGCCGTGAAGGAACTGCACCAGGCAATCATTCCCGCTCGCGGCCAGTTCCACCGTCGGTGGTCGCGGAAAACACTCGCATCGTCGTTGGTCCTGGTCCCGGTGGCGCCGTCGGTGCTCGCCGGATGTGCCGGCAGCCCGGTGGAAGTGCCACGGAGAGCGCGGCCGGGTACGAACCGGTCAGCCCAGCAGGAGTGCCACGGCGAGCACTGCCATCACGACGGCGATGACCGCGTCCAGCATCCGCCAGGCGACGGCGCGGGCGAGCAGCGGTGCGAGGCGTTGCGCGCCGACGCCGAGCGCGGTGAACCAGACCACACTGGCCAGGGCGGCGCCGGCGCCGAAGACCCACCGATGTGGGTGTTGTTGGGCCACGCTGCCCAGGAGCAGCACGGTGTCCAGGTAGACGTGTGGGTTCAGGTAGGTGAAGGCGACGCAGGCGAGCAGGGTCACCCCCAACGTGGCCGGCGGCCGCTCGGTGGGCAGCAGGGCGCCGGGATGCAGGGCGCGGCGGGCGGCGAGCCCCGCGTAGCAGAGCAGGAAGGCCCCACCGCCCCAGCGGATCGCCATCAGCAGGCCCGGTCGGCCGGTCACCAGCGAACCGACCCCTGCCACTCCCGCCATGATCAGCAGTGCGTCCGACGCGGCGCAGGTGAGCACAACGGGTACGACGTGCTCCCGTCGCAGGCCCTGGCGCAGGACGAAGGCGTTCTGGGCGCCGATGGCGACGATGAGCGCGATGGAGATTGAGAAGCCGGCGACGGCGGAGGTGAGCACGGAGTCGACGCTAGGACCGTCGACAGCCACCAGTCCAACTAAAGATTCTGACGCAACTTAAGCTCTGCTGATGCATGGTCTCGACTCGGCACAGCTACGGACGCTCGCGGCGGTGGTGGCGGAGGGCAGCTTCGACGCGGCGGCCCGGCTGCTGCACGTCACGCCGTCGGCGGTGAGCCAACGGATCAAGGCGCTGGAGGAGACCGTCGGCCAGGTGCTGGTCCGCCGGGCCCGTCCGTGCGTGGCAACCGATGCCGGCCGTCCGCTGCTGCGCCTGGCCGGCCAGCTCGCGCTGCTCGAACGGGAAGCGCTGGCCGATGCCCGCGGCCCGCTGGCCGGTGGTGGCCGGATCCGGGTCGCGGTGGTGGTCAACGCGGACTCGCTGGCCACCTGGTTTCCCGCCGCGCTGGCCCGGTTGCCGCAGCGGGCCGGGCTCTCGTTCGACCTGCGGCAGGACGATCAGGACCACACCGCCGAGCTGCTCCGCGACGGTTCGGTGACGGCGGCGGTCACCGCCCAGCGGGAGGCCGTGCAGGGCTGTCGCGTGCTGCGACTCGGGGCAATGCGCTACCGCGCGTTGGCCACCCCGGAATTCGCGGCGTCCCACTTCGCCGGAGGATTCACCGCCGCCGCGATGGCGAGCACCCCGCTCGTGGTCTTCGACCGGAAGGACCGGGTGCAACACCGGTTCATCAGGGCGGTGGTCGGTCGACCGCTCGACCCGCCGGTGCACTACGTGCCGTCGGTGCCGGCTTTCAGCGAGGCGATCCGGCTCGGGCTGGGCTGGAGTCTGGTGCCGGAACAGATCGCTCAGGCCGACCTGGCCGCCGGTCGGTGCGTCGACCTCGCGCCGGGCCGACACCTCGACGTTCCGCTGTACTGGCAGCACTGGCGGTTGGAGTCCGACGTGCTGAACGCCCTGACCGCCACCGTCCGCGCGGTCGCCGCCGAAGCCCTGCGCTGACCGCCGCCAGCCGGCTCAGGCGATGGTGCAGATGGGGGCACCGGCGGTGATCACGGCGCCGACCTCGGCGCTGAGACCGCTGACCGTACCCGCCTTGTGAGCGTGCAGCGGCTGCTCCATCTTCATCGCCTCCAGCACCACGACCAGGTCGCCCTCGGCCACGGTGTCGCCGTCCGCCACCGCGATCTTGACGATGGTGCCCTGCATCGGCGAGGTGAGCGCGTCGCCGCCGACCGGAGCACCGGCCTTGGCACCGCCGCCGCGCCGGGTCGGCTTGCGGGCGGCGGGTGCCGCGGTGGTCGTACTCCCGCCGAAGCCGGCGGGGAGGCTGACCTCAAGGCGCTTGCCGCCCACCTCGACCACGACGGTGTCGCGCTCGGCCGGCGCCTCGGCGGCGCCGGCGGCGGCGGCGGCGGTGAACGGCGGCACGGTGTTGTGGAACTCGGTCTCGATCCACCGGGTGTGCACGGTGAACGGCTCGGCGGTGAACGCCTCGTCCCGCACGACGAGCCGGTGGAACGGCAGCGCCGTGGCCATCCCGTCGAGGACCATCTCGTCCAGCGCGCGGCGGGCGCGCTCCAGCGCCTCGGTCCGCGTCTCACCCGTGATGATCACCTTGGCGAGCAGTGAGTCGAAGTTGCCGCCGATCACGTCGCCGGCCGAGATGCCGGTGTCGACCCGCACGCCCGGCCCGCTGGGCAGGCGCAGCGCGGTGACAGTGCCGGGGGCGGGCAGGAAGTTGCGGCCCGGGTCCTCGCCGTTGATCCGGAACTCGATCGCGTGCCCGCGCGGCGTCGGGTCCTCGGTGATCCGCAGCTTCTCTCCGTCGGCGATCCGGAACTGCTCGCGGACCAGGTCGATGCCGGCGGTCTCCTCGGTGACCGGGTGCTCGACCTGGAGTCGCGTGTTGACCTCCAGGAAGGAGATGGTGCCGTCGACGCCGACCAGGTATTCCACAGTGCCGGCGCCGTGGTAGCCGGCCTCGCGGCAGATCGCCTTGGCGCTCTCGTGGATCTGCGCGCGCTGGGCGTCGGTGAGGAACGGCGCGGGCGCCTCCTCGACGAGCTTCTGATGACGTCGCTGCAACGAGCAGTCCCGGGTGCCCACCACGATCACGTTGCCGTGCTGGTCGGCGAGGACCTGCGCCTCGACGTGCCGGGGCTGGTCGAGGTACCGCTCGACGAAGCACTCGCCCCGACCGAACGCCGCGACCGCCTCCCGGGTTGCCGACTCGAAAAGCTGGGGGATCTCCTCCATCGTGCGGGCGACCTTGAGGCCGCGCCCGCCGCCACCGAAGGCGGCCTTGATGGCGACCGGCAGGCCGTGGTCGACGGCGAACGCCATCACCTCGTCCGGGCTGGCCACCGGGTCCGGGGTGCCGGGGACCAGCGGTGCGCCGGCCCGCTGGGCGATGTGCCGGGCGGTGACCTTGTCGCCCAGGTCGCGGATCGCCTGCGGGGTGGGGCCGATCCAGGTCAGCCCGGCGTCGATGACGGCCTGGGCGAAGTCGGCGTTCTCACTGAGGAAGCCATAACCCGGGTGTACGGCGTCGGCACCGGCCCGAGCGGCGACATCGAGCAGCTTGTCGATGCGCAGGTAGGTCTCGGTCGCGCTGTCCCCGCCGAGTGCGTACGCCTCGTCCGCGAGGGTGGCGTGCAGGGCGTCGCGGTCGGAGTCCGCGTACACGGCGACGCTGCCCAGGCCGGCGTCGCGGCACGCGCGGATCACCCGGACGGCGATCTCGCCGCGGTTGGCGATGAGTACCTTGCGCACCTTCGTGGCTCCTCCCGGGCAGGTTACTGACGGGGAGTGTATCGGCCGCCCTCGGCGGCCCTAACGATCGCTCAGTGTGGGATGCCGCACTGCACCCGCCACGGTTTAGTCAAACTTGGCTATTACGCTTGTCGGGTGTCTTCGACTCGGATGATGATTCTCGGTCTGGTGCGGTGGATGCAGCCCGTGCACGGCTACGACGTGCGCCGTGAGCTGCTGAGCTGGAGCGCCGACAAGTGGGCGAACATACAGCCCGGATCGATCTATCACGCCCTGCGCAAACTCACCGAGGAAGGGCTGCTCCGCGCCGTCGCGACCGAGCAGGTGGGCGCCCGTCCGGCGCGGACCACGTACGAGGTGACGGTCAAGGGGGAGGACGAGTTCGAGACGCTGCTGCGCAACTCCTGGTGGACCATCACCGAGCCCGCCGACCCGTTCGTGGCGGCCTTCTCCTTCCTGCCGGCCATGCCGCGCGCCGAGGCGGCCGCCGCCCTGCGTAACCGGGCCAACCTGCTGCGCGCCGGCGTCGAGTCCATGCGCGCCTCGCTGGAGTCGGACTGGGTGCGCAACCGCAAGCCGGCGCACGTCGGCTGGATGTTCGAGCTGTGGTCGGCGCGGGCGGAGGCGGAGATGACCTGGTGCGAGCGGATCGCCGAGCGGATCGATTCCGGAGTGTCGTACCTGCCTGCTGAGCTGGATGAAGCGCAGGGTTGGTCGGGGTGGCGGGACGGCGTGGAACCGCTCGACACCGACGCGGAATAATCAACGTTGACTAAAAAAGCTATATCGCGTTAGCCTGCTGGCGGCACAGCGGGGGAGTGCGCCGTCCGGCGCCGTCCCACCCGACGGCCGGCCCGACCGGCCCGAACGACCAGGAGCAGAAATGATCGAGACCAGGGGGCTGCGGAAGTCGTTCCGCTCCCGCGCGGGTCGAGAGACGAAGACGGTGGACGCCGTGCGGGGCGTCGACCTTGACGTTGCCAAGGGCGAGATCTTCGGCTTCCTCGGCCCGAACGGCGCCGGCAAGACCACCACGCTGCGGATGCTCGCCACGCTGATCGAGCCGGACGGCGGCGAGGCCACCATCGCGGGCGCCGACCTGCGCAAGGACCCGGCCGAGGTGCGCCGCCGCATCGGGTACGTCCCGCAGGGCGGCAGCACCTGGGACGAGTCCACCGCCCGCGAAGAGCTGGTGCTGCACGCCCGGATGTACGGCATCAGCAAGGCCGACGCGCAGCGGCGCGCCGCCCGCGCACTGGACGCCTTCCAGCTCACCGAGTACGCCGACCGCAAGTGCAAGACCTACTCCGGCGGCCAGCGTCGCCGGGTGGAGATCGCCCTCGGCATCATCCACGAGCCGAAGATCGTTTTCCTGGACGAGCCGACCACCGGCCTCGACCCGCAGAGCCGCGCCCACATGTGGGACGAGATTCGCCGGCTTCGCGCCGACGGAATGACCGTCTTCATCACCACGCACTACCTGGACGAGGCCGACGCGCTCTGCGACCGGATCGCGATCATGGACAACGGCGAGGTGGTGGCCGAGGGCACGCCAACCGAGCTCAAGCGGGAGATCTCCGGCGACGTGGTGCTGGTCGGTCTCGACCTGGCCGCCACCCCGCAGGCCGCCCAGACGCTGGACGGCGAGCCGTACGTCAACAAGCTGGAGACGATCGACGAGGGCGGCCTGCGCCTCTACGTCGACGAGGGCGCCACCGCCATTCCGCAGGTGCTGCGCCGACTCGACCACGCCGGGCTGGAGCTGCGCTCGATCGAGCTGCACCGACCCAGCCTGGACGACGTCTTCCTCACCAAGACCGGCCGCTCGCTGCGCGAGTCCTGACCACCGGAGACGACTCTCATGAAATTCGCCCGTGACACGTGGCTGATCTTCCAGCGCCAGACCCAACTCCTGCTACGCAATCCGGTCTGGGTCTTCGTCGGCGTGTTCCAGCCGGTCATGTACCTGCTGCTCTTCGCCCCGCTGCTCAAGCCCGCACTGAACGCGCCGACCCAGGCGGCCGCGTACAAGATCTTCGTACCGGGTCTGCTGGTGCTGCTGGCCATCTTCGGTGGCCTGTTCCAGGGCTTCGGCCTGATCGCCGAGCTGCGAGCCGGCGTCATCGAACGCTCCCGGGTCACCCCGATCAGCCGGCTCGCCCTGCTGCTCGGCCGCTCGCTGCGCGACGTGGTCTCGCTCATGGTGCAGGCGGTCATCATCACGCTCCTGGCGCTCATCTTCGACCTGCGGGTGTTCATCGGGGACCTGCTGCTGGCGTACCTGATGCTCGCCCTTATCGCCCTCATGACCTCGGCCGTCTCCTACGGCGTCGCCCTCAAGGTCAAGAGCGAGGACGCGCTGGCCCCGCTGATGAACACCGTGGCGCAGCCGGTGCTGCTGCTCTCCGGCATCCTGCTTCCGCTGACCTTCGCACCCGGCTGGTTGCAGGGCATCGCCAACTGGAACCCGTTCTCCTGGGCGGTCGACGGCACCCGGGCGCTGTTCGCCGGTGACCTGGGCAGCGACAAGGTCTGGCAGGGCCTCAGCATCACCGCGGTCCTCGCCGCGCTGGGCGTCTACTGGGCCGCCCGCCAGTTCGCCCGCAGCGTCCGCTGACGCCGCCTTCGCCGTTCCTTGATATTGGGGTGTCCCCTGGTGGGGACACCCCAATATCCGTGTTCGGCGTTGCCGACGGTCAGCGATTGTCGGCGGTCAGCGGACGCGCGCGAGGGTGAGGCCGTCCGCGATCGGCAGCATCACCGGGTCCACCCGTACGTCCGCGAGGACCTCGTCGTTGAACGCGGCGATGGCCCGGTCGCCGGCGTCCTGCGGGGCGATGACCCGCCCGCCACGCAACACGTTGTCGACGGCGATCACTCCACCCGGACGCATCCGGGGCACCAACTCCGCCCAGTAGATCGGGTAGCCGGTCTTGTCCGCGTCGATGAACGCGAAGTCCAGGTGCCGCTCGTGCGGCAACTCCCGCAGCCCGTCCGCAGCCGGGCCGATGCGCAGGTCGATCAGATCCTGCACGCCGGCCCGCGCCCAGTAGCGCCGGGCGATTCCGGTGAACTCCTCGGAGATGTCGAAGCAGGTCAGTCGCCCACCCTCGGGCAACCCGCGGGCGATCGCCAGCGACGAGAGCCCGGTGAACGTGCCGACCTCGACGGCCTGCCGCACGTCGAGCAGCCGGGTGAGGAATGTCAGGAACGCGGCCTGCTCCGGAGCCACCTGCATGGTGGCGTGCTCGGGCAGCACCGCCCGGGTCTCCTCGGCCAGGTCACGGATGATCTCGTCCGGCGGGGAGCCGTGTGCGACCAGATAGGCGTGCAGCTCGTTGGTGAGCGGGATCGACTTGGTGGTCATGACCGGACGTTACCGAGCGGCTCGACCGTTTGGCCGCCCGGCGCGACAGTCGTCCACAGGTCGGTGATCCGCAGATCCAGCTCGGCGAGGAGCTGGCGCAGCAGCGGCATCGACAGCCCGACCACCGTCCCCGGGTCACCCTCGATCCGTTCCACGAACGGCCCACCCAGCCCGTCGATCGTGAACGCGCCAGCCACCGCCAGCGGCTCACCCGTGGCCACGTACGCGGCGATCTCGTCGTCACTGATGTCGGCGAAGTGGACCGTGGTCGACGCGACCGCCTCCGCCCGCCGACCCGCAGTAACGTCGACCAGGCAGTGCCCGCTGTGCAGAACGCCGCTGCGTCCCCGCATCCGCAGCCACCGCCGAGTCGCATCAGCCGCATCCGCCGGCTTGCCGAGGATCTCCCCGTCGAAGGCGAGCACCGAGTCGCAGCCAATCACCAACGTCCGCTGATCGGCGGTCGGGTTCAGCCGGGTCAACACCGCCTGCGCCTTCAGGCGAGCCAACTCCAGGCACAACTCCTCGGCCCGCTCGGTCACCACCAGGGACTCGTCCACCCCGCTGACCAGCACCTCCGGCTCGACGCCGGCAGCCTGGAGCAACTTACGACGGGCAGGGCTCGCCGAAGCGAGCACGAGGCGGAGCGGCAAAGTCTCAGACACCAGCCCGACGTTACCGCCCAGCTCTCACCAAGACCGACACCCCGCCCAGCACCCACCGCCCGACCGCCGGCCGGGCGTCCTTGCGGTCGGGCGTCCTTGCGGTCGGGCGTTCTTGCGGTCGGGCCCCTGCGGTCGGGCGCCCTTGATCCACTCGACTTTCAGAAAGACGCGCTATCCCGTCGCCCCGGACACCGCGATTTCCTGAAAGTCGAGTGGATCACGGCTTCGTTGATCGATCAGCGACTGATTCTGGGCGGCGGATCATCACCACGCCGGCGTCGTCGCGCCATCACGGCCCACCCAACCCCGGCAGCCACGAGCACCCCGAGAGTGGCCAGGCCGCGCGCAGTCGCGCTATCGCTTTCGTCACCTGACTGAGCGCCAGCCGTCGTGGTCGGGCCAGCACCGGCCGGAGCGCTCACCGATTCAAACCCGAGCGGCGGTACGTCTGCCGTCAGCGCCGCCACAAGATCGATCACTCCGTAGCCGTACTCGTCGTCGCGCCCAGGAGGTCCCTTGTCGACGGCGGTGGCCGTGAGCCGGTGCGCCACCTCCCGGGCCGGCAGGTATGGGTACTTGGACCTGATCAAGGCAGCCGCGCCCGCGACGATCGCCGTCGCGCTCGATGTACCAGTCCCCTTCGAGTATTTCCCGCCGTAGCTGGTGCTATAGATGTCAACCGCAGGAGCGACCACATCGATATTCGGTCCGGTGACCGAGATGGCGGCATGTTGTCCAGCGCGATCGACACCCCCGACCGCGATAACACCCTGTTCGCTGGCCGGATATCCGACGATTTGATCTCGGGGGAGATTGCCGACACCGGCCACGATGACGATATCTGCGGCGAGGGCTCCCCGGATCGCTTCACGTAGCCGGGAGCTGCTGCCGCCTACAGACGAAATGCTAATTACGTCGGCACCGTTTGCGATCGCGTAATCGATGCCCTGCGCCAAATCGTCGGGCTGGCCATCCCCGTTCGGCGGGGAATCGAAGATTGGTAAAATCTTCGATTCTGGCGCTATGCCTAGAGCCCCAGAGCCTGCGCCTTGACCGTGAGCCGCAATGAGTCCGGCCATGGATGTACCATGACTGTCCAAATCCCTCCTGCCGTCACCGTTTCCGCCAGGAATGACATCTGTTCCTGGAAGCAGGTTATTGCGTAGGTCGGGATGGGGGTCTACCCCCGTGTCTGGAACGGCGACTACGACCCCATTGCCGCGACTTATGCCTTGAGCCTTAGGTATCTTTAGATAGTCAAGGTGCCATTGCTCTCGCCGAATTAAAGCAGCGGGGCTTGTGGGTGCAGGCGCTACTACTGGCGGTGCCATCGCTAGTAGCGCGCAAGCTGCCGTGAGTGGTCCCCTGAGTCCCATCTTCAACGATTGAAGCCGATGGCCGGTCCAGGGTCGATTGGGCCTTGCTCGTTTCCAGGACGGACGATTGGGTTCACGCCTTGGTCTGTCTCCCATGGATTGTCCGGATCCCAGCGACGGCTAGAGTCCACGTCGGATTGTGGCTGCTGGCGCTGGAGCCCAGGCGGCAGTCCAATTCCTGAGTTGCCGCCTAGCGAAGGCGCACCGCCAATCGGAGTAGGACCGCCGTGGGAGGAGGTGAATGTTCGACCGCTGCCTGGGCGAGACCCAGCGCCTCCGGTGGGTCCGGTGCCGGCACCGCCGCCCCCAATCACACCGCCAATTGGGTTGACCTTGCGGGGCTGAGCCGTGTTTGGCCCTAGCGGAGCAACGCCCCCGCTGGGCATGCCGCCGATAACTCCGCTTGAAGGACTTGAGCGTGCTGGCGGTGTCGGAGACAGGGATTGAGGCCGATTGAGGCTGCCGGCAGGCGGAGGTCCGCCAGAACTAGGTGGCGTTATGAGGCCGGGCGAGGTCGGCGTGTTGGGCGGCAGGGATCCAAGTCCTGGGTGTGCGGCCGAGGCCGGTGGGGCTGCGCTTCCTGTATTTACTGTGGTGGGGTTGTTTGTTAGGCCACTTCCCGCGCCCCCCAGCACTGGTCCAACCCCCTGTGCGTGAGGAACTGGTGTAGCCACGTCCGGTGATCCAATGCGGCTCGCCGTACGGCTTCCGCCTGTGGGCATTGGTAGCGGAACGATCGGTGGAATGATTGGGGCGGTAGGGGTGGCTGTTAATGCGTCGGGATCTCCGGACTGAACCGGGGGTCGCGCCACGGGTGGTTTTTGAAGGGTTGCTTGGGCTTGTTGGAGTTCGCCGCTGAGGTTGAACATCATCGATCGAGCCTGCACGTTGAGCCGTTCCAGCTCCCCATCAGCAACAGGCGGCGCGGTGGCCCGGTTGCCCATCACCGCTTTCGGGTCGGCGACCATTGACTCGTACGCCTGCTTCTGCTGAAACTTGGTCGCGTACTCCTCGTAGATCTTGCGGAGTGCGGCGCGGGTGGTGCCGATGGCCTGGGTTGCGGCGGAGAGTGCGGTGTAGTTCGCGGCGGCGGCGTCGTGGGTGCGCTGCACCTTGTCGATGAGTTCGTCGAGTTCGGCGAGGTAGGTGCGGGAGGCGGCGCTGGTTTCGGGGGGCCATGCCTCGGCGAGTCCGCGTCGGTACTGCTGGAGGCGGCCGAGGTGGGTTTGCGCCAGGTCGCAGACCTTGCGCCAGCCGGCGACCTGTTTCCAGTGGTTGGCGGTGTCGTGGTCCTGGAGGCAGGCCCACATGCTGTTGACGTCCATGAGGTGCCAGTCGGTGAGGCCGGAGGTGCGGCCGGTGCCCCGTTCGATCACGGCAGCACCACCGGCCCTTGGGCGTCGGGGCTGGTCGGGTCGGTCAGTGTCGGCGTCGGGCCGCCGGGGAGGACGCTGGCCGGGTTGGCGAGGGCTCGTTGCACGTCCACCACCCGGGCGGCGGTGAAGGCGTCACTGTCGGCGTAGTGGGTGGCGACCTGATCGGCGGCGGCGGCGAGGTGGCCGGTGGCGCCTCGGACGGCGTACACCATGTCGGCGGTGGCCTGTTGTGTCTCGTGGTGGGCGTGCAGGAAGGTGACCAGCTCGATGAAGGCGTCGCAGGGGTTGGGCAGCTTCGCGGACATGTCTTCGGCGATGTACGACAGGTGCGGCGCGTAGTTGCTCTCGACCTCGGCGGCGAGCCGGTCGGCGAACTCTCTGAGCTGGCTGATGTCGGCTTCGATGCCGTCGTAACCGCGTAGCCAGGGTACTGGCCGGTCCTCTTCGGGGATCATGGATCCTCCCTACCCGTAGCGGCACCGTTTCCCTGAGTGAGGTTAACGGCTCAAAGCCACCGTGGCAGCCCCCGTGCGGCAGGTCTCGGGTTAGCGGGGCAGGCCGGCGGCGCGCCACCCGCGGGAGCCGCCGGGTCGACCGCTGCGCGCCCAGGCGGACTCGGCCGCTGGCGCGGGGGCGGCGGCCGGACGGGTTCGGACGATGATCGCCCCCACCAGAGCGGCCAACTCCTCGGCGGTGGGCACGCCGCGGACGACCCGGAACAGCGGCTCTTCGGCAGACATGCCGCCAGGGTACGCGGCGCGAAGTTACGCGAAGCGCACAGTGGCGTGCCGGCGGTGTGAGCGTCAGCGGGTCCGGGTACCGTCTCACCGATGTCGAACGCGCTTCCCCAACTCGTCGCTGACCGATACCGGCTTCTGTCGCCGCTCGGCCAGGGCGGCATGGGCAGGGTGTGGAAGGCGCGCGACGAGGTGCTGCACCGGGACGTCGCCATCAAGGAGTTGGTGCCGCCGCCCGGTCTCACCGATGAGGAACGCCGCGAGATGCGCGAGCGTTCGTTGCGGGAGGCACGGGCCATCGCCCGGCTCAACCACGCCAACGTCGTCCGCATCTTCGACGTGCTGCGCACCGACGGCGATCCGTGGATCGTCATGGAGTACGTGGCGTCGAAGTCCTTGCAGGACACTCTCGCCGAGGACGGCCCGGTGTCGGTGGCCCGCACGGTGGAGATCGGCCTGGGTGTGCTGGGTGCGCTCAGCGCCGCGCACAAGGCGGGCGTCATGCACCGCGACGTGAAGCCCGGCAACGTGTTGCTCGGCGACGACGGCCGGGTGGTGCTGACCGATTTCGGTCTCGCCACGATCCCCGGTGACCCCAACGTGACCCGCACCGGCATGGTGCTCGGCTCGCCCGCGTACATCTCACCGGAGCGGGCTCGGGACGGCACGGCCGGGCCGGAGGCCGACCTGTGGTCGCTGGGCGCGACGCTCTACGCGGCGGTCGAGGGCAAGTCGCCGTACGCGCGGCCTTCGGCGATCGGCACCCTGGCCGCGTTGGCCACCGAGCCGATTCCGCCGCCGAAGAACGCGGGTCCGCTCAAGGCCGTCCTCAACGGGCTGCTGCGCAAGGACCCGAACGAGCGGATCACCGCCGAGGTGGCCGAGCGGTTGCTGCGCCGCGCCGCCGGCAAGCGGTCGCGCGGGATCTCACTGCTCGATGGCGTACGCCGGCCTGGGCCGAACGGTCCGCGCGAGCCGCGCCTGCCCGTGGTGCCGGCCCCCCGACCGGCCGAGAGTGTCGACCGGCCGGTGTCACCGCCGCCGTCCGCCGCCCCGACGACCTCCGCCGCGACCTCCGCTGCCGCCGCGACCCCCGCCGCCGATGCCACTCCGACGGCCGTCGTCTCCTCCGGTGCGGTCGCCGACCCGACCGCGGTTGTGCCGGCCGAGCCGACCGCAGCGGCGCCGGCCGAGCCGACCGCCGCGGTCGTCCGTCCGTCCGATGCCGAGCCGATCGATGCCGAGCCGACCGCGAAGGTCACGGCGGCCTCCGACACGAGCGGCGGCGGTACGACTGACGTCGACGACGAGCCGACAGTTGTCGACGGTCCGCCGGTGGCTCCGGAGCAGCGCAAGCCGACCACGCCGACGTCGCTCATGCCGCCGGTGAGTCCGGCTGGCCGCGCGGCGGTGCCGCCCTCGGATGGCACGAAGCCGAACAACACCCGACGTAACCTGCTGATCGGGGCCGTGGTCGCGCTGCTGCTGATCGGCCTCGTGGTCGTCGTGCCGATGCTGACCAAGGACGGCGACAAGAGCCCACAGGCCAACCCGACCGGTGCCGCCGCGACCTCCGCGCCCGCGCCGACCTCCGCTGCCGCGCCTCCGCCACCCACCACCGGTGCGCCGAGCCCGTCGGCCTCGGCCACCCCCTCGGTGGACCCGAACGCGCTGCCGGCGGGCTGGAAGCTGCACAAGGATCCTGCCGGCTTCTCCCTGCCGCTGCCCGATGGCTGGGTGCGCAGCCAGGTCGATGGCATCACGGTCGTCTTCAACCAGTCCAACGGCCCGGGTGAGCTGCTCGTGCAGTGGACCGACACGCCGGCAAAGGACGCGGTGAAGGACTGGCGGGAGCAGGAGCCGAACCGCGCAAGCCGCGTCAACAACTACCAGTACCTCAGCATCGTGGCCTGCGACTTCTGGAAGACCTGCGGGGACTGGGAGTGGCTGGAGACCCGGGACGGGCAGCGGATCCACGTTCGTAACCGTGGGTTCGTGACGGCCAAGAACCGCGGTTACGCCCTGCGGTGGGAGATCGCCCAGAAGGACTGGCAGGCCAACCTGCCGAACTTCGACCGGATCGCCAAGGGTTTCGTGCCCGACCGTCAGGACTGAAACTCATTCGCATGACCTTGCGTCGTCGTGGGTAATTGACCTTCGACGACGGAAGGAGGCACGACATGGGTTACCGACGGAGGGACACTCGGCCCCGGCTGGCACTGTGGATGCTCGTGGCGCTCGGCGACGCGATTCTGCTGCTGGTCAGCGCGGGGGTTTCGGTGCTCATCGCACTGCTCGGCGTCGTGATCGTTGCCGGCTTTGGTGTTGCTGCCTGGCGGTTGACCCGCAGGGGTGCGCTGGCTAGTGAGGATGCTGTGGTGCCGGTGTTGAGCCGGCGGCGGGCCTGACCCGTACCCGGTGGTGTGGCGGCAGCCGGACCGATTGTCGACCGTGTGGTGACCGTCGATCCCGCTGCCGCCAACGGCCCGGTCAGGTGTTGTTGGCCAACGCGATCAGGCGGCTTCGGTCACCGTTCCAGTAGTTGCGGTCCACGTTGCCGCTGATCCCGGAGACCGCGCCGGTGCTGGTGTACTGCCAGAAGCTCCACACCGACGCACCGGCCGGCAGGGCACCGGGGGTGCTCGACCAACGGGCCAGCCAGAGCGGGTGGTTCGCCCACGGGCCGGTCCAGCTGCCGGTGCACTGGTTCCACCAGCTCGTGGTGGTGTAGATGACCGCGTACCGGCCGGTGCGGGAGCGGTAGGTGTTCAGGAAGTCCTGCACCCAGTTGCGCATTCCGGTCGTGCTGAGCCCGTAGCAGTAGCCACCGGCGTACGGGTTGCCCTCGATGTCCAGCGCGGCCGGCAGGGTGCGGCTGTCAGCGGACCAGGCGCCGCCGTTGGAGGCCAGGTAGTTGGCCTGGGTCGAGCCGGCGGAGATGTTCGGGCGGGCGAAGTGGTACGCCCCGCGGATCACCCCGGCGTTGTACGCGTTGACGTAGTTGGCGTTGAAGTTCGGGTCCTTGTAGCTGGTGCCCTCGGTCGCCTTGATGAACGCGAACTGGATGCCGGCGTTGCGGACGCTGGTCCAGTTGATGCTGCCCTGGTAGCGGGAGACGTCGACACCGGGTGTGGTGGCGGCGGCCGCCGGTCCGGCGGTCGCGGCCAGGGCCGCCGCCGCGGTG
The DNA here is from genome assembly GCF_003264365.1 of Micromonospora noduli. Lineage (GTDB taxonomy): Bacteria > Actinomycetota > Actinomycetes > Mycobacteriales > Micromonosporaceae > Micromonospora > Micromonospora noduli. The sequence goes on from NZ_PYAK01000007.1 coordinate 31,106, forward strand.
GCGAGGACGGTGAGGCCGGCCGCGAGCGCGCGGCGCAGCGATGATCGGGTACGGGCCATGAGTGCCTCCAAGGACGTCGTTCTATCGACACTCATCTTTGGAGGTAAGTGCCCTAGATCACAAGGGCGACCGGAAAAAAGCTTCATCGGCGGGCTGTGAAGGCCCGATGATCGGGGCAGGACGGATCAGCGGAGCGTGGCCGGGTCGAGCTGCCAGCGGAACGGCTCGACGACCGCCAGCGTCTCGCCGGGCTTGGCAACCTGGTCCTCGACGTAGTGCTCACCGTCCAACCGGAACAGCCGCAACGAGTGAGCGTCCCCGTCCTGCTCGACCAGCAGATACCAGGGGATTCGCGCGATGGCGTAGAGCTGCATCTTGATCAGCCGGTCGGCAGCGGCGTTGCCGGGCGAGACGATCTCGCAGACGAGCACCACCTCGGCGGCCTCCACCGCCGTGCCCTCGTCGTCGGTGTCCGCGACAACCACATCGGGGATGACGATCCGATCCACCCCGAGCCGCACATTGACCGCCTCGAAGACGAGCAGGGGTTGTGGTCGCACAGCTCGACGCAGGCTGTAGACGAGTTCCCACGACACCAACTGGTGCCGCTTGCTCGGGGCAGGGCTCACGATCAGGCTCCCGTCGAGCAGCTCGATCCGGTCCGGGGTTTCACCCAGGGCGAAGTAGTCGGCCTCGGTCCAGAGGCCGACGTGGTGTCCCAGGGGTTCCGCACTCATCAGCGCTCACCTCCCGCTTCACTCGCCACCCGATCAGTTTCACAGGATACGAGCCGATGCCTCGGGAGCGACACGGAACGCCGCCGGTAGGCTCGCGCCCCATGATGTCGATCGACGGGCTGGGCGACCTGTGGGACACGCTGTTCGGCGCGCAGCCGGACCCGCCCGCGCTGCTGGTGCTGATCACCGGGGTCGTAGCGCTGGTGGTGGTCTCCACCCGGCTGCCGTGGCGGATCGCCCGTAACGCCATCACCATCGCGCACGAGGGCGGGCACGCCCTGGTCGCCCTGCTCACCGGCCGTAAGCTGCGCGGCATTCGGCTGCACTCGGACACGTCCGGGCTGACGCTCTCCGCCGGCCGCCCTACCGGGCCGGGCATGATCCTCACCCTGCTCGCCGGATATGTCGCACCGCCGCTGGTGGGGCTGGCCGGCGCCTGGCTGCTCGGTGGTAACCGGATCACCCTGCTGCTCTGGGTGGCCGTGGCGCTGCTGCTGGCCATGCTCGTCATGATCCGCAACGTCTTCGGCGTGGTGTCGTTGCTGATCACCGGGGCGCTGGTGTTCGCCGTCTCGTGGTACGCGACGCCGCAGGTCCAGGCCGCGTTCGCGTACACCGGGGTGTGGTTTCTGCTGCTCGGTGGGGTGCGGCCGGTGGTCGAGCTGCAACGGCTGCGTTCGCGGGGCCGGATGCCCGCCTCCGACGCCGACCAGCTCGCCGGGCTCACCCCGTTCCCGCCGCTCTTCTGGGTTGGCGTCTTCGCCCTGGTGAACCTGGCGGCCCTGCTAGCGGGCGCGCTCCTGCTGGCCGGCCCGTTCCTCACCGACGCCGGCCTGACACTCTGACCCCACCGGGCAGAATGAGGCAATGCGATACGTGATCATCGGCGCGGGTGCGGTCGGCGGGACCATCGGCGTACGGCTGGCCCAGGCCGACCGGGACGTGACAGTGGTGGCCCGCGGCGCCCACCTGGACGCGATCCGCGCGCGGGGTCTGACACTGCGGCAGCCCGACGGTGAGGTCACCGCCCGGCTCGCGGCGGTGGACCGGCCCACGGATCAGCCGCTGCCGGCGGACACCGTGCTGATCCTGACGGTGAAGTCGCAGGACACCGCCGGCGCGTTGGCCGCCTGGGTGGACGCGCCGGTGGTCGGCGGCGGCACGGCGGGCGAACGTCTGCCGCTGGTGACAGCGCAGAACGGGGTGGCCAACGAGCGGGCCGCGCTGCGCCTCTTCGCCGACGTGCACCCGGTCTGCGTCTGGCTGCCGGCCACCCACCTGGACCCGGGTGTGGTGGTCGCCAACGGGTACCCGCATCCCGGGATGCTCCACATCGGGCGGTACCCCGGGGGCGCCGACGACACCGACCGGGCGATCGCCGCCGACCTGACCGCCGCCGGCTTCGTCGCCCCGGTCCGCACCGACGTGCTGCGCTGGAAGTACGGCAAGCTGCTCAGCAACCTCGGCAACGGCCTACAGGCGTTGCTCGGCCGGGACATCCCGGACGCGCTGGTCGAACGGGTACGCGCCGAGGGCGTCGCCGCGCTCGCCGCCGCTGGCATCGCGCACACCTCGCCGGAGGAGGAGAAGGCCGAGCGCGGCGACCTGGTCGGGCAGCGCCCGGTCGACGGTGAGCCCCGCTCCGGCGGCTCCACCTGGCAGAGCCTGGCCCGGGGCACGGGCTCGACCGAGGTCGACCACCTCAACGGCGAGATCGCGCTGCTCGGTCGGTTGCACGGCGTACCGACGCCGGTCAACGTCGCCGTGCAGCGGGCCGTACGCCGGGCGGTCCGGGAGCGGATCGGGGCCGGCGCGTTCCCCCTCGCCGAGCTGGAAAAGTCGATCGCCTGACCGGGCAACCAACGGCCCTTGCCGGTGCGTGTTCCCAGCGACCGACACGGGGAGGTAGCGGGTGCCGGACGTCGACGGGTTCGACGAGTTCTACCGGGGGAGTCGGCAACGACTTCTCGGGTTCGTCTACGCCCTCACCGGCGATCGGGGTGAGGCGCAGGACGCCGTGCAGGAGGCGTACGTCCGGGCGTGGCAGCGCTGGTCGACGGTCAGCGCGTACGACGACCCGGAGGCGTGGGTGCGGGTGGTGGCCAGCCGGATCGCCGTCAGCCGGTGGCGCAGCCTGCGTAGCCGCGCCCGCGCCTACCTGCGACACGGGGCCACCGAGACCGTTCCCGGGCCGGGCACCGACACCGTCGCTGTGGTCGCCGCCCTGCGTCGGCTGCCCGAGGAGCAACGCGTCGCCATCGCCCTGTACTACCTGGTAGGCATGCCGGTCGCCGAGGTCGCGCGGGAGACCGCGGCCCCGGTGGGCACCGTCAAGGCCCGTCTCTCCCGGGGGCGTACCGCGCTCGCCGGCCTGCTCGCCGTCTCTGATCTGGAGGAGGCAACCGATGCGTGACGACCCGACGTTCGTCGAACAGATCCAGCGGGACCTGCGGGACGTGCGGTGGCTCGGCCCGGAGGAGATCCGCTCCCGGGGCCGCCGCCGCAGCCAGCGCAAGATCGTGGTGGCCACTGTCGTGCTGGCCCTCGCCGGGGTCTCCGCCGTGGCGGTTGCCGCGCCGAGGAAGTCTCCGCCGCCGGGCCTGCCGGCCGCCGCGCCCTCCGCCTCGCCGACCCGGCACGAGATCACCACCGACGCCCTGTTGCAGCCAGCCGACCTGCCGCAGCAGGTAGATGTGCAGCTCAGCCAATCGGGGCTGGGCGAGCCGGTCCGGCTGGCGGACATGCTGAGCTACTGCCGGACGAGCCAGGGACGGTCGGAGGGCTGGCAGACGTCGATCCTGTCCCGTTCACAGACGTTTGTGCCCAAGCGCGCTGCGCCGATCCTCACCCAGTCGGATGGTCTGGTCACGCAGGATCTCTTCCGGCTGGTGCCCGAGACGGCCAGACAACTCTTCGCCAATTTGGACGACCTGGTCGCTCCGTGTGCCACGTGGCTGAGCGTGGGGCCGGTCATGACGGCGGGAGGGACCCGCACGGGTGAAGCGCTGCACCGGTGGTCAGTGGTGCGGCGGGGCTTCGCCGGGGACGACGCCGCCATCCTGCGGGACTCGCTCACCGTCACCCGGGACCTGGAGACCGGGCAGCCGCTCGGCGACCAACCGTCGCCGATCCTGGTGGCGGTTGTCCGGGTCGGCGACACCGTCTCGGTACTCCGCCTCGGCTACGACGGCACCGAGGCCGAACTCGTCCAGCTCGCAGTGGCGGCGGCAGCCCGGATGTGTGCGGCCGCCAACCCACCCTGCTGACGCGGCCGGGGCGATGATCCGCACAACATCAGGGTTGTTGCTGCCTCCTGTTGCCCGGAGGCAGCACTTTCCCCGAAGTTGCGCGGATCAAGGGACCGAGATCAGAGCGGGATGTTGCCGTGCTTCTTGGGTGGCAGGGTTTCCCGCTTCGTGCGCAGGACGCGCAGCGCCCGGACGATCTGGGTGCGCGTCTCGTGCGGAGCGATCACCGAGTCGATGTACCCGCGCTCGGCGGCCACGTACGGGTTGGCCAGGGTGTCCTCGTACTCGGCGATCTTCTCGGCCCGGACCGCCGCCGGATCCTCGGCCCCGGCCAGCTCAGAGCGGTAGAGGATGTTCACCGCGCCCTGCGCGCCCATCACCGCGATCTGCGCTGTCGGCCAGGCGAAGTTCAGGTCCGCACCGAGGTGCTTGGAGCCCATCACGTCGTACGCCCCGCCGTACGCCTTGCGGGTGATCACGGTGACCTTGGGGACTGTCGCCTCGGCGTACGCGTAGATGAGCTTCGCGCCCCGGCGGATGATGCCGTCCCACTCCTGACCGGTGCCGGGCAGGAAGCCGGGCACGTCCACGAAGGTCAGCACCGGGATGTTGAACGCGTCGCAGGTGCGAACGAAGCGGGCTGCCTTCTCCGAGGCGGCGATGTCCAAGGTGCCGGCGAAGTGCATCGGCTGGTTGGCCACCACACCGACCGGTCGTCCCTCGACCCGGCCGTAGCCGACCACGATGTTCTGCGCGTAGAGCGGCTGGACCTCCAGGAACTCCCCGTCGTCGAGGACGTGTTCGAGGACGGTGTGCATGTCGTACGGCTGGTTGGCCGAGTCCGGGATGAGGGTGTCCAAATCCCGGTCCTCGTCGCTGATCGCCAGTTCGGCGGGGGCCTCGACGACGACCGGCTCGTCGAGGTTGTTCGACGGCAGGTACGACAGCAGCGCCTTGACGTAGTCGACAGCGTCCTCCTCGTCGCTGGCGAGGTAGTGCGCGTTGCCGCTGCGGGTGTTGTGCGTACGCGCGCCGCCCAGCTCCTCCATGCCGACGTCCTCGCCGGTCACCGTCTTGATCACGTCGGGGCCGGTGATGAACATGTGCGAGGTCTGGTCGACCATCACGGTGAAGTCGGTGACCGCCGGGGAGTAGACCGCGCCACCGGCACAGGGCCCCATCACCAGCGAGATCTGCGGGATGACGCCGGACGCCCGTACGTTGCGGAAGAAGATCTCGCCGTAGAGGCCGAGCGAGACGACGCCCTCCTGGATGCGCGCCCCGCCGGAGTCGTTGATGCCGACCACCGGGCAGCCGATCTTCATGGCCAGGTCCATCACCTTGACGATCTTCTCGCCGAAGACCTCGCCGAGCGAGCCACCGAAGACCGTGAAGTCCTGCGCGAAGACGCACACCTGCCGGCCGTCGACCGTGCCGTAGCCGGTCACCACGCCGTCGCCGTACGGGCGGTTCTTCTCCAGCCCGAAGGCGGTCGACCGGTGCCGGGCCAGCTCGTCGAGTTCGACGAAGGAGCCCTCGTCGAGCAGCATCTCGATCCGCTCGCGGGCGGTCTTCTTGCCGCGCGCGTGCTGCTTCTCCACGGCGCGGGCCGACCCGGCGTGCACCGCCTCGTCGACCCGGCGCTCCAGGTCCGCCAGCTTGCCCGCGGTGCTGTGCATGTTGGTCCCGGTCTCGGTAGTCACCCAGGGAATATAACGATGGTTCAGGTGGGTGCCGCTGTGCAGTACGCCTCAGTGTCGATCGGAGCACCGCCGTAGGCTGGCGGAATGTCGGGCTCCCCGTACACCGATCTGGACCGGCCGCCGCTGTCGGCGGCCCGGCTGCGCCGCGCGTTGACCGCGCCGAACGGGCCGTGGGCCCGGCTGGAGCTGCGTGCCGAGACCGGCTCCACGAACGCCGACGTGGCCGAGGCCGCCCGGGCCGACGAGCCCGAGGGCCTGGTCGTGGTCGCCGAGCGGCAGACCGAAGGGCGCGGCCGGCGCGGTCGGGTCTGGCAGTCGCCGGCGCGGGCCGGCATCGCGACGAGCGTCCTGCTGCGGCCCGGCGAGGCCGTGCCGGACCGCGGCTGGCTGCCGGCGACACCCACGGGGTACGGGTGGCTGCCGTTGCTGGCCGGCGTGGCGCTGGTCGAGGCGGTGGCCCGGCTGGCCGAGCTGGAAGCCACCCTCAAGTGGCCGAACGACCTGCTGATCGACGACGCGAAGTGCGCTGGCGTGCTTGCCGAGGCGGTGCCCGGACGGGTGCCGGACCAACCGCCGGCGATCGTGCTGGGCATCGGGCTCAACGTGACGCTGCGCGCCGACGAGTTGCCGGTGAACCCGACCGGGCTGCCGGCCACCTCGCTCCAGCTGGCCGGCGCGGTGGCCACCGATCGGGATCCGCTGCTGCGGGCGCTGCTGCGGGCGGTCGCCGACTGGTACGACCGTTGGCGTTCGGCGGGCGGCGACGCCGTGGCCAGCGGCCTGCGCGACGCCTACCTGGCGGCCTGCGCGACGATCGGCCGCGAGGTACGCGTTCTGCTTCCCAACGGTGACTCCCTGACCGGCACCGCCACCGGAGTGGACCCGGACGGCCAGCTGATGGTCACCACGTCAACCGGCGCCCGAACCCTGGCCGCCGGGGACGTCCTGCACCTCCGCTGAGGACGGCAAGATCACGAAGAGCCGAGTGGGCCCGCGCGGCGGATGTTGTGGTGGGGCTTGGGGGGTTTACCGTCTGCGCGTCTAGAAAATCGCGTTGGAGGTTCCCGTGGCGTTTCCTGAAGACGTGCTCACCGAGGACGAGCACGTCGTGCTGCACCTGCATCCGCACTGGAAGGCGTTGATCCGGCCGATCGCGGTGCTGGTGCTGGCCATCGCCGCGGTGGTGGTCGGCGTGCTCCTGTTGCCCGAGAGTGGCGGCGGTTCGATCGCGCTGGCCGTGATCGGGGCGATCGCCCTGGTCGCGGTGCTCTGGCTCGGCCTGTGGCCGTTCCTGGTCTGGCGCACCACCCACTACCTGTTCACGAACGAGCGGGTCCTGCTTCAGCAGGGTGTGTTCTCCCGGGACCGGCGGGATCTCCCGCTCGCCCGGGTCAACGACCACTCGATGAACCAGCGTTTCGTCGAGCGTCTGCTCGGCTGTGGGACGCTCACCATCGAGTCGGCAGGTGAGCGCGGCCAGTCGGTCCTCCGCGACGTGCCGGACGTCGGGAAGGTGCAGACCACCCTGTACGAGCTGGTCGAGGCACAGCACGACAAGCACTCGCTGGGCGATGGCGAGATGCGCGACATGCTCGCCGACATGCAGGACGGCAAGCCGCTGCGCGACACCACTACCTGAACCGGACGGTTGGGACCCGCCCCTGCCGCACTGCCGGGGGTGGGTCAGTCGGGTCGCTGGGCCTCGGGTGAGCCGCTGCTCTGCGTCGGGTCGCCGTCGGACGACCCGACGGTGGAGGGATCCGCTGCGGTCGGGCCGGTGTCGGGTTGGTCAGCTCCGGGTTGGTCAGCTCTGGGCTGGTCAGCGTCGGTCGGGGCGGCTTCGGCTTCGGCGGGGTCGGCCTCGACCGGTCGCACGGCGAACCAGCCGCGGAAGCGGGTCCGCAGCACCTCCTGCTCGGGCCGGTCGTCCGGGCCGAGGCGCAGCATGGTGCCGGTGAGGCTGACGGTGCCGAGCCCGGGGCGGGCGGTCGACGGCCGGGCGCCCATCACGTCGACCCGGACCGCCAGCCGGTCGCCGGCCCGCACCGGGGCCAGCCAACGCAGCTCCTCCAGGCCGGGGGACGCGTCCGCGGCGGCCCGGGACAGCAGGTGGTCGACGTACGCGCGCATGAACAGGCTGACCGTGTAGAAGCCGCTGGCGATCAGACCACCGTGTCGGCTCTCCGCAGCCAGGTCGCTGTCGACGTGGTACCACTGCGGGTCGAAGCGACGGGCGAAGGCGACCATCTCGTCGGCGTCCACGGTGACCACGCCGAGGTCGACGGTGAGCCCCGGGACGAGATCCTCGAAGAACAGCTCGGCCGGTCGCCCCGTGCCCGAGCGGGCGTCGGGGGCTGTCACCGGCGGGGCGCGCGGCGGGTGCTGACGTGCAGCTCCGCGGCGAGTTCCGCGTCCAGGTCGACGGCGGGGCTGACGCTCAGCCGCGGGGGCCGGCCCTGAGCCGGTGCACCGGCTGGGGAGTCGAGGCGTTGCGCCGACTCCGCCTCCTCCAGCTCGGACACCGATTCCGCCAACTCGGCGACCGGGTCCATCTCCGCCATGGTGTCCCACTCGTCGCGCGGAATGTCGTGCCAGGTGGAGTCGGGCTTCGCGGCCTCGTCCTCGGCCGGTGCGACGGGCTGGAAGACGAAGGTGCGGTATGACCAGAACCGGAACAGCGTGGCCAGCATGACGCCGACGGTCTTGGCCAGATTCAGCGCCAGTAGGCCGTGTACGCCGAGGCCGTACTTGGCCGCCGCCACGGCCCCCAGCTCAATGAGCAGGCCGGCGCCGTTAAAAAGGAAGAAAAGGAGATATTCCCGGCGAAGCGCCGATTTCGGGCGATCGCGGTACGTCCAGTGCCGATTCATGAGGTACGACGTGATGGTGGCGACGATCGTCGCGATCACGGTCGCCTTCAACTGACCGTTGACGAAAACAGTCAGTGCAAGGGCATTGAACACCGCGTAATTGATGACGGTGTTGATGCCGCCGACGATGCCGAACTTGAGCGCCTCGTGGATGAACTTCTGCCAGCGCTCAGGCAGCAGGCGGACAAGACGCATGCGAAACACCTTAGGGCAGTCGGTGCGGCCGGCGATCACCGGCCGAACGAGGTGGGCGGCAGGTCACGCCCCGTGGTCAGGGTCGGGATTCACCTGCGGAAGGGTCGGGGTTCCCGCTTCGACGAAGACGAACCGCCGGTACGACCAGAATCGAAACAGCGTGGCGAATCCCGTGCCGACGATGTAGCTGGCGAGATTGTCCGCCAGGCGCGTCTGGAACACCGCCGGCCAGATGGCTCCGAGCCCGTAGCGGCTGAGCGCGAGGCAGGCCACCGTGATGCCGAGACCGACCGCGTTGAAGAAGAAGAAGAGCGCGTACTCGCGCGCCGCGTTGTTGCGCTGACGGTGCCGCCACGTCCAGAACCGGTTGCCCACGAAGGCGACGGACGCCGCGATCACGGTGGAGATCGTCTTCGCCGTCAGCTCTTCGACGCCGTGCTTGCTCGTCAGGTAGTTGAAGAGCGCGAAGTCGACGAGGAAGGCGAAACCACCCACGGTGGCGAACTTGCTCATCTCGCGGATGAGGTGACCGAAGCGGTCGAGGAGTATGCCGACGAGACCCCGTCGGGTCTGCCGGGGACCCGGTTGTTCCCCGGTCATCGTGGCGGCCACGGAGGGAGCCTACCGGCTGCCGGCCAGTCAGAGGGGTAGCAACGGCAAGCGGGCGTGGCCTCTCGGAGGGGCCCAGCGCCGCGTACGTAACCACCGCACAGAGCGTAGCCAATTGGGAGGACTGAGCCGCCGCGGAACGGGAATCACCGCACCGGTCGGCGGGGCAGGTCCACGGCCCGACCGCAACAAGCGTCCGCCGGGGTGCTCAACAAGATTTGCGTGAAACTGCGCGGGAAAGCGGGTATCAGCTCGTGATGCCGCAGCGAGGCCGTAGCTTGTGCAGTTCTTCACAACCTGTCCCACTGACTCGGAAGGCTGCCCGGTTTACGCTGAGGCCAATCCCAGGTTTCCACGAAGGCGACGCATCGCGCCGCCGAGTCTCGTGCATCCCATAGATCGGTCAGCGTCGACCACAAGGAGATGTGTCATGGTTGCTCCGGCTGTTGTGCGGGGTATTGATCAGGCCCCGACGTCCCATCCGAAACTGCTCGCCTGGGTCCGTGAGGTCGCGGAACTGACCACCCCCGACCGTGTCGTCTGGGTGGACGGGTCCGACGAGGAGTGGCGCCGCCTCACCGATGAACTGGTCGAGGCCGGCACCCTGATCCGGCTCAACCCGGAGAAGAAGCCCAACTCGTTCTACGCACGCACCGACCCGACGGACGTCGCCCGGGTCGAGGAGCGCACCTACATCTGTTCCGTCGACGAGGCGGACGCCGGCCCCACCAACAACTGGATGGCGCCGGCCGAGATGAAGCGGACGATGACGGATTTGTACCGGGGCTCCATGCGCGGTCGCACCATGTACGTCATCCCGTTCGTCATGGGGCCGGTCGAGGCCGAGTCGCCGATGTTCGGTGTCGAGATCACCGACAGCCCGTACGTGGTCGCCTCGATGCGCATCATGACGCGGATGGGCGCCCGGGTCCTCGAGGCCATGGGTGACGACGCGGACTTCGTGCACGCGCTGCACTCGATCGGCGCCCCGCTCGCCCCCGGCCAGCAGGATGTCGCCTGGCCGTGCAACGACACCAAGTACATCTCGCACTTCCCGGAGAGCCGGGAGATCTGGTCGTACGGCTCGGGTTACGGCGGCAACTCGCTGCTGGGCAAGAAGTGCTACTCGCTGCGGATCGCCAGCGTGATGGGCCGGGACGAGGGCTGGCTCGCCGAGCACATGCTGATCCTCAAGATCACCTCGCCGGAGGGCAAGACCTACCACATCGCCGGCGCGTTCCCGTCTGCCTGCGGCAAGACCAACCTCGCCATGGTGGAGCCGACGATTCCCGGCTGGAAGGTCGAGACCATCGGCGACGACATCGCCTGGATGCGGTTCGGCCCGGACGGCCGCCTCTACGCCGTCAACCCCGAGTACGGCCTGTTCGGCGTCGCGCCCGGCACCGACTGGAAGACCAACGCCAACGCCATGCGCACGCTGGACCGGGGCAACTCCGTCTTCACCAACGTCGGCCTCACCGACGACGGCGACGTCTGGTGGGAAGGCATGGGCGAGCCGCCGGCACACCTGATCGACTGGAAGGGCAACGACTGGACGCCGGAGAGCGACAGCCTGTCCTCCCACGCCAACAGCCGGTTCTGCACCCCGATCACCCAGTGCCCGATCCTCGCCGACGAGTACTTCGACCCCAACGGGGTGCCGATCGACGCGATCCTCTTCGGCGGACGCCGCAAGGACACCATCCCGCTGGTGACCGAGGCCCGCGACTGGGTGCACGGCGTCTACATGGGCGCCACGCTCTCCTCGGAGACCACCGCCGCCGCGTCCGGCGCCGTCGGCGTGGTCCGGCGGGACCCGATGGCGATGCTGCCGTTCATCGGCTACCACGCCGGGGACTACTTCCGGCACTGGATCGAGATGGGCAAGGGCGCCGACGGCGACGAGGCGAAGCTGCCCAAGATCTACTACGTCAACTGGTTCCGCAAGGACCCGGACGGCTCGTTCCTCTGGCCGGGCTTCGGAGAGAACTCCCGGGTGCTCAAGTGGGTCGTCGAGCGGATCGAGGGCACTGCCGGCGCGGTCGAGACGCCGGTCGGCATGGTCCCCGCTCCGGACGCCCTGGACGTCGAGGGTCTGGACATGACCCCGGAGGATGTTCGGATCGCGCTGAAGGTCGACCCGGACGAGTGGCGCAACGAGCTGCCGATGATCACCGAGTGGTTCGAGAAGTTCGGTGACAAGCTGCCCGGCGTGCTCTGGGCCGAGTTGGACGCGCTGCGCGCCCGCCTGGACGCCGCGCAGCCGCAGCGGTAGGTGTGAACGAGACCCTTCGCGGGCAACATCGGATTTCATGAGGACGGCCGCCGAGACCCAGGTCCGGCGGCCGTCCGCCGTCCGGGTGCTCACCACAGTACTGGCGACGACGGCTGCGGCCACCGTCGTGGTCGAGCTGCTCAACTGGTGGTACGCCCCGGAGCAGGGATTCGGGCTGGCCGTACGGACCGGCTGGGCCATGCTGCGCTCGTTCGGCTTTCTGCTGCTGATCGGGCACGTGCGACGGGGTCGTACGGTGGCCCGCCCGTTCGGGCTGATCCTCGCCGTCACCACGATCTTCGCGGTCGGCCGGCTCATCGTGCCCCGACAGGGGGTGCCGCCACTGCCCGGCCTGATCGGCTTCGCCATTCTCACGGCGCTCTGTGTCGCTGTGGTCTGGTTGCTCTACCGCTCGTCGGCGTTGGCCGGGCACCTGGTCCGGCACCGTCCACGCCTCGTCATCGACCGGGACGGCATCTCCTGGCGGGAGACCCCTCCACGCCGACCACAGGCCAGTGCCTGGTTGTTGACCAGCCGGGTGGCGGCCTTCACCTACAGCCCGCTGATGCTGGTGCCGGCCCTGGTGGCCGGAGGTTCCATCCTGGACGGTCGGCTGACCGCGGTGCCGGCCGTGCTGTTCTGGTTCGGTGCGGGCATCACTGCCAGCTACGCGGTGCTGTTCTGCACCGCGTTCCTGATGCGGGGCAAGGACTGGGCGCGTGGCCTGCTGGTCGTCGTCACTGTGGCCGTACTCGCCGTGGACCTGCCGCTGTGCTGGTGGCTGCTGGGCGTGGACGGCCTGATCCGCGACGGCGCACCCCTGCTCGCCGCCGCCGGGCTGGCCCTCTACGGCCTACGCCGCGCCGCCCGCACCCCCGACGCCGCCCCAGCCTGACCGCGCCCCCGCGTCCCGCGCTCCGCGCCCTAGAGGATCGGTCGTTCCAGGGTCGCTCTGACGAAGACCGGGAAGCGGTGCCGTGCGGGAGCGGCCCGGGCGGGCCGGTAGGAGGCAGGATGGCGGGGTGGCGTCGGTCACAACGGTCGGCGTGGGCGGCGCAGGTGGATCGTCGGGGCGGTGCGGGAGCAGTCGCGTCGGCCGGAGGGAGGCGCGCGGTGGGCGACGAGTTCGACGTGGTGGTGGTGGGGGCAGGGCCGGCCGGGGCGGCAGCCGCGCTGACGGCGCGTCGGGCCGGGGCCAGCGTGCTGCTGCTGGACCGGGCCGATTTTCCTCGGGACAAGGCGTGTGGTGACGGGATCGCCGCGCACTCGGTGGACGTGCTCGCCGAGCTGGGGGTGACCGAGGCGGTGGCAGGCTATGCGCCGCTGCCGGCGTTACGCATGATCTCGCCCGGTGGCGGTGCGGTGGCTCGGGCGCTGCCCCGACCCGCGTACACAGTGCCTCGGGAGGTTTTCGACGCGCGGCTGGTGGCGGCCGCGGTGGCCGCCGGCGCGCAGCTTCGCCGGCACACCGTGCGTCAGGTCGAGCCGCGCGCGGACCGGGTGGTGCTCGACGGGCAGGTGTCCGGTCGGGTGGTGATCGGCGCGGACGGCGCCGGTTCGGTGGTACGTCGGGCGCTCGGCCATCCGCAGAACCCCGACCGGCACCTCGCGCTGGCCATTCGGGGGTACGCCCCGGCTCTGCCCGGCCCGTCCGAGCAGCTCATCGTCACCTCGAAGGCGCGTTGGCCGGCGTACGCCTGGTCGTTTCCGATCGGTGACGGACGGGCGAACGTCGGCTACGGGGAGGTCCTGCGCGGTGAGCCGCTGAGCCGCGCGTACCTGCTGGACCGGCTGGCCGCCCTGCTGCCCGGCACCGATCTGGCGACCGTGACCGCGTTGCGCGCCCATCACCTGCCGCTCTCCACTCACCGGCCCTCGCCGGGGCGGGGGCGCACCCTGCTGGCGGGGGATGCCCTGTCACTGATCAATCCGTTCACCGGGGAGGGGATCTTCTACGCGTTGCTCTCCGGCGCGCTCGCCGGGTCGGCGGCGGCCCGGTCGCCCGAGGGCGCGGCTGGCCGCTACGCCGACGGGTTGCGTCGCCGCCTCGGCACCCACCTGCGGCACAGTTCGGTCGCGGCCTGGTTGGCACGGCGACGCCGGGTGGTGGACGCGGCGGTCCGGGCCGCCCGTCGGGACGACCGGGTGTTCTACGACGTGGTCGAGTTGGGGCTGGGTGACGGACGCCTCACCGCTCGTACGCTCGCACTGATCGGCGCCGGTCTGGGCGGCGGGGTTGGGGCTCCGAGGCAGTGAACTGGCTGAAGGGTCGCTACGCTGCTAGGTGATGACGCTGCGGAACCTTATCTACTCCGTGTACGAGCGCCGGCTCACGGCGAAGCTCGCGGGTAAGCCGGTGCCCCGGCACGTCGGGGTGATGTGCGACGGCAACCGCCGATGGGCGAGGGAGATGGGCTTCGTCGACCCGAACGACGGGCACCGGGTCGGCGCGGCGAAGATCAAGCATGTCCTCGGCTGGTGTGACCAGGCTGGCGTCGGGCACGTGACCCTCTACCTGCTGGCCACCGACAACCTGCGCCGACCGGCCGCCGAGCTGGACCCGCTCCTCAAGATCATTGAGGATCTGGTGGTGGAGCTCTCCGAGGAGGGCAACCCCTGGCGACTGCGCATCGTCGGGGCGCTCGACCTGCTGCCGGCGCAGACCGCGGCGGCGCTCAAGGGCGCCGAGGAGCGCACCCGCGAGCGCACCGGCGGCGCGGAGGTCAACATCGCGGTGGGCTACGGCGGTCGCCGGGAGATCACCGACGCGGTCCGTTCGCTGCTGCTTGAGCACGCCGCCACCGGGGGCACGATCGAGGAGTTGGCCGAGGTGCTGGACGTCGAGCACATCGCCGAGCACCTCTACACCCGGGGCCAGCCCGACCCGGACCTGGTCATCCGCACCAGCGGCGAGCAGCGGCTGTCCGGTTTCATGCTCTGGCAGTCCGCGCACTCGGAGTTCTACTTCTGCGAGCTCAACTGGCCGGACTTCCGGCACATCGACTTTCTGCGGGCCCTGCGCTCGTACGCCACCAGACAACGCCGCTACGGGGCCTGACCCCGCGGCGACGTCGTCGGCCGCCGCCCGGTCAGGGCAGGTGGGTCAGCGCCCGGGTGAGGAAGTCGCCCAGGGCGGCCGGCGACTCGATGGTCAGGTCGGCGGCGTTGGCCACCTCGTGCCCGGTCTCCGGGTTGGCCACCGCCACGCAGACACCGAGGAAGTCCGGGTCGGCGGCGGCGCGAGCGCGTAGCGCGGCGAAGGCCTTGATGTCGGAGACATCGTCGCCGAAGTACCAGGCGCCGGTGGCACCCTTGATCGCCTCGCCGATCACCATGCCCTTGTCCCGGTCGACCGGTGGCTTGAGCTCCAGCACCATCCGCCCGGCCTGCGAGCGCAACCCCAGACGGTCGGCCTGCGCCTGCCCCCACTGCTGCACGGTCGGGCCGAGTTGCGGGGCGGTACGCCAGTGCAGCGCGACCGAGAGCCGCTTGTACTCCACGAGCGTGCCGGGCGGCAGTTCCGCCCGAGCCAGGTCGGCCAGCTCCGCCATCGTCGGCACCCAGGGCAGCGCGGCCGGTTCGGTGACTGTCTCGCCGCCGGAGTGGCTGTGCTCCAGGCCGTAGAGGCCGTAGAGGTCCACGCCAGCGAGCCCGCCGAGCTGGTCCCGAAGGAACTCGACGGGTCGGGCGGAGACGATCGCGACCCGCTGCACGACCGGGGCGAGCGCCTCGATCGCGGCCAACGCCTTGGGCGCCGGGCGTACCGCGGTCGGATCGTCGTCGACGGGCGCGAGCGTGCCGTCGAAGTCGAAGAAGAGCACGGTCCCGGCCGCCCGGCTGGCGGTTATCCGCCAGGCCTGGTCGGCGTTCAACGGGGTTCTCGGCTGCTGATTGCCCAGATTCAACGGCGGCACGCGCGTCAGCGTACCCCGGCGATCCAGGCTCATTCCTGGCCGAGCGGACCCATTGAGCGGTAGGCGATCAGCGTTCGGCGGCTCCTCGTCCGCGCCGGCCGAACGGCACCACTGCCGCCTCCTGGCCGTGGCTCAACAGGTAGCCCTCCACGAACCCGGTGTTGCGATCGCCGGTGTGGTTCTCGATCTCGTTGAGCCGTGCCACCAGGAACTCGGTGAGCGCGCTGATTCGGTTGTTCAGACGCTCGTGCAGCTCGGCGACGACGGCCAGGACGACCGCGGTGCCGGCGGTGATGAGCGCAAAGAGGTTGACGAGCAGCGGCAGCTGCCCGCCGTCGACCGCGAGGGTCACCGTGTTGCCGGTCGCCCACAGTGTCACCGACACCGTTGCGACCACGACTGCCAACCACTTCAGGGTCATGGACAGACCCCTCCTTCTGTCCCGCAGGGCTGGGTTCGGCCTTGTCCCGTCCCCCCGCCGATGACGAGCCCAAGCAGTACGAATAGGGACGCTAGCGTGCCCGTTCCAGCCCCGGAGGCAAACGAATGAACCTGACCAGGCGTTCTTTCGCTATCTGAGGAACTAGCCTGCCTGATTGCCCCTTTTTCGGACATCGACCGGCAACGTTGGGCGGTATGCGAGGTATCTGATGGTTTCCCGGATGTGGAACTTCTCCGCGTCCGACACCTGCGGATCGACCAGACGGCGCAGCAGCGCCTCCACGTCGGGGTCCATCGGAGGGGCGGCCTGGCCGGTGCGGGGGCCGGCCGCGGCGCGGTCCCAGCCGAGTGCGGCGAAGGCGGCGGCCGGGTTCAACCCCAGGCCCTCGCAGAAGGCGACCACCCGCTCGGCCTCCGGGTCGCTGGCCCAGTCGCCCCGGACCCAGCGGTTGATGGTCTGCCGGGAGACGCCGGTGCGCCGGGACACCTCGGTGCCGCTCCAGGCTCGGGTCGCCCGTGCCTCGTCCAGGGCCCGCCGGACGAAGGTGGCGAAGGCGATCTTCCGCGCATTGGCCGTCTCGGTCACTCCGTGACGGTACGGCCAGCCGGCTGCGGGTGCGCGCCCCGGCTCGCCACTGTCACGCAGACGTGACGAGGCGTTCGGATTTCCGGTAAACGAGTCAGTGCCACTGTTGAGGGGTGTCACGCGGGCAGAATAGATGAACGTAGTGGCAAACGTAAGCGGACGAAAAGCTGATACTGTCACGCCCATGGGACAATCTACGGTGTGTCACGTGCATGAGACGATTGGTGCTCACATGCGTCACGCCCCCGGTGCCAGGGGGTCGTGGTGACCGAGCTCGCCACCCGCGCCCAGGCCTTCGGGCTGATCGCCGAGGGGGTCGCCGCGGGGCTGACCGCCCCCTGGCGTCTCTACCTGGCCCGAGGCTGCCGCTACCTGTCGCTGAGCGTCGGTGATCGTGCCGAGTGGAACGCCTGGCGTACCCATCTCGGCTGCCCGGAGCTGAGCGTCCGGGTCTACGACGCCGGCGGCGAGATCCGCCGGTCCTCGGTGGCCGAGGTCGTGCTGGACGGCTGCCGGATCAGCGTCGAGCTGGTCGAGGAGGTCAGCACCGACGACCTGGACCGGCTGCTCGTCGCCGACCCCACCACGATCGAGCCGGAGGAGCGATGACCTGGCGTCCCGGCTGGGCCGGAGCTGCCCGATGAGCCCGTTTCTCGCGGTGTTCCTCGTCCTGGTGCTCGGTGCCACCAGCTACGCGGCCGGCCGGCTACACGGGCAGCTCAGCTACCGCATCGGCTACCGCTTCGGTTACCGGCAGGGTTACTTCGACGGTGACCGGGGTGCCTGGAACCGGCGTCGTCGGGACGCCCAGGCGGCGATCGCCTCGGCCCTGTCGGTCTCGCCCGCGGGCGTGGTCCGCTCCGCCGGCGCCGTCGAACGCCCCGGCACCACGTACACCGGCTCGTCGTTCAGCGCGCCGGCCGCCCCGATCACCGGGCGGCACCCGACCGGCACGCTCGTCCGACGTACCGGTTGAGGTCGGTCGGCGGGGGGTGCCCCGCCCACCGGCACCACGAGCGCGGTGCGTCGTCCGCGGCGGACACGCACCGTCGGGGTCACGTCAGACCGGTGACGGTGGCCCCACCGGCCGGGATGCGCGCAGGGGGCATGCATCCCGGCCGGGTCCGCCGCGTTCGCCGCCGGTCTCACGGCTGGTGAGAACGTCGACGGAGCGCTGTTCATGAGCGCGTCTTGGGAGATCCACGTTCGGCCTCTAGCCGGGAAGGTCAGGCGGGGCTAGCGTCTAGGCATGGCACGGGGTTCTCCCGAGCCAGCCGGTCCGCCCGGATCTGCGACCTCGCGCATGGGGTTCCGCATCCGACCCCGTGTCCCCGGGCACCGGAGGAGGCGGAACACGGGTGGCGGGTGCCCATCCGTCGGAGCAGGCCTGTGACGACTCGCCGTACCATCGCCGGTGCCGACCAGACCCCGGCCGCGACTGCCACGCCCCGCCGAGCCACCAGGAGCCGCCGTTCGGCGGCCACCGCGCCGGCCGACCCCAAGGAGCCACGACCAGCCGGCCAGGCCTTTGTCCTGGACACGTCGGTGCTGCTCTCCGATCCGGCGGCGTTCCACCGGTTCGCGGAGCACGAGGTGGTGCTACCTCTGGTGGTCATCACCGAGCTGGAAGGCAAGCGGCACCATCCGGAGCTGGGCTGGTTCGCCCGGCAGTCGCTGCGGATGCTCGACGACCTGCGGGTTCGGCACGGCCGACTCGACCGCCCGGTGCCCGCCAACGACGTCGGCGGCACCCTGCGGGTGGAGCTCAACCACACCGACGACGGCGTCCTGCCGCCCGGTTTCCGCACCGAGAGCAATGACGCCCGGATCCTCTCCGTCGCGCTCAACCTCGCCGCCGAGGGGCGGGAGGTGACCCTGGTCAGCAAGGACATGCCGTTGCGGGTCAAGGCGGCCTCGGTGGGTCTGCGTGCCGACGAGTACCGCCACGGCCAGGCCAGCGACCCGACCTGGACCGGCATGTCGGAGATGGAGTTGAGCGAGGAGCAGATCGGCCAGCTGTACGCCGGCGAGACGCTCGATCTCGACGAGGCGGCCGGGCTGCCCTGCCACACCGGTCTGGTGCTGCACTCGGGGCGTGGCTCCGCGCTCGGTCGGGTCCTGCCGGACAAGTCGGTGCGTCTGGTCCGGGGCGACCGGGAGGCGTTCGGGCTGCACGGCCGCTCGGCCGAGCAGCGAATCGCTCTCGACCTGCTGTTGGACGAGTCGATCGGGATCGTCTCGTTGGGTGGCCGGGCCGGCACCGGCAAGTCGGCGCTGGCGCTCTGCGCCGGGCTGGAGGCGGTGATGGAGCGCCGCCGGCACAAGAAGGTGATCGTTTTCCGCCCGCTGTACGCCGTCGGTGGCCAGGAGTTGGGCTACCTGCCGGGCTCGGAGTCGGAAAAGATGTCGCCGTGGGCCCAGGCGGTCTTCGACACGCTCGGCGCGGTGGTGCACGAGAACGTGCTGGAGGAGGTCACCTCACGGGGCATCCTGGAGGTGCTGCCGCTGACCCACATCCGCGGGCGCAGCCTGCACGACGCCTACGTGATCGTGGACGAGGCCCAGTCGCTGGAGCGCGGGGTGCTGCTGACCGTGCTGTCCAGGATCGGGCAGGGCTCCCGGGTGGTGCTCACCCACGACGTGGCGCAGCGGGACAATCTGCGGGTCGGCCGGCACGACGGGGTGACGGCTGTCATCGAAGCGCTCAAGGGTCATCCGCTCTTCGCGCACGTCACCCTCAGCCGTTCGGAGCGGTCGCCGATCGCCGCGATGGTCACCGACCTCCTGGAGGACATCCCGATCTGACGGGTGTTATGTGGATTTATGTCCGCATTTTCGATGTGGCGCAGATCACAAACGGCCTGGTTGGTTTCCCATCAGCCTCACTGTGCGCAATCGTGTCCCACGAGCGTCCATGCACCACCGAATCGTTGGCGATCGTTCGTCCCGAGACGGACGACATCAGCGAAGGTCGGTGCGTCGGCGCGACCGGCAACCGGTCGGGGCGCTCGTGGCACGGCTGACGGCCCACCTGTGGTCTGCGCCGCGCCACGTCCTTGCTCCCGACGAAGGGACCACTTCGTGAGTCGGCTGTGGAGCCGGTTGGGCGCCCGTACGGCTGCTGTAGCGCTGCTCTCCGTGGGCGTTGCCGGTGGCTTCTACCTGGGCGAAGACCGGGAAACCCAGCAACAGGGTCTGACCGAGCAGGTCAGTCTCGAGGTCGACCGGGCCGACCTCGCGTACCAGCGCGAGCGGCAGGCCGCCCACCAGGTGCAGTTCTCCAAGCAGCGGGCCGCCGAGTACCAGGCCAAGCTGCGGGCGAAGCAGGCTGCCAAGGAAGCCGCTGAGCGGGCCCGCCGGGCCGAGGCCGCCGCGGCGTCCCGCAAGCGCGAACGTGCCGCCGCCAACGCGCCCGCCAAGCCGTACGACGGGCCGATCCCGGCGTCCTGCGCCGAGTACAGCGGCAACCGCAAGACCGGTTGCGCACTGATGATCAGCGCGGGCTTCGGCATCGCCGAGTTCCCCTGCCTGGAGAAGCTCTGGACCAAGGAGAGCGGCTGGAACCACAAGGCCAGCAACTCCTCGTCCGGTGCGTACGGCATCCCGCAGTCTCTGCCGGGCAGCAAGATGGGCTCCATCGCGTCCGACTGGCGGACCAACCCGGCCACGCAGATCAAGTGGGGGTTGGGCTACATCAAGGGCAGGTACAAGACGCCCTGCGGCGCCTGGACCTACTTCCAGAACAACAACCACTACTGACGGCTCTCGAAGGCGGGGAGGTGGCTCTCCACTCGCCCCGCCTTCGCGCGTACCCGGACGGGACGTGAGTGGCGGTCGGCCGCTTTTGCTGATAGCAGTTGTGGAGTGACCCTGCACCCGTCAAGCGGCGACCCCTACCGGTTCGGCACCGAGGCGTTCTACGCCGCGCTCGGCCGGGCGTTCGTCGCCATGTGCGCGGTGGTCCCGTTTCTCTTTCTCATCGAGGCCGTCGACCAGGGTCTCGCGTTCGGCCTGGACGCCACCGCCGGCATCATCCCGCAGCGCATCGACGGGCTGGACGGGGTCTTCTTCTCCCCGTTCCTGCACCACGGCTTCGACCACCTCTACAGCAACAGCATCCCGCTGATCCTGCTGGGCACCTTCGTCCTCGCCGCCGGCGCCCGCCGTTTCCTCTGGTCGACCCTGGTCATCATCCTGGTCAGCGGGCTCGGCGTGTGGTTCACCGGCTCACCCAACTCGGTGGTGGTCGGCGCCAGCGGTGTCATCTTCGGCTACCTGGGCATCCTGCTGACCCGGGGCATCGTCGAGCGCAGCTGGTGGAACTTCGCTGTCTTCCTCCTGGTCGGCCTGCTCTACGGCTGGCAGCTGGTCGGCATCCTCCCCACCGATGAGCGAATCTCCTGGCAGGGGCACCTGTTCGGCCTGCTCGGCGGGGTGGTGGCGGCGGTCCTGTTCCGTCGGCGGCGGCCCGCCGTGGGCGGCCCGGACTACTCGGGCTCCACGCTCAGCCTGCCCTGAGGCGATTCTCCGGCGTGCCTCTGGAAGGTGCTTGCCCGACCGTCGCCGCCCGCTTACGGTCGAGATCAGCACGCGTTGATCCGTGAGCGGAAAGCGACGGTACGCCATGCGCGAGGTCGATGTCGCCGTGATCGGGGCCGGTCCGGCCGGCCTCTTCGCCGCGTACTACGCCGGGTTCCGAGGGCTGTCGGTGGCGGTGATCGACGCGTTGCCCGAGCCAGGCGGTCAGGTCACCGCCATGTACCCGGAGAAGCTGATCCTCGACGTCGCCGGTTTCCCCGCGGTCAAGGGCCGCGACCTGGTGGCCAACCTGGTGGCCCAGGCGGCCCCGTTCGGTCCGCAGTACCTGCTCGGCACCCGGGCGGAGAAGCTCGCGTACGCCGACGGTCGCCCGGTGCTCGGCCTGGCCGGTGGCGAGCAGCTCGCGTGCGGCGCGATCGTGGTCACCGGCGGGCTCGGCAGCTTCAGCCCTCGGCCGTTGCCGTGCGCCGACGGCGCGCCCGGCTCGGGAATCGTCTACTTCGTGACCGAGCCGACCGAGCTGACCGATCGGGACGTGCTGATCGTCGGTGGCGGCGACTCCGCATTCGACTGGGCGCTGGCGCTGCAACCGCTGGCCAGGTCGGTGACCCTGGTGCACCGCCGGGAGAAGTTCCGGGCCCACGCCTCGACTGTCGCCCGGGTGCTGTCCCTGCCGGTGCGGGTGGTGGTCAACGCCGAGGTCACCAGGCTCCTCGGGGACGGCGTGGTGACCGGTGCCGAGGTGACCGTACGCGGCGGCGCTACCGAGACGTTGCCGGTGGACGTCGTGGTGGCCGCCCTCGGCTTCACGGCCGACCTGGGCCCGCTCGCCGAGTGGGGGCTACGGCTGGACCGCCGGCACATCCTGGTCGACAGCGCGATGGCCACGAACCTGCCCCGGGTCTTCGCGGCGGGTGACATCACCGAATACCCGGGCAAGGTCCGGCTGATCGCCACCGGCTTCGGTGAGGCGGCGACGGCGGTCAACAACGCGGCCGTGGCCATCGACCCGAGCGCACACCTCTTCCCCGGGCACTCCTCCGACGCCGGCTGAGCGTCGGTATCGGACCCAGGCCGACCTGAGTCCGCATCGAGACGGGTCGACCGGATCCTGAGGGCATGACGGGTTCCGCGACACCGCAGGACGGCGCACCCACCACGCTTTCCTGGCTCTGCCACCCCGCCAGCCTGTTCGCGCTGGTCCTGCTGCTGGTCAACGACCATGTGCTGAAGGGGGCCTTCCCCGGCCTGGTGACCGGCAAGCTGAGCGATATCGCCGGTCTGGTGCTCGCCCCGCCGCTGGTCGCGGTGCTGCTGACCCTCCTGGTGCCACGGCTGCCATCCCGGGCCGCCGCGGTGGCCGGCCTGGTCGCGGTGGGCGCCGGGTTCACTGTCGTCAAATCCAGCGGGTACGCCGCCGAACTCGCCTCCTCCGCCTGGACCGTGCTGGCCGGGCCGTCGCTGGTCCGGGCGGACTGGACCGACCTGCTCACCCTGCCGGCGCTCGGCTTGGCCTGGTGGAGTTGGACGCGGTCACGTCGCCGCCCGGTCCGCCAACGGACCGCCCGGCTGGTCCGGCTGCTGGTGGTGCTGCCACCGGCGGTGTTGGCGGTGGCCGCGACCAGCGTGATCCACTATCCGTACGCGGTGAGCACCGCTCTGCTCGACGGTCAGCCGGCCGTCTCGATCGGCTCGGGCTACGACAACGAGAGCTGGCCGGCCGAGCCGGCCGACGGCAACTGGTCGGTCAGTGCGGACGGGGGGACCACCTGGCGACCCGCCGAGGCCGCCGAGGAACAGCGGTTGTCCCGTCCAGAGGTCGGGCAGCGGCAGGCGTGCGTGCCGGCCCAGCCACAGCGGTGCTACCGGGCGGTCCCCGGTCACCTGCGGGTGGAGCAGAGCGACGACGCCGGTGCGACGTGGCAGAGAGTCTGGGAGGTGGCGGACGTGCGCCGCGAGGCGTTCGCCCGTCGGTTCGACAGTCCGGGCGACATTCGCCGGCACTTCGCCTCCCGTGATCTCATCGTCTATCCCGCCGCCGACGGCGGCCACGAGGTGCTGGTCGCAAACGGCCGGGACGGCTTCCTGCGCCGAGGGTCGGACGGCGGGTGGCGGCGGGCCGGCTTCCTCAGCCAGCGGGATTCACCTGAGGCACGCTCGGACGATGCACTCGTGCTGGAGGGCGGCGGCGGACCCGCCGGCCGCGGCACCGACGCGTTTCTCGCCTTCGCGCTCGCGCTGACCCTCGGTGTCACGGTCACCCTGCTCGCTGCCCACCTGGCGATCCGCCGCGGCGGAGGTCCACGCTGGTGGGGAATCGCCGGCAGCGGGGTGATGCTGGCAGTGGGGATCGTGCTGGCCCTGGCCTGGGAGCGCAACGACGACTCAACGACATTCGATGCCCTGCTGGTCGTCGTTCTGCCCGCGTGCCTCCTGACGGCGGTGACCCTGGTCGTCCGAGCCTCCTATCAGGGGGCGCTGCCCCGGTGGATCAGGTGGGCCCTGACCGGGCTTCTGCTCACCGCCGTCCTGGCCGGGCTGCCGCTCATCGGTTGGCTGCACGGCACCCCGTCGCAGACCCGGTTCGCGGTGCCGCTCGCCCTGTTGGGCGCGGTGCCGGGCGTGCTGCTGGCCACCCGGATCGCGGGGCTGGTGGACCCGGCCCGTGGGTTCGAGCGCCGGTACCCGCCGCGCCCGCCCTACCCGAATGCGCCCTACCCTCCGCGCCCGTCGGCGGTGCCTGATCCGCCCTACCCTCCGCAGCTCCGGCCGCCCTCCCCGCCACGGCTCCCGCCGGGCTGACCGTTCGGCGGACGGGCTTGGTCAGCGGCGGGCGGGTGGCGCCAGCGCGGCGACCAGCACCGCCACCATGGTCAGCGCCGCCCCGAGCAGGGTGTTCACACCGGGGTGCGAGGCCGCCGTGGGGAGGATCAGGTCCAGCAGGACGGCGCCCACGATCTGCCCGGCGATGGTGGCCAGGCCGAGCAGCAGCACACCGGTGAAGCGGACGATCGCGGCAGCGATCGCGATGAACACGATGCCGATCGGGCCGCCCAGGTAGAGCCACGGCTCGGTCGGCAGGTGGCCGCCGGGCCAGCCGCGTACGGCGATGTCGATCGCGAACGCGACGAGCAGGGTGACAGTGCCGACGGCGAAGTTGACAAGCGTGGCGGTCAACGCACTGTCGGCCGCCGCCCGGACCCGGCCGTTGACGGCCTGCTGCCAGGCGATACCCACCCCGGCGAGCAGCGGTAGCAGGGCCAGCGCCAGCGCGCCCGGGTCGCCAAGACGGTCGCCGACCGCCAGGCCGACCGCCAGCACGGTGAGCACCGCGCCGGCCAGCCGCTGCCGGGTGACCGGCTGCCGGCCGGTCGGCCCGATCCCGGCCCGGTCCACGGCGAGGCTGCTGCCGGTCTGGCCGGCGACCACCGCCACGGTGAAGACCGCGACGCCCAACGTGCCGATGGTGAGGCCCTGGGTGGCCACCAGGAAGGCTCCGCACATCCCGCCGAGGCACTGCCAGGGCCGCAGCGTGCCGGTCCGCAGGGCCCGCCGCGTCGCGGCCAGCCCTCGCCGACCACCGGGGGTCGCGGGCACCAGCACCAGCAGCACCAGCAGACCGACGCCGAACGAGACGACCGCGGCGGCGAAACCGTCGTCGAGGCGTACCCCCAGCTCGCCGTTGATTCGCGACTGCACCGCCACCGCGACCCCGGAGGCCGACGCCAGCGCGACGCCGGTGATCCGGCGGGCGGCCGACAGGGTCTGCGGGGTCGCCGTGTCGGTGGCTGTCACTCCTGCTCGGCCAGCGGACGACCATCGAAGTCGACAGCGGAGTAGAGCGCCAGCTTCTCCAGCCGGTGGTACGAGTCGATCACCCGGATGGTGCCGCTCTTCGAGCGCATGACGATCGACTGGGTGTACGCGCCGCCCGCCCGGTAACGCACCCCGCGCAGGAGGTCGCCCGAGGTGACCCCGGTCGCCACGAAGAAGCAGTTGTCGCCGGTGACCAGATCGTCGGTGCCCAGCACCCGGTCCAGGTCGTGCCCGGCGGCGATCGCCTTCTCCCGCTCCTGCTCGTCGCGCGGCCACAGCTTGGCCTGCATCGCACCGCCCATGCACTTCAGCGCGCACGCGGAGATGATGCCCTCCGGGGTGCCGCCGATGCCCATCAGGACGTCGACGTCCGACTCGCCCCGGGCCGCCGCGATGGAGCCCGCGATGTCGCCGTCGGAGATGAACCGGATCCCCGCCCCGGTGCGACGGATCTGTGCGACCAGGTCGTCGTGACGGCTCCGGTCCAGCACGCAGACGGTCACCTCGGAGACGTCGGTGCCCTTGACCTTGGCGATCCGGCGCAGGTTCTCCGCCACGCCGGCGTTGATGTCGATCACGTCGGCGTACGCCGGCCCGACGGCGAGCTTCTCCATGTAGAAAACGGCGCTGGGGTCGAACATCGCACCGCGCTCGGAGACGGCGAGCACCGCCACCGCGTTCGGCATGCCCTTGCTCATCAGGGTGGTGCCGTCCACCGGGTCGACGGCGACGTCCACCTCCGGGCCTGTGCCGTCGCCGACGTGTTCGCCGTTGAAGAGCATCGGGGCGTTGTCCTTCTCGCCCTCGCCGATCACCACCACACCGCGCATCTGGATCGAGTTGATCAGCTTGCGCATCGCGTCGACCGCGGCTCCGTCGCCGCCCTCCTTGTCGCCCCGGCCGACCCACCGGCCGGCGGCCATCGCCGCGGCCTCGGTGACCCGGACCAGGTCGAGGGCAAGGTTTCGGTCGAGATCCTGTGGGATCCGCGTCCTGGTGTTCGTCATGACGGCTACTCCTCCTCGCGACGGTGCGGGGACGACCGGCGGCGGGGAGGCCCCCACTGACGGCTTTGTCGCTGATCCTCACACGATGGCCGACCGGGCGTCGGCGCGGGGCGGTGATGGCCCGGATACCGCCGGTCGGGCGGCTGCGAAGATAAGGGGGTGGAACCCGCACAGCCAGCCGACCGCGTACCCGCCGACCGCACGCCGCCCGACGGTCAGCCGCCGGCCGACGTCCCCGCCGGCCGCGGTGGTGAGCCCGCCGCGACCGACCCGACCCCACCGCCGCCGGCGGTGTCCGGCAAGTCCGAGCGGTCGCCGAAGGACATGGCGATCTCGCTGCTGGTGCTGCTCGTCCCGATCGCGCTGCTGCTGGCGTTCTACCGGGGATTCCTCGGCGGCGACCAGGCCGCCACCGTCGATCCGGCGCCCGCCATCGAGCAGGCACGTTCGGCGAACGTCTTTCCGGTGAGCCAGCCGCAGGGGCTCGGCGGCGACTGGAAGACGGTGAGCGCCCGCTACCAGACCGTCGAGGACGGTGCGAACCTGCGACTCGGCTACCTCACGCCGGAGGGGCGGGGCGTCCAACTGCTGCAGAGCAGCGTCCCGGCGGACCGCCTGCTCCCCGCCGAGCTGACCAGTCAGGGCCAGCCACAGGGCCCCACCGAGCTGGCCGGGCGCACCTGGCAGCTCTACACGGCCCGGGGAAACCAGCAGGCGCTGGTCCTGCTGGAGCCGACCCGCACGGTGATCGTCGTCGGCGACGCCCGGGACAACGAACTCCGCGAACTGGCCGGCTCGCTGCGCTGACCGACCCGGTGGTTCGGCCCCGCTGGCGCCGAATCTGGGCAACAGGCCCGAAGGGTGATTGTCCGACCCGTCGACAGGGAACAAGGAGGGTGTGATCCGGGCGCGCTGTTCGGCCCGGGTCGCGCGACGCAGCCGACGGTGCTGCTGCGTCGCCCGGTTTCCGGCGCCGTCCAGGTCGTCGGGTGACCCCCTTGGGAGACACGTATGACTGTTCGACGACTCGGCGCCGGCCTGGTAGCCGCCGCTCTGATCACGCCCGCACTGGCCGCCTGCGCCAGCGGAACCGGCACCGGCACCGCCGGATCGACGCCGTCCCCGACGGTGAGTGCGTCCGGCACGGCGAGCCCGTCCGGTGCCCCGGTGGCGGGTGACGCCAAGCAGGCCCTGCTCGACTCCACCAAGGAGATCAGCAACGGGAACTTCCGGTTCACCCTGGCCGGCGCCGGCTCGACGGCGGAAGGGCTGGTGCACCAGCCGAGCCAGAGCGCGGCGATG
This sequence comes from Micromonospora noduli, assembly GCF_003264365.1. Taxonomy (GTDB): domain Bacteria; phylum Actinomycetota; class Actinomycetes; order Mycobacteriales; family Micromonosporaceae; genus Micromonospora; species Micromonospora noduli. The sequence goes on from NZ_PYAK01000007.1 coordinate 58,348, forward strand.
AAGATCGCGATCGGTGGCCCCTCGGCTGACCTGGCGATGAAGCTCGACGTGGTCCACTTCAAGCCGGACAGCTGGGTCAAGCTGGAGCTGAGCGGCCCCACCGCCGACAGCCTGCCCGCCATCAAACAGCTCAACCTCGGCAAGTACCAGCACCTTGACCAGAACCGGATCAAGGGCAACCGCAACCTCGGCTTCGACTTCGAGAAGGTCGACCCGGCCGGTAGCGCGGTGCTCACCCAGGGCATCACCGAGGTCCGCAGCACCGGCACCGGCGCGTACGCCGGCACCATCGACGTCACCAAGGCCGCCGAGGCGGGCTCGTTGAACGCCGCCACGATCGCCGCGCTGGGCACCCAGGCGAAGACCGTCCCTTTCACCGCGAAGGTGGACCCGCAGGGCCGGCTCAGCGAGCTGGTGCTGCAGTTGCCGGCCGCCGGGCAGACCGCCGCCCAGGAGGTCAAGATGACCTACTCCGACTACGGTGCCGCCACCGCCGCGCAGAAGCCGCCGGCGGACCAGGTCGTCGAGGCGCCCGCCGAGCTGTACAGCCTGTTCAACTGACGTACCGAGGTGGGGCGGCTCCGGCCGCCCCACCGGCGGTCGGTCAGGAAGTGGGCTCCTGCCGGGCGGCGTCGATCCGCGCCCGCGCACCATCCAGCCAGCGTTGACAGATCACCGCCAGCGCCTCGCCGCGCTCCCAGAGCGCCAGCGACTCCTCCAGTGACGTGCCGCCGGCCTCCAGCCGCTCCACCACCGAGGCCAGCTCGGCGCGGGCCTGTTCGTAACTGAGCCGTTCGTCCGGCCCGGCCTTCGTGTCGTCAGTCATCGCCTTCATCTCAGCACACCGCTCCCCACCGCGCCGCGTCGCCACTCAGCCATCGACCGTGGCGGCCAGCTCGCCGTCGGCCAGTCGTACCCGCAGCGGGTCGCCCTTACCGACCTCCGCCGCCGCGCGGACCACGTGGCCGTCCGCGCGCTGCACGATCGCGTACCCCCGGTCGAGGGTGGCGGCGGGGGAGAGGGCGCGCAGCCGCGCGAGGGTGTGCCGCAGGTCATCCTCGGCGGCCGCGAGCCGGTGCTCCAGGCAGCGGCCGGCCCGTTGGCGCAACGCGGCCAGCTCGGTGGCCCGATGCTCCACCATCACCTGGGGCCGGGCCAGCACCGGCCGCGAACGCAGCCCGTCGAGCCGGTGCGTCTCCCGGTCGACCAGGTTGCGCACCGCCCGTTCGAGGCGGTGCCGGGCCTGACCGATGAGGCGTACCTCCTCGGTGAGGTCGGGGACGACCCGCTTCGCCGCGTCGGTCGGGGTGGAGGCACGGACGTCGGCGACGTAGTCGATCAAGGGCGCGTCCGTCTCGTGGCCGATCGCGCTGACCACCGGCGTACGACAGCCGAACACCGCGCGGCAGAGCGCCTCGTCGGAGAAGGGCAGCAAATCTTCGATGCCGCCGCCACCCCGGGCGATGATGATCACGTCGATGCTCGGGTCGGCGTCCAGCACCTTGAGCGCGTCGACGATCTGTGGCACCGCGGACGGGCCCTGCACGGCCACGTTGACAGTCCGGAACTCCACCGCCGGCCAGCGCCGCCGGGTATTTGTCAGCACGTCCCGCTCCGCCGCCGACGCGCGGCCGGTGATGAGCCCGATCCGGCCGGGCAGGAACGGCAGTCGACGCTTGCGGGCGCGGTCGAAGAGCCCCTCGGCGGCGAGCAGCTTCTTGAGCTTCTCCAGTCGGGCCAGCAACTCCCCGAGCCCCACCTGGCGAATCTCGTCGGCCCGCAGGCTCAGCGTGCCCCGGGCGGCGTAGAACTCGGGCTTGGCGTGCAGCACCACACGTGCGCCCTCGCGTAGCTCTGGCGCGCCGGAGTCCAGGACGTCCCGGTTGGTGGTGACGGTCAGGCTCAGGTCGGCCGACGGGTCACGCAGGGTGAGGAAGACAGTGCTGGCCCCGGGGCGGCGGCTGATCTGCGCCACCTGCCCGTCCACCCACACCCAGCCCAGCTTGGCGATCCAGGCCCCCACCTTCTGGCTGACCACCCGTACCGGCCAAGGCTCCTCAGCGCTGCTGGCCCCGCCGCTTCCCACCCGCCCACCCTCGCTCACCCGCCCACCCTACGGACCTCCCCGGTGATCAAGAGGTTTGCGTCGGCGCTGGGCGCGTTTCTGACGCAAACCTCTTGATCACCGGGGGCTGGGGGTGGGTTGCGGGCCGGTGCCGGGCTGCGGGGTGGCACGTACGATGGGGTGGTGACTGAGGCTCAGGCGACTCACCGGACCGGCAAGCGCGTGCTCCTGGCCAAGCCCCGCGGCTACTGCGCGGGTGTCGACCGCGCGGTGCAGACCGTGGAGGAGGCGCTGAAGCTCTACGGCGCTCCGATCTACGTGCGCAAGCAGATCGTGCACAACAAGCACGTGGTGCAGACCCTGGAGGCCCAGGGCGCGATCTTCGTGGAGGAGAACGAGGAGGTGCCGGAGGGCGCCACCGTCGTCTTCTCCGCGCACGGTGTGGCGCCGGAGGTCCACGAGCAGGCCAAGGCGCGGTCGCTCAAGGCGATCGACGCGACCTGCCCGCTGGTCACCAAGGTGCACCACGAGGCGCGGCGCTTCGCGGCCGAGGACTACGACATCCTGCTCATCGGCCACGAGGGGCACGAAGAGGTCATCGGCACCGCCGGTGAGGCCCCCGCGCACATCCAACTGGTGGACGGCCCGGACGGCGCCGACAAGATCACCGTACGTGATCCGGAGAAGGTGGTCTGGCTCTCCCAGACCACGCTCTCGGTCGACGAGACGCTGGAGACGGTGGCCCGCCTCAAGCAGCGGCTGCCGCTGTTGCAGTCCCCACCCAGCGACGACATCTGCTACGCCACCTCCAACCGGCAGCACGTGGTCAAGGAGATCGCCGCCGACTGTGACGTGGTGATCGTGGTCGGCTCGACGAACTCCTCCAACTCGGTCCGCCTGGTCGAGGTCGCCCTGGACGCCGGCGCCCGCGCCGGTCACCTGGTCGACTTCGCGCACGAGATCGACGACGCCTGGCTGGAGGGGGCCACCACGGTCGGCCTGACCTCGGGCGCGAGTGTCCCGGACGACCTGGTCCAGGAGGTGCTGGTCCACCTCGCCGCCCGTGGCTTCGCCGACGTCGAGGAGATCACCACCGCCAACGAGCGGCTCACGTTCTCGCTTCCGCAGGAGCTGAGGCGGGACATGAAGGCCGCTGCGGCGCGCGGCTGAAGCGCGGGAACGAACTCGGGTCGGCGTACGTCAGATTCGGCATGAGGACTCTTCGGCTCGCCGTCCCCGCGCTGGCCGTCTGCGTGGCGCTGAGCGCCTGCGGCGGCCAGGGTGTCGGGGGCGGCACACCCACCCCGACACCGACGGGAGCGCAGCCGGTGACCAGCCAGCCCACGCCCGACCCGACGCCCTCGCCAGAGACCGGCACCCGGTCCGTGCCGCCTGGCCTGAAGACTCCGAAACCGGGCGGCCCGAGCACGCCGCCGGGCGTCGGGGCCACCACCCTGAGCGGCACCGTGCAGGGCGGTGTGGAGCCCGGCTGCGTACTGCTCGACGGTTACCTGCTGCTCGGCGGCCCGCGTGAGGTGCTGACGCCGGGCGCCCGGGTCGAGGTCACCGGTCGGGTGGAGCCCGGCATGATGACCACCTGCCAGCAGGGCACCCCGTTCGTCGTGACCGCCGCCCACCGATCCTGACCACTCACCCCTGACACGCGGGAGCCCGCCCCCGAACGTGGGGACGGGCTCCTGCTGGTGTTACGAGTGGATCAGTTCACGGCACCGATGGACACGTTGCCGCGACCCACGATTGCACCCTCGCTGGTGACGATCGCCAGTTCACCGGAGAGTTGACGCCCGTCGGCCGGAACGGCCACCGCGGTCACCGTGCCGGTGATGGTGGCCGACTCGCCGTGCATCAGCGGCACCGCGACGGCTGGAGCGGTGATCGTGCCCAGCGACGCTGACGCGAACGCGTCGTAGTAGTCGTAGGCGGTGCTGGTCCCCGGCCCGTCAACCCCGTACGGCTCCACCACGACGCGGTAGGTGCCAGCGGGCGGGTTGGTCAGCGTGACCGCCTCCTCCGAGTCGCCGTCCGCGGCCCGGCCGACCTCGGTGGTACCCCGGTAGACGAACAGGTCCAGGTCGGCTCCCGCGTTGGCGGGGTTGCCGATCCGGGCGGTGAACGTCGACGTACCCGCCGGGATCTCGACGGTCCACTCCTGGTTGGGACCGCCCTCGGTGATGGTCGGACGCTCGGTCCGCACACCGGTCAGCGCGCCACTGCGGCCGCTGATCGAGACCGGACCGAAGGCGTTGGTGACCTTCCAGCTCACCGGGGTCGGCTCGCCGGCCTCGACACTGGGCAGCTCGACCAGCGCCGGCTCGACCGTCAGGCCCTGCACCCGCGCCTGGAGCTTGAACGGGTTGTTCAGCGCCGGGGACGTCCGCCGCGACTCCACCTCGATCTCCCAGACCCCGGGCAGCGGGTTCTGGTAGTCACGCTCCTGCGGCTTGCAGACGTTGACGTCGGAGAAGTTGGTGTAGCAGACGGTGCTGGTGGTGGCCTCCACCGGCACACCCAACGGGTTGATCGCGATGAACCGGGTCTGCGAACTGGTGGCGATCCCGGAGAGGTTCACCTGGAGGGCCTTGGCACCCTCCGGCACCGTGACGAAGTACGACGTGAAGCCGTTGCGGTCGACCGAGCCCTCATTGGTGTACGAGAAGTTGGGCTTCTTCACGTCGTTCGAGGCCACCACCACTGTGGACACCTCGAAGTCGACGACGTTGGTGGCCGGGTCGTCGATCCGCACGATCGCGCCGTGCGCACCCTCGGTGGCCGGCTTGGCGGTGACGCTGATGGTGACGGCCTTGTTGAGCGGCAACGCGACGGTCTTCGGTGCCTTGAAGGTGCCGTCGTTGCCCTGGAGCGTGATGTTGTGCTTGATGGTGCCGGCCGGGCCGCTGGTGCGGGTGAGCTTGACCGGGTACGTCTTGCTCTGGCCGACCTTGTGGCCACCCTCGGACGAGGTGCAACGGTTGTAGACGCCGGTGCCCCGACCCGGGTTTGGTACGAACTTCACACCGTTCCAGATGGTCAGCTGCTCCGCGAGGGGGCTGCAGACCGGCGCGTCGGAGACGTACGACCGGGTTTCGACGCCCTGGCGCAGCAGCTGCCAGGCGCCCGGAACGTTGACCATGCCGTAGCCCTGCGCGTACGTCGGCACGTCCGCGATCGGCTTGGCGGAGGTGAACAGCGCCCGCCGCAGTGCCGCCGGGCTGACGCCCCGGTCGGTGGCCTTGGCGGCCGACAGCAGCAACGCGCTGGCGCCGGCGGTCTGCGGAGACGCCATCGAGGTGCCGTTCAGCATCGCGTAGCCCGGGGGCAGCGCGTATCCGGCCTCGGGGACCGGGGCGCCGAGCTGCCAGGTCGGTGCGGTGGAGATGGCCGAGCCGGGGGCGGCGATGTTCGGCTTGAAGCCGCCGTCCTCGCGTGGGCCACGGGAGGAGAAGTTGAACAGTGCGTTCTTCTTCTTGACGACCGAGCCGTAGTTGGCCAGCCAGGTGTCCTTGCTGATGTTGGCGGCAACGCTGATCACGTTGCTGGCCACCGACGGGTCGCCGATGGTGTTGAGACCCGGGCCGGAGTTGCCGGCCGAGATGACCAACTGCACGCCGTACGTCTCGATCAGTTCGTTGTAGAGGTTCGTCCGCGCGTTGTTGCCGTCGTTCAGGCCGGGAAGGCCACCGATCGACATGTTGACGATGTCGACGCCACGGTTGGCCACCAGGTCGATCATGCCGGTGGTCAGGGCCGCCGCGCTGCAGCCGCCGCCCCAGGAGCAGGCGCGGGCGGAGACCAGCTTGGCGCCGGGCGCGGCGCCGTCGAAGGCCCCGTTGCCGAGCATGTCGTTGGCGGCGGTGATGCCGGCGACGTGGGTGCCGTGGGTGCTCTCGACGATGCCGATGTTGACGTAGTCGTAGGTGCCCGGCAGCCCGATCGGCGTGGTGTTGACGTTCTTGCGGAACTCGACGACGAACGGCTGCCGCTCGGCGACCGGGGTCGCCGGGTTGTCGGTGCCGAAGTAGCCGATGTCGTACTTCTCCTTGTACGGCCGCATGACCGGGTCGTCGGTGAAGTTGAGGTTCTGGTTGGCGTCCACCCGGATGTTGTTGGTGGCCGGGTCGAAGAGCACACCCCAGGTGTCGGTCGTGTCGCCGTCGCGGTTGACGTCACCCCGGGCGTCGCTCGCGGTGGTGACCGACTCGCTGAACAGGTTGAACCGGTACGTGCCGGCCGGTGCCGTCCAGGTGCCGCCGGCGATGGTGAACGACGGGCCGGCGACCTCGGCCTGCATCCGCCGCCACGAGCCGTCCTCCAGCGGATCGGTCGCGGTGACCCAATCGACGATCTTGCGCTCGCCGGTGGTGGTCTGCTGCAACGCCGGGTGGGCAAGGTCCACACCGGAGTCCATGATGCCGATCGTGACGCCCCGGCCGTCCCACTCGGGGTGGGCCGCGGTGAACGCCACCGCGCCGGTCTCGTTGGTGGGCATGTAGGGGTTGTCGGCCGGGGTGGTCTCTCCCGGCGCCCCGACGGTGGCCTGCCGCGCGCCGGCGGTGCCGGTGGGGGTGTTTTCCGGGGCCGGGTCCGGCAGTTGGATGACCTCGTCCAGGTCGACGGCCGAGACGCCGGGCAGCCGTGCCGCCTTGAGCACGCGGTCGGTCGGGACCTTGGCCAGCACGAAGCCGACCCGGTCCTGCCGCTGGCTGACAGTGCCGCCGAGCTTGGTGAGGCTGTCGGCGACGTCCCCTGCCTCACCCTTCTCGGTGGCGACGATCAACGTGACGGTGGGGGCCTTCTTGGCGCGGGCCTCGCTGAGCAGTTTGGCGTCGTGGGCGCCCAGCGTCTCGGCGGCGGTGGCCGGGGAAGCGTCCGGTGTGGTGGCGGGAGCGGCGGCCGCGGTGGCGGCACCACCCATGGTCGTCATGGCGCTCGCCGCCAGGACCGACGCGAAGAGCGCGGCTGAGGTGCGCCGGCTCAGGTTTCGAAGTCTGCTCACGTTCTCTTTACCTCCAGAGAACAGGGCCCTTCAGAGAAGGGCGCTCGGGTGAGCAGAATCTTTCGGGGTGTCGACAAGCACTGTCACTACTGGTCGGTCCCTTGTGACCAGTTCGTGACATGCGGGCACACACACTGTCACATAGATGGCTAGCGGGCCGAGACCTCGTCGGCCGGATCGGCCAGCTCGGGGGCCTGCGGCTGCCGGGGCGTCAACTCGACCTGGGCCGGCGTGGCCAACTCGTCGTCCGAGACGCCCAACTCGGCGAGCTTGCGGGCGCTGACCAGCACCCGGGCCTCCAGCGAGCCGACCGCCCGGTTGTAGGCGGTCACCGCGCCGGCCAGCGAGGACCCCAGCTTGCCAACGTGGTCGCCCAGGGTGGAGAGCCGGCCGTACAGCTCCCGGGCGAGGGTGTGCACCGCGAGCGCGTTGCGGGCCAGTGCCTCCTGCCGCCAGGAGTAGGCCACGGTGCGGAGCAGGGCGACCAGCGTGGCCGGCGTGGCGAGCACCACGTTGCGGGTGAAGGCGTGCTCCAGCAGCGTCGGGTCCCGCTGGAGCGCGACGTCGAGGAACGGGTCGGCGGGGACGAACAGCACCACGAACTCGGGTGAGTTGTCGAACGCCGACCAGTACGACTTGGCGGCGAGGGCGTCGACGTGCCCCCGCAGGTGCCGCGCGTGCGCGTCGAGGTGGGTGTCCCGGCCGCGCTCGTCGCGGGCCTCCATGGCTGTCAGGTACGCGTCGAACGGGGCCTTCGCGTCCACCACCACCGAGCGGCCACCGTGCAGGCGGACCACCAGATCCGGTCGGACGACCTGCTGGTCGGTGGCGGCGGTGACCTGCTCGGAGAAGTCGCAGTGCTCCAGCATGCCGGCCGCCTCGACGATCCGGCGCAGCTGGTGCTCGCCCCAGCGGCCCCGCACCTGCGGTGCGCGCAGCGCAGCCACCAACTGCTTGGTCTCGGTGCGCAGCTCACCGGAGACCGCGTTCATCGAGCGGACCTGCTCACGCAGCTCGGCGTACGCGTCGACGCGGTCGTGCTCCAGCTCGGCCACCCGCTGCTCGTAGCGGCGCAGGGTGTCGTGCAGCGGCGCGACCGCCCGGGCCACCGCCTCCTGGGACTGCGCGGTGGCCTCGTAGCTCAACGCCCGCATGGACTGCTCCAGCCGACCCTCGCCCTCCCGGGTGGCGGCCAGGGTGGCATCCAGGCGGGCGATGTCGGCGGCCGACCGGGACCGGGCCGCGAGCCAGCCCACCGCCCCGCCGGCGCCGAGGCACACGATCACCAGGAGCAGCGTCGAGACGTCCATCACCGGAGCTTGCCAGACGGATACGACGTGCGACCCGGGGGTACGTTCGATGACATGGAACTTGTGCTCTGCCTCGCCGTTGTGCTGGTCGGCGCGCTGGGCGCCGCCGCGCTCATCCGCGCTCAGGCCGGTGCCCGTCGGCGCACCGAGCTCGGCGACGCCCGCGCGGAGGCGCAGCGGTGGTACGAGCGCCTCGGCGGCCAGTTGATGAACCTGCACGGCGACGACCCAGCGGTACGCCAGGCGCTGGCCGACGCCGGTGAGCGGTACAACGCGGCGGGCTCCCAGCTGGAGCAGGCGTCCACGCCGCACCAGTTCGGGCTGGCCCGGGAGACCGCGCTGGAGGGTTTGGCGTACATCCGGGCGGCGCGTACGGCGCTGGGCATCGATCCGGGCCCCGAGGTGCCGACCCTGGCCGCCGCCCGCGGCGTGGGGCAGCTCACCAAGGAGCGCGAGGTCGATGTGCAGGGGCAGACCTTCCGGGCCGGGCCGCAACCCGGCCGGGAAACGCCCTACTACTACCCCGGTGGGCGTTATCAGGGTCGCCCGGTGCCCGCCGGCTGGTATTCGACGCCCTGGTGGAAGACCGCGCTGGGTGCCGGCGCCGGTGTGCTCGGCGGCATCCTGATTGCCGACGCGCTCTTCTCTCCCGCCTTCGCCGACCCGGGGTACGGCTACGACGCCGGCTACCAGGAGGGCTTCGGTGACGGTGTCGACCAGGGCGGCGACGGCGGTGACCAGGGCGGCGACTTCGGCGGCGGCGACCAGGGTGGGGACTTCGGCGGCGGGGACTACGCCGGTGGGGACTTCGGTGGTGGCGACTTCGGTGGTGGCGGCTTCGGCGGCGGCGACTTCGGGGGCGGGGACTTCGGCGGCGGCGACTTCTGACCGTCGTTCAGACCTATGGAAACGGGCCCCGGTCGCAGCGACCGGGGCCCGTTTTTCGTACCTGTCGATCAGCCGGTGTTGCGCATCCCGGCGGCGATGCCGTTCACGGTGGTGAGCAGCGCGCGTTCCAGTGCGGTGCCGTCGCTCGGTGCGCGTCGGCCGCCCGGTGCGGTGGCGATCGCCCTCCCGGCCGCGCCCGACTCCCGGTACTGCCGCAGCAGCGCCACCTGGAGGTGGTGCAGCGGCTCCAGGTAGGTGTCGCGGACGGCCAGGGTGCGCTGAAGCACCGGCGAGTTCTCCAGCAGGGCCGGTGAGGCGGTCACCGCCAGCACCTCCCGCTTGGTCAGCTCGTACTCCTGCTCGATCTGCTCGAAGATCGGGTGCAGCTTCTTCGGCACCAGCGTCTCGACGTACCGGCGGGCGATGCTCAGGTCGGTCTTGGTCAACATCATTTCGACGTTCGACAGGAACGTGCGGAAGAAGTGCCAGTTGCGGTGCATCTCGGCCAGCACGTCCGCCAGACCGGCCTCGCGGGCGGCGGCAAGCCCGGAGCCGACGCCGAACCAGCCCGGCACGATCTGCCGGGTCTGCGTCCAGCCGAACACCCACGGGATGGCCCGCAGCCCGGACAGGCCCGCGCCGGTGTTCGGGCGCTTCGCCGGCCGGGAGCCGATGTTCAGCGCGCCGAGCAGCTCGGTGGGGGTGGACGCCCAGAAGTACGCGGGCAGGTCCGGGTCCTCGACCAGCGACCGGTAGGACCGGAACGCCGACTCGGAGACCACGTCCATCGTCGCGTCCCAGCGCTCCAACATCTCGGCCGGCTGCCGGGGTGCGGTGTGCAGCAGAGTCGCCTGGAGCACCGCGGCGAGGGTGAGCTCCAGGTTCTCCCGGGCCAGCGAGGGCAGGGTGTACTTGTCGGAGATCACCTCGCCCTGCTCGGTCACCTTGATCGCGCCGTCCATGGTGCCGTACGGCTGCGCCAGGATCGCCTCATGCGTCGGCCCGCCGCCGCGCCCGACCGTGCCGCCCCGGCCGTGGAACAGCCGCAGGTGCACACCGTGCCGGGCGGCCACGTCGCGCAGCGCGCGCTGCGCCCGGTGGATCGACCACTGGCTGGTGGTGATCCCGGCTTCCTTGTTCGAGTCGGAGTAGCCGAGCATGACCTCCTGTACGTCACCCCGGGCCGTCACCAGCGCCCGGTACGCGGGCAGCGACAGCAGCTCGTCGAGGAGTTCGCCGCCGGAGTTCAGCTCGGCCGGGGTCTCCAGGAGCGGCACGAACCCGACCCGGGCCCGTCCGCTGTGCACGTCCACCAGACCGGCCTCGCGGGCCAGCACCACGGCGGCCAGCACGTCGTCGACACCCAGGGTCATCGAGATGATGTACGACTCGATCACCTCGGCGCCGAACCGGTCCTGTGCCTCCCGGATGGTCCCGAACACGTCGAACGTCTTGCGGGCCGGCTCGGACAGCGACGTGTCGACCGTCGACAGCGGACGGCGACCGGTCAGCTCGTCGGCGAGCAGCTTGGTGCGTTCCAGCCGGGTCAGCGCCGGGTAGTCGGAGACCTCGCCGACCGCTTCGTAGAGCTGCGCGAGCACCGCGTGGTGCGCCTCGGCGTGCTCCCGGACGTCCATGGTGGCCAGGTGCAGGCCGAACGCGGAGACCGTACGGATGGTGGAGGCCAGCCGGCCGACCGCGGTGAGCTGCCCGGAGTTGCGGGCCAGCGAGGCGCGCAGCAGGTCGAGGTCGGCGATCAGCTCGGCGGAGCCCCGGTAGTCCCGGCCCGGTACGTGGGCGGTGCCCTGGCGCAACCTCAGCCGGGTGTTGGCGAGCTTCGCCTTCACGCAGCGTGCCTTGAGCCGGTACGGCTCCTCCGCGTTGACCCGGCGGAAGCGCTGCGCCACCTCGGGCAGCGCGTCCAGGTCGGCGGCGAGGCTGGCGGAGAGGTCCAGGGACACCCCGCGCAGTCGGCGGGACACCGAGACCTCGTTGATCAGGTGGTCCATCGCCTTCTCGGTGGCCGCGATGCCGTGCTCGTGCTGGATGGTCAGCACCTCGCGGGTGACCGCCGGGGTGACGAACGGGTTGCCGTCGCGGTCGCCGCCGATCCAGGTGCCGAAGCTCAGCGGCCGGGCCGTCGGTGAGGTTTCCACGCCGAGCGTGCGCAGCGTGTCGGCCAGGTCGTCGAGCACCTGCGGGGCGGCCTCGGCGTACAGGTCGCGCAGGTAGTAGATCGCGTTGCGGGCCTCGTCGGTCGGGTCCGGCCGGTCGAGCCGCAGCTCGTCGGTCTGCCACATCAGGTCCAGCAACTCGGCCAGCCGGCGGTTGGCCGGGCCCTCGTCGCTGGCGCCGTAGAGGATCGCGTTGGCGGTCTCGGTGTCCAGCTCGTCGGCGATCGCCCGCAACTTGGACAGGATCGAGCGACGGGCCGCCTCGGTCGGGTGCGCGGTGAAGACCGGTCGCACCGCCAGCCGGCGAGCCGCGTTGGCGATCTCCTCGGCCGGCACCCCGCGCTCGGCGATCATCTTGGCGGCCTGGTCCAGCCAGCCGCCCTGCACCGCGCGGCGACGGCGCAGATCACGCGCACGGTGCACCTGCTCGGTGATGTTGGCCAGGTGGAAGTAGGTGGAGAAGGCGCGGGCCAGCTTGGTGCCGGTGGTCACGTCGAGCCCGCCGAGGCGCTGGGCGGCCGCGGGGGCGTCGGAGCGAACCTGGGCGCGGATCTCCTCGACGAGGTCGAGCAGCGGGCGACCCTCCTGGCGGGCCAGGGTCTGGCCGAGCAGGGTGCCGAGTCGGCGAATGTCGGCGCGCAGTGCGGCGTCCGGGCCGTCGTGGTCGTGCTGGTCGGTCACGATGCGCTCCCTTACGTGGGTACGAAGGACAGCGCTGTCCGACTTACTGGATGGTATCCGCGCGCCGGGGATGTCTGGAGGGCCCCCTGGTGATCCACTGCCCTCGGGAGGGTGTTTTCCGGGGTGATCTCAACCACCGTCGCGGTCCGGCGAGGGGCCGGAGGGGGCGGCCCGGCGGCCGCGGACCAGGCTCGCGCTGACCAACCCGAGCGCTCCGAGCACCGTCCAGATCCCGAGGGCGAAAGCCGGCCAGCCGGCCGACCGCCAGTCGAAGTACACGGCGGCCTTGGTCAGGTCGTTGGCGAGCCCGGGGATGTTCCAGCGGTGCATGCCGCGCAGCACCCCGGGCAGGAACTCGGGCGCGTAGATGCCGCCGGACCCCGGGTTGCCGAGCACCACCAACAGCAGGATGACCAGCGCGGTGCCCGCGACGCCGAGCCAACCCTGGATGGCGCTGGCGAACATGGCGGCGGCGAAGACGGCCAGCGCGCCGATGGCGGCGATCGTCGGCACGTCGTGGTGCCAGATGTCCAGGACGGGTCCGACCACCACCGCGCCGGCGATGCCGAGCAGCACGCTGTAGACAGCCAGGGCGGCGATGCGCAGTCCGGCGCGTCGCGCCGTTCGGGGGGTGGTGCCGGCGGATATCCCGAGCACGGTCGAGCCCAGGTAGCCGCCGAGCACGTACCCGACGTTCAGGTAGAAGGGCACCACCCCGCGCGGGTCGGCCGGGGTGACCGGCACCTCGTCGACGATCTGGAGCGGGGTGCCGGTGCGGGTGGTGGCGGTGCCGAGGACCTCTTTGATCGCGCTGGTGGCCGAGGGGCCGGAGGCGCTCGCCACGGTGAGGATCAGGCCGTTGTCGGGTCCGGTGCTGAGCACGGCGTACACCGCGCGGCTCAGCAGTCCGTGCTCGGCGGCGCCCGGGTCGTCGTACCCGATGGGTTTGAGGATGTTGGTCTGGCCGCGCACGGCGTCGAGCGTCGCCCGGGCGCGTTGGTCGCCGGAGACGACGCCGATCGGCACGTCGCGGGGTGTGGGCTGGTGCAACGCGCCGACGTAGGCCGCGATGAACGCCGTGGCCAGCACGAGGGTGCCGAGGAGCAGTCCGATGCTGCGCGGCGCCCAGTCGCGAGCTGTGCCGTGCGAGTCCTTGTCCACGTTGTCAGCCTATGGTCCGTTTTGCAGACCGCAGGGTGGAACCAGTTGGCCGCGCGCCCCCACGGTGCGGCAGAGACCGGCCGCCGGCCGTGCGTCGACGGCCTCGCGGGTGGCGTCAGGGGTTGACGACGGCGAAGGCGCGAACGGGGAAGGTGCCCATGCCGGCCACCATCGGCGGGGCAGCGGTGAACCGGAACCCGCTCGGCGGCAACGCGTCCAGGCCGGTCAGGTGCTCGACGATCGGGATGCCGGCGGCGAGCAGCGTGCTGTGCGCGGGGCGTACGCCAGCGGCCGCCGGGCTCATGTCGTCGATGTTGATCGAGTCGATGCCGACCACTGCCGCCCCCGCGTCGACCAGCGCCTGGGCGGCGTCCCCGGTCAGGTACGGCGCGTCCGGGGCGCCGTACCTCTCGGTGCCGAAGTGCGCGTCCCACCCGGTGTGCAGCAGCACCGCCTGGCCGGTCACCTCGTACGGGGCAAGCATCAGCCGGTCCACCGCGCGGATGCCGGCCGGCACCCGGACCACCACCCCCGGTAGATCGGCGAGACGGTCCAGCGGCACCCCGGTCAGGTCGTCCCGGCCGGCCCAGCGGTGGGCGGGCGTGTCCAGGTACGTGCCGGTGTTGGCGATCATGTCGATTCGGGCCACATGGAACTCGGTGTCCGGGGCGTACCGCTCGCGGGATGCCGCGAAGGTCAGCCAGTCGGTGATCCGGGGGCCCGGCCAATCCGGCAGGGTGGTCATCCCGTCGCTGATCACGTGGCTCAGTTCGACCAGCCGACGACCCGCGCCGGATCCGTCGACCGCGACACCCCGGCCCCCCTTGTGCGGCTCCTCGATGATCGTCTTGGCGCTGATCCGGACGTCGGCGACCATCAGCAGCCCGAGGTGCCGGACGAACAACGCCGCCAGGTCGCCGTCGGTGATCTCCCGACCGGGAATGTCCAGCCGGAACCCCTCGGTACGCAGCCCGCCGCCGTTGGCGAAGCTGACCTCCGCGTCGAACTGTGCCCGCCACTGCTCACCCATACCGAAACCCGACCACGCCCGCCGGCGGCGGTCAAGATCCCTGAGGTGCGGGTGACGCGCGCCGTCGCGGCGCGGACCTGGGCGGAAGGGGGTGTGTGTCGGTGGACGGGGATAGGCTTGCGTCGTGCACCCCCCGTCCGGCTGGACGAGGGGCCGCCGTCGTGTGCGTCGACTCCCCGGGAAGGATTTCCCTTGCTCACCGGTCTGTTCACCGCCGCCCTGGCCGACCCCGGGCTGACCCGGGCGCGTGACCTGGCGCGCTCCGGTGCCGCCCAGGTCGACGGCCTCGACATCACCGCCCCGGCGGCGCTGCGCCCGTTCGCCGTCGCGGCGGTCGCCGCGGACAACGACGGCGCCGGGCGACCGGTGCTGGCGGTGACCGCCACCACCCGGGAGGCCGACGACCTGGCCGCCGCGCTGGGCGGGTTGCTGCCGGCCGAGCAGGTAGTGGTCTTCCCCTCCTGGGAGACGCTGCCGCACGAGCGGCTGTCCCCCCGCTCCGACACGGTCGGCCGGCGGCTGGCCGTGCTGCGCCGGCTGGCGCACCCGGAGGCGACCGACGCGCACGGCGGCACCGGGCCGCTGCGAGTGGTCGTGGCCCCGGTCCGTTCGCTGCTCCAGCCCCAGTTGAAGGGGCTCGGCGATCTGGAGCCGGTACAGCTCGCTGCCGGCGAGGAGGCCGACCTGGAAGAGGTCGCCCGCCGGCTGATCGACATGGCGTACGCCCGGGTCGACCTGGTCACCAAGCGCGGCGAGTTCGCGGTGCGCGGCGGCATCCTGGACGTCTTCCCGCCCACCGACGAGCACCCGTCCCGGGTCGAGTTCTGGGGCGACGAGGTGGAGGAGATCCGCACCTTCGCCGTCGCCGACCAACGGACCATCGAGCAGGTTCCGCTGCTCTGGGCACCGCCCTGCCGTGAGCTGCTGCTCACCCCGGCGGTCCGCGACCGGGCGGCCGCGCTCGCCGAGCAGCACCCCGAGCTGGCCGAGATCCTCGACAAGCTGGCCGAGGGCATCCCGGTGGAGGGGATGGAGTCGCTGGCCCCGGTGCTGGTCGGCCCCGACTCACTGGAGCTGCTGCTCGACGCCATGCCGGCCGGCACCCACGTCCTGCTCTGCGACCCGGAACGGATCCGCACGCGGGCGCACGACCTGGTGCGTACCTCGGAGGAGTTCCTGCAGGCCAGTTGGGCCGCCGCCGCGGTCGGCGGCCAGGCCCCGGTGGACGTCGGCGCCGCCGCCTTCCGCACTCTCGGCGAGGTACGCGCCGCCGCTGGCAGGCTCGGCCAGCCGTGGTGGACGCTGTCCCCGTTCGGATTGGTGGAGGGGGAGAGCGCCGAGACGCGGCAGCCCTGGGAGGACGCGCCCGAGCAGGCCGCAGTCACTCCGGACGACGCCATCGCGGTGACCCTGTCCGCCCAACCGGCGCCGCTCTATCACGGCGAGACCTCGCGGGTGGTCGACGACCTCAAGCGCTGGGCCGGCGAGGGTTGGTCGATCGCGCTGGTCTTCGAGGGGCACGGCCCCGCCCAGCGGGCGGTGGAGGTGCTGCGCGACGCCGGCCTGGGTGCCCGGTTGACCGAGGAGGTGCCGACCGCGCCCGTCCCCGGCGAGCTGGTGGTCACCTGTGGTGCACTGAGCAGCGGGTTCGTCGACGAGGCGTCCCGCTTCGTGCTGCTCACCGGCAATGACGTGACCGGCGGTCGGGGCACCTCGACGCGGGACATGCGCAAGATGCCGAGCCGGCGGCGCAACACCATCGACCCGCTGGAGTTGAAGGCCGGCGACCACGTGGTGCACGAGCAGCACGGCATCGGCCGCTACGTCGAGCTGGTGCAGCGCACCGTCAACGGGGCCAGCCGCGAATACCTGGTGATCGAATACGCGGCCAGCAAGCGGGGTCAGCCCGGCGACCGCCTGTTCGTCCCCACCGACCAGCTCGACCAGCTCTCCCGCTACGTGGGCGGCGAACAGCCGACCCTGCACAAGATGGGCGGCTCGGACTGGCAGAAGTCCAAGGCCCGGGCCCGCAAGGCGGTCCGGGAGATCGCCGCGCAGCTCATCCAGCTCTACGCCGCCCGTAAGGCGTCCAAGGGGCACTCGTTCGGCCCGGACACCCCGTGGCAGCGTGAGCTGGAGGACGCCTTCCCCTGGCAGGAGACGCCGGACCAGCTCGCCGCGATCGACGAGGTCAAGCGGGACATGGAGCAGACCGTCCCAATGGACCGGCTGATCTGCGGTGATGTCGGCTACGGCAAGACCGAGATCGCGGTCCGGGCGGCCTTCAAGGCGGTGCAGGACGGTAAGCAGGTGGCGGTGCTGGTGCCGACCACCCTGCTGGTTCAGCAGCACTACAACACGTTCGCCGAGCGGATGAGCCAGTTCCCGGTCCAGATCCGGCAGCTGTCCCGGTTCCAGACTCCGAAGGAGACCGAGCGGACGCTGGAGATGGTCGCCGACGGCACCGTCGACATCGTCATCGGCACGCACCGGCTGCTCCAGACGGCGACCCGCTTCAAGCAGCTCGGTCTGGTGATCGTCGACGAGGAGCAGCGTTTCGGTGTCGAGCACAAGGAGCACCTGAAGACGCTGCGCGCGTCGGTCGACGTGCTCAGCATGTCGGCCACCCCGATCCCGCGCACCCTGGAGATGGCGATCACCGGCATCCGGGAGATGTCCACCATCGCCACCCCGCCGGAGGAGCGGCACCCGGTGCTCACCTTCGTCGGCGCGCAGGACGACCGGCAGGTCGCCGCGTCCATTCACCGTGAGCTGCTCCGCGACGGGCAGGTCTTCTACCTGCACAACCGGGTCGAGTCGATCGACCGGGCGGCACGGCGGCTGCGGGAGCTGGTGCCCGAGGCGCGGGTCGCGGTGGCGCACGGCCAGATGGGCGAGGACGCCCTGGAGAAGGTCATGGTCGGCTTCTGGGAGAAGGAGTTCGACGTCCTGGTCTGCACCACGATCGTCGAGTCGGGCATCGACATCCCGAACGCCAACACCCTGATCGTGGAGCGGGCCGACCTGCTCGGCCTGGCCCAGCTGCACCAGATCCGGGGCCGGGTCGGCCGGGGCCGGGAGCGGGCGTACGCCTACTTCCTCTACCCGCCCGAGAAGCCGCTCACCGAGCACGCCCACGAGCGGTTGGCGACCATCGCCCAGCACACCGAGTTGGGTGCCGGCATGTACGTGGCGATGAAGGACCTGGAGATCCGGGGCGCCGGCAACCTCCTCGGCGGCGAGCAGTCCGGGCACATCGAGGGCGTCGGCTTCGACCTGTACGTGCGGATGGTCGGCGAGGCGGTCTCCGCGTTCAAGGGTGAGCGGTCGGAGGACGAGCCCGACGTCAAGATCGACCTGCCGATCGACGCGCACCTGCCGCACGACTACGTGAGCGTGGAGCGCCTGCGCCTGGAGATGTACCGCAAGCTGGCCGAGGCGCGCGACGAGGAGCGGCTGGGTGAGGTGGTCGCCGAGATGAAGGACCGGTACGGCGAGCCGCCGGCCCCGGTGCAGAACCTGGTGGAGGTGGCCCGGTTCCGTCTGCTGGCCCGCCGCTACGGCCTCACCGACGTGTCCATGCAGGGCAAGCACGTGCGGTTCGGCCCGCTGCCGTTGCCGGACTCGAAGCAGATGCGGCTCAAGCGCTACCACCCGGACGCCGTCTACAAGCAGGCCACCGACCAGGTCAGCGTGCCCCGACCGACCACCCGTCGGATCGGCGGCGAGCCGCTGCGTGACCAGGCGCTGCTCCAGTGGTGCGCGCAACTGCTCTCCGATGTGCTCGGTGCTCCCGCCCCACTCGCCGTCGCAGCGAGCGCCTGAACCATCACCGTCGCCGCGAGTGCCTGAGCCGGCGGTGTGCTCTCGACCAGGGACGGTCCGTCGACGCCGTCCCTGGTCGTGGGATCAGCGAAGGTGGGGGGCGTCACAACCCCGGGTGACGGCGTGAGAGAGTGACGGCTATGCGTGCTCGCCGTCTTGCCGCCGTCGCCACTGTGGCGCTCGGCCTCGTCGCCCTCTCCGGTTGCCGTGCTGAGCCTGGTATCGCCGCTTACATCGGTGACCAGCGCATCACCGACGTTCAGGTCACCACCGCGATGAAGGACCTGCGGACGAAGAACCCGGCGCCGGAGTCATCCGCCAGTGGGCAGCCCGAGGCGGCGCAACCGACCCTGCCCAAGGTGGCCGACGTGGTTCGGACCATGGTGCTGACCAAGGTGTGCGAGAAGCTCTCCGCCGAGAAGAACTACCAGCCGCGCGGCCAGGTGGCGGCCGACCAGGCCGCCCAGCAGCTCGGTCTCGCCCCGGAGACCGGGCACGTGCGGGAGGTGGCGAAGCTCTTCACCTGCCTGTCCGGGTTGCCGGCCGAGCCGGTCGAGCCGACCAAGGAGGAGATCGCCGACGTGATCGCCGCCGGGCGTGCGGCCGGCAAGATCCCAGCTGAGGTGACCGACGCGGACGCCGCCCAGCAGCTCGACGGCGAGCAGCTACGCGGCGCGCTGGCGACCAAGCGGATCCTGGCCGAGGCGGTCGGTCGTTACGACGTCACCGTCAGCCCTCGGTACCGTCCGCTTGAGTTCCCGCTGCTCAGCTTCGCCGGTGACGCACCCGCGGTGAGTGTGCCGTTGGGTGAGCCGGCCTCTGACGCGGTCACCGACATTTCCACCCCGGAGGGGCCGACCGGGACGCCGGAGGCCGAGGGCACGGCCAGCTGAGCATGACCGCACGGATCGTCCTCCTGGTCACCTCACCTCGGTTGCCCGCCGGCCTGTTGACGGCCGCGGCCTGGGACGTCGTACGCCAGCACCCGGTGTTGACCGGCGCGGACAGCGAGTTGACCACGGCCGTGCGCCAGGCGGGCGCCGAGGTCACCGTGGTGGACGGTCCGGCGACGCAGCCGTTGCTGGACGCGGTGGCGAAGCACGGCACTGTGGTGTGGCTGGCCGGTCCGGCGGGTGACGAGGCGCTGGCCCGGGAGTTGGGTCTGCGGCTGGCCCGGCAGCCCGGGTTGGCCGAGATGGAGTTGATGTACGGCTCGTGGGATCCGCCGGGTGCCCGGCTGCTCGACGCGGTGGCCGTGCTGGATCGACTGGCCTCTCCGGGTGGCGACCCGTGGAAGCGGGCGCAGACGCACCGCAGCCTCGCCGGTTACCTGCTGGAGGAGAGCTACGAGGCTTACGACGCCATCAGCGCCGACGACACCGACGCGCTGCGCGAGGAGTTGGGCGACGTGTTGTTGCAGGTGGTGCTGCACGCGCGGCTCGCCGAGGAGTTGCCCGAGGACGAGCGGTGGACCATCGACGACGTGGCCGGTGGTCTGGTCGACAAGATGATCCGGCGTAATCCGCACGTCTTCGCCGGTGCTGAGGCGGGCACCCTGGAGGAGATCACCGAGAACTGGGAGCGGATCAAGCGCGCGGAGAAGGCACGGCACTCGGTGTTGGACGGCGTGGCCCTGAGTCAGCCCGCGCTGGCCCTGGCAACGCAGATCCTCGGCCGCGCCGCCCGCAGGGGCATCGAGGTTCCGCCCCCGTTGGCGGACACCCAGGTGGACGCCGAAGCGCGACTGGGTGCCAGCCTGCTGGCAACGGTCGCCGCGGCCCGCGAGGCAGGCATCGACCCCGAGGCAGCCCTTCGCCGCGCCACCCTGGCCTACGCCGAAGCCATCCGCCAAGCCGAACCCCCACCCCCACCCGCCAGCCCGCGGTGATCAAGAGGTTTGCGTCAGGGTTCGGCTCGAGCCTGACGGAAACCTCTTGATCAACCCGACGGTGCGGGGGCGGTGGGCGGAACCGGCGGCCTGGGGTGGGGTGGTCGGTAGGGTGGGGCGGTGGAAGCGTTTGGGGTGCTGGCTGAGCGGGTTGTCGAGGCTTTACTGGAGTCGCGGCCGGGGGTTGCCACCGCCGCCGGGGACCACCGGTTCGACGACCGACTGCCGGACCTGTCCGCCGACGGGTTGACCGCCGATCGGGCGATGCTCTCCGACGCGGGGAACGCACTGTCCGAACTGGACCCAGACTCGCTCGACATCGATGAGCAGGTCGACCACGCGCTGCTCACCTCATTCGTGGACCGGGAGCTGTTCGAGCTGACCGAGATCCGCTCGCACGAGTGGGATCCGCTGCGGCACAACCCCGGCCCGCTGCTGCACCCGCTGCTGGCCCGCCCGTACGCCCCCGCGGACGTGCGGCTGACCCAACTGGCCGGCCGGCTCGCCGCCGTACCGGACGCCCTCGCCACCGCCCGCGCGACGCTGCGGGACATGCCGCGCATCCACGCGGAGACGGCGGTGGGGCAGTTCACCGGCACGGCCGCGCTGATCCGCGACGAGCTGCCGCCGTTGCTCGCCCAGGCGCCGGGCCACCTCGACCGGGTCGAGCCGGCGGCCACCGCCGCGATCGCCGCGCTGGAGGAGTTCGTCGCCTGGCTGCGTACCGGCCTGGCCGCCGATGCCGGCCCCGGCCGTGACCCGCGACTGGGCCGGCGTCGCTGGGAGGCACGGCTCTGGCACACCCTCGACACCGAGTTGGGCGCCGCCGAGATCCAGCGTCGCGCCTGGGCCAACCTGGACCGCGTCACCGCGGAGATCCGCGAGACCGCCGTCGAGCTGGTCGGCGGTCCGGCCGACGACGCGACAGTGCGTCGGGCGTTGGACCTGCTCGCCGGCGAGCACCCGAACGACGCGACGATCGTCGAGCTGGCCGGGGTGACCCTGGACGAGGCGACCGACTTCGTCCGCGCACACGACCTGGTCACACTGGTCGACGACCGCTGCGTGATCCAGGAGATGCCGGAGTTCGCCCGGGGGGTCGCGGTGGCGTACTGCGACGCGCCCGGCCCGCTGGAGACCGCCGTCGTGCCGACCTTCTACTGCATCGCGCCCACCCCGTCGGAGTGGCCGGCACAGCGGGTCGAGTCGTTCTACCGCGAATACAACGACCACATGATCCGCAACCTCACCGTGCACGAGGCGATGCCGGGGCACTTCCTCCAGCTCGCCCACGCCCGCCGCTACGTCGGTGGGACGCGGGTCCGCGCGCTGGCCGAGTCCGGCCCGTTCATCGAGGGCTGGGCGGTCTACGCGGAGGAGCTGATGACGGGGCTCGGCTTCGGCGGTCTTCCGGTGCGGTTGCAGCAGCTCAAGATGCAACTGCGAATGACCATCAACGCGCTGCTCGACCAGTTGGTGCACGCCGAGGACCTGCCCGAGGCCGAGGCGATGGCGTTGATGACCGGGCGCGGCTTCCAGGAGGAGGGCGAGGCGGCCGGCAAGTGGCGGCGCGCGCAGCTGACCTCCACCCAGCTCTCCACCTACTTCGTCGGGTACAGCGAGGTGGCCGAGATCGCCGCCGCCCGCCCCGACGGGGTGTCGGTCCGCGACTGGCACGACGCGATGCTCGCCCACGACTGCCCGCCCCCGCGCCACCTGCGCACCCTGCTCGGTCTCTGAGCAGAAAGCGCGGGCGGCGCGGGTTTCAGCGCCGCCCGGCGGTCACCGTCGCGTCGATGAGCCAGCGCGAGATGGAGTACGCGGGCGGCAGTTGCGCCGGCAGCGCATCCAGGCCGAACCACTGAGCCCTGGTCAGCTCCCGCCCGTCGACCACCGGTTCGGCGTGCGGGTCGGCGGCACGGGCGGTGAAGCCGGCGAGCAGCACGCCCGGGCCGGAGATCGCCCACGGTTGGCTGCCGAAGTAGGCCAGCCGGTCGACGGGCAGCCCGACCTCCTCGCCGACCTCCCGGTGTACCGCCGCCTCAAGTGTCTCGCCGGCTTCGACGAAGCCGGCCACCAGCGCCCACAGCCCGGTCGGACCGGTGGCGTGCCGGACCAGCAGCAGCTCGTCAACGTGCCCGGGTGGGCCGGTCCGGGTGATCGCCACCAGTACGGCGGCGGAGAGCTGCATCGGCACGTACAGGCCGCAGTCGGGGCACTGTCGGGCGGTCTCGCCGGGTCGGTCGGTCAGTTCCGCTCGGCAGGCGCCGCACCACCGGTGAGTACGCCGCCAGGTCAGCACCGCCAGCGCCCGGCCGGCGAGCGTGGCGTGCGGCTCCGGCACCTCGGCGGCGAGTGACGCCCAGGCGCGCGCCGGACCGGGAAGGTCGTTGGCTGTGGTGGTCAGGTCGGCGCCCCAGGCGGGCACTCCGTCGAGCGTGCCCAGCGGCACCCAGTCAGTGTCGGCGGGCAGGTCGGCGACGCGGAGGAGTTGGCCGTCGACGCCGGTCAGCAGCTTCGCGCCGGTCACCGGCAGGGCCAGGTCACCGGGGCCGGGAGGCAGGCTCCGATCGGCCCCGGGCAGGAACCCACCGGGCGGCGCGACGGTTGGGGGCTCGTCCGGTCGGTCGGTCACGAGCCGCCGGGGCGGCGGTCGACGACATCGGCGCCGGCGGGCGGTTCGAACGCGGCCTCGTCGACGGTCGCGGAGTAGTTGCTCAGTGCCAGCTCCATCGGCTTGCCGTCGACCGGCCCGGTGAAGCTGCCGAGCACGCCCTCGGTGGTCACGCAGGCGGTGAAGTCGCCGGACGACGAGCTCTGCACCGCGACGCAGGCGGCGTGGTGCCCGGCGACGGTGGTGTCACTCTGCTTGATGACCGCCTGTGGGTCGAGCGCGGCGGCGGTGAGCAGCCCGACCACCACCGGCGGCGTGACGAGGCCCTGCTGGTTGGCCTCACCGAACAGCGTCACTGTGGGCTTGCTGCCCGGGGTGGGTGGGGTGATCAGCGTGCACTGCGGGCGGGCGCCGGTCGTCGTGCACCGGGTGATGGCCTCCGGGGTGACGGTGAGTTGCCCGCCCGGATAGGTGTAGGTGGATCGCGCCGGGTCCTGTGCCTGCGCGATCGCGGCGCGCTGGCCGCCGGGCAACTGGTAGTCGGCCGAGTAGGTCAACTCCAGTGCCCGATCGAGCCGGGCGGCGAGGTCGTTGACGAGTTCCGAGCGGCCCATGGCGACTCCGGCGTCCTCGAATGTCTGACAGCCGGTGACCGTGAGCGACGCGATGACCGACACGGCGAGCATGCGGAGGGTGGTCGAGGCGGCGGGCATGGCGACCAGCCTGGTGGATCTGGTCCGCGCAGCGCAAACCCGTTGCCGGTTGACGCCCGGAAATCCGGGAATGTCCGTCAACGCGGGGTGACCCGGGTGCGCGGGCGACGCCGTGCCCGTTCGCGTCGCCCGATACGCTGCGTTCAACACCTGCCTCAGCCGCACCGTCGCGGCCCACCCACGGACCGGATCACAACAACGAGGAGCGACTTAGTGGCAACCATCGAGGGAATCGTCGCCCGGGAGATTCTCGACTCGCGGGGCAACCCGACGGTCGAGGTCGAGGTCGGTCTGGACGACGGCACGGTAGCCCGCGCCGCCGTGCCCTCCGGCGCCTCCACCGGCGCCTTCGAGGCGATCGAGCTGCGCGACGGTGACGCCGACCGCTACCAGGGCAAGGGCGTGGAGAAGGCGGTCTCCAACGTCGAAGACAAGATCGTCGACCAGATCATCGGGTACGAGGCCAGCGAGCAGCGGCTGATCGACCAGAAGATGCTCGACATCGACGGCACGGAGAGCAAGTCGGAGCTGGGCGCGAACGCCATCCTCGGGGTCTCCCTGGCGGTGGCGAAGGCCGCTGCCGGCAGCGCCGAGCTGAGCCTCTTCCGCTACCTGGGCGGCCCGAACGCGCACCTCCTGCCCGTGCCGATGATGAACATCCTCAACGGTGGCGCGCACGCCGACTCGAACGTCGACATCCAGGAGTTCATGATCGCGCCGATCGGCGCGCCCACCTTCCGTGAGGCGCTGCGCTCGGGCGCGGAGGTCTACCACGCGCTGAAGTCGGTGCTCAAGAAGAAGGGCCTCTCCACCGGGCTCGGCGACGAGGGTGGCTTCGCGCCGAACCTGCCGACGAACGCGGCGGCTCTGGACCTGATCGCCGAGGCGGTCGAGAAGGCCGGTTACCGGCTCGGCACCGACATCGTGTTCGCGCTCGACGTGGCGGCCACGGAGTTCTTCGACAACGGCACCTACACGTTCGAGGGTGCCTCGAAGTCCGCCGATGAGATGAGCACCTACTACACGAAGCTCGCCGACGAGTACCCGATCGTGTCGATCGAGGACCCGCTGGCCGAGGACGACTGGAGCGGTTGGCAGACGCTGACCGCCTCGATCGGCGACCGGGTGCAGATCGTCGGTGACGACCTGTTCGTGACCAACCCGCAGCGCATCGCCCGCGGCATCGCGGAGAAGGCGGCGAACGCCGTTCTCGTCAAGGTCAACCAGATCGGCTCGCTGACCGAGACCCTGGACGCGGTGGACCTGGCCCACCGGGCCGGCTTCAAGTGCATGATGAGCCACCGGTCCGGCGAGACCGAGGACACCACCATCGCCGACCTGGCGGTGGCCACCGGCTGCGGCCAGATCAAGACCGGCGCCCCGGCCCGCTCGGACCGTGTCGCCAAGTACAACCAGCTGCTCCGGATCGAGGAGGAGCTGGCCGACGCGGCGCGCTACGCCGGCGCTGGCGCGTTCCCGCGCTACCGTTCGGCCTGAGACGCACGAAGCCTCGGGGGAGGGGTGTGACGATGCAGCAGCGCCGCACACCGGGTGGTCAGCGTCCCGCCCGCCGGCCGGGTCAGTCCGGTCGGCCGGGCGGCGGGCGTGCCACGCGGGGATCGGTCCGGGAGGCCGGCGTACGCGCCGAGCCGCGCGCAGCCGGTCGCGCGCCGGGTGCTGCCCGCGGCGCCGAAGGCGTGCGCTCCGCGAATCGTCCCGCCGCCGCTCGGCGTACCGCTGCCGCTGGTTCCGTGAAGCGGCTCGCCGCACCCCACCCCCGTCGCTTCACCGGCCGGGCCACAGTGCTGTTCGCGGTCCTGATCGCGCTCGCTCTGGCCTACACCTACCCGGTTCGGGTCTACCTGGACCAGCAGGCCGACATCGAGCGGATGGAGGCGGCCCAGGCGGTGCAGGAGCGGGAGATCGCGAAGCTCGCCGCCGAGGCCGCCAACTGGAAAGACGACGAGTTCATCAAGACGCAGGCTCGGGAGCGGTTCTTCATGGGCGAGCCGGGCGAGAAGATGATGGTGGTGCTGCACGACCCGGAGGGCGCCGCCCGGGACGCCGGCAAGTCGGCCGGTACGGCCCCGCCAACCGGGCCGGTGACCTGGTACGACACGCTCTGGTCGAGCGTGCGGGCGGCGGACAGCCAGCAGCCGGGCCAGTGATCCACCGACCAGCACACCAGGAGAGATGGGCACCGTGACTGTCGTACCACCGTCGGAGCCGGCGGCGGATTCCGTTCCCCTGCCGCAGCGCGAGCCGGCCACCGAGGCGGACCTGGCCGCGGTGGCCGCGCAACTGGGCCGGACGCCCCGGGGC
This sequence comes from Micromonospora noduli, assembly GCF_003264365.1. GTDB lineage: Bacteria > Actinomycetota > Actinomycetes > Mycobacteriales > Micromonosporaceae > Micromonospora > Micromonospora noduli. Next base: position 84,033 of record NZ_PYAK01000007.1, read on the forward strand.
ACCCGGGCGGTGGCCCACCGGTGCCCGTGTGGCCTTCCCGACGTGGTGGAGACGACCCCCCGCCTCGCCGACGGCACCCCGTTCCCGACGCTCTACTACCTGACCTGCCCTCGGGCCACCGCCGCGTGCAGCCGACTCGAGTCGGCGGGGCTGATGAAGGAGATGGCGGACCGGCTGACGACGGACCCGGAGTTGGCCGCCCACTACCGCGCCGCGCACGAGGACTACCTCTCCCGCCGGGAGGCGATCGGCGAGGTGCCGGAGATCGCCGGCATCTCGGCCGGCGGGATGCCGGGCCGGGTGAAGTGCCTGCACGTGCACCTGGGTCACGCGCTGGGCGCCGGCCCCGGGGTGAACCCGTTCGGCGACGAGACGTTGGGCCTGGTCGAGCCCTGGTGGTCGGCGGGGCCGTGCGTGGACGTGCCGGCGGCCGAATGAGCACGCAGGCCGGGTCCGAGGCACCCGAGAGTCAGATCCTCGTACGGCGGGCCCGCACCGGGGACGTGCGGGGCATCCGACGACTCGTCGACACCTACACCGACGACCGGCGGCTGCTGAGCAAGGCGACAGTCACCCTCTACGAGCAGGTGCAGGAGTTCCGGGTCGCGGTCCGGGCCGAGGACGACGTCGTGGTGGGTTGCGGTGCGCTGCACGTCATGTGGGAGGACCTGGCCGAGATCCGCACGGTGGCGGTGGACCCGGTCTGTCGGGGCCGGCGGATCGGGCACCGGCTGGTGGGCGAGCTGATCGACGCGGCCCGGGAGTTGGGCGTGGCGCGGATCTTTGTGCTCACCTTCGAGACGCAGTTCTTCGGCGCGTTCGGTTTCCGCGAGATCGACGGCGCTCCGGTGCCGCAGCCGGTCTACGAGCAGCTGCTGCGCTCGTACGACGAGGGTGTCGCGGAGTTCCTCGACCTGGAGCGGGTCAAGCCGAACACGCTGGGCAACACCCGGATGCTGCTGCGCCTGTAGGTCAGGCCTTGCGCGGGTGGGCGGCGAAGAACTCCCACATCAGGTCGGTGGCGGACAGCCCCGCGGAGGATGCGGCGAGTTGGCCCGTTGTCGCTCCCGGCCAACTGTGGCCCATGTCGGCGATCGTGTAGACGCTGACCTCGCTGCCGTCCGCGCAGCCCGCCACCGTGTGCGTCACACCCGGCACCCCGGACGCCTTCGGGCTCGGCCGGCAGCCGAGCCGCTGCTGCCAGGTCCGCATGCCGGCCTGGAAGATCGAGGCGTAGCGGTCCTGGCCGCCGATGAAGGTGATCACGGAGACCGGGCTCTTCGGCACGTAACTGTCGGCGGTGGTCAGATTTCCGCTGTAACCACCGCTGACCACCCCGATCGCGGCGAACCTGCCAGTGCTCTCCACCGCCGTCCGGAAGCTCATGTCGCCGCCGTTCGAGATGCCGGTGAGGAACACGCGGTTCGGGTCCGCGTGCCAGGTCTGCACCAGATGGTCGGTGAGGGCGTTGAGGAAGCCGACGTCGTCCGCGCCGCCGCAGCAGACCAGCGCGTTGAAGCCACCGCCCTGCCCGTCGGGGTAGGCGACCAGCACGTTGTCCTTGTCGGCTTTGGCGTCCAGGCCCGCCAACTCCCGCATCGAGGATCCGAGGCCGGGATAGAAGTGCAGCGCGATGACCAGCGCGGAGGGCCTGCCCGGGTCGTACCCCGGGGGCGCGTGCAGCAAGTAGGTGCGGTCGAGTCCGTTGTGGTGCAGGGTGAGATGGTGGTCACCGGCCGCCGGTCGTTCGCTCGACGCGGACGATGCGGCTGGCGGGGCCGACGAGGGTTGCCCCCGCTCACCACAAGCTGCGGCAACGACCATGAGGCAGAGCCCCGTCAACACCGCCACTGTTCGCCGCACGCCGGCCACCCCCCGTCGACCCCGCAGTCCACACTGGAGAGCGTTCGGCCGCGGATCAACCCTTTCGGTCCTGGGCGAAGGCAGGCAGGCTATTGCCATGCTTCGCCTCCAGCTCGGGTCGGCCGACCTGTGCCGGGTGCGGTTCGCCGATCGACTGCATCCGGTCGGGATCGCGCTGCTGGCTGGTCAGTGGCTGCGCGATCCCACTGTCGCGGCGATGGCGCCGGCCCTGGCCGAGCGTGCGGCAGCGGCCGAGGGCACGGCTGCCGCCCAGGCTGCCACAGCGGTGCTGCGGCACCTGCTGCCCGACCGGGGACGTCTGCCGGACTTCGTCACTCCCTTCGACGGCCTGGAGTCGGTCGAGGCCGGTCTGGAGGCGATCCGGGCCACCCCGGCGCGGCGGGTCCGCGCCGAGGTCACCCTGGCCTACGCGGACACGTCGGCCAGCCTGCTGCGGCGGCGGTTCGCGGCGGCCGACCCGGAGGTGCTGGACCTGTTCGGCGGGGCCGTGCGGACCTGGTTCGACGCGGTGCTCGAACCGCACTGGGCCGAGCTGGTGTCCGCGTACCGTCAGCAGGTGGCATCCGCCAGCCAGCGGCTGGCGCAGCACGGACTGGCCGAACTCTTCGCGGGTCTGCACCCGGGGATCCGGTGGCGGGAGCCGGTGCTGGAGGTACGCACGTGGTGGGACGGCGATCTCCCCGGCACCGGCCACGGGATCATCCTGCTGCCCTCACCGTTGGCCGGGCCGCGGCCTCGGGTGCTTGTCGAGCAGGGCTTCCCGATCCTGCTCGTCTACCCGGTGGTCATGCCCGCGCGCGGGGCTCCCGCCGACGACGATGCCCTCGGTCGGCTGCTCGGCGTCACCCGGGCGCTGGTGCTGCGCCGGCTGGCGACCGACGGCGGGTTGACCACCACCGTGTTGTCCCGGGCGGTCGGGATCAGTCTCTCCTCGGCCTCGGAGCACGCCCGCGCGCTGCGGACCGCCGGTCTGGTGACCAGCGAGCGGGAGGGCGGGGCCGTCCGGCATCACCTGACCGCGCTCGGGTTGGGGTTGTTGCGGGGCCGGTCGGGGGACCTGGGCGACTCGTGGCCCACGCCCAACCAAGCCGCCGGGTGGCCGCCCGTCCTGCCGTAAGGTTGCTGCCGTGACGACGCGTGTGGCGGCCATCGACTGCGGGACCAACTCGATCCGACTGCTGGTCGCCGACCTGCCCGACGCCTCGGCCGGGCCGCAGGCGCCGCTGGTCGACCTGACCCGGCGGATGGAGATCGTCCGCCTGGGGCAGGGCGTGGACCGCACCGGCCGACTGGCGCCGGAGGCGATCGAGCGGACCCGGGTGGCGTTGGCGTCGTACGCCGCCGACATCGAGAAGCTGGGCGCGCAGCGGGTGCGGATGTGTGCCACCTCGGCTTCGCGCGATGCCGCCAACGCCGCCGACTTCACCGAGATGGTGCGGGCCACCCTCGGTGTCGCGCCCGAGGTGGTCAGCGGCGACGAGGAGGCCCGGTTGTCGTTCACCGGCGCGGTGCGCGGGCTGCCCGCCGACGCGAAGGAGCCGTTCCTGGTCGTCGACATCGGTGGTGGTTCCACCGAGTTCGTGGTCGGTGACCGGGCCGCCGGGGTGCGGTCGGCGATCTCGGTGGACATCGGCTGCGTCCGGATGACCGAGCGGCACCTGCCCGGTGACCCGCCGACGGCCGAGCAGGTCGAGGCGGCGCAGGCCGACATCGCTGCGGTGGTGGACCAGGCGCTCGCCGTGGTGCCCGGTCGCGAGGCGGCCACCCTGGTCGGCCTCGCCGGGTCGGTCACCACAGTGGTCGCCCTGGCGCAGGGGCTGCGGGAGTACGACCCGGAGCGCATCCACCACGCCCGGGTGTCGTACGAGGAGGTCGCCCGGGTGACAGCGGAGCTGCTGGGTCAGACCCGTGCGCAGCGGTTGGCGAACCCGGTGATGCACCCGGGCCGCGCCGACGTGATCGGCGCAGGTGCCCTGGTGCTTCGCGTGATCATGGAGCGGGCCGGGATGCCGTCGGTGGTCGCCTCGGAGCACGACATCCTCGACGGGATCGCCTGGAGCGTCCGGTAAGCCACCGCGCGCGCGGAGTTGATCAACTCGCCTTCATTGAAGTCGTGGTGTCCAGGTGCCTCGGATGCCCCGATTTCCTGAAAACCGAGTCGATCAGCGCCCCGGCGCCTCACTGGCGGCGTGTCGGGGCGGATGCGTTGACGCTACTTCGCATTACGCAGTAGTGTGCAATGCGTGGACACCACACAGTTGTTGAAGGGCGTGCTTGATCTGGCCGTCCTGGCCGTGCTCCGAGAGGAGGACGGTTACGGTTACGACATCCTGCGCCGGCTGCGCGAGGCCGGCCTGGAGGAGGTCGGTGACGCCTCGGTCTACGGGACGCTGCGCCGCCTCTTCGCCGCCGGCCTGCTCACCACCTACGTCGTGCCGAGCGAATCCGGGCCGCACCGCAAGTACTACTCACTCAACGCCGCGGGGCGTGACCAGTTGACCCGCTCCGGCAAGCTCTGGCGCTCGTTCGCCACCACAATGGACACTCTGCTCGACGATCGGGGGGTGGCGGCATGACCGTCGCGGAGCAGGAGATCACCGACTATGTGGCGCGAGTCCGGGCCGCTCTGGCCGACCTGCCGCCCGGGCAACGCGACGAGTTGACCGAGGATCTCGCCGACCACCTCACCGAGGTCGCCGCCGAGGCCGAGGGCACCCTGGTCGAGCGGTTGGGTGAGCCCGAGACGTACGCCGCCGAGCTGCGCGCCGCTGCCGGCGCCGCGCCGGGCAGCGGGCGCAACCTCGACCAGCGGGTGGCGAGCGCGATGGCCCGGGTCCGCGGCCGGCTGCGCGCCATGGACACCCGGCTCGGCCCACCCCTGGGGTACGAGACGGCCAGCGACTTCCTCCGACTGTTGCGCCCGGCCTGGTGGGTGCTGCGCGGTTATCTGGCGGCGATGCTGGTCACCGTGATCACCACCGGTGGCGAATTCGGGCTACTGCCGAGGTTCGGCGGTGAGCTGCTCGCCGGCCTGATCATGCTGATCGGCTTCGTGCTCGGCTCCATCTGGATCGGTCGCCGTTCGGCCCAGCTGACCCGCTGGCCGCGCTCGGTCGTGCAGGTCGCCAGCGTGGTGCTGGTGGTCTTCGCGTTCGCCGCGCTGATCCAGGCCGAGGACCGGATGCGCTACGGCGACTACGGCTACGACCAGACCGCTGTCGACAGCCAGTACGACCGGGTCCGGGACGTCTTCGTCTACGACAGCGAGGGCCGCCTGGTGGAGAATGCCCGGCTCTTCGACCAGAACGGCAACCCGATCCGGCTCGGCTACCCGGACTGCTCCGAAGACGCCTATGAAAAGCAGACGCTGCGGGCGTACCCGTACTGCCCGGAGCAGGCGCCCTTCGTGCCCCGCGCACCGGGCGCGCCCCTACCGCCTGTGTCGCCCACCAGCACGTCGGACCCGACCAGCACGCCGGACCCGAGCGGCACACCGGGGGAGACCGGGACGCCGCTGCCGACCGGTACGGCCACCGGCCTGCCGCCGAGCGGAACGCCAACCCCCACGCCCACTCCCACCCCGACGCGCTGAACCCAGGGTGTGAACTGGATCATGCTGACGAAGCTGGGAAATAGCTGAACGGACGAGGCGAGCGGGACGGCACCGGAAATCAATGATCGTTACGGTGTCGTCTGCTCATCAACCCCTCGGAAGGAACCCCCGTGTCAGAGCAGGTCGCACCGCCCCCCGCGCCCGACGCCGCAACCCCTGAGCCGGCCGTCGAGACGCCGCAAGCGGCCGCGCCGCAGTCTGCCGCGCAGCAGCCGCAGACGCCCGAGCAGCAGCCGGCCGCCGAGCACCAGCCGACGGCCGAGCCGAAGGCGGAGAAGTCCGGTGCGAAGAAGGCCATCGGCATCGTCGGTGCGGTCCTCGCCGTCGTCGTCATCGCCGGCCTGAAGTTCGGTGTCGCCTCGGCGATCGGCAACTACTTCAACAAGGACGAGACCGCAGCCGCCAAGACCGGCGACTGCATCGCCGAGCTGCCCGAGATCACCGGCACCGAGCAGGAGGAGGTCGACGGCGCCAAGGTCGTCGAGTGCACCTCCACCGACGCGGCGTACAGCGTGGTCGGCCGGGTGGACGGCCAGAGCGAGGCGCAGGCCAAGGCCGACACCACCTGCACCCAGTTCTTCAAGGAGGGCCAGGAGGGGTACGTCTTCTCCAGCATCGAGCCGGGCAAGACGGGCTACGTGCTCTGCCTGACCAAGAAGGTCTGACCACAGCGGTAGCTCGGCATCGACGGCGGCGGGAGCGGACCCCGCCGCCGTCGGCGTACCCGGAGTCACCGGGGGGCGAACGGGAGGTGAATGCCACTGTTCCGGCGTCTTCCCGACGGCCGCGCGGCGTGGCAGGCTACCGGCACGTAGGACCACTGGGCGACCAGCCAACGATGACTGACCGCTAGGAGGACGGCCCATGGGCGAAATGGTGAGCTACCGCAGCAACGGGGGCACGAGCGAGGGGTATCTCGCGATACCCGCCAGCGGCACGGCCAGCCCCGCCGTCATCGTCATTCAGGAATGGTGGGGTCTGGTCCCGCACATCCGGTCGGTGGCGGACCGGTTCGCCGAGGCCGGCTTCGTCGCCCTCGCCCCGGACTTCTACCACGGTGAGACGACCAGCGAGCCGGACGAGGCGCAGCGGCTCCTGCTGGCCATGCGGATGGACGAGGCGGCGAAGGACATCGCCGGAGCGGCCGACTATCTCGCCGGGCGGCCCGAGGTCACCGGTAAGGTCGGTGCCGTGGGCTTCTGCGCCGGTGGCAGCCTGGCCCTCTGGTCGGCCACCATCTCCGAGCGGATCGTCGCGACCGCCGGCTTCTATCCCGTGCTGCCCTGGGAGTCGATGCGCCCCGACTGGGCCGACTACGCCGGCAAGGCAGCGGTCATCCACTGCTCCGAAGAGGACGGCACCTCGGCCAACGACGGCGTACAGACCGCCCGGCGGGCCATCGAAGAAGCCGGCGGCGACTGCCACCTCTACGACTACCCGGGCACCTCGCACGCCTTCTTCAATGACGACCGGCCGGAGGCGTTCGACCAGCGCGCCGCCGCCAGCGCCTGGGCCCGCACCCTGGAACTCTTCCGGGCCAAGCTTGGCTGAGACGCGTACCCCCGCACAGGTGGTCGCCCGCGCAGCGCGGGCGACCGACCTGGCCGACCTCGACGCGGCGGTGAGCGACTGCTTCGCCTGCCCGCGGCTGGTCCAGTGGCGGGAGGAGGTCGCCCGCACCCGCCGGGCCGCCTTCCGCGACCAGGAGTACTGGGGTCGACCGGTGCCGGGCCTCGGCACGGGTGACGCCCGGATCGCCATCCTCGGGCTGGCGCCGGCCGCACACGGCGGCAACCGCACCGGCCGGATCTTCACCGGTGACCGGTCGGGTGACGTGCTGTTCGCCGCGCTGCACCGGGCCGGGCTGGCCAACCAGCCGACCAGCGTCGCCGCCGACGACGGGCTCACAGTGCGCGATCTGCGGATCTTCTCGGCCGTCCGGTGTGCGCCTCCGGACAACAAACCGACCCCAGTGGAACGGGACACCTGCGCACCCTGGCTGCACCGCGAGGTCACGTTGATCCGGCCCACGCTGCGGGTCGTGGTCGCGCTGGGCGCGTTCGCCTGGGCCGCGTGGTGGCCGGTGCTCCGCGCGGTGTACGGGCAGCCCCCGCCCAGCCCGCGACCGGTGTTCGGGCATGGGGCACACTGGTCCGGCACGAACGCCCCGGACTTGCTCGGCTGCTACCACGTCAGTCAGCAGAACACCTTCACGGGGCGGTTGACACCAGGGATGTTGGACGACGTCTTCGGCCAGGCTAAACAGCTGGCCGGAGTGGACTGAGACGACGCGTGGGGTGGTGGCGATGACAGACGGAACACGCCCGCCCACACCGGCACCGTCCGCCGATCCCGGTGCGCTGCGGCCGGTGCTCGGCCTGCTCCGCCGGTGGTGGCCGGTCGGCGCGGTCGCCGCCCTGCTCGCCGGTGCCGCGCTGGCGTCCGCTCACTCGTCGATCGGGGCCAGTCGCATTCCGCCGGCCGCGGACAACGTTCCCTGGGTTCCCGAGTACCCGACCGTTGAGCCATCGCCGTCCATCCCGATCGAGCCCCGCGACGCCGGCGAGGCCACCCAGGCGCACATCCCGCAGTGGGTCGGCACGGTGGCTGTGGTCCTGCTCGGGCTTGCCATCCTCGCCGCGCTCGGCTACCTCAGCTGGGTCCTGATCCGGGGCGCACTGCGCCGTACCACCCGGGCACTACCCGCGCAGCGGGCCCGCCGTACCGCCGAGGGCACCGCCCGCGAGGTGGTCGCCGCCCTCGACGCCGGCCTGGTGGAGCTCGACGACCGGGACACCGACCCCCGGGTGGCGGTGATCGCCTGCTGGGTGCGCCTGGAGGAGACCGCCGCCGCGGCCGGCGTGCCGAGGCTCGCCGGAGACACCCCCACCGACCTGGTCAGCCGACTCTTGCAGGGCGACCCGGCGGCGGGCGTGCCGGCCATCGCCAGCACCGACGTGCTTGCCGAGTTCGCGCACGTCTACCGGGAGGCCCGGTACGCCACCCACCCGGTCGGCGAACGCACCCGGGACCAGGCCCGCGCCGCGCTCGGCCGGCTGCGCGGAGAGCTCACCGCGGCGGTGACCTCATGAGCAGCACCAGCATCGACGATCTGCTCGCGTTCGAGGAGGAGGCCGCGCCGGTCGGTCCGCAGGCGCGCCCGTCCCGATGGCGTCCCGTGCTGCGCTCGCTCGCGTGGGCCGCCGCGTTGGTAGCGGTCCTGCTGGTCGGCCTCCGCGCGGTGGGCCTCCAGGTTTCGCTGCCCGTACTGATCGCCGGGGTGCTCGCCGTGCTGGCGGTCCGCCGGGTCACCGCCCTGCTGGCGCCGCCGCCCCCGCCGCCGCCGGCTCGCCAGGCCGGCGCGGGCGAAGACGACGGCAGCTACAACTGGGGCGCCCGGGACGCGCTGCGTGGCGCGATCAACCAGTGGGAACGGCCCCTGGACTGGTCCGCGAACCGAACCGAACGTTTCACCGAGGTGGTCCTGCCCCGGATCGGTGAACTGGCCGACGAGCGGATGCGGCTGAAACACGGCGTCACCCGTGAGTCGGATCCCGCCCGCGCTCGCGTCCTGCTGGGTGACCGCCTGTGGACGTTCCTGGAGACCCCGCCTCGCCGCACCCCGTCGCCGCGCGACCTCGCGGTGATCGTCGCCGAACTGGAGAACATCTGATGAACGACGTGGACCGGAGCATTGCCCCCGCCGAGGTCGGGCAGCTGGCTCGGACGGTCCTGGACGCGGTCGGCACCGTCGTGGTCGGCAAACGGGACGCGTTGGAGCTGGTCCTCGCCGGCATCCTCGCGGGCGGGCACGTGCTCCTGGAGGACCTGCCGGGGCTCGGTAAGACACTCACCGCCCGCTCGTTCGCCCAGGCCCTCGGGTTGGACTTCCGTCGGTTGCAGTTCACCCCCGACCTGCTCCCCGCCGACGTCACCGGCTCCTTCCTGTACGACCAGCGCAACGGCGACTTCACCTTCCGGGCCGGCCCGGTCTTCACCAACCTGCTCCTCGCCGACGAGATCAACCGGACGCCGCCGAAGACCCAGTCCGCGCTGCTGGAGGCGATGCAGGAGAAGCAGGTGTCGGTCGAGGGTGTCACCTACAAGCTCGACGAGCCGTTCCACGTGCTGGCCACCGCCAACCCCATCGAGTACGAGGGCACCTACCCGCTGCCGGAGGCGCAGCTGGACCGGTTCCTGCTGCGGGTCTCGTTCGGTTACCCGCAGCACGAAGAGGAGTGGGAGGTGCTGCGCCGTCGGATGAGCCGTCGCCGGGAGGAGGCGGACATCAAAGCGGTTGTCGACGCGGCGACGCTGCGGGCCATGCAGGCCGCACTGGAGGACGTGGTGGTGGAGGACTCCATCGGCCGCTACATCGTGTCGCTCACCGCGGCCACCCGGGAACACCCGTCGGTGCTGGTCGGCGCCTCACCTCGCGGTTCGCTGGCGCTGCTGCTGCTGGCCCGGGTCCGCGCGGTGTTCGGCGGACGGGACTACGTGGTGCCGGAGGACGTCAAGTCGGTGGCGGCGCCCGCCCTGGCCCACCGGATCACCCTGCGCCCGGAGATGTGGTTGCGTCGGGTCGACCCGGCGTTCGTGGTGGGCGAGGTACTGGAGGCGACTCCCGCCCCGGCCAGTGGCGCGCTGCCCAGCTACGCCGCCGGCGGGCCCCGGCACTGATGTCCGGACCGACAGTGCCGACGGCCACCGAAGCGGAACCGGCTGCCGGCTGGGCGCCCACCCCGGCGCTCGGCCGTGCGGTGCTGCTCGCCGGCCTGCTGCTGGTGGCCGGGGTGCTGCTGGGCCGGGTGGACCTCATCGTGCTCGCCGCACCGTTCGCGTTGGGCACCGCGTACGCGCTGCGTCGACGACCCACGGCGCTGCCGCAGGTGTGGATCACCCAGGGTGACGGTGGGCCGCTGGTCGAGGGCGGTGACGTGGCGGCGGCGGTGAGCGTCGGCAACCCGGACACTGTCGACTACGACCTGGTGGTGATGCGTACCCGCGTGTCGCCGTGGCTGCGGATCGACCGGGCCGGCTTCGCCCGCGATGAGGTTGTCGACGACGGGGCGCCGAGCGCCACAGCGGAAACCGGTGCGACGGCGCAGGGCAACGGCGGGCGCCGTTCCGTCGCGGACCGGCCGTTCGTGACGTCGGTGCCGATCGGCGCCGCCGTGGACCTGGAGCTGGCCGGCAAGGCCCTGCGCTGGGGCCGGCACCCGGTCGGCCCCGCCGGTGCCCGGGTCGCCACGGCCGGGGGTCTGCTGGTCTCCCGGGCGGTGATCACCGAGCCGGTACGGGTGCGGGTGTACCCCCGCACCGAGCCGTTCGAGGCGGTCGAGGCGATGCCCCGCGCCGCCGGCCTGGTCGGGGCGCACCACTCTCGCCGACCGGGAGAGGGCGGCGAGCTTGCCGGCGTACGCGTCTTCGCCCCCGGCGACCGGCTGCGCCGGATCGACTGGCGGGTCTCGTTGCGGGCCCGGCAGCTGCACGTGGCCGCCACCCTCTCCGACCGGGACGCGGAGGTGGTGGTGCTGCTCGACGTGCTCGCCGAGGCGGGCCGCTCCGGTGGGGTGGACGGCGCCGCCTCGGTGCTGGACACCACCGTCCGGGCCACCGCCGCGATCGCCGAGCACTACCTGCACCGCGGTGACCGGGTCTCGCTGCTGGAATACGGGCCGGCCGCCCGCCGGCTCCGGCCGGCCGCCGGGCGGCGGCAGTACCTGACCGTCCTGGAGTGGTTGCTCGACGTCCGGGTCCACGCGTCCGCGCACGAACCGTACGACCAGGTCTTCGGCCCGCAGTTGCTCTCCTCGGACGCGTTGGTGGTGGTGCTCACCCCGCTGCTGGACGAACGGTCGGCACAGATGCTCGCCCGGTTGGCCCGCGGCGGGAGGTTCGTGGTGGCGGTCGACACGTTGCCGACCGACCTGGCGTCACCGAAGGACCGGGGTTGGGCCGAGGTGGCGTACCGGCTGTGGCGCCTGGATCGGGAGATCATGATCGGGCAGCTCCGGGAGCACGGCGTACCGGTGGTGCGCTGGGCCGGTGCCGGCAGCCTGGACCAGGTGTTGCGGGACGTGGCCCGGTTGGCGACGGCCCCGAGGGTGGGTGGCCGGTGAGCGCGAGGAGTGAGCTTGCGAGCCCCGCAGTCGCGAACGGAAGGCGGGTGCGGTGAACGCGGTGGTGGAGCGGGTTCGGGCGGTGCAGTACGCCGTCGCTCGCGTCAGCGTGGCCCCGCTGCTGGTCCGGGCCGGGATCTTCGTCATCGTGTTTGCCGGGTTCGCCCTGGCGTTCCCCGCGGAGGTGCTTTCCGGCCGGCCGATCTTCTTCATGGCGGTGGCTGCCCTGTTGCCCGCGTTCGGGCCGCGCAAGGTCTGGACGACCTTCACGGCGTTGGTCACGGTCGGCGGCTGGCTGCTCGCCACCGACGGGTACGGCCGTCCGGTCGCCCTCTGGCGGCTTCTCGCCGTCGCGGCCCTGCTGTACCTGGCTCACACCCTCTGCGCGCTGGCCGCACTGTTGCCCTATGACGCGATGGTGGACCCCGAGTTGATCACCCGTTGGTTGGTGCGGTCGGCCGCCGTGCTGTTGGGTTCCGCCGTGCTCGGCGTGCTGCTGCTGCAGGCGACGGGGACGGGTGGGGGCGCCGGATACCAGTGGGTGACAGTGCTGGGGCTGCTGGTGGCGGTGGGAATGGCAGTGTTGCTGGGCTGGCTTCTGCGGCGTCGGTGACCACTGCGAGCCGAGGGTTACGCAGGTCACATGGGTTGTGCTCCGTCACAGATGGGGGGCGCGAGCGGGATTACCTGAGCCGGCCGGGGAAAGATAGACAACGTGAATCCGAAGCGGATCCTTGTGGTTGGTGCCGGGCACGTCGGTCTGTACGCGGCCCTGCGCCTGTCGAAGAAGCTCAGCTCCCGTGAGGCTGAGGTCATGGTGGTTGACCCCCAACCCCACATGACCTATCAGCCGTTCCTGCCGGAGGCGGCGGCGGGCAACATCTCCCCGCGGCACTCCGTGGTGCCGCTGCGGCGGGAGTTGCGTCGGTGCAAGATGGTGGCCGGCACGGTCACGCGGATCGAGCACGACCGCAAGGTGGCCACCGTGCAGCCGATCAGCGGCCCGGCCCGGGAGATCACCTACGACCACGTGATCGTGGCTCCGGGTTCGGTCTCCCGCACCCTGCCGATCCCCGGTCTGCACGAGCAGGGCATCGGGTTCAAGACCATCGGCGAGGCGATCTACCTGCGCAACCACGTGCTGGATCGGCTCGACGTGGCGGCCGCCACGCCGGATCCGGACGTCCGCCGTTCGGCGCTGACCTTCACCTTCGTCGGCGGTGGGTACGCCGGCATCGAGGCGCTCGCCGAGATGGAGGACATGGCTCGCGACGCCCTGCGTTACTACCCGGAGCTCAAGCAGGACGAGGTCCGCTGGGTGCTGGTCGAGGCGACCCAGCGGGTGCTGCCCGAGGTCGACCGGGACATGGGTGCCTACACCGTGCAGCAGTTGATGAAGCGCAACATGGACATCCGGCTGGACACCCGCCTCGAGTCCTGCGTCGACGGGGTGGTCAAGCTCTCCGACGGTGACAGCTTCCGCTCCGACACGATCGTCTGGACGGCCGGTGTGAAGCCGTCGCCGATGCTGGACTCGACCGACTTCCCGCGCGACGACCGTCGACGGATCACCTGCCTGCCCACGCTCCAGGTGGTCGACGGTGACCAGGTGCTCGAGGGTGCCTGGAGCGCCGGGGACTGCGCCGCCGTGCCGGACCTGACCAAGGAGCCGGGCAACTTCTGCTCGCCGAGCGCTCAGCACGCGGTGCGCCAGGCCGCGCGGATGGCCGACAACATCACGGCCGTGATCCGGGGTCGCGAGCCGGTGAACTACAAGCACAAGCACGTCGGCAGTGTGGCGAGCCTCGGCCTGCACAAGGGCGTGGCCCAGGTGTACGGGATCAAGATGACCGGTTGGCCGGCCTGGGTGATGCACCGGACGTACCACATGAGCCGGATCCCGTCGTTCAACCGGAAGGTCCGCGTGGTGGTGGACTGGTCGTTGGCGTTCTTCCTCAAGCGTGAGGTGGTCGCCCTGGGCCAGCTGCACGACCCGCGCGAGGAGTTCGTCGAGGCATCCCAGCCGGTCGGCGCGCCCCGCGTCTGACCACCAACTGCACGAAGGGGCCCCTGCCTACCGTTTCTGGTAGGCAGGGGCCCCTTGTCGCATCCGGTGCCGGTCGCGCGCGTCGTCAGACGTGCGTCAAGGCGTGTTCAGACCCGCCAGGTCCAGGCGTCGGCGATGCGGGTGGGTGGGCCGTAGAGCTGCTCCAGGGTGGCGCGCAGGGCCTGGGCGTGGGGGGCGTCGTCGGTCAACGCCACACAGGAGGCGCCCCAGAAGTCGGCATCGCGGACGGCCTGTCGGCGCTGCTCGTCGCCGATGGCCGGTTGGTCGCCCCGGCGGGCCACATCCGCCAGTAGCGCGGAGGTGGGCTGCTTGAAGGTGCCCATCGCCGCGGTACCGCCCCTTCCGTACGGGCCGATGAAGAAGCCTTCCGGCAGCCCGAAGCCGGCGTCGGCGGCGGTCGCCCAGCGCATCGGCCAGGGCTCCTTCGGGGTTGGCAGTGGCACCGGGACCAGCACCCCGCCCGGCGGTACGCACTGCCGCCAGTGGCCGCCGGTGATGAACTCCGGCACGGCGGGTCGTCCCGCGGTCGGCAGGGGGGTCGGGAAGATCGGCAGCAGCGCCACTCCGACGGCCAGGGGCACCAGCCGCCGCGCCGGACCGGAGCTGCGCAGGGCCCGGTCGACAGCGAGCACCAGCAGCGTCGCGACGATCGGCAGCAACGCCAGCGCGAACCGCATCGGCAACGCCCCGTCCACCACCGGCAGCCCTCCGATCAGGGCGTACGGGCCGGGGATCGCCGTCCTGGTGCCGCCGAGCACCACCTCGGGGCCGAGCGAGAGCGCCCCCATCACCAGGCCCGCCGCAACGCAGGCGAAGACCAGCCGGCGTCGCCCGGCCCAGATCGCGCAGACCCCGGCGACCAGCAGCAGTGGCCAGCCGAGGAACGTGTTGTACTCGGCGGGGCCGGTGGTCAGCCGGGCGGATTCGTCGCTGCCGGCCACCGACAGCGGGGAGAGCGTCCACCAACTGCTCAGGTCGGCGGAGAAGTAGGCCGGGGTGAACATCCCGTCGGCGACTCCCTGCGGCCCGGCGAACTGGAACCACAGCGGATAGCCGAGCACCAGCAGGGCGAGCGCGGCGGCGATCGCCAACCCGCCGGCGAACCCGGGGAGCGCCCGGCGGGCCAGGTCCCGGTCCGCCACGGCGTAGCTGATTGCCATCACCAGCAGCGTGATCGCGGCGAGGAAGAGCACCTCCTCGCCGATGAAGACCTGCGCGCTGATCGCGCCGGCCAGCCCCGCCGCGGAGGTGAACAGCCGACGACGGTCCGGCCCGGTGGCTCGGGTATTGCCGGCCTGGTCGGGGGTATCGGGCCCCGGGTCGGCCGCCCGCAGCAGCCGGACCACCAGCCAGACGATCACCGGCACCAGCCACTGGGCGGTCATGTGCAGGTGGCTGTTGGTCTGCGACACCATGCCGGGTCCGAATCCGCACAGCCCGCCGCCGAGTGCGGCGGCCACCCGGCGGACGCGCATCGTCCGGTGGAACAGCAGGTACCAGGCGAGTGCGGTGCCGGCGAGGTTGCCGGCGGCGAGCAGCGCGAAGGTGACCGGTGCGCCCAGCAGCAGGGTGACCGGCGCGAAGAGGACGCCGAGGGCGATCACCGTGGTGTTGGCCATCAGGTTCACACCGTCGGGAGCGTTGAGCCGGTCGGTGAGCAGGTCGAAGTCGCCGAGCAGCGCGCGGGCGTCCACCGCCAGGAACCACTCGTAGAGGGTCTGGTCCTCCGGGTTGAGCGCCAGGATGCGGGCGCCCGGGTCGGGCCACAGCCCGTGCGTGAGCCAGCCGGCCAGCACCGCGAAGATCAGAGCGGCCAGCAGATCTGCCCGGTGGCGGCGGACGGCGGCCAGCAGCCGGGTGGCCCGGGGTCGGCGGTTGACCTGATCGGCGAGGCGGAATGCCTGCTCAGGGGCGGCGTCGGGGGCCGTGGGGGCTGCGCTGCTCACGGCATCGACCCTAATGTGGCCAGGCCGGCGGGGTACGCCGGGTCGCCGCAGACCGGCTACGGTGACAATGCATCAGGCGTGTCGGCGCGCCGGTGCCACTCGCCCGGGTGGTGGAAAGGCAGACACGGCCGCCTTAAAAGCGGCTGCCGAAAGGCGTGCGGGTTCGACCCCCGCCCCGGGCACCGGTCGACTCACACATTCTCATTCGTGATCTCCAGGACTTGGCTCTGCCGTTTACTCTTGGAGGGCACGTTCACGTGCAAACGACCCCCTGAGGGAGGCCAGACAGTGAAGACCTCGAACCCGGTGCTCGCCCGGCTCGGCCAAGCGGCCGAGCGGGAGCGCTCCGCCGGGTACGCCCCGGCCGGGCCGTACGGACAGCCCGGCATTCCCCAGCAGTACCCGTCCCAGGCCGGTTACCCGGCCGCGCCGCCGACCGTGGCGCCGATGACCGTCGACGACGTGGTCGTCAAGACGGTCGCTCTGCTCGGCATCCTCGGCATCACCGCCGCGGCCGCCTGGGTGCTCGTGCCCGACGCGCTGGTCGGTACCGCGTGGATCGGCGCGGCGGTGGTCGGCCTGGTCCTCGGCTTGATCATTTCGTTCTCCCGGATGGCCAACCCGGCGCTCGTGATCGCGTACGCGGTCGTCGAGGGTGTCTTCGTCGGCATGGTCAGCAAGGCGTTCGAGACGCGTTACGACGGCATCGTGCTCCAGGCCGCCGTGGCCAGCTTCGGCATCTTCTTCCTGATGGCGATGCTCTACAAGGCGAAGGTCATCCGGGCCACCCCGGCCTTCGTCAAGGGCATGATCGCGGTGATGGTCGGCCTCTTCGCCGTCATGATGATCAACCTGGTGCTGGCGCTGTTCGGCGTCAACACCGGCCTGCGCGACGGCAGCCCGCTCGCCATCGGGTTCAGCCTGGTCTGCATCGTGGTCGCCTCGCTGAGCTTCGTGCTCAGCTTCAAGGAGATCGAGGACGGCGTCCGGATGGGCCTGCCGCAGCGCTACTCCTGGGTGGCCGCGTTCGGCATCCTGGTCAGCCTGGTCTGGCTCTACATCGAGATCCTGCGCCTGCTGAGCTACTTCCAGGGCGACGACTGACCTCGTCCGCACTGCCGACCGTCGCCCGTCCCCACTCCGGTGGGGGCGGGCGCCGTCGTCCGCGCCGTTTGCCCGCCGCCGCCGGTCCGCCCGGGGCAGAGTGACTTCGGGGGGTACGCGGGCGAAGGAGGCGGCGGTGCGCAGCAACAACCCGGTGCTCAACCGGCTGGACGAGCCCAGCCGGGTGGAGGCACGGGTGCTCGGCGCCCGCGACGTCGAGCCGATGACCGTCGACGACGTGGTGGTCCGTACCGTCGGGTTGCTGCTCGTGACCGGCGCGGCCGCCGCGGTGTCCTGGGCGGTGATCCCCGACGCGGTGTGGCTGGGCGCCGCGTTGGCCGGCACCGCGCTCGCCTCGATAGCGCTGGTCCTGGTCATCTCGTTGCGAGCGATCACCAACCCGGTGCCGATCGTCGGCTACGCGGTCCTCCAGGGCCTGCTGCTGGGGGTGGCGAGCCGCACCTTCGAGCAGGTCTACCCGGGCATCGTGGTGCAGGCGGTGGCCGGCACCTTCGGTGTCTTCCTCGGCATGGCGGCGCTCTACCGGGCCCGGGTGATCCGGGCGACGCCTCGGCTGGCCCGCCTGGTGATCGGCACTCTGCTCGGCATCGCCGTGCTCAGCGTGGTCAACCTGGTGTCGTACCTGATCACCGGGCGACCGGGCCTGGCGGTCTACAGCGTCAGCGGGGAGGTCGGCTGGCTGCCGTACGCCTTCTCGGTGGTGGCCATCATCGCCGGGGCGTTCAGCTTCATCCTCGACTTCGATCTCGTCGAACGCTCGGTGCGCGACGGTCGAGCCCGTCGGTACGCGTGGCTGAGCGCGTTCGGCCTGCTCACCGGGCTGGTCTTCCTCTACTGGCAGTTGCTGCGGCTGCTCAGCTACCTGCGCCGCTGACCGGCCCGACCCGGCGCGGTCGGTGTCGGCCGTAGACTCGGCGGCGATGAGCGCAGCGGAGTTGGACAAGGCCGTGCAGTTGCTGGTCCGTCAGATCGCGCACTGGCAGCAGCCCCGGTGGGCGGCGGTCGCGACCGCCGGCAACGTGTCCCGCGCCGACCTGGTGCACCGCCTGGTGCAGGAGGTGGCCAACCTGGCCGCCGACGCCGAGGGGGAGCCGCGCCGGGTGGTGCCCCGGCTCGACAACGACCTGGCCCTGCCCGACCAACTGCGGGTGGTCACGGCGGACCTGCTGGCCGCCGACCCGGGGGACGAGGCGCTGAGCCGGGCCGCCGCCGAGGTGACGGCGACCCGCAGCGCGCTCTGAGGCAGCTCGGCTCAGTTGAGCCGTTCGAGCACCATGGCCATGCCCTGGCCACCGCCCACGCACATGGTCTCCAGACCGATGGTCTTGTCGTGCCACTCCAGTGCGTTGAGCAGGGTGCCGGTGATCCGGGCGCCGGTCATGCCGAACGGGTGGCCGACCGCGATGGCCCCGCCCATCACGTTCAGCTTCTCCTCCGGGATGCCCAGCTCGCGGTAGGAGGGGATGACCTGCGCGGCGAACGCCTCGTTGATCTCGACGAGGTCGACGTCGTCGATGGTCATGCCAGCTCGGCGCAGTGCCTGCCGGGACGCCTCGACCGGCCCGAGACCCATGATCTCCGGCGACAGGGCTGTCACACCGGTCGAGACGATCCGGGCCAGCGGGGTGAGCCCGAGCTCCTCGGCCCGTTGGGCGCTCATCACCACCACGGCGGCGGCGCCGTCGTTGAGCGGGCAGCAGTTGCCGGCGGTGATTCGACCGTCCGGGCGGAACACCGGCTTCAGGCCGGCGACCGCGTCGAGGGTGACGCCGGCTCGGGGCCCGTCGTCGGTGCTCACCACGGTGCCGTCCGGCGTGGTGACCGGGGTGATCTCCCGGGCCCAGAAACCGTCGGCGATGGCCTTCTCGGCGAGGTTCTGGCTGCGTACGCCGAACTCGTCCATGTCGGCGCGGGTGACGTCGTACACCTGGGCCAGGTTCTCCGCGGTCTGCCCCATGGTCAGGTAGATGTCGGGCAGTTCGCCGGCCTCACGCGGGTCGGTCCACACCTCGGCGCCGCCCTGCGCGCGGCGCTTCGAGCGCTCACCGGCCGGCCCGAAGCGGGGGTTCTCCCAGCCGCCGCCGACCAGGGCCTGCGCCTCGGGCGGCAGCCCGTCGGAGCTGCCCCGGGCGTAGCGGGAGACCATCTCCACGCCGGCGGAGACGAACACGTCGCCCTCGCCGGCCCGGATCGCGTGCATCGCCATCCGGGTGGTCTGCAACGAGGAGGCGCAGTAACGGGTCAGCGTGGCGCCGGGGACAGTGTCCAGACCGAGGAGGGTGGACACCACCCGGGCCATGTTGAAGCCCTGCTCGCCGCCGGGCAGGCCGCACCCGAGGTAGAGGTCGTCGATCGTGGTCGGATCGAGCGCGGGGATCTTGTCCAGCGCGGCCTGGACGATGGTCGCGGCGAGGTCGTCGGAGCGGACGTCGCGCAGGGACCCCTTGTGCGCCCGGCCGATGGGGGAGCGGGCGGTGGCGACGATGACGGCGTCGCGGGACGACTCAATCGGCATGGACCAACGTTAACCCGCCGGTAACATGGCGCGGAAGAAGCCGGCGCGGCGGGAAATGTCACCCTGGCCGGGGACGATCTAGCGCCGGGTCGTGGCCGCCGCCGCGGCGACGATGGCGGGCAGCAGCGCGTGCGCCCAGACCCGGTAGCCGTCGGCGGAGGGGTGGAAGCCGTCCTGGCAGAGCGTCCCGGCGTCGGCCCGGAACACCGGCCCGGTCTCGGTGGCCAGGTCGACCACCGAGCCGCCCGCCTCCAGCACGGCAGTGGTCTGCGCGCGGGCCACGCGACGCCCGGACCAGCCGACCACCTGGCGCAGCGGAGGCGCGATGGCCCGCACCGCCCCGAGGTCGGGGCAGGTGCCCACCACCACCTCGACGCGCGCCTCGCGCAGGCGGTGCACCGCCGCGCCGAGATAGGCCGCCGCGTCGGACGGTCGGCGCAGCCCGGTGGCGTCGTTCGCGCCGATCAGGATCAACGCCACGTCGGGCCGCTCACCCAGCAGGGCCCGGGCCACCTGGGTGGCGAGGTCCGTCGAGCGGGACCCGGAGACGCCGACGCTGGACAGGTGGACCCGGCGGCCGGTCGGGCCCTCGGCGAGCAGGTTGGCCAACTGCCCGCCGATGGTGTCCTCCAGGCGGTCGACACCGACGCCCAGTGCCGACGAGTCGCCCAGCAACACCAGTCGTAGCGGGGCAGCGCCCGCCCGGCCGATCGTCGCCCGCAGGGCAAGGCCGAGCTCCGGTTCGGCGTAGCGTCGGTGCCGGGCGATGAACGCCTCACCTGCGAGGACGGCGGCGCCCCCGACGGTGCCGGCGAACAGCGAGATCGCCGCCGCCCGACCCAGTCGGCCGGCGAGGCCGGAGGTCACGCTCCGCGCGCTGCGCTCGTTCATGCCAGTCCCTCCACTGTCGAGGTGTCCGAGGCGGACCCGCGCTGCGGCACCGCGCCAACACCGAAGAACGCCCGTCGGCGCAGCTGCGCCCACCGGCCGGCCGGCCCTCGGTCGCGGCCCCGGACCTGGACGCCGCTGACCTCCGTGCCGGCGTGTCGAGCCGCCTCCTGCGCGGCCTTCGGCAGCGACCGTACGCCGTCGCCGCGCGTCATTGTGGCCCGTCGTTCCGGGGTCGCGCCGAGGGCGGAGAGCATCGTGGGCAGGAGCGCGGCAGCGGCCATCGCGTACCCCTCGGCGGAGGGATGGAACCGGTCCCAGGCGAACATCCGGGTCGGCTCGGCCGCGAACCGGGGGCCGAGCAGGTCACCGAGGGAGACCGTCCGCCCGCCCGCCTCGACCACGGCCACCGTCTGGGCAGCGGCGAGCTGGCGGCTCCAGCGGTGCGCCAGCCAGCGCAGAGGTGGCTGGATCGGACGGATCGCGCCCAGGTCGGGGCAGGTGCCGACGACCACCTCGCACCCCGCGTCGCGCAGGGTGTGCACCGCCTCGACCAGATAGCGCACCGCCAGACCGCGCGGGGTGCGGTTGGTGATGTCGTTGCCGCCGATGAGGATCACCGCGATGTCGGGTCGGCACTCCAGCGCCGCCTCCACCTGGTGGCGCAGCGCCGCCGAGATGGCGCCGACCACCGCGAAGCGGTGCAGCTGCACCGGCCGGTGCAGTCGACGGGACAGGCCGGTGGCGAGCAACGCCCCGGGCGTCTCCCGACGGCGGTGCACCCCGTAGCCGGCCGCCGACGAGTCACCGAGCACGACCATGGTGAGCGCCGGACCGGGGAACTTCGCGCCGTACATCCCATCGCAGCGGGGCGGCGGCGCCTCGGCCATCGGGATGGTCCGTCGAGCCTGGCGGGCCTGGCCGACCAGCACCCCGCCGGTCGCCACCGCGGCCGCCGCGGTGGCGCCTGTCCCGATGGCGGCCAGCCGGACGAACCGCCGGGCCTGCCGCCAGCGCTCACCACCGGGTACGACGGAATGTGCCACCCCCATACCGCGACATTATCGCGCTGGCCCGACACACCGCTGTCGTCGTGACGGCACCCGGGTGCCTGGAAACCGACGCGACGGGGTACCTGGGTGGGTGAGGCCGGCCGACTTGCGCCGACCCGCCACGCTGATCCGGCGGAGAGGAGCGCGACGATGGGTAAGACACTGAAGCGCAGCGCGGCGTTCACGGCGCTGGCGCGGGCCCTGGCGGCCGGGGCGCGCAACGGGCCGTCGATCGGCACGCGGTTGGCCGCGTTGCCCCGGATGATCAGGGCCACCACCAAGGGGGAGTACGACGGCGGCCTTCGGCTGGCCCTGATGACCGCGGCGACGGCGTACATCGTCTCGCCGATCGACCTGCTCCCGGAGATCCCGCTGGCGATCTTCGGGCTGGCCGACGACGCGGTCATGGTCACCTGGTTGGCCGGCAGCGTGCTCGCCGAGACCGACCGGTTCCTGGAGTGGGAGGCCCGCCGCAGCTCCGTCATCCCCGGGGGGCTGGTGCCCTGACGACACGTACGCTGGGCGGTGAGCAAACGTCTTCCCGGCCGCCCACCGCCGGCGCCGCAACGAAGGGCACACCGTGCAGTACTACGACAACGTCGTCGACATGATCGGAAACACCCCGCTGGTGCGTCTGCGTAACGTCACCGAGGGCATCCAGGCCACAGTGCTGGCCAAGGTGGAGTACGTCAACCCGGGCGGCTCGGTGAAGGACCGCATCGCGCTGCGGATGGTGGAGGACGCCGAGGCGGCCGGCCTGCTGAAGCCCGGCGGCACCATCGTCGAGCCGACCAGCGGCAACACCGGCGTCGGGTTGGCCCTGGTGGCCCAGCTCAAGGGCTACAAGTGCGTCTTCGTCTGCCCCGACAAGGTCAGCCAGGACAAGCAGGACGTGCTTCGGGCGTACGGCGCCGAGGTGGTGGTCTGCCCGACCGCCGTCGCGCCGGAGGACCCGCGCTCGTACTACAACGTCTCCGACCGGCTGACCCGGGAGATCCCCGGCGCCTGGAAGCCCAACCAGTACAGCAACCCGGCCAACCCGCGCTCGCACTACGAGACGACCGGCCCGGAGCTGTGGAAGCAGACCGACGGCGAGCTCACCCACTTTGTGACCGGCGTCGGCACCGGCGGCACCATCTCCGGCATCGGCAGGTACCTCAAGGAGGCGTCCGAGGGTCGGGTGCGCGTCGTCGGGGCCGACCCGGAGGGCTCGGTCTACTCCGGTGGCACCGGCCGGCCGTACCTGGTGGAGGGCGTCGGCGAGGACTTCTGGCCGGAGACGTACGACCGGGGTGTCGCCGACGAGATCGTGGAGGTCTCCGACAAGGCGTCCTTCGAGATGACCCGGCGACTGGCCCGCGAGGAGGGGCTGCTGGTCGGCGGTTCCTGCGGAATGGCGGTGGTCGCCGCCCTGGAGGTCGCACGCCGGGCCGGCCCGGACGACGTGGTGGTGGTGCTGCTGCCCGACGGCGGTCGTGGCTACCTCTCCAAGATCTTCAACGACTCGTGGATGGCCCGGTACGGCTTCCTCGACAACTCCGGTGCCGAGCCGACGGTGGCCGACGCGCTGGCCAGCAAGCCGGGCGGGCTGCCCGAGCTGGTGCACGTGCACCCGACCGAGACCGTCCGCGACGCGATCGACTACATGCGCGAGTACGGCGTCTCGCAGCTGCCGGTGCTCAAGGCCGAGCCGCCAGTGGTGACCGGTGAGGTCGCCGGCTCGATCGCCGAGCGGGACCTGCTCGACGCGCTGTTCACCGGGCAGGCCCACCTGCACGACACGATCGAGCGGCACATGGGCGACCCGCTGCCGATGATCGGTGGTGGTCAGCCGGTGAGCGAGGCGGTGGGCATGCTGGAGAAGTCCGACGCCGCCCTGGTGCTGGTCGACGGCAAGCCCAAGGGCGTGCTCACCCGCCAGGACCTCCTGTCCCACCTGGGCGCCCACTGAGCCTGCCGGAGGCCTCGTTCAGGCATCCAGCAGCCGGGTGTAGCGGAGTTGGGGCGTGAGGGCGGTACCGATGTGCTCCTCACGCTCCGCTCCGGTCGGGGTCCAGCCGCCGCGCTCGTAGAACGAGCGGGCGTGGGCGTTGTCCCGCAGCACCCAGAGCACGGCACGCCGCCAGCCCTGCGCCCGCATGGCGTCCAGGGCGTCCACCATCAGGGTGCGGCCGACGCCGCGGCCCTGCTCGGCCGGGTCGAGGTGGATCGCGTTGAGCAGCCCGGTGGCGGGGTCGTCCTCGTCGTCCGGGCCCAGGTGGCTGAACCCGACCACCGCCCCGGCCCGTTCGGCCACTGTCATTCGGTGGGTGTCCCGCTCCCAGATCCACCGCTCGACCCAGTACCGCCCCATCGCCTCCGGTGACGGGTCGGCCAGTGCCTCGGCCGGCAGGAAGGCGGAGTACGCGGCGACCCGGGAGCGCTGGTGCAGGGCACCCACCGCCATCAGGTCGCCTTCGGTCGCGGGGCGGAGCGTGACGGTCACCCGGCCGAGGCTACCCGGCGCGGCGGGAGCTGCACCGTGGTCAGATCCTCGGCGATGATCAGATCGCCGTCGAAGTGCGCGCGCGCCTCGTCGTGGAACCGGCGCGGGTCGGGGTAGCGCTGGGAGAAGTGGGTGAGCACGAGTCGTCGTACCCCGGACTCGGTCGCCACCCGGGCGGCCTGCGCCGCGGTCAGGTGGCCGACCTCGGCGGCGAGCGCGGCCTCCGACTCCAGGAACGTCGACTCGATGACCAGTAGATCGGCGTGCTCGGCGAGGGCGTACACCTCGTCGCAGAGGCCGGTGTCCATCACGAACGCGAACCGCTGCCCCGGCCGGGGCACGCTCACCTCGGCCCGGGTGACGCGGCGTCCGCCGAGGTCCAGGTGCCCGACGCGGATCAGCTCGCCGACGGCCGGCCCGGCGATGCCGTACGCGGCCAGCTTCTCCGGCAGCATCCGGTGCCCGTCCGGCTCGACCAGCCGGTAGCCGTACGTCTCGATGGGGTGCCGGAGCCGGCGTGCCTCCAGCGTGCCGCAGCGCAGGGCGATCCGCTGCCCGTCCGCCTCGATGGGCTCGACCCGCAGCTCGGCGGTCTCGTAGAAGGAAGTGGCGTACCGCAGCCGGGCGAAGTATTCGGCGCCGCCGGCGGGGAAGTGCACGGCGACCGGGTGCGCAACCCGGTCCAGGGAGAGTCGCTGGATGGTGCCGGGCAGGCCGAGGCAGTGGTCGCCGTGGAAGTGCGTGACGCAGATCCGGGTCAGGTCGGTGGCGGTGACCGTTGTGTGCAGGAGCTGACGTTGGCTGCCCTCACCCGGGTCGAAGAGGATCACCTCGTCGTCCCAGCGCAACACGTACCCGTTGTGGTTGCGCTGACGGGTCGGCGCCTGGCTGGCCGTCCCCAGCACCACCAGCTCGCGCATGGACATCGCCACTCCCGCGGATATGGAGCGACCCCCGGGGCGCTCCGCGCATGTGCGCGGGCCGGCTGGACTTGGCCGGCACCCCGGGGGTCGGGTGGCTGTCGTGGATTCGCCGCACCGCTGCCACACGGTCTCGACGATGGTGCTTTTTGCCCGCCTCGCGGCGAGCCGATCACTGTCGAGGACAGCGGCTAGCTGACAGCCACCTCACGAGTCCGATTGCTATACAAGTCTGGACCACCTCCTTTCACGTGTACGGCCACGTTATCGAGTTCTCGTCGAGCTCGGCAACGGATTTCGATCACAGGGCCGAACGGGAATGCCCGGCCACCTCATCGGCGGCCGGGCATCACACGTGTGCGGGTGGCGGTGGTCAGCCGCCGACACGGGCCACGCCGACCGGGCAGCTCAGCCCGTTCGGGCCGTGGTTGCAGTACCCGTTCGGGTTCTTGGTCGGCGCCAGGTACTGCTGGTGGTAGTCCTCGGCGAAGTAGTAGCTGCCGAGCGGGGCGATCTCGGTGGTGATCTCACCCTTGCCGGCCCGCGTCACGATCGGCTGGAACGCGTCCCGGGACGACTCCGCGATGGTCCGCTGCTCGTCGGTGGTCGTGTAGATCGCCGAGCGGTACTGGGTGCCCACGTCGTTGCCCTGGCGCATGCCCTGGGTCGGGTCGTGGTTCTCCCAGAAGACCTTCAGCAGATCCTCATAGTTGATCTTGCTTGGGTCGTACACCACCTGGACGACCTCGGCGTGCCC
Source organism: Micromonospora noduli (assembly GCF_003264365.1). Taxonomy (GTDB): domain Bacteria; phylum Actinomycetota; class Actinomycetes; order Mycobacteriales; family Micromonosporaceae; genus Micromonospora; species Micromonospora noduli. The sequence continues at coordinate 109,408 of NZ_PYAK01000007.1, forward strand.
GGTCCGGCCGGAACACGTCTCCTCGTACGTCGGGTTCTTGGTGATGCCACCCGCGTAGCCGGCGGAGGTGGTGTAGACGCCGGGCAGCGTCCAGAACAGCCGCTCGGCGCCCCAGAAGCAGCCCATGCCGAAGACCGCGACCTGGAGGCCCTCAGGGAACGGGCCCTTCAACGGGGTGCCCAGCACCTCGTGGCGGTCGGCGACCGGCATGGCGATCTGACGGCCCGGCAGGGCCTGGTCGGGCGAGACCATATCGGCGTTCATACGGCGCAAAAACACGTGGGGATCTCCTCTCGTACCTCTCCCAGCGTGTAACACCGGAGGGTCTGGCTTTCTTACCCGCGTGAGGATGAGTCAGGCCCCCCGGGGAGAGCCGCTGCGATCCGGTCCGCGTACGTCTGGGCCTCGGTGTCGTCGTCGTACCGGGTGCGTGGCCAGAAGAAGCCCCGCAACCCGTCGCCCTTCGTACGCGGGACCACGTGGGTGTGCAGGTGAGGCACCGATTGGGACACCTTGTTGTTCATCGCCACGAACGTCCCACCGGCGCCGAGAGCGGTCTCCACCGCCACCGCCAGCCGCTGGACCATGGCGAAGTAGTCGGGCAGCAGGTCGGCCGGCAACTCGGCGAGGGTCACCAGGTGCACCCGGGGCACCACCAGGACATGCCCCTTGAACACCGGCCGGGTGTCCAGGAACGCCACCCCGTCCGGGGTGTCGGCCACCCGGAACGCCGGCACCTCGCCCGTCACGATCCCGCAGAACACGCAACCGCTCATCGGGCCAGGCTATGCCGGCGGCCTCGCGGGTCACGGTGCCCCCCACGCGTGAACCGACTGTGGTACTCATCTACGTGAATGGATGAGTGCGGGGCGATCCCGGCCATCGGCGTGCGCGTCGATGCTCCGAAAGGACCAAGCTTGCAGATCAGAAGAGGCCTCACCCTGGCGCTGGCGGCGCTCACCGCCGGGCTGCTCACCGGCGCGACCCCGGGCCACGCCCAGGCGGCCGCCGCGCCGACCGCCACCCCACTGCCGCTGAGCACTGTGGCCGACGTGGTGTCGGCCGGTGACCGGGTCTTCGTCAGTGGTGGCAGCTCCGCCACTGATGTCGTGGTGACCAGCGCGACAGGCACTGTGGTCGGCACGCTGTCGGGCCTGCCCGGCCCCACCGACCTTCTGCTCAGCGCCGACCGGCGGACCCTCTACGTGGCGCTGCCCACCGCCAACGCCATCGCCGCCTTCGACACCGGCTCGCTGCTCGAGTCCGCCCGGTACGACACCGGCGCGGGCGAGTGCCCGTCGTCGCTGGCGTTGACCGGCCGGTACCTGTGGTTCGGCTACGGCTGTGACCAGTGGGGCGGCAACATCGGCCGGATCGACCTGGGACGCCAACCGGCCCGCCTCAGCACCGGCCTGGTCAGCGAGGACTTCTACTACGCTCCGCTGCTGGCCGCCGCCAGTCAGAACCGGGCGGTGCTGCTCGCCGGTCAGCCGGGCTTGAGCCCGGCGTCGGTGTACGCCTACGGGATCGGTGCCGCAGGAGCGCTGACCATGCTGCGGACCAACCAGTTCTCGGCCGTCGGCAGCAACCTGCGCGACATCGCCCTCGACCCGACCGGCACCACCCTCTACACGGCTGCCGGCTCCCCGCCGCTGGTGCAGGCGTTCCCGTTCGCCGACATCGCCACCCCCAGCGCGACGTACGCCACCGGTCCCTACCCGCGGGCCGTCGAGCTGTCGCGTCTCGGCACCCGGATCGCCGCCGGCGCCGACGCCGCCTACGCCCCGGACGTCTTCGTCTTCGCCGCGGACGGCACCGAACAGGCCAGCTACGAGTTGGGCGATGAACTCAGTGCCGGAGGGCTGGCCTGGGCGCCGAACGAAACCCGGGTCTACGCGGTCACCTCGGACTGGACCGGAGCCCGTCCGGCGACCCTGCACGTCCTGCCCGTCCCGGCCGCCTGACCGGGCCTGCGGAGCGCGAGGGCCGGGCCGGTCGGTCCGACCCTCGCCCGGGAGCGCGGGTTCCGTTCCAGCCTGCGGGACGGGGCACTAGCCTCACCAGAATGAGTCACGGCTTCGAGACGCTCGCCATCCACGCCGGTCAGGACCCCGAGGCCCGCACCGGCGCGGTGATCCCACCGATCTACCAGACCAGCACGTACGCCCAGGACGCCGTCGGCGCACCTCGCCTCGGCTACGAGTACAGCCGCTCCGGCAACCCGACCCGTGATGCGCTCCAGGAGTGCCTGGCGGCGCTGGAGGGTGGGCCGGTGGGGCTCGCCTTCGCCAGCGGCCTGGCGGCGGAGGACACCCTGCTGCGGGCCGTGTGCCAGCCCGGCGACCACGTGGTGATCCCGGACGACGCGTACGGCGGCACGTACCGGCTCTTCGCCCGGGTCGCCCAGCGTTGGGGCCTGGAGTTCAGCCCGGCCAAGGTCTCCGACCCGGATGCGGTCCGGGCGGCCGTGCAGCCCGGCCGCACGAAGATCGTCTGGGTGGAGACGCCGACCAACCCGCTGCTCGGCATCGCCGACATCGCCGCCCTGGCCGCCGTGGCACACGACGCGGGCGCCCTGCTGGTGGTGGACAACACCTTCGCCTCGCCGTACCTGCAGCAGCCGATCGCCTTCGGCGCGGACGTGGTGGTGCACTCCACCACCAAGTACGTCGGCGGGCACTCCGACGTGGTCGGTGGCGCTCTCGTCGTCGCCGACGCCGGGCTCGGCGAGGAGTTGCGCTACCACCAGAACGCGATGGGTGCGATCAACGGCCCGTTCGACGCCTGGCTCACCCTGCGGGGCATCAAGACCCTCGGGGTACGTATGGACCGGCACTGCGACAACGCCGAGCGGCTCGCCGCGTACCTCGACGGTCACGCCAAGGTCGCCCAGGTGCTCTATCCGGGGCTGCCCTCGCACCCCGGTCACGAGGTGGCCGCCAAGCAGATGCGCCGGTTCGGCGGCATGATCTCGTTCCGCGCCGCCGGTGGTGAGGACCACGCCGTGGACATCTGCAACCGGGCCAAGCTCTTCGTGCTCGCCGAGTCGCTGGGTGGTGTGGAATCCCTGATCGAGCACCCGGGTCGGATGACACACGCAAGTGCTGCCGGCTCGCCGCTTGAAGTTCCCGGCGATCTCGTGCGACTGTCTGTCGGCATCGAGACGGTCGACGACCTACTCGCCGATCTGGAGCAGGCGCTGGGCTGACCGCTGGGGGAGGATGGCCGTGCAGGACATCATGGCGACCTGGGTCGGAGCGACCGCAAAGCAGATCGCCCGGGGCGTACGCCGAGGTGACGTCTCGGCGACCCAGGTCGTCGCCGACCACCTCGAGTACATCTCCCGAGCCGACCGTGAACTGGCCGCGTTCCGCGCCGTTCGCGGCGGTGAGGCGATCACCGAGGCGGAGAAGGTCGACGAGCAGGAGGACCTGGCCAACCTGCCGCTGGCCGGGGTTCCGGTGGCGGTCAAGGAGAACACCCCGGTCGCCGGCCTCCCCACCTGGAACGGGTCGGCCGCCGCCCGCACCGACGTGGCAGAGGCCGACCACGAGGTGGTGCGTCGGCTGCGCGGCGCCGGTGCGGTGATCCTCGGCGTGACCCGGATGCCGGAGCTGGGGCTGTGGGCGCTGACCGACGATGACAGCGCGGTGACCCGTAACCCGTGGGACAGCACGCGTACCCCCGGTGGGTCCTCGGGTGGTGCCGCCGCCGCGGTCGCCGCCGGGCTGGTGCCGATCGCGCACGCCAACGACGGTCTCGGCTCGATCCGGATTCCCGCTGCCTGTTGCGGACTTGTCGGGCTCAAGCCCGGCCGGGGCGTGGTCCCCTGCCAGCTCGGGGCGGACGACTGGTTCGGCCTCACCGAGCACGGCATGCTGACCAGCACTGTCGCCGACGCGGCGGTCGGCTTCTCGGTGCTCGCCGGCCGGCGTCCCGAGAAGCTGGTCCCCCCGCAGCGGCTGCGGGTGGGTGTCTCGCTGCGCTCCCCGGTGCGCGGTGTCGCACCGGACGCGCCCAACCGGGACGCGGTCGCCGCCGCCGGTCGGCTCCTCGCCGCCGCCGGGCACGACACGGTGCCGGCCGATCCGGTCTACCCGACCGCGCTCGGCCTGCAGGGCATCGCCACCTGGTTCGCGGCAGCCGCCACCGACGTCCGGGCCTCCGGTCTGGACCGGCGTGGCCTGCAACGGCGTACCCGGCGGCACGTCGCGCTGGGCGAGTGGGCGCAGCGTCGCGGCTACGTGCGGGAGGCGGACCGGGCCGCCTGGCGGCAACGGTCGGTTGACTTCTTCACCGACCACTCGGTCGACCTGCTGCTCACCCCTGCGCTGGCCGGCGCGCCACCGGAGGCGGCCCGCTGGTCGGAGCGGTCCTGGCGGGCGAACATGACAGCCAACATCCGGTACGCCCCGTACGCCGCGCCCTGGAACATCGCCGGCCTGCCTGCGGTCGTCGTGCCGGTCGGCCGCCGCCCGGACGGCCTGCCGGTTGCCGTGCAGCTGGTCGGTCCGCCCGGCTCGGAGCTGCTGCTGCTCGGTGTGGCCGGTCAGTTCGAGATGGCCGCCCCGTGGACGCGCCACGCTCCCGGCTACCCCCGGGTCGGCACGGAGTCGCCGGCAACCGCCTGACCGTCCGACTGTGTGCGCGCTGTCGGGCACTCCGGTGTCGCCGCCGAGGGCTCCGGAGTCGGGTGGCACGATCGGGGCATGACGGAACTGGTCGGTCTCGACGATGTGCGGGCCGCACGGGAGTTGCTCGCCGGCGTCACCCGCACCACCCCACTGGAGCCCTCCCGGCCGCTCAGCGCGGCGCTGGGCGGGCCGACGTGGCTCAAGTGCGAGAACGTGCAGCGCGCCGGCTCGTACAAGGTGCGGGGCGCGTACGTGCGGATCTCCCGGTTGTCGGCGGCGGAGCGGGAGCGCGGCGTGGTCGCGGCGAGCGCGGGCAACCACGCGCAGGGAGTGGCTCTCGCCGCCGGCCTGGTCGGCACGCACGCCACCGTCTTCATGCCGGTCAACGCGCCGCTGCCGAAGGTGGCAGCCACCAAGGGATACGGCGCGCAGGTCGAATTGGCCGGGAACACCGTCGACGAGTCGCTGGTAGCGGCGCACACGTACGCCGAGCGCACCGGCGCGGTGCTGATCCACCCGTTCGACCACCCCGATGTGATCGCCGGGCAGGGCACTGTGGCGCTGGAGATCCTCGAACAGTGCCCGGAGGTGAAGACGATCATCACCGGGGTGGGTGGCGGTGGTCTGATCTCGGGCATGGCGGTGGCCGCGAAGGCGTTGCGCCCGGACGTCCGGATCATCGGCGTCCAGGCGGCCGGGGCGGCGGCGTTCCCGCCCTCACTGGTGGCCGGGGAACCGGTCCGGCTGCCCGTCTTCTCCACCATCGCCGACGGCATCGCGGTCGGCCGGCCGGGCGAGATCACCTTCAACCACGTGCGCAAGCTGGTCGACGAGATCGTCACGGTCTCCGAGGAGGACATCTCCCGGGCCCTGCTGATGCTGCTGGAGCGGGGCAAGCAGGTGGTCGAGCCGGCCGGGGCGGTGGGTGTGGCCGCCCTGCTGGCCGGCGTGGTCGAGGTGGAGACGCCGGTGGTCGCGGTGCTCTCCGGCGGCAACATCGACCCGTTGCTGATGCTGCGGGTGATCGAGCACGGGTTGGCCGCGGCAGGTCGCTACCTGCGGGTGACCGTCCGCTGTTCGGACCGGCCGGGGCAGCTCGCGTCGCTGCTCAGCCAGATCGCCGAGCACCGGGCCAACGTGGTGGACGTGGAGCACCAGCGGGCCAATCCGCACCTCAGCCTCGGCGAGGTGGAGGTGGCGCTGTCGGTGGAGACCCGGGGCGTCGAACACTCGGACACCCTGATCAGCGCCCTACGGGCCAGCGGCTACCAGGTGGTCTTCGCGGCCGAGGCGTGACACCGGTGGGTGCCACGCCTCGGATGCGCGGTGTTTCGACAGCGGGTGCCGGAGCCGGTCGAGCCGGCCGGCAGCGGGTGACGCGACCGGCGACGGTCAGCCGGAGAACGGCTCGAAGCTGACCACTGTCACCTTGATGTCGGCGCCGCTGGGCGCCGTGTAGGTGCAGGTCTGCCCGGCCCGACCGCCCAGGATCGCCTTGCCCAGCGCGGACTCGGGGCTGTAGACGGTCAGGTCGGTCGTGGCCGCGATCTCCCGGGAACCGAGCAGGAAGGTCTCGGTGTCGTTGGTGTCGTCGTCGAAGTAGATCGTCACCACCATGCCCGGCGACACCGCATCGGCGGTCGGGGCCTCGCCGACCTTCGCGGTGCGCAGCAGCTCCTGCAGGTAGCGGATACGACCCTCGGCCTTGCCCTGCTCCTCGCGGGCGGCGTGGTAGCCGCCGTTCTCCCGCAGGTCGCCCTCCTCGCGCCGAGCGTTGATCTCAGCTGCGATCGCCGGACGGTTGGCGATGTGCTCGTCGAGCTCGGCCTGGAGGCGGTCGTACGCGTCCTGGGACAGCCAGGTGGCGGGCGCCTCGTTGCCAGTGGACACAGGCGTTCTCCTCAGATGTGCGTGGCTGGCTGACAGGTGAACTACCAAGTTACCAGTGCGGTACGACACAGCGTGTCGGCCATCACCGCCGGTGTCCGGATCCGACACCGGCGGTAGGCGCCCCGTCAGCCCCGCTCTTGGTGCTGTTCGAGCAGCTCAGGACGGTGGTCGGCAGCGCAGGACCTCACCGATGAACGGCCGCGCGGTGGTGGCCAGGCGGTGCTGCGTCGTGACGTGCCGATCCCCGGGATCGGCGGTCACGGTGACCTGTTCGCGGCCGACCTCGGCGCCGGCACGGTCCCGGGCGCGCAGCACACAGACCGCTGACCCACCCGGCGGGACTGTCACCCGAAAGTCGACAAGCACCTGCTTGTCCGTGATGTCGGTGTAGGTGATCACCTGGGCGTCGTAGACCGGGTCGCCGTACTGGCGGTAGAGCCGGACCGAGATCACGGTCAGCGTCGCCACGAGCGCCAACAGCGCCAGCGCGGCCAGCAGCGTACGGCGGCGCTTTCCGCCCGGTGCCCGACGGCGGCCGTAGCGCCCGGCCGGGAATACCGGCGCGCCTGGTGAAATTGTGGCGTGCGTCTCGGTCACCGGCGGGTATCTCCTGGCGTTGTTGTCGGCGGCATCGGCAAGAATGACAGAGCACCATCTTCCCACCCGGTCCAGCGGCAGGAATGGCAGGTCATGCCCGGCGCTGGTGGCCGGTGACAGGGTGCGGTGAGGAAAGATCCCGGCAGGTCAGCCGGTCGAGCCCGGTCGGGTCCACCGTCCGGCACAGACGAGGAGCGCCGAAGTTGGCAGAGCAACTGCGTCTCATGGCCGTGCACGCGCACCCGGACGACGAGTCGAGCAAGGGCGCGGCGACGACGGCGAAATATGTCGCTCAGGGGGTGGACGTCCTGGTCGTGACGTGCACCGGTGGCGAGCGCGGGAGCGTGCTCAACCCCAAGCTCGACCGACCCGATGTGTGGGCCAACATCGGCGAGATCCGGCGTGCCGAGATGGACGCCGCGCGGGCGATCCTCGGCGTCGACCAGGCATGGCTGGGCTTCGTCGACTCGGGTCTGCCCGAGGGCGATCCGCTGCCGCCCCTGCCCGGGGGCTGTTTCGCCCTCCAGGACGTCGAGGTCGCCGCGGGCCCGCTGGTGCGGCTGATGCGCGAGTTCCGTCCGCACGTGGTGACCACGTACGACGAGGAGGGTGGCTACCCGCACCCGGACCACATCATGTGCCACAAGGTGAGCGTGGCCGCGTTCGAGGCCGCCGGTGACCCGGAGCGTTACCCCGAGCTGGGCGCGCCCTGGCAGCCGCTGAAGCTCTACTACGACATCGGTTTCTCCAAGGGCAAGATCATGGCCTTGCACGAGGGCATGCTGGCCGCCGGTCTGGAGTCGCCCTACGAGGAGTGGCTCAAGCGGTGGGAGGATCGCCCCGACAAGGGCCCGCGGATCACCACCCGGGTCGAGTGCGCCGAATACTTCCCGGTCCGCGATGACGCGCTGCGCGCCCACGCCACCCAGGTCGACCCGGACGGCTTCTGGTTCCACGTGCCGATGGAGCTCCAGCAGCGGGCCTGGCCGACCGAGGATTACGAGCTGGCCCGCTCGATGGTCGACAGCCCACTGCCCGAGTCCGATCTCTTCGCCGGGGTGCGGGAGACGGCGCACGCGCGCTGATTCCCGGCGGGGCTACTCTGGTTACCAACCGCACATCGGAGGAACGCCATGCTGACCGCTGCCCAGGTGCTCGCGGAGAACAACTTCGGGGACACCCGCACGGGTGGTCTGGCCGGGCCGATGGGCCTGTTCCTCATCCTGCTGCTGGCCACCGCGACCATCCTGCTGATCCGCAACATGAACGCTCGGCTGCGCCGCCTGCCGGACCGTTTCCCCCAGCAGTCCGCGCCGACCGACCCGACCAGGGCCGATGCGGCAGTCGTCGATCCGACAGACGGGACCGGGGGGCGTGATTCATCCACGCCCGCTCCCAACGGGCACCAGCAGCACCTGAACGGGTAGTCCGCGCGTGAATCACGCTGAACCGGGTGGTCGCCCCCTGTTGCGGCCACCCGGTTTGGCTTAGCCTTCCGCCGGGGGGACCAAAAGTCTCCGAGCCGTGTGCGGGAGGGGGCGCCGATGACCAGCACAGCACCGGCCGCCCACCGCGACGTCGGTCGGTCGGCTGACGGGGGAGGTCGATGACCTCCGGTTCGGCCGACGACCCGTTCGATCGGCTCGGGGTGCGTGGCACACCGGGCCGGCTGCTCGTGCTCACCGCCGCCGTCACGCTGACCGCCCTGGCCGCCGCCGCGGTCGGGTTGACCCTCCCGGTCCGGCTGCCGGCCGACGATCCTCTCGGCGGTCCGGCCCGCTTCGGCATCGCCGTCGCCGTCCTGGCCCTCGCCCAGCTCGCCCGGCTGCGATTCCGCTCGGCCGCCGGCATGGTCAGCATCACCTGGGGCGAGGCCGCCCTGATCGTCTGCCTCTACCTGACTCCAGCCGGCTGGCTCCCGTCCGCCACGCTGCTCGGCACCGGGCTGGCCTGGACGTTGCTGTCACTGCACAACGACCGCCGTCCGGCCCTGGAGATCGTCCGGATCGCTGCGTCGCTGGCCGCCGCGTCGGCACTGGCCGTCTCCGTGACCACCGCGCTCGGGCAGCCCCTGCTCTCGCCACCCACCCCGATCCTGGCGCTGGCCGTGATCGCCGGTTCGGTGACGTACCTCCTGGTGACCGCCTGGCTGGGGGGCGTGACGCTGGGTCTGCGGCACGGGTTGCCAATCGGGCCGCCGCTGCTCGCCGCGCTGCGCGGCAAGCTGCTGATGTTCGTCGGCAACGTGGCTGTCGGCCTCGTGGTGGTCGCCCTGCTGGAACTCGACCCACGCTGGTTGCTGTTGCTGCCGCCGCTGCTGTGGCTGTTGCAGCAGACCTACCGTTACCGGCTGCGCTCCGATCAGGAGCGGCGCACCTGGCGTGCCTTCGCCGAGGCCACCGCGGCCCTCAACCAGCTCGACGAGCGGGGCGTGGCGAGTGCGGCGGTCACCGGGGCGCTGACGCTGTTCAACGCCGAACTGGTGGACGTCGACGTGGCCCGGGCCGACGGGCGGTGGCACCGCTACCGGGGCGACGCCGGCGGTCAGCTGGTCGACCGGGAGACCGGCTCACCGGACCAGTCGGAGCCGGACGAGCACGAGCTGAGCCGGGCGCTGTCGGTCGGCGCCACGCCGGTCGGTCGGTTGCGGGTGCGGTTCCCCCGCTCGGCCCCGCCCACGGCCCGCGAACGTGACGCGGTGGCCGCGTTCGGCGACGCCCTCGCCGCCGCGCTGCACGACGCCGCGACCCACCGCGAGCTGCGGCTGGTGACCGCCCGTTCGTCGTACGAGGCGGTGCACGACCCGCTCACCGGGCTCGCCAACCGGGCGGCGATGCTGAGCAAGGGCGACCAGTCGCTGCGACAGCTCAGCCACGACCACCCGGTGGCGTTGCTGCTGCTGGACATCAACCAGTTCAAGGAGGTCAACGACACCCTCGGCCATGCGGCGGGTGACCAGCTGCTGCGACTGACCGCGAACCGACTCAACGCGCTGGTCCGCGCCGGTGACCTGCTCGGTCGACTCGGTGGCGACGAGTTCGCGCTGCTGCTCACTGCGGTGCCGGTGCTCGGTGACCGGACCGCCCCGATGGCCCACGCGTTGCGTCAGGCCCGCGAGATCGCCGAACGGCTGGCCGCACCGACCGAGGTGGCCGGCGTACGGATGTCCATCGAGGTCTCGGTCGGGGTGGTGGTGGCCGCCGCGGGCACCGCGGACCTGACCGAGCTGCTGCGTCGGGCCGACATCGCGATGTACCAGGCCAAGGAGGGCGGCGGCAACGTCGCCGCGTACGACGGCGCGCGTGACGCGGCCAGCACCGACCAGCTCGCCCTGCTGGCCGAGCTGCGTGAGGCGTTGAAGGTCGACGATCAGCTGGTGCTGGCGTTGCAGCCGGCGGTCGACCTGGCCACCGGTGCGCCCACCGGGGTGGAGGCGCTGATCCGTTGGCAGCACCCCCGGCGTGGGTGGCTGAACCCGGCCGACTTCATCCGGCCGGTGGAAAACAGCGAGCAGCTCGGCACCTTCACCCGCTACGTGCTGAACAAGGCGCTCAGTGTGGCCGCCGGTTGGGCCCGGGAGGGGTTGGATGTCCCGATCTCGGTCAACCTGTCGGCGCGCAGCCTGCTCGACCCCCGGTTGCCGGCGGAGATCGCCGAGGCGTTGCGCCGCCACCAGGTGCCGCCGCACCGGCTCGTTCTGGAGATCACCGAGACGGTGGTGATGAGCGAGCTGGAGGTCATCGACGAGGTGCTGGCGACGCTCCGGTCGATGGGCGTGCAGCTCGCTGTCGACGACTTCGGCACCGGCTTCTCGTCGCTGACCTTCCTCACCCGGATCGCGGTGGACGAGTTGAAGGTGGACCGCTCCTTCGTCATCCGGATGGCCGACTCGCCGGAGGCCGCCGCGATCGTCCGGACGACCGTCGGCCTCGCTCATGAGCTGGGGCTGCGGGTGGTCGCCGAAGGGGTGGAGACCGCCGAGCAGCGGATGGCCCTGGCCGAGTTGGGTTGCACCTCCGCGCAGGGCTACCACTTCTTCAAGCCGATGCCGGCGGACAAGATCAGCGCGGTGCTGGGGTCACTGCGCGACTCGGCGGAGTCGAACGTGTTCCGGCTCCGCGCCGACGGCGCGTCCTGATCGTCCGGGTGGACCCCGCGCGGTCCGCGCCGAGGCTGGCTATGGTCGTCAGGTGAACCGACTTGCCGACGCCACCAGTCCGTACCTGCTCCAGCACAAGGACAACCCGGTCGACTGGTGGCCGTGGTCGGACGAGGCGTTCGCCGAGGCGAAGCGGCGGGACGTTCCGGTGCTCATCTCGGTGGGCTACGCGGCCTGCCACTGGTGCCACGTCATGGCGCACGAGTCGTTCGAGAAGGAGCAGGTCGGCGCCCTGATGAACGACAACTTCGTGTCGATCAAGGTGGATCGCGAGGAACGTCCGGACGTAGACGCGGTCTACATGACCGCCACCCAGGCGATGACCGGCCAGGGCGGTTGGCCGATGACCGTCTTCGCCACCCCGGACGGCACTCCGTTCTTCTGCGGCACCTACTTCCCGCGACCCAACTTCGTCCAGTTGCTCCAGTCGGTCGCCACCGCCTGGCGGGAGCAGCGCGAGGCGGTGCTGGGCCAGGGCGCCGCCGTGGTCGAGGCGATCGGTGGCGCGCAGGCCGTGGGCGGCCCCACCGCGCCGCTGGACGCCCCGCTGCTCGACGCGGCGGCCGCAAGGCTGGCCAGCGAGTACGACGCCACGAACGGCGGGTTCGGTGGCGCCCCGAAGTTTCCGCCGCACATGAACCTGCTCTTCCTGCTGCGCCACCACCAGCGCACCGGCGACCCGCGCAGCCTGGAGATCACCCGGCACACGGCCGAGGCGATGGCCCGGGGCGGCATCTACGACCAGCTCGCGGGGGGCTTCGCCCGCTATTCGGTGGACGCGCACTGGACGGTGCCGCACTTCGAGAAGATGCTCTACGACAACGCGCTGCTGCTGCGGGTCTACACCCAGCTGTGGCGACTCACCGGCGACCCGCTGGCCCGCCGGGTGGCCCGGGACACCGCCCGGTTCCTCGCCGACGAGCTGCACCGGCCGGGGCAGGGGTTCGCGTCCGCACTGGACGCCGACACCGAGGGCGTCGAGGGGCTCACCTACGTCTGGACGCCCGCCCAACTCGTGGAGGCGTTGGGCGAGGAGGACGGCCGGTTCGCCGCCGACCTGTTCACCGTCACGGACGAGGGCACCTTCGAGCACGGCATGAGCGTGCTCAAGCTCGCCCGGGACGTGGACGATGCCGCCCCCGAGGTGCGCGCCCGCTGGCAGCAGGTGGTCGGGCGGCTGCTCGCCGCCCGGGACACCCGCCCCCAGCCGGCCCTCGACGACAAGGTGGTGGCCGCCTGGAACGGTCTGGCGATCACCGCCATCGCCGAGTTCCAGCAGGTCGCCGCCGTGTACGCGTCCCCGCAGGACGAGGACGCCAACCTGATGGACGGCGTCACCATCGTCGCCGACGGGGCGATGCGCCAGGCCGCCGAGCATCTCGCCACCGTGCACCTGGTGGACGGCCGGCTGCGCCGGGTCTCCCGGGACGGCAAGGTCGGCGAGCCGGCCGGTGTCCTGGAGGACTACGGCTGTGTGGCCGAGGCCTTCTGCGCGCTGCACCAGCTCACCGGCGAGGGCCGCTGGCTGACCCTGGCTGGCGAGTTGCTGGACACCGCACTCGCGCACTTCGCCGCGCCCGGTGGCGCCTTCTACGACACCGCCGACGACGCGGAGCGGCTCGTCGCCCGGCCGGCCGACCCGACCGACAACGCCACCCCGTCCGGCCGGTCGGCGTTGATCGCCGGGCTGGTGGCGTACTCGGCGCTGACCGGGGAGACGCGCTACCGGGAGGCCGCCGAAGCGGCCCTCGGCACTGTCGCGCCGATCGTCGGCAAGCACCCCCGGTTCACCGGGTACGCGGCCATGGTCGGCGAGGCATTGCTCTCCGGGCCGTACGAGATCGCAGTGGTCACCGACGACCCGGCCGGCGACCCCCTGGTGGCCGCCGCCCGCCGGCACGCGCCGCCCGGAGCTGTGGTCGTCGCCGGGCGTCCGGACCAGCCGGGTGTGCCGCTGCTCGCCGACCGTCCGCTGGTCGAGGGGCAGTCCGCCGCGTACGTCTGCCGGGGCTTCGTCTGCCAGCGGCCGGTCACCTCGGTCGAGGACCTGGTCGCCGAGCTGGGCTGAGCGTACGGCCACGCCCGGTAGTCGCCCGCGTCGTCCGCCGGGTGGTCCCGCCGGCGCTTCCGAGGCGGGTCGCCAGCCCTCCCGGTGGGCCCGTCGACGGCCCGGATAGGCTGGCCGCGCTATGGATTCCCGTACCGGTCTGCCAGTTGTCGGCATGGTGGGTGGCGGCCAGTTGGCCCGGATGACCCACCAGGCCGCGATCGCCCTCGGCCAGTCACTGCGTGTGCTCGCGACCGCCCCCGACGACGGCGCGGCGCTGGTCGCCGCCGACGTCCAGTACGGCGACCACACCGACCTGGCCGCGCTGCGCACCTTCGCCAAGGGCTGCGACGTCGTCACCTTCGACCACGAGCACGTGCCCTCCGAGCACATCCGCACGCTGGCGGCCGAAGGGGTGCCCCTCTACCCGCCGGCGGACGCGCTTCTGCACGCCCAGGACAAGCAGGTCATGCGGGAACGCCTGACCGAGCTGGGTGCGCCCAACCCGGCCTGGCGGCCGGTCGGGGAGCCCACCGACCTCGTGGGCTTCGGCGAGCAGGTCGGCTGGCCGGTGGTGCTCAAGGCGGCCCAGGGTGGGTATGACGGCCGGGGCGTCTGGATGGTCGACGACGCCGCCCAGGCGAACGAGTTGGCGACCACGCTGCTCGCCGGCGGCACCCGGCTGATCGTCGAGGAGCGGGTGCCGCTGCGGCGGGAGTTGGCAGTGCAGGTGGCCCGTTCGCCGTTCGGTCAGGTGGCCGCGTACCCGGTGGTCGAGACCGTGCAGCGCGACGGCATCAACGTGGAGGTGCTGGCCCCGGCGCCCGGCCTGGACGAGGAGCTGGCGGTCGCCGCTCAGCAGCTCGCCATCGACCTGGCCACCGCGCTCGGTGTGATCGGCCTGCTGGCCGTGGAGCTGTTCGAGGTGCGCGACGACGCCGGCCGGCCCGCGATCGTGGTCAACGAGCTGGCGATGCGCCCGCACAACTCCGGGCACTGGACCATCGAGGGTGCCCGGACCTCGCAGTTCGAGCAGCACCTGCGGGCCGTGCTGGACTACCCGATGGGTGACACGGCGCTGACCGCCCCGGTGGTGGTGTCGGCGAACGTGCTCGGCGGTGAGCCGGGCGGGATGTCGATCGACGAGCGGTTGCACCACCTCTTCGCCGCCGAGCCGGGTGCCAAGGTGCACTTGTACGGCAAGCAGGTGCGACCTGGCCGCAAGATCGGGCACGTCACGGTGCTCGGTGACGACCTGGACGACCTGCGGGCGCGGGCCGCGCGGGCCGTGCGCTGGCTGCGCGAGGGCCACGAGTGAGTCACGGTTTCGGGAACGAGGAGAGGGCCGCAGTGAGCACGGTTGGCTTGATCATGGGCAGCGACTCGGACTGGCCGACCATGCGGGCTGCGGCCGAGGTGTTGGACGACTTCGGCGTGGCGTACGAGGTCCGGGTGATCTCGGCGCACCGGACTCCGGTCGCAATGATCGAGTACGGGCGCGACGCCGCCGACCGCGGCCTCAAGGTGATCATCGCGGGGGCCGGGGGTGCCGCCGCGCTGCCCGGCATGGTGGCCTCGGTGACGCCGCTGCCGGTGATCGGTGTGCCGGTGCCGCTGAAGCACCTTGACGGCATGGACTCGCTGCTGTCCATCGTGCAGATGCCGGCCGGGATCCCGGTCGCCACCGTGTCGATCGGCAACGCCCGCAACGCCGGCCTGCTCGCCGTACGGATCCTCGGTGCGAGCGACGAGGCCCTGCGCGCCAAGATGACGACCTACCAGCAGGATCTGGAGAAGCTGGTAGCAACCAAGGAAGCCGCCCTCCAAGCCACCCTGCGCTAACCCCCGCACGCCGCCCCACCCCGCCACACCCGCGATCTTGCACTTCCGGTCGCTGCTTCGCGGCCTTCACCCCCTATGCCGCAACAGAAAGTGCAAGATCGCGCGCGGTGGACGCGGGTGACGCGAACCGGGCCCACTCACCGCCCCCACTCAGCCACGCCGCAGGGACCCTCCGTTTTATCTCATGCCGCGCAGGGCGGTCTGTAGGCGTTCCTGGGCGCGGCGGCGGCGTTCGTTGCTCGCGCCGAGCACCAGCAGCAGGATGCCCACCGGGATCAGCGCCAGCCACGGGCCCAGGCTGAACAGGGCGTGGATCGCCGTGATCGCGGTGACCGACGCGCCGACGATCACCGGGGCCTGTTGTTGGCTGGACGAGCCGAAGATCAGTACCGCGACCGCGCCGAGCAGCAGCAGCATCTGCCGCATCGTGCTGGACTCGGTGGCCAGCACGATCGCCAGCGTCGGGACGAAGGCCGCGACCAGCGCCGGCCCGTACGCCACCCAGCTGCTCATGTCGGGTCGGTGGCGCAGCTCCAGGACTCCGACGAGGAGTGCCAACACGGCGAACGGCAGCGTGTACGCCTCGGGCAACGCCACGTCGGCGACTCGCATCAGGATCCACCACGCGGTGATCTCACACACCACCACGGCCCAGAACAGGATCCGGCGTTCCACCGGCCGGCGACCGGGTCGGGTCGCCGCCACCCCGAGGACAGCGCCCCAGGCGGCCAGCAGGGCGGCGATGTGGCGGGGCGAGTCGAAGGCGAGGGCCAACGCGATCAGCGCGGCAGCGTACCCGGTCCACTCCACGGTGGAGGCCTCCCGCTGCGCCTCGGGGCGGCGCAGCCGGGGCAGGGTCGCGGCGAGCACCTGCAGGACCGCGCCGACGGCGAGCACCCCGAACGCGGACCAGACCGCCGCCAGCCCGGCGACCAGGCCGGCGGTGAGCACGAAGAGCTGCGCCATGAGTGATGCGAAGAGCCAGCCGAGGATGCGCGCCCGCTGGGTGGTGCCGAACAGCGCCGCCACCGCGCCCACGCCGACCGCGCTGCCGAGGGTGAACAGGGTCATCTGCCGGTCGGCCAGGCTGCCGGCGAGCCCGGCGCTGCCACCGGCCAGACCGATGGCGAACACCAGCACCCGGGCCAGCCGCAGCGACCGGGCCCGCTCGACCAGCGGCGGCGGTGGGGTCAGTGCGAGACCGAGCATCGCGATGGTGAAGACGGAGAGCGCGGCGACGGTGCTGGCGGGCCAGCCCTGACCCAGCGCGATGGGCGCGATCAGCAGCGTGACGGCTGCTCCGGGCAGCACCACCGGCACGGCCCGGGACCGCCGCCCACCGCTGAACCCGGTGGCGGCCAGCGCGGCGGTCGCGGTGAGCAGCAACGCCGTCAGCACGTGGGTCGGGTTCACCACGTCCGACGGTGGGGTGAGCAGCTCCGGCGGTGGGCCCTGCCAGATCCGGGTCAGTGTGCGGTGCGGCTCGACCAGGGCGGTGACCAGCGCGGGTGCGATCGAGGCGAGTGCCAGGGCGGTCGGCAGCGCCGCCGCGGCCAATGCACCCGCGGCCGGGTTGACCCGCCAGCGTCGTCGCTCCGGGTCGTCCGGCAACCGCCGTAGGGCGCCGTCCAGTCGTACCGCCCAGCGCCGGACCGGCTGGGCCGCGCCGGTGGGCGGCACGGTGGCCGCGCGGATCAGCTCGGCCAGTACGCCGAGCAGGGCGGCGGCGGCCGCGTAGACGCCCGCGGCGAGGCCGGTGGGGATGGCGGCCAGGGCGCTGATGGTGGCCCCGCCGACCACCGCCACGCTGACCCAGGGCAGATATTGCGGCACCAGCCGGCGGACCGCGGCCACGGCGGCCAGACCGAGGCTGGTCGCGGCCAGCGCGGCGGTCAGCACCACCTGCGCCGAGTGTTCGAACTCGGCGGACAGTGCCGCCACCGCGCCGGGGAGGGCCAGCAGGGCGGCACCGATCGCCGCGCCACCGATCTGCGCCAGGTGCGGCGGCATCCCCTCGGTTTCGATGTCGACGACCTGTGGATCGGCGAGGACGCGGGCCAGCGCGGCCACCACCACGCCGATCAGCGCGATGCTGCCCAGCGCCAGGGCCGTGGTCCACGGGCGGACCAGTCCGGCTCCGGCGGCGTGCAGCGCGACAACCCCGGCCACGGTGGCCCGGGACAGCCCGGCGCGCGCCTCCTCCGTGGCCACCGCGGCCAGGCCGAACACGGTGGCGACCATTCCGCCGACCAGGACCGGCGACCACCAGGCCAGATCGAATGCGGCCGGCGCGCCGATCGTGGCGAGCACCACCGCCACCCCGGACACGTCCCAGCGCCACGGCGGCGGGAGCAGGATGCCGGCGGCGAGGGCCAGCAGCGCCAGCGCGACCGGCGCCTGCCAGGTGGCACCGCCGACGGGGGCGGCCGGCCAGTCGCTCAGATCGCCCCTCCAGATCGGGCCGGGGGTGGCCAGCACGCCGACCCCACCGCGCACCGCCGACCAGCCGGCGAGGACGCCGATCAGGGCACCGCCGACGGTGAGGCCGAGGATCGGGCCGCGTCGCCACTCCTCCGGCATGCTGCGGGCGCCCACGGCGACCACCAGGAGCAGGGCGGCGGCCACCGCCAGCTGCCCACCCGGGGCGAGCACCGCCCCGATCCGTACCAGCGTGGCGATCAGGGCGGTGGTGACCGCCGCGGCGGCCAGGTCCGAGCCGTCGAGGGTGAGGTCGGCTCGACGGCCGGCGTCGATCGAGGGGGCCAGGAAGAGAAGCACCGCCGCGACCAGCAGGAGCGCGCCCACCCACGCGTCCGCGACGGTCGCGCCGGGCGCCCCGAACGCGGCGGCGGTGACCATCAGCGCGCCCAGCCCGGTGCCGACCGACAGCGGCGCGGGGATGTGGCGCTGGGAGACCTGCACGACGGCGGCGTAGCCCAGGGTCACGCAGACCGCCAGGAAGCTGGCCGCCAGGATCGGGACGGTCACCTCGCGGAGGCTCGCCGGGGTGGGGGTCGGGTCGCTCGGCATGGTCGCGGCCACGAACGCCGCCACTGCCCCGGGCAGCGCGAACGCGGCGCCACCGGCGGCCCAGGCGGTGACCGTGTCAGAGGCGGCCGAGGCGATCCGGATCCGGGGCGCCAGCGTGACCAGCGTGCCGGCCACGAACAGGGTGATCAGGACCGCGGCGGTGAGGGTGGGGCTGGCCAGGCTGGCACCCGCACCGAACAGGCCGACCACGGCCGCCCCGATGGCGTGCGCCACCGCGGCTCGGTCGGTGCGGGCGGAGAGCCCGATGACCCCGATGCCGATCGCGGTGATCACCATTGGCCAGGGTGCCGTCGCCCAGCCGAGACCGAACGAGGCAGGGACGGCGAGCGCGGTCAGCGCCGCGCCGGCGACCGCGAACTCCCGGCGGATCTCGGTGGGCAGGGCCAGCACCGCCGCGATGGTCAGCAGGAACGCGGCACCCGCGAGCTGCCAGGTGGTCGGCCCGACGGCGGCGGCCAACTCGCCCGGGTACCGGCTGAGGTCGGGGTTCCAGGCGGGCAGTGCCGCCCGGACCGGTGCCACCCCGGCGCGTAGCGCGCCGCCGGCGACCACCAGACCACTGACTGTCAGCGCCACCGCGGAGGCCAACTGTGGGCCACGTCGGGCCGCCTCCGGGACCGCGCGCACCGCCAGCCCGGTCACCGTGATGACCGCCGCGATCAGCAGCAGCGCCCGGCCGGGGAGTGCCACCGAGGCGATTCGGCTGAGCGAGCCGATCACCGCCAGGGTGACGATGCCGGCCGCGACGTCCGGCAGTGGCGGGCGACGCAGCACCAACGCGCCGGCCAGCCCGATCATGGCGGCCAGCAGCAGCACCACCCCGGCGCCGGTCGCCGTCGGCACGGTCTGTGCCCGCAGCAGGGCGGTGACCGCGTACGCCAGCGAGACGGCGACCGCCAGGGCGTGCAGCAACCAGGTCAGCTCACGCAGGCCGGGCACCGGTCGGGTCGGCCGCGGGTCGGTGGCGCCCCCGCTGACGTCGATCAGCTCGGCGGCCTCCTCCGGGTCGCCCTCCGGTCGGCTCTCGGCGTCGCGTTGGCGGGGCGCGGACGGCATGCCGGGCGACGGCAGGTCCTGCCGGACGGGGCGTTCGACGGTCACGCCGGAGCGGGCCAGGCCGAGATTGACGAGGGCGACCAGGGCCAGCACCAGCGCCCAGCCGCCCGGGCCGGTGATCTGGTCGTACGCCAGCAGAGGCAGCACCGGCTGCGCGGCGAGCACTGTGGCGAAGCGGGGCGCGCGCAGACCGGTCCAACCGGCGTACCCGAATGCGACCGCGGCGGTGACCGCGAAGATCACCCCGGCGAAGACCGTGCCGGAGCCGCCGCCGGCGCCGATCCGGTCCACCGCCCACAGGGCGTTGCCGGCGAGCGGCACCAGCAGCAGGCCGACCGCGGCGATGGTCTCGGCGGTCGAGGTGAGCCCGCGCCGGGCCAGTGCCGGTGGGGCGAGCAGCATCAGCACGGTGGCCAGGAGCAGGATGCCGAGTCGGGCCAACGCGTCCATCGAGCTGGTGGCCACCGCGGCGAAGACCACCGCGGCGACGCCGAGCAGCAGCGCGCCCAGCCCGAGCGGGATGTTCTGCACCTCGCGCGAGGACGCCTCCGGCGGGTGCTCCGGGTCGTCCGCGTCCAGCCAGGCGGCCCGGGGCGGGGGCGGCGGCGGATCCTCCGGGGCGGACGGAGTGCCCTGGCGGGGCACCCGGGGCGGCGTTCCCATGGTGGCCGTCGGGGGCCGCCGGCCGGGGCGGCGGCGCAGCACCCGGCGCGGCCGGGTGGCCTGCTTGATCCGCTCCTCGCCGGCGTGGGCGAGGATGTCCCGCTGGAAGAGCGCGGCCTGCATCTTGGCGGCGATCTGCCGCTGCTCGCGGGCGATGGCGGCGTCGCGCGCCTTCATCTCCGCGATTGAACGCTCAATGTCGGCCAGGTGCTCGACCCACTGTGGTTGATCTGCCCCACAGTGCGGGCATCGGACGGCCGGCTTGATCTCCCGGCCGCACGAGGAGCATTGAAAGGTCGCCACGACACCCCTCCACCCGCACTGTGGACTCCCACTGTCGCAGCATGCCCAAAGCTGGCGCGGATTTCGACTCTTGTCGGCGGGTCCGGGGCAAACAACGACACCGGCCGGCCACCGAGATGCTCGATGGCCGGCCGGTGGTGCGTCGGTTGGGTCAGGGGCGGCCCATGCCCCGGTACTCCCAGCCCGCCTGGGTCCACAGCGCCGGGTCGAGGCAGTTGCGGCCGTCGACGACCTTGCGACCCTTGACCAACTCGCCGAGGGCGACCGGATCGGCGTTGCGGAAGTCGGCCCACTCGGTGAGGACGCAGACCAGGTCGGCGTCGTTTACCGCCTCGTTGATGCTGCTCTCGTAGGTCAACTCGGGAACCGCGCGGCGGGCGTTCTCGGTGCCCTGCGGGTCGTACACGTGCACGTCGGCGCCGGCCTTGTGCAGCAGCGCGGCGACGGCGAGCGCCGGGGCGTCGCGGACGTCGTCGGTGTTGGGCTTGAAGGTGGCACCGAGCACGGCGATCCGGGTGCCGGAGAAGTCCGGGCCGGCCGGCCCGGAGCGGCGGCCGAGCAGGTCCGCGGCGAGCTGGAGCACCCGGGTACGCCGGCGCAGGTTGATCAGGTCGACCTCGTGAAGGAAGCGCAGCGCCTCGCCGGCGCCCAGCTCCTGGGCGCGGGCCTGGAAGGCCCGGATGTCCTTGGGCAGGCAGGCGCCTCCGAAGCCGAGGCCGGCCTGGAGGAACCGGTTGCCGATCCGCGGGTCGTAGCCGATCGCGCGGGCCAGCTGGGTGACGTCGCCACCGGAGGCCTCGCAGACCTCGGCCATCGCGTTGATGAAGGAGATCTTGGTGGCCAGGAAGGCGTTCGCGGCGACCTTGACCAGCTCGGCGGTGGAGAAGTCGGTGACCACCAGGGGCACCTCGCGGTCCTCCGTGGCGGCCAGGTCGAACACGCCCTTGTGCGCGGCGTAGAGCATGCCGTTGGCCCACTCGCTCTTGACGCCGACCACGATCCGGTTGGGCCGCAGGACGTCGTCGACGGCGAAGCCCTCCTGGAGGAACTCGGGGCTCCACGCCACCTCGACGTCCAGGTCGTTCGGGGTGTGCTTCCCGACGAGCTGCTCGACCCACTCGGCGGTGCCGACCGGCACGGTGGACTTGCCGACGATCAACGCCTTGCGGGTCAGGTGCTGAGCGAGGCTGGTGACCGACGCCTCGACGTACGACAGGTCGGCGCCCATGCCGTCGGCCCGCTGCGGGGTGCCGACGCAGATGAAGTGCACGTCACCGAACTCGGCGGTCTCGGCGATGTCAGTGCTGAACCGGAGGCGGCCGGCGGCGAGGTTGCGCCGGAGCAGCTCGTCCAGGCCGGGCTCGTGGATCGGCACCTGACCGGCGTTCAGCATCGCGATCTTGTCGGCGTCGACGTCGAACCCGAGAACCTCGTAGCCCAGCTCGGCGTAGCAGATGGCGTACGTCGCACCGAGGTAACCAGTCCCTAGGAACGTCACCCGCGGCCGGGGTGCGCCCGAGGGCGGGGTCACCGCGGCGATGGCGGGGGTCGGCTGGATGGTGGGGTAGGGGATCGTCACGCCTGTCTTCTCCGCTCGCGCTGGCGTCGCGTCGTCGCGTCGCATTCTGCTGCGGCGCCTGGGCGGGGCACCGGAGGGTGGCTCACTGTCTCAATTCTCCATCATCGCTGAGCGCGTTAGGTGCACCGTCCTGCCCATACCTACGCGCCGGTAACATCACCTGAACTGCAGTCGCTAGTCTTCAGTCTGCGCGGTCGGCGGTCAGGAGTCGTCACAGACTGCGCATGATAGTGGTGAAGGGGAGGGCCGAGATGGCCGCAGGGGAGTCGTTCGACGTCTACCGGTTGCCTGAGGAGCACCAGGCGATCCGGGAAGCCGTGCGGGAGGTCTGCGCCGCGAAGGTGGCTCCGCACGCCGCGGAGGCCGACGAGACGGGGGAGTTCCCCAAGGCGTCCTACGACGCGCTGCGAGCGGCCGACTTCCACGCACCGCACATTCCCGAGGAGTACGGCGGCGCGGGCGCGGACGCGCTGGCCACCGCCATCGTGATCGAGGAGGTGGCCCGCGCCTGCGCGTCCTCCTCGCTGATCCCGGCGGTGAACAAACTCGGCACCATGCCGCTGTTGTTGTCCGGTTCCGCCGATCTCAAGACTCGTTACCTGACGCCGGTCGCGGCCGGTGACGCGATGTTCTCGTACTGCCTCTCCGAACCGGAGGCGGGCAGTGACGCGGCCTCGATGACCACCAGGGCGGTACGTGACGGGGATCACTGGGTGCTCAACGGTGTGAAGCGCTGGATCACCAACGCCGGGGTGTCCGAGTTCTACACCGTCTTCGCCGTCACCGACCCGTCCGCCCGGTCCCGGGGCATCTCGGCCTTCGTGGTCGAGAAGTCCGATGCCGGGGTGAGCTTCGGCGCGCCGGAGAAGAAGCTCGGCATCAAGGGCTCGCCCACCCGCGAGGTCTACCTCGACAACGTGCGGATCCCGGCCGACCGGATGATCGGCGCGGAGGGCACCGGCTTCGCGACCGCGATGAAGACCCTGGACCACACCCGGGTCACCATCGCCGCGCAGGCCGTCGGGATCGCGCAGGGCGCGCTCGACTACGCCAAGGGGTACGTGGCCGAGCGTCGCCAGTTCGGCAAGGCCGTCGCCGAGTTCCAGGGGATCCAGTTCATGCTGGCCGACATGGGCATGAAGCTCGAGGCGGCCCGTCAGCTCACGTACGCGGCTGCCGGCAAGTCGGAGCGTGGCGACGCGGATCTCACCTACTTCGGCGCGGCGGCGAAGTGCTTCGCCTCCGACGCCGCCATGGAGATCACCACCGACGCGGTGCAGTTGCTCGGTGGTTACGGCTACACGAGGGACTACCCGGTCGAGCGGATGATGCGGGACGCCAAGATCACTCAGATCTACGAGGGCACCAACCAGGTGCAGCGGATCGTGATGGCTCGGCAGCTATTGCAGGGCTGACCGAGGTGTTTTCCGAACCCCGTGGCACGAGCGTCCGGTGCCGGCAATCGCCGGTGCCGGCGCACGGCATCCCGGCGCTCGGGTAAAGGCGGGGCCGCGACGGACCGGGCCTGATTCGGCGCGTACGCACACTGGTCTTCGTCGATGGCCCCGGCGCACGCGTCCGCCCGAATTCGGGTGTCGATGGCCTGCTGGGTGCCCGGCGTGCGGGTGCCTTCGGGTACGCCGGGCGCCTACCCCCCGCGCCACGTACGCGTGGTGGCGGGCCCGTGCGGCGAAGAGGTCCCGCGCCCGACGCGACGTCTCGGCCTGACCGGATCCGGCAATCGGACGCAATCGTCGGGCGGCCCACGCGTCGGCTTGTCGGCCCGGATGGTCGACGGCTTCGCGGGAGCTGCGATCCGGCGACGGTGGCGCTCTCTGTCGTGCCTCGCATTGGGCACGTTAACAACCATTACATTGACTGTCGTCCAACCAATCGGATGCTTGGCCAATGGATGATCGGTCGTTCTTTCCGACTGTCGTGTGAAACTCGTCTCCATGTCGGATTCTGACCACGAGTTCCGCGATAAATGATTCTCTCCGTCCGGGCAAGTCATTTTTCCGACGCGCCGCGTCCAGCCTGGACGGTGGCGTCGTCGTTGATCGGTCCGCACGCCGCACGGAGTAGGCGGCAATGCCCCTGTCCTGCGCAGATGCGTTGCCGGCAACGCATTTCGGGCCGATTCCGGTCGTCCCGCCCGACCGCCCGCAGCCCCGCCCGACGGAGCGCCGGCGGGCCTGGCGACGTGCCCGGTCGACCAACCACCTGCGGAGTATTTGTCATAAATACGTCCCGGTTGGCATGGTGGACTTCAGCGGCAGGCGAGGGTCTTGACACGCTCCGTGTCTGATGGTTTTCTGTGCCTCGCTTGCGTTCACATTCATGAACGCTGTTGGGTCGCAAACTTCGGGGGGGAGCGCGACGTGGGTTCAGCATGGCTTGCCGGAATCCGCTTGACATCGACCGGGTTGTGTCCGCAAAGGGCCCTCGGCTTCGGGTCGGATAGCCGATTAACGTGCAGGTGGCCGGCCGTGGCCGTGGTGGAATCCGATAGCGAGACACGCGGCGGTGAAACCCCGCACGTCCTCTGAGTGACGCATAGCAAAAGTCTCCGCAAACGACAGTTGACGACGCCCGACCTGGGGACGCGCGTCCCGACTTCGACGCTGGCAGGTCTGACCGCCGTGGTCCCTGCCTGGCCGCCGTGCCGGTTCAGCGCTTCCCCGTCGGGTCCTGGGACCAGGCGCAGAGTGAGGAAGACGTGAACATTCTCGACAACCCCGACGGATGCTTCTTCGTAGTGGTGAACGACGAGGGGCAGCACTCGCTGTGGCCCGAGTCGCTCAGCCTGCCGGCCGGGTGGACGGTGACCCACGGGCCCGCCGACCGCGCCTCCTGCCTGGACCACGTCACCACCGAGTGGACGGACATGCGGCCGCGCAGCCTCGTGACGCACCTGGAGAGCGCCGCTCGGGAGGTGGCCTGATGACCACCGACGCGAGTGCCAGCCGCCCCGCGCCGCACGGCGCGGGGCTCTCGCCCGGCCGGTCACGCCTCGACTCGATGTCGCCCTCGAAGCGGGCCCTGTTCGAGAAGCGTCTCGGCGGCCGGCGCCCCCGGCCGGCCGAGGCGCTCGCCCGGGTGCCGCGCGGTGGCGACCTGCCCGTCTCCCCGGCACAGCGCCGGCTGTGGTTCATGGACCAGCTCGTCCCCGGCTCGGCGATGTTCAACGTGCCGACCGCCCTACGCCTGACCGGCGCACTCCGGCTCGACGTGCTCACCGACGCGGTGCGCGCCCTCGTCGACAGGCACGAGGCGCTGCGGACCGTGTTCGCGGCGAACGAGGGCGACCCGGTGCAGCGCATCCTGCCCGACATCGAGGTGGACCTCACCCCGCGCCCACTGCCCGTCGACGACGCGGCGGTGCTGGCCGCCGTACGCGACGAGGCGAGTCGTCCGTTCTCCCTCTCCGACGGGCCACTGGCTCGCGCCGCGCTGTTCCGGCAGACCCCCACCGCGCACGTGCTGGTGCTGACCCTGCACCACAGCATCTGCGACGGTTGGTCGGTCAGCCTGCTCATCGATGAGCTGCTGGAGCTGTACCGCGCCGGAGCACAGGACCGGGCTCCCACGCTCGCGCCCCTCACCGTGCAGTACGCGGACTACGCCGCCTGGGAGAGCCGTCCCGACCGGGCCGCCGAGCTGGCCGAGGGCCTCGACTACTGGAAGCGCGCGCTGGCGGGCGCGGTACCCGTCATCGACCTGCCGTTGGACCGTCCCCGCCCGCCCGTGCAGTCCTTCCGGGGCGAGCGGCACCGCTTCGCCCTGCCCGACGGCCTGTGGCAGACGGTGACCCGCCTGGCCCAGGATGAGCGGGCCACGCCGTTCATGGTGCTGCTCGCCGGGTTCGCCGCGCTGATGTCGCGGTACGCGGCCCAGGACGAAGTCTCGGTGGTGACCCCGGTGGCGAACCGCCCCCGGGTCGAGCTGGAGACGATGGTCGGCTCCTTCGTCAACTCGATCGTCGTACGGGTCGACACCTCCGGCGCGCCCACCTTCCGGGCCCTGGTGGGACGGGTCCGCGATCTCGTGCAGCAGGGCATGGCGCACGGCGAGGTGCCCTTCGACACTGTGGTGGAGGCGGTCGACCCGGAGCGCGACCTCGGCCACACGCCCCTCGCGCAGGTGATGTTCGCCCTCGTCGAGGACCAGGCGTTGGAGGCCGAGGCGGCGGGGTTGCGGGTCACGGCCGTCGAACACCACCTGCCGATCAGCAAGCACGACCTGACGGTCGAGGTGTGGCCGGACGCCGACGGCCGGCTGCGGGGGGTGGCCGAGTACGCGACCGACATCCTCGACGAGCGCACCGTGGCGCGGATGGCCGCTCACCTCGGCGTTCTGCTGGTCGGTCTGACCGCCGCGCCGGACGCCCCGGTCGGGTTGGCCCGCCTCCTGTCCGATGAGGAGACCCGGGCGGCGGTCGTGGACGGCAACCGCACCGAGGACCCGCTCCTCGGTGACGTGCGCGCGCACGAGCTGTTCGCTCGGCAGGCCGCCCGTACCCCTGACGCGCCCGCGCTCCTGGTCGGTGACCTGACTGTCACGTTCGGAGAGCTGGACCGCCGGGCCGACGCCCTCGCCGCGCGGCTGCGCCGGCACGGGGTGGGACCGGAGACCCGCGTCGGCCTCTTCCTGGACCGTGGTGTCGACCTCGTCACGGCCGTGCTGGCCACCCTCCGGGCCGGCGGCGCGTACGTGCCGCTGGACGTGGGCGAGCCCGCCGAGCGGGTGCGGTTCATGCTCACCGACGCCGAGGTGCGGGTGGTCGTCACCAGCGCGGGCCGGGTCGCGGACCTACCGGACACCGACGTGTCGGTGCTGCTGCCCGACGGCGACGAGGACGCCACCACCGACCTGCCGCCGCTGCCGCGTCCGCACCCGGACAGCGCCTGCTACGTCATCTACACCTCGGGCTCGACGGGGCGACCGAAGGGTGTGGTGGTCACCCACCGCGGCCTGACCAACTACCTGGCGTGGAGCCTGCGGGCGTACCGGGTGGCCGAGGGCGGGGGCGCGCCACTGGTCTCGCCGTTGCGGTTCGACCTGTCGGTGACGACGCTGTTCTGTCCGCTGCTCGCCGGGCGTCCGGTGGTGCTCGTCGCCGACGGCACCGAGCTGGAGACCCTCACCGAACTGCTCGGCAGCGACCTGGACCTCGGGCTGGTCAAGCTCACCCCGGCCCACCTGGAGGCGCTGGACCGGGCCGTTCCGAGCCGGACCATCGCTGCGGACGGCTATCTGATCGTCGGTGGCGAGTCGCTGCACGGCGCCACCGCCGCCGCCTGGCGACGCCGGGCTCCGGGCCTGCGCATCGTCAACGAGTACGGGCCCACCGAGACCGTCGTCGGCTGCTGCGTGCACGAGGTGCACGACGGCACCGACCTGTCCGGTGTGGTGCCGATCGGTCGTCCGATCGCCAACACGCGGCTCTACGTGCTGGACGGCAACCTGCTGCCGGTGCCGCCCGGCACGGTCGGTGAGCTGTATGTGGCGGGTGCTGGTGTGGCCCGTGGCTACCACGGTCGGCCGGACCTGACCGCCGGGCGCTTCCTGCCCGACCCGTTCGCCCCGACGCCGGGGGAGCGCATGTACCGCACCGGCGACCTCGTCCGGGTGCGACCCGACGGCGAGCTCGACTGCCTGGGCCGGATCGACACCCAGGTGAAGATCCGGGGGTACCGGGTCGAGTTGGCGGAGATCGAGGCCACCCTGACCCGGCTGCGGCAGGTCCGCGAGGCGGTTGTCCTGCTGCGAACCGACCGGCCTGGTGAGGAGCGGTTGGTCGCGTACGTCACAGCGGCCGGGGACTCCGTGGCCTACGACCCGCGTGACGCGCTGCGCGCGGAACTGCCGGACTACATGGTGCCGGAGGTCGTCGTCACACTCGACGCGCTGCCGCTGGCCGCCAACGGCAAGGTGGACCGGGCGGCCCTGCCCGCGCCCACGGCGGCCGAGCCGGCGCCCACCCTGGCCGCTCCGGAGAGCCGGCTGGAGGAGGCCATCGCCGAGGTCTGGGCCGACGTGCTGGGGCGGCCGGTCGAGTCGATCGGGCGGGACGCGAACTTCCTCGACCTGGGTGGGCACTCCCTGCTCGCGGTCCGGGCCATGGCCCGGCTGCGCAAGAAGCTCGACATCGAGCTGCCGCTGGCGGTGTTCCTGGAGTCCACCTCGCTGGCCGACCTGGGCGTCCGGATCGAGGCGCTCGGCGGGCGGGCACCCCGGCCCGGTCTCGTCGCCGTCCCGAGAACCGGCCCGGTGCCGTTGTCGCACGCGCAAGGACGCCTGTACTTCCTCAACCGGCTCGCCGAGGACAGCGCGTTCTACAACGTGCCCCTCGCGCTGCGCTTCGACGGTGATCTGCGCGCGGACGCGCTGCGGGTGGCCTTCGGCGCGCTGTGGGCCCGGCACGAGGGCCTGCGCACCCGGTTCCCGTCCGTGGACGGCGAACCGGTGCAGGAGTTCTTGCCCGTCGACGCCGTGGCGTACGCCGAGGTGGACGTGCGGGGCGACGCCGACCCGGAGGGTCGGCTGGCCGCCCTCTTCGACGCCGAGGGGCGCACTCCGTTCGACCTGGCCGCCGGGCCGCTGCTGCGCGGCACCCTGGTGCGGGTACGCCCCGACTCGCACGTGCTGCTGCTGACGCTGCACCACACCGTCTCCGACGGCTGGTCCCTGAACATCGTGTTGAACGACCTGGTGACGCTCTACCGGGAGATCGCCCAGGGGCAGCCGTCGTCGTTGCCCGAGCTGACACACACCTATGTGGACTACACGTTCTGGCAGCGGTCCTGGCTGACCGGCGCCGAGCTGGACGACCAGCTCGACTGGTGGAAGCGGCAGCTCGACGGCGTACCCACGCTGGACCTGCCGACCGATCGGCCGCGACCGGCGGTGCAGACCTTCCGCGGAGCGCGCCACGACATCAGCTGGTCGGCCGAGCGATCCCGGGCGGTGGCCGACCTGGCCCGGCGGGAGAAGGTCTCGCTGTTCATGGCGTTGCTGGCCGGCTTCGACGTGCTCATGGCCCAGCTCAGTGGCCAACGGGACATCACCGTCGGTACGCCCGTCGCCAACCGCACCAGCACCGAGTTGGAGAAGCTCGTCGGGTTCTTCGCCAACACCCTGGCGCTGCGGGTCGACCTCTCCGGCGACCCCACCTTCCGCGAGGTGCTGCGGCGGGTCCGCAGCACGGCGCACGGCGCGTACGCCCACCAGGACGTCCCCTTCGAGATGGTCGTCGACGCGGTGGCGCCCACCCGCAGCCTCAGCCACTCACCGCTGTTCCAGGTGCGCTTCGCGTTGCAGAACGCCCCGGGCGGCCTGCCCGACCCGGGCCCCGGCCTCACCCTCACGTCGATCGACAACGAGCAGTGCACAGCCCGCTTCGACCTGCTGATCGACCTCTGGGAGAACGGGGACGGCATCGAAGGGCACGCCGAGTACAGCACCGACCTGTTCGACGCGGGCACCGTCGAGGCGATGATGAGCCGCCTCGGGGTGCTGATGGACCGGTTGGTCGGTGACCCCGACCAGCGCGTCTTCGACGTGGATCCCCTCCTGCCGGGTGAGCGGGAGCGTCTCGATGCGCTCGCGCACGGTCCGGCGCTGCCGGTTGGCGCCGCGCACCGCACGCTCACCGCCCGGGTGGGCGAGCAGGCGCGATGCCGACCCGACGCTCCGGCGGTCACCAGCGGCGAGACGACCCTCTCCTACGGCGACCTGCACCGTCGCAGCGGTGACCTGGCCCGGGTGCTCGCCGAACGCGGCGCGGGCCCGGGAACGACGATCGCCCTGCACCTCGACCGGGGCGTCGACGTCGTCGTGGCTGCGTTGGCGGTCCTGGAAACGGGTGCCGCGTACGTGCCGCTGGACCCCGCGTACCCCGCGCAGCGGTTGGCCGCGATCGTGGCGGACGCCCGGCCGACGATGACGCTCACCACGCGCGACCTGGCGGGTCGTACGCCCCAGGGCGCGGGCGAGGTGGTGACGATCGAGAACCTGCCGGCCCCGGTGGGCCCCCGGCCGACACCGGCGCTGCGACCGGAGCACCCGGCCTACGTGGTCTACACCTCCGGCACCAAGGGGCTCCCCAAGGGTGTGGTGGTGACCCACGGCGGACTGTCCGCGTACCTGGAGGGGCTGCCGGCCGCGCTGGCCCTGCCCGACGAGCCGGTGTTCCTGCACACCGCGTCGTTCGCGTTCTCGTCGTCGGTGCGGCAGTTCGCCGTTCCGCTGGCGCTGGGCGGCCACGTGGTCGTCGCCGGGCGCGCGCACCTGGCCGACCCGTTGGCGCTGCTCACCTTCGTCACCGCGCACGGCGTGCAGGTGCTGGACCTGGTGCCGTCGTACCTGCGGGTCCTGCTGCCGGCGCTCACCTCGCCCGGCGGGTGGCGGCCACGGGTGGTGCTCACCGCCAGCGAGCCGCTGCGCTACGAACTTCCCGAGGCCATCCGCAATGCGCCGGGGACCGCGCCCCGGCTGGTCAACATGTACGGCCAGACCGAGACGACGGGCATCGTCGCCGTGGCGGAGGTCCGCATCGACCGGGCGGGCCGCGAGGCGGTGGTGCCGCTCGGTCGGCCGATCCCGGGCGCACGGCTGTACGTACTCGACGAGAGGCTGCGGCCGGTGCCGACCGGCCTGCCCGGCGAGATCGTCGTCGGTGGTGCGGGCCTGGCCCGCGGCTACCTGGGGGACGCCGCGTTGACCGCCGAGCGGTTCGTGCCCGATCCGCTGGGCGCGCCGGGCGACCGGCTGTACCGCACCGGTGACCGGGGGCGGCTGCTGCCGGACGGCACCGTGGAGTTCCTGGGCCGGATCGGCGACCAGGTCAAGATCCGGGGTCACCGGGTCGAGCCGGACGAGGTCGCCTCGGCGCTGTCCGCCCTGGACGGCGTGGGCGAGTGCGTGGTGCTCTGCGACGACGACGGGGCGGACGACCGGCGGTTGGTGGCCCACGTGGCGCTGCGGCCGGGTGCCGCGCTCTCCACCGACGACCTGCGCGCGGCGCTGCGGGAGCGGCTGCCGGATTACATGGTGCCGACGGTGGCGCTCGTCGACCACCTGCCCCGGCTGCCCAACGGGAAGGTCGACCGGGCCGCGTTGACGGCACCGACCCCCACCGTGGCTCCGGCCACCGCCGCTGCCACCGCCACCGAGGAGACCCGGCGTGGACCGGTGGAGGGGATCCTGACCGGGATCTGGCGGGAGGTGCTGCGGGTGCCGTCGGTGGGTCCGGAGGACAACTTCTTCGCCCTGGGTGGGGACTCGCTGCACGTGATCCGGGTGGTGGACCGGGCCCGTAAGGCGGGTGTGGTGATCACGCCCGCGCAGTTCATCGCGTACCCGACCATCGCCGCGCTCGCCTCGGTCGCGACCGACGCGCAGACACCGGCCGACAAGGCGCGGGAGGTCCTGGCCGGGATCTGGCGGGAGGTGCTGCGGGTGCCGTCGGTGGGTCCGGAGGACAACTTCTTCGCCCTGGGTGGGGACTCGCTGCACGTGATCCGGGTGGTGGACCGGGCCCGTAAGGCGGGTGTGGTGATCACCCCCGCGCAGTTCATCGCGCACCCCACCATCGGCGGCCTCGCGTCCGTGGCCGGTGGGTCGACGACCGCCGGTGCGGGTGGTGACGGAAGCCGGCGTACGGACCCCGGTGTGGTGCCGCTCGTCGCGTCGCACGTGGCCTTCGCCGAGCGGAACTTCGCCGACCCGCACAAGTACACGCACATCTTCATGTTCGAGGCGATGCGGTCACTCGACCCGGCGCTGCTGGAGCGGGCCGTGGCGGCGGTGATCACCCATCACGACTCGCTGCGGATCAGCTTCCCCCGGGCCGGGGGCCGGTTGTCGGTCCGGGTCAACGAGCTGTACCAGCCCACGCCGTTCACCAGCGTGGACCTGTCCGCCCTCGACCCGGCGGACCAGGAGGTCGCCTTCCGGCGCCTCGATCGCACCCTGCACCGCAAGCTCGACATCGAGAACGGGCCGCTGCTCCAGGTCGCCCTGGTCCGCTTCGGGGCGGACCGTCCCGAGCTGCTCGTGGTGATCGTCCACCACCAGTTGATGGACAACAGCTCCTGGGACGTCCTGATGGCGGATCTCCAGACCGCGTACCAGGCGGTGGAGGCCGGCGAGGAGCCGCGCCTGCCGCTGCCGACGGCGTCGTTCGCCGAATGGTCCCGCAACCTGGACGCGCTCGCCCGTGGCACGGAGTTGACCGAGGACATCGCGTACTGGACGGCGCTGGCCAAGGAACCTGTCCCGACCTGGCCGCTGGACCACCCCGACGGAGACGACTGCATGTCGTCGGAGGAGACGGTGGTGGTCGGGCTCGACGCGGAGGAAACCGCCGCGCTGCGCCGGCTGGTGCCGCAGGAGTACGGCCTGAGCCTCAACGACGCGCTGCTGGCCGCCACCCTCCAGGGCTTCACCGACTGGTCCGGTCAGTCGTCGATCCTGGTCGACCTCGTCGCCCGGGGTCGGGAGATGGGCGGTCAGGACCTCGACCTGTCCCGTGCCATCGGCCGGTTCTCGATGACCTCACCCCGGCTCGTCCGCCGACCCGAGAAGCCCGGCCCGAGGGCGCTGCTGGAGTCGGTCCGCGAGCAGATCGAGGCGGTGCCCCGGCGCGGCCTCGCCTTCGGCCTGCTGCGCTACCTGGGCGGGCATCCGGAGGTGGCGGACGCGCTCGCCCCGCTCGGCAAGCCGGACATCCTGCTCAACAACTGGGGCGAGTTCGCCCACGAGCCCGAGGAGTCGCCGCTGCTCGGGCCGGCCATGGACGACTCCTGGCCGATGCCGCAGCTGCAACGCA
This sequence comes from Micromonospora noduli, assembly GCF_003264365.1. Classification (GTDB taxonomy): domain Bacteria; phylum Actinomycetota; class Actinomycetes; order Mycobacteriales; family Micromonosporaceae; genus Micromonospora; species Micromonospora noduli. The sequence continues at coordinate 142,063 of NZ_PYAK01000007.1, forward strand.
TGCACCGGCTCCAGGTGTTCGCGCGGTTCGCCGACGGTGAGCTCAGCCTGCACCTGAAGTACAGCAGCAACCTCAACGAGCGGAAGAGCATCGAGCGGCTCGCCGCCCTGACCCTGGCCGCCCTCCGGTCGTTCGTCCGGCCGGACGCCGACTGACCCGGACCACGACCCGACGTACGCGGAAGGACCTCCGACATGGACCACGTGAAAGAGAGCTGCCTGTTCCCGGAGCGCAACCGGGTGGCCTGCATCGAGGCCACCTCGCCCGGCATCTCGCCGGCGGAATGGGCCACCGAGCACCTCGACCTGATCAACGACCGACTGGACAGCCACGGCGCTGTCCTGCTGCGCGGGTTCGACGCCCCGGACGCGCCGGCCTTCTCCGCCTTCGTCAAGGTCTTCGGCGAGGAGATGGCCGAGTACACCTACCGGTCCACGCCGCGCAGCAAGGTCGGCGACGTGTACACCTCGACCGAGTACCCGGCCAGCGAGGTCATCCCGCTGCACAACGAGATGGCGTACACCAGCGTGTGGCCCCGGCGGTTGTTCTTCTACTCGAACATCCCGGCCCAGACCGGCGGGGAGACCCCGCTCGCCGACAGCCACGCCGTCTGGCAGCGCATCCCCGCCGAGGTGCGCGAGCGCTTCGAGCGGCACGGTGTGCGGTACGTGCGCAACTACCGGGTCGGTCTCGGGGTGTCCTGGCAGGAGACGTTCCCCGGGATGGACCGGGAGGCCGTGCAGGAGTTTTGCCGCGAGCGGGGCATCACCTACGAGTGGTTCGACGACGGCGCGCTGCGGACCACCGAGACCTGCCAGGCCGTCACCGTGCACCCGGTGTCCGGGCGGACGGTCTGGATGAACCAGGCCCACCTGTTCCACGTCTCCAACCTGCCCGAGGCAACCCGGGAGGCGCTGCTGGAACTGCTGGCCGAGGAGGACCTGCCGCGTAACGCGTACCTCGGCGACGGCAGCCCGATCACCGACGCCGACCTCGCGGCCATCCGCGCCGCGTTCGACGCGGAGTCCCTGGCCTTCCCCTGGCAGCAGGGTGACCTGCTGGTTGTCGACAACATGGCGATGGCGCACGGCCGGTCCAGCTTCACCGGGCCGCGCAAGACGTTGGTGGCGATGACCGGGTCGTACGGCAGTCGGGAGGCGGCGTGAGCGGGCTCGCCGAGAAGATCGCCTTCCTGGAGTCGCACGGGGTGGCCGAGTTGGCGCACTCGGAGGCCAACCTGCTGGCGCACCTGCGCGGCGTGCACGACCTGCTGGCCCAGTGGGGGTCGCGGCAGGAGCTGTGCGACGCGGGGTTGTTCCACTCGGTGTACGGCACGGAGATCTTCCCGACCGGCGCGATCCCGCACGAGCTGCGGCCCGCTGTGCGGGAGCTGATCGGTGCGGAGGCGGAGACGCTGGCGTACCTGTTCGGCACCGTCACCCGCAGCGCCCTCTTCGACGCCGCCTTCGACGGCCCGCCGTTCCTGCTCGAGGACCGCTCAGGCGGTTGCGTCGGTGTCAGCGCCGGCCAGTACGCCGACCTCGCCGCCCTGACGGTGGCGAACTGGCTGGAGCAACGTCCCCGGTTCGCCGAGTCCAGCAAGTTCAGCCGCGCCCGCGAGTTCGACGCCATGCGCCGCTATCTGCCGGACAGTGTCCGTACCGCCCTGGAGCGCGCCTACGGGTTCGCTCCGCTCGCCCTCGCTGGAAACGAGTAGACGCACCGTGTCGACAACCACCACACCGGTCCGCCCGAGTGCCGAACAGGACGCGGGAGTGCTGTCCCGACTCTTCGTCCAATGGCCCTCGATCCTGGTGAAGGCGTCCCTGCGCCGACCACTGAAGCTGTCGGACAGCCTGACGCCGCCCCGGTACGACCACCTGGAGCGGGTGACCCCGGTCTTCGAGCGTGCCTGGGCCGCCCGGCGGGACCATCCGGACGGGCTGCGGCGGGCCCTCTACCAGACCTACCGTCGACGGTTCTGGTGGGCGGGCCTGATCTTCCTGGCCTACCAGACCTGCGCGACCGTCGGGCCGCTGCTGGTGCGGGAGCTGATCGCCTGGTTCGAGGGCGACGGCCGGGGCCCGGTGGTGGAGGGTCTGCTGATCGCCGCCGGCCTGGCCGGCTTCTACGTGTTGGACGCGTTGAGCCACAAGCACCAGTGGTCCGAGGTGTGGAAGACCGCGCACTCGATCACCGCGCTGCTGCGGACCGAGATTCTGCGCAAGTACCTGCGGATGGATCGCGGTGCCCGACTGGCCCACCCCTCCGGGGAGGTCATCACCCTCGCCTCGTCCGACGCCCGGAGGGTCGGGCGGGTCGCTTTCACGCACATGGCGTGGGCGGTCCCGCTGGGCATCGCCGGCTCCTGCGTGGTCCTCTGGGTGCTGCTGGGCTGGGCGGCGCTGGTGGGCATCGTCATCCTCATCGCCGGTCTGTGGCTGTCGCACGTGGCCAACGAGAGGGTCTTCGCGCTGGTGCCGGCGATCCGGGACGCGAACGGCGTCCGGATCGGGCTGGTCGGCGAGTATCTGGGGGCCATGCGGACGCTGCGCACCCACGGCTGGGAGGACGTCGCCGAGCGGGCTGTCGGCCGGGAACGCGCGACGCTCAACGCGTTGCTGGTCCGCCGGCAGAAGCGGCTCGCCACGCTCTACCTGGTGAACGCCGCCGCGCCGGTGCTGATGGTGATGGCCACCCTGGTCACGTACGCGGCGCTGGGCAACGAACTGAAGGCGGCGGACGTGTTCGCGGCGATCGCCGTGCTGACCGTCCTCCGGTCCCAACTGCCCGAGCTGGTGCGCTACCTGGACATGCGCAACGAGTGGCGGGTGGCGTTCGGGAAGGTGACGACCTTCCTGCGGGCCCCGGACACCGCCGAGGCGTCGACCGACGGCGACGCGCCGGCCGGGGCGGTCGACCTCGACGGCGCGTCGTTCACCTGGCCCGGGGCCGACGCGGACGCCCGGCCGGTCCTGACCGGCGTCGACCTGCGGGTCGCGCCCGGTGAGTTGATCTGCGTGCTGGGTCGGGTCGGCAGCGGCAAGTCGGCGCTGCTCGCGGCGCTGGCCAGGGCGCTGCCGACGGTCGCGGGTACCGCACGGGTCGGCGGCAGCGCCGTCTACCTGCCGCAGCGCCCCTGGATCATGCAGGGCAGCGTCGTCGACAACATCCGCTGCTTCTCGCCCGACGATCCGGACCGGTACGCGGCGGTCGTCCGCGCCACGGCCCTGGAGGCGGACCTGGCGGCGATGCCGGCCCGCGACGGCACGGCCATCGGCGAGCGGGGCGTGAACCTCTCCGGTGGGCAACGGCAGCGCATCGCGTTGGCCCGCGCCGCCTACGAGGACGCCGACGTCTACCTCTTCGACGACCCGACCAGCGCCGTCGACGACGCGGTCGCCGGCACCATCCTGGAGGCGCTGTTCGACGGGGTGCTCGCCGGGCGTACCCGGATCGTTGCCACCCACCGCCTCGACGTGGCCCGGCGGGCCGACCGGGTGGTGGTCCTCGACGGCGGCCGGGTGGTCGCGGCGGGCCGGTTCGCCGACGTCGCCGCGCAGATGCCCGACCTGCTGCCGGCCGTGGCCGCCGAGGCCGCGACGCCGTCCGACCCGGACGGCGCCGGGCTGGACGAGGTGGCCGAGGAGGTGGCCGCCGAGGAGGAGGAGACGGTCCGCGCCGGTCAGGTCGGCTCCGCCACCTACCGCCGTTACCTGCAGGTGCTGACCCCGGGCCTCCTCGCTGTCGTTCTGCTCGGCCTGGCCGTCGGCGGGCAGGCCGTCCTGGGCGGCTCGTCGTTCTGGCTCGGCCACTGGACCGAGCACGCCGGGCAGGACACGCTGTACTACGCGGGGGTGTTCGCCGCCATCGGTCTGTTGGCGCTCGTGCTGGATCGCGGGCTGTTCAGCTTCGCCTTCGCCCGGGGTGTGTCCGCCGGCCAGAACCTGCACGCGTCGATGTTGCACCGGGTCTTCCGGGCCCCGCTGTCGTTCTTCGACCGCAACTCCTCCGGACGTGTTCTGGCGCGGTTCTCCGGTGACATGGAGACCATCGACCTGGAGTTGCCGGAGACCACCATGGACACCCTCCGGGTCGCCGTCGGCCTGGTCGTGCCGTTGGCGGCGCTGGCCTTCACCAGTCCACTGATGCTGGTGGCGGCCCCGCTGCTGCTGGTGGTCTACCTCCGCTGGCAGCGGCTCACCAGGGCCAGCACGGTCGAGGCGTCCCGGCTGTCGAAGCACGCGAACGAGCCGATGCTCGCACTGCTCAACGAGGCGGTCGACGGGGTGACCTCGATCGAGGGCCGGAACAGCCGGGTGCGCGGCTACCAGGCTGCGTTCGGTGAGCGGGTCCGCGTCGCGCACCACGCCGACTACACGGTCAACGCGCTGTCGCGGCACTTCAACCTGAAGCTCGACATGCTCGGCGCGGTCGTCCTGCTGACGTACGGGGTGCTGATCGTCGCCGTGGGCGGGATCGGCGCCGGGTTGGCCGGTGTCGGGGTCAGTTTCGTGTACGCGCTGATGGAGGCGCTGGCCATGAGCCTGATGACGGTGCAGATGATGGACCTGTCGCTGGCGAGTTTCGAACGTGTCGACGACTACACCCGGCTGCCGGTCGAGCCGACCGACGGGCGACCGGCCCCGGCCGGCTGGCCCACCGCCGGCGAGGTCCACTTCGAGAACGTCACCCTGCGCTATGCCGAGGGCGGCCCGGCCGCGCTGAACGGCGTGTCGTTCGACGCCCCGGCGGGCAGCAAGATCGGCATCGTCGGCCGGACCGGCAGCGGCAAGTCCAGCCTGTTCACCGCGCTGCTGCGGTTCGTGCCGGCCGAGCAGGGGCGCATCCTCGTCGACGGGGTGGACACCGCCACGCTGCGGCTGGCCGACCTGCGGGCCGCCGTCGAGGTGGTACCGCAGGATCCGGTGCTGCTGCCCGGCACCCTGCGGGACAACATCGACCCGACCGGTGCGTACCCCGACGCGGCGGTCACCGCCGTCCTCACCAAGGTGGGCCTCGCCGACCGGCTGCTCGGCGTGGGCGGTGGCGGTCTCGACGCGGCCCTGTCCGCCGACGGCGGGCAGCTCAGCGCCGGTGAACGGCAGCTGCTCTGCCTGGCCCGGGCGTTGCTGCGGGACGCGAAGCTGGTCCTCATCGACGAGGCCACGTCGAGCCTCGACGCCGAGACCGACGCCCGCATCCAGCGGCTGCTGGCGGTGGACCTCGCCGGCGCGACGGTGCTCACCATCGCCCACCGCCGGGAGACCCTGGCCGGCGCCGACCGGGTGGTGACGCTCGACGGTGGGCTGGTGGCCCGGGTGACCGACCGCGATCCGGCCGGGGTGCTGGCCGGGGCGACGAACCCGGTCGGGCAGCGTGCCGGCGAGCCGAGTCTCGGGGAGCCGGTCCAGTGACCGGATCGCGTGCGGTGGCCCAGGAGATGGACGCGCTCGTCCACTGGCGGGCCGGGCTGGCCGGCGTACCCACCCTGGACCTGGTCACCGACCGGGTCCGCCCGGCCCGTCGTCGCCAGCACACCGACCGGGTGACGCTCACCGTCGGCCCGGACACCACCCGACGGCTGCACGCGGTGAGCGCGGCGTTGGGCGTCGCACCCTCCGTGCCGTTGCTCGCCGTGGGGCAGGTGGTGCTGGGCCGGCACGCCGGCACCCGGGACCTGGCCACCGCGACGCCGCTGGACGGCGCCCTGGTGCCGTTGCGCGGCAGGTGGGACGACGACCCGTCGGCCGCCGACCTGTTCGCGCGGGTCGACGCCGGGTTGCGGGCGGCCTCGCCGTACACCGGCGTCCCGCTGCACCGGGTGGCCGAGGCGCTCGGCCTACCCCACGACCCGAGTCGTGCCGCGCTCTGCCCGGTCGTGCTGGGGGTGGGAGCGGCCCCCGCCACCACCGGGGCGGTGCCGCCCGACCTGAGCGTGCTCTGGGACGAGCCGCGGCCCGACGGGGCGTTCGGCGTCCTCGCCTACGACCCGGACCTGTTCGACAGCGCGACGGTGCGCCGGTTCGCCGACCACTACCTGACGTTGCTCGACAACGCCCTGACCGACCCCGAGGCGCCGATCTCCACCCTCGCGCACACGTCGGCGCAGGAGCGCGCGCTGATCGTCCAATGGGGCACCGGCGGCGGTACGGCAGGTCCGCCGAGTGTGCCGGCGGCGTTCCTCGCCCAGGCCGAGGCGACACCGGACGCCGTCGCTCTGGAGTACGACGGCACCACCCTCACGTACGCCGAGGTGCGCGCCCGGGCCGACGCCCTGGCGACGGTCCTGACCGGACACGGGGTCACCCCGGGCAGCGTCGTCGGCCTGGCGATGGGCTCGTCCGCCCAGTTCGTCGTGGCGATGCTCGCGGTGCTCGCCACCGGGGCGGCGTACCTGCCCCTGGACCCGTCCTACCCCGAGGCGCGGCGGGAGTTCATGCTGCGCGACAGCGGGGCGCGGCTGCTGCTCGCCGACGGTCCGGTGGCCGTCGTCGACGACCTGCCGGTGCTGCGGCTCGACCGGCTGGTGCTGCCCTCGGGACGGTCCGCGCCGACGTGGCCGCTGACGTACCCGACGCAGCGGGCCTGCGTCCTGTACACCTCCGGGTCGACAGGGCGGCCGAAGGGGGTCGAGACCACCCACGGCGGGATCGTCCGGCTGGTTCACCGCGCCGACTACTTCCCCGTCGGGCCCGCCGACGCGGTCGCACAGGCGGCCAACGTGTCGTTCGACGCGGCGAGCTTCGAGGTGTGGGGTGCGCTGCTCAACGGCGCGCGCCTGGTGGGCATCCCCAAGGACGACGTGCTCACGCCGTCCCGGCTGGGTCACCGACTCGCCGAGCACGGCGTCACGGTGCTGATGCTCACCACCGCCCTGTTCCACAGGTGCGTGGACGCCGACCCGGCGATGTTCGCCCCGCTGCGCGCCCTCTACTTCGGCGGCGAGCCGGCCGACGCCCGCCGGGTCGCCACGCTGGCCGCCGCCCTGCCGGGGTTGCGCCTCGTCAACGGGTACGGCCCGACCGAGTGCACCACGTTCTCCAGCACCTGGGACGTGACCGATCTGCCCGGCGACGCGGCGCGGACCCCGATCGGTCGACCGATCGGTGGGGAGCTGCTCTACGTCCTCGACGACCACGGCCGGCTGACCGGCATCGGCGCTCCGGGGGAGCTGTTCATCGGCGGCGCCGGTCTCGCGCACGGGTACGTCGGCAGGCCCGACCTGACCGCCGAGCGGTTCGTGCCGAGCCCCTTCGAGCCCGGCGCCCGCGTCTACCGCACGGGTGACGTGGTGCGGTGGCGCGAGGACGGTCAACTGGAGTGCCTGGGCCGGGCCGACCAGCAGGTCAAGATCCGCGGTGTCCGGATCGAGCCGGACGAGATCGCCAGCACCCTCACCACCTGCCCGGGCGTCCGGGCCGCCGCCGTCACGGTGCACGGGGACGGCGACGAACGTCGGCTCGTCGCCTACGTAGTCACGGACGACGCCCCGGTCCCGGCGGGTGAGCTGCGCGCCCACCTCGCGGCCCGGCTGCCCGAGGCGATGGTGCCGACCTGGTACGTGCCGCTGGCGGCGTTGCCGGTCACCCCCAACGGCAAGGTGGACCGCCGAGCGCTGCCCGCGCCCGACGCGCACCACGGGGTCCGGGCCGCCGACGGCGTGCCGCCCAGCGGCCCGATCGAGGAACTTGTCGCACGGACCTGGCAGGACCTGCTCGGCGTGCCGGTGGTGTCCGCAGCCGATGACTTCTTCGCCCTCGGCGGCCACTCGTTGCTCGCGGCGCAGATGGTGGCGCGGATCGCCGCCGCCGCCGGCGTGCGGCTGGGTGTCCGCGCCGCCTTCGAGGCGCCCACCGTCGCCGCGCTCGCGGCACGCGTCGCCGACGCCGGCCCGGACGACGCCCGCCCGGCGGTGCCGGCCGCCGGCCCCGGGCCGCACCCCCTGTCGTACGCCCAGCAGCGGCTGTGGTTCCTCGACCAGCTCGACGCTGGTCAGGCGGTCTACTCGGTGCCGCTGGTGCTGACCGTGGACGGCCCGCTCGACGTCGACGCCCTCGACGCCGGCCTGCGGGGGCTGGTGACGCGGCACGCGGCGCTGCGGACCCGGCTGGTGACGATCGACGGCGAGCCCCGGCAGGTAGTGGACGACGAGCCACTGGTCGCCCTCACCGTGGACGACCTGCGCGACCGGGCCGACCGTGACGAGCAGGCCGACGCCCTGCTGCGCCACGCCGCCGCCCGACCCTTCGACCTCGCCACCGGGCCGCTGGCTCGCTGGCATCTGATCCGGCTGACCGACGAGCACGCGATGCTCCTGATGACGTTGCACCACGCGGTCTGTGACGGCTGGTCGATCGGTGTGTTGATCCGTGACCTCGGCGCGTTCTACGCCGCCCGGACCATCGGCACGCCCGCACCGGTCCCGCTCACCGTCGAGTACGTCGACTACACCCTGTGGCAGCGCGCGCTGCTGGCCGGCGACGCGCGGACGACCCAGCTCGCGTACTGGGTGGACCGGCTCGCGGGTGCGCCCGCGGCACTGGACCTCCCGACCGACCGTCCCCGCCCGGCCACCGCCCGGCACCGGGGGGAGACGTTCGACGTACGGCTGCCCGCCGCCCTGGTCGAACGCCTCGACGCGGTGGGACGGCGGCACGGCGTCACCCGGTTCATGGTGCTGCTCGCCGTGTTCCAGTTGGTGCTGGGCCGGTACGCGGACGTCCGCGACGTCAGTGTCGGCAGCCCGGTGTCCGGGCGCACCCGCTCCGAGTTCGACGACCTGGTGGGTTTCTTCGTCAACACCGTCGTGCTGCGGACCCGTTGGCAGGACACCGAGACGTTCGTCGACGTGCTGGCCCGGGTGCGGGACGCGGTGCTCGGCGCGTACGAGCACCAGGACGTTCCGTTCGAGCAGGTCGTCGAGGCGGTCCGGCCACCACGCGACCCCAGTCGTACCCCGCTGTTCCAGGTCATGCTGTCGGCACAGAACCTGCCCGAGCGGACCGACGCGGTGCCCGGTCTGTCGGTCGGGGTGACCGAGTCACCCGGCCGGGTGGCGAAGTTCGACCTCACGGTGGCCTGGGACGAGGTGCCCAGCGCCACGGGCGAGCTGCGCGGCACCGTGGAGTACGACGTCGACCTGTTCGACAGGGACACCGCCGAGCGGCTGGCGCACAGTTACCGCACCCTGCTGGAGTCGGCGCTGAGCACCCCGGACGCCCCGGTGTCCACACTGGACCTGCTGCCCGGCCCCGAGCTGGTCCCGCCGGCCGGCGAGGCGACCGACGCGCCGACCGCGTCGACTCTGCACGGCCTGGTCGCCGCCGCCGCGGCGCGCTGGCAGCAGCGCCCGGCGCTGGTGCAGGGCGACCGGCAGGTCAGCCACGCCGAGCTGGACAGCCGCGCCGCCGCGGTGCACGCCCACCTGACCGCCCGGGGCGTACGCCCCGGTGACACCGTCGCCGTCCTGCTGGAGCGCAGCCCTGACTGGCCGGCGGCGCTGCTCGGCATCCTGCGCGCCGGGGCCGCGTACGTGCCACTGGACCCGGCGATCCCGCCGAAGCGGTTGGCGCACATCCTCGCCGACTCGTCGGCGGTGCTGCTGCTCGGCTCCCGCGAGAACCACCCGCCCGCCGCCGACCTGCCGTTCGTCGCGATCGAGGACGCGTTGCTCGCCGCCCCGGCCGCCGCCGGCACGCCGGTGCACCCGTCGGCGCCGGCGTACGTGCTCTACACCTCGGGCACCACCGGGCAACCCAAGGGCGTCCGCGTCAGCCACGGCAACCTGGTGCACACCCTGGAGGCGGTCGCCGGGCACTACGCGCTCACCCCCGCCGACCGGGTGCTCCAGTTCGCCGCGCTCGGCTTCGACGTGGCCGCCGAGGAGCTGTTCGGGACGCTGATCCGGGGCGGGGCCGTGGTGTTGCCGCCGGCCGGGCCGGTGCCCGGTCTCGACGAGTTCACCGCGCTGATCCGCCGGGAGCGACTCACAGTGCTCAACCTGCCGGCGTCGTACTGGCACGAGTGGGTGGCGGTGCTGGACCGTCACCCGCCCGCCTCCTGTCCGCACCTGCGGCTCGTCGTGGTCGGCAGCGAGCGGGTCGACGCGGGGCGGCTCGCCCAGTGGCGCGCCACCGCGCCGGAGGTGCGCTGGCTCAACGCGTACGGCCCGACCGAGGCCACCATCACCGCCACCGTGCACGAGCCGGGCGGCGACCGGGAGCCGGTCACCGGCAGCGTCCCGGTGGGGCTGCCGCTGCCGGGCGTGCGGGCGTACGTCCTCGATCGTGGACTGCGGCCGGTGCCGCGCGGGGTCCCGGGGGACCTGTGGCTCGGCGGACCGGGGGTGGCGCAGGGCTACGTCGGGGACCCGGCCCGCACCGCCGTCAGCTTCCTGCCCGACCCGTGGGGCCCGCCCGGCGGCCGCATGTACGGCACCCGGGACCGGGTCCGGCTCGGTGTCGGTGGGGTGCTCGAGTTCCTCGGCCGGGAGGACGGTCAGGTCAAGGTGCGCGGATTCCGGATCGAGTTGGGCGAGATCGAGGCGGCGCTCGGTGCCCACCCAACGGTAGGAGAGGCGGCTGCGGTGCTGCGCGAGGACGTGCCGGGCCGGCCCACGCTGGTCGGTTACGTGACGCCCAGCGACGTGGACGTGGCGCTGCTGCGCGCGCACCTGGCCGACCGGCTGCCCGGGTACATGGTGCCGGCCACGATCGTCACGCTGGACCGGCTGCCACGCAGCGACCGCGGCAAGGTCGACCGGGACGCCCTCGCGCCGCCCGCCGCCCCGACCCCTGCCGGGGCGGGTGTGCCCGGCAGCGAGTTGGAGCGCGCGGTGGCGGCGATCTGGCGCGACGTGCTGGTGGTCGACGAGGTGGGCGTCGACGACAACTTCTTCGACATCGGTGGGCACTCGCTGCTCGTGATGCGGGTGCAGACGCACCTGTCCGAGCGGCTGGGTCGCACGGTGCCGGTGGTGGAGCTGTTCCGCCACCCCACCGTGCGGGCACTCGCCCGGCACCTGGCGTCCGGGGACCGGACGCCGGCGATGTCCGCGGGGCACCACCGCGCCGAGACACGCGCCGCCATCCAACGGGCGCGCACACCGCGACGTCGGCCGGGCCGGCATCACGACAGGGGGGACGCATGATGACCGAGGAACGTACGCTGCCCGACACCGCCATCGCCGTCGTCGGAATGGCGCTCCGGGTTCCCGGGGCCGCCACCCTCGACGCCTTCTGGAGCAACCTGCGCGACGGGGTCGAATCTCTCACCACCCTCGACGACGCCGACCTGATCGCCGACGGCGTCGCACCCGAGGAGTTCAACCACCCCGACTACGTCCGTGCCCTCGGCGTCCTCGACGACCCGGCCGGCTTCGACGCCCGCTTCTTCGGGTTCTCGGCCCGTGAGGCGCAGCTGCTCGACCCGCAGCACCGGATCTTCCTGGAGTGCGCCTGGGAGGCGTTGGAGCACGCCGGTCACCCGTTCGACTCCACGACACCCGTGACAGGTGTCTACGCCGGGGTGGGGGAGAGCTCCTACCTGCTGCACAATCTGCTGCCCAACGCGGACCTGGTGGCCCGGGTCGGGGCGTTCCAGACCTCCATCGGCAACGACAAGGACTTCCTGCCGACCCGGGTGTCGTACAAGGTCAACCTGCGGGGCCCCAGCATCAGCGTGCAGACCGGCTGCTCCACCTCCCTGGTCGCCGTGCACATGGCCGCGCAGGCGCTGCTGGCCGGCGAGTGCGACGTCGCGCTGGCCGGCGGCGCGACGGTCATCGCCCGCCGCCGTGGCTACCGGCACACCCAGGGCGGCATCCTCTCCGCCGACGGCCACTGCCGGGCGTTCGACGCCGAGGCGACCGGCGCGGTGGCCGGCAGCGGCGCCGGCGTCGTCGTGCTCAAGCGGCTCGCCGACGCGATGACGGACGGCGACCTGGTGCACGCCGTGATCCGGGGCTCGGCCGTGAACAACGACGGCGACCGCAAGGTCGGCTTCACCGCCCCGAGCGTGGACGGGCAGGCCGACGTCATCGCCGAGGCGCTCGCCGTCGCCGGGGTCGACCCCGGCACGATCGGTTACGTCGAGGCGCACGGCACCGGCACCCCGCTCGGTGACCCGATCGAGGTGGCCGCGTTGACGAGTGCCTTCGGTGACCTGCCGCCGGGCCGCATCGGGCTCGGCTCGGTCAAGACGAACGTCGGGCACCTCGACACCGCCGCCGGGGTCGTCGGTCTGATCAAGACGGTGCTGGCACTGCGGGCCGGCGAGATCCCACCGTCGCTGCACTTCCGCACCGCCAACCCCGAGCTGGCTCTGGACGCGAGTCCCTTCCACGTCGTCGCGGCCCGCACCCCATGGCCCGGCGGGGTGCGCCGTGCCGGGGTCAGCTCGTTCGGCATCGGCGGCACCAACGCGCACGTCGTCGTGGAGGAGGCCCCGACCCGCGCGGCGGGCCAGGAGAGCCGCCGGCGGCACCTGCTGCCCCTGTCCGCCGCCACACCCACCGCCCTCGACACGGCTGCCGACCGACTCGCCGCGCACCTGAGCGCCCACCCGGACACGCCGCTGGCCGAGGTGGCGTACACCCTGCAACGCGGCCGGCGGACCCTGCCGTACCGCCGGACGGTCGTCGGCGGCAGCCCCACCGAGGTGGTCGAGGCGTTGCGGCGACCGGCGGCCCGGTCGGCCGAGACCGCCACCGACCGCGCGGTGCTGTTCACCTTCCCCGGTCAGGGCGCGCAGCGCACCGGCATGGCGCACGCCCTCTACGTCGCTGAGCCGGTGTTCCGCTCCGAGGTGGACCGGGCCGCGGACCTCCTGACGCCGTTGCTCGACACGGACATCCGGGACCTGCTGTTCCCCGCCGACGACCAGCGGGAGACCGCTGCGGAACAGCTCCGGCAGACCCGGTACGCGCAGCCGGCGCTGTTCGTCGTCGAGTACGCGCTGGCGAAGCTCTGGGCGCACTGGGGCGTACGACCGGCGGGGCTGCTCGGGCACAGTGTGGGTGAGCTGGTGGCCGCCTGCCTGGCCGGGGTGTTCGCGCTGCCCGACGCGGTGCGCCTGGTCGCGGCACGCGGTCGGCTCATGCAGGCGGCGGAGCCGGGCGTGATGCTCGCGGTGCCGCTGGCCGAGGCCGAGCTGCTGCCGCTGCTCGACGATGTGCTGGACCTCGCCGCCGTCAACGGCCCCCGGCAGTGCACCGTCTCCGGGCCGCCCGAGGCCGTGGCGGCTCTCGAGGCCCGGCTGCGCGAGCGGGGGGTGGCCTCGACCCGGCTGGCCACCTCGCACGCGTTCCACTCCCGGGCCATGGCCGCCGCCGGGTCGGCGTTCGAGGCGGAGGTGACCCAGGTGCCGCGCTCGGCGCCGGAGATCCCCTTCGTGTCGAACGTGACAGGTGCCTGGATCACCGCCGAGTCGGCCACCAGCCCCGCGTACTGGTCCCGGCAACTGCGGTCGACCGTCCGCTTCGGCGACGGCCTGGCGGCGCTGCGCGACGCTGACGCCGACGCCGTGGTGCTGGAGATCGGCCCCGGGCGGGTGTTGACCCGCCTCGCCGGTGGGTCGGCCGCCCGCGCGGTGGCGTCACTGCCGTCGGCCGGTCGGGACGCCGACGCCGAGACGGAGCTCCTCGCCGCCGCCGGTGCGCTGTGGCGGATGGGCGTCGCGATCGGGTGGGAGGCGCTGCACGGTGACGTGCCGCCCCGGCGGACCGTCCTGCCGGCCTACCCGTTCGAGCGGGAACGCTGCTGGGTCGATCCTCCCCGCGACGCGGTGACGAGCCGGGCGGGTGCCGACGGGCTCGTCGTGCGCGGCTACCGCCGGGCCGGCGGTGCCGGGCCGGCGACCACCGGGACCGGTGCCTGGCTGGCCGTCGACGCCGGTCTGCCGGACGGCGTCGTCGACGAGCTACGCGCGGCGGGGAGCCGGATGGTCGCCGCTGACCTCGATCCGGCGACCGGCGCGCTCCGCACGTCGCTGTCGCCGCAGGAGCGGATCAGCGGGGTGCTGCTGGCGGTTCCACAGGGCGACCCGGCACCTACGCTCGCGGCCCTTGGTGACGCGCTCACCAGGCGCGGCGACGCGTACGCCCGGGTGGTCGTCGTCACCGACGGCGCGCTCGACGTGACCGGCACCGAGACGCTGGTGCCGCCGCGCGGCGTGCTCGCCGGTTGGGCGACCGGCGGCGCGCCCGGCACCCGGACGCTGCTCGACGTGCTCCCGGCCACGACGCCGGTTGCCGCCCGCCGCCTCGCCGCCTCGGTGGTGCGGGAGGTCAGGTGCGCGCACCCCGAGCCGGTGGTGGCCCTGCGTGGCGGGCACCGCTTCCTGCCGCACGTCACCGCAGCTCCGGCTGCCGCCCCCGAGCGGCACACCGGCGCCCGATACCAGCTCGCCGGCGACACGGTGGTCGGTGCCGCGTTCCGGCGGGCCCTCACCACAGCCGGTGCGAGCGTCGACGACCCGGGGGTTGCCGGTCAGCCGGGTCCGGTGACCGTGCTGGTGCCGGTGGACGTCCGCACGTCGGCCGACGAGGCCCTGGCCACGCTGGCCGCCGTGGGCGTCGGCGCGCGGGAGCCGGTCACCGCCGTCGAGGTGCACCTGCTCGGCGGTACGCCGGACAACCCGCTCGCCGGCCACCTCGTCGCGCAGGCAGCGGCGCTGGGCCGGGAGTCCGACGCGGAGTGGGTGACCTACGGGTGGCCGGTGGCGGACCTGTCGGCCGTCGAACGGACAGCCGCCCGGGTGGTGGGCGCGGCGGCCTCCACCGGGCACGTGGTGGTCACCGTGCTCGACGAGACCGAGGGCGGCGCGGCGGAGGACCCCGCCGAGGTCCACGCGGTCGAGGACCCCACCGAGCGCGAGGTGGCGGCGATCTTCGCCGACCTGCTCGGCGAACGGGACGTCGCGCCCACCGTCGGCTTCTTCGAGCTGGGTGGGCACTCCCTGCTCGCCGCTCAGCTCGTCGCCCAGGTCGGCCGGGTGTGCGAGGCGGACGTCCCGCTGCGCGCCTTCGTCGCCGACCCGACGGTCCGTGGTCTCGCCGCGGCGGTACGCGCGGCCCGCGCCGAGGTCGGCGTCAGCGGCCCCGAGCCGTTGCCGGCCGTCGTGCCGGACCCGGCATCGGCGCACCTGCCGTTCCCGCTGACCGATGTGCAGCAGGCGTACTGGATCGGCCGCACCGGCGTGTTCGAGCTGGGCAACGTCGGCATGCACGGCTACGAGGAGTTCGACGTCCCCGAGCTGGACGTGGCGCGGTTGCAGCGGGCGCTGCGCCGGCTGATCCGGCGGCACGGGTCGCTGCGTACCGTCGTGCTGCCGCACGGCGAGCAGCAGGTCCTCGACGAGGTACCGGACTACGTCGTCGTCACCGAGGACGTGCGGGGTCGCCCGGCCGCCGAGGTGAACGCGAGCTTCGAGCGGACCCGCGCCGCCATGTCGCACCAGGTGTTCGTGCCGGACCGGTGGCCGCTGTTCGAACTGCGCGCCACACTGCTCGACGAGGGTCGGGGGCGGGTGCACTACAGCATCGACGGCCTGATCACCGACGCCTGGGCGTCGAGCATCGTGATGCGTGAGTTGACCCTGCTCTACCACGAGCCGGACGCGACCCTGCCCGAGCTGGAGTTGAGCTTCCGCGACTACGTGCTCGCCGCGCGGGCCGCGGAGTCGACCGAGCGGTACCAGCGCGCCGCCGCGTACTGGCAGGAGCGGGTGCCGACACTGGCCCTCGCCCCGGAGTTGCCGCTGGCGGCCGACCCGCACACCATCGCCGCGCCCCGCTTCGCCCGGCTCACCGGGCAGGTGCCGGCGGACGAGTGGGACACCGTCAAGGCCGCCGCGTCCCGGCGCGGCCTCACTCCGACCGCGCTGCTGCTGGCCGCGTACGGCGAGGTGGTCGCCACCTGGTCGAAGAACCAGCGATTCAGCCTCAACCTGCCGATGGCGCACCGGTTGCCGCTGCACCCGCAGGTCGACGCGATCCTGGGTGACTTCACCTCGGTGACGCTGTTGGAGATCGACGCGGGCGGTGCGGCGTCGTTCGAGAACCGCGCCCGGACGATCCGGGACCAACTCCTCGCCGACCTCGACCACGGACTGTTCAGCGGTGTGCGGGTCGCGCGGGAGCTGAAGCGGGTACGCGGTGACGCCGCCGCCGTCATGCCCGTCGTGTTCACCAGCCTGTTTGAGGGCATCGGCGGGCACCCGCAGATCGGCGAGGTGGTCTACTCCATCTCCCAGACACCGCAGATCTGGATCGACACCCAGGTGTACGAGATGAACGGTGCCCTGGTGCTGGACATCGACGCCGTCGAGGGTCTCTTCCCCGAGGGCATGGTCGCTGCCATGCACGCGGCGACGCTGTCGGTGCTGCACTGGCTCGCCGCCGACGAGGCGCACTGGGCCGACCCGGTGCCGTCGCTGGTGCCCCGCGCGGAGCTGGCCGCCCAAACGGCGTACAACCGCACGGAGGCGCCGTTGCCGGTGGGCATGCTGCACGAGCCGTTCTTCGCCACGGCCGCCCGGGTGCCCGAGCGCCCGGCCGTGATCACGCCGACCCGGACGCTCACCTACGGCGAGCTGGCGGACCGCGCCCGCACGATCGCCGCCCACCTCGTCGGTTTGCGGGTACGCCCCGACGAGCTCGTCGCGGTGGTGATGGACAAGGGCTGGGAGCAGTGCGCCGCCGTCCTCGGTGTGCTCGCCGCCGGGGCCGCGTACCTGCCGATCGACCCGGACCTGCCGGACGAGCGGGTGCGTTTCCTGCTGACGCACGGCCGGGTGCGTGTGGTGCTGACCCAGGGGCGTCTGGCCGGTCCCGGGGCGCACCGGTTCGGCGACGTCGAGGTGTTGCGGGTGGACGAGCTGCGGGTCCTCCCGGCGGGCGCGCTGCCGGCGATCGACACCACGCCCCACAACCTCGCGTACGTCATCTTCACCTCCGGGTCCACCGGCCTGCCCAAGGGCGTGATGATCGAACACGAGGGTGCGTTGAACACCGTCGTCGACATCAACGAGCGCTTCCGGGTGGGCGAGGACGACCGGGTCCTGGCGCTGTCGTCGCTGAGCTTCGACCTGTCCGTGTACGACGTCTTCGGTCCGCTCGCCGTCGGCGGCGCGGTGGTGCTCCCGGAGGCGGCGGCACACCGCGATCCGGCCGCCTGGCTCGACCTGCTCACCAAGGCCAACGTGACGATCTGGAACTCGGTGCCGGCCCTCATGGAGCTGCTCGTCGAGCACCTCACCGTCCGGGAGGCCACCGGCGGCCTGCGACTGGTCATGCTCAGCGGTGACTGGATCCCGGTCGCCCTGCCGGACCGGATCCGGCAGACGCTCGACGGGCCCGAGGTGGTCAGCCTCGGTGGCGCGACGGAGGCGTCGATCTGGTCCATCCTCTACCCGATCGGGGCGGTCCCGGCGGAGTGGACGAGCATCCCGTACGGGCGGCCCATGGTGAACCAGACCTTTCACGTCCTCGACGACGCGTTGCGACCCCGACCCACCGGGGTTCCCGGGCACCTGCACATCGGTGGTGTCGGCCTGGCCCGCGGCTACCTGCACGACGAGGCGCGGACGGCGGCGAGCTTCGTTGCGGACCCGGCCACCGGAACCCGTCTGTACCGCACCGGTGACCTCGGCCGGTTCCTGCCGAGCGGGGAGATCGAGTTCCTGGGCCGGGAGGACTTCCAGGTCAAGGTGCAGGGTTACCGCATCGAGCTGGGCGAGATCGAGACCGCCCTCGCCCAGCACCCCGAGGTGCGCGGCGCGGTGGTGGTGGCGCAGGGCGAGCCGCGTGGCGCGAAGCGTCTCGTCGCCTTCGTCGTCCCCCGGGTCGCCGGTGCCGTGCCGACGGACGTGCGCGAGTTCCTCGCGGGCAAGCTGCCGGGGTACATGGTGCCGGCGGCGTTCCACGAGATCGACGAGCTGCCGCTGACCGCCAACGGGAAGGTCGACAGGCGACCACTGGTGGAGTTGGCCGACGCGGTCGAGGCGGACGACGTGCCGTACGTGGCACCCCGCTCCACCCTGGAGGAGACCATCGCCGAGGTCTGGGCCGGCATCCTGCGGGTCGACCGGATCGGGGTGCACGACAACTTCTTCGCCCTCGGCGGAGACTCGTTGCTGGCGATGCGGGCGGTGGTGCACCTGCGCAAGGCGTTCGACGTGCAGGTGCCGATCCGGGTGCTGTTCGACAGCCCCACCCTGGAAGCCGCCGCGTTCGCCATCGAGGACCACCTGCTCAGTGAGCTGGAGGAGATGTCCGACGAGGAGGCCAGCGCCCTGCTGGCCGACGAGCCGACGTACTAGGAGAGCCGTTCCGTGAACCGCCTCACCACCCACCCGCCCGGTCGCGCCCAGGGCTGGCTGGTCGCCGGGCCGCGCCGCCGCGTCACCCCCGCCGTCCGACTGATCTGCCTGCCGTACGCCGGTGGTGGGTCCTCGGCGTACCACGGGTGGCAGGAGCTGCTCGGCGACGACGTCGAGGTCTGCCCCGTCGAGCTGCCCGGGCGGCAGTCCCGCTGGCGTGAGCCGGCGTACACCGGGGTGCGGCAGCTGGTGGAGGCCCTCGCCCCGGCGCTGGCACCCGAGCTCGGGGTGCCCTACGCCCTGTTCGGGCACAGCATGGGGGCGCTGGTCTCCTTCGAGCTGGCCCGCGAACTGCGCCGCCGCGCGGTGCCGCCGCCCCGGGTTCTCTTCGCCGCCGGTTGCCTCGCGCCGACGCTGCGGCGTACCTCGCCGAACATTCACGACCAACCGGACGCGGTGGTCGTCGAACGGCTGCGTGAGCTGGGCGGTCTGGACGAGGAGATCCTGGCCGAACCCGAACTGCTCGACCTGCTCCTGCCCGCCATCCGCGCCGACTTCGCGGTCTGCGAGACCTACGAGTACCGGCCGGAGCCGCCGCTGAGCTGCCCGATCGTCGCCTTCGCGGGGGACCGGGACCGGGAGGTGCCGCCGGATCGGGTCGCGCCGTGGCGGGAGCAGACGTCGGCCGGGTCCACCCTGCACGTGCTGCCGGGCGGGCATTTCTTCCCGATGACGGCCCGGGACGCCCTGCTGGGCACCGTCCGGGCCACCCTGGCGGCGGGGAGTTAGACGGAGGGCGGGCCGGTCACCCGGCCCGCCCCGGCGATCAGCGGATCTCGGTGGTGTCCTCGGGGCGCGGTTGGCCGCGCGGTGGGGCGGACCAGGGTGATTCGCCACCCACCCGGCGGGGCAGCGGCTCGGTCGGTGTCGGTTCCGCCGGGTAACCCAGAGTGAGGGGCGCGGCGTCGCGCTCCGCGGGCGCGGGGGCCGGCCAGTCGGTCAGCGTGAAGTCGTCGTTGCGGGGGCCTCCGTCCGACGCGGGGGTGGGTGCCGCGGCCGGTTCGGTCGCCGGGCTCGGCCACTGCCGCCAACGCTGTTGGCTGAAGGTCGCCATCAGCAGCAGCAGGCCGAGCAGGAAGAGCGTGCCGTTCTCCACGGGCAGTCGCAGCGGCAGAGGATCGCCGAACACCTTCCACTCGTGCGGGATCGCGTCCCGCACCGAGAAGGGCGCCACGAACATCCCGATGTACGGGGTGACCAGCAGCGCACCGGCCACCAACGGGCCCAGTGGTGAGAAGCGCAGCGTGCCGAGCAGGCCCAGCAGGACACCGCCGACACCGAGGTACACGGCCGGCTCGATCAGGTTGGCGGTGTTGAACGTGCCGATCTCCACCCAGCGGTCGACCGTCCGGCTCGACCCGTCCTGCCCCAGTGTCACCAGCACCCAGGTGATGGGCGCCACCACCAGCCCGGCGAGGAAGCTCCAGAGATGTCGCATCCGCGCACCGTACCGTTTTCGACATGACTGAGCACCTCTCCGCCGCTCCAACCGGCAAGCCGACGTCGTACTCGCGCGTCACTCTCAGCAAGATCATGACCGCGGTGGACGTCAACCTCTACGGCACCGTGCACGGCGGGGTTCTGATGAAGTTCGTCGACGACGTGGCCGGGGCCGCTGCCGCCCGACACAGCGGCGGGACCGCGGTGACCGCGGCGATCGACGAGATCGTCTTCTCCGAGGCGGTCCGGGTCGGCGATCTGGTGCACGCGCACGCCCAGGTGAACTGGACCGGCCAGACCTCCATGGAGGTGGGCGTGCGGGTGGTCGCCGAACGGTGGGACTCGGCCGAGGACGCACCGGTCCGGGTGGCCACCGCGTACCTGGTGTTCGTCGGCGTGGACGTGGGTGGGGCGCCGCGGGCGGTCCGCCCGGTGCTGCCGGAGACGGCGGAGGACGAGCGCCGGTACAAGGAGGCGGAGATCCGCCGTGCGCACCGATTGGCCCGCCGCCGCGCCATCCAGGCCCACCGCGCCGGCTGACCCACATGAGGTGGCGGGTTGGAGTGTGGGACGGGCACGCGTCGGTTGGCCTACCCGGTGCGCAGAATGGCGCTTCGAGGTAGGGCAAGATGGCGCCACGGCCCAGTCACAGTGTCGTGTCGGGCCAGGGGGAGGGTGGAGCAGTGGGTGACATGCTGTGGACGCCGCCGGCGGACGTACGTGAGCGGTCCCGGATCGGCGCCTACCTGCGCTGGCTGCGGGAGCACCGCGGGTTGGACTTCGCCGACTACGACGCGCTGTGGCGCTGGTCCACCACCGATCTGGACGGGTTCTGGCGCTCGATCTGGGACCACTTCGAGGTGATCGCGCACACCCCGCCGACCGCCACCCTGGCCGAGCGGGGAATGCCCGGCGCCCGTTGGTTCCCCGACGCCACGCTCAACTACGCGGAGAACGTGCTGCGGATGCCGGGGCGGGCCGACGACGACCCGGTGGTGATCTCCCACGGGCAGACCCGCCCGCCTGTCACGTTGACCGCCGGTGAGCTGCGCGAGCAGGTCCGCCGGGTGTCGGCCGGGCTGCGCCGGCTCGGCGTCACCGCCGGTGACCGGGTGGCGGCGTACGCCCCGAACATCGCCGAGACGTACGTCCTGCTGCTGGCCACCGCCAGCCTGGGCGCGATCTTCTCGTCCTGCGCGCCCGAGTTCGGCACCCGTAGCGTCACCGACCGTTGGCAGCAGATCGAACCGACGGTGCTGGTCGCCGTGGACGGCTACCGGTACGGCGACAAGCCGGTGGACCGGCGTGCCGAGGTCGCCGCGATCCGGGCCGCCCTGCCGTCGCTGCGCCACACCGTCAGCATCGGCTACCTCGACCCGACGGGACCCGCCCCCGAGGGCGCGCTGGGCTGGGCCGAGCTGGCCGCACCCACCGTCGAGCCGTTGACGTTCACGCCGGTGCCGTTCGACCACCCGCTCTACGTGCTGTACTCCTCGGGCACCACCGGGCTGCCGAAGCCGATCGTGCACGGCCACGGCGGCATCCTGCTGGAGCACCTGAAGATGCTCGCCCTGCACCACGATCTGGGCCCGGCCGACCGGTTCTTCTGGTTCACCACCACCGGCTGGATGATGTGGAACTTCCTGGTCTCCGGCCCGGCGGTGGGGGCGGCCATCGTCCTCTTCGACGGCAACCCCGGGGTCCGGGCGGAGCCCGGCCGGCCGGCTGAGCCTGACCTCGGCGGGCTGTGGCGGCTGGCGGCGGAGACCGGTACGACGTACTTCGGTACCTCCGCGCCGTATCTGCTGGCCTGCCGTAAGGCCGGGTTGGTCCCCCGGGAGGTCGCCGACCTGTCGGCGCTGCGCGGAGTGGGTTCCACCGGTGCGCCACTGCCCGCCGAGGGCTTCCGCTGGGTGTACGAGACCGTCGGCGACCACGTCCAGCTCCAGTCGCTCTCCGGTGGCACCGACGTGTGCACCGGTTTCGTCGGCGGGGTGCCGCTGCTGCCGGTGTACGCCGGTGAGATCGCCTGCCGGGCGTTGGGCGCCAAGGTGGAGGCCCGTTCCGCGGACGGCACGCCGGTCATCGGCGAGCTCGGCGAGCTGGTGATCACCGAACCGATGCCGAGCATGCCGGTGGGCTTCTGGAACGATCCGGACGGCACCCGTTACGCGGAGGCGTACTTCGACGTCTACCCGGGCGTCTGGCGGCACGGTGACTGGATCACCATCAACGAGCGGGGTGGCTGTGTGATCACCGGCCGCTCCGACGCCACCCTCAACCGCGGTGGGGTGCGCCTCGGCACCGCCGAGTTCTACTCGGTAGTGGAAGGGCTCGACGAGGTGCTCGACTCGGTCGTCGTGCACCTGGAGGACGACGAGGGCGGCGCAGGTGAGCTGCTGCTCTTCGTGGTGCTGGCCGAGGGCCTGGAGCTGGACGACCCGATGCGCGCGAAGATCTGCCGTGAACTGCGCACGGCGCTCTCACCCCGGCACGTGCCCGACGAGATCCACCAGGTGCGTTCGGTGCCCCGCACCCTCTCGGCGAAGAAGCTGGAGGTGCCGGTCAAGAAGATCCTCACCGGCACCCCGGTCGACCAGGCGGCGGCCAAGGGTGCCCTGGTCAACCCCGAGTCCCTCACCGCCTTCGCCGCCCTGGCCCAGTCCCGTACGACGTCCTGACCCCTTTCCCCGGCGATCTTGCACTTTCTGTCCCGACTTGAGGGGCATCCCACCCATTTCGACAACCGAAACTGCAAGATCGCCGGGGTGGGGCGGGGTGGAACGGCGGGTGGTTAGGGGAGGGAGTGCGTGACTCTCTCGGTGGCCAGCCTGTCGGCCAGGCGGGCGGGGTCCTGATTGGCGCAGAGGACCACGGTGGCGGCCCGGGTCAGCGGGGCCAGCAGCCAGTCGACCGGGTCGGGGTGCCGGGCGGCGTCGATGAGGACCCGAGCGCCGGGAAGGATGCCCAACTCGGTGGCGCGGGCCTCGGCGCGACCCAGCAGGTGCGCGTCGGTGGGGCCAGGGCCGGATTGCGGCGTGAAGTGGTCACCGTGTGCGCGTACCTCGACGACGTAGTCGGCGAACCCGGGCGGCACCTGCCGAAGCGGGGCGGCGAGCGGGGCCAGCCCGAGGGCGTACCGCTCGTCGGCGGACCAGGACTGCGCCTCGTCGAACTGGTCGACGGCGGCGAAGAGCACCCCCACGTCGCCCGGCGTGTCGACGACGCTCAGCTTGGCCGACCAGCAGGCCAGCAGCACCGCAGCGGTCTGCCAGTGTGGCGGCAGCAGCACGCCGGCCGGGGTGCCCGGCGCGAGGCCGACCTCGTCGACCAGGAGGTTGGCGGTCTTCGCCACCCAGTTCGCCAAGGTGACGCCGGAAAGTTCGGTGCGGTCGCCGGTGGCGTCGTCGTACCAGGTGAGCAGCGGTCGGGTCGGGTCGGTCGCGATCGCGTCGGCGAACACCCGGGCAATGTTGTCGGCCATCGGCGCGAACGATACGCCAGTGCGGGCCGTACTCGATGACGATGACAAGTCGGCGTACCGTCGGGTCGCAGTCAGCGTCGGCCCCGCGCCCCGGCGTAGGCTTTACCCCCGGAGTGTTGTTCCCCACAGCCCGCCAGTACAAGGAGTCGCCCCGTGACCGCCGGTCGCCCGCCCCGCGTGCTCATCGACGCCACGAGTGTCCCCACCGACCGTGGTGGTGTCGGTCGATACGTCGACGGTCTGCTCGGTGCCCTCGGCAAGGTGTGCGGGTCGGGGGTGGAACTGGCGGTGGTCAGTCTCCGCACCGATCTGGAGCGTTACACCCGCATGCTGCCCGGCGCGGAGATCATCCCGGCCCCGGCCGCCGTGGCGCACCGCCCGGCCCGGCTCGCCTGGGAGCAGACCGGCCTGCCGCTGCTCGCCCAGCAGGTGGGCGCAGAGGTGCTGCACTCGCCCTTCTACACCTGCCCGCTGCGGGCCGGGTGTCCGGTCACGGTCACCGTGCACGATGCGACGTTCTTCACCGAGCCGGAGCATTACGACAAGTCGCGCCGCACGTTCTTCCGCAGCGCCATCAAGACCTCGTTGCGCCGCGCCGACCGGGTGATCGTGCCGAGCAAGGCCACCCGGGACGAGCTGATCCGGCTGCTCGACGCCGACCCGACGCGGATCGACGTGGCCTACCACGGCGTCGACCAGGCTGCCTTCCACGCTCCCACCGAGGAGGAGAAGGCCCGGGTACGCGCCCGTCTGGGGCTGGGCAACAGCAGCTACGTCGCCTTCCTCGGTGCCAAGGAGCCCCGCAAGAACGTGCCCAACCTGATCCGTGGGTGGGCGCGGGCCGTGGCTGACCGGGTCGATCCGCCGGCCCTGGTGATCGCCGGTGGGCAGGGGCACGACGAAGACATCGACCGGGCGGTGGCCGAGGTGCCGTCGCACCTGCGTCTGCTGCGCCCCGGCTACCTGCGCTACGCCGACCTGCCGGGTTTCCTCGGCGGTGCCCTGGTCGCCGCGTACCCGTCCTACGGCGAGGGGTTCGGTCTGCCGATCCTGGAGGCGATGGCGTGCGCCGCCCCGGTGCTGACCACGCCCCGGCTCTCGCTGCCCGAGGTGGGCGGCGACGCGGTCGCGTACACCTCCGAGGACCCGGAGCAGATCGGCACCGACCTGGCCGCCCTGCTCGACGACGAGCAGCGGCGGCTCTCGCTGGCGAAGGCGGGGTTCGACCGGGCCAAGGAGTTCACCTGGGAGTCCAGCGCCGAGGTGCACATCGCGGCGTGGAGCCGCGCCCGTTCCTGATCCTCCACGCACTGCGGGTGACCCGTGCCACTTTGGGCAGGTACGTCGGGCATGATGTGCGGATGCTCTATGCGGTCATTCCGGCCGGTGGCAGTGGCACGAGGTTGTGGCCGTTGTCCCGCGCTGGCCATCCCAAGTTCCTCCACCCGCTGACCGGCACCAGCGCCTCGCTGCTGCAGGCGACCGTGGAACGGCTCGCGCCGCTGACCACACCGGATCGGACCCTTGTGGTCACCGGTGCCGCGCACGTCGCGGCGGTGGCACGGCAGCTGACCGTGCTGCCGGAGGAGAACATCCTGGTCGAGCCCTCCCCCCGGGATTCCTGCGCGGCGATCGCGTTGGCCGCCGCGGTGATCGCGACGCGTGACCCGAACGCGGTGATGGGCAGCTTCGCGGCCGACCACCTGATCCGCGACACGGACAGCTGGGTCTGCACGGTCCAGGAGGCGGTCCGCGGGGCCGAGCAGGGCCTGCTGATGACCGTCGGGATCACTCCGACCCGTGCGGAGACCGGCTACGGCTACCTGGAGACCGGCGATCCGACCGAGGGTGTGCCGTGGCGGCAGGTGGCCGAGTTCAAGGAGAAGCCGGCCGCCGAGGTCGCCGAGGCGTACGTCCGTTCGGGCCGGCACCTGTGGAACGCGAGCATGTTCGTGTGGCGGGTGGACGTCTTCCTCGCCGAGCTGGCCCGCCAGCAGCCGGCGCTGCACGCCGGCGTCGCCGCGATCGCCGCCGCCTGGGGCACCCCGGAGCAGGACGACGTCCTGGGCGCGATCTGGCCGACCCTGCCGAAGATCTCCGTCGACTACGCGGTGATGGAGGGCGCGGCCACGGCGGGTCGGGTCGCGACGGTGCCGGGCGACTTCGGCTGGAACGACGTCGGTGACTTCCACACCCTGGGCGATGTGCTGCCGACCGACGACGCCGGCAACGTGGTGCTCGGCACGGAGGCCAAGCCGGGCGTGCTGCTGCGGGACAGCAGCAATCTCGTGGTCGTGCCGCAGTCGGGTCGGTTGGTGGCCGTCCTCGGCCTGCGCGACCTGATCGTGGTGGACACCCCGGACGCGGTGCTGGTCTGCCCGCGCGACCGGGCGCAGGACGTCAAGACCCTGGTCGACGAGCTCAAGGAGCGAGGCGAAGAGGGCTACGTCTGAGGGCGGCCAGGGCCGGTGCGACCAGTTGGACGGTCCCGCCGGCCAGCGGCTCGGGCAGCTGGTCCGGTGGGAACCAGCCCAGCTCCTCGGCCTCGTCGCTGACCTGCTCCACCGCCGAGGGCGGGGCGATCACCGCGAACCGGACATCGTGGTGCGCCGAGCCGCCCTGACACTGCACCTGGTGCACGTCCACGTCGATCGGCACCGGGTCGATGCGCAGGCCGGCGATCCCGGACTCCTCGGTGGCCTCGCGCAGCGCGGCGGCGACCAGGGTCTGGTCGACCGGCTCGCAGTGCCCGCCGAGCTGCACCCAACGCCCGAACTTGACGTGCAGGCAGAGCAGCACCCGGGAGCCGGTGGAGTCCAGCACCAACGCGCTGGCGGTGACGTGCCCGGGCCGGTGCTGCCGGCTCATCGCGACCGGGCCGGCGGCGAGCAGCGCGAGTGTCCGGTCACGCGCGCTGGCCGCGTCCGGGCTGGTGGGCTGCCAGCCCTCCAGCAACGCGGTGGCGTCGGCGTGCAGCGCCTTGTACGTCTCGGGGTCGGTCGTCTGGGCGGTCGGGCCGGTGATCACGGTGTCGGGCACCCCGCCACTGTACGAGCGTGTGCTCCGTACGCTGGCTCAGTGACCCTGCGACTCGTCGAATTCGTGGTGGCCGGTAACGAGGCCAGCGATCTGTTGCCGGTGCGGTCGGCGGCGCTGCTGCGCGCGTACGGTGCCCGGCGAGGCTTCTGGACGGTGCTGGACGAGGGGCCGGTGGAGCGCTGCCTCGCGCTGCTGCTGGAGCGCGACGACGGGGAGTGGACGGCAGTGCACGTGCTGGCGGATGCCGGTGTGGAGAACGGGCGAACCGAGGACGGTGAGGCGCTCGCCCACCACGACGGCTGGGTGTACGTCTTCGGCTCCCACTTCGGCTCGAAGACCGGCCCGCTGCGACCTCGGCGCGCCTTCGTGGCCCGCTTCCGCGAGGACGACGCGGCGGCCGGGCCGGTGCCGGTGCACGTGGTGCGCAACTCGTTTCGACTGCACCGGGCTGTGAACGATGCTCTCGCCGCGTCGCCGTTGACCCTCCTGCCGGCGGGGGAACGGGTGCGGGAACGGTTCATCGTGGAGACGCTGGCCCGGGGGACCATCCGGGAGAAGAGCTGGGTGAGCCGGTTGGCCCCGGACGACCTGCCGTTGAACGTGGAGGCGGCGGCGTTCACCCCGGCTGGGACGGTGCTGCTCGGGCTGCGTTTTCCGGTCACCGACGCCGGTGAGCCGATCCTGGTCGAGGTGGCCGGTGTGCCGGGCATGTTCAGCGCCGAGCGGGCGTGGCCGCGGGCGTTGGGCGCGTACGTGTTGACCGGGGTCACCCCGCCGGGGCAGCTGACCGGCTTCCGCGCGATCACCCCGACTGTGGACGGCGGGTACGCGGCCGTGATCGGCTCGATCGACGCGCTGGGCAAGGGGTCGGTCCTGCTCGACGAGCATCCCGGTGGGGGTGAGGTCACCTCCCGGCACGTCCGCTTCCGGCTTGCCGGTGGCGGGGAGGGCGACGGGCGGCGGCTGGTGGGGGAGCACGTGGCGGACCTGGCCCCGTTCCACCACGTCGAGGGGGTGGCGGAGCTGGACGGACTGTCGTTCTACGTCACGGACGAGGACCATCGGGTCGCGCTCTGGGTCGGCTGAGCCGGCGCGGGAGCGGGATGACCGGACGGCACCTCTGCGGAGCAAGGGCCGCAGACCCTCGTGGTGCCGTCCGATCACCGGGGCCTCCCCGGTCCCGGTGCCCCGGCAGCACGGGCGTCACTGACGCGCGGCGCCGTGTTCGGGCATGGGAAGCATGCCGAACCGGCCCCGGAGGCGTCGAGGTTTTTCAGTCCAGGCTTAAAGATGGAGATTACTGCCGGCCAGGTAGAGTCGAACGGTCATCCGGCATCCCCCTGCCGGCGACACAGGAGCGCTCCATGCTGAAGATCCACTTTTCTGGGGAGGACATCCTCCGGACCCGGGTGGCGCCGGCGGCGGACCCGGTCTGGGAGCTGGTCCTCAGCCTGCACGTGCTGCGCGGCCGCACCCGCGATCCGCTGACGGCCAACTGGCGGCGCAGCGTGGCCCGGGATCTGCGCCAGGACTCCGCCTCCGAGCAGCTCCGCCTGCTTTTCGCGTTGAACCCGCCGCGTGGCTACTTCCCCGACTTCCTCACCCCGTACGCCAGCGTCGAGGGCTTCGAGGCCGGGCTGGACGCGCTCCGCCGTACCCCGACCGAGTTGCTGCACCGGGACCTGAGCGTGCTGGCCGCCGAGAATCAGCTGCCCTCCTCGGCGGCCGCGCTCGCTCGGGGTGAGGTGTCGGCACTGCAGCACCTGGCCGAGTCGATGGAGCAGTACCGGTCGCTGGCGATCAGCCCGTACTGGAGCCGGATCCAGGCCGCGGTCGCGGCGGACCGCACGCGGCGGGCGCGGGCGCTGCTCGACGGCGGCGTCGAGGGCCTGCTCACCAGCCTCCGGCCAGCGATGCGCTGGGAGAGCGGGGTGCTGGAGGTCCGCAGCTACCCGCACAGCCGGGAGCTGCACCTGGACGGCCGAGGGCTGCTGCTGGTGCCGTCGTTCTTCTGCGCGGCCACCCCTGTCGCACTGCTCGACCCGGCGCTGCCACCGGTGCTGGTCTACCCGGTGGACCGGCTGGGGGCGCTGGTCTCCGCCGACGCCAACGCCGCGTCCGGTGCCGCGCGCGAATCACTCGCCGCGCTGCTGGGTCGCACCAGGGCGGCGGTGTTGCAGGCCACCGACGAGGGCTGCACCACCGGCGAGGTCGCCCGCCAGCTCAACATCTCACCGGCGGCGGCGAGCCAGCACGCCACTGTGCTGCGCAAAGCTGGTCTGCTGGTCAGCCACCGCGAACGCAACAGCGTGCTGCACACGTTGACCCCGCTGGGCCGGGCCATGCTGGACGCGTGACCCGGCCGTTCGCCGGCACTACAGGCTGAGGACCGCGCTACAGGGCGAGAGCGGCGCTCGCCGGGCTGCCGGGCGGTGGCGGCAACAGGGTCGACCCGACGCCCTGGGCGGCCAGGGCGACACGCAGTCGGTGCAGGTCGGCGCCGAAGCGGACCAGACCCATCGGCTCGACCGGCGTCGGGGCCGAGCCGAGCAGCAGGTCGGCGCCGTCCGGCCACCCGGGCATCTCGGCGACCAGGCCGGCGCGTACCTCGGCCTCGTCGACCACTGTGAAGACCGTGCCGGGGGCGACCACCCCGGCGACCGCGTCGATCGCCCGTCGCACCGCGGTCAGGTCTGCCGGTGTCGGGCCGGGACCGTCGGTCAGGGTGGCGGCGTCGGAGAGCCCTGCGGTGCGGGCCTCGGCGGTACCGAGCGAGAACAGGTCCTGTGTCGCATCGCGGATCAGCGCCCGCGCGCCACCGGCATCGTCCGGGTTGGTGGCGGGCAGGTAGCCCCGCACCACCGCGACGGGCACCTGATCGCACTTGCCCTTGATCAGTTCGCCGGCACCGGCCAGCTCGTCCACCACGGCCATCTGGGTCAACTGCAACTCATTGCCGTACGGGTCGACCTCGCCCCGGTGGTCGCGGATCGCCGGCATCCCGGCCACCCCGAGCGCCACGTCGGTGAGCCCGTTGCGCCAGGGCCGGCCCATCGTGTCGCTGATGATCACGGCCAGGTCCAGGTCGTAGCGCTCCCGCAGCGCGTCCCGCAGAGCCCGCGCCGAGGCGTCCGGGTCGACCGGCAGCAGCACCAGTTGGGTCTTGTCCACGTTCGACGCGTCGATCCCGGCCGAGGCCATGACGAAGCCGTGGTGGGTCTGCACGATCCGGGTCGCCCCCCGGCTGGCGACCACCCGGGCGGTCTCACCGGCCAGGACCTCGTCCCGGGCGGCCAGCCGTTCCGGTCCGTCCGCCGGCACGTCGACGAGCCGCCCCTCCGCCTTGGAAACGATCTTGCTGGTCACCACCAGCACGTCGCCGTTGCGCAGCCACGGCGCGGCGGTCGCGATCATCGCGGCCAGGTCGTCACCTTCGGTCACGTGGCCGATGCCGAGCACCGGCAGAATCTCCAGCCTCACGTCAACTCCACCGCGGCGCGGACCATGGCCGCCGTCGCCGCCTCGTCGGTCATCCGCAGCGGCACCGCGCGGACCGTCACCTCGGGCACCACAGTGCCCGCGTCCTCCTCGGCCACCAGCCAACCGTCGAGCAGGCCACCGCTCGCCCGGCCGCCGTAGAGCCGACCCACCCCCGCCGCGCTGCACTCCACACCGAGCACGGCCAGGCAACGGTCGGCCATTCCCCGCACCGGCGCGCCGCCGATGATCGGGGAGACACCCACCACCGGCGCCGGGCCGTCCGCCACCGCCGCACGCAGCCCGGGTACGGCCAGCACCGGCGCGACGCTCACCACCGGGTTGCTCGGCGCGATCAGCACCAGGTCGGCCGAGGCGATCGCGTCCAGCACCCCGGGGGCCGGCTTCGCCGTCTCCGCGCCGACGAACACGAAACGTTGCGTGAGGATGTCGGCGCGGTACCGCACCCACCACTCCTGGAAGTGGATCGCCCGCTGACCCTGGTCGTCCTCCACCACGGCATGGGTCTCCAGGCGGTCGTCCGTCGCAGGCAACAGGCGTACGCCCGGCTCCCAGCGGCTGGCCAGCGCCTCGGTGACCGCGCTCAACGGGTAACCGCCGTTGAGCATGGTGCTGCGGACCAGGTGGGTGGCGATGTCCTTGTCGCCGAGGCCGAACCAGGTCGGCTCCGCCCCGTACGCGGCCAACTCCTGTTTGACCGTCCAGCTCTCGCCGACCCGACCCCAGCCCCGTTCCGGGTCGGCGCCCCCGCCGAGGGTGTACATGACGCTGTCCAGGTCGGGGCAGATCTTCAACCCGTGTAACCACAGGTCGTCGCCGACGTTGACCACGGCGGTCACCTCCGCGCCGACGTCACGGGCGTACGCCCGGACCCCGAGCAGGAACCGGGCGCCGCCGATGCCGCCGGCCAGAACCACGATGCGCATGTCGACCATCCTCGCGCACGTGACGCCTCCGATCCGTCGGTGGCCCAGGAGACTAGGCTCACGTGCGCCCTGTCCGTTGATGCCCCGAGGGGGAGCTCGTGACCAGCCCCGCCGAGCCCGCGTCCGCCGACGCGACGCAGGCCCGCCAGCTGACCAAGCCGCTACGGGAGCTCGCCGCGCTCGCGCTGCTTGGCGCCAACGCCGTGTTCCTCTTCGTGGGCCTCCTCCGGCTCATCGCCCCGAACGACTACAGCTCCTTCACCGACCGCGCGGGCAGCGCCTTCTACGCGTTCGTCGGGGTGGAGGCGGTGGGCCTCCCGCTGCTGGCGGTGCTGCTGGCCACGCACATCTCGCCGGTGTTGGCGAAGGCGAAGCTGATCACGCAGGCAGCTGTCATCGAGTACGCGGTCAGCGCCCTGTTCGGCACGCTGACCATGCTGATCTGGACGGTGGGCCGGCTGGCCGAGGCTGAGGTGCTCGACGCGCTGCTCGGTGTGCTCACCCGGTTCGCCTGGATGGTGATCTTCGCGATCGCCGCCTGGGTGGTCTACACGATCTGGCGCGCCCACTACTACGTGCCGCGACCCAAGCCGCAGCCGGGCGTCTACGGCCAGCCCCAGCCGGGCTGGCCGCAGCAGCAGGGCGGTTGGCCGGCCCCGGGTCAGCCCGGCGGCCAGCCGCAGGGCGGATGGCCCGCTCCCGGCCAGCCCGGCGGTGGCTACCCGCAGGCCGGTCAGCCTGGTGGTTACCCGCAGGCGGGCCAGTACGGCCAGCAGTCGCCGCCGTTCCAGGCCCCGCAGTCGGCCCCGCCGTTCCCGCAGTCCGCCCCGCCGCACCCGCAGTCGGCTCCGCCGTTCCCGCAGTCCGGCCCGCAGCACCCGCAGTCGGCCCCGCCGTTCCAGGCCCCGCAGTCCGCGCCGCCGGCGAACCCCGCTCCCCAGTCGGCGCCGCCGTCCCCGGCCGCGCCGCCGCCGTTCGGGCAGCCGCCGTCGGCCGACCCCACTCAGGCGATCCCGCGCCAGTCCGCCGACCCGACCGAGGTCATTTCCCACCCCGCCGACCCGGACACCGACCGCACCCAGCACATCAAGCCCAACGACCACCCCGACCAGCCCCGCTGAGTCCGCCACGACCAGCAGCCCGAGACGGCGCGGTGGGCGAGTGCCTTGCCTGGCCCGCCCGGGACGTGGGTGCCGCCCGTGCCGGCGAGCCGACAGCGTAGATCTTGGACACTTTCCGTTCCGTGCTGACGGAAAGTGTCCAAGATTGCCAGCTGTGGTGGGTGCGAACGGCCTGGGTCGGGTGGTTGACGGACGGCGGTTGCGTCTCACGGCAGCGGGTTGAGCTACTTCCCGTCGCGGGAGGCGCTGCCGTGATCGTCAAGTGCCGTTTCCCACGGTGCGGGCTGGGACTGGTTGGGTGGCGTCGGGCTGCGCATAGGGTGAGTGGATGGTTGATCGCACCCACTCCGGCCCGAGCGATGCGAGCGTGCGGCGGGCCCTGGGCCGGGCCGCGAACGGGCGGGCTCTGGATGTCGACGAGGCGACCGCGCTGCTGTCCGCTCGTGGCGACGCGCTCGACGAGCTGCTCCGGCTCGCCGGGGGGATCCGCGACGCGGGGCTGCGGGACGCCGGGCGGCCGGGTGTGGTCACGTACTCCAAGAAGGTCTTCATTCCGCTGACCCGGCTCTGCCGGGACCGCTGCCACTACTGCACCTTCGCGACAGTGCCGCACCGGCTACCGGCGCCGTTCCTGGACCGCGACGAGGTGCTGGCCATCGCTCGGGCCGGTGCCGCCCAGGGTTGCAAGGAGGCGCTGTTCACCCTGGGCGACCGGCCGGAGGAACGCTGGCCGGCGGCCCGGACCTGGTTGGACGAACGCGGTTACGACTCGACCCTTGACTACCTGCGCGCCTGTGCGGTGGCCGTGCTGGAGGAGACCGGCCTGCTGCCGCACCTCAACCCAGGGGTGCTGTCCTGGTCGGAGCTGCAACGGCTCAAGCCGGTCGCGCCGAGCATGGGAATGATGCTGGAGACGACAGCGACCCGGCTCTGGTCCGAGCCGGGTGGCCCGCACTTCGGCTCACCGGACAAGGAGCCGGCGGTCCGGTTGCGGGTGCTCGAGGACGCGGGGCGGGTCGGGGTGCCGTTCACCACGGGCATCCTGATCGGCATCGGGGAGACCCCGGCGGAGCG
The DNA here is from genome assembly GCF_003264365.1 of Micromonospora noduli. GTDB lineage: Bacteria > Actinomycetota > Actinomycetes > Mycobacteriales > Micromonosporaceae > Micromonospora > Micromonospora noduli. The sequence goes on from NZ_PYAK01000007.1 coordinate 175,026, forward strand.
GGTGGACGCGCTCTTCGCGATCCGCCGCGCTCACCGGGAGTACGGGCACCTCCAGGAGGTGATCGTGCAGAACTTCCGCGCCAAGCCGGACACGGCGATGCGCGGCATGCCCGACGCGGAGCTGCACGACCTGGCCGCCACGGTGGCGGTGGCCCGGCTGCTGCTCGGCCCGAAGGCCCGGATCCAGGCCCCGCCGAACCTTATCGCCGGCGAGTACGACCTGCTGCTGCGCGCCGGCATCGACGACTGGGGTGGCGTCTCCCCGCTCACCCCCGACCACGTCAACCCGGAGCGCCCCTGGCCGCAGATCGATGAGCTGGCCCGGCACACCGAGCTGGCCGGGTTCACGTTGCGGGAGCGGTTGACGATCTACCCCGAATACGTGCGCGCTGGTGACCCGTGGCTCGACCCACGGCTGCTGCCGCACGTCGGTGCCCTGGCCGATCCGTCGACGGGCATGGCGGTCGAGTCGGCGATGCCACAGGGACGACCGTGGCAGGAGCCGGAGGAGGTGTTCGGCGGGCGGGTCGACCTGCACGCCACCATCGACACCACCGGCCGCACCGACGACCGGCGCGGCGACTTCGACAGCGTCTACGGCGACTGGTCCGAGGTCGCTGGCAAGGTCACCCCGGAAGCGACCGCCCGCCGGGAGGGCGTACCCGTGGCACCGGCCGGAAGTGGTGCGGACCGTGACCTGGCGGCCGGCCTGCGGCTCGCCGCCGACGACCCGGCGGCGCTGCTCGACCCCCGGCACACCGATGCCGCGCTGGCGCTGTTCGGCGCGGACGGGCCGGCGCTCGACGAGCTGTGCCGCCTCGCCGACGACGTGCGCCGCTCGGCGGTCGGCGACGACGTCACCTACGTGGTCAACCGCAACATCAACTTCAGCAACGTCTGCTACGTGGGCTGCCGGTTCTGCGCGTTCGCGCAGCGTGAGCGGGACGCCGACGCGTACCGGCTCTCCGTCGAGCAGGTCGCGGACCGGGCCGAGCAGGCGTGGGCGGCCGGCGCCAGCGAGGTGTGCCTCCAGGGCGGCATCGACCCGAAGATGCCGGTCACCGGGTACGCCGACATCGTGCGCGCGATCAAGGCCCGGGTGCCCGAGATGCACGTGCACGCGTTCTCGCCCATGGAGATCGTCACTGCCGCCGCGAAGGCCGGGGTGCCGGTCCGTGAGTGGCTGCTCCAGCTGCGCGAGGCCGGGCTGGACACCATCCCGGGCACCGCCGCCGAGATCCTCGACGACGACGTGCGCTGGGTGCTGACCAAGGGCAAACTCCCGGCCGCCGCCTGGGTCGAGGTGGTCAGCACCGCCCACGAGCTGGGCATCCGGTCCAGCTCCACGATGATGTACGGCCACGTCGACCACCCCGGGCAGTGGCTGGCGCACTTCCGGGTGCTGGCCGGGGTGCAGGACCGCACCGGCGGGTTCACCGAGTTCGTGGCGCTGCCGTTCGTGCACACGAATGCTCCGATCTATCTGGCGGGTATCGCCCGACCCGGCCCGACCTGGCGGGAGAACCGGGTGGTGCACGCCATGTCCCGGCTGCTGCTGCACGGCCGGATCGACAACATCCAGTGCTCCTGGGTGAAGCTCGGTGACGAGGGCACTGTCGCGATGCTCCAGGGCGGCTGCAACGACCTCGGCGGCACGCTGATGGAGGAGACCATCTCCCGGATGGCCGGCTCCGACAACGGGTCGGCGCGTACCGAGGAGCAGTTGCGGGCCATCGCGAAGGCCGCCGGCCGTCCGGCGCGCAAGCGGTCGACTGCGTACGGTCACGCTCGGCCCTGACGTCGAACCTTTCCCCGCCACCGGCCGTACCACGCGATGCCGGTGGCGGTCGCGGCGAGGACCGCCGCCGGTGTCCCCTCAGGGGCCCGGCGGCGTCGCGAGACGGCACCGGACCCGTCCGTCTCCGCGGGCGCGCTCGCGCCACCGCCGGAAAGGTTGCCCATGACCAGTGATCAGCGGAAGCGGCAGTGGCCGCGACTGACTCGCAGGCAGACGTTGACCGCCGCGGCCAGCGCCACCCTCGGCGCCGCCGCGCTCACCGTGCCGGGTCTGTCGGCCGCGCAGAACGCCCCCGGCGCGGCCGGACGAGCCGACGAACCGATCGTGGTGCACCTGCGTGACGCCGCCTCCGGAACGATGGACGTCTTCGTCGGTGAGACGCGCATCGAGGTACGCGACCGCGGCCTGGCGGACCGGCTGCGGCGCGCCGCCCGGCGCTGACCCGACCCTCCGCCCCGCCATCCTGTCCCCGCCCAGTGAGGTTGGTCCGTCATGTCTTCCCACCGCGAGGCCCCGGAGATAGCCAAGGATCCGGTCGCCGACAGCTCCGACCTGTACGCGTTCGTCAGCCCCGACAAACGCGACACGGTCACGTTGATCGCCAACTACGTGCCGTTGCAGCTCCCCTCCGGGGGCCCGAACTTTTTCGAGTTCGGCGACGACGTGCGCTACGAGATCCATATCGACAACGACGGTGACGGTCGTCCGGATGTCACCTACCGGTTCGAATTCACCACCGAGATCACCAACCCGAACAGTTTTCTCTACAACACCGGTCCGATCGATTCGCTGGACAGCAAGAACTGGAACCGGCGGCAGTTCTACAGCCTGACCCGGGTGGCGGACGGCCGTGAGCACCGGCTGGCGCACAAGCTGCAGTGCCCGCCGTGCAACGTCGGCCCGCTGTCCACCCCGAAGTACGCCGACCTGGTGCGGCAGGCCACCTACTCGCTCTCGACGGGGGAGCGGGTCTTCGCCGGGCAGCGCGCCGACGGGTTCTTCGTCGACCTCGGGGCGATCTTCGACCTCGGCACGCTGCGGCCGTTCCAGCAGCTGCACGTGGCGGGGAAGAAGATCTTCAAGGCCGAGGGGGAGCCGGTCAACGCCACCGACCGGATGAACGTGCACAGCATCGCGGTGCAGGTGCCGCTGGAGCGGGTGCGTCGGCGCGCCAACCGGTACGGTGCCGCCGATCGGGCGTCGGTGATCGGGGTGTGGACGTCGGCGTCGCGCCGGCAGGTGCGGGTGCTCGGCGACCGGGGAGGGGCGGACACCAGCACCGGCCCGTTCACCCAGGTCTCGCGGTTGGGCAATCCACTGTTCAACGAGGTCATCGTGCCGATGTCCAAGAAGGACCTGTGGAACTCGCTGCCGCCGTCGGAGGACAAGCGGTTCGCCCAGTTCGTCGAGCAGCCCGAGCTGGCCGCGTTGCTGCCGGCGCTCTACCCGGATGTCTTCCCCAACCTGGACAAGCTCACCAAGGCGAAGAAGGCCCGAGCCGACCTGGTGGCCATCCTGCTCACCGGGGTGCCGGCCGGGCTGATCGACGGCTTCACCAACGCCACCGGTGAGGTGCAGGCCGACATGCTGCGACTGAACACGGCGATCCCGCCGACCAGGCGTCCGGACCGGTTCGGGGTGCTCGGTGGCGACCTGGCCGGGTTCCCGAACGGGCGGCGGGTGGGCGATGACGTGGTCAGCATCGCTTTGCGGGCCATCGCCGGGGTCACCGTCCCGCTGGTGGACAAGACGTTCCAACCGGACGCGGCGGCCGCCGCGGTCACCCCGGGGCTGAGCGCCGCCGACGTGACCGCGCCGTTCCTCGGAAACTTCCCCTACCTGGGTACGCCGTACGACGGGTTCAACAACCCGCCGGCGGCGTCCTGATCGGGCGGGGGCGAGCGGATGCACGAGCACGCGTACGGGCCGTCGGAGACCGGGACCGTCGTCCTCGATCTGGGCGGCGACACCGGTGCCCTGATCATCTACACGGGTCGGGATCTGCACGGCCGGGAGATTGAGATCAGTCGCGACGACGAACGGCGGGTCCACTCGGCGGTACGTGAGCGTCGGGTGCGGGACGGCTCGTTCCACAGTGCGGTCTATCCCGATCTGCCGAGCGGAATTTATACCGTCTGGTGGGACGAGCGTACGCCCGCCGGCACGATTTCTGTCCATGGTGGAGAGATAGCCGAGTTTGCCTGGCCCAGCAGCGGTTTTGGGGCCGCCGGCTGACCTCGCCGCATCGGTTTCACCACCGCGCCCCGTCCACACTGTGGACGGGGCGCGAGTGCTGTCCGCAGCTCGACGGGCGGTCTGCGCCGCACCGCGTTAACCTGTCCCCCACCAAGATCAGCTTAGGGGTGGAGGTCTCTGGTGCCGTCCGTTCGACGACTCGTCGGAGAAGCGCCACGGCAGAAAAGTCGGGCAACTCGCCGGAGAGGGCGTTACTCGGCCGGGGTCTGAATCGATAGGGCAGGTTGCGAGGCTGGACGGCCCGAGTGGCCGACCGGGGGTGTCGGGAGGGCGACTCCATTATCAAGTTTGGCTTGACGGCGCACGCATTACACGCGTGTAATTTGAATGGGGTTGTTCGCACGGAACGCAACAAAACGGGACCGGACGGACAAGCACGCCTTTCGCGTGGGGGGTTGCAGCGGCGATGGCGCCGGTGCGCGACAAGGAGGCATTTGATGGACGGCCAGCTTGAGGTGGCCGACCTGCTCGGAAACGCGCCGGAGTGGCAGGAGCGGGCGTTGTGCTCGCAGACCGACCCCGAGGCGTTCTTTCCCGAGAAGGGCGGCTCGACCCGCGAGGCGAAGCGGATCTGCTCGCGTTGCGAGGTCAAGACCGAGTGCCTCGAATACGCACTGGGTCACGACGAGCGGTTCGGCATCTGGGGTGGGCTCTCCGAGCGGGAGCGGCGCAAGTTGAAGCGGCGGGCCGCCTGAGCGGTGTGAGACCGGTGCGGTGGGCCGGCTGAGCGCTGCAGGTCTGGCCGGGGGGCCGGCTGAGCGGTGCAGGTCGGGGCTGCCTGAGCGGTGTGAGGTCGAGGCGGTGGGGGCCGCCCGACTCTCCGCTCGGGAGGTTGGCTCAGGCGAGCTCGTCCGGGTCCACCCCGAGAAGGTTCGCCACCTGTTCGATGATCACGTCGTGGACGAGATCGGCGAGGTCCTCACGGTCCATCGCCCGGAACTCCAGGGGCCGTCGGTACAGCACGATCCGCGGCGGCACCTCCTGCCGGCCAGGGCGGCCGGGCAGCAGTCGGGCCAGCGGGACCTCGCCGTCCTCCAGCACATCGGAGTCGTAGACGTTCAGGTCCGGCGGGACGTCCTCGACCGCGAACTCGACCCCGGCCAGCTCCTTGGCGAACCGACGCTCCAGCGTCTCGACGGTGTCCAGGACCAGGTCGTCGAAGACCTCGGCCTTGGTCCGGGCCAGCGGCACGGTGGCCGGAACCAGCCGTCCGCGCAGGCCGCGCCCGTGCCGGTCACGATGCGCACGCCGGCCAGAGCCGGGGCGGCGGTGTTCCGGGCTCGTCATGAGGCAAAGGGTAGCGCCCGCGTCGGGCTGGTCAGCGGCAGCGCCGCTCCCGTGGCGCGGCGCGCCCAGGACGGTCGACTGTGATCACCATGACGGGCGTGTCGCAACGCGAAGCGATGCGCCGGACCCGGTAATGGAGATACCCTGCCGCACGTGAGGTCACCACGGCGCTGCTCCCGTAACGGCTGCCCCCGGCAAGCGGTCGCCACATTGACCTATGTCTACAACGAGTCGACAGCGGTGGTGGGGCCGCTGGCGGCGTTCGCCGAGCCGCACACGTACGACCTGTGCGAGCCGCACGCCCGCAGCCTGACCGCGCCGCGGGGCTGGGACGTCGTCCGGCACGAGGGCGAGTTCGAGCCGCCGCCGCCCACCACTGACGACCTGGTCGCGCTGGCCGAAGCGGTCCGCGAAGCCGCCCGCCCGGCCCCCCGCCCCCCGGAGCCGGACCAGAACCGTCCCGAGAACCCCCACCAGACCGGCCGCCGAGGCCACCTCCGAGTAATCCCCCCCAACCACTAACCCCGCACCCGGCGCCCGGCCCCCGTCCCGCCCTGGCCCGCCCCCTCCCCGGGGTTGATCAAGAGGTTTCGGTCATCCGCCAGCGCGTTTTTGACGCAAACCTCTTGATCAACAGCGGTGGGTGGTGGGTGGGTGGGTGGGGTTAGAGCTTGGTCCAGGCCTCGGTTAGGACTGTGCGGAGGATCTGCTCGATCTCGTCGAAGTGTTGCTGCTCGGCGATCAGGGGTGGCGCCAACTGGATGACCGGGTCGCCCCGGTCGTCGGCCCGGCAGTAGAGGCCCGCCTGGAACAGGGCGGTCGAGAGGAAGCCGCGCAGCAGACGCTCCGACTCGGCCTCGGTGAAGGTCTCCCGGGTGGTCTTGTCCTTGACCAGTTCAATGCCGTAGAAGTAGCCGTCGCCGCGGACGTCGCCGACGATCGGCAGGTCGTACAGCTTCTCCAGGGTGGCCCGGAAGGCGTCCTCGTTGGCGCGTACGTGCCCGACCAGGTCCTCGCGGGCGAACACCTCCAGGTTGGCCAGGGCCACCGCGCAGGAGACCGGGTGGCCACCGAAGGTCACTCCGTGGGCGAACATGCCGGTCTCGGTGAGGAACGGCTCCATCAGCCGGTCGCTGGCGATCATCGCGCCGAGTGGGGCGTAGCCGGAGGTGATGCCCTTGGCAGTGGTGATGATGTCCGGCTGGTACCCGTAGCGCACCGCGCCGAAGTACTCGCCCAACCGCCCCCACGAGCAGATCACCTCGTCCGAGACGAGCAGCACGTCGTACGCGTCGCAGATCTCCCGTACCCGCTCGAAGTAGCCGGGCGGCGGGGGGAAGCACCCGCCGGAGTTCTGCACGGGCTCCAGGAAGACCGCGGCGACCGTGTCGGGCCCCTCGCGCTCGATGGCCCGACCGATCTCGTCGGCGGCCCAGCGGCCGAACGCCTCGGGGTCGTCGCCGTGCTCGGGTGCCCGGTAGAAGTTCGTGTTCGGCACCTTGATCGCGCCCGGCACCAGTGGCTCGAAGTCGCTCTTGATGCCGGGCAGGCCGGTGATCGACAGGGCGCCCATGGAGGTGCCGTGGTAGGCGATGTACCGGCTGATCACCTTGTACTTGTTGGGCTTTCCGGTGCGCTTGAAGTACGCGCGGGCCAGCTTCCACGCCGCCTCGACGGCCTCGGAGCCGCCGGTGGTGAAGAAGATCCGGTTGAGGTCGCCGGGGGTGAGCGCGGCGATCCTCTCGGCCAGCTCGATGGCCTTCGGGTGCGCGTACGACCAGAGCGGAAAGTAGGCAAGCTCGCCGGCCTGCTTGGCGGCGGCCTCGGCCAGCTCGGTGCGGCCGTGGCCGGCGTTGACCACGAAGAGCCCGGCGAGGCCGTCCAGGTAGCGGCGACCCTGCGCGTCCCACACGTACGCTCCCTCGCCGCGCACGATGGTCGGCACCTCACCGGCGGAGTAGCTCGCCATCCGGGTGAAGTGCATCCAGAGGTGGTCGGTGGCGTTGGCCATGTCAGCCCCATCGGTCGTCGGGCCGGTCAAAGGGGTGAGGCCGGCCGCTCTGCCAACGGTTATCGCACAGTCCCAACCTTCGAAGCAAGTGTTATCGGCCGTATCATGGTCGGTTGGCGACGGATTTAGCGCAGAGGCGTCACAGATGCAACGGAATCCGCACCACTGTTGGCCGGTTGATCGGCGGTCGGTGGGAGTCGGAGGTGTGCTGGTGACTGCCTTTGGAGCTGAATCGTTTGCGGCATCACGGCTGCCCTGTGGGGCCGCGCCACGAGCCTTCCCGGATCCGCGCCTTGTCGTCGGCCCGGGCAGACCGGCTCGTCGCCGGATTCTGCTGTGCGCCGAATCGTTTGCGACATCAGCTCCAAAGGGCCCGCCCGGTGGTAGCGCCTCCATCGGCCGCCGGCTCGATCCACTTCGGTTCGCTGAAATGGCGGTGTCCGGGCGCGGTGGATACCGCGACTTTGGTGAAGTCGAGTGGATCAAGCGCGGGGGCGGGACGCGCGGGCCGGAGACCGGGGAGGACGGTCCGGGGTCGGGAGGCGCGGGACGGGGACCGGGGAGGGCGGTCCAGGGTCGGGGAGGCGCGGGTCTTGGGACGCTGGTGGGGCACTTCGGGGACGGTCAGGGGGCGTCCTGGTTGCGCGCCAACACGTCCCACCGCAACACGCCGGTAGGTCGCAGACGTGGACACGCAGCGTGGCTATCGTCCGCCGCAACGTGCATCGAGCGGCGTCGCAGCGCGCCTGCTGGGCGAACGATCCCGGATCGTCCGCCACGGCACGGAGGAGCGGCGGGAGGTCCGATGGCGAACGAGGCGTTGCGGGTGGCGATGGCCGAGGCGGGGGAGACGGTCGAGTCGTTGGCCGAGAAGGTCGGCGTCGACCCGAAGACGGCGGCGCGGTGGCTCGCTTCGGGGCGCATCCCGCATCCGCGTACCCGGGTGGCGGTGGCCGAGGTTCTGCGCCGGGACGCGGCCGATCTCTGGCCGGAGCCGTTCCGCCGTCGTGACCTGCCGTGGTTCCGGCCGTGGGCCGAACTGGAGCAGGACGCCACGTCACTCCGGTCCTACCAGCCGTTGCTCGTGCCGGGTCTGCTCCAGACCGAGGGGTACGCCCGCGCGATCCTGGGCACCGGTGGGCTGGTCGCACCGTCCGAGGTGGACCAGATCGTGGCGGGCCGCCTCGAACGGCAGGCGGTCCTGTGCCGCGATGCTCCGCCGCAACTCGTGGCGGTGGTCGACGAGGTGGTGTTGCGCCGGCCGGTCGGCGACCGCGCCGTGATGGCCGGCCAGTTGGCCCACCTCGCGAGAGTGGCCGAGTGGGAGCACGTGCAGGTCAGGGTCATTCCGGCCGAGAGCCCGTGGCACACCGGGCTGGCCGGCCCCTTCGTGCTGGGCCGGCTGCCCGACGGGACCGAATTGGCGTATCTCGACAACCAGCTCCGCGGCCAGGTCGTGACCGATCCCCTCGACGTCGCTAGCCTGGGACGCAGGTGGGAGAGCGTCACCGGCGAGGCGTTCCCCCAACGCCGGTCGATCGAGCTGATCAGGGAAGTGGCCACGACATGGACATGACCGACGCCCGCTGGCGCACCGCGACCCGCAGCAGCAACAACGGTGGCGACTGCGTTGAGGTGGCCGACAACCTGCCCGGCCGGGTGCTGGTGCGCGACAGCAAGGACCGCGACGGAGGCACCCTGACCTTCGCGCCGACCGCGTGGGCGTCGTTCGTTCAAGAGGTCCACACAACTTTCGGAGACCGTCAGGCCGTGCCCCAGGTGTAGGTCTGCTTGCGCAGCTTGAGATAGACGAACGCCTCGGTGGAGAGCACCCCGGGCACCGCCCGCAGCCGTTGCAGGATCTCCAGCAGGTGGTCGTCGTTGCGGCAGACCACCTCGGTGAGCAGGTCGAACGACCCAGCAGTGATCACCACGTAGTCGACCTCATCCAACTCGGCCAGCCGGTCCGCGACCGCTTCCAGGTCGCCGTCGGTACGTAGGCCGATCATTGCCTGCCGGTTGAAGCCGAGCTGAAGCGGATCGGTCACCGCCACGATCTGCATCACGCCGGAGTCGAGCAGCCGCTGCACCCGCTGCCGGACCGCCGCCTCGGACAGCCCCACCGCCTTGCCGATCGTCGCGTACGGGCGGCGGCCGTCCTCCTGGAGCTGCTCGATGATCTGCTTGGCCACGTCATCCAGCAGAGCGTGATTGGCACCGTCACGGACAGCGACGCGTCGACCGCCATTGCTGTTCTCGTGCTGCCGGTTTGTCATTGCCCGCTCCCCATGTCCCGAATCGTGATGTCGCGCGTGTATCCCCGCGTAGTCTGGCGTATTTCGTCGTGCATCGCTATTCCCGCAACGGAATCCCTTGTAAGGGAGGTCACCTCATGTCAGGATCAGTCGTCCATGGCACTTGACCCTCCCGACATTCCCGCCGGCGTGCCTCCCCGTCCCGCCCGCCGACGATGACCCCCTAGGAGTCGTCATGCGTACTCCCCTCCGGCCCCTCTCCCGGCGTGGACTGCTCACCGGCACTCTCGGTTCGGCCGCCCTGCTCACCATGGGTGGCAGCCTCGCGGGCTGCGGCACCAAGGGCGCGCAGCAGACCGAAGCCGGCTGCGTCAGCGAGGACCTCTCCGGCACCGAGAAGAAACTTGCCTTCGCCAACTGGCCGCAGTACATGGACGTCGACGACACTGACGAGTCCAAGCGGCCGAGCCTCGACGAGTTCATCACGAAGACCGGCATTCAGGTGACCTACACCGAGGACATCAACGACAACAACGAATTCTTCGGCAAGGTGCAAAACCAGCTCGCCGCCTGCCAGAGCACCGACCGGGACATCATCGTGCTGACCGACTGGATGGCGGCCCGGATGATCCGGCTCGGCTGGATCCAGAAGCTGGACCCGGCGAAGATCCCAAACGTGCAGGCCAACCTGCTTCCATCGTTGCTCAACCGCCCCTTCGACGCCGAGAACCGGATCTCCATTCCGTGGCAGTCCGGCCTCGCTGGCCTTGCCTACAACGGCAACGTCACAAAGGAACTGCGGACGGTCGACGAACTGCTCACCCGCCCCGACCTCAAGGGCAAGGTGACAGCGCTCAGCGAGATGCGCGACACCATGGGCCTGCTGCTCGGGTCGAACGGGCACGACCCGGCGAACTTCACCGCCGCCCAGTTCGACGACGCCCTGAACAAGCTCAAGAAGGCCGTCGACTCCGGGCAGATCCGCAAGTTCACCGGTAACGACTACGCGCCCGACCTGGCCAAGGGCGACATCGCCGCGTGCATCGGCTGGTCCGGCGACGTCATCCAACTGTCCGGTGAGGACGAGAAGGTGCGGTTCGTCGCGCCGGACTCGGGCGTGATGCTCTACAGCGACAACATGATGGTCCCCAACAAGGCCACCCACAAAGGCAACGCCGAAGCGCTGATCAACTACTACTACGAGCCGGCGGTCGCGGCGAAGCTGGCCGCTTACGTCAACTACATCTGCCCGGTCAAGGGCGCTCAGGCCGAGATGGAGAAGATCGACCCCGAGTTGGCAGCCAACCCGCTGATCTTCCCCGACGACGCGCTGCTGTCGAAGTCCAAGGTGTTCATGGCCCTGGACGAGAAGCAGGAGAAGGAGTACGAGGGCAAGTTCCAACAGGTCATCGGGGCGTGACGAGGATGGCGCGTGAGACACCCGCCGGCGACCTGCGCCTGGCCGACCTCACCAAACGGTTCGGCGTCTTCACAGCGGTCGACGACCTGAGCCTGACCGTCGAGCAGGGCTCGTTCTTCGCGCTGCTCGGCGCTTCCGGCTGCGGCAAGACCACCACGTTGCGGATGATCGCCGGCCTGGAGGAGCCGACCAGCGGCCAGGTGCTGCTCGGTGACCGGGACATCGCCCGGCTGCGGCCGTACAAGCGGCCGGTCAACACCGTCTTCCAGAGCTACGCGCTCTTCCCGCACCTCAACATTTTCGAGAACGTCGCCTTCGGGCTGCGCCGACGCGGCATCCGCTCGGTCGACGACGAGGTCACCAGGATGCTGTCGCTGGTGCAACTCGACGGGTACGGCAACCGCCGCCCCGCCCAGCTCTCCGGCGGTCAGCAGCAGCGGGTCGCGCTGGCCCGCGCCCTGATCAACCGGCCGCAGGTGCTGCTGCTCGACGAACCGCTGGGCGCACTCGACCTCAAGCTGCGCCGACAGATGCAGATCGAGCTGAAGCGCATCCAGACCGAGGTCGGCATCACCTTCGTGCACGTCACCCACGACCAGGAGGAGGCCATGACCATGGCCGACACCGTCGCGGTGATGAACGCCGGCCGGATCGAGCAGTTGGGTGCCCCGGCCGACATCTACGAGTTTCCCGCCACAGCCTTCGTGGCGAACTTCCTCGGCCAGTCCAACCTGCTCGCCGGCGAGGCTACCGGCGCCAGTGGCGGCGACGTCGCGGTGACGGCGCACGGCACGCGCTTCTCGGTGCCCGCCGGCCGGTCACGGGCCGACCACGGCCCGGTCCACCTGGGGGTACGCCCCGAGAAGCTGATTCTGGTCGGCTCCGCCGACCAGGTGCCCGCTGGGCATCAGCACGTCACCGGAGTGGTCACCGACGCCTCCTACGTGGGAGTCAGCACGCAGTACCTGCTGCGCACCGGCTGGGGCACCGAGTTGTCGGTCTTCGCCGCCAACAGCGGGACGTCGACGCCCGTCGCGGTCGGCGGCGAAGCCGTGGCGTACTGGGACCCGCGGCACGCGTTCCTGCTGCCCCGCGACGCCGCCGACAGCGACCGGACGTCGCCGGTGCTGGACGAGCCGGTGGGTGCGTCGTCGTGACCCTGCTGGCCCCCACCAGGGCGGGGCACCCGCCACCCGCGCCACCGGCAGCCCGGTCCGGGCGGCGCCGACTCCTGCCGTACCTCCTGCTGTTGCCCGGTGCGGCCTGGCTGCTCATCTTCTTCGGTGTGCCGCTGGTGCAGTTGGCGGCGGCCAGCCTGTACGACCCCAGTGGCTCGCTCTCCACCGGGTACGCGATGACCTGGGCGGTCAGCAACTACCCGGACGTGCTGCAGGCGTACTGGCCGCAGTTCCTGCGCTCGTTCGGCTACGCCGGGCTGGCCCTGGTGCTGGCGTTGCTGCTGGGCTACCCACTCGCGTACGCCATCGCGCAGAAGGCCGGCCGCTGGAAGAACCTGCTGCTGGTGTGCGTCGTCGCGCCGATGTTCACCAGCTTCCTGGTCCGCACGCTGGCCTGGAAGACGATCCTGTCGGACAACGGCGCGCTCGTCGGTCTGCTGCGCGACGTGCACCTGCTCGCCCCGGACGGTCGGCTGCTGGCCACCCCGTTCGCTGTGGTGCTCGGCCTGACGTACAACTTCCTGCCGTTCCTGGTGCTCCCGCTGTACGCGAGCCTGGAGCGGCTGGACCCCCGCTTGCTGGAGGCGGCCACCGACCTGTACGCGAGCCCGGTGCAGGCGTTCCGTCGGGTGACGCTGCCGCTGTCCATGCCCGGTCTGGTCGCCGGCACGCTGCTGTTCTTCATCCCGGCCAGCGGCGACTACATCAACGCCGAACTGCTCGGCACCCCGAACGAATACATGATCGGCAACGTCATCGACTCGGCGTTCCTGGTCCGACTGGACTACCCGCAGGGCGCCGCGCTGTCGTTCCTGCTGATGGCGGCGATCCTCGCGGTGGTCTTCGGCTACCTCCGTCGAGCCGGCACGGAGGAGGTCCTGTGAGCGCGAGGAGTGCAGCGCAGCGGAGCCCCGCAGTCGCGAACGAAAGGCGGCTCTGATGAGGGTTTCCCGTTGGCTCGCGGACCGCTGGGTGATGATCGTGGCGTTGCTGGTGCTCGGCTACCTGGCGCTGCCGATCCTGGTGGTGGCCGCGCTGTCGTTCAACAGGCCGTCGAGCCGGCTGTCGTACGACTTCAACGAGTTCACACTGGACAACTGGCGGCAGCCGTGTGCCACCTCGGACATGTGCGACGCGGTGGTCCGCAGCGTGCAGATCGGCTTCATCGCCACGGTGGTCGCCACAGTGCTCGGCACCCTGATGGCGTTCGCGCTGGTCCGGCACCGCTTCCGTGGCCGATCCGGGATCAACGTGCTGATCTTCCTGCCGATGGCCACGCCGGAGCTGGTGATGGGCACATCGTTGCTGGCCCTGTTCGTGTCGGCGGGCGTACCGCAGGGTTTCTGGACCATCGTGATCGCGCACGTGATGTTCTGCGTGTCGTTCGTGGTGGTGACCGTGAAGGCGCGGCTCGCCGGGATGGACCGACGGCTGGAGGAAGCCGCCATGGACCTCTACGCCAACGAGTGGCAGACCTTCCGGCGGATCACCCTGCCGCTGGTGCTGCCCGGCATCGTGGCCGCCGCGTTGCTGGCCTTCTCGCTGAGCTTCGACGACTTCATCATCACGAACTTCAACGCCGGCACCACTGTCACGTTCCCGATGTACGTCTGGGGCGCTGCCCAGCGCGGCATCCCACCTCAGGTCAACGTGATCGGCACCGCGATGTTCGCTGTCGCGTTGCTGCTCGTGGGGCTCAGCTCGCTACGCGGTCGGCGGGCCCGCCGCGCCAACCTGCTGGCCGGGCCGTCACATCAACCGCGTCGGTCGTCATGACCTTCCCGGATGCGGGTCTTCCGACCGGTGTGCGGTCATGACGCTCCCGCATACCGGCCGGGCGTTGGCCGACGCGGCACCCGTGCCGTACTGGCTCGATCGCCCGGACCGCCCCGACCCGCTACCGCCACTGAGCGGTCGCCACTCCGCCGACCTGCTGGTGATCGGCGGCGGTTACAGCGGACTGTGGGCCGCGCTGTTGGCGAAGCAGGCGGACCCGGGCCGGGACGTGCTGCTCGTCGAGGCCGGGACCTGCGGTTGGGCCGCGTCCGGGCGCAACGGCGGGTTCTGCGCCGCCTCGCTGACCCACGGCCTCGCCAACGGCGTCGACCGGTTCCCCAACGAGGTCGGCGAGTTGGAACGCCTCGGCCGGGACAACCTGGACGCCATCGCCGCCACCGTCGCGAAGCTCGACATCGACTGCGACTTCGAGCGCACCGGTGAGCTGGCCGTCGCCGTCGAGCCGTACCAACTCGACGGGCTGGCCGCCGACGCGGACCTGGCCCGCCGGTACGGCCACCGGGTGCGGTTGCTCGACCGGGACGAGGTGCGGGCCGAGGTGCACTCACCGACGTACCTGGGTGGGATGTTCGACGCCGACCGGGTGGCCATGGTGGACCCGGCGAAGCTGGCCTGGGGTCTGCGCCGCGCCTGCCTCGACCTCGGCGTACGCGTGCACGAACACACCCGCGTCACCGGCCTGCGCGCCGACAACGCCGCGGTGCACGCCAGCACGCTGGGCACCGATCCCACCGCCCAGCCGACCGATTCTGGTCGGGCCGACACCCGGGCCGCCGGCCTGCCCGGCTCGATACGGGCGCGTCGGGTCGTGCTGGCCACCAACGCGTTCCCGCCGCTGCTGCGTCGGCTGCGGGCGTATCTGGTGCCGGTCTACGACCACGTGCTGATGACCGAGCCGCTCACCCCGGCCCAGCGTGACGCCATCGGTTGGCGCAACCGGCAGGGGCTCGCCGACACCGCCAACCAGTTCCACTACTACCGGATCACCGCCGACGGGCGGATCCTCTTCGGCGGCTACGACGCCGTCTACCACTACGGCAATCGGGTCGCGCCCGAGTTGGAGCAACGCCCGGCCACCTTCACCACCCTCGCCCGCCACTTCTTCACCACGTTCCCGCAGCTCGCCGACGTGCGATTCAGCCACCGCTGGGGCGGGGTCATCGACACCTGCACCCGGTTCTGCCCGTTCTTCGGCACCGCCTACGGCGGTCGGCTGGCGTACGCGGCCGGCTACACCGGCCTCGGCGTCGGGGCCACCCGCTTCGGGGCCCGGGTGCTGCTCGACCTGCTCGACGGCGGGAACACCCCGCTGACCCGGCTCGACCTGGTTCGCCGTAAGCCACTGCCGTTCCCGCCGGAACCCGTCCGCGCGGTCGGCATCAATCTCACCCGCTGGTCACTGGCCCGCGCCGACGCGCGTGAGGGTCGGCGCGACCTCTGGCTCCGTACTCTCGATCGTTTCGGTTTGGGGTTTGATTCCTGATGCGTGTCCTCCTCGTCGGCGCCGGTGGCGTCGGCTCCGCCGCCGTAGCCATCGCCGCCCGACGGACCTTCTTCGAGACCATTGTGGTCGCCGACCACGACCCCGTTCGGGCCGAGCGAGCGGTCGCCGGGCATGGTGACCGGTTCGTCGCCGCCCAGGTGGACGCCGCCTCGGCCGACGCGGTCACCGCGCTGTGCCGGGAGCACCGGATCACGCACGTGCTCAACGCCGTCGACCCGCGGTTCGTCATGCCGATCTTCGAGGGCGCGTTCGCGGCCGGCGCGGACTACCTGGACATGGCGATGTCGCTGTCGCAGGTCGAGACCGGCGTGAGGCTCGGCGACGAACAGTTCGCGCTGGCGGACACCTGGTCGGCGGCCGGTCGGTTGGCGCTGTGCGGCATCGGGGTCGAGCCCGGCCTCTCCGACGTGTTCGCCCGTTACGCCGCCGACGAACTGTTCAGTGAGATCGACGAGATCGGTGTCCGGGACGGGGCGAACCTCACCGTCGACGGGTACGACTTCGCGCCCTCGTTCTCCATCTGGACCACCATCGAGGAGTGCCTCAACCCGCCGGTCATCTGGGAGAGGGACCGGGGCTGGTTCACCACCGAACCGTTCTCGGAGCCGGAGGTCTTCCACTTTCCGGAGGGGATCGGGCCGGTCGAGTGCGTCAACGTCGAGCACGAGGAGGTGCTGCTCATCCCGCGCTGGGTCAAGGCCCGGCGGGTCACCTTCAAGTACGGCCTCGGCGACGAGTTCATCGAGGTGCTCAAGACGCTGCACAAGCTCGGTCTGGACGCGGTCTCCCCGGTGCGGGTACGTGGCGTCGAGGTCTCCCCGCGTGACGTGGTGGCCGCGAGCCTGCCCGACCCGGCCACGCTCGGTGCCCGGATGCGCGGCAAGACCTGCGCCGGCACCTGGGTACGCGGCCTCGGCCCGGACGGGCAACCCCGCGAGGTCTACCTGTACCACGTGGTCGACAACGAGTGGTCAATGCGGGAGTACGGGCACCAGGCGGTGGTCTGGCAGACCGCCGTCAACCCGGTCGTCGCGTTGGAGTTGCTCGCCAGCGGTGCGTGGGCCGGTGTCGGGGTGCTCGGGCCCGAGGCGCTGCCCCCGATGCCCTTCCTCGACCTGCTGAACGGTTACGGGTCACCATGGGCGATGGAGGAGCGGTGAGCCTGCCCCGCTGACGGCATCGCGACAGTTTGCTGTCGCCGTTGGCCTCCGATCCCTTGTCGATTCGGTGCGTGGTGATCTGCGGCTTTTGTTGGTGCTGACACCCGCACGATCGGCCCTGCCCTGCCGACCTGGAGGTGTGCCGCACCTGCCGACTCGGCGCCCGCGAGCGCGCCCACCGATCTTTTCCGCGAAGCGAAAGGCGCAGGTGACGAACGCGACGGGGGATATTGCAGGCTGTGTTTGCGACGACACTCATCGCCGTGACGATGCAACCACCACAGAACCCGGGACCGCCGTACCCGCCGTCGTTCGGCCAGACGCCCCGACCGAACTGGTTCCGCCGGGCCACTCCCGCCGGCCGGGTCGCCGTGATCCTCGGCTCGGTGACGCTGTCGCTCCTGCTGCTCTGCTGCACCGGCACCGCCATCGTCGGCGCGTTGACCGGCGAACCGGAACCGACCAAGACCGGCACTGCCGCCGAGCAGCCTGTTCTGGCCGCACCCGGCGAGCCGACCGAAGAGGCCCTGGCCCAGGAGGAGTCGCCGATCGCCGCGCCCTCGTCGGCGCCCGCCACGGCACCCTCGTCGGCGGCAGCCGTGCCGGTGGTGCAGGTGACGACAGTGACGGAGCAGGCCACCATCCGGTACGGCGAGCGGACCGTCAAGGACTCGTCACTGGCCGAGGGCAAGCGGGTCGTCCGGACCAAGGGTGTGAACGGCGTCCGGACCCTGACCTACGAGGTGACCACCACCGACGGCGTACGGACGAACAAGAAGCTGGTCAAATCCGCCGTGACGAAGCAGCCGGTGACCCAGGTCGTGGCCGTCGGCACCAAGAAGCCGCAGTCGTCGAAGTGCGACCCGAACTACAGCGGCTGCGTCCCGATCGCCAGCGACGTCGACTGCGCGGGTGGCAGTGGCAACGGACCCGCCTACGTCAGCGGGCCGATCAGGGTGATCGGCGACGACATCTACGACCTGGACCGAGACGGCGACGGCATCGCCTGCGACTAACCCCCCGGTCATGGTCAACGGTCCCGCCCGGTCCCGCCCGGTCCCCCACGGTCACGCCGTCCGACGGGAAACGCTGAAGAGCGGTATACCTCTGAGGAATAAATATGACTCAGAGGTATACCGCTCTTCTGGGCAGATGCCGCCGGACCTGGGGCGCCGGGCTCAGGGGGCTAGGTGGGAGCGGATGAGGAAGCGGACGCCTTCAGGGGCCTCCAGAGAGAAGCCGCTGCCTCTGCCGGGGACCACGTCGACGGTCAACGTGGTGTGTTTCCACAACTCCCACTGGGACTTCGACATCCAGAACTCGACCGGCTCGGTCACCCCGTCGACCGCGAGGGAGGCGAGCAGCACGTCGGACGAGCCGGTGCGGAACTCGCCCGCCGGGAAGCACATCGGGGCACTGCCGTCGCAGCAGCCGCCGGACTGGTGGAACATCAGCGGACCGTGCCGCCCCCGCAGCGACCGGATCAACTCGGCCGCGGCGGGGGTGACGGAGACGACCGGCATCAGAAGAAGCCGAGCTTCTTGGTCGAGTAGCTGACCAGCAGATTCTTGGTCTGCTGGTAGTGCTCCAGCATCATCTTGTGGTTCTCCCGACCGATGCCGGACTGCTTGTACCCGCCGAAAGCGGCGTGCGCCGGGTACGCGTGGTAGCAGTTGGTCCACACCCGCCCGGCCTGGATGGCCCGCCCGGCCCGGTACGCGGTGTTCATGTCCCGACTCCACACGCCCGCGCCCAGCCCGTACAGGGTGTCGTTGGCGATCTTCACGGCGTCGTCGAGGTCGGCGAACGAGGTTACCGAGACGACCGGCCCGAAGATCTCCTCCTGGAAGATCCGCATCGAGTTGTCGCCCTCGAAGATGGTCGGCTCGACGTAGTACCCGCCCGACAGTTCGCCGCCCAGATCCGCGCGTGACCCTCCGGTGAGCACCTTGGCGCCCTCTTTCCGGCCGATGTCGAGATAGGACAGGATCTTCTCCAACTGGTCGTTGGAGGCCTGCGCCCCGATCATCGTGTCGGTGTCCAGGGGATGCCCCTGCACGATCTGCTCGGTGCGGGCGACCCCCGCGGCCAGGAAGTCGCTGTAGTGGCCCTGCTGGATCAGCGCCCGGGACGGGCAGGTGCAGACCTCGCCCTGGTTGAGCGCGAACATGGTGAAGCCTTCCAGGGCCTTGTCCAGGAAGTCGTCGGATGCGGCGCTGACGTCGTCGAAGAAGATGTTCGGGCTCTTGCCGCCCAGCTCCAGCGTGACGGGTTTGATGTTCTCACTGGCGTACTGCATGATCAGCCGCCCGGTGGTCGTCTCGCCGGTGAAGGCCACCTTCGCGACCCGGGCCGAGGACGCCAGCGGTTTGCCGGCCTCCACACCGAAACCGTTGACGATGTTCAGCACTCCCGGCGGCAGCAGGTCCGCCACCAGCGACAGCCAGTAGTGGATGGACGCCGGTGTCTGCTCGGCCGGTTTGAGCACCACGGCGTTGCCGGCGGCCAGCGCGGGCGCGAGCTTCCAGGTCGCCATCAGGATCGGGAAGTTCCACGGGATGATCTGCCCAACCACGCCGAGCGGCTCGTGGAAGTGGTACGCCACTGTGTCGTCGTCGAGTTCGCCCAGGGAGCCCTCCTGGGCCCGGATCGCCCCGGCGAAGTAGCGGAAGTGGTCGATGGCGAGCGGGATGTCGGCGGCCAGTGTCTCCCGGACCGGCTTGCCGTTCTCCCAGCTCTCGGCAATGGCCAGGGATTCCAGGTTCTCCTGCATCCGGTCGGCGATCCGGTTGAGGATCAGCGCCCGTTCGGCCACCGAGGTGCGGCCCCAGGCGTCGGCGGCGCCATGGGCGGCGTCGAGGGCCTTCTCCACGTCGGGTGCGGTGCCGCGGGCGACCTCGGTGAAGGTCTGCCCGGTGACCGGTGTCGGGTTCTCGAAGTAGGCGCCGCCCTGCGGCTTGACGTACTCGCCGCCGATGTAGTGGTCGTAACGGGACTGCCAGTGGGTGGGCGCGTCGTAGCGCGTCATGGTTACCTCCGCCGTCGTTGTGCGGGTGTGCCGACGGCGACGGTAGTTTCAGCGACGTTGCAGCCACGTTGCGCGCGGTAGGTCGTACTCACCGGCGAGCTGGTCGATGCGCGCGAGGGCGAGGGGCCGACGCGGCGCGCCCACCGGCAGCGCCCGTGCCAGGGCCTGCCAGGCGGCCAGGTCGTCGGCACCGGCCGGCGTCGCGGTCCAGGCCGCGAGCAGCGCCGGGTCCGCGGCGGCCAGCACTGCCGCGCGGAGGTGGCCGTCGATCAGCCGGCGCAGTCGCGCCACTCCCGGCGCGTCCGAGCCGGGCAGCAACGACCCGGGGTACGCGTCGAGCGCGCCCGCCGGATCGCCCTGGTCCAGCCGGTCGGCGACTGTGGTGAAGTCGGCGCGGACGGTCCCGCGTAGCCGGTACGGGCGGGAATCGAGCAGCTCTGGGCCGAGCACCCGGCGCAACCGGGACAGCTCGGCGCGCAGGGTGACCGGGTGCAGTCGGTCGTCGCCGTACAGGTCGAGGCCGAGCTGAACGCCGGTGCGCCCCTCGGGGTGCTGGAGCAGCAGCACCAGCAGTTCGCTGTGCCGTCGACCCAGCCGGATCCGTCGGCCCTCGAACCGCAGCTCCGCCTCGTCCCGGCCGAGCGCGGTCACTGTGGCGACGCCCGGTTCCGGCGGTCGGTCGGCGGCGAGCTGCGACTCGGCGGCCCGGGCGGTGGCCCGGACCAGCGCCAGGCTCTGCGGAGTCGCCAGATGGTCCCCGCCGGTGATGTCGATCGCGCCGAGCAGCCGCCCGGTGGCCGGGTCGTGGATCGGCGCGGCGGCGCAGGTCCACCGCTGGACCGGGCGGCTGAAGTGCTCGGTGGCGAAGATCTGCACGCTGTGGTCCACTGCCAGCGCGGTGCCGGGAGCGTTGGTGCCGGCGTGCGTCTCGTCCCAACGGGCGCCGGGCATGAAGTTCATCCGCTCGGCGTGCCGCAGCACGCCCGGATGCCCCTCGACCCAGAGCAGCCGCCCGTGCGCGTCGCAGACCGCCATCAGGTGCGCGCCGTCCTGCGCGATGCCGCCGAGCAGGTCCCGGAACAGCGGCAGGACCCGGGCCAACGGGTGAACCGCCCGGTACGCGGCCAGAACGTCGTCGGCCAGGTCGACCGGCGGGGTGGCCTCCGGGTCGAGCCGTGCCGAACGCTCCCAGGAGCGGCGGACCACCTCCCGCACCCGGTGCGGCGCCGCACCGGCGGTCAGGAAGGCCTCGTGGGCGGCACCGACCTGCGCGATCCGCTCCGCCGGATCGACGCCGAACTCCAGGGCGAGCCACGGGTCAGCCATCGGGCGACCTCCTCGGCCCCCATCGTGACGCAGCTCACCCCCGCACGCCAACCGCCGGGCCCTTCGGGGACGAACGACCCAGATGACGCGACACGGGCACCAAGTCGACCGGGACTGGCTTGCGGTGGTTTGCCCGCTGGACACCCGCGTGGAGGATGGCTGCGGCGGGTGCTTACAGAACCCTTAACCCGGGCCTGCGACGGTATGCGGGGCAAGCCGAACTGGGGGAGCGGAAAAACGTGCGGGTGCTGGTGGCGGACGACGAGCGGTTGTTGGCGGACACGGTGGCCGAAGGGCTGCGCCGCCTCTCGATGGCTGTCGACGTCTGCTACGACGGCGACGGTGCGCTGGAACGGGTCGGGGTGAACCGGTACGACGTCGCGGTGCTGGACCGGGACATGCCCGGACACACCGGCGACGAGGTGTGCCGCAGCATCGCCGACTCACAGGTCGGCACCCGGGTGCTGCTGCTCACGGCGGCGGCCGGCATCCGGGACCGGGTGGAGGGCCTCGGCCTCGGCGCGGACGACTACCTGACCAAGCCGTTCGCCTTCGCCGAGCTGGTGGCCCGGGTGCAGGCCCTCGGGCGACGGTCCACGCCGGCGCTGCCACCGGTGCTCGCCCAGGACGGCCTGGCGCTGGACGTGGGCCGACACCTGGCCACCCGGGACGGCCGCCCCCTCGCGTTGAGTCCCAAGGAGTTCGCGGTGCTGCACGTGCTGCTGCGCGCGGACGGCCAGGTGGTCAGCGCAGAGGAGTTGCTGGAGCAGGCCTGGGACGAGTTCGCCGATCCGTTCACCAACGCCGTACGGGTCACCGTGATGACCCTGCGCAAGAAGCTCGGCGATCCCGCGATCATCCACACCGTTCCGAAGGCCGGCTACCGCATCGGCGGCACGGCGTGAGCTGGACGCCCCGACGTCGGGTGCTGCTGGTGGGGCTGTTGGCGCTGCTGGCCGGCCCGATACTGCCGGCGATGGGCAAGTGGCTGTCGGGGGTGACCTGGACCTGGGGGCAGCAGTTCTGTGACGTGCCCATGCCCGGGTTGTCGACGGTGTGCCGCAACGTACGGCCGGGGGCGTTCATGCTGCCCCTGGTGGCCGTCCTGCTCGTGACAGTGGCCGTCCTGGTGGGGCTCTGGTTCGCCGCGGTGTGGTGCCTGCGCCCGGTCGCTGACCTGGCCGGGCCGATCGGGCACCTCGGCCCGCAGAACCTCGGTCACCGGATCCGGCCCCGGGGCAGCGACGAGTTGGCCCGGCTGTCCCGGGCGATCGACGAGATGATGGAACGCGTCTCCGCCGGGTACGAGGGGCAGCGGCGGTTCGCCGCCAACGCCTCGCACGAGCTGCGGACGCCCCTCGCCGTGCAGCGGACGCTCATCGAGGTCGGCATGGCCAGGACGCTCAGCGGCGAGCAGTTGGAGCTGCTGACCAGTCAGCTGCTGGAAACCAACGAGCGCAACGAACGACTGATCGAGGGCCTGCTCGCGCTCAGCGAGAGTGACCAGGGCCTCCGTTCGCGGATACCGCAGCGGTTGGACACGATCGTCGAGGCGGTGCTGGCCGGATACCTGGACCGGGCCCGGGAGGCCGGGGTGACAGTGGAGACCCACCTCGTACCCCGGGTAGTCGTCGGCGAGCGGGTGCTGCTGGAACGCCTGGTCACCAACCTGGTGGAGAACGGGATCAAGTACAACCGGCCGGGCGGCTCGCTGACCGTCGTGGTGAGCGGCGTGCCCGCGCTGTCCGTGGTGAACACCGGCCAGCCCGTGCCGGCCGAGGCGGTGGCCGGTCTGTTCGAGCCGTTCCGCCGGCTCGCCCGGGACCGGACCTCGCAGGGCGGCGGGGCCGGCCTGGGCCTGGCCATCGCCCGCTCGATCACCCAGGCCCACGACGGCATCATCGCGGCCCGGCCCGCCGAGTACGGCGGCCTACGGGTCGACGTCCAGCTACCGACCTTGAACTGACACTTCCACCCACCTTCACCGGGGTCCACGTACCGCTGGACCCCGCCTGTGGTGTGCCCGAAAAGGAGAGACGATGACACGCACCGTTGGCCAGGTCCGGGCCGATGTCGAGGAGGCCAGCCGCTGGCTTGCCGGCCGCGTGGTCCGTACCCCCGTGCTGCGCTCCCCGGTGATCGACGAGCTCGCCGGGGCACGGGTCCTGCTCAAGGCGGAGAACCTGCAGAACGGCGGCTCGTACAAGATGCGGGGCGCGCTGCGCGCGGTCGGCCGCCTCGCGATGGCCGGCCACACCGGGGTGATCGCGCAGAGCACCGGCAACCACGCGGTGGCGGTGGCGTTGGCGGCCCGGCAGCACGGGCTCGCGGCGACAGTGGTGCTGCCGGTCGACGCGGCATCGACGAAGGTCGACCGGGCGCGCGCGGCGGGAGCGCGGGTGGTGTTCGCCGGCACCGGCGTCGAGGAGCGGGTGGCGGTGGCCAACGGGCTCAGCGACGAGAGCGGTCACCCCGTCGTCGACGCGTACGACCACCCGGACGTGATCGCCGGGCAGGGCACCGCGAGCCTGGAGCTGATCGAGGACGCCGAGCGCGCGGGGACGCCGTTGGACGCGTTGGTCGTACCGGTGGGTGGTGGTGGCGGGGTGGCCGGCGCGTGCCTGGCCGCCGCCGGCTCCGACATCGAGGTGTACGGCGTGGAGCCGGTGGGCTGCGACTCGCTCGCCCGCAGCCTGGCAGCAGGTGTACGCGTGCCGGTCACGCCGGCGCCCACCATCGCGGACGGGCTGCGGCCGTCCTGCGTGGGGGAGCTGCCGTTCGCCATCGTGCGGAACACGCTGCGCGGCGTCGTCCGGGTCGACGACGACGAGATCGCGGCGGCGTTCCGGCTGATCCTGACCGAGCTCAAGGTGCTCGCCGAGCCCTCCGGGGCGGCGGGCCTGGCCGGCGCCCTCCGGCTTCCGCCGGACAGGGACCGGCAGCGGACGGTCGGCGTGGTGCTGACCGGCGGAAACGTGGAGGAGTCGCTGGTGGCCCGGTTGATGGCCCCGCGATCCGCCGACCTGGCTGAGGAAGGGGCGGCGGCGTGAGCGCGCCAGTCCGGATCGGAATCCTGTTCGGTGGACCGTCGGCGGAGCACGAGGTCTCCTGTGCCTCCGCGCTCGGGGTGGCCCGGGCGCTCGCCGGTGGCGGCTACCGCACTGTCGCCATCGGCGTCACCCGCAGCGGCGGGTTCCGGCTGATGCCCGACGCGCTGCTGGCCGAGCTGCGCGACCGACCGGCCGGCGAGCGGGCCATCGACGACCAGTTGGTGGTGACCGGGCCGGCCGTCGAGTTGCGGGCCGGTCCGCGTCCGGGTGTCGTGCAGGTGTCCGCCGGTAACGCACCCGGCGCTGTGCACGCCGAGCTGGACGTGATCTTCCCGGTGCTGCACGGCCCGTACGGCGAGGACGGTGTGGTGCAGGGGCTGCTGGAGTCACTGAACGTGCCGTACGTCGGGTGCGGCATCCTCGCCTCGGCGGTCGGCATGAACAAGGTGGCGATGAAGCGGGCGCTGCGCGCCGAGGGCATCCCCGTCACCCCGTACGTGTCGTTCGACGCGCACACCTACCGGGCGGTCGACGATCCGGAGAAGTTGGTGACCGGGCTGAGCCGGCCACTCTTCGTCAAGCCGGCCAGCATGGGTTCGTCGATCGGCATCTCCCGCGTCGGCGAGGGTGACGACCTGGCCGCCGCCGTGGAGGAGGCGCTTCGCCACGACCAACTCGTCATGGTCGAGCAGGGGGTCGCCGGCCGGGAGCTGGAGTGCGCGGTGCTCGGTGGCTGGCGTCCCGAGGCGTCGGCGGTGGGCGAGGTGCAGGTCAGCGGCGGCTGGTTCGACTACCAGCAGAAGTACTTCGGCGACGCCGACCCGATGATCGTCCCCGCCGCGCTGCCGGACGAGGTGACCGCGCGGGTCCGCGAGCTGTCGCTGCGCGCGTTCGCCGCGATCGGCGGTTGGGGTCTGGCCCGGGTCGACTTCTTCTACGACGAGACAGCCGGTGAGCTGTACGTCAACGAGCTGAACACGATGCCCGGCTTCACCGCGCACTCGATGTACCCGAAGGTGTGGGCCGCCGTCGGGGTCAGCTACCGGGAGGTGGTGGACCGACTCGTCGAGCTGGCCCGGCTCCGGCACGCGGAACGGCCCGCGAGCACGGCGGGGAGCATCCGATGATCCTGCTCTCCGACCCCCGGGTGGCGGCGGTGCCCAGCGCCGACGACGGCGAGGAGTTCGTGGACCTGCGTGAGCTGCCGGAGCTGCGGCTCGACGGACGGGCCGCCGACCCGGCCGGGGCGTACGCCCGGTTGCGCGCCGGTGTCGTGGACCGCCTGCTGGCCGCGCAGCGTGCCCTGCCCGGTGGGCTGCGGCTGCTGGTGGTCGAGGGCTACCGGCCGTACCAGGCGCAACTGGCCATCTTCACCGGCTACCGCGACGAGTTGCGCCGACGGCACCCGGACTGGTCGCCGCAGCGGCTGCACCGGGAGACCACGAAGTTCGTCTCACCGGTCGAGGTGGCCCCGCACAGCACCGGCGGCGCGGTGGACCTGACGCTCTGCACCGACGACGGCGTGGAGCTGGACCTGGGCACGGCCATCGACGCCACCCCGGAGGACAGCGCCGACGCCTGCTTCACCGACGCGCCGGCGATCGGCGGCACCGCCCGTCGGCACCGGCAGATCATGGTGGACGCCCTCGGCGGCGCGGGGATGGTGAACTACCCGACCGAGTGGTGGCACTGGTCGTACGGCGACCGTTACTGGGCGCTGATCACCGGGGCCCCGCGCACCCGCTACGGGCCGGTGGACCTGGCCGCCGCACGATCGATACCCGTGCCGGCTGAACGGTAGGACGCTCCGGTCCGTACCGGTGGGTGAAGGACACCACCGAGGACGGGAGTGACGGCGATGAGGGTGCAGCGCAGGCACGTGCTGGCAGCGAGCGTGGCGGTGCTCGCCGCGGTGGGCGTGTCGGTGGGGACCAGCTTCGGGTTCGCCGACACGGCCCCGGCACGGTCGTCGGTCTGCTCCGGCTCGGTCACCTTCTCCGCGGAGGGCGGGGCGCCGGCGGCGACCAGCGACCGGTTCCCGGTGGGTACCCGGCTGCGGGTGACGAACCTGGACAACAACCGGGCGGCCACTGTGACGGTGACCGGCCCGTCGGGCAGTTGCGTGCTACTCAACGCGGCGGCCATGGAGCTGGTCCGCGAGCCGGGGAAGAACGTGATCCGCCGCAACGTGGTGGAACGCGTCGACGGCGCGGCCCCGCCCGCCGGCGCTCCGGCCCCCGGCACCGTCCGCCCCGGCGCCGCGTCTCCCGGCGCGCCCGGCCCGG
>NZ_PYAK01000008.1 GCF_003264365.1 Micromonospora noduli
CTGGGGCCGGGCGGCCGCGGCGGTCTCCGGCGGGCCGCTCGGCGCCGGTCGGCTGTCCCAGGTCGGGCCGGTGGGCTGGCAGGTCGGGGCGGTAGCGGCCGGCGTCATAGCGGTCGGCGCGCTGCTCGGCGCCGCCGCCACCCGGGCGCTGACCCGCGGGCCCGCACAGTAGAGCCCCAGCCACGCGGGCGCTGACCTGGCGACCCGCGCGGTAGACGAGCGCGGGGCGCCCCGGGCGAACCCGGAGCGCCCCGTCGAATCCGAGCCCGTCAGGGCTGGGTGGGCAGGTTGACCTGCGCCACGACGCTCAGGATGAGCAGCAGGATGCCCAGCCCGACGCCGACCGCGCCGCAGATCAGACCGGCCTTGGCCTGGCCGGCGTTGTTTGCCTGCCCCTGGGCCACCTTCTGCTTGGCGAGGTAGCCGGTCACGATGCCCGCGATGCCGACCGGGATGCCCAGGTACAGGCAGCAGACCAGCGGGATCGACGCGATACCGAGGATCATCGACACCAGGCCGAGGGTGTTGTTCTGCCCCTGTGCCTGCGGGTACCCGGCGTTCGGGTAGGTCGGGCCGGCGCCGTACGGGGGCTGCTGCTGTGCGTACGGGTCCTGGTACGGCGGCTGCTGACCGTACGGCTGCCCCGAGGTGGGCTGCTGACCGTACGGGGCCTGCGGCGCGGCGTACGGGTCCTGCGGCTGCTGACCGTACGGCTGGCCGGAGGTGGGCTGCTGGCCGTACGGGGCGGCCGGCGGCTGGGGAGCGGTCGGGTCCTGGTTGGGCTGCTGGCCGTACGGGTCCTGACCGGGGTTACCGGGCTGCATTCGAGAAGCTCCTTGGACTGGTTCCGTCAGTTGGTGCTCTTGTTTCCATCCATGATCGCGGTCAGTCCTCCCAAAGCCCAGTACAGCAACAGGACGACATGTCTCCCAAAGCAGGCAAACGGGCCCTTGTCGACCGCTTCGTGTGCCGGATCAGGGGCGGTGTGTGGGCCGGTGCGGCGTTCGGCCCGAGCGAGCGGCAGCGTACCGGGTCGACGCACGTCGGCACCGTCGAAGATCGGCGCGCCGCCCAGCCGGAGGGCGTCCCTGACCTGCCCGATAGGGTGGCCCGGTGACCGAGCCCGCGCCTGTCGCCCGCATCGTCGTCCTCATCTCCGGCTCCGGGAGCAACCTTCAGTCGCTGCTGGATGCCGCCGCCGACCCCGCGTACGGCGCACAGGTCGTCGCGGTCGGCGCGGACCGCGACGGCATCGCGGGCCTGGACCGGGCCGAGGCGGCGGGGGTGCCGACCTTCGTCGAACGGGTCCGCGACCACGACACCCGGGAGGACTGGGACCGCGCGCTCACCGCGCACGTCGCGAAGCACCAACCCGACCTGGTCATCTCCGCCGGTTTCCTCAAGCTGGTCGGTCCGCACTTCCTCGCCGCCTTCGGCGACCGCTACCTGAACACGCACAACACCCTGCTGCCGGCGTTTCCCGGCATCCACGGCCCGCGTGACGCACTCGCCTACGGCGTGAAGCTCACCGGGGCCACCCTCTTCTTCGTCGACGCCGGCATGGACACCGGGCCGATCGTCGCGCAGGTAGCGGTGCCGGTGCTGGACGACGACGACGTCGACACGCTCACCGAGCGCATCAAGGAAGCCGAGCGACGCCAGCTCGTCGAGCAGGTCGGTCGGCTGGTCCGCGAAGGCTGGACCATCACCGGAAGGAAGGTCACGGTTCCGTGAGTCCCACTCAGGACGGGCGCCGCCCGATCAGGCGGGCGCTGGTCAGCGTCTACGACAAGACCGGGCTGGTCGAGCTGGCTCAGGCCCTGCACGCGGCCGGCGTGGAGATCGTGTCCACCGGCAGCACGGCGGGCACCATCGCCGCCGCCGGGGTGCCGGTCACGCCGGTGGAGACGGTGACCGGGTTCCCCGAGGTGCTCGACGGCCGGGTGAAGACCCTGCACCCGAAGGTGCACGCGGGTCTCCTCGCGGACCTGCGCAAGGACACGCACGTGGCGCAGCTGGACGAGCTGGGCGTGGCGGCGTTCGACCTGCTGGTCTCGAACCTCTACCCCTTCCAGGCGACCGTCGCCTCCGGCGCCGACGTCGAGGAGTGCGTGGAGCAGATCGACATCGGTGGCCCGGCCATGGTGCGGGCCGCCGCCAAGAACCACGCCTCGGTCGCCGTGCTCACCGACCCGGCCGGTTACCCGGCGCTGCTCGGCGCGCTCAGCGAGGGTGGCTTCACAATGGCCCAGCGTCGTGCGCTGGCCGCCCGGGCGTTCGCCGACATCGCCGAGTACGACGTCGCGGTGGCCCAGTGGTGCGCCCGGGAGCTGGCCCCGGCCGACGACTCCTGGCCGGCGTTCGCGGGGCTGGCGCTGCGCAAGTCGACGGCGTTGCGGTACGGGGAAAACCCGCACCAGCCCGCCGCGCTCTACACCGACCCGGACGCCCCGGCGGGGCTGGCCCAGGCCGAGCAGCTGCACGGCAAGGAGATGTCGTACAACAACTACGTCGACGCCGACGCCGCCTGGCGGGCCGCGAACGACTTCGCCGACCAGCCGGCGGTGGCGATCATCAAGCACGCCAACCCGTGCGGCATCGCGGTCGGCGCGGACGTCGCCGAGGCGCACCGCAGGGCGCACGCGTGCGACCCGGTGTCGGCGTTCGGCGGTGTCATCGCGGTCAACCGGTCGGTCTCGGTCGAGCTGGCCCGGCAGGTCGCCGAGATCTTCACCGAGGTGGTGGTCGCCCCCGGCTTCGACGAGGGCGCGGTCGAGGTGTTGCAGGGCAAGAAGAACATCCGGCTGCTGCGGGCACCGGCCTGGACGCCGGCGCTGGTGGAGTTGCGGCCGGTGACCGGTGGCGTGCTGGCCCAGGTCGCCGACCGGGTGAACGCCCCCGGCGACGACCCGGCGAGTTGGCAGTTGGCGACCGGCGAGGCCGCCGATGAGGAGTTGCTGCGGGACCTCGCGTTCGCCTGGCGGGCGGTCCGCGCGGTGAAGAGCAACGCGATCCTGCTCGCCAAGGACGGCGCCACCGTCGGCGTGGGCATGGGTCAGGTCAACCGGGTCGACTCGGCGCAGCTCGCGGTCACCCGCGCCGGCGCCGACCGGGCGCGCGGCTCGGTCGCCGCCTCGGACGCGTTCTTCCCGTTCGCCGACGGCCCGCAGATCCTCATCGACGCCGGCGTCCGCGCCATCGTGCAGCCCGGCGGCTCCATCCGCGACGAAGAAGTCATCGAGGCGGCCAAGAAGGCCAACGTGACGATGTACCTGACCGGCACCCGCCACTTCTTCCACTAACCCCCACCGGGGCCAGACCCCGTCGATCATGAAGTTATTGCCCTGCACGTCGGCGTGTCAGGGCAATAACTTCATGATCAACGGCAGGGGTCTGGGCCGGTCAGGCCGGGGTGGGGCGGAGTTCGGCGAAGTGGCAGGCCGAGGGGTGGGGGTCCGCCGCTCTCGGGACCGTTGCCGGGTCTTCGACGGCGCAGACTTCCTGGGCCTTCCAGCAGCGGGTCCGGAAATGGCACCCGCTCGGCGGGTCGGCCGGGCTGGGCACGTCGCCGACCAGCCGGATCATGTTGCGCTGGTCGCGGGCTTCCGGGTCCGGCACCGGCACGGCAGAGAGCAGAGCCTGGGTGTACGGGTGGGTGGCCCGCTCGTAGATCTCGTCCTCGGTGCCGATCTCGACGATCCGACCGAGGTACATCACCGCGACGCGGTCGGCGATGTGCCGCACCACGGACAGGTCGTGCGCGATGAAGATGTACGAGAGCCCCAGCTCGCCCTGTAGCTGCTTGAGCAGGTTGATCACCTGGGCCTGGATGGAGACGTCGAGCGCCGACACCGGCTCGTCGCAGACGATCACCTCGGGCTTCAGCGCGAGGGCGCGGGCGATGCCGATGCGCTGACGCTGACCGCCGGAGAACTGGTGCGGGTACCGGTTGATGTGCTCCGGGTTGAGCCCGACCAGGTCCAACAGCTCCTGGACCCGCTTGGCCTTGCTGCCCTTCGGCGCGGCATCCGGGTGGATCTCGAACGGCTCGCCGATGATGTCGCCGACGGTCATCCGCGGGTTCAGCGAGGTGTACGGGTCCTGCATCACCATCTGCATGTTGCGGCGCAGCCGGCGCAGCTCACCGCCGGAGGCCTTGAACAGGTCCTTGCCCTCCAGGGTGGCGCGTCCGGAGGTGGGCGTCTCCAACCGCATCAGCAACCGGGCGAGGGTGGACTTGCCGCAGCCGGACTCGCCGACCACGCCGAGCGTCTCGCCCCGACGCAGCTCGAAGCTCACCCCGTCGACGGCCTTCACCGCCCCGATCTGCCGCTGGAACAGCACGCCCTGAGTGATCGGGAAGTGCTTCACCAGGTTGTCGACGGAGAGGATGGTCTCGCCGCGGACCTTGGTGGGGTTAGCGGGCGACGCTGTCATCACGGACCTCCTGCGCGAAGTGGCAAGCGCTGGTCCGGCCGTCGCCGAGGACCAGGTCGTGCGGCACCTCGTCCACGCAGACCTGCTGGACGTAGGGGCACCGGGGGTGGAACGGGCAGCCGGACGGGATACGCATCAGGTTCGGCGGCAACCCCTTGATCGTCGACAGTTCCTGGCCGCGAACGTCCAGGCGCGGGATCGACTCCAACAACCCCTTGGTGTACGGGTGGGCGGGCGCCTTGTAGAGCGAGCGGACGTCGGCGTGCTCGACGATCCGGCCGGCGTACATGACCGCGATCCGGTCCGCGACACCGGCGACCACACCCAGGTCGTGGGTGATCAGGATCATCGCCATGTTGAGTTCCCGGCGCAGGTCGGCCAGCAGGTCCATGATCTGGGCCTGCACTGTCACGTCGAGGGCCGTGGTGGGCTCGTCGGCGATCAGCACCTTCGGGTCCAGCGCCAACGCCATGGCGATCATGACGCGCTGCCGCATGCCGCCGGAGAACTGGTGCGGGTAGTCGCCGATCCGCTTGGCGGCACCGGGGATCTTGACCAGATCCATCAGTTCGACGGCACGACGTCGAGCGTCGGCTCGGGACATGCCGGCGCGCTGGCGCAGCGTCTCACCGATCTGCCAGCCGACCGGGAAGACCGGGTTGAGGGCGGAGAGCGCGTCCTGGAAGATCATCGCGATCTCCTTGCCGCGTACCTGCCGGCGCTGCTCCTCGGAGCGGGTGAGCAGGTCCTCACCCTGGTAGAGGATCTGGCCGGAGCGGACGAACGCGGGCGGGGTGTCCAGGATGCCCATGATCGCCTGGGCGGTGACCGACTTACCCGAGCCGGATTCGCCGAGCACGGCAAGGGTCTCGCCGGCGTCCAGGTGGTACGACACACCGTTGA
Source organism: Micromonospora noduli (assembly GCF_003264365.1). Classification (GTDB taxonomy): domain Bacteria; phylum Actinomycetota; class Actinomycetes; order Mycobacteriales; family Micromonosporaceae; genus Micromonospora; species Micromonospora noduli. The sequence continues at coordinate 5,341 of NZ_PYAK01000008.1, forward strand.
TCACCCGGGCGACGCCCTCGTTGGTGCGGAACTCGACGTGCAGGTCCCGCAGCTCCAGCAGGTGGCCGCCCTCGGGGGTGGCAGAGGCGGGAGTTGGATTGACGGTCATGGTGTTCTCACCGCAGCTTCGGGTCGAAGGCGTCACGGATCGCGTCGCCGAGCATGATGAACGCCAGCACGGTCAGCGCCAGGAAGGCCGACGGGACGATCAACGGAGTGGCCGCCTCCCGCATGTGGATCCGGCCGGTGTCGATGTCCTGCCCCCACGAGATGGTGGGCGCCTTCAGGCCGATGCCGAGGAAGGAGAGCGTCGCCTCGGCCGCGATGAACGAGCCGAGCGCGATGGTCAGCACGACGATCGCCGGGGCCAGCGAGTTCGGCAGAATGTGCCGCCACATGATCCGGCTGTTGCCGGCGCCGAGCATCCGGGCCGCCGCGACGTAGTCCTGCTCCTTCGCGGTGATCACCGAGGACCGGACCACGCGGGCGGCGGTGGTCCAACCGAGGAGGGCCAACACGAAGACGACCGCGCCGATCCGAGCCCACTGGCTGTCACTGGACACCCGCTTGAGCAGCACGATCGCGGCCAGCAGCAGCGGAATGCCGAGCACCACGTCGATCACCCGGGAGAGCACCGCGTCGACCCAGCGGCCGAAGTAACCGGCCAACATGCCGATCACCAGCGCGATGATGCCGGTGCCGAGCGCGGCGAGCGCACCGACCAGCAGCGATGCCCGGGTGCCGTAGACCGCCCGGGAGTACGTGTCGCAGCCCTGGAAGTCGTACCCGAAGATGGCCCCGCCGGACGGCCCGGCGTGCTGCCGGGAGAGCAGGCAGTCGTTCGGGCTGTTGGCGGTGAAGACCCCGGGGAGCAGCGCCATCAGGGTGAAGATGACGACGAGCGCCAGCGAGATCCAGAAGATCGGGTTGCGGCGCAGGTCGCGCCAGGCGTCCCCGGCCAGGCTGCGGGGCTTGTTCGCGGCGCCGACCTGGTTGGGCGTGCCCGGCTCCCCCGAGGGGCCACGTCGCGCGGCCTGGTTCTCGGTGGCCGCCACAGTTTCAAAATCACTCATAGCGGATCCTCGGGTCGAGTACGGCGTACAGGACGTCCACCACCAGGTTCGAGACCAGGTAGACCACGACGAGCACGCTGACGATGCCCACCACCAGGGGGCCGTCCTCGGTGCGGATGCCGCGGAAGAGGTTGAAGCCCACGCCGGGGATGTTGAAGACGCCCTCGGTGATGATCGCGCCGCTCATCAGGTTGCCCAGTTCCACACCGAGGAAGGTGACCACCGGGATCAGTGAGTTGCGCAGCACGTGGACGATGACGATGCGCCGCTTGACCAGGCCCTTGGACCGGGCGGTCCGGACGTAGTCCGCGCGCAGGTTCTCCGCCACCGAGGCCCGGGTGAGTCGTAGGGCGGTGGCCAGCGACAGCGAGCCGAGCACGATGCCCGGCAGCAGGAGCGCGTAGAACGTCGGGTCGGAGCCGGCGGTGGGTGGGAAGAGCTGCCACTTGACGCCCAGGAAGTACTGCGCCAGTGGCGCCAGCACGATCGTCGGGATGCCCAGCACCAGCAGGGTCAGCACCAGCGTCGAGTTGTCGAAGATGCTGGCCCGGCGGATGCCGGCGAGGACCCCGGCGGTGACACCGAAGATGATCGCCACGGCGAGCGCGATGAGCGCGAGCCGAACGGTGACCGGCCAGGCCTGCTGGAGGATGTCACCGATGCTCCGACCGGTGAGCGACTCGCCCAGGTTGCCCTGGAGCAGGTCCTTCACGTAGTCGAAGTAGCGGTAGAAGAAGCCGCCGACGCCCGTCTGATCCAGGTTGTACTTCTCGGTGAGGTAGGCCCGCTGCGCTGGCGTCACCGGCCGTTCGCCGGCGAGCGCCTGGATCGGGTCGCCCTGCCCGGCGAATGTCAGCGCGTAGACGATCAGGGTGGTCCCGAAGAACGCCAGGACCATCTGCAGTAGGCGCCGCAGGATGTAGCGGAACATGCTTAGCAGTCTCTCCGGAAATGTGCGAAAGGGTCGCAGGACGGCATCTCTGGTCGTACCCGAAATATCCGAGACGTGCCGTCCGGCCCGGGGGAGCCGGCGCCACCGACGCCGGGTCCGCTGCTGCGGCCCGGCCCCGGTGGCGCGGTCGGGGCCACCCGGGCATCGTCGCCCGGGTGGCCCGCACCATGGTCAGCTCAGCTGGCTGCTTCGATCTTGACGAGGTTGACCCGCTGGAACAGGTCCATCTCCACGTTCTTGACCTTGGACGAGTGGCCGAACACGTTCTCGCCGAAGCGGAGCGGGATCACCGGCATGTCCTTGGCCAGGATGTCCTCCGCCTGCTGGTACTTGGCGATCGCCTCGTCCTGCGTCTTGGCGGCGGAACCCTCCTTGACCAGCTTGTCGAACTCCGGGTTGCTGTAGCCGTAGTAGTTCGACGAGCCGTTCGTGCTGTACAGCGGGCCGAGGTAGTCCTCCATGGTCGGGTAGTCCATGACCCAACCCATCCGGAACGCACCCACCGGCGTCTTCTTCTCGACCTTGGTCAGCAGGTCGGCGAACTTCGGCTCGGCCGAGCCGACCGCGTCGACGCCCAGGTTGGCCTTGAGCTGGTTGACAGTGGCGTCGACCCAGTCCTTGTGCCCGCCGTCGCCGTTGTACGAGATGACGATCTTCGACGGACCGCCGGCGGCCTGGTAGAGCTTCTTGGCCTCGGTCGGGTTGAACTCGCCGGCCTTGCCCGCGGTGTTCTCCCGGTAGCCCGGGAGGACCGGCGAGACGAAGGAACGAGCCGACGTCTGCGAACCCTTGAAGACCGACTTGGTGATCTCGTCACGGTCGATCGCCATCGAGATGGCCTTGCGCACGTCCGGGCTGCTGTAGTCCTTGTCGAACGTCGGGAACGCGAGGAACTGGAACGACGACATCGGGCTGGTCCTGTACCGGTCGCCCAGGTCGCTCGGCGCGGTGCTCAGGCTCTCGGTCGGGATCGTGGGCAGCACGTCCAGGTTGTCCGCCAGGACGTCCGCGTAGGCCGCGGTGAGCTGCTGGTAGATCCGGAACTCGATGTTCTTGACCTTGGGCTTCTCGCCCGGGTACGCGTCGTAGCGCTCGACGTCGATCTTGCTGTCGTGCTGCCAGGCGCCCTTCATCTTGAAGGGGCCCTGCCCGATCGGCGCCTGCTCGTAGGAGTCCTTGAGCACGCCCGGAGCCGAGAACGCGGCGTCCGGCATCGGGTAGAACGCGTTGTAGCCCAGCGTCGTCTTGAAGTCGATGTACGGCTCGGAGAGCGTCGCGGTGAAGGTGAGGTCGTCGACCTTCTTCAGACCGGACATCTCCTTGGCCTTCGGCGCCTTGCCCTGGAGGTCGGCGTAACCAGCGATCTTCTCGAAGAAGAAGTTGCTGTCCTGGCCGTTCGGGGCGTACGCGCCGTAGTTCCACGCGTTGATGTAGTCCTCGGACGTGACCTTCTCACCGTTGTGGAAGGTGAAGCCGTCCTTGAGCTTGATCGTCCAGACCTTGTTGTCGGACGAGGTGATCGACTGCGCGGCGACCTCGTACGGCTTGTTCTGGGCGTCGTAGTCGACGAGCGGGCTGAACAGGCCGGCGAGCACCTGCGACCCGGACGTCTCGGTGGTGTTGGTGGGAACCAGGTGCTTCGGCTCGGCGATCTGGATGCTGACCACCGAACTGTCGCTGCCACCGGATCCACCGTCTCCGCCGCTGCCGCAGGCCGCGAGGCCCAGCGTCACCGCGAGCGGGAGGGCGGTCCAGGCGGCGAGTCTACGAACTCGCATTGAGCCTCCTCATCTCCTCACGCTGCGCAGTCAGGCCCGACGCTGGGTTACGCTGCGCAACAAGCGGTAACGGTAGGTCGGCGACGGGCCTTCGACAACGACGCGGTTGCGGGTGGGTAACGGTCCGGGGTTGCCTCTCTTGTCGAGGGCGAGTGAATCTGCTACCCCAAACCGGGTTTATCGACGTCGGCCTGCGGAAATTGCGATGGCGGGCGACGTGTTTGCCCCCGCTCGACCGTCCGGGCGCCGCCTGGGGCGGCCGTCCTGTCTCCGTGGAGCTGGTCTCTGCTGTCTGGTTCGAGCGTGATCGAACCCACAAATTGTCACCGAAAGTGACTAGCAACACCTCACGCACGGTGACTTCAGTAGCGATCACCCGCCCTGGCCCGGCCCGTCCGGTGGGCCGCCCCACCGCCACGGGTCGGCGGACGGCCTGGAGCGAGGTCGTCTGATCCGCGAGCGGCGGCCGTGAGACGATCTGGTCGTGACGGCGACGCTTCTGGACGGCAAGGCAACCGCAGCGGAGATCAAGGACGAGCTGCGCATCCGGGTGAAGGCACTCGCGGAACGCGGCATCACCCCCGGGCTCGGCACGGTCCTGGTCGGTGCGGACCCGGGCAGTCAGGCGTACGTCAACGGCAAGCACCGCGACTGCGCCGAGGTGGGCATCGCCTCGATCCGCCGCGAACTGCCGGCCGACGCCACCCAACAGCAGGTCGACGACGTACTGGCCGAGCTGAACGCCGACCCGGCGTGCCACGGCTACATCGTTCAACTGCCGCTGCCGGCCCACCTCGACACCCAGCGGGTGCTTGAGTTGATCGACCCGGACAAGGACGCCGACGGCCTGCACCCGGTCAACCTGGGTCGGCTCGTGCTGGGCTACGACGGTCCGCTGCCGTGCACCCCGCGCGGCATCGTCGAGCTGCTCCGCCGGCACGACGTGGCGCTGCGCGGGGCCACCGTCGCGGTGGTCGGTCGTGGCAACACCGTCGGCCGACCGCTCGGCCTGCTGCTCACCAGGCGCAGCGAGAACGCCACTGTCACCCTCTGCCACACCGGCACCCTCGACCTCGCCTCGCACACCCGGGCCGCCGACATCGTCATCGTCGCGGCCGGCGTACCGGGTCTGCTCACCGCCGACATGATCAACCCCGGCGCGGTGGTGGTGGACGTCGGCATCACCCGCGTGATCGGAGCGGACGGCAAGGGTCGCTACACCGGCGACGTCGACCCGGAGGTGGCTGAGACGGCCGGCGCGCTGGTCCCCATGCCCGGCGGTGTGGGCCCGATGACCCGGGCCATGCTGCTCACCAACGTCGTCGAGCGTGCCGAGCGCGGCTGACCCGCACCTCGGTAGCGTCGAACCAGGACGGCGGTGACGTTCACCCCATCCCGGCGATGGCCGCCGCCCCTGGCCTGATCGGTGCCAGGATGACTGATACGGTCCGGAAAACCGACTGGTATCAGGGAGTGGGACGACCATGGGTAAGAAGGTCACTGTCGTCGGGGCTGGCTTCTACGGCTCCACCACCGCACAGCGCCTGGCCGAGTACGACGTCTTCGACACCGTAGTGATCACCGACATCGTGGAGGGCAAGCCCGCGGGCCTCGCGCTCGACCTCAACCAGTCCCGGGCCATCGAGGGCTTCGAGACCAAGGTGGTCGGCGTGACCACCGGCCCCAACGGTGAGGGCTACGAGAGCATCGAGGGCTCCGACGTCGTCGTGATCACCGCTGGTCTGCCGCGCAAGCCCGGCATGAGCCGGATGGACCTGCTGGAGACCAACGCCAAGATCGTCCGCCAGGTCGCCGAGAACGTCGCCAAGTACGCCCCGAACGCCGTCGTCATCGTGGTCTCCAACCCGCTGGACGAGATGACCGCGCTGGCCCAGCTCGCCACCCAGTTCCCGAAGAACCGGGTGCTCGGCCAGGCCGGCATGCTCGACACCGCCCGGTTCAGCAACTTCGTCGCCGAGGCGCTGAACGTGCCGGTGGCCTCGGTACGCACGCTGACCCTGGGCTCGCACGGCGACACCATGGTCCCGGTGCCGTCGAAGAGCACCGTCAACGGCAAGCCGTTGCGCGACGCCATGCCGGCCGAGCAGATCGAGGAGCTGGTCGTCAAGACCCGCAACGGTGGCGCCGAGGTGGTCGCGCTGCTCAAGACCGGTTCTGCCTACTACGCCCCGTCCGCCGCTGCGGCTCGGATGGCGAAGGCCGTCGCAGAGGACTCCGGCGAGGTCATGCCGGTCTGCGCCTGGGTTGACGGCGAGTACGGCATCTCCGGTGTCTACCTGGGTGTCGAGGCCGAGATCGGCGCCGAGGGCGTCAAGCGGGTCGTCGAGACCGACCTGGACGCCGACGAGCGTGCCAGCCTCCTGGAGGCTGCGGAAGCCGTCCGCGCCAAGCAGGGCGACATCTCCAGCATGTAGTTCCCCCGAACCACAGCACCAGCGAAGGGCGCGCCGGCAAACCCGGCGCGCCCTTCGCCGTCCAGCCCCAACCCCGCCGACCCCGGCTCCGCCCTCCCCGCCCCCGGTTGATCAAGAGGTTTGCGTCAAGAATCGCGCCTGCGGTGACGCAAACCTCTTGATCAACCAGTTGGGGGTGGGGGTGGGGTGGGGTGGGCGTATTTCGATTGGGACCGCGCTTCAGGCCTGGGTGGGCTGGTGGGGGGTGAAGGGGGTGCCGAGGTGGGGGGTGGCCAGGACGGTGGGGGAGTGGGTGCGTAGGGCGGTCAGCCGGGAGGTGCGAGCCAGGTCCGGGTCTTCCTCGTGGGCGTACGCCAGGTCGGGGTTGACGAGTTGCACCATGTGCACCAGTAGGTCCCCGGTGAGCAGCATCCGTTCGTCGGCCGAGGTCAGGAGCACCGACTGGTGACCGGGCGTGTGGCCCGGGGTGGGCAGCAGACGTACCGCTGGGGTGAGGGCGGTTTCGCCGTCGACCACCCGGAGCTGGCCGGCGGCGCGCAAGGGTGCGATGAGGCCGGCCGGCAGCCCGGGGTTGAGCGTCTCCGCCGCGTCGAGTTCGGCGCGCTGCAGCAGGTAGCTCGCGTTCGGGAAGTACGGCAGCCCCGGCGTGCCGGTGACCGCCCAGCCGATGTGATCGCTGTGCAGGTGGGTCAGGACGACAGTGTCGACATCTGCGGGGTCGATGCCCGCGGCGGCCAACTCGGCGGGCAGCCGCCCCGGCACGGGTGCCCAGCTCGCGGCGGGTGCGTCGACCGGGCCGATCCCGGCGTCGACCAGCGTGACCGGCCCGTCGCCGACGCGGATCGCGAAGCTGCGGAACGGCAGCCACCACTGCCCGTCGGCGGTCACCGAGCCGGGGTCGCGCCGGTCGGCCTCCGCCCAGTGCCCCGCTGTGGCCTGCGGAAACGCCTCCGTGCGGGGCTGGAAGAAGGCACCCTCGCCGTCGGTGAGTGCGGTGACCGTGATAGACCCGAGGGTGCGGTTCAGTGGCATCGGACGATGATTCCAGGGCATTCCTGTTCCGCGCAGCCCGGTTCCGCCGGCCGGTCGAGGCCGGCTGGGGGCTGCCGGCCCAATTGCAGTACGCTCGTACTGCTTGAGCACGTGTCCCCCGAGAGGAGCGCCGGCCGATGGCGAAGATCAAGGTAAACAACCCGGTCGTAGAACTCGACGGCGACGAGATGACCCGGATCATCTGGAAGCAGATCCGGGAGCAGCTGATCCTGCCCTACCTCGACGTCGACCTGCACTACTACGACCTGTCGATCCAGCACCGCGACGAGACCGACGACCAGGTCACGATCGACGCCGCCAACGCCATCAAGGAGCACGGCGTCGGCGTCAAGTGCGCGACCATCACCCCGGACGAGGCCCGGGTCGAGGAGTTCGGCCTGAAGAAGATGTGGCGGTCGCCAAACGGCACCATCCGCAACATCCTCGGCGGCGTCGTCTTCCGTGAGCCGATCATCATGTCCAACGTGCCGCGGCTGGTCCCCGGCTGGACCAAGCCGATCATCATCGGCCGGCACGCCCACGGTGACCAGTACAAGGCCACCGACTTCGTCGTCCCCGGCCCGGGCACGGTGACCATCACCTACACCCCGGCCGACGGCGGCGCGCCGATGGAGATGGAGGTCGCCAACTTCCCCGGCGGCGGCATCGCCATGGGCATGTACAACTACGACGAGTCGATCCGGGACTTCGCCCGGGCGTCGTTCCGGTACGGACTGGACCGCAACTACCCGGTCTACCTGTCCACCAAGAACACCATCCTCAAGGCGTACGACGGTCGGTTCAAGGACCTCTTCGCCGAGGTGTTCGAAGCCGAGTTCAAGGCCGAGTTCGACGCCGCCGGCATCACCTACGAGCACCGGCTCATCGACGACATGGTCGCCGCCGCGCTCAAGTGGGAGGGCGGCTACGTCTGGGCCTGCAAGAACTACGACGGTGACGTGCAGTCCGACACCGTCGCGCAGGGCTTCGGCTCGCTGGGTCTGATGACCTCCGTCCTGCTCTCCCCGGACGGCCGGACCGTCGAGGCCGAGGCCGCGCACGGCACTGTCACCCGGCACTACCGGCAGTACCAGAAGGGCGAGAAGACCTCGACCAACCCGATCGCGTCGATCTACGCCTGGACCCGGGGCCTCGCCCACCGGGGCAAGCTGGACGGCACGCCGGCGGTCACCGAGTTCGCCAACACCCTGGAGCAGGTCATCGTCGACACCGTCGAGGGCGGCCAGATGACCAAGGACCTCTCGCTGCTCATCTCGCGCGACGCCCCGTGGCTGACCACCGACGAGTTCATGAACGCGCTCGACGAGAACCTGGCCCGCAAGATCGCTGCCTGATCCAGGCGTACCGCGTCAACGAAGCCCGCCGGCACCACTGCCGGCGGGCTTCGGCGTGTCCGACACCGCCGCGCCGATCGGCGTCACTGCGGCCGGCGCGCCTCGTTGACCAGGATGGACGAGATGCCAGTCGCGTCCAAGGAAGGTTGACCACGGTCGACCCGCGGCACCCGTGCGCCGATCAGCCAGCCTTCCCGGCTGTGCCGTGCACAGCCAGCCGTCCCTTCCCTGCGGGGGGCCCTGTCCCGGGCCCCCCGCGCCCTGTTTCCCGCCAAGCTCATGCCGCACCGCGCAAACTCAGGACCAGCGCACCGCAGGGGCCGCTCAGGCGGCGCGAAGCAACTCGGCGGCCCGCTCCGGGGCGATGTCATTGATGAAGACGCCCATCCCGGACTCGGAGCCGGCCAGGTACTTCAGCTTGTCCTGGGCCCGCCGGATGCTGAACAGCTGAAGGTGCAGGTGGCCCAGCTCGCGGTCGACCCGCACGGGCGCCTGGTGCCAGGCCGAGATGTACGGCATCGGCATGTCGAACAGGCCGTCGAAGCGGCGCAGCAGATCCAGGTAGAGCGGCCCGAAGGCGTCCCGCTCGCTGTCACTGAGCGCCGGGATGTCCGGCACCACGCGGTGCGGCGCGACGTGCACCTCGAACGGCCAGCGGGCGGCCGCCGGGACGAACGCCGTCCAGTGTTCGTTCTCCGCGACCACCCGGTCACCGGTAGCACGCTCGGCAGCTAGCACGTCCGCGTACAGGTTGCCGCCGCCGGTCCGCTCGGCGTGCCGGCGCGCCGCGGCCAGCAGCGCGCGGGTGCGCGGCGTCACGAAGGGGTACGCGTAGATCTGGCCGTGCGGATGGTGCAGCGTGACACCGATTTCAACGCCCCGGTTCTCGAAGCAGAAGATCTGCTCGACGCCGGGCAGCGCGCCGAGCACCTCGGTGCGGTCGGCGAGGGCGTCCAGCACGGTGCGGACCCGGCGCGGCGGCAGGCTGGCGAAGGAGGCGTTGTGATCCGACGTGAAGCAGACCACCTCGCACCGGCCGAGGCCCGGCCGGACCGGTGTGAACGGGGTGATCTCCCCGGGCTCCTCGGCCACCCGACCGCTCAGCGACGGAAACCGGTTCTCGAAGACCACCACGTCGTAGTCGGGTGCGGGGATCTCGGTCAGCCGGTCGCCCACCGACGGGTCGAGAGGGCACTCGTTCGCCGGCGGGAGGAAGATGCGGGTCTGCCGGTGCACGGCGACCGCCACCCACTCGTCGGTCAACGGGTCGTAGCGCAGCTGCGACGCGGGGGGAGGCGGCGGCAGGTCCCGGCGGTCCGGCTGGTCGCGGACCGCGTCGTCGCGCTCGTCGAAGTAGATCAGCTCCCGGCCGTCGGCCAGGTCGATCGCGGTGCGCTTCACGGCGCCGTCCCCTCAGTTGTCGGCGTGCGCATCACGCGGCCCGCCCCTCGCCTTCACCATGATCAATTCGCCCACCTGTTCGCCGAGTACCCGTCGTGCGGGTGGAGGCAACCGGTCGTCGCTGACCAGTACGTGGGCCGCCGCCAACGCGACGATCGAGGAGATGCCCACCGTGCCCCACTTGGTGTGGTCGGCGAGCACCACCAGTTGGTCCGCCGCGGCCACGAGTGCCCGATCGGTCTCCGCCTCCATCAGGTTCGGGGTGGTGAAGCCGGCCCGCTCGGTGATGCCGTGGACACCCAGGAAGAGCAGATCAAGGTGCAGTGACCGGACGGCCCCGACCGCGAGTGGACCGACCAGCGCGTCCGACGGTGTGCGTACGCCGCCGGTGAGCACCACCGTCTGGTCCGGGCGGCCGCCGGCGTGCATGATCTCGGCGACCGGCAGCGAGTTGGTGACGACGGTCAGCTCGGGCACGTCCACAAGCCGGCGGGCCAGCTCGGCGGTGGTGGTGCCGGCGGAGAGCGCGATCGCCGCTCCCGGCCGGACCAACTGGGCCGCCCGGTCGGCGATGGCCGCCTTCTCGGGCAGTTGGCGGACCGACTTGGCGTGGAAACCCGGCTCGTCGGTCGAGCTCGGCCCGGTCGTGGTGGCACCGCCGTGCACCTTGGCCAGCAGGCCACGCTCGTGCAGCGCGTCCAGGTCACGCCGGATGGTCATGTCGGACACGCCGAACTCGCCTGCCAACTCGCTGACCCGGACGCCGCCGGTCGAGCGGACCCGCTCCAGGATGGCCGCCTGCCGCTGCTGAGCGAGCATCAGCCGTGCCTCCCCGGACGTCCACGTACCTCACGCGGTCAAACGTGTTCCAACAAAGATGAACACTAGCGCGTGCCGCTCAGCGGTGGAAGGAACGGGTACGGCGACGCCTCAGGCGGTGGCGATCTTCAGCTCCACCCAACCGGTCTCGGTCAGATGGTGCAGCACGGCCTGCACCGCGTCCGCCACGCTCAGGTCGGTGGTGTCGAGCACCAGATCGGCGTCGGTCGGCTCCTCGTACGGGTCGTCGATGCCGGTCATCCCGGTGAGCAGGCCGGCTCGCGCTCGCGCGTACAGGCCCTTGCGGTCCCGCCGCTCGCACACCTCCAGCGGAGTAGCCACGTGCACCAGCACGAAACCCGATCCGGCGGCGAGGGCCATCTCCCGGGCGGTGGCCCGGGCCGCCGCGTACGGGGCGATCGGACAGCAGATGCCCACCCCACGGTGCCGGGCGATCTCGGCGGCCACCCAGCCGATCCGCCGGACGTTGAGATCCCGGTCGGTCTTGCTGAAGCCCAGCCCGGCGGAGAGTTCCCGGCGTACCACGTCCCCGTCGAGCAGGGTCACCGTGCGGTCGCCGCTCTCCCGTAACGCGTCCGCCAGCCCTCGGGCGATCGTCGACTTGCCGGAGCCGGAGAGACCGGTCAGGAAGACCACCAGCCCTCGCTGCCGACGCGGCGGCCGGGCCCGGGCCAACTCCCGTGCCACAGCGGGCGGGGTGTGCCACTCCGGTAGCGGGAAGCCCCGGTCGAGCAGGTCGTCGATCTCCGGCTGGGTCAGCGCGAGCCGGCGGTTGCGCGGTGGGATGTCCTCCCGCCAACGCCACTGCCCGTCCCGGTTGTCGTAGGCGAGTTCGCGCGGCACCAGCACCCGCAGCCCGGCGCCGGAGAGCATCTCCCCGGTGGAGAGCAGGTGGGTGACCCCGTACGCGGCCGAGACCCGGGCGCGCAGCAGCGCGTCGCTGATCTCCTCGCGTCGATGCGACAGCGGCACCGCGACCAGGGTGGCGGGTGGCATCCGGTCCCGTGCGGCGAAGATCGTACGGACCAGCGCCTCCGGCGGGAGCCCGTCTGCGCCGCCCTCGCCCACCGGGATCATCACGAGCAGATGAGCGGCCAGGGTGCGGGCGGCGTGGGCGATCTGGGCGAGCTGTGGACGATGCAGCGGCCGATCGGCAATCACCCCGAGCACCCGGCCCGGGGGCAGCAGCGCACGAACCTCCTCCGGGTTACGCCGCAGTCGCTGGAACGGACCGTGCCCACCGTCGCCCAGCCGCCGAACCTGGCCGCCCACTCCCGCCACGCCCTCGCGGACCGGCCAGACGTCGGCCACGTCCAGGGCGGCCACCGGGGCGCCCTCCCCATCGGTCAGCACGAGCGCCCGGCGGGCCGGGTCGCGCGGATCAAAGCTCTGGGCCAGGGCGGCCGGCACCTGCAGAACTACCGCGACCTGCCACGGTGTGCCGTCGGCCAGTCGGCCGCGTCGGCTGACCGAGACCAGGTCGGCGCGGGTCATGAAACCGGTCAGAGGGGCGTACGCGCCGGTCAGCAGCAGCTCCAGATCCGCGAGCTCACCGGGACGTGGCGTGTACGCCGGTGCGTCCCGTAGCACCTCGTCGGGCAGCACCCAGCCGTTGCTCATCCACACCCCCCACTCGCTGACCGGCACACAGTTTCGCAGCCGACCGCCCATCGGTCGAGGGCGCCACTCCAAGACCCCCGCGGGCGGATCAGCGCTTGATCCGCCGGCCTACCGCCGACCGCACCCGGTTCCACACCTTCCGCTCGTCGCGGATCCGGGGTCGAGAGCCGTCGGCCCGGCAGATGAACACCAGCGGCAGTCGGGCGTCCTCGGTCCAGCCCACGTTGGTGATCCGGGCCTTGAGCTGCCAGCTGCCCCTGGTCCGGCCGCCGTTGAGGGCGGCGAAGTCGATCGTGGCGGTGGCCCGGTGCACCAGGTGGACGGTGTCCGCTCCGGTCGTACCGGTGATCCGCTCGGTCTGGAAGGTGTTCGGAATAAAGATCTCGGCACCGGTCTCCCGGTGGCGGGCCACCAGGTCCAGGCGGGCCTTGCGCACCTGCGCGGTGGCGTCGAGGACCTCGGGGGTGACCTCCTCCATCGGCAGCATCAGCACGTCGCGGCCATCGTCGGCGCGGAACCCGACAGGCTGGTCCGCGGCGCGCAGCTCGGCGGCGACGGTCACCGTGACGGCGTGGTCGACACGTTGGAATTCGTTGACCGTGCCGTGTGCGGCGATGCCTGCCTCCCAGCGGGCAAGCCTGCGCAGGTCCGCGACGCGCCCCTGCTCCGCCAGGTACGCCACGGCTCGGAGCAGGGGTGGCAGACCACCGGCGACGCCCGGGGCGAAACGGTCCTGGATGATCTTCTGGATCTCCAGCGCGACCTGCTCCAGCCACGCCTCGCGGGCGTTCAGCAGCCGCTTGCCGCGCAGCCGGCTGAGCATCTCGTTGCGCAGCCAGCGCCGGTGCAGCCGGTCCCGCAGCGGACCCGGCTCGGTGTTGGCGTCCACGACGTCCAGCGCCTCCCGCACGCTGGCGAAGTAGCTCGCCGGGTCCAGCTCGCTCGCGGTGACGTTGCGCGCGTCGCCCCGCTGGACGTGGTGGTAGCAGACGTAGTCGGACAGCACTGAGGTGCGCCGGGACAGGAAGTAGGCCCGGATGACCAGTGAGTGGTCCTCCAGCCGACGCTTGCCGCCCTCCGGGAACCGCAGACCATGCTCGTTGAGGAACGACCGCCGGAACAACTTGTGACAGGTCAGGCTGTCGACCAGTGGGGAGTTGCCGAGGGTGGCGTCGAAGCGGTTCTTGCGGAACAGCTCCCGGGGCACGGGGCGTCCGTACCCGGCCATCTTCCCCACCACGATGTCGGCGTCGTTCGCCTTCGCGCAGGCATAGAGCCGCTCCAGTGCCTCGTCGGCGAACCAGTCGTCGTCGTCGGCGAAGAAGACGTACTCGCCGCGGGCGTGGTCGACTCCGAGGTTGCGCGGACGCGACGGCCAACCGGAGTTCTCGATGTGCAGCACCTTGATGTGCGGGTGCTCGGCGGCCAGCCGGTCCAGCCGCTTCGCGGTGTCGTCGGTCGAGCCGTCGTCGACGAAGATGGCTTCGAACTCGTCGGCGGGCAGCGACTGCCGCAGCAGCGAGGCAGCGAGCTTCTCGATGTGTGGGCCGCAGTTGTACGCCGGCACCACGACGCTCACCTTGGGGACGCCCACCTCGGCCATCAGGATCCCTCCCGCGTCGTCGGTCGATCACCGGGCGGGTCGACGCCTGGTGAACGGGAGGTGAATGGTGTCACCTTGGACGGGTCTTTCCGAAGGCGGGGTCGGGTCGAACGCGGGACCGGCGGAAACGTCCCGGGAGCCTCAGCGGGGGACCTTAGGGGTCCGGCGGGGAAAGGATCAGGGGAGGGCCGGGGGCGTGCCGGTGTCCCTGCTGGGCATCGACTCCCTACGCTGGGCGCGTGACACTGATCGCGACCCAGTCGCTCACCAAGACGTACGGAGGTCGGGTCACCGCGCTGGCCGACCTCACCGTCGCCGTCGAGCCCGGGATCATCGGCCTGGTGGGCGCGAACGGCGCCGGAAAATCCACCTTGATCAAGATCCTGCTCGGCCTGATCGCACCAACCAGCGGTCAGGTCTCGGTGCTCGGCATCGACCCGACCGCAGACCCGGCGGCTGTCCGCAACCGGGTCGGCTACATGCCGGAACACGACTGCCTCCCACCGGACCTGTCCGCCGCCGAACTGGTCACCCACCTTGGTCGAATGAGCGGCCTTCCCCGCACCGCGGCTCGCGAGCGAGCCTCGGAGGCGCTGCGGCACGTGGGGCTCTACGAGGAGCGCTATCGCCCGGTCGGTGGCTACTCGACCGGCATGAAGCAGCGCGTCAAGCTGGCCCAGGCGCTGGTGCACGACCCCGACCTGCTGTTGCTGGACGAACCGACCAACGGCCTGGACCCGGCCGGGCGCGACGCCATGCTGGCCCTGGTGCACCGGATCGGCACCGAGTTCGGCATCTCCGTGCTGGTCTGTTCGCACCTGCTCGGCGAGGTGGAGCGGATCTGCGACACGCTGATCGCCATCGACGGCGGCCGGTTGCTGCGCGCTGACAACATCTCCGCGATGACCTCGGCCACCGACGTGCTCGCCGTGGAGGTCAGCGAGGGCACCGAGGAGCTCGCCGCCCGGCTCGCCGAGCTGAAACTGCCTGTCGCCCGGGACGGGCGACTGCTCCTCGTGCCGCTCGCCGACGACGGCACCTACGACCTGATCCTCGGTGCGGTCGCCGAACTGGACCTGCCACTGCACCGACTGGACCAGCGCCGGCACCGGGTGGCCGAACTCTTCGCCACGAGGGAGCTCACTCATGCCTGAGCCGTCCACCGCCGCCGTGCGCCCCACGCCGACCGGCGTCATTCACGACATCGGCTATCAACGCTACGAGGGCCCGAGGCTCGGCCGCCGGCAGGTCTTCGGCGCGCTCTACCTGCACGGTCTGCGTACCGCGTTCGGTTTCGGTCGCAGCGCCAAGGCCAAGATCTTCCCGTGGCTGGTGGTCGGCATCGTCACCCTGGTCGCGGTGGCCCTGGCCGCGGTACGCAGCCAGATCGGCGAGCCGGTCGCCACGTACGCCCAGTTCGCCGACGCGATGAGCTGGCTGGTCATCTTCTTCGTCGCGGTCGTCGCTCCGGAGCTGGTCTCCCGGGATCTGCGCAGCGGCGTGCTGCCGCTGTACTTCTCCCGGCCGCTGCCGCGTTCCGACTACGCGTTGGCCAAGCTGCTGGCGCTGGTCACCGCACTCTGGCTGCTCCTCGGCGGGCCGCAGCTGCTGATGTTCCTGGGCGCCGCGTTCACCACCAAGCAGGGCATGCGCGGGGTGTGGAACGAGCTGCTCGACCTGCTGCCCGGGCTGCTCTACGCCGGGCTGTGGGCGGTGGTCTTCGCCTCGGTCGGCCTGCTGGTCGCGTCGCTGACCGGCAAGCGCGCCTTCGCCGCCGGCGGCGTGGTCGCGGTCTTCCTGATGACCACCCCGATCGTGGGCGTGCTGAGCATCCTGCCGTCGCGCGCCGCCAACGAGCTGGCCGGGCTCGCCTCCCCCTCCACGCTGGTGCAGGGGGTGGGCATCTGGTCGCTGGGTGACCTGCTGGTCGAGGGCGATCCGGGCGAGATGATGATCGGCGGGTTCGGCCCGGTCTACGCCCTGGCAGCGGTGCTGCTGGTCGCCGGCGCGACCGCCCTCCTGCTGGCCCGCTACCGGAAGGTCGCCTCCTGATGAGCACGCTGAGCCTGACCGGGGTGTCCCGGTGGTACGGCAACGTGGTCGCGGTCAACGACATCAGCATGGCCCTGGGGCCGGGCGTGACCGGGCTGCTCGGCCCGAACGGCGCCGGCAAGACCACGCTGCTGCACATGATGGCCGGGTTCCTCGCCCCGTCGCGCGGCACCGTCACCCTCGACGACGAGCCGACCTGGCGCAATCCCGACGTCTACCGGCGGCTGGGGCTGGTCAGCGAGCGGGAGGCGGTGCAGGGTTTCCTCACCGCGTACGAGTTCGTGCTGGCCAGCGCGAAGCTGCACCGGTTGCCCGATCCGGCGGCCGCGGCCCGACGGGCGATTGATCTGGTGGAGCTGGAGTCGGCGCAGGACCGCCGGATCGGCACGTACTCCAAGGGCATGCGCCAGCGTGCCCGGGTGGCCGCCGCGCTGGTGCACGACCCGCAGGTGCTGCTGCTCGACGAGCCGTTCAACGGCATGGACCCGCGCCAGCGGCTGCACATGATGCAGCTGCTGCACACCCTGGGCGACGCTGGCCGGACGATCCTGTTCAGCTCGCACATCCTGGAGGAGGTCGAACAGGTCTCCGGAACGGTGCAGGTGATGGTGGCCGGCCGGTTGGCCGCCTCCGGCGACTTCCGGACCATCCGCCGGTTGATGACCAACCGCCCGCACGTCTTCGCGGTGCGCTCCACAGATGACCGGGCGTTGGCCGTCGCGCTGATCGCGGAGGCGTCGGTGAGTGGGGTCGAGTTGGACCCGACCGGCTTGACCGTGCGGGCCGGTGACTACGGCGCGTTCACCCGGGCGCTGCCCCGGATCGCGCTGAACAAAGGCATCCGGGTGCGCCAGTTGGTGCCGTCCGACGAGTCCCTGGAGAGTGTCTTCTCCTACCTGGTGGAGGCCTGACATGTCGACAGTTACCTGGATCACCGCGCGCGGGTTGTTCGGCCGACGTCGGTTCCTGCTGCTGCTACCGCTGCCGTTGGTGCTGCTCGGGCTGGCCGTGCTCTGCCGGTCGCTGGGAGTGGACCCGGGCCAGTGGGGGCCGCCGGTGCTGGTCGGCCTCGGGCTGGCCGTGGTGCTGCCGGTGGTCGCGCTGATCATCGGAACGGGCGTGCTGGGCGCCGAGATCGACGACGGCACCGTGGTGCACATCCTGACCAAGCCGCTGCCGCGCTGGCAGATCGTGCTGCCGAAGCTCGCGGTGGCCGCCGGGGTCACCGCGGTCACCGTGGCGGTGCCGCTCTACGTCGCGGGCGTGCTCGCCGACTCGGTACGCCTCGGACTGGCGCTGGCGGTCGCGGCGGCGCTCGGCGCGCTGGCGTACTCGGCGTTGTTCCTCGCGCTCAGCCTGGTCACCAGGCGGCCGGTGCTGCTCGGGCTGGTCTACGTGCTGATCTGGGAGGGGCTGCTGGGCAACTTCGTCAGCGGCACCAAGGTGCTCTCCATCCAGCAGTACGTGATCGCCCTCGCCGACCGGATCGCCCCCACCGGGTTGCTGGAGACCAGCGTGTCGGTGCCGGTGGCGTCGGTGATGACCGCGCTGGTCAGCGTCGGCTTCACAGTGCTCGCCATCGACCGCCTGCGCTCGTTCAGCGTGGCCGGCGAGACGAGCTGACGGCGGTGCGAGACGCTGTTCCGGCCAGCCCCCGCGCGGCGGTAGGGCTGGCCGGATGGACCGGTCGGGCCACCTCGGGCCAGGCTGGTGGACGTGAGCGTCGAAGCGGAGCGGACGTCGTTGGCTGAGCCATACTCCCGGAGCAGCCGGCCGTGGCTGACCAGCCTGGCCGTCGCCGGGCTGGCCTGTGCCACGGTCGCCACGGCGGCTCAGGGCAGCGGCCAGTTCCACTGGTGGGCGGTGTTCATCCTGATCCCGGCCGCGTTGATCGCGGCCAGCGGTGGGCCGTTGCTGGCTCGCGGTGGCGGCCGGGCCTTCGCCGGGTACATGCTCGCCTGCGTCGGCACGATGGTCTTCGCGGTCGGCGCGCTGCTGATGTTCGGCGTGATGGGACGGGGTTGGCCGCTCATGGTGGTGCTGCCCTGCCTGGCGGTGGCCGGCACCTACGGCTGGCGCGCGGCCCACCCGCTGGCCCGGGGCCTGCACCGGGCGGTGGCCCTGCTCGCGCTGACCGGAGCACTGCTCGGTCTGACCCTGCAACTGATCCGGGTGGAGCTGATCCACCTGGAGACCGGTTGGTGGGGTGCGTTCCTGATGCTGGCCGGGGCCATCGTGCTGGGCAACGCGGGGGAGTTGACCCGGCACCGGATGCCGTACCGCCTCCAGGCGATCACCCTGCTGGTCGGGCCCGCCGTGATCGCGTTCCTGCTCGGGCTGCGCTTCCTGCGCGGCTGGTGACCCGCCGGTCCGCCGCCGCCCGAGCGGGCGGCGGCGGACCCCTGTCAGAAGGCGCAGGCGATGACCAACTCCGGGGTACGGTCCGGGAGCAGGTCGAGTTTGCCGATCCGGCCCGCCGCCCGTAGGTCGTCGGCGACCAGCGTGAGCTGCTCCAGCAGCGCCGCCGGGCCGAGCGCCTCCGCCAACGGCACCTCCGCCTTCATCGACAGCTTCCGCTCCGACTTGGCCCGTCGCACCTGGCTCAACGCGTCACCGGCGAGCCGCAGCAGCGCCGGGTCACCCGAGCCCTCGATCGTCCGGGCCACCTCGTGGGTGGTGGGCCACGGCGCCTGGTGCACCGAGCCGTACCGCCACCACGACCAGGCCTCCTCGGTCACGTACGGCAGCACCGGGGCGAACAACCGCAGCTGCACCGACAGCGCCGAGGCCAGCGCCGCCCGCGCGGAGTCGGCCGCCGCGCCGGTGCCGTAGGCCCGCTCCTTGACCAGCTCGATGTAGTCGTCGCAGAACCGCCAGAAGAACGCCTCGGTGACCTGCAGGGCCGCCGTGTGGTCGTACGAGTCGAAGGCGGCGCCCGCGGCGGTGACCACGGTGGCCAGCTCGGCGAGCATGGCCCGGTCCAGTGGTGTGGTGGCCGACAGCTCCAGGTCGCGGCGTGGCGTCAGACGCGCCGAGCTGGAGTTGTCGTACGGGGCGCGCAACGCGTCCGCAGCGCCCAGCCCGAGCGCGAACTTGGACGCGTTGAGCAGTTTGGTGGCCAGTCGCCGGCCGACCTTGATCTGCGCCGGGTCGAAGGCCAGGTCCATGCCGGGCTTACCGCTGGCCGCCCAGTAGCGCACCGCGTCCGAGCCGTGCTGCTCCAACAGGGCCAGCGGGGTGACCACGTTCCCCTTGGACTTGGCCATCTTCTTGTGGTCCGGGTCGAGGATCCAGCCCGAGAGCACTGTGTCCCGCCAGGGCAGCACCCCGTGCTCGAAGTGCGAGCGGACCACGCTGTCGAAGAGCCAGGTCCGGATAATCTCCTGCCCCTGCGGGCGGAGGTCCATCGGGAAGACCCGGGCGAACAGGTCCGGGTCGGTCTCCCAGCCACCGACGATCTGCGGGGTCACCGAGGACGTGGCCCAGGTGTCCAGCACGTCCGGGTCGCCGATGAAGCCGCCCGGTCGCCCGCGTTGCGACTCGTCGTAACCGGGCGCCGGATCGCTGGATGGATCGACCGGCAGCGCGGACTCGTCCGGCGTGAGAGGGTGGGACCAGTCCGGCTCGCCAGTGTCGTCGAGCCGGTACCACACCGGCACCGGCACCCCGAAGAAGCGTTGGCGGCTGACCAGCCAGTCCCCGTTGAGGCCGCCGACCCAGTTGTCGTAGCGGTGTTTCATGTGCGCCGGCACCCAGTGCAGCTGCTCGCCCCTGCCCAGCAGCGTGGCTCGCAGAGCCTCGTCCCGGCCGCCGTTGCGCAGATACCACTGTCGAGTCGAGACGATCTCCAGTGGCCGGTCGCCGCGTTCGTAGAACTTGACCGGGTGGGTGATCGGGCGCGGCTCGCCGATCAGGTCACCGGCGTCGGCCAGCATCCCGACGATCTCCCGGCGGGCGCCGTTGACGGTCTGCCCGGCCAGCGCCGCGTACGGCTGGGCCGGCACCCCGTGCGGCGGCTCGGGGAGCAACCGACCGTCCCGGCCGATCACCACTCGGGTGTCCAGTCCCAGCTCACGCCACCAGGTCACGTCGGTCAGGTCACCGAAGGTGCAGACCATCGCGACGCCGGTGCCCTTGCCGGGCTCGGCGAGGGGATGGGCGTACACGGGCACCTCGACGTCGAACAGCGGGCTGCGCACGGTGCCGCCCACCAGGTCGGCGTACCGCTCGTCGTCGGGGTGGCAGACCAGCGCCACACAGGCCGGTAGCAGCTCTGGCCGGGTGGTGTCGATGAGCACCTCACGCCCGTCGGCCGCGGTGAACCGCAGACGGTGGTACGCGCCGGGGCGCTCCCGGTCCTCCAGCTCCGCCTGGGCGACAGCGGTGGCGAAGCCGACATCCCAGAGGGTCGGCGCCTCCGACTGGTACGCCTCGCCGCGGCGCAGGTTGCGGACGAACGCCCGTTGGCTGGTGGTCCGGGCGATCCGGCCGATGGTCGTGTACGTCAGGGACCAGTCCACCGAGAGCCCGAGCCGCCGCCACAGCGCCTCGAAGGACTGCTCGTCGGTGACCGTCAGCCGTTCGCACAGCTCGATGAAGTTTCGCCGGGAGATCGGGGTGGGGTTGCGGCGGGCCGCGTCGTCGACCGGACCCGCCGGTGGCCGCCACACCGGGTCGTACGGCAGTGCCGGATCACAGCGCACCCCGTACACGTTCTGCGCTCGACGCTCGGTGGGCAGCCCGTTGTCGTCCCAGCCCATCGGGTAGAAGACGGCCTTGCCACGCATCCGCTGGTACCGCGCCGTGGTGTCGGTGTGGGTGTACGAGAAGACGTGCCCCATGTGCAACTCGCCCGATACGGTCGGCGGCGGGGTGTCGATCGAGAACACGTCGCTCCGCTGCTTCGAGCGGTCGAACGCGTACGTGCCTTCCTCCTGCCAGCGGCGTGCCCAGCTCTCCTCGAGCCCGTCCAGGGTCGGACGCTCGGGAACGCCGGCGCGGGCCGTCCTCGCCGTATCGGTCATCCTGCGATCGTAGGCACGTAGCGGGTGCGGGGCGACGTAGTTGCGGCCGAACACACCGGCCGGCGGTTGTGGCCGCGACCGGCCGGCCCGGCTAGATCAGCGAGTCACGCCACTGGCGGTGCAGGGCGGCGTACCGGCCGTCGGCCTCGGCGAGCACGGCGGGTGGGCCGTCCTCGACGACCCTTCCGCCGTCGAGGACGAGCACCCGGTCGGCTGTCTCCACTGTGGAGAGGCGATGTGCGATCACCAGTGCGGTGCGGTCGCGCAGGATGGTTCCGAGTGCCCGCTGCACCAGAC
The DNA here is from genome assembly GCF_003264365.1 of Micromonospora noduli. Lineage (GTDB taxonomy): Bacteria > Actinomycetota > Actinomycetes > Mycobacteriales > Micromonosporaceae > Micromonospora > Micromonospora noduli. The sequence goes on from NZ_PYAK01000008.1 coordinate 26,803, forward strand.
GTTCCGTCGGCACGTCCAGCGACGACGTCGCCTCGTCCAGGATGAGCACTGTCGGGTCGGCCAGGAACGCGCGGGCGAACGCCACCAGCTGCCGCTGCCCGGCGGAGAGCCGGCCGCCGCGCCGGTGCACCTGAGTGGCGTACCCCTCGGGTAGTGCGGCGATGAAGTCGTGCGCGCCGATCGCCCGCGCGGCGGCCTGGACGGCGTCGTCGTCGGCCCCCGGGCGACCGAACCGGATGTTCTCCGCGACGGTTCCGCTGAACAGGTGGTTCTCCTGCGTCACCAGCACCACAGCGCGGCGCAGGTCGGCGTCGCGTACGTCGCGCAGGTCGACCCCGTCCAGCCGGACCGTGCCGGTGTCGGGGTCGTGGAACCGGGCGACAAGCTTCGCGATCGTCGACTTGCCCGCCCCGGTGGGGCCGATCAGCGCCACGGTCTGCCCGGCCGGCACTGTCAACTCCAGCCGGCAGAGAATCGGGGTGTCGGCCCGGTAGCCGAAGCCGACCGAGCGGAAGATCAACTCACCGCGGCCGGGACCGGTCGGCAGCGGTGTGGGCCGGGCCGGTTCGGCGACGGCCGGTCGTTCGTCGAGCACCCCGGCCAGCTTCTCCAGCGCGGCGGTGGCCGACTGCAACGAGTTGTAGAACTGGCTCAGCTCCTGCATCGGCTCGAAGAAGCGGCGCAGGTAGAGCAGGAACGCCGCGAGCACACCGATCTCGGTCTGCCCGCCGAGCACCCGCCAACCGCCGTAGCAGAGCACCACCGCCACGGTTACGTTGCCGATCAGCTTGATCGCGGGCGAATACGTGGCGATCAGCCGGAACGCGTGCAGGCTGCTCCGCCGGTAGTCGTCGCCGAGCGCCACGAAGATCCGTTGGTTGCGAGGCTCCCGGCGGAACGCCTGCACCGCCCGGATGCCCCGCATCGACTCGACGAAGTGCACGATGACCAGCGCGACCGCGTCCCGGGTCCGTCGGTACGCGCTGGCCGACGATCGGGCGAACCAGCGGGAGAGCCAGAACAGGAAAGGGAAGGCGAACAGCGTCACGGCCGCCAGCGGCAGGTCCAGCCAGAGCAGGATGGCGGCCACCGACAGGATCGAGAGCCCGGCCAGCACCAGGCTGTCGATCCCACCGTCGACCAGCTCGGCGATCGAGTCCAGGTCACTGGTGAGCCGGGAGACCATCCGGCCGGACGTGTACCGCTCGTGGAAGCCCACCGAGAGCCGCAGGAAGTGCCCGAACACCCGCTGCCGCAGGTCGAGCAGGACGGCCTGGCCGATCCGGGCGGAGAGGGTGAGGAAGCCGCGGCGGGCCGCGTACTCGGTCACCGCGGCCACCGCGAACGCCCCGGCAACGGTGACCAGCGGGCCGGCGTCGCCGGCGCGCAACGGCGGGATGGCCCGGTCGATGCCGATCATGACCAGGTACGGGCCGGCCATCGCGGCGGCGTTCTGGGCCAGCAGCAGCGCGACCGCCGCGGCGAGACGCCTCCGATGCGGCCGGAGCAGACCGCCCAGCAGGGTGCGGCTGAGCCGGCGCAGCCGGGCCACGGCCTCGGGGCTGGTGTCCTCGGCTCGACTGCGGTCAGCCTCAGGGTCGGTGGCGGTTCCGCGCCAGCGGGTGAGCTCGGGCTCCTCCTCGGGAGGTGGGTCGGCCTGCTCCGGCACGCTCACGAACGCACCAGCCCCCACCCGTCCGAAGGGGACGAACTCGGGCCACTGGCCCCAGCCGGCGGTGGGCGCCCCGCGGGCGGCTCGGCGGCGAGCAGTGCCCGGTACGCCGGAACGGTGGCCAGCAGGTCGGAGTGCCGACCGGTCGCTGTGATCCGCCCGTCCTCCAGCAGGGCGACCCGGTCGGCCAGCGCGATCGTCGACGGCCGGTGCACCACCAGCAGCGCGGTGCTGTCGCGCAGGACCCGCCGTAGCGCCGCCTCGACCAGGGCCTCGGTGTGCACGTCGAGGGCGGAGAGCGGATCGTCCAGCACCAGCACCGCCGGTCGGCCGAGCACGGCCCGTGCCAACGCGAGCCGTTGCCGTTGCCCGCCGGAGAGGGACAACCCCTGCTCGCCCACCCGGGTCGCCAACCCCCAGGGCAGGTCGTACGCGAAGTCGGCCTGGGCCAGCGCGAGGGCCGCATGGATCTCGTCGTCACCGGCGTCCGGGCGACCCAGGGTGAGGTTCTCCCGCACCGACATGGAGAAGAGGGTGGGCTCCTCGAACGCCACGCCGACCAGCCGGCGCAGCGAGGCCAGCCGCAGCTCGCGCAGATCGTGCCCGTCCAGGGTGATCCGGCCGCTGGTCACGTCGTGCAGCCGGGGCACCAGGGAGAGCAGGGTGCTCTTGCCGGAGCCGGTGGCGCCGACCAGGGCCAGCGTCTCGCCCGGCTCGATGGTCAGGTCGATCTCGCGCAGCACCCCCGTGGTGGCACCCGGATAGCTGAACGCGACCCGCTCGAAGCGCAGCCGACCGTGCACCGCGTTGCGCGGCAACGCGACAGCGCCGGCAGAATCCACGATCTCCGGTGGAGTGTCCAGCACCTCCTGGATCCGGTCGGCGGCGGTGGCCGCCTCCTGACCGTTGGCGATGATCCAACCCAGCGACTGCACCGGCCAGATGAGCATCAGTTGGAGACTGACGAACGCGACCAGCTCGCCGATGGTGAGCGCGCCCTGCGCGGCGGCGGCCGCCCCGGCCGCCAGCACCACGCCAAGGGTCACGTTGGGTACCAGGTCGAGCAGCGCCGAGGTGTTCGCCAGCAGCCGCCCCTTGCCGACGCCCGTGTCGTGCAGGCGGCGGGCCGCACCGGCGAAGCGAGCGGCCAGTTCGGGCCCCCGCCCGTAAGCCTTCATGGTGCGCAGGCCCTGCGCGGTCTCCTCGACCAGCGTCGCCACGTCGCCCTGCTGATCCTGCATCCGGCGGGACGCGGCGTGGTAGTGCCGGCCGAACCGGCGACTGATCAGCAGCAGTGGCACCGCGCTGGCCGCGACCAGCACCCCGAGCGCCGGGTGCAGGTTGATCAGCAGCACCACCACGACCACGTACGTGGTCAGGTTGAGCACCAGGAAGAAGACGCCGAAGGAGAGAAACCGGCGGATCACCGACAGGTCGCTGGTGATCCGGGAGAGCAACTGGCCGGACTGCCAGCGGTCGTGGAAGCTGGTCGGCAGCCGTTGCAGGTGGGCGTAGACGTCGGCGCGCAGCGCCGCCTCCATGCCCACCGCCGAGGACGACTGCACCCACCGGCGGATGAAGATGAGCACCGCCTCGACGACGCCGAGCAGCAGCGCCAGACCGCCGAGCTGGAGCAGCCCGGCCGGTTCGTGTCGGGCCACCGGCCCGTCCACGACCCGCTGCACGACCAGTGGTACGGCGATCCCGGCCGCGGTGCCGGCGAGGCCCGCGACGAGCAGCCAGGCGAACTCGGCGGCGTACGGGCGCAGGTAGGGGCGCAGCCGCCAGAGGTTGTGCACGGGGTGGGTGCCCGCGGCGGCCCGGGCGGCCGGGTCGCCGTCGCTCTCCACAGGCACTACCCGACGGTAGCGTCAATGAGTGTCGATGCTCCTGTCAGCTTGTTGTCAAGCGTCGCTCATGACCGAGAAGCCACTTCTTCACGTCCAGCCCCCAGCGGTAGCCACCGAGCGTGCCGTCGGTGCGAAGTACCCGGTGGCAGGGCACGAAGAGGGCTGCCGCGTTCCGGGCGCAGGCGGCCGCGGCGGCCCGCACCGCCGGTGGTCGACCGGCCAGCGCGGCGTACCCGGTGTAGGTGACCGGGGTGCCCGGCGGCACCTCGCGCAGCACCTGCCAGGCATGCGCCATGAACTCTCCACCGGTGCGTTGACGCACCGGCACCGCGTCGATGGCGGCGAGGTCACCGTCCAGGTAGGAGTGGACCGCCGCACTGACCGGGCCGAGGTCGGCCCGCTCGCGTAGCGGTGCCCGCAGGGCCGGGTGGACCAGGGGCAGCAGCGCCGCCGGGTCCGGGGTGAAGCCGGCGGCCCGTACGTCACCGTCGGGGCCGGCGAGGATGCTCAGTGGGCCGGCCGGTGTGCTCAGTACGGTGCTGTCGATGTTCATGCCGCTCTCCAGAGTCTGATCGTGGCGTAGGACCGCCAGGGACGCCAACGCTCGGCGTACCTGTCGAGGGTTGGTTGGGTGTCGGGCAGGCCGAGTGCGGCGGCGCCGCGCCGGACCGCGAGGTCGGAGCTGAGGAGGACGTCCGGGTCGCCGAAGGCGCGCATGGCCAGGTAGTTGGCGGTCCACGGGCCGATGCCGGGGAGCGCGAGCAGCCCCCGAACGACCTCCCCCCGGTCCGTTCCAGCGGCGAGGTCGACAGACCCGTCCACCACGGCCCGAGCCAACCCCCGCAATGCCTCCCGCCGCCCCACAGGCATCCCGAACCCCGAGTCCGGCAGGCCCAAAAGGTCCTCCGCGCTCAAAAACCCCCGCAGCTCACCCCGTTGATCATGAGGTTGACCTGGGGTTCGATCTTCATCGGCCGGGTCAACCTCATGATCGACGCGGTGGGAGAGGAGGCGGGTGAGGGTTGTTCTTGCGGAGGTCACCGAGACCTGTTGGCCGATGATGGCGCGGACGGCCTGCTCGAAACCGTCGACGGCGCGGGGGACGCGGATGCCGGGTTCGGCGGCGACCACCGGGGCCAGCGCCGGGTCGGCGGCCAGCGTTGCGTCGATGGCCGCCGGGTCCGCGTCCAGGTCGAGCAACCGGCGGCAGCGGGCCACCGCAGGCGCCAGGTCGCGCAGGTCGGCGAGCCGCAACGTCGCCGCCACGTGCCCGTCCGCCGGGGTCAGCGCCACCTGGCCGGTGCCGTGCGGCAACCGCAGACCCCGGTGGTACGCCCCGTCGCGGACGGCCTCCACACCGGGCAACGCCCGCACCGCGAGGAAGTCCAGCAGCGCCCGGGCGTGCAGCGGCGGGCGGTACGCCAGCCGGAGCGCGATGGTCCCCGCCCCGGCCGGCGCCTGCTGGCGGCCACGGGCCGTGCGCAGGTCCGACGGGGCGCTCGCGTACACCTCGCGAAGCGTGTCGTTGAACTGCCGCACGCTGCCGAAGCCGGCGGCGAACGCGATCTCGGCCATCGCCAGGTCGGTCGTCTCGATCAGGATCCGGGCGGTCTGGGCGCGCTGGGCGCGGGCCAGCGCGAGCGGCCCGGCGCCCATCTCGGCGCTCAGCATCCGGTGCAGGTGCCGCTCGGTGTAGCCCAGCCGGGAGGCCAACCCCGGTACGCCGTCCCGGTCGACAACCCCGTCGGCGATGAGCCGCATCGCCCGACCGACCACGTCCGCGCGGACGTCCCAGAGCGGGGAGCCGGGCGCGGCGTCCGGCCGGCAGCGACGGCAGGCGCGCAGCCCGGCGCCCTGCGCGGCGGCGGCGGACGGGAAGAATCGGACGTTCTGCCGCTTCGGTGTGATCGCCGGGCAGGACGGCCGGCAGTAGATCCCGGTGGACGTCACACCGGTGTAGAACCAGCCGTCGAACCGCTGGTCACGGCTGTCCACAGCCCGGTAACACCGCTCGAAGTCCATCTCCATATCACCGATGATGCCCCGCTCGACCGGTCATCGGCTGGCGGGAATCGGACCTGGGTGTGCGCGCCGAGCCTGCGGTCAGCGGCGGCGTCGGTGCGGCTGACCGGACCGGCCGGCGCGGGAGCCCTGACTGGTTCGGTCGGCCTGGCCGGCGCGGCCCGACCGGTTGCCCTGGCCGGCGCGGTTGGCCTGGCCGGTCAGCAGGGCCGATCGGAACACGCCGTCCGGGTCGTACCGCTTCCACAGCCGCCGGACCCGGGCCCCGGTCTCGCCCGGGTAGATCCGGGCGAACGCGGCCGGGTCCGGCCGGCTCTCGAAGTTGACGTACGCGCCGTCGGCGCGTGCCCCGGCGGCCCGCCAGGCGGCGTTCAGCGCGGCGTCGGCCTGCGGCGGAAACACCGAGGCCACGATCAGCGTGTCCTGGTGACGATGCGGGTACGCGGTCGCGTCGGAAGCGACGTCGTTGACCGCCCCACCCAACGAGCGGAGCTGGATCACCGCCCGCCCCGGCCCGGTCACCGCTCGCGTCACGGCCCGCGCCCCGGCGTCGTCCAGCGCGGTGAACAGACCGTTGGTGGTCGTGCCACGCTGCTGCCCGACGTTGGGGTTGAGGTGCGCGGTCGGCACCAGCGTCGGGTAGGGCAGCAGGTCGGTCCGGTGTTCGAGCACCTTGCCGATGGCGAGCAGCGGCTCCACCGCCGGCCGGGCCCGGCGCAGGCTCTCGGCGGCCACCACGGCGGTGATGGACATGAGGACCGACCGACCCTCGGCGTACACCACGGCGGCCGCTGACAGCTCCCGTGGGGCCTGCGCGAGGTAGCTCGTCCACTCCCGGACGGTGCGACCGTCCGGATGCGCCTCGACGACCAACTGCGCGACACCGACGTTGCGCTGCTCGGCAGCCTCGATCTCGAAGGCCACCACGATCCCCGCCCCGGCCCCGGCCCCGCGGATCAGCCAGAACAGCTCCGGCTCGTGGTCGGCGTCAGCGCGTACCAGCGTCCCGTCCGCCAGCACCGCCTCGACGGCGCGGACCCTGTCGATGGTGAGGCCGTGGGCGCGGACCAGCCAGCCGACACCACCGCCGGTGGCCAGGCCGCCGACGCCGACACCGCCGTAGTCACCCGAGCTGATCACCAGGCCGTACGGGGCCAGCGCCTTCGCGACGTTCGCCCAGCGGGCCCCGGCCTCGACCCGGACCAGCCCGGCCCGCTCGTCGATCACCTGAACCCGGTTGAGCATGGAGAGGTCGATGACCACCCCACCGTTGTTGGAGGAGGCCCCGGAGAAGCCGTGCCCGCCGCTGCGGACCGCGATGGGCAGCCGCTGCTCCCGCGCGTAGCGGAGCGCGTCGACCACCTGCGCGGTGGTCTTCGGCAGCAGCACGGCAGCCGGCGACGCCGACCTGGTGTACGTCGAGCGCAGGTTCGCGTACCGGCGGTCGCCGGGCGTGACGATCTGCCCCCGGAGGGAGTCGGGCACCCGGGCCATGGCGGTGCTCATCGTTGCCCCCGCAGCTCGCACCGCGGGTGTCCGGGATCGGTCATGGCCCAAGAATGAGCGGGCATGCCGGCCTCGACAAATTCGGTGGACCAATGCTCGCCGGTCGCCGCAGCGCGCGACGCTCGCCGGTACGGGGAGCGTCGCGCGAAGGTGACCGGAATCTCCTGGGTTGACCGGTCAGGCCGGGGCGGAAGAACCACCGACCTGACCGGTGATGCTCAACGTGACGGGCTCGGCGTGACAATCGGCCGTCCCGGCACACCGGGCGGGCCCAGCGGAGTCGTCGGGGTTGGTGAGACAGTCGGCCGGCCCGGTACACCGGGCGGGCCCGGCGGAGTCGCCGGGCTCGGCGTGACAGTCGGCCGGCCCGGGACGCCGGGCGGGCCCGGCGTGATCGACGGGTCCCCGGGCGCGCCTCCGGGGCTCGGCTCGACCGTCGGCACCGCGGTGGGCGCGGACGGGGTGGGTTCGGGTGGGCTGGGCACTGCCGCCGGACCGGCCGGGCTGGGCACGGCCGGGGGAGGTCCGTCCGAGCCGGTCGCGGCCAGGGCGAGCGGGGTGGCGATCAGGATCGCCGCCAGGGTGCCCACCGCCCCCACCGCCACCGTGGCGCGACGTCTGTTGCGCACCCGCCGTTCCGCTCGGCTCAACTGGTCATGCACGATCGGTGCCTCCTCGGCCAGGTCGGTGAGGGTGGAGCGGATGAGGTGCTCGAAGGGTTCGGTCATCGCCGTACCTCCAGCATGTCGACGTCCGGCAGCAGGTCGCGTAGTCGCTTCACCGCTCGATGGGTACGGCTGCGCACGGTGCCCACCGAGCAGCCCAGCAACTCGGCCACCCGGGCTTCGGGCAGGTCCTCGTAGTAGCGGAGGACCACCACCGCCCGCTGCGTCGGTGGCAGGTGGCGCAGCGCGGCCCGCATCGCCAACCGCACGTCGGAGCCGCCGCTCGGGTCGCCGCCGACCGGTTCGTCCGCCGGGTTGAGCGGTGTCTCCCGCCACCGGCGAAGTCGCCGCCACCAGCTGATCTGCTCGCGGTACATCACCACCCGCAGGTAGCCCTCGGGATCGGCGTGCCGGATGGTGCCCCACTTCGGGATGGTCCGCGCCAACGCCGACTGGAACAGGTCCTCGGCGGCGTTGCGGTCCCCGGTCAACAGGTACGCGACCCGCATCAGCGCCGGAGTCCGGCTGCCGACGAACTCGGCCAGCCGCGCGCGCTCGTCCTCGTCCACCCACCACCCCCGTTTCGTTGTCACAGATACAGACGTCCCAGGTCATCGTCGCTATCCACGATCGGTGGGGTTTTTCGGCCCGAAAGTGTCGGTCGTGCCGGGTAGCGTCCGGCCACCAACTGAAGAAGGGGTGCGGCGGATGACGAGCGTGGCGGGTTGGGCGGCGGCGTCGACAGCGGGTGCGTTCCCGCCGCTGCCCCGCGCGGTGGCGCAGTCCTTCTACCGCCGGATGCGGGCTGTCGCGCCGGCCGCCGTGGGCGCCATCGAACGGGACCGGGCGGGCGACCCCGAGCAGAGCTTCCCCGACACGGCCTGCGGCCGGTTGGCCGGCTCCCTTGACGACGCGGGCCTGCGGGCGCTCGGGATGTGGACGCACCACTGGTGCATGCGCTTCTACGACGACGACACGAGGGTCGGCCGGCGGTTGATCCGCGAGATCGCCGCGCGGCCGGGGCTGGGTTGGACGGCCGACGAGGTGCGCTGGATGCTGCGCGAGTCGGTCTCGGCCGGCCCGGCCGCCGCCGACCGGTTCACCCTGCCCCGCGCCGCCGCCGGGCAACTGACGCCGGCCGACCGTCGAGCCCTGGGCCGTTGGCCCGAGGTCGAGGTGCCCCGCCAACGGCGGCCCGACCAGGCTGGTTGATCATGAGGCTGGCGCGGCCCGACCACCACCTGCGCGTGGCGGTCGGGCCCCGCACCGAGCAAACCGGAGACCGGCTACGGCAGGATGGACGCCGCACCGCCCCCGACGGAAGGACGCTTCGATGCCCGCCAGCGAACCGACCATCATCGCCACCAGCATGGGCTTCTTCCGGGGCGACCGCGGGCCCTACGACCTGCGCCCCAGCCCGGTCTTCGAGCTGGCGGCCGAGTTGGCCGAGGCCGGTCCGCAGCCGCGGGTCTGCTACCTCGGGCAGGCCGTCGGCGACCAGCCCACCTCGCTGACCGCCGTCTACGGCGCGTTCGCCGACACCCGGTTCCGGCTGTCACACCTCGCCCTGTTCCCGATGCCGAACGTCGAGGACGTCCGCGCCCACCTGCTCGCCCAGGACGTGATCTGGGTCGGCGGCGGCAGCGTGGCCAACCTGGTCGCGGTGTGGCGGGTGCACGGGCTCGACGAGATCCTGCACGAGTGCTGGCAGGCCGGCGTGGTGCTGGCCGGCGTCTCCGCGGGCTCGATCTGCTGGCATGTCGGCGGTGCCACCGACAGCTTCGGCCCCCGGCTGCGCGGCTTCACCGAGGGCCTGGCCTGGCTGCCGTACGGCAACGGGGTGCACTACGACAGCGAGGGCCAGCGCCGCCCGCTCATGCACGATCTGGTCGGTGACGGCACGCTCCCCACCAGCCACTGCACCGACGACGGCGTCGGCCTGGTCTACCGGGGCACCCGGCTGGTCGAGGCGATCGCAGACCGCGAGGGCGTCTCGGCGTACGAGGTCAGCCGCGGCGCGGACGGCAGCGTCCGGGAGGCCGTCATCGCCCCCCGCCTGCTCGGCTGAGCGTCACGCCTCGTCGACGGCCTGTCGGCGGCGGAGCACCGCGTCGAAGACCTGCGCCAGCTCGGCGGCGTCCTCCCCGGCGTGGTGCGTGTGCGGCAGGTCGTGCAGGCCCAGCTCCTGCTTGATGGTGCCCTTGCGGGTTCGGACCCACTCGCTGCCGGTCAACCCCATCCAGTAGCTGCGGAGATCAACACCGGAGCCGGTCGCACCGAACGGGCTGTGCCCGACGAAGCGGACGAAGTACCAGTGCACGAACATGCCGTCCCAGACGGCCGGGGCGGCGAGGAAGACCGGACGGCCGACCCGGCGCAGCCCGTTGACCCAGGCTGCCGCTGCGGACATCGCCTCCTGCGCGGTGGGCGCCTCCCGCAGCAGCCGGTCCCGGTCCAGGCCCGAGACGGCCAGCGCCGCCGGGACGAACTCGTCGGAGATGGGACGTAGCTCGGTGTAGAAGGTGAGGTCCGGGCGGCCGGCCACGGCCATGCCCAGCGAGATCATGCTGTACGGCCCGGGGATCGGCCCGTCCGCCTCCACATCGACGGCGATGTACAGCTCAGGCAATGTCGAGGTCATCTCACCTCCAGCAGCGGAACATCGAACCGGGAGATTAGCAACGCCTGCCGCCGTGCGGGGGGAGCGACGATCGACCACCTGCGCAGTGCCGAATCGGAGCCGCCTGGACCGGCCCGGCCGGGACCGGCGTAAGCTGGCCCGTCGTGAGTCTCACCATCGGCATCGTCGGCCTGCCCAACGTCGGCAAGAGCACGCTTTTCAACGCGTTGACCAAGAACGACGTGCTGGCGGCGAACTACCCGTTCGCCACCATCGAGCCCAACGTCGGCGTGGTCGGGCTGCCCGACGAGCGGCTGGGCAAGCTGGCCGAGATCTTCTCCTCGCAGAAGGTGCTGCCGGCCCCGGTGTCGTTCGTCGACATCGCCGGCCTGGTCCGCGGCGCGTCGAAGGGGCAGGGCCGGGGCAACGCCTTCCTGGCCAACATCCGGGACGCCTCGGCGATCTGCCAGGTCGTCCGGGCCTTCTCCGACCCGAACGTGGTGCACGTCGACGGCAAGATCTCCCCGGCCGACGACATCGAGACGATCAACACCGAGCTGATCCTCGCTGACCTGCAGACCCTGGACAAGGCGCTGCCCCGGTTGGAGAAGGAGGCCAAGCTCCGCAAGGACCGGGCCGCCGCCGTCGCCGCCGCGAAGGCCGCGATCGAGGTGCTCGACGGTGGCACCACCCTCTACTCCGGGGCCGCCGCCGCCAAGATCGAGCTGGAGCACCTGCGCGAGCTGCACCTGCTCACCACCAAGCCCTTCCTGTACGTCTTCAACGTCGACGAGGCCGAGCTGGCCAACGAGACGTTCCTCGACGAGCTGCGCGCCCTGGTCGCCCCCGCCGAGGCCATCTTCATGGACGCCAAGATCGAGTCTGAGCTGGTGGACCTGCCCGAGGAGGAGGCCCGCGAGCTGCTGGAGTCGATCGGGCAGAACGAGCCCGGCCTCAACCAGCTCGTCCGGGTCGGCTTCCGCACCCTCGGCCTCCAGACGTACCTCACGGCCGGCCCCAAGGAAGCGCGCGCCTGGACCGTCCCGGTCGGCGCCACCGCGCCGGAGGCCGCGGGTGTCATCCACAGCGACTTCCAGCGCGGCTTCATCAAGGCCGAGGTGGTCTCGTACCACGACCTGGTCGAGCACGGTTCGATGGCGGCGGCCAAGGCGGCGGGCAAGGTCCGCATCGAGGGCAAGGAGTACGTCATGCAGGACGGCGACGTGGTGGAGTTCCGCTTCAACGTCTGAACCTCTCCTGTAGTCGCGGGACAGGCGGTTGGGGGAAATCGGCGAGTCGGTCGCGCGAGGCCGACCGACTCGGACGTTCGCCGGCAGGTAGGGTGCGTGCGTTTGTGCGCGGCCGAAGACCTGGAGGAGCGACGTGGGCGCGAAGACAGCCCTGCTGGCATTCGCCGATGGAGATCTGCGTCCCGCGTTGTACGGCGCGACGCGATCGGAGCTGTCCGAGACCGAAACGCTGGTACGTCAGATCCATCCGGGGCCGAGCTGTACTGCGACCGGCGACTGGTGCTCGACCGTCCGTCGGAGCTGCCGGAGCACCTGCGCGAAGCGGGGGCGGGCAGGCGGATCATCATGCACGGGATGCACTCGGTCGTGGACTGGCTCAGTTTCGCGGTCTGGGAAGACGGCCTGCTCATCAGGTCGCTGAGCCTGTCGCCCGACGGCGGCATCCGGGAGAACATCGGCAAGCCGTACGACTTCGAGCTGCCCTACTGGGCAGGCGAGCATCCTGTTGAGCCCGTACCGGGGTGGCCCAACCAAGCACCGTACCCATTGCCGTTCCATCCCCTCGCGCTGGGCGAGCAGGCATTGCGCGCGCTGTTCGGCTTCGTCGTCGAGGGGCACCCCGAGTCGGACGACATCGACGCCGAAGCTGTTCACCTGCACGGCTTCCGCGTGACCGACCCGTCCGGCGAGGAACAGGCCGCGCGTGAAGCCGCATACGCGCAGGCACGGCGGGCCATGAGTTTGCCGCGGAGGTTCCGGTTGGGACCGGACGGGGCGATGCACGAGGTCAGCCTCGAAAGCTCCTGATTCGCCTGTCCCTCGGCCGGCAGAGTGTCACCCATCAAGTGCTAGCCGTAGTCTCGTTCGCACGATGCGTACAGAGAGAGAACCGCTAGACGGCCGGATGCCACGAGAGCTCGCTCGTCGGTGGACAGCTTCCAGTTATCAAACGGTTCGCGGTCACGTTGGTACCGGTACACCACCACCCGGCAGTTACCGCTCGCCTTGCTGGCTCCTTCACCCTCAAGGAGTCGGTCCCAAACTGCGACGGATCCATCCGTGGGTTGAAGGGTAAGCGCAGGGCCTGAAAAGACCCGTGCTGGATCCGTGTGGCCGGGGCCGATATAGAAGTACTCCAGGTTGCAGTTGCAGTTGCCCTGACCGCCCTGACCCACTTGCCGGTACGCGGGATCCATCTGCACCTGATCCAGATACCGGTGCGCATGCTTTGGGCCGTCCGGGAGCAGCACAAGTGCGCCAAGGCAGCACAGGAGCCCTACCACCGAAGAGCCGGCTAGGACGCAACCAATGATGATCCCGGCCGCCTTGCGCTGGCTCATGATTGGCCCCTTCGTGCTCGGAGCAGGCAGGCTACCAATCCACTGGTCAATTGCTCGCCGGCTGGTGCACAGCTCGTGTGCGTTCGGGTTTGCGAGCCTTGAACCGGGCGATCGGTTTGACACTGGTGCGGGCTACCTCGGTGACGAGTTGGTCGCCGTCGTGGACGCGGAAGGTGATGTCGGCGGCTTCGACGGTGAGCGTTGCTCCGAAGTGGACGAGGCCAACATGGATACGTTGGCCGGCGATGACCAGGGATCCCTGGCAGCTGGCGCGGCGTTCAACCCGTACCGGTTCTGAACTTGGGGTGGGCCGTGGTCCGGCGGTGGGCGTCGTGGATACGGGCGATCTTCGTAGCGCTGAGCGGGCTGGGCAGGCTGCACAGTAGGACCCGTCGGGCGGTGATCCGCACGAGGCCGCGGTCGAGCCGAACGATCACGCGTCTGCCGGCGAAGTGGTAGCCGACGGGGTGTTGTCGGCCGGCGAGACCGATCAGGCCGGTGGGGTCAGCTGGTCCCACCCTCACCTGTGGTCGTCGAACCGCAGGAGCTGTCATTGTTCGTCCCGGACCGACGAGTCAGGTGCGGCCTGCTGTTCCAGCTGCCGACGAGCGTCCCGCCACAGGCGCTCGAACTCCTCCGAGGGCAGGCTTTCCAGAGTGGGTTCCAACGCCGAGTCGGGTAGCGGGAACGGGGCCTCCGGCACAATTCCGTACCGCTGTTCGTACTGGGTCGCCGCGCCCTGGGTCCCCGAGTCTCGGGCGGTGAGCACATCCGCGAGCGCCGCCGCCGCCATGAAGACCCCGTCCGAGCCGCGTAGCTCGATGTGGCGCAGCGCCGACCGGTCGGCGTCCAGCTCGTCGTAGTTCCAGCGGTCCTCATCCGGCCAGTACCAACGGACGTAGGTGAGCATGTGGCTAGTGTTGCGCGTCGTCAGTCCTGGTTCGGCCGTCGCCGGCTCGGCTTGCGTTTTCTTCCGGCCCTGGCGTTTGCGAACTGTCGTTGGCGCTGTTCGCGTTGCTGCCGCTGCCAGTCGTTTCGCCGGCGGTCGCGTCGTCGCTGGTAAAGCCGGGCGATCACGGCTAACACCATTACCCCGAACAGCATGAGGCCTGCCGCCCCGACCACCCCTTGCAGCCGACCCCGATTCCCGCTCAACGTCCCGAACTCAGTCACGAAATCATCCGGGTCGTTGGGGTTGACCCAGACCCGTACCGCACTGCCAGCCGGTAGGCAGACCTCCCAACAGCCAACCTCGGCCTGACGCTGGGCCCCGGCAAGCTCGTAGCGCAGGTGCATCGTGTTGCTGTTCCGCCGCTTGTGCACGAATTCATCGATGACTGCCTGGGCTGGCACGCCGTCGACGCGCAGTCGACTCTCCCACGCGTCGTTGTCCTGGGAGGTCTTGATGGGCAGCCACATCATGACCATCCCGACCGCGAGGCCGAGTATGTAGACCGGGTAGCGGACGCGCCACCAGCTTCGCAAGATCTGCACGGTGGCCATGGTCGCAGTCAATGTCGACAAGCGGCGGTACGTTGACCGGATGACGGAACAGCTGCTCCGATCGTCGTTCGGCGCGGCGGCGACCGCGTACGCCGAGCACCGCCCGGACTATGCGCAGGCCGCGGTGCGGTGGGCTCTGGAACCCGCGCCCGGCCTGCGCGTGCTCGACCTGGGCGCCGGCACCGGCAAGCTGTCCGCGACGTTGGCGGCGGTGGGCGCGGACGTCGTAGCGGTCGAACCCGACCCGGCGATGCTCACCGAGCTACGCCGTGCGCTGCCGGCTGTGCGTGCCCTGCCAGGTAGCGCGGAGGCGATCCCGTTGCCGGACGCTTCCGTCGACGCCGTGCTGGCCGGCAACGCCCTGCACTGGTTCGACATGACTGTCGCGGGGGCGGAGATCGCCCGGGTCCTCGCACCCGGCGGTGTCCTGGCCGGTCTGTGGAACATCATGGACGACCGGATCGACTGGGTTGTCGGGCTCGAACGGGTCAGCGGGAGTGCGGCCATCGGCCCGCGTGACACGTTGAGCAGCTGGCGCACGACTACGGCGGACATGCTCGTTCCGAGCGCCGGCCTGATCGCCCTGTTCGGGTCGGCGGAGCAGGTCGAGTTCCCGCACGGGCAGCGCCGTACCGCCGACTCGCTCGTCGCGACGCTCGCGACGCGGGCCGGGATGCTGGTCATGCCGGACGAGCAGCGGGCCGCCACCCTCGGCCGGATCCGCTCCTTCCTGGGGAGCCGACCCGAAACGGCACACGGCGAGTTCACGCTGCCGATGCTGACCGGCGTGCTGCGCGCCCGCCGGAGCTGACGGTCGGAGGCTCGGTGAACCGGCATCGCTCCGGGGCGTTGAACGCTGTGCTGGCAGGTGCCGAGGTGGCACTGGTGGGCCTGTTCTCAGCGAAGGACAAGAGGTTCGACAGCAAACTCAATCTGCTGGCCAGCTTGGTGGAAGCCCACGGCGGTCAGGTCGTGAGCCGGCACGTGCAGCGGCGGGGTGTCTCGTCCGGTGGAGCGGACAAGATGGGCGGCCCGTTCTCGCGGCGGACTCTGCTCAGCCTCGGTAGGGCCCGCGAAGTCGCCGAGGCCTGCCGGCAGCGCGGGGTCGCCGTCGCGGTGTTCGCGAACCCCTTGACCGACCACCAGAGGGCCGTCCTCACGGACATGTTCGGCTGTCCCGTCCTGACTGGCGAGGACCTCCGATAGTTCAGGGACGGAGGGCCTTCTCGCCATGGACGACTGCGTACTCGGCGGCGAGCCAGGGCCCGAGGTCGTCGATGAGTTCGCGGAGCACACCCGGAACCGGCGAGGGCGTGCGGCCGATAGCGGCAGCTCTACGCATCTGCCCGGCACGTTCCGGATAGTGGAGCCCGAACGCCTCGGCGGACTCAGTGAGGTCGCTCGTCCAGCCTCCCCAGCGCGGCATGATCAGTGTGAACCCCGTCCTGACGATGCGCCGAGCGACGACCCGGCTGAGTGCCTTCCGTTGCTGGTCGTTGTTCGCTTCGGCTGCCTGGCGGCGCCATCCCGGAAGGGCAAGGGACAGGTCGCCGTTCGTCTCGCGGGCGAGCAGGGGAGTGGGCCGGTAGCGGGGGAGTTGGTCGGCGAGGTCGTCGCCCAGCAGAGGGGTGCACAGGCAGGCGACGAAGAAGCCGAGGTCGTGCCGCTCAAGCTCGCTGAGCAGCGTACGCGCACTGAACAACAGGATGCCCACGCCGTCGATCTGCGAAAAGGACCGGTCGAGGTCTTGCTCGATCCTGGTGGCAGCCGCCCGGTCGGCCTCGGTTGGTTCGGTGTGCAGGGCGAGGAGCAGGTCGAGATCGGAGACGCCGAGGATGGCGGTGCCACGCGGGATGCTGCCGTAGATGTAGGCGCTGTGCAGCCGACCACCGTCGAACGACTCGGCTATCCGAGCGCGTGCCACGTCGACAACACCGGCGAACGCCGCCGGGACCCGACTCAGCGCACCCTCGCGCGCAATCCAGCCCTCGACGTCCAGTCCTGTTCCGGCCATGGCGACACTCTGCCGGAGCTGGCGAGGACGCTCAGCCCCGCCCGGGCGACCTCGGCGTCCTACTGCTCGGCCCAGGCGCCCAACTCGTTGCCGCTGGGGTCGGTGAAGTGGAACCGGCGGCCACCGGGGAACTCGTACGGCCCGTTCACCACCTGGCCGCCGGCCTCCTTCACGGCCTGCACGGACCGGTCCAGGTCGGCGGAGTAGAGCAGCACGAGTGGGCCGCCCGCCCGAACCTCACTGTCCACACGGAGACCGCCCACCTCGGGCGCGGCGTCGCCGTGTGGGCTGCGGATGCCGGCGTACTCCGGCCCGTAGTCGTTGAACTGCCAACCGAACGCGTCGGCGTAGAAGCGCTTGGCCACGGCGAGGTCGGTCACCGTGAGCTCGACGTAGTCGATGGCGTGGTGTCGGTGCGGCGATGGCTCAGACATGCGCCGATCGTGCACCCCGGGTACGACGAAACCGCGACGTGCAACGAAAGGTTGCGCGATGGGTGTACGCTGTCGTAGGTTGAGTGCAACCAAAGGTTGCGAAAGGTTGTGGGCATGGAACAGGGAACGATCGAACGCGACATCCACGTCAACGCGTCCCCCGAAGTCGTCTTCGAGGTGGTCAGCCAACCCGAGCACATGCGGGAGTGGTGGCCCGACGACGCGCGGTTCGAGTCCGTCTCCGGCGCGCCCGGTGAGCTGGTGTGGCGCGACGCCGACACCGGGGAGACGAAGACCGTCGCGCTCGCCGTCGTCGAGGTCGACCCGCCGAAGCGGTTCTCGTTCCGGTGGTGCTTCACCGAGCCGGACCGGAGCGGGCAGGCGCTGTTCGTCACCTTCGACCTGGTGCCCAGCGGCGGCGGGACGCTGATCCGGATGACCGAGACCGGGTTCCGCGAGCTGGGTTGGGAGGTCGCTGTCCTGGAAGAGCAGTACCGCGACCACGAGAACGGTTGGGACCACTACATGCCCCGGCTGGGCGAGTACGTCGCGCGGCTGGTCGCGACCCCGTGAGCGCGGCGGTCGACGACGAGTTGTGGTCGGCGATCGGCGACCCCATTCGGCGTACGATGATCGATCTTCTTCTCGCCGACGGGCCGGGTACCGCCACCTCGTTGAGCAGGCGGCTACCCGTCACCCGTCAGGCCGTCTCGAAGCACCTGGCGGTCCTCGACCGGGTTGGGCTGATCCACGCCGAGCCGGCCGGTCGGGAGCGTCACTACCAGGTGGACGAGGCGCAGCTCGCCCGCGCGGTCGCCCAGTTGTCGGCGGTCGGCTCCACCTGGGACGCCCGACTCCGCCGGATCAAGCGCATCGCCGAGACGATCGAACGCCACCGCACCACCAACCAGGGAGGCTGAAAATGGTCGACATTCTGCACCGGGTCGGCGTCGTCGCTCCGCTCGACGACGTCTACCGAGCGGTGGCAACGCCGGAGGGCCTCGCCGCCTGGTGGACCACCGACACGGTGGGCAAGAGCGAAGTCGGTGGACAGCTGGCCTTCCGGTTCGGCGATGCCGGCGGCTTCGACATGGAGGTCCTGGAGCTGAACCCCGCCGGGCGGGTGCGGTGGCGCGTCGTCGACGGCCCCGAGGAGTGGGTCGGCACCGAGGTCGACTGGCGTCTCGACCAGCGCGGCGAGTACACCATCGTCCAGTTTGCGCACCAGGGCTGGCGCGAGCCGGTCGAGTTCATGCACCACTGCAGCACCAAGTGGGCGCTGTTCCTGATGAGCCTCAAGGAGCAGGTGGAGACCGGCCACGGCCGACCGGCCCCGGACGACGTCCGGATCAGCGACTGGCACTGACCTCGGTGACGGCTGCATCGCCGGGCAATCGCGAGCTCCGCCTGGAGATCGCGATTGCCCCGGCGATCAGGCCGAGGGCCACGATCGCCACGGCGCACAGCAGCAGCGTCGGGCGTGCACCGATGGCACCCACCAGTGGCCCGCCGAGCATGGTGCCCAGCGGCACCGCCAGCACGAGGATGGCGCCGTTCGCGGCGAGCACCGCCGGTAGCTGCGCGATGGACGTGCTGCGCTGGAACAGCGCCATCGACGTGGCCATGTACGGTGCCCAGATCAGGCCTGCCACGGCGAAGGCGGGCAGCGACAGGCTGACAGGTGCTCCCAGGCCGAGCGGCAGCATGGCGACGCCGAACCCGACGACGATGCTGATGGTGGTGGCACGCAGCGGCCAGCGACGTAGATGGCCGGCGACCACACCACCGACCAGACCGCCGACGCCGAACGCGGTGTAGTAGCCGCCGAGCAGCGTCGCGGAGGCGTGCAGGTCGTCGGTGACGTGGATCGGCATGGCCACGTACACCGGCCCGAAGAGGAAGAAGAACCAGAGGCTCAGCACCAGCAGGCCCAGCAGCGCGGGGTTGCGGCGGATGACGGCGAAGCCTTCGGTCCGCGAGGCGCCGCGCTCACGCCGGTGGTCGCTCTTGCGTGCAGGGAGGGCGAGACGGTACGTGAGGGCCAGCGCGGCGAAGGTGGCAGCGTCGATGGCGATGACCCATACCGGCCCAACCCAGGCGATCAGGAGGCCCGCCAGTGGCGGACCGACGATGGTGGCGAACCCGGCGATGCTGGCGAGCACGGCGTTGGCCGGCAGGTGGTGTCGCTGCGGCAGCAGCTCGGCGATCAGTGTGAAACGCCCGGCGGAACCCCACGAGTGCAGCAATGCGGACGCGGCGAGCAGGACGACGTACAGCCCGATGGTCAGTGCGCCGAGGAGGTAGGCGAGGGGGATCGCCCCGAGCGCACTGGCCCGCAGAATCGCGTCCCACCCGGCGAGTTGGGCGCCGCTGCGCCCACGTAGCAGCCGGCCGAAGACGACAGTCCCGGCCGCGCTGGGCAGCGTGTACGCCGCCATGGCCAGCGCGATCCAGGTGCCTCGCTGATCGTGCGGGGCGAGTTGGATGGCGAGCCAGGTCACCGCGACCACCGCCAGGCCGTCGCCCAAAGCGGAGACGGCCAGCCCGGGCAGTACGCGTCGGAGCTGAGGGTGACTGACCACCGGCCAGTACGGAGAGGAGCGCGGGAATCGGGAGTCGTCCGGCATGCTGTCAGCTCACCCGGCGCGGGACCCGCGGATCAACACCTACTGCTACCAGCAGAATCAGCCGAGGGTGAAAGGCCGGATCACCGGCTCGGGCGGTCGTCTTCGCCGGGAGGACGGTCCGGGCGCTCGTCTGCTCCCGTTGTGGTGGGGCTGCCGAGCAGCGCCGCGCGTAGCCGGTCGTTCTCGCGCTTGCCGCGACGGGACTGGCTGAAACCGGCGACGATGCAACAGATCCAGCCGAGGGGCACCAGCACCCGGCCGACCGTATGGGCGCTGCCGTGCTCGTTGTCCCGAAGGACCCAGCCGACAATTAGCAGGCCGAGCGCCAGCCCCAGGACGGCTCGTTCGACTCGTTTGGTCATCATGGGCACCCGCTTCCAATGACCGAGATCGACCCAGGTCACACGGTGACAGGTCGTCGTGCCCACAGTGACACATCCACGCCCATGCCCTCGGGGATCGAAGCCCAGCCACCGCTGCTGCTGGCCGCGCTCCACACCTCGGCCCGGCGTGTCCGTCTGATCGGACAGCGAACTGGCCGGATCACCGTTGCGGGCCGTCGTTTCCGCGCGTATTGCGGAAGGACGAGCCGATGGTCGCCACGATCGAACCCACCGAGGCGAGCGACACCGCCACCGTGCCGGCCGTGTCGGCCCCGCCGTCCCCGGTCACCTTGAGGATGATGCCGGTGACCATCAGGACGACCGACAGGGCCAGGACTACCTGGATGGCTCGTCTGCTCATGGCGGCATCTCACCTTTCCGGCGGCGGCAGATCGACTCGGGTTCCTTGACGTCGGGGCGATGACACCCGGACTTTCCGGAACCCGAGCCGATCAAACCGCTACTCCGCCCGGTAGACGGAGATGTGCGACGGGCTGTCGGTCTGGAACGGTCGTCGGTGCCAGTCGGCGTACCGCTCGGCGAGCTGGAGCCCGGCCTGCTGCGCCATCTCGTCGATCTGGTGCGGCCAGGCGTACCGCATGGCGAACGGCTTCAGGTGCACACCGTCCGCGTCGAACGTGATCGTCTGCCGGATGAACCGCTGCGCCGGCCGGTCGTACCGGTGCAGTCGGATCGTCGCGGAGTCCTCGGTGACCTCACGCACCTGCACCTGCTCGTCCGAGTCGAAGCTGCGCGGGTCGGGCACGAACGTCTCGATGACGAACGCGCCGCCCGGCGACAGCACCCGGGCGACGTTGCGGAAGCAGTCCGCCTGCCGCTCGGCATCCACCAGGTTGAACAGGGTGTTGAAGACCAGGTACGCGAGCCGGAACTCACCGGCCACCGGCACATCCGCCATGTCGGCGACGACCACCGGGATCCGGTCACCGCCGGGTTTCGCCCGCAACTGCGCGAGCATCTCCTCGGACGCCTCGACGCCGTGCACGGCGAGGCCGCGTTCGGCCAGCGGCAGCGCGACCCGGCCGGTGCCGATCGCCAGTTCGAGAACCGGACCTCCGTCGGCCAGTTCGGCCAGGAAGTCCACGGCGGGCGCCGGGTCGGGGTTGCCCGGGCCGTCGTAGTCGGCGGCCCACAGTCGGCCGAAGAGGCCGGGATCGTCGAAGACCGACATCAGCGGCCTCCGAGGTTGGTGTCAGTGGCGCCCAGCAGCGCCAGGGGAACAGTTCTGCTCACGAAGTCTCGATTCCTCGGGTCGGATGACGGTTGGTTCGGGGGACTTCGTCGTGTTGGGCATGGCGGCTGCTCCCTTCGCGCGGCTGTCGACCGAGGACACCAGAGACGCCGCGGGCCCGGCAAGGCAATTACGCCAGCCGGGCCCACGACGGGACGTGCGGTCAGGAGATGTGGTGCAGGATCACGTTGTGCACGTGGTGGCTCTTCTGCGCGCCACGGAACTCCACCTCATAGGTGTGCGTGCCGACGTGGATGGCGATGGCGCCGGTGGAGAAGAACGAACCACCCCACGACTTGTTGCTGACCACGCTCACGCTGGTGATCTTCGAGTACGGGATGCTGGTGATCGCGAACCGCTTCCCGACGAAGGACCGGTCCTGGATGATCACGCGGCGGTCGGTCAGCCCGATGAACCCGGTGCCGGTGCCGACGGCGTCGTAGACGGCGATGATCTGCTCGCCTTCGAGGAGGCCACTCTCAATCTGCTGGACCTGCTCTTTGCGGTCGTACGCGATGTTCGCCATGTGATCCAGGCTAGAAAACCGGTGCCAACGTGCCCACCCGGGCGAGGACCACGAACTCGCCGTCGCCATGGCCGACGGGCTCGCCGTGCCAGCCCCCGTGAACGCGATCCACGATGAAGCCCGCTCTGGTCAGAGAGGTGCGTAGCTCGGCCTCGGTGCGGAAGCGCAGGCTCGCCGAGCTCAGGAGCTCTTCCCCGTCGTCGAAGTGGTAGTGGTGGGTGAAGTCGACCACTCCGTCGCGTACCCCGGTGACCTCGGTCCACGCGCGGACCTCGCCGCCGTCGGGCAGCGTGACCAACCGGTGCGAATCCACCGGGTTCCACAGCTCCCAGCGACGGTCCGCCGGGTCGCGGGCGTCGAACACCAGCCGGCCGTCGGGCACCAGCGCCCGGGCCAGGTCGGCGAGGGTACGCGCCCACTCCGCATCGTCCACGAAGAACTGCGCGACGTGGCTGGTCAGCACCGCCACGTCGAACGCCCGCTCCGGCAGCAGCGCCGACGTGCCCGCGAGCCAGGTCACCCGCTCACCACCCGGCTTGGCGCGGGCGGCGGCCACTGACGCGTCGGCCGGGTCCACACCGGTGACGGTGTGGCCGGCGGCGGCGAGGGCAATGGTCAGCCGGCCGGTGCCGCAGCCGAGGTCGAGCACCCGGGCGGCCGGGGTCTCGTCGACCACCTTCTGGAAGAAGTCGTCGTCCGGCCCCCACCGGCACTCCGCGTCGTACACCTGGACCAGCCGGTGGTGGCGGAACTCGGCGTGCCTCATCGGGGGTTCGCGTCGGTCGCGGCGCGGACGAACTCGCGTACCCGGGTGGTGTTGTTGCTGGGCAGCCAGACCGGCCCTCGTTCAATCGGTGGCGCGTCGTGGATGGGCACGTACGCCACGTCGGGGCGCGGGTAGTAGCGCCGCGTGTGCTCGCCCACCGGCAGCACTCCCCGGCCGAGCGCGACCAGGGACAGCATCTCGGAGAAGGTGTTCCCGGCGGGCCCCTTCGGCACCGCCCGGCCGGACGGGGTGCGCTCCGGTGTGCGGTCCCGCTTGAACTCCACCGAGGTCACTGTCGGGTACTGCACCACCGGGTGGTCGGCGAGCACCTCCAACGACACCGACCGCTCCCGGGTGAGCGGGTGACCCGCCGCCACCGCCAGCGCCCGGTCCTCGGAGAGCAGCGCCGGGCCGGTGGCCATCCCGTCGAACGGGTACGAGGCGATCAACACGTCGGTCTCGCCGTCGAGCAGCCCCGATCGGGTGGTGGACAACTGCGCCTCGTGCACCTCCACCCGGCAGTCGGGGTGCCGTTCACCGAACAGGGCCACCGCCCGGAGCAGCACCGGCGCGGTCCACTCGCCGAGGAACGCCACCCGTAGCGTCCCGGTCACGCCCCGGGCGGCGTCGGTCGCGCGGCGGACGGCCTCGTCCATGCCTGCCACCAGCGGGGCCAGCTCGTCGGCGAGCTGCCGGCCGATCGGGGTGAGCCGGACGACCCGACTGGTGCGGGCGAACAGCGGTGCGCCGATCCGGCGCTCCAGCTTCTTCACGATGTGGCTGACCCGGCCGGTGCTGACGGTCAACCGCTCGGCGGTCCGGCCGAAGTGCAGTTCCTCCGCGAGGGTCAGGAACGTCTCGACCTCGTACCGCTCCAGCACACCGTTCCCATCGTTGACCTGTGGGCAACGATCGTAGCGGCATCGGGTCTTGGTCGGCGTCCCTCGTCCGGGGATCGTGAACGCGGCAGGGAACACCGAGCGAAAGGCTCTGACGTGAGCATTGACGACTACCTGGCCGGCCTGGCCGGCCCACTGCGCGAGATCGGCGAGAAGCTGACGCCGATCATCGCGGCGGCCCTGCCCGGGGCGACCGGCGCGATGTGGCACGGGCACCCGGTCTGGGGCCTGGGCGACCGGCCCGGCCAGCGCCCGGTCTGCCTGGTCAAGGCGTACGGGTCGTACGTCACCTTCGGGCTGTGGCGGGGGCAGGAGATCGTCGACCCGTCGGGGCGGCTGATCCCCGGTGCGCGGGCGATGGCGGCGGTGAAGCTGCGCGACGTCGCCGACGTCGACCCAGCCCTGTTCAGCGACTGGCTGCGCGCGGCGGCCCACCTGGAGGAGGCGTGAGCGCGGTGCGGGTAACCGGTTTCGACCACCTGGTGCTGACCGTCGCCGACGTGGAACGGTCAGTGGACTTCTACTGCGGCCGGCTCGGGCTGGCACCGGTACGGGTCGACGAGTGGCGCGCGGGCACCGCCCCGTTCCCGTCGGTGCGGATCAGCCCCGACAGCATCATCGACCTCGTCCGAGGTGAGCCGCAGGGCGCGAACGTGGACCACTTCTGCCTGGTGGTGGCACCACTGGACTGGAAACAGGTGATCGAGTCGGGGGTCTTCACGGTGCTGACCGGCCCGGTCAGCCGGTTCGGTGCCCGCGGTTCGGCGACCTCGATCTACGTGCGGGACCCGGACGGCAACTCGGTGGAGCTGCGCTGGTACCCGCAGGACGCCGGGTCGGATTCGGAGACGGAAGTCAGGCCTCGGTGACCGCCCGGTAGGCGTCCTCGATGCGGGCGGCCAACAGCACCTCGCCCTCGGTCAGCGGCTCGCCGCTGCCGTGCCCGACCCGGATCTGGGTGCTGTCGGCCCGGCGGCTGATCTCGGGTCGCAGATGCAGCGCATCCGCGACGACCTTGACCCGTTCAGTTAGTGCGGCGTGTTGGGTATCGTCGATCACGAGCGTCCGTCGGATCTGCTCGCCCTCGCGCGTCCAACCAGATAGCAAGGTCAACGCGTCGGAAAGGTAGTCGTGCTTGGCCCTGCTGTTGAACAGCACGCGCATCACCGCACCCCCCAAGCGCCGTTGCCGGCTTGTGGCCAAATCGTCGCCATCCCGTGTCTTGTCGGTGTCTCCTAGTCTCTCGCTGCTCGGAGGGGGGTGTCCACGCCCACACTTCCGTGTCTTGTTGGCCTAGCGGACGGCTACGGTACCCAAACCGCCGATTGATCTGGCACCCTGGACGCCCGTGCGGACCGAACGGGCGAATGATGGCGGGCAGGCCGAACGACGGGACCTGAAGGTGATCGTCGGTGCAGCGATCATCCGGGATGGGCGGGTGCTCGCCTGTGCGCGTTCCGCCCCACCCGAGGTAGCGGGCATGTGGGAGTTTCCGGGCGGAAAGGTCGAGCCGGGGGAGGCTGAGACCGACGCGTTGATCCGGGAGTGCGCCGAGGAGTTGGCCGTACGCGTCGAGATCGGCGCCCGGGTCGGCCGCAACGTACGGATGGCGCACGGCCGCTCGGTGCTCAAGGTGTACGCGGCCCGCCTGCTCGGCGGCGACCAGCCCCAGGCGCTGGAGCACGAGGCGCTCCGCTGGCTCACCGCCGACGAACTGGACTCGGTCACCTGGCTCCCCGCCGACGCCCCCATCGTGGCCGCCCTCCGCCCCCTCCTAACCCCAACCCCGTAACCCCATCTCCGGGGCCCGACCTCAGGGCCCCCTACGCCCGGATGATCAAGAGGTTTTGGTCACGATCACGCCTTCAGATGACCGAAAGCTCTTGATCGCCGGGGTGATGGGGTGGGGTGGGGTGGGCGCTGGGGGTGCGGGAAGTGGGACGGGGGCCGTGGCAACTGCCACGACCCCCGTTGTTGTTCAGGTGGTTAGTGCTTGTTGTCCTGCTCCGGGTGAGCGAAGTTGAGGTGCTCCGGAGGCAGCGGGAAGGTCACGTCGTCGCCGAACGGCGACGGCGCGGCGGCCCGGTCGAAGGTGAGCTCGGTCAGCGGCAGCTTGCCCCGGTCGTCGACCGCCGGCGCGGTCGGGTGGGGCACCTCCCGGTGCCAGTTGACGCCGCTCTGCGCCTGCGCCTCAGCCCGCGAGTCGTGGGAGCCACCCGCGTGCGAGTGCAACCCACCCCGGGCGGAGCCCGGCGTCGCCGAGCCCTGACGGGCGGTGGTCACGCTGGTCTGGGGCGTCTCGCCCCGACGGAAGATCTTGCTACCAAGCCACACAAGGGGATCGTACCTGCGGTCGACGACCCGTTCCTTCATGGGGATGATCCCGTTGTCGGTGATCTTGATGTGCTCGGGGCAGACCTCGGTGCAGCACTTGGTGATGTTGCAGAATCCGAGGCCCTGTTCGGCCTGCGCGTACTCCTTGCGGTCGGTCCGGGCGTCCAGCGGGTGCATGTCCAGCTCGGCCGCCCGGATGAAGTACCGCGGGCCGGAGAACGCCTGCTTGTTCTCCTCGTGATCGCGGATCACGTGGCAGACGGTCTGGCACAGGAAGCACTCGATGCACTTGCGGAACTCCTGCGAGCGCTCCACGTCGACCTGCTGCATCCGGTAGTCACCCGGGGCCACGTCCGCCGGAGGGGCGAACGCCGGGGTCTCCCGTGCCTTCTCGTAGTTGAACGAGACGTCGGTGACCAGGTCCCGGATGACCGGGAAGGTACGCAGCGGGGTGACCGTGACGGTCTCGTCGTCGCCGAAGGTCGACATCCGCGTCATGCAACCCAGCCGCGGCTTGCCGTTGATCTCCATGGAGCAGGAGCCGCACTTGCCGGCCTTGCAGTTCCACCGGCAGGCCAGATCGGGCGCGTCGGTGGCCTGCAGGCGGTGGATGACGTCGAGGACGACCTCGCCCTCGTTCACCTCCACCATGTAGTCCTGGAGGTCACCGCCACTCTCGTCGCCCCGCCAGATCCGGAACTGACGCTTCCCGCTCATCGGTTGTCCGCCTCTCCAGCGTCGGCAACGAGGGCGTCGAAGTCGGCGAGCTCCTCGTCGGTGAGGTACTTGGCCAGCTCGGCCCGGTCGAAGAGGCCGATCAGCTCCGGCCGCATCTTCGGCAGCGGCTTGCGGGTCAGCTGCACGGTGTCGCCGTCCAGCGCGCAGACCAGGTTGACCTGCCGCCACTTTGGCTCCATCGCCGGGTAGTCCTCCCGGGTGTGCCCGCCGCGCGACTCCTGCCGCTCCAGCGCCGCCTTCGCGGTGCACTCCGAGACCACCAGCATGTTGCGCAGATCCAGGGCCAGGTGCCAGCCCGGGTTGTAGCGTCGGCCGCCGGCCGCGCTCACCTTGGCCACCCGCTCACGCAGCTCGGCGAGCCGGACCAACGCGTCGGCCAGCTCACCCTCCCTGCGGATGATGCCCACCAGGTCACCCATGACCGCCTGGAGGTCCTGCTGAAGGGTGTACGGGTTCTCGCCGGTGTCCCGTTGCAGCGGCGCGAGGGCGGTCTCCACGGCCGCCTCGACCTCGTGCACGGCCACCTTCGGCCGGGCGGTCAGCCCGTCGGCGTAGCTGGCCGCGTGCCCGCCCGCCCGCTTGCCGAAGACCAGCAGGTCGGACAGGGAGTTACCACCGAGTCGGTTGGAGCCGTGCATGCCACCGGAGACCTCACCGGCGGCGAACAGCCCGCGTACGTGGCCGAAGGCGGCACCCGAATCCGGGTCAACCTCGACACCGCCCATCACGTAGTGACAGGTCGGGCCGACCTCCATCGGCTCGGCCGTGATGTCGACGTCGGCCAACTCCTTGAACTGGTGGTACATCGACGGCAGTCGACGGCGGATCTCGTCGGCCGAACGTCGGCTTGCGATGTCCAGGAAGACACCTCCGGCGGGGGAGCCCCGGCCGGCCTTAACCTCGCTGTTGATGGCGCGGGCCACCTCGTCGCGGGGCAGCAGCTCCGGTGGACGCCGGTTGTTGTCCGGGTCGGTGTACCAGCGGTCCGCCTCCTCCTCGGTCTCCGCGTACTGCTTGCGGAAGACGTCGGGGACGTAGTCGAACATGAACCGCTTGCCTTCGGAGTTCTTCAGGACGCCACCGTCACCACGCACCGACTCGGTGACCAGGATGCCCTTCACCGAGGGCGGCCAGACCATGCCGGTCGGGTGGAACTGGAGGAACTCCATGTTGATCAGCGTCGCCCCGGCCCGCAGCGCCAGCGCGTGCCCGTCCCCGGTGTACTCCCAGGAGTTCGAGGTGACCTTGTAGGAGCGCCCGACGCCGCCGGTGGCCAGCACGACCGCCGGCGCCTCGAAGAGGATGAACTCGCCCGACTCGCGGTAGTAGCCGAACGCGCCGGCCACCCGGTCGCCGTCGAGCAGCAGCTCGGTGATGGTCGTCTCGGAAAACACCCTGATCCGGGCGTCGTACGAGCCGAACTCCCGCTGGTCCTCCTGCTGGAGCGAGACGATCTTCTGCTGGAGGGTGCGGATCAGCTCCAGGCCGGTCCGGTCGCCCACGTGCGCCAGGCGCGGGTACTCGTGGCCACCGAAGTTGCGCTGCGAGATCTTGCCGTCCTTGGTGCGGTCGAAGAGCGCACCGTACGTCTCCAGCTCCCAGATCCGCTGCGGCGACTCCTTCGCGTGCAGCTCGGCCATCCGGAAGTTGTTGAGGAACTTGCCGCCACGCATGGTGTCGCGGAAGTGCACCTGCCAGTTGTCCCGGCTGTTCACATTGCCCATCGCGGCGGCCGCGCCGCCCTCGGCCATCACCGTGTGCGCCTTGCCGAACAGCGACTTGGAGATGATCGCGGTCTTCTTGCCGGCCAGCCGGGCCTCGATCGCCGCGCGCAGACCGGCGCCGCCGGCCCCGATGACGACGACGTCGTAGTGGTGTCGTTCGATGCGAGTGGTTGTGGTCATGTCAGGGGCCCTTTAGTTGATGAACCGCAGGTCGGAGAACCAGCCGGCCGCGAGCGCCATGATGTAGAAGTCGGCCAGCGCCAGGGTGCCGAGGGTGATCCAGGCGAGCTGCATGTGCCGGACGTTCAACGCCGAGACGAAGGTCCAGGCCTTGTACCGCACCGGGTGCTTGGAGAAGTGCTTGAGCCGGCCGCCGATGATGTGTCGGCAGGAGTGGCAGGAGATCGTGTACGCCCAGAGCATCACCACGTTGAGCAGCAGGATGATGTTGCCCAGCCCGAAGCCGAAGCCCTTCGGCGAGTGGAAGGCGAGGATCGCGTCCCAGGTGTTGATCAGCGAGATGATCGCGGCGGCGTAGAAGAAGTAGCGGTGCAGGTTCTGCCCGAGCAGCGGGAAACGGGTCTCACCGCCGTACTCCTTGTGACCGTCCGGGACCGCGCAGGCCGGTGGCGACAGCCAGAACGACCGGTAGTAGGCCTTGCGGTAGTAGTAGCAGGTGAGCCGGAACAGCAGCAGGAACGGCAGGGTCAGCGCGGCGTCCGGGATGATCCACCAGCCGGGCAGGAACCGGCCGAAGTGCGAGGCTTCCTCGACACACCGGTCGGTCACGCACGGGGAGTAGAACGGGGTCAGGTAGTGGAACTGGTCCACCCAGTACCACTTGTGCATGAAGACCCGGACGGTCGCGTACGCGACCCAGGCGCTGAGCCCGATCACGGTGATCAGCGGGGCGAACCACCATCGGTCGGTACGCAACGTCTTCGCCGCGATGGCGGCGCGCGCCCGCGCCCCCCTCGGCCTCGTTGCCGTTGAAGTCATTCGAGTCGTCTCCTCGACGGGCCCGTACGGGCGGGCTGGTCTCTCTCCGGTCGGCACGCGGACCGGCGAACCCGCACCCGCTGCCACGTCATGCGCACACCAACGACCACGCCGGATCGACCGACGCAGCTAAGTGACACACGTTACGCCGATCTCTGCGAGCCGTCCGCGCAAGGGAGTGTCCCGTGTGTCTGGCCTGCGGAAAAGCCCTCGACACGCCGGTTTGGCGCCTGCGGTCGAGAACGTCAGCCGGAGGCGCCTCCGGTGAAGTGCCAGGACGCCAGCCGCAGTGAGGGCGCCGCCCACCAGGCACCGTCCACCCGCTCCGGTTGGCGCACCGCCCGCGCCCCCAGCCCCAGCACCGCCCCCGGCCCGAGCGCCCGCGGGTACGACTCGGTGAACCGCAGGTCACGGACCGCCCGGACGACAGTGCCGTCCTCGATCAGCCAGACGCCGTTGCGGGTCAACCCGGTGACGACGAGGCTCTTCGGGTCGAGCACCCGCGTGTACCAGAGGTCGGTGACCAGCAGCCCTCGGCGTACGCCGGCCACCAACGCGGCGGTGTCCGCGTCGACGACAGCCCCGGCCGCCGCGCCGGTGGTGCTCCGGCCCACCGCACTCGCCGGACCCGCCACCGCGCCGGTCAGCCGCAGGTTACGGGGCATCGGGCCCCAGGTGGCACCCCCCGCGACCGCGTGCCCGGTGGACTCCGCGCCCGCCTCGGCGGCGGTTCGGCGATCGTGCGCCACCGCCCGGGTGGTGCCCGCCTCGACCAGTGTCAGCGCCCGTCGGCCGGTGCCCTCCGCGTCGAACGGCAACCCGGACCCGCCCAGCGGGTCGTCCACCAGGGTCACCGCCCGGTCGAACTGGGCCGCGCCCGGCTCGGCGAACGACTGCCGCTCGGCGTAGCGCTTGCCGTTGAAGCCGTAGAAGGACAGGTTCTGCAGGAGGTCCGCCACGGCGGCCGGCTCGAACACCACCTCGTAGTGCCCCGGCGGCAGCTCGACCGGGTCGGCCGCCGCCTGCGCCTTCGCGGCCGCCTGCGCGCCCAACTCGGCGCCGTCGACGTCGGACAGCCGGTCGGTGCTGCGCCGGGCCACCCCGTCCGCGCCATCACGGCGGGCGATGCCGTCCATCGCAGCCTCCACCGAGCGGCCGTACGCCGAGTGCCCGGCCGAGTTGGCGAACGCCGACGAGCGGTGCGCGGTGCGGCAGTAACCGGCGGTGCTGAGGCCCCCGGCGGCGGCCACGAACGCCCCCACCCGATCGGCCCGCTGATCCGGCTCGGCGTGCGCGGTGGCCTCGTCGACGGGCGGGGCGTCCGGCATGGGCATGGGCGGGGTCAGCCCCGGCCAACCCGGGTCGGGCGGGCAGAGCCGGGCCGCAGTCAGGGTGCGCTCCACCAGGGCGGACAACCCGTCGGCGGTGACCACGCTGCCGCCACCGGCAGCCGTCCGACCGTCGACGTGCACCCGCAGCCGGACCCCGACAGTGGACTCGGAGACGTTCTGGTGGATGCCCGAGTTGGCGAACCGGGTCAGCGCCAGGTCCGCCCGCGTCACCACCGCCTCGGCCTGCGCGGCCGGCCCGCCAAGACGCCGAACCAGCTCCACGACCTGCCCGGCCAGCTCCAACTCCGTCTGCCCGCTCATGCCGAGCCACCTTTCGTTCGCGACTGCGGGGCTCGCAAACCCGGCTCACTCCTCGCGCTCACGCCGAGCCGCCTTTCGTTCGCGACTGCGGGGCTCGCAAACCCGGCTCACTCCTCGCGCTCACGCCGAGACCCCCACCCGGACGTTGCGGAACCGGGCCGGCGCGGCCGGGTGGCCGGTGTGCCCGACCTGGCCGGGTTGGCCCTTGCCGCAGTTGGGCGTGCCCCAGGAGACCGTCTCGCTGGAGAGCATGTCCATCGAGCGCCAGAACAGCGGACCGATCCCGGTGTACGTGGGGTTGCGCAGCATCCGCCCCCGCCGCCCCTTCTTGATCTCCCAGCCGACCTCGCAGCCGAACTGGAAGTTGAGCCGCTTGTCGTCGATCGACCAGGACCGGTTGAGGTCCATCAACACGCCGTCGTCGGTAGCCGCGATGATCTCCTCCAGCGTGTGTGGGCCGGGTTCCAGGCCGACGTTGGTCATCCGCACCATCGGCAGCCGGGCCCACCCGTCGGCCCGTACGCTGCCGCCGTAGTCCAGGTTTGCCATCGCGGCGGAATCCCGGCCGGCGAGCACACCCACCCAGCGACCGTCGCGGACCGCGTCCCGCTTGACCGCCGGGGAGCCCTCGTCGTCGAAACCGAAGCTGCCCAGAGCACCCGGGATGGTCGGGTCGATGGTGATGTTCATCAGCTCCGAGCCGTAACGCAGCGAGCCGAGCTGGGCCAGGTCCAGCCAGGACGTGCCGGCGAACGCCGCCTCCCAGCCGAGGATCCGGTCCAGTTCGATGGCGTGCCCGACCGACTCGTGGATCTGCAGGGCCAACTGCTCGCCGCCGAGGATCAGATCGGTCTCGCCGGCCGGGCAGGGCGGCGCGGTGAGCAGCGCCCGGGACTCCTCGGCGATCTGCGCGGCGTGCGCGGCCAGATCCAGCGACTCGACCAGCTCCCACCCGGTGGTGCCGTACTGGCCGCGGTAGCTCGGCCAGGACCGGCGCTGCGTCTCGCCGTCACCGATCGAGGTGGCCGAGATGCCGCCACCGCACTCGCGGATGCGCTGGTCGATCCGGTGGCCCTCGCTGGAGACGAACCACTTCGCGGTGTCCCAGATCTGGTACAGGCCCTCGGCCAGGTCCGCGCCGTGCTCGGCCATCGTGCGGGTCGCGTCGACCAGCAGATCGCCCTTGTCCGACAGGGGCACCCCGAGCGGATCGATCTGGCAGCCGGAGGCCCAGCTCGCGGTGACCGCCTGGACCGGCACCAGGTCGACCGGAGGGCCCGGCACCCGCGCGCTCGCCATGGCGGTCCGCGTCGCGCGCCGGCCGGCGTCGCGGGCGGCGGCATCGGACAGATCGGGTACGGCGTGGAAGCCCCAACTCGCCCCGACCAACGCTCGGACCCCGAGCCCGATGCTCTCGTCCTGCGTCAGCTCCTCCACGTCACCGTTGCGCGCCGTCATCGACTCGTAGCGGCGGTGCATCACCCGGGCGTCGGCGTACCGCGCGCCCGCGTCGAGGGCGGCCTGGACGGCGGCGGCGGCCGCGTCGAACTCGGTCATGGACCGACCCTAGGCCAGCCGACCGACACCCGTCAGGCCAGCAGATCCTCCGGCCGAATGGTGGCTCGCACCGGCTCCGCCAACTCCAACACCTCGCCGGCCTTGGCCGTCGACCGCTCCACGTAGTGGGAGGGTCCGACTCGGTCCATGGCACCGCGTGGCCAGGAATGCCGGCGGGAGTCACCTGCCGAGTGCAGCTCACGCCGGATCGACGAGGTCGCAGCCGACGTGCGAGCACAAGATCGCGCAACATCCTGGTTGTAGTGGTATCGGCGCGTCGGCGATGCCACTAGATCCTGGTTCGAGCGCGACCTTGGTGGCGGTGGGCGCACCAGACCCCGCTCCTGCTCTCGGGGGCGGTGTCTGTCGTCAAGATCCGCGCAGTATCAGGGATGTTGCTGTCTCTGGCGCGTCGGAGGCAGCAACTTCAGGGAAGGTGCGGAGATCTTGGCGCGGGACGCGGGACGCGGGACGCGGGGCGCCTGGCGCGGGGCGCCTGGCGCCTGGCGCGGGGCGCGGTGCGTGAGGCGCGGGGGCGCGGGCGTGAGGCGCGACATGAATGGGCGTGGATGGCGAGGTGAGGGGGGTGCGGGGCCGATGCCGACTCGTTACGCTCGGGCCCGCTGACACGTGCCGACTTTGTAGCTTATTTTCACCCTCGGGACTTTCCTGTAAGTTCCCTTCGTCACTGAGGGAGGTGGCCGTGGACAGCTCGGAACCCTCGCCGTCCGGCGAACCGGACGACCGCCCCGTCGTGCCGGCACAGCGCTCCGACCAGGACGCCTACCTGCGGGTGCGTGATCTTCGGGTCCGGTTCGACACCGAGGACGGCGTGGTGCGCGCGGTCGACGGGGTGTCGTTCGCCGTCGAGCGGGGCCGCACCCTCGGCATCGTTGGTGAGTCCGGCTCCGGCAAGAGCGTCACCTCGTTGGCCATTCTCGGCCTGCACGACCCGAAGCGGACCACCATCACCGGGGAGATCTCCGTGGGTGGCCGGCAGGTGGTCGGCCTCGCCGACGAGGAGGTACGCCGGCTGCGCGGCCGGGACATGGCGATGATCTTCCAGGATCCGCTGTCGGCGCTGCACCCGTACTACACGGTGGGCCGGCAGATCGCCGAGGCGTACCGGGTGCACCACCCGAAGGCCAACCGGCGCGAGGCCCGCCAGCGGGCGGTCGACATGTTGGACCGGGTCGGCATCCCGCAGCCGGCGCGCCGCTTCGACCAGTACCCGCACGAGTTCTCCGGCGGCATGCGCCAACGGGCGATGATCGCGATGTCCCTGGTCAACGACCCGGCGCTGCTGATCGCCGACGAGCCGACCACCGCGCTGGACGTCACCGTCCAGGCGCAGATCCTGGACCTGCTCGCCGACCTCCAGGCCGAGTTCCACTCCGCGATCATCCTGATCACCCACGATCTCGGCGTGGTCGGCCAGGTCGCCGACGACGTGCTGGTCATGTACGGCGGGCGGGCCGTCGAGCGGGGCAGCGTCGAGCAGGTGCTCCGGGCGCCGCAGCATCCGTACACCTGGGGTCTGCTCTCCAGCGTGCCGTCGCTGCACGGCGACGCGGACGCGGACCTGGTGCCCATCCCTGGCAACCCGCCCAGCCTGATCAACCTGCCGCCGGGCTGCGCGTTCCACCCCCGCTGCCGGTACGCGGACCGCGCCGGCAGCCGCTCCCGCACCGAGGTGCCCGAGCTGCGCCCGGCGGGGGAGGGCGATTCGGCCGGCCATCTGGTCGCCTGTCACCTGAGCGCCGAGGAGCGCGCCACGTTCTACGCCGAGGACATCGCATCCGTGGGGGTGGCCCGATGACCGATGAACCACTGCTGCGGGTACGCGGCCTGAGCAAGCACTTCCCGGTACGCCAGGGGCTGCGTGCCACCGGTCTGGTGCGGGCGGTGGACGGGCTCGACTTCGACGTGCGCCCCGGCGAGACGCTCGGCCTGGTGGGGGAGTCGGGCTGCGGCAAGACCACCACCGGTCGGATGCTGGTGCGGCTGCTGGAACCGACGAGCGGCAGCATCGAGTTCGACGGGCGGGACATCACGCACGCCGGCCGCCGGGAGTTGCGCCCGCTGCGCCAGGAACTCCAGATCATCTTCCAGGACCCGTACGCCTCGCTGAACCCCCGGCACACAGTGGGCCGGATCGTGGCGATGCCGCTACAGGTCAACGGGATCAAGCCGCCGGGTGGGATCAAGGCCCGGGTGCAGGAGTTGCTGGAGCTGGTCGGGCTGAACCCGGAGCACTACAACCGGTACCCGCACGAGTTCTCCGGTGGTCAGCGCCAGCGCATCGGTATCGCCCGCGCGTTGGCCCTGCGGCCGAAGCTGATCGTCGCGGACGAGCCGGTGAGCGCGCTGGACGTCTCGATCCAGGCGCAGGTCGTCAACCTGCTGCGCGACCTGCAACGCGAGCTTGGCCTGGCCTTCGTGTTCATCGCGCACGACCTGGCCGTGGTCCGGCACTTCTGCCAGCGGGTCGCTGTCATGTACCTGGGGCGGATCGTGGAGATCGGCGACCGGGCGGACATCTACGAGCGCCCGCAGCACCCGTACACGCGGGCGTTGCTCTCGGCGATCCCGGACGTCACCCAGCTCGGTCCGGCGGGTCGGATCCGGCTGACCGGTGACGTGCCCACCCCGTTGGACCCGCCGTCGGGCTGCCGGTTCCGTACCCGCTGCTGGAAGGCGCAGGACGTCTGTGCCACCGAGGAGCCCGCGCTGGTGCCGCGCGACGGCGGCAACCAGGCCACCGCGTGCCACTTCCCGGAACCAGCCGGCGCCGGCCTGGTGGCGGAGGCCGCCGCGATCGGCGTCGAGCCGGAGGGCCGCGGGGTCGAAGCGAACGTCGAGGAGGTGCCGTCGTGAGCCTGTCCCCGGTGGAGGGTGTCGCGCTGGCCGAGATCGAGTCCGGTGGCGACGAGGGCGGAGCCGCGACCAAGGGCGTCGTCGGTCGCTCGCCCGGTCAGCTCGCCTGGCTGCGGCTGCGCCGCGACCGTACGGCCGTGGTCAGCGGCGTACTCCTGGTCTTTTTCCTGCTGTTGGGGTTGGCCGCCCCGCTGATCGAGATGGTCTACGGGATCGGCCCGCGGGAGCAGTTCCAGAACATGCTGGACGGCTTCGGCATGCCGCTGGGGTACGCCGGCGGGGTCAGCGGCGAGCACTGGTTCGGTCTGGAGCCGGGGCTGGGCCGGGACATCTTCATCCGGCTGATCTACGGGCTGCGGACCTCGCTGTTCATCGCGTTCGCAGCGGCCCTGATCACCGCGACGATCGGGATCGTGCTGGGCGCGCTCGCCGGCTACCTCGGCGGCTGGCTCGACGCGGTGATCAACTGGATCACCGACCTGACCCTGGCTATGCCCTTCCTGATCATCGCGTTGGCGCTCACTCCCACCATCACGCTGCGCTTCTACGGCGAGCGGGGGCAGGTGTCGTCCGCCTTCGGGGTGGGCGTGCTGATCGCCGTCTTCGCCATCTTCGGCTGGACCAGCACGGCCCGGCTGGTCCGCGGGCAGGTGATCGCGCTGCGCGAGCGGGAGTTCGTGGAGGCGGCCCGGGCCAGCGGGGCCGGGCTGGGGCACATGCTCTTCCGGCAGTTGCTGCCGAACATCTGGGCGCCGATCCTGGTGTCGTTCTCCCTGGCGGTGCCGCAGTTCATCACCAGCGAGGCGGCGCTGT
The DNA here is from genome assembly GCF_003264365.1 of Micromonospora noduli. Taxonomy (GTDB): domain Bacteria; phylum Actinomycetota; class Actinomycetes; order Mycobacteriales; family Micromonosporaceae; genus Micromonospora; species Micromonospora noduli. The sequence continues at coordinate 62,826 of NZ_PYAK01000008.1, forward strand.
CGTTCATCGGCGTCGGTCTCAGCGACGAGACGCCGAGCTTCGGCCGAATGATCTACCGCAGTCTGGACTTCCTCCAGACCGACCCGGCGTACGTGTTCTTCCCGGGCATCACGATCTTCGCGCTGGTGTTCGCCTTCAACCTCTTCGGCGACGCGTTGCGGGACGCGCTCGACCCGAAGTCGTCCCGGTAGGGGTCAAAATCATGGCGCGATTTCTGCTCAAGCGACTCTTCTCCGCCACGCTGACCCTCTTCGCGGTGAGCGTGTTGACCTTCCTGATGTTCTTCGCCCTGCCGCGTGACCCGGTCAGCAGCATCTGCTCGAAGAACTGCAACCCGGAGCGGCTGGAGCGGGTCCGCGACGACCTGGGCCTGAACGACCCGCTGATCAGCCAGTACGCCGGTTACATGAAGGGCATCGTGACCGGTCGGGACCTGGGCAGCGCCCAGGGCGGCCGGTGCGACGCACCCTGCCTGGGCTGGTCGTACGTCACCAACGAGGCCGTCTCGGACACCATCGCCCGGGTGCTGCCGGTGACGCTGAGCATCGTGATCCCTGCGGCCATCCTCTGGTTGCTGCTCGGCGTGGGGCTCGGCATGGTGTCCGCGCTGCGTCGGGGCACCTGGCTGGATCGGCTGGCGATCGGATTCTCGCTGACCGGCGCGTCGTTGCAGCTGTACTTCGTGGGCGCGGTGCTGCTGCTGGTGTTCGTCTACAACCTGCGGCTGTTGCCGGTGCCGAGCTACACCTCAATCTTCGACAACCCGGCGAAGTGGGCCAGCGGATTGGTGCTGGCCTGGGTGGCGCTGGCCTTCCTCTTCTCGGCCATCTACGCCAGGTTGTCGCGGGCGCAGATGTTGGAGACGCTGTCGGAGGACTTCGTCCGGACCGCGCGGGCCAAGGGCCTGGCCAAACCCAAGGTGTACGGGCGACACGCGCTGCGCGCGGCGATCACCCCGGTGGTGACCATCGCGGGGCTGGACGTGGGCGGGGCGCTGGGCGGGACGGTGATCACCGAGACGACGTTCGGCATCCAGGGGTTGGGGCGTACGGCGGTGGACGCGGTGCGCTCGGGCGATCTGCCCACCATCATGGCCACCGTGCTGATCGCCGCGGTCTTCGTGGTGTTGGCGAACGTACTGGTGGACCTGCTCTACGCGGCCATCGACCCCCGGGTGCGGCTGCGCTGACCTGTCGATGTCCAGCCTGTGACCGGCGGCTGGGCCGGTGGCGAAATTTATCGACAACTGTTACACAACTCGTAGGTTTTCTTCCTTACGATCCTCGGGACGTCGGCGGTTCTCGCCCCGACGAAACCGCACGGCACATGGTGAAGGGGGTACTTCATGAGACCACGCGTGGCGGTTGCCGCAGGCGGCGCGATCGCTCTGGTTGTGGCATTGGGTGCGTGCTCGAAGAACACGGGCGAGGGCACCACTGTCGACACCGAACGGCAGCAGACCGGGGTCATCGCTACCGACCCCAAGGACTCGCAGGGGCCGGCGGCCGAGGTGAGCGGCGCCGCGAAGGGCGGCACCTTCACCATCATCCGGGAGTCGCCGATCTCCCACCTCGACCCGCAGCGGACGTACTCGTTCGCCGGTCTGATGGCCAACCCGCTCTTCGCCCGCTACCTGACCACCTGGAAGGACGACGGCAAGGGCGGCCTGGTCCTGGTGGGCGACCTGGCCGAGACGCCGGGCAAGAACGTCAACAACGACTGCAAGGTCTGGGAATTCACCGTCAAGGACGGGGTGAAGTTCGAGGACGGCCGGCCGATCACCTCCAAGGAGATCGCGTACGGCATCGCTCGCTCCTTCGACCCGGACCTGTCCGGCGGCCCGACCTACATCCAGGAGTGGCTGGCCGACACCGCGCAGTTCGACACCAAGTGGGACTTCAAGAAGAACAAGACGTCGCTGCCGCCCGGCCTGAGCACGCCGGACGCCAAGACGCTGCGCTTCGAGTTCGCCAAGCCCCGCTGTGACCTGCCGTTCGCGGTCTCGCTGCCGACCACCGCGCCGCTGCCGGCCGACAAGGACACCGGCGTCGACCTGGACAAGCAGCCGTTCTCGTCCGGCCCCTACAAGGTTGCCAAGAACCAGGTCGGCGTGCAGATCACCCTGGACCGCAACACCAACTGGGACCCGAAGACCGACCCGGTACGGCACCAGTACCCGGACCAGTTCGTCTGGAGCTTCGGCCCGACCGCTGACGCCGCCAACAACCGGGTGATCGCCGACAACGGCGCCGACCAGAGCGCGCTCGCCTTCAACACAGTGCCCGCCTCGCTGGTCGCCAAGGTGGCCGGGGACGCCACGCTCAAGTCGCGCAGCATCCTCTCGCCGACGCCGAGTGCCAACCAGCTCGTCATCAACAACCAGCGGGTCACCGACCTCAAGGTCCGCCAGGCGTTGAACTACGCCATCGACCGCGAGGGCTTCATCAAGGCAATGGGCGGGCAGACCGTCGCCGCGCCGCTGACCACGCTGATGCCGCCGGCCACCATCGGCTACAAGGCGTACGACGCGTACCCGGCGGGGGCCAACGGCAACGTCGACAAGGCCAAGGAGCTGCTCGGCGGGAAGACGCCGGAGCTGGTCCTCGGCGTCGCCGACAACTCCACCGAGCAGCAGCAGGGCGCGCAGCTCAAGGCCAACCTGGAGCGGGCCGGTTTCAAGATCACGCTGCGGAACATCTCCGACGACGCGAAGCTCGACGAGATCAAGAAGAAGAACAACCCGTGGGACCTGTACATCGGTAACTGGGCGGCGGACTGGCCGAGCGGGGCGTCGATCCTGCCGGTGCTCTACGACGGCCGCACCATCAAGGCCGAGGGCAACAGCAACCAGGCCTACTTCAACGACCCGGCGATCAACACCGAGATGGACCGCATCTCGGCGCTGTCCGCGGCCGAGCAGGGCCCGGAGTGGGCCAAGCTCGACGAGCGGATCATGAAGGAGCACGCGCCGGTGGTGCCGCTCTTCGTCGACGTGGCCTACAACGTGCACGGGTCCAAGGCGGGCGGGATCTTCATCTCCAGTGTCTTCGGCTACCCGTCGTTCGTGAACGCGCACGTCAAGCCGTAAGTCGCACCGCAGACCAGCAGGGTCCCCTTCCGACAACGCCGTCGGGAGGGGACCCTGCTGTTTATGGATTGGTATCCGCCCATCGAGCCGTACGAGTCCGGGATGCTCAGCGTCGGCCACGGTAATGAGCTCTACTGGGAACTGTGCGGGAACCCCGGAGGCAAACCCGCGGTGTTCCTGCACGGCGGTCCCGGCGGTGGCCTGCTCCCCGACAATCGGCGGTACTTCGACCCGTCCGGCTACCGGATCGTGCTGTTCGACCAGCGAAACTGCGGTCGCAGCCGGCCCTTCGCGGGCGACCCGAAGACGTCACTGGAACACAACACCACCCCGCACCTGGTGGCGGACATCGAGCGGTTACGCGAGCACCTGGGAATCGAGCGTTGGCTCGTCTTCGGCGGCAGTTGGGGCAGCACCCTCGGCCTGGCCTACGCGCAGGCCCATCCCGAGCGGGTCACCGAACTCGTGCTCCGTGGCGTGTGGCTGGTTCGCAAATCAGACGAGGCGTGGGCGTTCACCCCGGCGGGCGCAGCACACCTGTTCCCCGCCGAGTGGGCGGCGTTCTGTGCTGCGATCCCCGTGACCGAACAGGACGACCTCGTCGGCGCGTATGGCCGCCGCATCTCCGACCCCGACCCCGCGGTCCACGACCCGGCGGCCCGCGCCTGGATGGGCTGGGAGCTCTCGGCCAACACCCTGCTGCCGATGACGCTGCCCGGGATCGACGACACCAGCCTGCTGGCGTTCGCCCGCATCACACACCACTACATCAGCAACGGCGGCTTCCTCCCGCCGGAAGGTCTCCTGGCGGGCGTCGACCGCATTCGACACATCCCGACGGTCATCGTGAACGGCCGCTACGACATCAAGACGCCGCCCAGCCAAGCCTGGGACCTGCATCGGGCCTGGCCCGAGGCGAAGTTCCACATCGTGGAGGACGCGGGCCACAGCGGCTCCGAACCTGGCACCCGCAGTCTGCTCATCGAAGCCACCACCCAGTTCCTCAAGGGCCGGCGGTGACCGTCCGTCACCTCCATCCGGGCAGATTCGGTGTGGAGCGGTATACCTCAGAGTCATATTCATACCTCTGAGGTATACCGCTCAACAGCACATCGACATGGGCGCCAGCCAAGGCGCACGCCGGAGGGTGTGCTCCCGGTGGGGCTCATCGCGCACCCCGTCGAGTTCCACCACGTTGTCCATGCGTTCCAGCCTCGGCGATGGCGGCGGCACGGACATACGTGCCGGGTCGCGGATCGGCAATCAGGAGGCCGGCACGGCGGACGCGCGCAGTGCGTCGGCCAGCCACTCGTACGGGAACCGCTCCGGCGGCGCGTCGTTCACTGTGGTGACCAACTCCATGTACCTGTCGAACGGACCCTCCTGCTCCGGCGGCGTGCGGTCCCATTCCGCGCCCTTGCGCATCTGGTCGGCGGCCTGGATCCGGAACTCGGGCGTGTCCGGTATCCCGGGGCTGTCCGGCGTCGCGAAGATGCCGGTCAGCCACCCGATCCACTGGTCGGCGATCTCCCGGCCTCTGGGCGAGTCGGGCGGCACCTGCTCGCGCGCCGCGTCCATCACCGGCTGGCCGATCGTGGCGCCCTCCTCCAGGGCGTCCAGCATCGGCGAGGAGGTCATCAGCGGCCCGGCCCCGGTGGTGCACGCCTCGTGCAAGTCACGGCGTACGGCCTGCCGGACCTCGCTGTCCCGGACCAGCTCGGCCAGCTCGATCCACGCCTCCAACTGGGTTGCGGTGGGATGTTCGGGCAGCTCCGGTCGGGCCGCCCGCCACCACTCGACCATCCGCTCCGGCGGCTCCCAGCCGGCGGAGACCTCGGTCCAGAACTCGTCGATCAGCCGGTCGCGTTCCTCGTCCGACATGCCGACCAGTTTGTGCATCAGCGTGACCTGCTCGGCCGTGGAGTCCTGCCGCAGGATGGCCGACAGCACCGCCGGCCGGGGTGCTGGCGGCCGGCGTGACAACACCGGCGTCCGCGTAGTACCGGACGGCACTGACGCTCAGGCCTGTCCGCCGGGCGACATCCCCGATGGCGTACAGCTCTTTTCTGTCCACGACGCCCACTATGCGATCTCGAGCGGCTTGAGATACAAGCCCCTCATCGAGCTTCCGCGGCGGCGGATCAGGGGACGATCACCACGCCGCCGCGCACCCCGCCTCGGGCCAGCCGCTCGTGGGCGGCCGACGCGGCGGCGAAGGGGTACACGTCAGCGACCCGGAGCGGGATGTCGCCGCTGGTGACGAGTTCGACCAGTTCGCCCAGCCGGGTTCCGTCCGGTAGCACCTCCAGCGCGACGGTCCGGATTCCCCGCACCGGCTCCGGGCGAAGCGGGGGTGACGCGGCCACGTAACCGCCGCCGTCCCGAACGAGGTCCAGCAGCGAGGAGCCGATCACCGCCAGGTCGATGACCGCGTCGAACGTTCCCGTCGGATCGTCGTCGCGCGACAGGAACGCCGCGCCCATTGACTCGACGAACGCGCGGTCGTCGGCCCCGGCCAGTCCGGTGGCGTGCAGACCGGCCGCCCGGGCCAGCGCCAGAACGAACCCACCGACCTGCCCAGCGGCGCCGGTGACGAGCACTGTCGAACCCGCCGGGAGCGCGAGCAGGTCGAGTGCCTGGGCGGCGGCGAGGCCATTGGTCGGCAGTGTCGCCGCCTCGGTGGCGGAGACGCCGGCGGGCGCGGAGGTCAGCCAGGCGGCATCGAGGACCACGTACTCGGCGTGGGCGCCGACAGTGGTTTGCAGCCACGGCGAGAAGCCGATGACCTCGTCGCCGATCGTGAACTCGTCGACCGACGGTCCGACCGCGTCGACGCTGCCGGCAACGTCCCAACCGGGCGTGTAGGGCAGACCGGTCGGCAACGGAGCCGGGAACCGACCGGAGCGGACCATCAGATCGACCGGATGGACAACCGACGCCGCGACCCGCACCCGGACCTGCCCCGGCCCCGGCTCGGGCACCGGCACCTCGGCCACGTGCAGGACCTCCGGCCCTCCGAACTCTGCGTAGCTGACTGCGCGCATCGCCGTCTCCTTCGTGGGATTTCGTGATCACCACGACCGTACGAATCTTCGGCACTATGAGAAAGTAGGTACCTTAAAGTGCCTAGGGCACCAAGGAGGAAAGAATGGCGACGTCGACCGCAGCGCAACGCCGCGAACAGGCAAAACGCGACTACGACGCGTTCCTGGAACAGTGCCCGACGCGTGAGCTGCTGAGCAGGCTCACCGACAAGTGGGTCGCCCTGGTGATCCCGGCGCTGGTCAACGGCCCGCAGCGGCACGGCGAGCTCGCCCAGCGCATCGCGGGCGTCAGCCAGAAGATGCTCACCCAGACCCTGCGCACCCTGGAGCGCGACGGTCTCGTCACCCGCACCGTCACCGCCTCGGTACCGGTCCGCGTGGACTACGAGCTCACCCCGCTCGGCCATGAACTGTTCCCGGTCATGATCGCGATCAAGAGCTGGGCCGAGACGCACATGGACCGCGTCTTCGAAGCCCGGACCCGGTACGACACACGCCCCTGAATACCGGCGGCGCCGATCACGTCGAGTCCGCCGCAACGAATCCGTTCATGGGCTGTGAGCATGTGCCGGGGATGTTGTCTCGCCCGGTGTTGAGCCCGCCGAGGGCTCGTCGGATTGTCGCTGGCGGCGGCTAGGGTCCGCGTCGTGGACGACACCTCGACGACCCGGCAGACCGCCCGCGCCTACGTTGATCTTCTGGAGCGCCGCGACTGGTCCGGGTTGGCCGCCCTGCTCACCGATGATGTGGTCTACGAGATGCCGCAGACTCGGGAGCGCATTCGCGGCACTGACGCGTTCCTGCGGTTCAACACCGAGTACCCCGGCGACTGGCACCTCCGGCCGCTACGGGTGATCGCCGATGGCCGCCTCGCTGCCCTGCTGCTCGACGTCCGCGTCGGTGACGAGCAGCAGGACGCGTGCGTCTGGCTGGAGATGTCCGAGCATGGGCTGATCAGCAAGATCATCGACTACTGGCCCGAGTCGTACGATCCGCCGCAGGGCCGGGGACACCTCGTGGAGCGTTGGTGATCGTGGCCGTTACAGCAAATGGGTACGGAGGAAGTCCAGCTCCAGGGGGAGCAGCCGCTCGGCGGTGCCGTTCGCGGCCAGATGGGTGGCCCCGGTCAGCGGCAGCACGGCGTGCGGCCGGCCGGTGCTCAGCAGGGCCGCGGAGAGCCGGAGCGTGTGCGCGGCCACCACGTTGTCGTCAGCCATGCCGTGCACCAGCAGCAACGGCCGGGCCTGGTCCGGGCTGGTGACCGGCTCGGCGGCCAACTCGACGAGCGAGTGGTGCGCGTAGATGTCCTGGCCGTCTTCCGGCAACCCCAGATAACGCTCGGTGTACGCGGTGTCGTACAGCGCCCAGTCGGTCACCGGGGCGCCCGCGATTCCGCACCGGAACAGCTCCGGGTGGCGAAGCACCGCCAACCCGGCCAGCCACCCGCCGAACGACCACCCGCGCACCCCCACTCGCCCCAGGTCCAGGTCCGGGTGCTTGCCGGCAAGCGCGGTGAGCGCGTCGATCTGGTCGGCCAGGATCACGTCGGCGACCCGCCGGTGGATCGCCTTCTCGAACGACGGCGCCACCCCCGGCGTACCCCGGTTGTCGATGGTGACCACCGCGAACCCGGCGTCGGCCCACCACTGCCGTTCCAGCCACGCGGCCCGCGCCGCCACGACCTCCTGGTGCCCCGGGCCGCCGTAGATGTCCAGCAGCACCGGCAGCCGCCGGCCCGTCACGTGGTTGTCCGGGTAGAGCACCGCCGCCGGCAGCCGCCGATCGGTCACCCGTTCCAGCAGCGGCAACGGAGAGTACGGCGGGGCGGCGGCGAACGAGCGCAGCTCGGCGATCTCCTGATCGCCGCGGCGCACCGTCCAGCGCACTCCGGCGTGGTCCAGCGACGCGACGCCGACGGCCAGCACGTCCCCGCCCACAGCGGCGGTGTACCAGCCCGAGTCGGTGGTGAGCCGACGCGCGTCCACCCCGCCGCCGATGGTGGTGCGGACCCGGAACAGGTGCCGCTCGCTCGGTTCGCCGTCGCTCGCCTCCACCAGCAGGTCGGCCGGGCCGGCGGCGGCCGGCAGCCGACCAACCACCCGTCGTACGTACAGCGACGGCGGGGTGAGCAGGGTGCCGTCCGCGAACAGGCACCGGGCGTCGTACCCGTCGTGGGCCAGCTCCCCACCGACCAGCACCCGGCCGTCCGGAAGGTGCGCGGGGGTGCCGGCGATCGGCTCGACCCAGCGCGGGTCGGCCAGCTCGGCGTGCACCTGCGTCTCACCCGTGCGCGGGTCCACCGCCAGCACCAGCCCGTGCTGCTGCGAGCGGCGCAACACGGTGATCAACGGACTGCCCTCACCCCAGCTGACACCGGTCAGGTACGGGTAGGTTTCCCGGTCCCAGTGCACGTCGACCCAGCCGTCGTCCAGGTCCAGCAGGTGCAGGCTGACCTCCGCGTTCGGGCCACCGGCCCGGGGATACGCGATGGCGGTCGGAGGGCTCGCCGGCTCGGCCGGGTCGTGCAGGTGCCACCGCTCCAGGCGGGACTCGTCGACCCGGGCGGCGAGCACCGAGCGGCCGTCGGGCGCCCACCAGTACCCCCGGAACCGGCCGAACTCCTCCGCTGCGATGTGCTCGGCCAACCCCCAGCTCACCCCGGCGTCCTCGCCGGCCAGCAGGGTGTCGGTGCCGTCGGGGTCGATCACCCGCAGCTCACCCCGGCGCACACCCTCGGCCGCGTCCGTCACGTACGACAACCGCTGCCCGGTCGGGTCCGGACGTGGGTCAAGCACCGGGCCGACGGCCGCCACCTCCACCACGTCGCCGTGCACCAGATCGGCCCGGAACAACCGCCCGGCCAGCGCGAACACCGCAACCCGGCCGGCCGCGTCCAACGCGTACGAGCCGATGCCGGCGGCGCTGAGCCGCAGCCGCTCGCGTAGCGCGCGTTCGCCGGGGGAGAGGGACCGGACGTTTCCGCCCTCGCCCAGCAGGGTCGCCGGATCGGCGACCAGCCGCTCCTCGCCGGTGCCCACGTCCAACAGCCAGAGCGCGTCCGCCGGATCCTCGGGGCCGGCGGAGCGCAGGAAGATCACCCGGGAGCCGTCCTCAGCCACCGAGACAGCGCGTGGCGCGCCGTGGCTGAACCGTCGGGTGCGGGCGGCCAGCTCCGGAAAGTCCACACGCCAAATCGTAGAGCGGGAGCGGGGGTGATGTGGCCTACCTGGGCGGACGCGTCAGCGTCGGCCGGGGGAGAACCGCCAGTTAGAGTGACCGTCGTGACGATGCTGCCCGACCGCCGCCTGCTGCTGGTCCACGCGCACCCCGACGACGAGTCGATCGGCACCGGCTCGACGATGGCCCACTACGCCGCAGACGGCGCGCACGTCACGCTGGTGACCTGCACGCTCGGCGAGGAGGGCGAGATCCATGTGCCCGCGCTGGCGCAGCTCGCCGCCGCCGAGGCCGACCAGCTCGGCGGGTACCGCGTGGCCGAGCTGGCCGCCGCGTGCGCCGCGCTCGGCGTCACCGACCACCGCTTCCTCGGCGGCGCCGGCCGCTACCGTGACTCCGGGATGATGGGGCTCGCGACCAATGAGCACCCCCGGGCCTTCTGGCAGGCCGACCTCGACGAGGCCGCCGGGCACCTCGTGGAGATCATGCGAGAGGTACGCCCGCAGGTGCTCGTCACGTACGACCCGAACGGCTTCTACGGTCACCCCGACCACATCCAGGCGCACCGGGTGGCCATGCGCGCCGTCGAGCTGGCCACCGCCGAGGGCTGCGCCCCGCTCAAGGTCTACTGGACGGCCATGCCGCTCAGCGTCCTGGAGGCCGGCATGACGCATTTCGCCGAGTCCTCCGACAACCCGTTCGGCGGCATCGAGGACATCGCCGACCTGCCCTTCGGCACCCCGGACGCCCAGATCGCCGCCCGGATCGACGGCACCGACCAGCACACGGCCAAGGAGGCCGCGATGCGGGCGCACGCCACCCAGATCCCGGCCAACTCGTGGCTCTACTCGATCGCCGGCAACTTCGGTGGCGAGTTCATGGGCGTGGAGTTCTTCACCCTCGCGGTCGGTGAGAAGGGCCCGGGCACCGGGCCGTACGGGTGGGAGGACGACCTCTTCGCCGGTCTGCCCGCGGAGACCGCCCCGGACCGGTCACCGGTCGCGGCGGCGGGTCTCCGGTGACAGTGCCGGCCGCACCGATGACGGTCGTGGAGGAGCAGGAAGCCCCGCCCCCGGCGGGGCCACCGTCGCGGCTGCTGGACCTGGGCGTCCGGCTGGTCGGTGCGATCGTGGTGATCCTCGCCGGTGTGCTGACCGGCGTACTGGAGCTGCTGCTCGCCACTGTTCGCGTCGGCGGGCAACTGGTCGGCGTGTCGGTGCTCCTCGCCATCGGCGCCAACATCGTGCTGAGCTGGTTCGCGTACGAGGCGGTCGGCCGTCGCTGGGCGGTGGCGCTGCCGGCGGTGCCGTGGTTCGCGCTGATGGTGGTCGCCGCCATCCGGACCAACGAGGGCGACCTCCTGCTGGCCGGCGACAACTGGGTCGGGCTGGCCATGATCGTGGCCGGCGCGATGACCTTCGCGGTGATGGGCTTCCGGCAGATCCTCGCCCCGCAGCCGCCCCTGCTCGGCAACTGACGCTCGGCTGCTTTTGGGGTGCTGCCGACTGATGACGTCTCCCAGGTAAGGGTGGTAGATATTCCTGCCAGGGATGCGAACCCCGCGACGGGGCGTACGGCAGGAGGGTCCGGCGATGGACAAACGGTGGCGTGACCTCGGCGTGCTCGTAGCGGCACTGTTCGCGGTCAACGTGGTCGCCCGACTGATCACACGGTTCGGATTTGACAGTGACGACACCGCCGCCGACCGGGTGTCGCTGGCGATGTTCACGGTGATCGGCCTGATCCTCGCCGTGGTCGCCTTCCGCTGGGGCCGACGCCGGCCGCTGGCCGGCTGGGCAGCCGACATGGCCCTCGTGGTGCCGGTGGCGATGCTGCTGACCGTGCTGGTCGGGCCCCTGCTGGTCGGTCACAACCCGTTCGCCGGCGGCGCGGCGACGTTCTTCGCCCAGATCTGGCTCTACCTGCTCGCCACCGGCGCCGGGTTGCTGATCGGCTACCTGGTGCTCACCGCGCTCGGCCGTGACTACCGCTCTCAGCAGCTCAAGCGGTACGCCGAGGTCAAGGCCGCGAAGCCCCGCCGAGTCGTCCGCCGCTGATCACCGCCCAGCTCGCCGTCCGGACGCCGCGGCCGGACGCCGCGGCCGGACGTCGCGGCCGCCCGTCCGGGGCGGCCCCTCCGGGGCCGCCCGTCCGCGGCCGCTTGTGTGGCCGCCCGAGCGCAGCTTGATCGACTCGGCATCCTTGAAGTCGGGGGGTCCCGGGCGTCCGGATGCCGCGACTTCCTGAAAGCCGAGTGGATCAAGCGCCGGGCCGCCGCCGCTCCGGGCCGCCGCCGCGCCGGGCGGCGGTCGAGGTCAGTTCGGGGCGACCCGGGTCAGGTAGGTGTGGTGGGTGACGAGGCCGAGCCGCTGGTAGAGCGCGACCGCCGCCGTGTTGCGCTGCTCGACCTGGAGGAACGCGTGCGTCGCGCCACCCGACACGCCCCAGCTGGTCAGTTCGTGGATCACGCGGCGGGCCAACCCCTGGCGGCGGGCCGCCGGTAGGACCTCGATCAGGCTGAGGCCCAACCAGCGCCTCTGGCCGGTCACCGTGCCACGGCCGACAGCCACCAGGGCGCCGTCGGCGTACACGTGGGCGAAGCGGACCTGGTCCACGGCGGTGAGGACGTGCCGGGCGGCGTCCGGCAGGCCGCCCTTGCGGCCGGCGGCGATGGCCAGCCACTCGTCGCTGGGCGCGGTGGCCAGTTCGACGACCGCACTGCCCCACCCGTCGGCCTGGCCGCTGGCGGGCGTCGACGCCGGCAGGGGCAGCGGTGCGGTCTGTACCAGCGTCGGCGGGCGGGTGCCCCAGCCGCGGGCGTCCAGCTCGGCGCCGACCGGTGCGGCGAGGGGCAGCGGCGTGTTGATCAACGCGGGTTGCCCCCGCTCGGCGTACCAGCGCTCCACAGCGTCGACCGCGGCGGCCAGTGGTCGGTCCGGGTCGCCGATCGGCAGCGCCGAGTTGGCGCGCCCGGTCCAGCCCTCGGCCGACCGGAGCAGCCAGTCACCGAGTCGGCCCCGGGTCGGTGCCGGCCAGGCCTCGTCGGCGGCCCGCTCCAGCGCCACGACCGCCGCGGCGGTCGGCCGACGGGTCGGCGGAACGCGCTTGGCGCGGTGGACCTGCGCCACCGGGACCCGAAGCGGCCCCTGAGCGGTGGCCAACGTGAGATGAGTCTCGCTCAGCTCGACCAGCTCGCCGAGGGCATCGGAAAATAGTGGGCGGCCTTCGCGAATCCCCACAATCCGGCGGACCACGATCCGGTGTCCCACATCCTGCTGTCGGAGCACGATCGACCCCCTCCCCGGCGAGATACTAGGCTCTTACCGTCGCGGGAGATCGCGGCGAGTCTTGCGGAGGAGAAGACCGGTGACCTACATCATCGCCGAGCCGTGCGTAGATGTGCTCGACAAGGCATGCATCGAGGAGTGCCCGGTCGACTGCATTTACGAGGGCAATCGGATGCTCTACATCCACCCCGACGAGTGCGTCGACTGTGGTGCCTGTGAGCCCGTCTGCCCCGTGGAGGCGATCTTCTACGAGGACGACGTCCCGGAGCAGTGGAAGGACTACACCGGCGCGAACTACGAGTTCTTCGAGGACCTGGGCTCGCCCGGTGGCGCCTCGAAGGTCGGCAAGGTGGAGAAGGACGCCACCTTCGTCGCCGCGCAGCCGCCGCGCGGCGAGGGCCACTGAACCGGCCCGCGCCGGTCTCGTCGCGGCTGCCCGAGTTCACCTGGGACACCCTGGACGCCGCGGCCACGCTGGCCGCGGCGCATCCGGAGGGCCTGATCAACCTCTCCATGGGTACGCCGGTCGACCCGGTGCCCGAGGTGATCCGGCGGGCGTTGGCTGACGCGTCCGATGCTCCCGGTTACCCGCTGACCGCCGGCACCCCGGCGCTGCGGGCCGCGATCGCGGCGTGGGTGTCCCGAGCCTGTGGTGCCGGCGTCGACGGTCTCGGTGTGCTGCCGACCATCGGCTCGAAGGAGCTGGTGGCCTGGCTGCCCACGCTGCTCGGGATCGGCCCGGGTGACGTGGTGGTGGTGCCGTCGATCGCGTACCCCACCTACGAGGATGGCGCCCGGCTGGCCGGCGCCACCGTCGTCCGTACCGACTCGCTCACCTCGCTCGGGCCGACCCCGCGGGTCCGGTTGGTCTGGGTCAACTCGCCCGGCAACCCGACCGGCCGGGTGTTGCCCGCGGCGCACCTGCGCAAGGTGGTCGACTGGGCCCGCGAACGTGGCGCGGTGGTCGCGAGCGACGAGTGCTACCTGCCCCTGGGCTGGTCGGCCGACCCGGTCTCGGTGTTGTCTCCGCAGGTCAGCGGGGGTAGCTACGCCGGGGTGCTGGCCGTGCACTCGCTCTCCAAGCGGTCCAACCTCGCCGGCTACCGGGCCGGTTTCGTCGCCGGCGACCCGGCGCTCGTCGCCGAGCTGCTCAAGGTCCGCAAGCACGCCGGCATGATCGTGCCCGCGCCGGTGCAGGCTGCCATGGTGGCCGCCCTGGGGGACGAGCGACACGCCGAGGAGCAGCGGGAGCGTTACCGCGCCCGGCGGGAGGTGCTCGCCGCGGCGTTCACCGGTGCCGGGTTCACCGTCGAGCACTCCGAGGCTGGCCTGTACCTCTGGCTGACCAGGGGTGAGGACTGCTGGCAGACGGTCGACTGGCTGGCCCGACGCGGCATCCTGGTCGCCGCCGGCGTCTTCTACGGCCCGACGGCCGGGCAGCATGTCCGGGTCGCCCTCACCGAGTCCGACGAGCACATCGCCGGCGTCGCGGCACGTCTCGCCTGATCGCGGCTCCGGGCGGTCGAGCATGGTGGACAGGCCAGGTGCGCGGGTACGGGCGGCGGTGGTCGGCACCGGCCTGATCGGTGGCTCGGTGCTGCTCCGGATGGTCGCCGCCGGCATCGACGTGGTCGGGTGGGACCCGGACGAGGCCACCCGGCGAGAGACCCGCGGGTTGGGCGTACCCGCTCCGGACCGGCTGGTCGAGGCGGTGACCGACCGGGACGTGGTCTTCCTGTGCGGGCCGCTGCCCACCCTGCCGGCGACGCTGGTCGAGGTGGCGGCGATGACCGGTGAGCAGTGTGTGCTGACCGACGTCGGCAGCACCAAGGAGCAGGTGGCGGCGTTCGCCGCCGCGCAGGGGCTGACGCACCGGTTCGTGCCCGGCCACCCGATGGCGGGCACCGACCGGGCGGGCCTGACGGCCGCGCTGCCGGACCTGCTCACCGGCGCGGCCTGGGTGCTCTGTCCGGCGCCCGGGCCGGCCACCACCGCGTTCCGTTGGCTGGCCGAGCTGCTGGTGGAGGTGTTCGAGGCCCGGGTGGTGCCGATGTCGGCGACGGAGCACGACTCGGCTGCCGCGCTCGCCTCACACGTGCCGCACCTGCTCGCCGGCGCGCTGGCCGGCGCCGTGCAACGCGCACCGCTGCGCGACGCGATCCTCGCGCTCGCCGCCGGCAGCTTCTCCGACGGCACCCGGGTCGCCGGAACCCCGGCCGATCGGACCGCCAACATGCTGCTCGGCAACCGGGACCGGGTGCTGCGTGAGCTGGGCGAGGTCACCGCGTTCCTGGACGACCTGACCGCCGCGCTGCGCGCCGATGACGCCCCGGCGCTCACCGCACACTACGACGAGGCGCGGGCCTCTCGCGTGGCGCTGCGCGACCGGCGGTTCGACGCGTACGACCGGCAGTTCCCGGCCGGTGGTGACCACGCCGCAGAAGTGTCCTGGTTGCGCGAGCTGGGGGTGGCCGGCGGCTACCTGACCGGCCTGCACGTCGACGCGGACACTGTCTCCTACGCGGCGCGGCGCCCTGTCGCTGACTAGGCTGGGGGCATGGCGGTGGACGGTCCGGTGGTGCAGGTGCGCGGCGAGGCGTACCGGGAGGTGCCGCCCGAGCTGGCCCGGTTCGCGGTCACCGCGACAGCCCGCGACCGGGACCGGGAGGCGACGCTGACCCGGTTGGCCGAGCGGGCCGCGGCGGTGCGGGTGCTGCTGGACGGCTCCGGGCCGGCGGTGGCGCGGCGGGAGACCGGCGACCTGCGGGTGCGGCCGGAGACCCGGCGCTCGGGTGAGCGGGTGGTCGCCTGGCACGGCAGTGTCACCACCACCGTCACTGTCACCGACTTCACCGCGCTGGGTGAGCTGATGCTCCGGCTCGCCGACCAGGACCAGGTCGAGGTGGCCGGTCCGTGGTGGGAGCTTCGTCCGGACAGCCCCGCCCATCGTGCGGCCCGGCACGCCGCGATCAGCGACGCGCTGCTGCGGGCCCGGGAGTACGCGGAGGCGCTGGGCGCCCGGGTCACCTCGTTGATCGAGCTGGCCGATGCGGGCCCCGCCGACCGGCCGATGTTCGCCCGTGCGGCCTTCGGCGGGGGTGGTGGCGCGGGCGGTGGTCCGCCGGAGCTTGAGCTGGACCCGCAGCCGCAGACTGTGCAGGCGGCGGTGCAGGCGCGGTTCACCATCAGCGACCCGGTCCTGGGCTGATGCCGCAGGCCCGGGTGCTGTCCGCCGACGAGTTGGTGGCGCGGGCGTTGGTGCTCGCCGAGGCCGGCCCGCGGCAACTGCTCGGCATCGCCGGCGCACCGGGCGCCGGGAAGTCCACCCTGGCGGAGCGGATCGTCGCCGAGATCGGGTCGGCCGCCTGCCTGGTCCCGATGGACGGCTTCCACCTGGCGCAGTCGCAACTGGTTCGCCTGGGCCGCGCCGACCGCAAGGGCGCCGTGGACACCTTCGACGCCAACGGGTACGTCTCGCTGCTGCGCCGGCTGCACCGGCTGGAGCCGACGTCGGTCTACGCGCCGGAGTTTCGCCGGGAGCTGGAGGAGCCGGTGGCCGGCGCGATCGAGGTGCCGCCGTCGGTCCGGCTGGTGGTGACCGAGGGCAACTACCTGCTGTTGCCGGATTTCCCCTGGCAGGAGATCCGATCGCTGCTGCACGAGGCGTGGTTTCTCGATCTGGACGCCGAGGTGCGGCACCGCCGGCTGACCGCCCGGCACGAGGCGTTCGGTCGGTCTCCGAAGCAGGCGCGGGCGTGGGCGCTGGGCAGCGACGAGTCGAACGCCGCCCTGATCACACCCACCGCCGACCGGGCCGACCTGGTCGTCCGCCTGTCGGATCCACCGACGGTCTAGCCGAGTTCGCGGACCGGCCGGGCCGGGTTGCCGACTGCCACCACGTTGGCGGGCAGGTCCCGGGTGACCACCGCGCCCGCGCCGACGACGGTGTCCGCGCCGATCGTCACGCCGGCCAGCACGATCGCGCCACCACCGAGCCACACGTTGTCGCCAATGGTGATCGGCTTGGCCGCCTCCCACTTGTCCCGTCGGGGGCCGGGCTCGACCGGGTGCGTCGGGGTGAGTAGCTGCACGTTCGGGCCGACCTGGACGTCCGCGCCGAGGGTGATCCGAGCGACGTCGAGGAAGACCGCGTTGTAGTTGACGAAGCTGCGTGGGCCGATCCGGATCTGCCAGCCGTAGTCGCAGTAGAACGGTGGTCGGATCCAGGTGTCCTCGCCCAGTTCGCCGAGGAGTTCACGCAGTGCCGCGATCCGGGCCTGCGGATCGGCCGCGGGGCTGGTGTTGAAGCGCTCCATCAGCCGGGCGGCCCGGTCCAGATCGGCGATGATATCGGGATCGTCGGCGATGTATGGCTCGCCGGCGAGCATCTTGTCCTTCATGGAGGTCACCGCCCGATCATGCCGGCCCGGTTCGTCGGCTCGTGGCCGGTCCGTCATTTTTTGGCCTTCATTTTGCATACTCGGTATGCAATTCTGGGTTGTCAATGTGACTCCATCCATCAAGACGCTTGACCAGGAGGATCCGTTGCACCAGGGAAGAAGATTGGCCGCCCTCGGCCTCGTGTTCGCGCTGGCGCTCTCCGCGCCGGCTCCCGCCTCAGCCACGGCCGCCGTGCCCGCCCCACCGGGCGGCACCGGCCCACAGTCCACTTCGGGTGGACCCACCGCCAACCGCTCGACCACTGTCACGCTGATCACCGGTGACCGGGTCACCGTCACCGCATCCGGCGCCTCGGTCCGGCCGGGTGCCGGCCGCGAGGACGTGCAGTTCCTGGTCCAGCGTGAGCGCGGCCGCCTCACCGTGACGCCGACGGACGCGGTGCCGTTGCTGCGCTCCGGCCGGGTGGACCGGCGACTCTTCGACGTCACCGGGCTGGTCGAGGCAGGTTACGACGACGCCCACCGCAACACCCTGCCGCTGCTGGTGTCGTACGGCTCAACGGGCAACGCCCGGCGTGCCCCGGCAGCTCTGCCCGGCACTCGGCTGACCCGCGACCTGCCGGTGATTCGCGGTGCCGCCCTGAACAGCGACAAGTCCTCCCTCGGCGCGGTCTGGGAGGAGGTCACCACCGGTCCCGCTGGGGCCAGGCTCGACGCGGCGGGGGGCGTCGAGCGGATCTGGCTGGACGGCCGTCGATGGGTGACCCTCGACCACAGCGTGCCGCAGATCGGCGCGCCCACCGCCTGGGCGGCCGGGTTCACCGGTACGGGCGTGTCCGTCGCCGTGCTGGACACCGGCGTCGACGCCACCCACCCGGACCTGGCCGGCAAGGTGGCCGAGGCGCGCAACTTCACCGAGGTCGCCGACGCTCGGGACACGGTCGGCCACGGCACCCACGTGGCCTCGACCATCGCCGGCACCGGCGCCGCCTCCGGCGGCAAGTACCGGGGTGTGGCGCCGGACGCGACGCTGCTGGACGGCAAGGTCTGTGAGGACGCCGGCTGCAGCGACTCGGCAATCCTCGCCGGCATGCAGTGGGCCGCTGTGGAGAAGAAGGCCGCCGTGGTCAACATGAGCCTCAGCGGCTGGGACACCCCGGAGGTCGACCCGGTCGAGGAGGCCGTGCAGACCCTTACCGCGCAGACCGGCACGCTGTTCGTCCTCGCCGCCGGCAACGACGGCTCGGACGGCTCGGTCGGCTCCCCGGCCAGCGCCGACGCCGGGCTCGCCGTGGGCGCTGTCGACCGCGACGACGAACTGGCCGACTTCTCCAGCCGGGGCCCCCGCGTCGGCGACGACGCGCTGAAGCCGGACATCACCGCGCCCGGCGTCGACATCGTCGCCGCACGGTCCGCCACCGGCGTCATCGGCGACCCGGTAGGGGACCGCTACGTCACGCTCTCCGGCACCTCGATGGCCACCCCGCACGTGGCCGGGTCGGCCGCGCTGCTGGCCCAGCAGCACCCCGGATGGCGGGCCGACCGGCTCAAGGCCACCCTGATGGCCGCGGCCAAGCCGCACCCGGACCAGACCGCCTACCAGCAGGGCGCCGGGCGGGTCGACGTCGCACACGCGATCACCCAGCAGCTCACTTCCGACCCGGTCAGCGTCTCGTTCGGGCGTACCCTCTGGCCGCACGGTGACGACACCCCGATCACCCGTACGGTGACCTGGCGCAACGACGGTCCGGCCCCGGTCACGGTGGACCTCAGCATCGAGGGCGCCGGCCCCGGCGGTCGGGCGCTGCCGGCCGGCCTGTTCGTCCTGGGCGCCAGCCAACTCACCGTGCCGGCGGGCGGCACGGCCGCCACGACAGTCACCACTGACACCCGGCTCGGCGACGCCGACGGTTACTGGACCGGGCGGATCGTGGCCCGATCCGGGGCGGCGGTCGCTGTCACGCCGCTGGCCGTGAACCGTGAGGTGGAGAGCTACACGCTCACAGTGGAGCACCTCAACCGCGCCGGCGCGCGCACCGCGGACCACTGGACGCTCCTGGTCGGGATGGACACCTACGGCTCCTGGGACCTCGTCAGTTCCGACGGGGTGGCCACCGTGCGGGTGCCCAAGGGGCACTACGGCCTGAGTGGCCTCGTCTTCGAGCCTGGCCCGGAGGATGAGCAGCCCGGGATGTCCCTGTTGATGCAGCCCGAGTTGACCGTCGAGCGGGACACCCGGATCGTCGTGGACGCCCGCCGGGCCAAGCCGGTGCGGTCGACAGTTCCGGACCGGACAGCCGTCCCGCAACTGATCGACCTCAGCGGCAACTTCACCGCCGACGACGGAAGTGGGTACGGAATCGGGCTCTGGGCGGAGACGTTCACCGGCCTGAGCAGCGGTCAGATCGGCAAGCCGGTCTCCGCCGACAAGTTCGTCGCCACTGTCAGCAGCCAGTGGACCACGCCGGAAGCGGCCAACAGCCCGTACCTGTACGCGTTGGCCGAGGCGATCCCCGGCCGGATGCCCACCGGGTTCGTGCGCGACTACGCCCGACGGGACCTGGCCACCGTCGTGCACCGGTTCCGCGGTGGCTACCCGGGCATGACGGCCGAGCGGATCGTGTTCCCCGAGCTGGAGTACAACGTGGGTGGTTCCGCCATGGTCCTGCCCACCGTCGTGCCCGGCCAGCGGGTGGAGTACTACAACACCAAGGGCGTGAAGTGGGAATCCGATATCTACTTCGGAACGGTGGACGAGGACGGCTGGTTGAGCCCGAAGGCGGCGCTCTTCTCCGTCCCCACCGCGTACCGGGCCGGGCGGACGGTCCAGGAGCTCTGGAACCAGGCTCCGTACGCACCGTCCTTCCCGAAACCGCGCTGGCCGGAACAGAGCGTCAGCCGTGTCGGCGACACCATAGTGGTCGGCGTGCCGATGTTCAGCGACGCAGCCGGGCACCCGGGCGCCTCGCTGACCGACAGCGAGCACACCAAACTCTGGCGCAACGGCAAGCTGGTCGGCGAGAGCGAGTACGCCGGCTCCGGAGAGTTCACAGTGCCACCGGGTGCGGCAGACTACCGGCTCGTCACGTCGGCGAAGCGCAGCTTCACCGACCTGAGCACCGAGGTCGAATCCACCTGGACCTTCCGATCGAGGCACGTCGCCGGTGAGACGCCGGCCCGGCTGCCCCTGTCGGCGGTGCGCTTCGCACCACCGCTGCGGGTCGACAACAGCGCTCCGGCCGGTCAGGGCTTTGTTGTGCCGGTACGGGTGCAGCGGCAGCCCGGCGCACCGGCCACCCGGGTGGAGAAGCTCGCTGTCGACGTCTCGTACGACAGCGGGAAGACCTGGGGCAAGGCGAAGCTGGTCCGCACCTCGGCCGACGGCTGGGCGGCCCTGTTGCGGCATCCGGCCGGCACCGGCTACGTGTCGCTGCGGGCCACCGCCCGGGACACCGCCGGCAACACGGTGACCCAACGGATCATCCAGGCGTACCGGTTGCGCTGAGGCGTACCCCGCCGGGTCCGCGGCCGAGCGCCGCGGACCCGGCGGGTCCGTCAGTCGTTGGCGTGCAGGGCGGCGTTCAGCTCGATGCCCCGGCCGGTGCGCGGCCGGGCCTCCAGCCCGCCGGTGACCGAGTTGCGCCAGAACAGCAGGCCGTCGACGCCGGACAGCTCCCGGGCCTTGACCACCCGGCCATCGGGGAGCGTGATCTTCGACGCGGCGGTGATGTAGCAGCCGGCCTCGACCACGCAGTCGTCGCCGAGCGAGATCCCGACGCCGGCGTTCGCGCCGACCAGACTCCGCTCACCGATGCTGATCTTGTCGGTGCCGCCGCCGGAAAGGGTGCCCATGATGGAGGCCCCGCCGCCGATGTCGGAGCCGTCGCCGACCAGCACGCCCTGCACGATCCGCCCCTCGACCATCGAGGTGCCAACGGTGCCGGCGTTGAAGTTCACGAAGCCCTCGTGCATCACAGTGGTGCCGGCGGCCAGGTGGGCGCCGAGGCGGACCCGGTCGGCGTCGGCGATCCGTACACCCGAGGGCACCACGTAGTCGGTCATCCGGGGGAACTTGTCGACCCCGTACACCGACAGGTGCCGGCCGGCGGCCCGCTCGATCACCCGCAGCTCATCCACCCGCTCCGGGGGGCACGGCCCGGCGGACGTCCAGGCCACGTTGGCCAGCTTGCCGAAGATGCCGTCCAGGTTGAGCTGGTTGGGTCGGACCAGGCGGTGCGAGAGCAGGTGCAACCGGAGGTACGCGTCGGACGCGTCCTTGATCGGGTCGTCCAGCGAGCCGATCACTGTGACCACCTGCACGGTACGCAGACCGGGCAGGGCCCGGTCACCGAGCGCGGCGGGTGGCAGGTCGAGCACGTCCGCCTTGTCCTCGCCGGCGACCAGCGGCAGCTCGCCCAGGCCCAGCTTGCCGGTCGGGTACCAGGTATCGAGCACCTGCTCGTCTGCGGTGACCGTAGCCAGGCCGATGCCCCAGGCGGAATCTGCGGACGTCACTGTTACACCTCTCGGTCACGGCCGGGCTGACCTCGGCTCGCTCCTCGCGCTGACAGACCTGAAGGTACCGTGCGAACCATGGAGAACCCGCTGACCCCCGAGGTCCTCGCCGATCCGGTGCAGCTGACCCGCGCTCTGGTCGACATAGAGTCCGTGTCCCTCAACGAGAAGGCGATCGCCGACTGTGTCGAAGAGGTGCTGCGGGGCGTACCGCACCTGACCACCCACCGGCACGGCAACACGGTGATGGCACGCACCGACCTCGGTCGGTCACAGCGTGTCGTGCTGGCCGGGCACCTCGACACGGTGCCGTTGAACAACAACTTTCCGTCAACCATGCGCGGCGACCTGATGTACGGCTGCGGCACCTCCGACATGAAGTCCGGCACCGCGTACGCGCTGCACCTGGCGGTGACGCTGCCCGAGCCGCGCTACGACGTGACGTACTTCTTCTACGAGGCCGAGGAGATCGAGTCCCGGTACAACGGGCTCAACCTCGTCGCCCAGGCGTTCCCGGAGTGGTTGCAGGCGGACTTCGCGGTGCTGCTGGAGCCGACGTACGGCATCGTCGAGGCGGGCTGCCAGGGCACGATGCGCTCGGTGGTCACCACGACCGGCGTACGTGCCCACTCGGCGCGCTCCTGGCACGGGGTCAACGCCATCCACGCCGCCGGCGAGGTGCTGCGACGCCTCCAGACGTACGAGGCGCGCCGGGTCACCATTGACGGGTGCGACTACCGCGAGGGCATGAACGCGGTGCGGATCAACGGCGGGGTGGCCGGCAACGTGGTCCCCGACCTCTGTGAGGTCGAGGTGAACTACCGGTTCGCCCCGGACCGCACCCCGGCCGAGGCGGAGGCGCACCTGCGTGAGGTGTTCGCCGGCTTCGAGGTGACAGTCACCGACACGGCTGCCGGTGCCGCGCCCGGGCTCGACGCGGCCCCCGCGAAAGAGTTCCTGGCGGCGGTCGGCGCCGCGCCGATCGGCAAGCTGGGCTGGACGGACGTGGCCCGGTTCGCGGCGATGGGCATTCCCGCGCTGAACTTCGGCCCGGGCGACCCGAACCTCGCTCACCACCCCGACGAGCACGTCGAGATCAGCAAGATCCGCGACGGCGCGGCAACCCTGCACCGCTGGCTGGCCCCGGCCTGACCGCCCGGACCCCCGCCCGCCGGGTGATCAAGAGGTTTGCGTCAGCCTGGCCCGTTGTCGGCGACGCAAACCTCTTGATCGGCTCCGGATGGGGTGGGGGAGGTGGGGGTCGGGTTCTGCTGGCGGGTTCGGCGGCGTTCGGCCACCACGTCTCGGATGCGTCGCTGCATCTGGCGACGGATCCGGATCATCTCGCTGTTGCTGATCACGCTGTCTCCTCCCCCGAAGGCGCGCGCCGGGGCATACCCGGTATGTGAATAGTAAGACGTACGGGAGCGCCGAATAGTTGCCCATGATCCCGAACAATTTCTCGGCGTCCCCGCCCCGCGCACCCGAGCGGTGCTGCTCCACTACGGTTGCCCCATGAGCCAGAGCAACGGGCGGGAGGCCGGTCGCGGTCCGGGACAGGAGCGGCATCGCGGTGCGGTCACCCTGCGCAGAGGGGCGATCCCGAGCAGCACCGCCGACCAGCGACTGCTGGATTCACGGGGGCGGGGCGACTGGAAGACCAAGGACGCCTGGCGCGCGCTGCGCATCCTCGCCGAGTTCGTCGAGGGTTTCGACACCCTCGCCGACGTGCCGTCCGCGGTCAGCGTCTTCGGCTCGGCGCGCAGCGCGCCGGACAGCGTCGAGTGGCAGTTGGCCGAGCAGTTGGGCGGTGCGCTGGCCCGAGCCGGCTATGCGGTGATCACCGGAGGTGGGCCCGGCGTGATGGAGGCCGCCAACCGGGGCGCCAGCGAGGCCGGTGGGCTCTCCGTGGGGCTCGGCATCGAGCTTCCGTTCGAGCAGGGCATCAACGACTGGGTCGACCTGGCCATCGACTTCCGCTACTTCTTCGCCCGCAAGACGATGTTCGTCAAGTACGCGCAGGCGTTCGTCGTGCTGCCCGGCGGGTTCGGCACCATGGACGAGTTGTTCGAGGCACTCACCCTGGTGCAGACCGGCAAGGTCACCCGGTTCCCGGTGGTGCTCATGGGCGTCGCCTACTGGCAGGGTCTGCTGGACTGGCTGCGCGACACGATGGCCGCCACCGGCAAGATCGGGCCGGTCGACCTGGATCTGATCTGCCTCACCGACGACGTCAACGAGGCGGTCCGGTACATCGTCGAATCGGAGGCCGCGCTCTCCGCCGAGCAGGAGGCGGTCCGCGAGGAGGCTGTCGCGCGCACCGGCGCAGACCAGCAGGCCGCAGCCGTTCAGGCTCGGGACCACGACTGATGGCGGCGATCTGCGTCTTCTGTGCCTCCTCCCGTACCCTCGATCAGCGCTGGTTGGACCTGGCCGCCGAGACCGGCGCGGAGCTGGCCCGGCGGGGCCACACGCTGGTCAGCGGCGGTGGCTGCGTCGGCATGATGGGCGCGCTGGCGGACGGCGCCCGATCCGCCGGTGGGCGCACCGTCGGCGTGATCCCGCAGTCGCTGGTCGACCTGGAGGTCGCTGATCTGGCCTCGGACGAGCTGCTGGTGACCGATTCGATGGCCAGCCGCAAGACCCTGATGATCGACAAGTCGGATGCCTTCCTCACCCTGCCCGGCGGGCTGGGCACCCTGGACGAGTTGTTCGAGGTCTGGACCACCGCCACCCTCGCCCTGCACACCAAGCCGATGGTGCTGATCGACACCGACGGGTTCTACCGCCCCCTGCTGGACTGGCTCGACGCGCTGGCCGACCAGACCTTCCTCAAGCCCGCCGGCCGCGACCTCCTGACGGTCACCACCACCGTCACCGAGGCCCTCAACGTCCTGGAATCCCACCTAACCTGACCCCCCACCCCCACCCCCACCCCCACCCCACCCCGGCTGGGCCGCGGTGATCATGGGGTTGGCGAGGCCGCCGTCGGCGTGTCGCCCCGCCAACCTCATGATCGACGGGGGTGGATGGGGTGGGGTGGGCCGGGTGGGGTTTGGGTGGGTGGGTGTCGTATGGGTCTGATGGGATGAGCTGATGCAGGCGTACCGGTTGGTGCGGCGGCCCGGAGGGCCGGCGCGGGGGGACGAGGCGACGCCTGACAGCGCTTCCGTGCCCGCCAGCGGCGGCACGTCCGGGGGCGGTGTCGGCGCGTCGGGTGGGCCCGATGGCGTGGCCGGGCCCGAGCTGGCCGTCGGCGGCGGCTGGCGGGCCGACCCGGTGCAGGCCGAGGTGGTCGGGCACACCGACGGGCCGATGCTCGTGCTCGGCGGCCCGGGCACCGGCAAGACCAGCACGCTGGTCGAGGCGGTCGCTGCCCGGGTGGCCGAGGGGGTCGACCCCGAACGGATCCTGGTGCTGACCTTCGGCCGTCGGGGCGCCACCGCGCTGCGACAGCGCATCGAGGCCCGGATCGCGCAGGACGGCCACCGGGTGCTGCGCGAGCCGCTGGTGCGCACCTTCCCGGCGTACGCCTTCGGGTTGCTCCGCCGCGCCGCCGCCGAGCGGGGCGAACCGTCGCCCCGGCTGCTCACCGGCCCCGAGCAGGATCTGATCATCCGTGAGCTGCTGGACGTGGTGGGCGAGGAGCCCGAGGACGACCCGGTCGGCTGGCCCACCGACCTGCGCCCCGCCCTGCGCACCCGGGCGTTCGCCGGCCAACTGCGCGACCTGCTCATGCGCGCAGCCGAGCGCGGCGTGGGCCCGATCGACCTCGCCCGCCTGGGTGAGAAGCTCGGCCGCGCCGACTGGCCGGCCGCCGCGCGCTTCCTGCGGGAGTACGTCGCCGTGCTCGCGCTGCGCGACGTCAGCAACCGGGGCTCCATCGCGTACGACCCGGCGGAGCTGGTCCGGGCAGCCACCGGGCTGCTGCGCGACGACGAGGAGTTGCTGGCCGCCGAGCGTCGTCGGCTCGCGCACGTCTACCTCGACGAACTGGCCGACACCGACCCCGCCCAACTGGAGCTGCTCTCGGTCATCGCCGGCGGTGGCAAGTCGCTTGTCGCGTTCGCCGACCCGGATTCCTCCACGTACGCCTTCCGGGGCGCCGACCCGGCCGGGGTGGCGACGTTCCCGCACCGGTTCCGGACGGCATCCGGTGCGCCGGCCGCGCAGGTGCTGCTGAGCACGTCGTACCGGGCCGGGCCGGGTCTGCTCGCGGCGATCGCCCGGCTGGGTCGCCGGCTGCGGGGTCCGGCCGCGCACCGTCGGCTGCACCCCCTGCCGGACGCGCCGCCCGGTGTGGTCGAGGTGCACACCTTCCGTTCGGCGACCAGCGAGGCCGCCTGGCTGGCCCACGCGCTGCGCTCGGCCCACCTGCTCGACGGCGTGCCGTGGTCACGGATGGCGGTGCTGGTGCGGTCCACCGCGTTGCAGCTGCCCACCCTGCGACGGGCGTTGCACGCTGCCGGCGTACCCACAGTGGTGCACGGTGAGGATCTGCCCCTGCACCTGCAACCGGCGGTCGCGCCGCTGCTGCTCCTGCTGCGCTGCGCGCTGGAGCCGGAACGACTCGACGAGGAGGCGGCCGTCGCGCTGCTGCACTCGCCGCTGGGTGGGGCCGACCCGCTGGCCGAGCGGCGGCTGCGGCAGGGCCTGCGCGCGCTCGCGTTGGCCGGCGGTGACCGACGCCCCTCCGGGGAGTTGATCGTCGAGGCGTTGCAGGATCCGGAGGAGTTGACCGGCATCGAACGGCGCTGGGCGGAGCCGGCGCAGGCGGTGGCCGGGCTGCTGGCCATCGCCCGCGAAGCCGCCGTGCGGCCGGGTGCGACCGCCGAGGACGTGCTCTGGGCCGTCTGGCACGCCAGTGGTCTCGCAGAGCGGTGGGCCGGCGCAATCAACCAGGGGCGTCCGGAGGCCGGCGAGGGCGACCTGGCCCGGCGTCGGCGGGCCGAGGCTGCCGACCGCGACCTGGACGCCGTGCTGGTCCTCTTCGACGCGGCGGCCCGGTTCACCGACCGGCTGCCCGGCGCGCGTACCGAGGTCTTCCTCGATCACGTGCTCGCCCAGGACCTGCCGGCAGACACCATCGCCCCGACCGCCGACCGGGGTGCGGCGGTACGCCTGCTCACCGCGCACGCGGCGAAGGGCCTGGAATGGGACCTGGTCGCGGTGGCCGGCGTGCAGGAGGGCATCTGGCCGGACCTGCGGCTGCGCGGCAGCCTGCTCGGCTCCGAGCGACTGGTCGACGTGCTGGCCGGCCGGTCGGTCGACGGGGCGACCGCGGCGAACGTGGTGGGTCAGACCTCGGCGTTGCTGGACGAGGAGCGTCGGCTCTTCCACGTCGCCATCAGTCGGGCCCGGCACCGGCTGCTGGTCAGCGCGGTGGCATCGGCCGCCGTCGGTGGGGACGACCACGAGGAGCAGCCCAGCCGGTTCCTGCACGAGCTGAGCCCGAGCACGCCGCCACCGACCCCGCCGAGCACGCCGCCGACCCCGCCGACAGCGCCCGACCCGCCGCCGACAGTGCCCGGCCCGCCGCCCGGTCCCCGCACGGAACCGTCCTCCGGCGACACCGGGGGCGCTGCGGTGGGCGAGACCGGGGACGAGGAGCCGGGCCGTCCCGGGGCACTGCCGGTGACCCGTCCACCCCGGGCGCTCACCCTGCCGGCGTTGGTCGCGGAACTGCGTACCGCCATCACCGACCCGGCCGCCCCGGCGGCCCGGCGGCGCGCCGCGGCGGCCGAACTGGCCCGGCTCGCCGCCGCCGGGGTGCCCGGTGCGCACCCCGACGACTGGTGGGGGTTGCGGGTGCTCTCCGACGACCGGCCGCTGGTCGACGACGGCGACCCGGTGCGGGTGACCCCGTCGGCCATGGAGAGCGCGCTGCGGTGCAGTCTGCGCTGGCTGCTGGAACGGCACGGCGGTAGTGGCCCGACCAGCACAGCGCAGGGGGTGGGCAACCTGGTGCACGCCGCCGCGATGCTCGCCGAGGACGCCAGCGCCGACCGGGGCGCGCTGCTCGACTACGTGGCCGCCCGGTTCGACGCGATCGAGCTGGCGGCCCGGTGGATGGCCGGGCCGGAACGGGAACGCGCCGAGGCGATGGTCGACAAGCTGCTGCGCTGGCTGGCCACCAATCCGCGCCGGTTGCTCGCCATCGAGCACGAGTTCGCCGTCCGCCTGGACGACCCGAACCGGCCCATCGACCTGACCGGCCGGGTCGACCGGCTGGAGGTCGACGAGGCCGGACGGCTCGTGGTGATCGACCTGAAGACCGGCAAGTCCACCGCTGTCACCGGCACCGACCTGGCGGAGCACCCGCAGCTCGGCGCCTACCAGGCGGCGGTTGAGGCGGGGGCGTTCGCCGAGTTCGGTGACGAGTCCGGGGGCGCCGCGCTGGTGCAGCTCGGAACCTCCGCCAAGGACGCCAGGGAGCAGAATCAGCCCGCCGCCAGCGAGGGGCCGGCGGCCGGTTGGGCGACCGCGCTGGTCCGGCGGACCGCCGATACGATGGCAGCCGCCACGTTCGCCGCGGTGGCCAACTCGAAGTGCCGGGTCTGCCCGGTGCGCACCAGCTGCCCGGTCTCCGGGCAGGGTCGCCAGGTCGTCGAGCCGCCCACCGTCCGACGCACAGGTGAGGGCGAGGAGTGAGCTTGCGAGCCCAGTCGCAACCTGGGACGGCACCCGTGAGGGCGAGGAGTGAGCTTGCGAGCCCCGCAGTCACGAACTGAGATGGCACCGTGAGGGCGAGGAGTGCGCCGGTGTTGGGAACCGAGACGGCACGGTGAGTCAGCCCACCCTGTTCGGCGCGGGCCCCGCGCCGACACCCCGACTCGCGGACTCCGGCCCCCGGTACACACCGGTGGAGCTGGCCAAGCTGCTGCGGTTGCCGGCGCCCACCCGGGAGCAGGCCGCGATCATCGCCGCCCCGGTGGAGCCGCTGCTGGTGGTCGCGGGCGCCGGGTCGGGCAAGACCGAGACGATGGCCGCCCGGGTGGTCTGGCTGGTGGCCAACTCGTACGTGCGGCCGGAGCAGATCCTCGGGCTGACCTTCACCCGCAAGGCGGCCGGCGAGCTGGCCCATCGGGTACGGACCCGGCTCGACCAGCTGATCCGCCGACTCGGCCGGCAGGGACGGGACCCGCTGGGCGATCCGCTCGCGGGTGAGCCCACCGTCTCCACCTACCACTCGTACGCGGGGCGGATCGTCACCGAGCACGGGCTGCGGGCCGGCTACGAGCCGTCCACCCGGCTGCTCACCGAGGCGTCCCGCTGGCAGTTGGTCGACCTGCTGGTGCGCAACTACGACGGCGACATGTCCGAGGTGGACCGGATGCCGAGCACCATCACCGACGCGGTGCTGGCGCTGGCCGGGGAGCTGGACGAGCATCTGGTCGCGCCGGACGACCTGGCGGCCTGGACCGGTCGGTTCTTCGCCGAGGTGCAGTCCCGGCCGGGTCGGGTGTACGCCGACGTGCGCAAGGCGCTCACCCTCCAGCAGACCCGGTTGCGCCTGTTGCCGCTGGTGCGGGCGTACGCCCGGCGCAAGGAGGACTTCGAGGCGATGGACTTCGCCGACCAGCTCGCCCGGGCGGCCCGGGTGGCCCGGGACCACCCGGGGGTCGGCGTGATCGAGCGGGACCGCTTCCGGGTGGTGCTGCTCGACGAGTACCAGGACACCAGCCACGCCCAGGTGGTGCTGCTCAACGCGCTGTTCGGTGGCGGGCACCCGGTGACCGCGGTGGGCGACCCGTGCCAGTCGATCTACGGCTGGCGGGGGGCCAGCGCGGGCACCCTGGACCGGTTCCCCACCGAGTTCGCCCGCGCCAACGGCGAGCCGGCCCCGGCGCTGGGGCTCACCACGAGTTGGCGCAACCGCCCGGAGATCCTCCGGGTGGCGAACGCGCTCTCCACCCCGCTGCGGGCGGCGGGTGCCCGGGTGCCGGAGCTGCGCTCCGCGCTGACCGTCCGGGACCCGATCCCGCACCGCAGTCCGGGCGGTGCGGCCGGCGGCACTGTGCACTGCGCGATGCTGCCCACGTACGCCGACGAGGCCGACTGGATCGCCGACAGCGTGCTCGCCGCCTGGCGTGGGGCGGCCGGGATGTCGGGCGCGGCCCCGGAACACATCCCGGTGGACCGCCGTCCGACGACCGCCGTGCTGGTCCGGGTGCGCAGCCAGATCCCGGCGATCGAGTCGGCGCTGCGGGAGCGTGGCCTACCGGTCGAGGTGGTCGGGCTGGGCGGCCTGCTGGACACCCCCGAGGTACGTGACGTGGTCTGCACGCTGCGGGTCCTGGCCGACCCGACCGATGGCGCCGCGCTGCTGCGGTTGCTCACCGGCGCCCGTTGGCGGATCGGGCCACGTGACCTGGTGGCGTTGCACCGGCGGGCCCGGGCCATCGCGAACGCCCGGCGACAGGTCGCCGCCGACGAGGCCTCGGAGATCAGCCCTGACCTGTTGGACGAGGCGACCCTGGTGGAGGCGTTGGCCGACCTCGGGCCGGCGCAGGCGTACTCGGCGGAGGGGTTCGCGCGCCTGCGCGCGTACGGCCGGGAGTTGGCGCTGCTGCGCTACCGGCTGGATCAGGCGCTGCCGGACCTCATCGCGGACATCGAGCGGACCATCGGCCTGGACGTGGAGGTCGCGGTGCGGGCCGGCCGGGACGGCGCCGGCGACGCGGGCCTGGCCCGGGGCCATCTGGACGCGCTCGGCGACGTGGCGGCCCGGTTCAGCGGGGAGACGCCCGGCGCGACCCTGTCCGGGTTCCTGTCCTACCTGGCCGCCGCCGAGGACGAGGAGCGCGGTCTGGCGCCGGGCGAGGTCGAGGTGGTGGAGGGCGCGGTGCAGGTGGTCACCGCGCACGCCGCCAAGGGCCTGGAGTGGGACGTCGTGGCGGTGGCCGGGCTCAGTCGTGGGCTGTGGCCGGGGCCGGTCCGCAACTCCGACCACTGGCTGGGTGGGCTGGGCGTGCTGCCGTTCCCGCTGCGCGGCGACGCCGACGGGCTGCCCGAGTTGGCGCTCGACGAGGCGGGAGACCAGCGGGCCGTGGCGCGGGCGGTGACCGACTTCACCGACGCGTGGCGGGCCCACGACGAGCGGGAGGAACGCCGTCTGACGTACGTGGCGGTCACCCGGCCGCGCCGGCTGCTGCTCTGCTCCGGTTACTGGTGGGGAGAGGGCACGAAGCGACCGCGAGGTCCGTCGGTCTTCCTGCGTGAGGTGTACGACGCCTGCCTCGACGGCGGGCCGGGGCACCTGATCGACGCGTGGGCGCCGGAGCCGACTCCCGACGCGACGAACCCCACGGCCGAGGTGGTGCTCCGCGCTGAGTGGCCGGCCGACCCGCTGGGCGGTCGCCGGCCGGCGTTGGCCGAGGCGGCGGGGCTGGTGCGTCGCCTGATGGCCGACGGTCCGGCGGCGGCGCTCCCCGGGCCGGTCGGGCCGGTGCTCGCCGGGCCGGTCACGCCGATCGGATCGACGGCCGAGCCGGCCGAGCCGGAGGTTGATCCGGAGGTGGCGCGCTGGCAGCGCGAGGCGGATCTGCTGTTGGCGGAGCGCGCCGAGCTGACCCGGCTCTCCGGTGCGGTCGAGGTGGCGCTGCCCGGGGCGCTGAGCGTCACCCAACTGGTAGCGCTGCGGCGCGATCCGGCGGCGCTGGCCCGTACGCTGCGTCGCCCGGTGCCGGCCGAACCCAACCCGTACGCCCGTCGAGGCACCGCCTTCCACGCCTGGTTGGAGCAGCGCTTCGGCGCCGACCGCCTGTTGGACCTGGACGAGTTGCCCGGCGCGGCCGACGCCGATGCCGCACCCGACGAGGCGCTGGTCGAGCTTCAGGAGCGGTTCCTGGCCAGCGAGTGGGCCGACCGGTCACCGGTGGAGGTGGAGGTGCCGTTCGCCACGGTGATCGCCGGCGTGGTGGTGCGGGGCCGGATGGACGCGGTCTTCGCCCGGCCGGGGGGTCGGTTCGACGTGGTCGACTGGAAGACCGGCGCGCAGCCCTCCGGGCCGGCGGCCGACGTGGCCGCCGTGCAGCTGGCGGTGTACCGGCTGGCCTGGGCGGAGTTGGCCGGCGTGCCGGTCGACCGGGTGGGCGCGGCGTTCCACTACGTCCGCCACGGGGTGACCGTCCGGCCCGCCGACCTGCTGGATGTGACTGGCCTCACGGCCCTGATCGCCCAGTTGCCCGAGGATTCTGCCCAACATTGACCATGGCGGGGAAAACCGTGGTAGGTTGACCGGGTTGCAGTTTTGGTTACCAGAGACTCTGTGTGCGCCTGGCGGGATTGTGGCCCCAGGCGCTCTTTGTTGTGTCCGGAGTTCTCCGGGCGGGGCGACCAGAAGCGACAGGCGATTCGCGCATCCCCGCGCGGAGCGCTCCTCTTCGGGCGCGCAACAAGTGCGCGTCCGACGTTCCGTCAAGGAGACGAAACACATGGCTATTGGCACCGTGAAGTGGTTCAACGCTGACAAGGGCTTCGGCTTCATCACCCCCGACGGCGGCGGCGCCGACGTTTTCGCCCACTTCTCGGCGATCCAGTCCTCCGGCTACCGGAGCCTGGACGAGAACCAGCGGGTCGAGTTCGAGGTGACCCAGGGCCAGAAGGGCCCGCAGGCGGAGAACATCCGCCCGCTCTGATCTTCGGATCGGTCAGCATTACCTGTCGCGCCCTCCGGGTGTGACGGTGACGGGACCGGCCCGCCCCGCTGCCGCCTGCCTACGCAGGCGGCGGCCCGGCGGCGGGCCGGCCTGTACTCCCTTTCGGTTCGTGCTTGTGAGTCCTGGCGGCCTTTTTCCGCCGGTGACAGCGCCGACTTCGGCGCCCTCCCTCGACACGTGCCGCGTCGAGGAAGGCTTCCGCATGACCACAGTTATTCCTTCTTTCGCTCATACCGGTCTGGCGCCGGCGCTGCTCACCGCGCTGACCGCGCAGGGCATCACCGAGCCGTTCCCGATCCAGTCGGCGACGCTGCCCGACTCGCTCGCCGGCCGGGACGTGCTGGGCCGGGGTCGTACCGGCTCCGGCAAGACCCTCGCCTTCGGGCTTCCGCTGCTGTCCCGCACCGCCGGCCGTAAGGCGCGGCCGGGTCGCCCGCTGGCCCTGGTGCTGGTGCCGACCCGCGAGCTGGCTCAGCAGGTCACCACCGCCCTGGCCCCGTACGCCCGCGCCGTCGGGCTGCGCTGCGCCACAGTGGTCGGCGGCCTGTCGTTGCAGCGGCAGGCGGACGCTTTGCGCGCCGGCACCGAGGTGGTCGTGGCCACCCCCGGTCGGCTGCACGACCTGATCAACCGTGGCGACGCCCGGCTCGACCAGGTCGAGATCACAGTGCTCGACGAGGCCGACCAGATGGCCGACATGGGCTTCCTCCCGCAGGTCACCAAGCTGCTGGAGCAGGTCGCGCCGCAGGGGCAGCGGATGCTCTTCTCCGCGACCCTGGACGGCGGCGTGGACCGGCTGGTCCGCCGCTTCCTAAGCAACCCGGTCACCCACTCGGTGGACCCAGGCACCGCGACCGTCACTGCGATGACCCACCACGTGCTGCACGTCGACGCTGCGGACAAGCCCGACGCGTTGACCCGGATCGCCGCCCGTGAGGGCCGCACCATCCTGTTCATGGGCACCAAGCACCGCGCCGACCGGCTGGCCCGCCAGCTGCTCTCCAAGGGCGTACGCGCGGCCGCGCTGCACGGTGGCAAGTCCCAGCCGCAGCGCACCCGGATCCTGGAGCAGTTCCGCAACGGTCAGGTGACCGCGCTGGTCGCCACCGACGTGGCGGCCCGTGGCATCCACGTGGACGGCCTCGACATGGTGGTCAACGTGGACCCGCCGACCGAGGCGAAGGACTACCTGCACCGGGGCGGCCGCACCGCCCGGGCCGGCGAGTCCGGTTCCGTGGTCACCCTGGTCCTGCCGGAGCAGCGTCGGGACGTGTCCCGGCTGATGGCCACCGCCGGTATCCGGCCCGAGTCGGTCCAGGTTCGCCTGGGTGACGGGGCGCTGGCCCGGGTGACCGGTGCCCGCGAGCCGTCCGGTGTGCCGGTGACCATCGTCGCTCCGCCGGCGCCCGCCTCTCGCGCCCGTACCTCCGGGGGCTCGGCCGCCGATGGTGGCGCCCGTCCGGCGCACCGCGCGTCGGGCCGGTCCCGTCGCCCGCGTCGCCCGCGTACCGTCTGATCTTCTGCGCGTCGACCGACCCGTCCCGCTTCGGTGGGGCGGGTCGGTTTTGTCTGCGCGGTGTCCCGGGCCGGTCGGCTGTCCGTGCGGCCCGACCGGCCAGCCGGCCGCGCCGGGTGGCCCCTCTGCTGAGTCGGTAATCAGCCTCTGCTGGGTCGGCTGGCCGACTGCGCCCCGGCCGTTCGTGGTCGAGGCTGACCGACGGGGGAAGTCGGGCGGGGGGCCCGGCACGGGAGGGGTGACCATGGCGGGCGAAGCCGGCTCGGGCGCACTGCGTGAACTGATACTGGTGGTCGCGGTCGCGCTCGCCGGGTTGTTGCTCGCCATGGTTGCGGCCTTCGCGCCCTGGCATGCCACCCCGGCGGGTAACGCTCCCGCCGGTCTGGTGGAGCTGCACAGTCCTGGCGACCCGGGCCTCGGCCCGACGACCGCACACGTGGGCTGAGCAGCGACCGGCCTACCGGTGCCGGCGGAGGGGCAGGCCCGGTCAGGATCGGTACGAGGTGTGGTCGGGTCGGCGGGGCACCGGCCCGACCACATCGCCTTCGCACCCTCCTCGGTGCGCCCGAGCACGACGCACCAGCCCAAGATCGCGCTCGATCCAGGAAGTAGGCCCCTCACCAGGCGGGCGAGGCCACTACATCAATGATCGGGCGCGATCATGCGAGCGGTGCGTCGGTGCTGACCGCACTCGGGGCGTGGGTGAGCAGGTCGGCCAGGGTGGTGCTGTCGACCACGGTGGCGATCGCCCCGTGCACCGCCAGCCAGACGTCGGTGAGCCCCGCGGCCACTCCGTGATAGCCGACCCGCTCGGCCGGCAGACCGCGCACCGTGGTGAGCGAGCCGCCGACCGCACGCAGCACGTCTCCGACGGTGATCTCGTCCGCTGGGCGGGTCAGCGCGTACCCGCCGTCGGCGCCGCGATGGCTGTGCAGCAGACCGGCCCGGCGCAGGTCGAGCAGGATGCCCTGCAGGAAACTGAGCGGGATGTCCTGCACCTCGGCCAGGCTGGCCGCCTTCGCCAACTCGCCGGCCCGGTCGCCGTCGCCGCCACCACCGGCGGCGGCGACGGCCAGCATCGCCCGGAGCGCGTAGTCGCTGCGCGCGGAGACGAACACGTCACTGACCAGCCTGGTCCAGTACGCCCCAGCGGCGCCTGATCGCCTTGTCCGCAGCGCCGAACGCGGTGTCCACGAGAAGCCCGACGACAAGGATGACGATCATGATGGCCATCAGCCGTTCCGCGTCCGAGAAATCCCTGGCGTAGGTGAGCTGAGCGCCGATCGACGTTCGCGCGGCGATGACCACGAGCAACTCACCGGCCATCAGACTGCGCCACGCGAAGGCCCAGCCCTGCTTGAGGCCGGCGACGATCGCGGGCAGCGCGGCTGGCGCGATGACGTACCGGTACAGGTTCAGACCTCGGGCACCGAGGTTGCGGCCGGCGCGCTGCAGCAGGGGCGGGACGTAGTCCACGCCATGGATGACACCATTGGCGATGGACGGCGCGGCGCCGAGCACCACCACGAAGAAGATCGCCTGTTCGCTGAGTTCGAACAGCAGGATCGCCAGGGGGAACCAGGCAATCGACGGCATCGTCTGCAGTGCCGTGATCATGGACCCGATGGCGGCCCGGAGCACCTTCGACCGAGAGACACCGAGGCCGAGCAGCAGCCCGACGGCCACTGCGGCGGCGAAGCCGATCACCGCACGCCGTGCCGTGGTGGCCAGCCCGTCCCAGAGCGCTTGACTCAGGAAGTAGTCGGCGAGGTCGGCGAAGACCGGCCCCGGGCCAGGCAGGGCCCACGGGTCCTTCCACCCGGTCCAGACCACGGCCTGCCAGATCCCGACGGCGATGGCCAGCGCGGCGAGCTTGGGCCAGGTGGCCGCCCAGATCCGGGCGCCCCGGGAGACCTCCTTGTCCCGACCGGCGATCTCCAGCGCGTCGAGGCCGGTGATCTCCGCGTCGGTACGCGCCGAACTGGTGAGGGTGTCACTGGCCATGGCGGCCCACCTCCGTACGCAGCCGCTCGGTGACCTCTGCGGCGATGGCGGCGACCTCGGGGGAGTCGATCCGGCGAGGGCGCGGGATGTTCACCTCGGTGGAGTAGATGATCCGGCCGGGTCGGCTGGAGAGCAGGATGATCCGGTCGGCCAGCCGGGCCGCCTCGCGGACGTTGTGCGTCACGAAGAGCACCGAGAGTTTGCGCTCGGACCAGATCCGCTCCAGCTCGTCGTGCAGGATGTCCCGGGTCATCGCGTCCAGCGCGCCGAACGGCTCGTCCATCAGCAGCACCGGAGTGTCCAGGGCCAACGTGCGGGCGAGCGCGACCCGCTGCCGCATTCCGCCGGAGAGCTCGTGTGGGCGCTTGCGGCCGAAGTCGGCAAGGTGCACCGTCCGCAGCAGCTCGGCCACCCGCTCGCGGCGTTGGGCGCGGGGGAGCCGACGCAGCTTGAGCGGCACCTCCACATTGGCGTCGACGGTCAGCCACGGAAAGAGCGCCGGCTCCTGGAACATCAGGCCCGGGTTGGCGTCGCCGGCCAGCGTGATCTGCCCACCGCTGACCCGGTCCAGCCCGGCCACCAGGTTGAGCAGGGTGCTCTTGCCGCAGCCGGACGCGCCGACCAGGCAGACGAACTCGCCGGGCGCGACGTTCAGCGACACACCGTCCAGGGCCAGGACCGCGTTCGCCCCGCGCCCGTACACCTTGGTCACGCCGGAGAGCGCGACCGCAGTGGTCGCGCTCTGCGGCGTCGTCGTGGTCGACGTCATGGCTGGACGACCTCGGGCTTGCCCTGCGCCTTGAGCGCGTTGTTGAGGTACTTCAGGTCGTACAGGCCCTTGAGGTCCACCGGCTCGGTCAGGTCCACGTCGACGGCGTGGTCGAGCCCTGCCTTCAGGGAGGACGAGATCGGGTCGTTCGTGAACTCCAACGTCGGCCACGCCTGCTTGATGAGCTTCAGGTCCAGCGGCTTGCCGGTGATCTTGCCGATCGCGTCGGAGATGGCCTGCTGCGCCTCGTCCGGCTTGGTGTTGACGAACTCGTTGGCTGCCACCTGACCGTCGACCAGCCTCTGCACCACGTCCGGGTGCGCCTTGAGGAACTTCGTGCTCACCAGCAGGTTGGTGATGACGAACTTCTTGTCCGGCCACAGGTCGCGCTCGTCGACCAGAACCTTGCCGCCGGCGTTGACCAGGCGGGAGACGAACGGCTCGGGCACCCAGGCGCCGTCGATCGCGCCGCTGTTGAACGTCTCGATGGTCTGGGCGTTCTCCTGCGGCACGATCTTGACGTCGCCGCCGCCCTCCTTGGTGGTGGTGAGGCCCTGCTGCTTGAGCCAGTAACGGACCGCCACGTCCTGGGTGTTGCCCAACTGCGGGGTGGCGATCTTCTTGCCCTTCAGGTCCTGCGCGCCGGTGATGCCGGGCTTGACGACCAGCGCCACGCCGCCGGAGGCCGCGCCGGAGATGACCCGGACGGCCTCGCCCTTGGACTTGGAGAAGGCGTTCACCGTCGGGTTCGGACCGATGTAGGTGGCGTCCAGCGCGCCGGAGAAGACGGCCTCGATGGCGGCCGGGCCGGCGTTGAAGGTCTTCGGGTCCAGCTTGACGTTGGTGCCGAGCTTCTCCGCGAAGATGCCCTTCTCCACGCCGACGACCGCCGGCGCGTGGGTGATGTTGGGGAAGTAGCCGAGGCGCAGCGTCACCGGGCCGGAGCTGCCGCCCGCGCCCTCGCTGTCGTCGCCGCAGGCGGCGGTGCTGCCCAGGGTCGCCGCGCCGAGGGCGGCGAGGGTGGCCAGGGTGACCAACCGGCGCAGGGGGAGCCGTCTCATCGCTCATCCAATCCACAGTATTCCTACTTAGTTGGTAGGAAGAGTGGGCCAGGCTGCGGCCAGCGTCAAGACCCATCCACATGGCGGGATGGTGCGTCTCAGTTATGTCGGTATTTCCTATCAGCTTGCTGGGGTAATCGCCATCCGGTCAACGCCGAGGTCGCGGCCCGCATCGACGAGTTCGCCGCGCTCGGCGTGGACGAGTTCATCCTCTCCGGCTGGCCGCACCGTGAGGAGGCCGAGCGGGTCGGCGCCGAGGTGCTGCCCCTGGTGACGGCCCCGGTCGCGGCGGCTCCGGGAAGGTCGCGGGTGGCGGAGGTGTCGACGCGCTAGGGTCGACTCCGTGGCGGCGCGGAGATCCAGAATTCCAGCGACGAAGTATCCGGTCGAGCGGTTCACCCTCGACAACGGCCTGCGGGTGGTGCTCACCCCCGATCGCAGTGCCCCGGTGATCGGGGTGGCGGTGGTCTACGACGTCGGCATCCGCTCGGAGCCGGAGGGGCGTACCGGCTTCGCCCACCTCTTCGAGCACCTGATGTTCCAGGGCTCGGAGAACCTGGAGAAGCTGGCCCACTTCCGGCACGTGCAGGGCGCGGGCGGCACCTTCAACGGCTCCACCCACCTGGACTACACCGACTACTTCGAGACGCTGCCGAGCAACGCGCTGGAGCGCGCGCTGTTCCTGGAGGCGGACCGGATGCGGGGCCCCCGGCTGACCGAGGAGAACCTTCGCAACCAGGTCGACGTGGTCAAGGAGGAGATCCGGGTCAACGTCCTCAACCGGCCGTACGGCGGCTTCCCCTGGCTCACTCTGCCGCCGGTCATGTTCGACACCTTCCCGAACGCCCACGACGGTTACGGCTCCTTCGACGACCTGGAGTCGGCGACCGTCGCCGACGCCGCGGACTTCTTCCGCCGCTACTACGCCAGCGGCAACGCCGTGCTGGCCGTCAGCGGCGACATCGACGTGGCCGAGGCGACCGAGCTGGTCACCCGGCACTTCGGCGACGTGCCGGCCCGGCCGGCACCGCAACGGCCCGACTTCACCGAGCCCGACCTGAGCGCCGAGCGGCGCACCTCGTACACCGATGCCCTGGCGCCGCTGCCGGCGGTGGCCGGCGCCTGGCGCGTGCCCGACCCGGTCACCGACTTCGCCGGCTACCTGCCGTACGTGGTGCTGGCCGAGGTGCTCACCGACGGCGACGCATCGCGGCTGGTCGAACGGCTGGTGCAGCGGGACCGCACGGTGACCAGCCTCGGCGGATACCTCGGTTTCATGGGCGACCCGTTCGACGTCCGCGACCCCACAGCGCTGCTGTTGCAGGCGCACCTGCCGCCCGGCGGCGATGTGGACAAGGTGCTGCGCACCATCGACGAGGAGCTGGACCGGCTGGCCACCGACGGCCTGACCGACGGTGAGTTGGCACGCACCCAGGCCCGGATGGCGACCCACCTGCTGCGGGACACCGACGCGGTGCTCGGTCGGGCACTGCGGATGGCAGTGCTGGAGCAGCAACGCGGTGAACCGGGTCTGCTCAACGAACTGCCCCGGCTGGTCGGCGAGGTCACCGAGGAGCAGGTCCGGGCCGCTGCGGCCACAGTGCGCCCGGAGCGCCGGGCCGCCATCGAGGTCATCGCCGGAGGCGCCCGATGACGACCACCACCACTGCTCAGGTCGGCCCGCGTACGCTGCCGCCGCTCGGGCCGACCCGCAAGCTCAAGGTGCCCAAGCAGGCCGAGCGCACACTGCGCAACGGGCTCACCGTGATCGCCGTACGCCGGCCCGCCGTACCCCTCGTCGAACTGCGGCTCTGGGTGCCGTTCGGGCGGGTCCACCTGGCCCGCGGCGCGATGCTCTCGCAGACCATGCTCTCCGGCACCGGGTCGATGACCAGCGTGCAGATCGCCGCCGAGTTGCAGAAGGTGGGCGGCGGGCTCTCCGCGGGCGTCGACCCGGACCGGCTGATGCTCTCCGGCGCCGGCCTGGTCACCGGTCTGGACCGGATGCTGGAGCTGCTGGCCGAGGTGCTGACCGGTGCCAGCTACCCCGGTGACGAGGTGGCCACCGAACGGGACCGGCTGGTCGACCGGATCCAGGTGGCGCAGAGCCAGCCTTCGCACCTGGCCCGGGAGGCGCTGCTCAAGCGGATCTACGGCCGGCACCCGTACGCGACGCAGACGCCGGAGCCCGGTCAGATCCGTGCCGTCCGACCGGCGGCGCTGCGTACCCTGCACTCGGAGCGGGTCCACCCGACCGGCGCGCAGTTGGTGCTGGTCGGTGACGTGCAGCCGGAGAAGGCACTGGACGCGGCCGAGCGGGCGCTCGGCGGCTGGTCGGGTGCCGGGCGCGTGGCCGAGCTTCCGGTTACCCCGCCGCTGGAGCCGGGGCCGCTGCTGCTGGTCGACCGGCCGGGCTCGGTGCAGTCCTCGCTGCGGATCGCGCTGCCGGCGGTGTCGCGCACCGACCCGGACCACGCCCCGCTGCAACTGGCCAACCTGATCTTCGGCGGCTACTTCTCCTCCCGGTGGGTGGAGAACATCCGCGAGGACAAGGGCTACACCTACGGCCCGCACTCGGTGATCGAGCATTCCGTCGCGGGGTCGGTGCTGGTCGCCGCCGCCGACGTGGCCACCGAGGTCACCGGCCCGGCGCTGCTGGAGACGACGTACGAACTGGGTCGGTTGGCGTCACTCCCGCCGAAGCCCGAGGAGTTGGAGCAGGCCCGGCAGTACGCCCTGGGCACCCTCCAGCTCGGCATGTCCACCCAGGCCGGGTTGGCGGCGTTGACCAGCGCGTACGCCGGCAACGGTCTGCGCCTGGACTTCCTCGCCGAGTACGCCGCGAGGTTGGCGAAGGCGAGCATCGGCGACGTCGCGGAGGCGGCGGCGCGCTATCTGGCCCCGGCTCGGGCGGCGATCGTGGTGCTCGGCGACGCGGAGCGGGTCACCCCGGGGCTGGCCGCGCTGACCACGGTTCAGACCGAGCACGAGGCGTGAGCGAGCGGAGCGAGCGGGCCATGGGGTTCAGCAGCGGGCTGTCTCACGGCGGCGTGCAGCGAAGCGGAGCGCCGGCGTGAGCGGGGAGGCGGCGCCGCCGTTGGCGCGGTCCACGCTGGATCGGGCCGCGCACCGGCGGGGTGACTCGCAGTGGTTGACCGAGGCGTGGCTGCGCGCCCGGGTGTTGCTGCTCGACTCGACCGACGAGGGTCGGACGCTGGCCCGCACCGAGACGTCGCCTCCGACGTTGGTGCTGTTCGGGGCGGCTGACGTACCCGCCGGGTCAGAGTCGATGGCGATGTTCCTGGGTGTCGAACCGGACGGGGTGCCGGTCTTCGCTGTCGACGCGCCTCTTCCGGCGATCCCGGGGACCCGGGCGGTCCACCTCCGGGAGGTGGGTCACCTGCTCGCCGACCGGGAGGCCGGCATCTTCACCACCGCGTTGGCGCTGGTCAACTGGCACACCCGACACGGTTACTCGACGAGCACCGGCGCGCCGACCGCGATGGACGAGGCCGGTTGGTCCCGGGTGGACCGCAATGGTGGGCGGATCTGGCCGCGTACCGACCCGGCGATGATCGTGCTCGTGCACGACGGCGTGGACGGCCCGGACGGCCGCTGCCTACTCGGCAACAATGCCGGCTGGCAGGGCACCCCGGGTGGTCGCCGCTACTCCTGCCTGGCCGGCTACGTGGAACCGGGGGAGTCGGCGGAGGCGGCCGTGCTGCGCGAGGTCCGCGAGGAGGTGGGCATCGGGGTCGAGCGCGTCGGGTACGTGGGCAGCCAGGCCTGGCCGTTCCCCGGCTCGCTGATGCTGGGCTTCCTGGCCACCGCGAACCCGGCCGAGCCGGTGCGGGTCGACCCGTCCGAGATTGCGTACGCCCGGTGGTTCTCCCGCCGGGAGATCGGAGCGGCGTTGGCCGGGGAGTCGGTGGACGTGGGCGACGGGGCCCGGCTGATCCTGCCGCCTCCGTCGTCGATCGCGCTGTTCCTCATTCACCGCTGGCTGGACGGCTGGGTGGACGTCGACCGCTGAGCACGGTCCCGGCCCGTGGCCGCCGTTGCCGCGGCGGTCACGGGCCGGGAACACGGGCCGTCGTGGTCGGCGGGTGCGAGTAACGCGGCGGGGGAGCCGGTCCGACCACGACGGACGACCTGTGGAATCAGGTGCCGGTGCGGCCCGGTCTGTGTCGGAAGGCGGGCCGCGACTCGATCAGCGGGAGGACCTTGACCCGTTGCTTGCCGGCGCGGACCGCGCCGACGGTGGCCAGGGCGCGGGCCAGCAGCAGCGCGGCGTCCCGGTCCTCGGCGTGCACGATCTGCCGGCGCGGCTCGGGCGTGGTCGTCTCGTCGCGAAGTCGGTGGCCGTCCGCCCAGGCGGCGGCGATGTCCCCGTCAGCGACGGCGCGGATGTCGGTGCGAACGATCAGGAACCGCATGAGGGTCTCCGGATGAACCGCGACGGATGAGCCAGTGTGGAAGTTCCACGTATCCGAGGGCCATGTTACGCCCCGTGTTCGTCCCAGCAACTGAAACGCGCCTATCGGTTTCGAGCCTCGTCCGATCGGCGGATGGCTGCTCAGCAGGGTCGCCGGGTCGCAAAGCGACGGAGTCGGCGGGTCGACCGAGTCGGCGTGTCGCCGAGCGACGGAGCCGGCGGGTATGACGCGACGGGGCCGCCGGCAGTGCGCCGACGGCCCCGTACCAGTCACCGAATCAGTTCAGATCGAACTGGCCCTTCTTTGCCCCGGTGATGAAACCGAGCCATCCCGCGCGGTTGAACAGCAGTACCGGGCCGCCCCGGTCCTTGCTGTCGCGCAGGGCGACCGCCGACGGGCCGGTGGCCAGCGGGGCGACCTCCACGCAGTTGGAGGTCTGGCTGCGTGTGCTGGTACGCCACGGGGCGTCCGCCAACGAGTGGGCGGAGACGGACGGCGTGTTGCGGATTTCGTTCATGGTTCTGCTCCTGATGTGCAGCGATCCGATGGGACGAGTGGTGCCGCACGTCCCGACGGAGGGTCCCCCGTGGATCACCGGTCCGTCAGTCGCCCTGATTCCCGGCGGCGTTGGGTCGGCGCCGTTGCCGGCCCGAACGCCACTGTGGATGGGGGCGTCGCCTCGGTCAGCCGTCCCGTCGCCTCGATCAGCCAGGAGAGGGTGTCCGAGGCGTCAAGTGCCGCCTTGCATAGCCACTCGAACACCACTTTATAGCGATTTAGCGTGATTGACTCGGTCGACATGACGTCGGTGAAGCCACCTTCGATGGCCAATGTCTCCGGATCGAGGGGATCGGCGAACCGATAGACCGAGAAGGCGGTCGGCGGAAGGTACCAATCGCCGATCTGGGTGTCCCGGGGCAGCACGTGCAGGGCCACGTTGGGCAGCAGCGCCAACTCGCAGAGCTGGAGCAACTGTTCGTGCAGCACCTCCGGCGGCCCGGCCCGGCGGCCGAGAGCCGCCTCCTCCAACACGGCGGTGTAGCGGGGAGCGTGCGGCTCGCGGGTCAGCAGCGACTGGCGGGCCAGCCGCGCCTGCACCTCGGTCTCCGGCTCGTCGCCGGGCTCCGGCTCGCCCGCGCCCGCGTTCACCTGCCGGGCCGACACGATCCGGAGCTGGGCGTACCCGGGGGTCTGCAACAGGCCCGGCACGAGCACCGGGTTGTACTCGGAGATCTCCGCGCAGCCCGCCTCCAACTCGGCCCAGCCGCGCTGTTGCTGCGTCATCACCGGGAAGTTCTTCAACCAGCCGCGCATGTCGCCGGCCTCGTTGGTGATGCCCAGCAACTCGTCGTGCAGCGCCTGGTCGGCGCCGTAGAGGTCGAGCAGGTCGCCGACGTCCTGCGGGTCCGGTCGACTGCGGCCGTTCTCCAAGCGGGACAGTTTGGACGCGGAGGCCCAACCGATACGCTCGATGACCTGATCGCCGGTGAGGCCCGCAGCCTCACGTAGGCGGCGCAGCTCGATGCCCAACCGGCGACGACGCAGGATCGGGCTGGGTGCGGCAGGAGGCACAGTGTCCTCTTTCCCGTCGACCGCCGCAGACGCGACGGTAACTGTATGAAATTCGCCCCCCACGGTCAGTATGGACGGCGCGACCGGTGTCGGAGGTTCCGGCGAGGGCGTGTCTTGCGAAAATCGCACCACGGGAATGCCGGACGACGACGGACCCGCGGTCGCGGCCCGTCGACCTCGCCCACCTGGGCAGCCATCCCGCCGGAGGGACCCATGCGCACGATCCTGCGCCGACCCGACTTCCGCCTGCTCTTCGGCGGCCTGCTGGCCAGCATGACCGCCGAGTCGATCCTGCTGCTCGCACTTGCCATCTGGGTCAAGGATCTGACTGGCTCGAACGGGTTGGCCGGTGCCACGATCTTCGCGGTCATCGCGCCGATGACGCTGGCGCCGCTGGTCGGCTGGGTCGTCGACCGCTACCCGCGCCGACCGTTCTTCGTGGCCGCGAACGTGCTGACCGCAGCCCTGCTCGCCCCGTTGTTCACCGTCCGCGATGCGGGCGACGTCTGGGTCGTCTATCTGGTGGCCGCCCTGTACGGACTCTCGTCCATCACGCTCGGCGCGGCGCTCAGTGGGCTCATCCGCGAGATGGTGCCGGTCGAGCTGCTGGCCGACGCGAACGGCGTGCTGCAGACCGTACGTCAGGGGATCCGACTGGTCGGCCCGCTGGTGGGCGCGGCGCTCTACGCGGCGCTCGGCGGGTGGGCGCTGGCCGGAATCGGCATGGTCGGATTTCTGACCGCGGCGGCGGTGGTCACCGCGCTGCCCACCCCGCAACAGCTGCCACCGGCCGTACGGCTGCGGTGGCCGGCCGAACTGGGCGCCGGTCTGCGGCACCTGGCCGGCGAGCCGGTCCTGCGGCGGGCCCTGCTCGGCTACGGGCTCGGGTCACTGGTGATGGGCTTCAGCGAGTCGCTCATCTTCGCCTACGTCGACCAGGGGCTGAACCGGGATGCCGCCTTCGTGGGGGTGCTGGTCACCGTGCAGGGCGTCGGTGGTCTGCTCGGTGGACTCTGCTCACCGACGCTGGTCCGCCGGCTCGGAGAGGTCGGCACGCTGGCCGCCGGGGTCGCCTTCTTCTCTCCGGCCGCGCTCGCGCTCGCGTTCCCCGATCTGCGGCTCGGGTTCGCGGCGGTGCTGCTGGCCGGGGTCTCGCTCCCGCTGACGATGGTTGGTTTGCACACGCTGATCCAGCGCCGCACGCCGCCTTCGCTGGTCGGCCGGGTCGCCGCGGCCACCCAGGCGGTGGTCAGCGGGCCGCAGGCGGTCTCCATCGGGGCGGGTGCCCTGCTGGTCGGGTTCCTGGACTACCGGCTGCTGTTCGCGCTGGTCGGGGTGGCCACCCTGGCCGCC
This sequence comes from Micromonospora noduli, assembly GCF_003264365.1. Classification (GTDB taxonomy): domain Bacteria; phylum Actinomycetota; class Actinomycetes; order Mycobacteriales; family Micromonosporaceae; genus Micromonospora; species Micromonospora noduli. The sequence goes on from NZ_PYAK01000008.1 coordinate 107,709, forward strand.
GGCAGCTACCTGTGGAGGGGCCGGCACCTGAGCGCGCCGGCCGGGGCCCGCCCGCCGACGCCGCCCACCCGCCCGACGCTCCCGGCACCCCGCCGACCGGCCGAGGACGCCGACCGATCCGAGCTTTCGTCACCCGCCGACCGCCGCCGCCGTGACCCGCTCCGGAACACGACGAGCGGCCGTCCCGGGTGGGGCGGCCGCTCGTCGAGAATGAACCGGCAGATCAGGCGTTGAGAGTCTCCAGGTGCTGCTTCACCTGGACGATCGAGGGATTCGTCAGGGCGCTGCCATCGGCGAAGCGCAGCGTCGGCACCGTCTGGTTGCCGCCGTTGACGCTCATCACGAACTCCGCGGCCTTCGGGTCCTGCTCGATGTCGACCACCTCGTACCCGATGCCCTCCCGGTCGAGCTGTGACTTCAGCCGGTGGCAGTAGCCGCACCAGGGGGTGGAATACATCGTCAGCATCCTCGGATCCTCCAACTCCTCCGGCCGCGGCTTGCGGATCAAGCCGAGCCTGTTCGCTGCAACGCTGGGAGGAGCTGAGATGATTCCTGGTTGTGGCGGTTCACTCAGCGTCGGAACAGGTGCTCGCCGGGCTGGACCCGGAGCAACGCTCCGCCGTGACCGCACCTGCCGGCCCGGTCTGCATCCTGGCCGGCGCCGGCACCGGCAAGACCCGGGCGATCACCTCCCGAATCGCCCACCGGGCGCTCTCCGGGGAGATCTCCCCCCGGCACGTGCTCGCTGTCACCTTCACCGCCCGCGCCGCCGCCGAGATGCGACACCGTCTCACTCTGCTCGGGGCGCACGGTGTCCAGGCGCGAACATTTCACGCGGCCGCGCTGCGCCAGGTGCGGTACTTCGCGCCCCGGCTGCTGGCCGGCCGCGCCATGCCCGAACTGCTGGACAGCAAGGTACGACTGGTCACCCTCGCAGCCGCCCGGGTCGGCCTGCGTACCGACCGGGCCGCCGCCCGCGACCTGGCCGGCGAGATCGAGTGGGCGAAGTCGTCGCTGATCGAGCCGACGGACTACGTGGTGGCCGCGGCCCGGGCACTGCGCGACACACCGCACGAGCCGACGAAGGTCGCCGACGTGTTCACCGCGTACGAACAGCTCAAACGGTCCAACGGCGTGATCGACTTCGAGGACATGCTGCGGGCCGCGGTGTGGGGCATCGAGGAGCACCCCGACGTCGGTGAGCAGATCCGCACCCAGTACCGGCACTTCGTGGTCGACGAGTACCAGGACGTCAACCCCCTCCAGCAGCGGTTGCTGGACGCCTGGCTGGCCGGCCGCAACGACCTGACCGTGGTCGGCGACGCCAGCCAGACGATCTACTCGTTCACCGGGGCGACCTCCGCGTACCTGGTCGACTTTCCCCGCCGGCACCGCAATGCCACAGTGGTGCGGCTGGTCCGTGACTACCGCTCCACCCCGCAGGTGGTCGGGCTGGCCAACGCGGTGATCTCCCAGGCCCGGGGCACCGAGGCGCGCCTGCGGCTGGAGCTGAGCGGGCAACGCCCATCCGGCCCCGAGCCGGACCTGCGGATCTTCACCGACGAGCCGGCCGAGGCGAACGCGGTGGCCGCGCGCTGCCGGTCACTGATCGACGCGGGCACGCCGGCGAAGGAGATCGCCGTGCTGTTCCGCGTCAACGCGCAGTCCGAGGCGTACGAGAAGGCGCTCACCGAGGCCGCGGTGCCGTACGTCGTGCAGGGCGCGGAGCGGTTCTTCGAACGGACCGAGGTGCGCCAGGCGATGGTCGCGCTGCGTGCGGCCACCCGCTCGATCCCGGGGGAGACACCGCTGCCGGCCGCCGTCGTCGAGGCGCTCACCGCCGTCGGCTGGGCTCCGGACGCGCCCCCGGCCGGCGGCGCGGCCCGCGAGCGATGGGAGGCGCTGTCCGCGCTGGTCCAACTCGCCGAGGAGTACGCGGCCACCCCCGAGGTCGTGCCGATCGGCGAGGCCGCCTCGGTGGAGCGCCCGGTCACCCTCACCGACTTCACCGAGGAACTGGCGCGCCGGGCCGCCCAGCAGCACGTGCCGACGGTGGACGGCGTGACGCTGGCGTCCCTGCACTCGGCCAAGGGGTTGGAGTGGGACGCGGTCTTCCTGGTCGGCCTCGCCGAGGGCACCCTGCCCACCACGTACGCCAAGACCGTCGAACAGGTCGAGGAGGAGCGCCGGCTGCTCTACGTCGGGATCACCCGCGCCCGGGAGTGGCTCTGGCTGTCGTACGCCACCGCACGCTCGCCGGGCGGACGGGCCCGGCGGCCGTCGCGGTTCCTGCCCCAACTGGACCGCTCCGGCGGCACCGAACGGGCGACCGGTGGCGCTGGTCCGGCCCGCCGTCCCGAGCGACGGCGAACCCAGATCGTCTCCTGCCGGATCTGCGGCGCCACCCTGCTCGCCGGCCCGGACCGCAAGCTCGGCCGCTGCCCCACCTGCCCGTCCGACATAGACGATGAGCTGCACGAACGGCTGCGCGAGTGGCGGCAGCGGGTGGCCGGTGCGCAGAAGGTCCCGGCGTACGTGGTCTTCACCGACGCGACGCTTGTCGCGTTGGCCGAGCGACGTCCGGGCCGGTCGGAGGAGTTGATCGCCATCGCCGGTATCGGCCCGCGCAAGCTGGGCCTCTACGGGGAGTCGGTGCTGGCCCTCGTGGCCGGTGCCGGGGTGGACGATGTCTGCCCGGAGAAAACTTTCGAAATCTCGTCGTAAATTCGTTTGCCCTCGCCCCGGCGCGAGGAATAGCCTCAGGACACACCACGCGAGCGGCGCCATTCCGGCTGCTCACGGGGTGCGGTCCAGTCGATTCGAGGAACGTGAGGGAGGTGGTTCCCGTGAAGATCTTCACCTATGAGCGTCTGGCGGCGATGCCGTCTGTCTGCGCTCCGCTGTCGGCTGTCCGGGTGGCCCTTGCGGCTGCACGACCGTCGGTTCCACAGGTGCACCAGGTTCAGGCCGAGCTGATCCTGACCGTCGCGCCCGCTGGAGTCGAGGGGACCAGTGGCTTCACGGGCAATGGCATCCAGGTCGCCAAGAAGCGCATGGATGTCCGCGGCGTTCCACCTCGAGGTAAACCGGTCTGACCATCAGACTCCGGCTCACCTCGAGGCCGCGGAACCCGCTTACCGGGATCCGCGGCCTCAGTTTTTTGCCCGCCGTAAGTACGTCGGAATGCGATCCACGAGATCGAAGTGAGAGAGAGGTGACCGGGAGATGAGTCTGGCGTTGGCCCCCCTCGACATGAGCGTCGAGATGGAGGCGAACCTGCCCTGCCGGAAGTTCGACCCCGACCTGTGGTTCTCCGACTCGCCCACCGAGCTCGAGCTGGCCAAGTCACTCTGCGGGGACTGCCCGCTGCGTGTCGAGTGCCTGGCCGGAGCCGTTGAGCGAGCGGAGCCGTGGGGCGTCTGGGGCGGCGAGATCTTCGAGCGTGGCGCGGTTGTCCCGCGTAAGCGGCCCCGTGGCCGTCCGCGTAAGGAGGACGTCGCCCGTGACGCCGAGCTTCGGGTCGAGGCCGAGGCGCGCCTGGCGGCCAGTGGGCTGTCCGAGGTGCGTGGCGCGGTCCGGCTGGCAGCCTGACATGTTCCCGACCCGTTCCAACTACGCCGGTGGCACACCGGCAGTGAGTGAGAAAACGATGTTGAACGTTCCGAGTGGAGCCTTCGAGATGCAACTACTCCACGAAGCGTTGACCCGGGCTCGAATGCGCCGGCCTCAGGCCGGTCGTACCACCACGAGCACTGAGGCAACCCGATCCGCCCGTACCGTCGCCATGACCAGCCGCAACCAGGCGGCTCGCGACCTGGGCGTTCTCTAGTACCACCCCACGCAGAAGGGCGGGTGCCGGTCGGCACCCGCCCTTCCCCATGTCGTCAGGCGCCCGGGCCTCGACGGTCAGGCGACCGGGGCGAAGCCGGGCAGCCAGCGCTCCAGGATGCTTCGGTACGGCGCCTTCGCCTCCAACTGGCAGAGCACCCCGATCGACCCGAGTGTCACCCGGTGGATCAGCAGGTACGAGGGGGGCAGATTGAGCCGCTTGCTCAGCTGGTAGGTGGGGGAGCGGGGGCTGGCCAGTCGACCCGCCTCGGCCCGTAGCCAGGCCCGGGTGAACCGGAAACCGTCCGCCGCGATTGGCTCCAACATGGGGCGGATGAAGTCGAGCACCCCCTCGGCGTCGATCTCCTCGGTCGAGCCGATGAACCCCTCCGACCGCAGCCCTGCCACCACCTCGTTGGCATCGCCGCGCAGGGCCGTCGCGGCGATACGGCCGATCGGCTCCGGGGTGCCCTCCGGCATCCGGGCCACCGCACCGAAGTCGATCACCCCGAGCCGACCGTCGGGCAGCAGCCTGAAATTTCCCGGGTGCGGGTCGGCGTGCAGCAGCCCAGCCCGCTGCGGCGCGGAGAGGTGCAGGGTGGCCATCAACCGACCCGCCTCGTCGCGCTCCTCCTCGGTGCCCTCGCGGATGATGTCGGCCAGCGGGGTGCCCGTCACCCATTCGGTGACCAGCACCCGGGGTGAGGCGTCGACCACTTCCGGGATGAAGATCTCCGGGTCGTCGGCGTACGCGGCGGCGAAGGTGCGCTGCGACTCGGCCTCCAACTCGTAGTCCAACTCCTCGGTGATCCGTTCGCGCAGCTCGGCCAGGAGTGGCTTGACGTCCAGGCCGGGCTGGATGGCCCGGAACATCCCACCCAGGCGGGACAGCTGCTTGAGGTCGGCGAGCAGGGCGTCGCCAGCCCCCGGATACTGGATCTTGACTGCCACGTCGCGGCTGTGCGGTGCACCCGATTCGTTGTACCCGGGCTCGCGCCAGCGCGCCCGGTGCACCTGGCCGATGCTGGCGGCGGCGGCCGGGACGTCGTTGAACTCGACGAACAGGTCCCGCCAGTCGGGGCCGAGCTGCTCGGCCAGCACCTTGTGCACGCTGGCGGCCGGCAGCGGTGGCGCCGCCTCCTGCAGCTTCGTCAGCGCCTGCCGGTAGGGGGCGGCGATCTCCTCCGGCAATGCCGCCTCGAAGACCGACAACGCCTGGCCGAACTTCATCGCCCCGCCCTTGAGCTGGCCCAACACGCTGAACAGCTGCTCGGCGGTGCGCTGCTGAATCTCTGCGGAGATCACGTCGGAGGCGAGCCCGGTGACGCGCTTTCCCATCCCGAGAACGGTCCGGCCGGCGAAGCCGAGCGGCAGGGCGGCGAGCTTGGCGGTGCGGGACACGGCGCGGCGCGGGATGTCGGTCACACGGTCATTGTTACCGACCGGAGGGCCCCGCTGCTGCTCTGCGGCTGGGCTGGTGCGGACACTCGGCCTCGCGAGCACCCACACGCCGGGTGTGGCGGCCAACCCCGACGACGGAAACGACCGGCACCGGTGATCTCCATGGCACCACCCAGCGTCTCCGGCTGGCCGCCGTCCAGCTGCGTCAGCGCCTCGGCCACCGCGTACCCGCAGGCGACGAGCAGCGTGCCGGTCGTTCCGGCGGCCACCGGGTCGGCGGCGGCGAGTTGAGCGGCGAGCCGTGGCCAGTCCGGGTCGCGATCGGCCCGGTGCAGCTCGACGCAGTGCAGGCAGGGCCCGGCGGGTGGGCGGACCAACGGCCCGATCACCGGTACGCCTTCGCGCAGCGTGACCAGCAGGTGCGGCTGCCGGCGCTGGGCGAGACCGGCGGCGAGCAGCGCCGGAGGCCGGTCCGTGCCGAGCTGGATCACCAGGTCGATCCGCCCGGCGCGGCTCGGCCGGGTGCCGGTGCCCGGTGCGACGCGGTTGACCGCAGCCCGCACCGCCGGTGCCAGCGGCCGACCCAGCTCGGCGGCGGAGATGCCCGTGCCGATCAGGTCGACGGGGCGTACCGAGCCGGTGAGCTGGGGAATCACCTGCCCCACGCCGGACTGGGCCAACGCCACCGTCAGCGGCCCGCCGAGCGCCCCGGCGCCGGTGAGCAGGACGCGAGCCGCCCGCCGCCTACGTAGAACCTGCGCGGGGGTGCCGGGCAGTCGGGCGGCGGCCAGGGCCAGCGCGCCGGCCTCCGCCGCGAGCCGGGCGCGGACCGGGCCGGTCAGGTCGCGGGGGAGCAGGCTGTGCGCGGGCACCAACAGGCCGGCGCCCCGCAGGGTGTCGAGCAGGGTAAGCGCGTCGTCGACGCTGACCTGGGCGGACGCCGCCTGGGCCAGCACGGTGCGCTCGCTGCGGGTGCCGTCGAGCAGATCGAGCAGGTGGGCGGCGCGGGGGTTGGCCAACTCCAGTAGGGCGGCCGGCCCAGGGCCGACGCCGAGTTGAAGGGTGTGCCGGTCCCGCCAGAGCCGGTTGAGGCCGGGCAGCAGGGTGGGGCGGGGCAGTACGGTGCGGCTCATGGTCACGAATCGTGATCGCAACCTCGCGTTCGGTCGATCGTTGTCCACAGGCGGTCAGGCCGCTGTCCAGCGCTATCCACAGGGTTTGACGGGTTTTCCACAGCCCTTCGTGCCTGCTGTCGGTCACCCGACAGCGCTACGGCAGCGGTGGCAGGCACTCCCGATTCGGCAACGGGGGTGGGGCGGCCACCCGGCCACCCCACCCCCGTTCACCCGTTCGGGTCAGACCTTGGCCTTGCCCAGGATGCGGTTCACTGTTGTACCGCATACCGGACACTTGCCCTTGGCCATGTTCATCCCGGTCTTCGAGACCTCGACGTGCCCCTCGAAGTCCCGCTTCTCCTTGCACTTCACGCAGTAACCGTTGTAGGTCGTCTGGGCCTGGTCGGCCACGGTGCCCTCCTCGTCTCGTCCGCCGGTCAATGCCGTTCCGGCGGGGTGCCCGGCGGCGGGCCACACGGGGCGCCGGCGCTGGGTCTCACTCCGCGGCCACCTTCGTGACCGCTGGTTCGCGGACCCTACCCAGGTCTGGGCAGTTCCATGTCAGCTGTGCATCGACACTGTGAGCAAGTCGACGTCGAGAGTGTGCATGGCGAAATAGGTCGGATAAGTCAGTTTGGCGGGGACACGCCGACCAAACCCTGACAGCCACCCGTGCGAGTGCCCCCGCGGCGGCATCCGGGGCGGTGATCACCTACGGTGGAGACGTGCCGCGCACCGGCGCCATCGGCGTTCACCAAGGGTGACGAGATGGCGCGATGACGCTGCGGTCAAGAAATTTTCGGGACGGCTGGCGACCAATCACCATTTTCTGGGCGCGTGTCGTGCGGTTGACTCTTGCGGACCCCTGGTCAGTGGGCATTAGCTTTCCCTCGTGACACGTAGTCGAGGCTGCGCGGGCCAGTGATGGCGGGGACGCGCAAGCCGGTCGTCGAGGTGCGGCGCAGTCAGCGTCGACGACGCACGGTGTCCGCGTACCGTGACGGTGAGCGAGTGGTCGTCCTCATCCCCGACCAGTTCTCCCGTGCCGAGGAGAGCGAGTGGGTCGATCGGATGCTCGCCCGGCTCGCCGCCCGGGAGGGGCGCCTCGCCCGCTCCGACGACGAGCTGCTGGCCCGCGCCAATCGGCTCATCGACCTCTACCTCGCCGGGTACGCCACGAAGGCGGTGCCGGCCAGCGTCCGGTGGGTCACCAATCAGAACGGCCGGTGGGGCTCCTGCACACCGGCGGACCGCAGCATCCGAATCTCGCACCGCGTCCAGGAGATGCCCGAATGGGTGATCGACTACGTGTTGCTGCACGAGTTGGCGCACCTCATCGTGCCCAGCCACAACGCCCGGTTCTGGGCGTTGGTCGGTCGCTATCCCAAGGCGGAACGCGCCCGCGGCTACCTCGAAGGGGTCGCCGCCGCCTCCTCCTGCGCACCGCTTCCCACCTGATCCACACCCCCCGACGCGCGTGATCGACCTAGATCCACTCGCCTTCCTGAAAAACGCGCTATCCGCGCTGCTGGGACACCGCGACTTCAATGAAGCCGGGTTGATCATGCCGTCGAGCCGCGCCAGGGCGCTCCGGGGGCGGGCCGGGTGGGGTGGCTGTGTGGGGTGGGGCGCTAGGGTCGGGGGATGGCGCGACGGGTGGTGGTGGCGTTGCTCGGGCCGGTGCACTGGTCGCCGCCCGGCGTCGACCTGGCGCAGTGGCGAGCGGCGCTCGCGGAAGACGTCATCGACCTGTTCGCCACGCTCAACGAGGTGGAGGTCGCTGTCGCGGTGACCCCAGCCGACCGGGCCCTGGCCGATGCGCTGGTGTGGCCCGGTACGGCGGTGTACGAGGTGGCCGAGCCGACGCCGAACGCCGTGTTCGCCGCGCTGGAGGGGTACGACCAAGCGGCCGTGCTGGTCAGTGACGTGCCTGACCTGCCCGCCCTGACCGTCGGCAAGCTGCTCCGCCCACTCACCAGCCGGCCGGTCGCGGTGGCCCCGGTCGAGGGCGGCGGCCCGGGTCTGCTCGGGGTCGCGGTACGACTGCCCGCGCCGGACTGGCTGCCGACGCTGGAGCTGGACACGGCGACGCCGGCTGAGGCGCGTGCCAACGCCCCGCGCCCGGGTGACGTGGCGGTCACCACGGGTTGGCGACGACTGCGCGGTCCGGCTGACCTGGCCACGCTGGACCCGGCCTTCGAGGGCTGGGAAGCGACCCGCGCCCTGCTCTCCGGGTCGGGCCGACCCATCTGAACCGTCGGCACCGCCGAACGCGCCGCGGGTGCCCGCTGCCGATCTGCGGGCACCCGCGGCGCAGGCCGTCGATGTGCGGGCGTCAGGACTTGGTGTCGCCCTCGCCGTCGGTCTCGCCGGACGGACCGGGCTGCCCCGACTGACCCGACGGACCGGGCTGATCCAACTGGCCGGGGGCCTTCTCCTCCACCCCGCCGGGGGCGGTGAAGTCAAAGCTGTCCAGCTCGCTGAGGTCCATGTCGTTCATCGCGAAGGCGACCGGGTCGGCGAAGTCGTCGTCCGACGGGAGCAGGTCCGGGTGGCCCCAGACGGCGTCGCGGCCCTCGATGCCACGGTGCTGGGTGAGCGCGGCCCAGAGCGCCGCGGCCTCGCGAAGTCGGCGGGGGCGCAGTTCCAGACCGACCAGCGCGGCGAAGGTCTGCTCGGCGGGACCGCCGGCGGCCCGACGACGGCGGAACGCCTCGCCCAGCCGGACGACGTTGGGCAGCCGGTCGCTGGCGGCGCTGTCGACGACGTGGCACACCCAGCCCTCGACCAGGGCGAGTGCGGTCTCCAGGCGCGCCAGTGAGGCCTTCTGCGCCGGGGTGTCCTCCGGGGTGAAGATGCCCTCCAGGGCGATCGCCTGCATCGACTCGGGGTCGGTCGGGTCGACCCGACCCATCGCCTCCTCGATCGCCTCCCGGTTGACCCGGATGCCCGAGGCGTACATCTCGACCGCGCTGAGCACATGCCCACGCAGCCACGGGACGTGCTGGAACAGCCGCTGGTGGGCGGCCTCGCGCAGCGCCACGTAGAGGCGGACCTCGTCCTCGGGCAGTTCCAGGCCCTCGCCGTACGCCCGGATGTTGGCGGGGATCAGCGCGGCCGTGCCGGCCGGGCCGAGCGGCAGCCCGATGTCGCCGGCGGAGAGCACCTCCGCGGCGAGCGAACCGAGGGCCTGGCCCAGCTGGCCACCGAAGAGCGCGCCGCCGAGGGAGGCCACCATCGACTGCATCGGGCCGAGCTGGGCGCGCGCCTCCGGTGGCACCAGGTCGCCCATCGCACCGACCATCCGGCTGGCGACGGGGTCGCACAGCTTGCGCCACACGTCCAGCGTCTTGAAGATCCACTCGTTGCGGTTCCAGGCAACGGGGTTCTGGATGCCGGAGGGCCACGCCGAGGCGGGCTCCAACCACAGGTCGGCGAGGCGCAGCGCCTCCTCGACCGCGTTGCGCTCGTACATCGACACCGCCGGGTCACCGGCGGCCGCGAGCTGGCTGGCTGCTACCTGCCGGGCCAGGTCCCAGTTGACCGGCCCGCTGCCCGGCGCGGAGAGCAGGTGCTGCAACTGCGACATGAACTGCTGCATCTGCGCGGGATCGTTGGGGTCTGGTGGTTGCCCACCCGGGAGCGCGAAACCGAACGGAATATCAGGCACGACATCTACGGTACGCGGACCGCGCCCCAGGTAGCCGCCGCTGGCGTTGCGCTGAGGGCGAAGTCGCGCGGCGCATCCGGCGGGTGACCCGCAGCCGGTCGGTACGCTCTGCGGCATGAGACGTCGTGGCCTGACGGTCCTGCTCGGTGCCCTGTTCACCGCCCTGCTGAGCATCGGGGTGCTCCGGGTGCCGATTCCGTACGTGGTGCTGGGCCCGGGGCCGACGGTCAACACCCTCGGTACGACCGACGGTAAGGAGGTCATCCAGGTCTCCGGTCGGGAGACCTCGACCTCGGCCGGCCAGTTGCGGCTGACCACGGTGGGGGTGCAGCCCACGGTGCGGTTGCGGGGGGCGATCGCTGGCTGGTTCTCTGACGACGAGGCGGTGGTGCCGCGTGAGCTGGTCTACCCGCCGGGGGAGTCGACGGAGCAGGTCGAGCAGCGCAACGCCGAGGACTTCAAGGCGTCGCAGACCAGCGCGGAGACCGCCGCGCTGCGGGAGCTGGGCTTTCCGGTGCAGGTGGTGATCAAGACGGTGGCCGGGGACGGCCCGGCGGCCGGGGCGCTGAAGGCCGGCGATGTGATCACCTCGGTGGACGGCCAGCCGGTGCCGGTGGCCGCGAAGGTCACCGAGCTGGTCCGGGCCAAGCCGGCGGGCACGGCGTTGACCATCGGCTACACCCGTGACGGCGTGCCGGCCACCGCGACCGTGACCAGTCAGGAGCAGGACGGCCGACCGCGGATCGGTGTCGAGATCGATCAGCAGCAGCCGCACCCGTTCACGCTCGGCATCGACCTGGGGGACATCGGTGGGCCGAGCGCCGGTCTGATGTTCGCCCTGGGGATCGTGGACAAGTTGACCCCGGCCGACCTCACCGGCGGCCAGATCATCGCCGGCACCGGCACCATCGACGACGAGGGTGCCGTCGGCCCGATCGGCGGGATCGCCCAGAAGCTGGTCGGCGCCAAGCGCGCCGGGGCGAAGGTCTTCCTGGTGCCGGCGGACAACTGCGCCGAGGCGGTCCGCAATCCGCAGCCCGATCTGCCGCTGTTGCGGGTGGGCTCGTTGGACGAGGCGATGACCGCCCTGGAGACGTTGCGCGCGGGTGGTCAGCCGACGCGTTGCTGACCGGTGTGACCGTGCCCCGACACGCTCAGGAACACCCCGTACTCTGGGTGCCTGGTCGGAGCCGATCATATCGAGCGTGCGGAGCCAACAGTGGTCATGCGAAGCAGCAGCCCCCTCCCGAGGATGAGCCGGCGCGGGCGCGTCACCATCGCGGTCCTGGTCGGGGTGTTCGTGCTCTTCACCCTGCTTGGCTGGGGTGTCCAGGCGTGGACCGACTGGCTCTGGTTCGACGAGGTCCGCTACACCGAGGTCTTCACCGGCGTCCTGCTCACCCGGCTGGTGCTCTTCCTCGCCATCGGCCTCGGCATGGCGCTGATCGTCGGTGGCAACCTGTGGCTGGCCTACCGGTTGCGCCCGCGACTGCGTCCGCACTCGGTGGAGCAGGCGACCCTGGAGCGCTACCGGATGGTGCTCAGCCCGCGTCTCGGCACCTGGATCTCGCTGACCGCCGCGGTGGTCGGGCTCTTCGCCGGTCTCTCCGCGCAGAACCGGTGGAACCAGTGGCTGCTCTTCCGCAACGGCGGTGACTTCGGCATCAAGGACCCGGAGTTCGGGGTCGACATCGGCTTCTACGTCTTCCAACTGCCGTTCTGGCGTTACCTGCTCGGGGTCGCCTTCACCGCTGTGGTGCTGGCCGTGATCGGCGCGCTGGCGGTGCACTACCTCTTCGGCGGGGTCCGCCTGCAGGGCGTCGGCGACCGGATGAGCAACGCGGCCCGCGCCCACCTGAGCACCCTGGTCGCGGTCTTCGTGCTGTTGAAGGCGATCGCGTACGTGTTGGACCGGCGGGCCATGCTGCTGGAGTACAACGAGGGTGCCAAGTTGTACGGCGCCGGCTACGCCGACGTCAACGCGTTGCTGCCGGCGAAGGAGATCCTCGCCTACATCTCGATCGTGGTGGCGATCGCGATCCTCGTGTTCTCCAACGCCTGGATGCGGAACCTGGTCTGGCCGGGGATCTCGCTGGCGCTGCTCGGCGTGTCCGCGGTGGCCATCGGCGGCATCTACCCCTGGGCGGTGCAGACCTTCGAGGTCAAGCCGAGCGCCAAGGACAAGGAAGCGCCGTACATCCAGCGCAGCATCGACGCGACGCGGGCGGCGTTCGGGTTGGGGGCCACCGAGACGACACCGTACGCGGCGAACAACCTCACCCCGCCGGCGAACCTGGCCACCGACACCTCGGTGGTGTCGAACGTGCGACTGCTCGACCCGCAGTTGGTCAGCGAGACGTACACCCAGCTCCAGCAGGTGCGTGGCTTCTACGACTTCGGTCCGAAGCTGGACATCGACCGGTACGGGGTGAACGGCAAGGTCTCCGACTACGTGGTCGGCGTCCGGGAGATCAACTACGGCGAGCTGACCGACCAGCAGAACACCTGGATCAACCGGCACACCGTCTACACCCACGGGTACGGGCTGGTGGCCGCCCCGGCCAACCAGGTGGTCTGCGGCGGGCAGCCGTTCTTCGTCTCCGGCTTCCTCGGCGAGAAGACCCAGGAGGCGTGCTCCTCGCAGACCGAGCAGATCCCCGCCAAGCAGCCGCGCATCTACTACGGCGAGCGGATGGCGGCCGACGACTACGCCATCGTCGGGCAGTCCGACCCGAACAAGAAGGCCGAGTTCGACAGGCCGGTCGGTGAGGGCGGCGGCGAGTCCTACACCTACACCGGTGAGGGCGGTGTGGAGATCGGCTCCTTCACCCGGCGACTGCTGTACGCCATCAAAGAGCAGGAGTCGAACTTCCTGCTCTCCGAGGCGGTCAACAAGGACTCCAAGCTGCTCTACGTGCGCAACCCGCGCGACCGGGTGGAGAAGGTCGCGCCGTTCCTCACCCTGGACGGCGACCCGTACCCGGCGGTGGTCGACGGTCGGGTGCAGTGGATCGTGGACGGCTACACCACGGCGGCCTCGTACCCGTACGCGGAGAAGGTCAACCTGCAGACCGAGACCACCGACGAGTTGACGAACCGGGGCACCTTCCAGCTGGCCCGGGAGGACGTCAACTACATGCGTAACTCGGTGAAGGCCACGGTCGACGCGTACGACGGCACTGTGAAGCTCTACGAGTACGACGACACCGACCCGGTGCTCAAGGCGTGGAACAAGGCGTTCGGTGGTGACCTGGTGCTGCCGAAGGCGGAGATCCCGGTCGAGCTGACCGAGCACCTGCGTTACCCGGCGGACATGTTCAAGGTGCAGCGCAACCTGCTCACCAAGTTCCACGTGACCAACCCGGGTGACTTCTACTCCGCACAGGACTTCTGGCAGGTGCCCAACGTGCCGGACGCCCCGGACAGCGGCCAGAAGCAGCCTCCGTACTACCTGTTCACCCAGTTCCCGGGGCAGGAGAGCCCGCGGTTCCAGCTCACCTCGGCGGTCACCCCGAACGGCCGGCAGAACCTCGCCGCGCTGATCTCCGGGTCGTACGTCGAGGGGAAGCCCCGCCTGGAGGTGCTGGAGTTGCCGGACCAGACCCGGATCTCCGGCCCGGTGCAGGTGCACCAGCAGATGACCAACAACGCGAACATCCGTCAGCAGCTCAACCTGCTCTCCAGCAACCAGGCGCAGGTGCAGTACGGCAACCTGCTCTCGTTGCCCTTCGCCGACGGCATGCTCTACGTCGAGCCGGTCTACGTGAAGAGCAACCAGCAGGACGCGTACCCGCTGTTGCAGAAGGTGCTGCTCTCGTACGGTGACGGTGGCTCCTTCGTGGCGCTCGCCGACAACATCAACGACGGCATCAAGCAGTTGGTCGAGCAGGGTAAGAAGGCCGGGCAGGGCACGTCGCCGCCGCCGACGACCGGGGGTAACCCGACGACGCCCACGCCAACGCCTTCGGGCACGGCGACGCCAGCACCGACGGCGACCCCGAGCCCCGGCACCCCACCGCCGCCGACCGGTGACCTGGCCGCCGCCGCGGACCGGGTGCAGACCGCGATCACCGAGGTCCGGGCCGCGCAGACGTCCGGCGACTTCGAGCGGTACGGGCGGGCGCTGAAGGCCCTCGACGAGGCGCTCACCGCGTTCCAGCAGGCGCAGCAGGCCGCTGGTGCGCCGGGTGCCAGCCCGAGTGCCGGCGGCTGACCCGCCACCGCGCGCAGTTCCTCCCCGAGCCCCCGTCGCTCGGACCGCATCAGGTCCGAACGGCGGGGGCTCGGCCATGTCCTGATCTGTGCGCATCTGTCACGTCGCCGACAGCACCCTCCACCACCGCAACCTGCGACGCCGGTCCGCCGTCCTCCTTGCGACGGGGTGGGAACGAGGGGGGTCGGCCGTGCGGGACGCGCAGAGCTTCGATGACTTCTACCGCAGCACCGCCCGGCGGACGCTGCGGTACGGCTATGCGGTCGCCGGCGACCACATCGAGGCGCAGGACCTGGTGCAGGAGGCGTACACCCGGGCCTGGCGGCAGTGGGGGCGACTGTCGTCGCATCCGGCGCCGGAGGCGTGGCTACGGCTCGTGGTGGCCCGGCTGGCGACGGACCGCTGGCGGCGTCTGCACCGTTGGCGGGTGGTGCTGAGCCGTACCGGACCACCAGCGGTCGCACCCCCGCCCAGTGAGGACGGGGTGCTCCTGGTCGGGGCGCTCCGGCAGTTGCCCGCCACGCACCGGCAGGCGCTGGCCCTGCACTACCTCTTCGACATGTCCGTCGAGGAGATCGCCCGGGAGACCGACGTCCCGGTCGGCACAGTGAAGTCCTGGCTGTCCCGAGGCCGGTCCCGGCTGGCCGCGCTGCTGCCCGACCTCTGCGCCGTGGAGTTGGAGGCGAACGATGTCAGTTGAACTCTCTGACCTGTACCGGTCGCTCAGCACCGTCGCGGACGGGCAGGAGCTGACCCATCCCGAGTCGCTTCGGCGGCTCGCCGACCGGCGGGCCCGAGCCCGGATAGCCGGCTCGACGCTCGCGGTGGCGCTGCTCGTGGGCGGGGTGGCCGTCGGTGGCCGACTGGCGTACCCGGCGGACGGCTCCGCGCCGCTGCCGCCGCCCGCCGACACCCCTGGCCCGGTGCCGACCGGGGCGCCCGCGACGTCCGGGCCGTCACCCACGCCGACCCCGGCGTCGACACTCTCGTCCCCGCCGCCGTCGCGGACCACCACGAGCGGTACGCCGTCGCAGCCGGCCACCGGACCGGCGGCACCTCGGCCGCCCACATCGATCCCGGACCGTGCCTTCTTCGTGCTGGCGGCCCCTAACCGGACCGGGCTGGAATCTTCGGGGGACGGTCCGGCACTGCCGACGCTGTGCGGGACGCGCCTGTCCAGCGACTCGGCCATGGTCCAACGCCGTGGCCGCTACCTGGCCTACAAGTTGCCGGAAACGCCGACGGGGCACGTGCCGGACGGCAGCTACCGGCACACCATCACCATCTACCGGCCAGGCCGCGCCGACGACGCGTTGCGGGAGCTGCGGCAGGCCGTGCGCGGCTGCCCCGACCAGAAGCTGCCCGACGACAGCAGGACGTGGCGACAGCGGCTGCTGGCCTCGGGGGTGTACGGGGACGAGTCGGTGCTGTTCGAGATGCGAGCCCCGATGCCGGACGGGATGGGCGAACCGGGTACGGAGGAGGTTCGGTTGGTCCGGGCGGTCCGGGTCGGTGACGTGGTGACAGTGCTCTGGGAGCAGGGTTGGGAGCACACGGCGGTCGTTCGGTCCCAGGTCGACGCTGACAGTCGACGGGCGGTCGCGGCGATCGAGAACTGGCTCGACTGACAATGCCCAGGTCAGAGCTGTCCGTGTCGGCGGTATCGCAGTCGCTTTGCGGTGTCCCGGGTCGGTGCGCTACGGTTATCGAGCCGACGCGGGGTGGAGCAGCTCGGTAGCTCGCTGGGCTCATAACCCAGAGGTCGCAGGTTCAAATCCTGTCCCCGCTACGAGAGAAACACCAGTTCAAAGCCCGTCTCCGGTTTGCCGGAGGCGGGCTTTCGGCATTCCGGGGTGCCGGCCACAGGGGATGGAGACCCCACTGATCATCGTCCAGAACGGGTGAGTTAGTCTTAACCAGTCGACGCGGGGTGGAGCAGCTCGGTAGCTCGCTGGGCTCATAACCCAGAGGTCGCAGGTTCAAATCCTGTCCCCGCTACCACTGAAAGTGATATGAGTCCGGCCCCCACACTGTGGGGGCCGGACTTGTTTGGCGCCGCTGTCGCAATGATGGGCCCCGGAGGGCCGGCACCTCGTCGGCACCGGCCCCGGGGGGTCTACCGCAGGCCGAAGGCCCGGGTGACGGTCTGGGTGACACCGCCACCGTTGCGCTGCTTGGCGGTTACCCGGATCGACACGAAGTCGGCAAGGTGCGGCGCGTTCAGCGACGCCTGCCAGGTGCCCTTCTTCTCCCGCAGGTCCTGTCGCTGCCAGCTCACCCCGTCGTCGTAGGAGATCTCCAATTGGAGTGACGACACGGCGTCCCGAGCCGCGGTGCTGCCCACCACCACTGGCGTGATCGAGAAGTCGGTTCGGCGCTTCGTCCGACCCGCGAAGTCCACGTCCGTTCCGTAGTCCAGTTGGACCAGCGGGATGGCCTGCACCTCGGTGCTGCCGCCGGAGACGAAGCTCCACTCGGTGTGCGTGGCGGTCGAGTACGGGCTGAACTCGGGCTTGCCAGTGGTCTCGACGACCAGTCGGTACGGCAGCTTCTCCGGTGACAGGTCACCCGCGCCGACCTCCGGCCAGCCGTCGAACTGGGTCAGCTGCTTGTCGCCCTGATAGAACGTGGCGATCTGCGACATGCTGGCCCCGCCGCTGTGGGCGGCGCCCGCGTCGCCGAACCCCTGGATGTAGGCGCTCATGGCGGTCTCACCACGGAACGGGATCTCGGTGCTGAGCAGCCGTGGCCGGGTGATGGGCCCGAACCAGCGGTCCTTCTGCACGCTGCCCGGCCGGTACGCGATGGCCTCCGTGTTGGACCGCGCCCAGTCGGCGACGTCGGCGTACTGCATCCACTTGATGCCGCCACCCGCGGAGACCCAGTCGGTACGCGGCCCCGGCTCGACCGGCTCGAACGGGAACGGCCGTGCCGCCGCGTACTCGTACGGCGGGAAGTCCATTCGGGTCTCGCTGGACTGCTTCCCCGGGGGCGGGGAGAAGGTGAGATCGATCCGGGCGAGGTTGCGCGGGTCGGTCTTGGCGGACGGGTCCTTCGGCACCCCGCCACTGTGGTAATCCACCAGGTCGTACAGGTACTTCGCCCTGGGGTGGGCGACCACTACCAGTCGTACCGGGTTGCGGCCCGCGGCGGCGATCTTCTGGATCAACGCCTCGCCCTCGTCCATGGTCACCGAGGCCACCGGGATCGGTCCGGTCGTCACGGCGTCGGGGTTGCCGTACCAGTCGCTCCTGCGGCCCGCCCGGTCGTTGACCACGACGAGCATCGCCGCACCGGCGGTGTGCGCCGCCGCTGCCTGGTCCGTGGGGGTCACCGAGTCGTTGGCGCGGACGACCACGGCCCTGCCGCGGGCGGAGACGCCGGCGTAGTCGGCGGCGCCGCCGACGCCCGCGAAGACGGTGTCCAGACGCGAGGTGCCGTCGGGCAGCGGCGGGGAACCGGGCTGCGCGAGCGGGTCGCTGAGGTGCCGGCCGTGATAGCTGATCGCCAGCGGCGTCTGCTCGGCGCGGATCCGGGTGGTGAAGACGAAGCTGCCCTTGCGCACCTTGTCAGTGGTCGGCAGGGCCCACAGGCTGTCGTAGGCGGCGCCCGGCCAGAACGTCTCGCGGAGGGCGCTCCAGTCGGCGGGTGTCGGTTCGCTCGAGGTGAAGGAGCGGTAGACGTCGATTCTGCTGTTGACGACGGCGGTCGGCTGGGGTGTCGCCACCTTCACCTGGCGGGCTCGCGCGGCGTCGAGTTCCACGACCCGGTTGGTGGTCAGGTCGACCTCGGGAGCGGTCAGCATCGCGAGCCCGAGGGAGCGGGGCCCGTGCAGACCCTCCACGTCCGCCGCCGTGACGACGGTGTAGGAGCCGGGCGCCAGGCGGGCGGTGAGCTTTCCGTCCGGCACCCACATGAAGGCGGAGCCGGTCTCGGCGTTGACGACCTCGACCTCGCCGCTCATGGGCCGGCCGGCGCGGTCCTTCAGGTGGATGGTGAGGTCGTACTTCCTGGACTCGACGGCGACCCCGACTGCGGTGTGCACCTCGCCGGCGGCGAAGCGGGCCGTGACCTGGGCGGAGTACCTGCCGGCGGGAAGGCCGGCCGGGGCCACCACGACGTCGACAGTCGCGCTGGCCCGGGCGGGCACCGTGACGCGGTCGGCGGTTGCCGTGAACGTCTGCGCGGGGGAGGTGCCGTGGTCGACGGAGAGTTCCAACGCGATCGGGCTGTCAGTGGTGTTGGTGTAGGTGATCGTCCGCTTGATCGGCTGTGGTGTGCTGCCCCAGCCGACGAGTCCGGCGTCCACCGACCCGGATGCGACGACCTGGTCCTGGTGGTAGGCGGCGGCGACGTTCAACCGACCGCTGCCGGCCTGGTAGGCGTCGTAGTCGGGCGTGCGGACGCTGGTGCTCATCAGCGCGTCCTTGATCTGCCGCGCGCTCCACGTCGGGTGCTTCTGCACCAGCAGGGCGGCCGCCCCGGCGACGTGCGGCGCTGCCATCGAGGTGCCACTGTCGGCGTAGTAGTAGCCCTCACCCCAGGAGATGTGCTGCGAGCGTGCCGCCAGCACATCCACCCCGGGAGCGGTCATGTCCGGCTTGAGGGCCTCGTCGTTCATTCGGGGTCCGACGCTGGAGAAGCTTGCCAGGTGGTCGGAGGTGTCCACCGCGCCGATGGTCAGCGCGGCGTCCGCGGTGCCCGGCGCACCGAGGGTGTACGGGTCTGGTCCGCTGTTGCCGGCGGCCACGACGAAGAGCGCGCCCGTCTCGGCGGTCAGCTGGTTGACGGCCTGGCTCAACGGGTCGTCCTGGGTGTGCCAGGCGCTCACGCCGAGGCTCATGTTGATCACTTTGGCGTGCTCGGCCCGCGCCGCCCACTCCATGCCCGCGATGATCCCGGAGATGGACCCGCTGCCGTACTCGTCGAGGACCTTGCCGATCACCAGGTCGGCGTCGGGGGCCACGCCCCGTTCCCTGCCGCCGGAGGCGGCGCCCGTCCCGCCGACGGTGGAGGCGGTGTGGGTGCCGTGCCCGTTCCGGTCGATCACGTCCTGGCCGGGGATGAAGCTCCGGGAGGCCACCACCTGGTCGGCGAGATCCGGGTGGGTGGTGTCCACTCCGCTGTCCAGGACGGCGACCCGGACACCGCTGCCGGTGCCACCCGCGGCCCACGCCGCGGGCGCGCCGATCTGGGCGGTGGTGTCGGCCAGGGTGGCCTTCGCCTTGCCGTCGAGCCACACCTTGTCGACGCCGGCCGCGAAGGAGGGTGCCGGGGTGGCGGCGCTGCGGCCGGTCGGCGACTGTCCATCGGTGAGGGCCGACCAGAAGTCCGCTGCCTGCGATCGGCGGGTGCGGATCGCCGCACCACTGACGGAGGGAAGCTCCAGCGTGGTCCGCGCGCCCGGCAGCGTGGTGCCGGCCCTGAGCTTCGCCGCACCCGTCGTGCGGGTGACGATCAGGGGGAGTTCAGCGGTCCGAGCGTCGTCGTAGCCCTGGGCGATGAGCTGGGTGACGTCGAACAGTTGCTTGTCGAGTCGACCGGTGGCGAGGTACGGCAACGCCTCGTCCGGGTACACGTAGGTGTCCCGGCCCTCAGTGGAGACGCGTACGGAGCCGGTGGCGCCCGGGGCGCGCTTGACATCCACCGATCCGGTTGCGCCGTGGACGCCCGGGGTCACCGTCACCCGGTCGCCGGTGATCAGCGTGACCGTGACGGGTGTGCGGTCCGCGTCGCCGCTCGGAGCGGGTCTCGTCGGCGGCGGTGGGGGCGGTGGGGCGCCGTGCGCCGCGGTGGGGGTGAGGAGAGCGGCGACGAGGGTGACGCCGACCGCTGCCGCCGCAGATCTTCGGGTGCGAGAGATCCGCGCACTGTCTACAGAGTTGAGCATGAGGCGAATCCGATCACCTCGAGAGATTCATGTAAAGATCATCATCTTTGCCGGGACGTTGCGAGCGCGTTGCGCCCCGGCCGGAGAGCTTCCGGACGATCCGGTCCCGTGATTCGGCGTGGACCGACGTGCCGAGGTTGCGCCCTTCGGCGAGGATGGGCACATGTCTTCATTCGGTAAGTGGTGGGGCCGCCTGAGCGCGGTCTTCGGTGCGGTCGTACTGGCGGTGTTCGTGCCCGTCGCGGCCTGGGCGTCCACGGGCACCGGCGAACTCGTGGTCGAGGCCGCCCGGCGGCGGGGCCGCAGTGGCTTCGGGGTGCTCCCGCTGCTCTGCTGCCTGGTGGTGGTCGCGATCGTCGTGTTCCTGGTGTTGCGTCTGATGCGCAACCGCCGGGGTGGCCCGCCGCGCTGACCGGGCCCGAGGCGTCGACGGGTCACCAGCGGCCGGCTCCGTGCCGGCCGCCGGTGCTCACACCGCCAGGGCCGCGATGGCCTGGGACAGGAAGCGCGCGGTGGCCTCGCGGGTGCCGTCGCGCTTGACGCGGATGCGCTCCGCGGCGGTGACCAGCAGGGTGCGCACCTTGGCGTGCCCCTTGGGCGGCGGCGCCGGTGCAGGCCCGAGCAGGTCGGCGATGCTGGCGCCGAACTCGGCGGCACGTCGCTGCGCCGGGTCGGTGATGCTGCCCTCAACGTAGCGGCGGACCTGGGCACTGGCGTTCAGCCCCCGCTCGTGGCCGAGAACGGCGCCAACCTCACCATTGGTGGTCAGAAAGTTGATCACGTCGGCGACCGTGTCCGGGTGGCGGGTGCCCCGAAACGCCGCCCAGTACATCGACGCTCGCGCCCACTGAGCCCCCGGCGGGCCGGGAATGCCGACGATGCCCAACTCGGACTCGGTGAGTCGTTGCAGCTCCGGTAGCTGGTGCGACCAGGCGAAGGACGCCGCCGTCACCCCGTTCACCACGAGTTGCCGGGCCGGCTCGCCGCTGTCGGCCTGCTCGACCAGGGCCGCGCTCGGCGTGGCTCGGCCCCGGCGGGCCCGCTGCCACAACTCGAACCACGCGATCAGCTCGTCCGCGCCGAAGCCGAGCTGGTTGCCCCGGTAGAACTCGCCGCCCTGCGACCGCAGCCAGAGCCAGAGCGCCCGGTAGTCGCCCGACCCGTCCATGGTGCCGGCCACCCGGCGGTCGCTGGCCTCGGTGACCTGCGTGGCCCAGGAGATGTAGTCGGCCCAGGTCATCCCTGCGCGGGGCTCCGGCATCTCCAGCTCCCGCAGCAGGTCCCGGTTGAACACCACCACGGCGTGGGTCTGCCCGGCGGCCACCGCCATCGTCCGCCCCTCCACCGTGCCGTAGCGGATCAGACCCTCCGGCAGGCCCCGAAGATCCAGGTGGTGGTCGGTGAGGTCGAGGATGACCTGACGTTGGGTGTACTCGGTCAACATGGCGTCGTCGATCTGGATCAGATCCGGTACGTTGCCGCCGCCCGCCTGGGTGGCCAGTCGGTCGTAGTAGCCGTCGGCACCCTGCCAGGTGACCCGGAAGGTGACCCGGGGGTTGCGATCCGAGTAGAGCCGCAGCGCCTTCTCGGTGAGCTCGGCCCGCTTGGTGCCACCCCACCAGAAGACCGACAGCTCGACGGGCCCGTCCTGGGTCGAGGTGGCGGCGCCGTCGGTGCACCCCGCCAGCCCGCCGGACGCGAGCAGAGGTGCGCCGAGCAGCGCGCCGAGCAGTCGGCGCCGGCCCGGGTCGGCACCGAGGCGGTCGAGCGGGGGTCGAACAACGGGCACGGGGCTCTCCTGGACCTACGGGGGTGGCGGTCGGACCATTCACGCAGGCAGCGCACGAAGGTGTCAACGTCCGTCCGGTCACCCTCGGCTGGGTGGTCGAATCAGGCCGTTCCACTGTCGCGTGGTGTACTAGGGCGCGTGGAACTTCTGCACTCGGGCAAGGTCCGGGACGTCTACGCCGACGGCGACGACCTGATCCTGGTGGCCTCGGATCGCATCTCGATCTACGACGTGGCGCTGCCGACGCCGATCCCGGACAAGGGTCGCCTGCTCACCGCGCTCTCGCTCTGGTGGTTCGAGCAGCTCGCCGACCTCGTGCCGAACCACGTCATCTCGGCCACCGACGTGCCCGCCGAGTTCGCCGGGCGGGCCATCCGCTGCCAGCGGCTGGACATGGTTCCGGTCGAGTGCGTCGCTCGCGGTTACCTGACCGGCGGCGGCCTGCGGGAGTACGAGCAGACCGGCGCGGTCTCCGGCGTCCCACTGCCGCGAGGGCTGGGCGAGGCGTCGATCCTGCCCGAGCCGATCTTCACACCGTCGAGCAAGGCGCCGATGGGAGAGCACGACGAGCCGATCACGTACGACGACGTCGTGGACAAGGTGGGTCAGGCCACCGCCGAGCGGCTGCGGCAGATCACCCTCGACATCTACCGGCGCGGCGCCGAGCTGGCCGCCGACCGGGGCATCCTGATCGCCGACACCAAGCTCGAGCTGGGTTGGGCACCGGACGGCACGCTGGTCCTCGCCGACGAACTGCTCACCTCCGACTCGTCGCGGTTCTGGCCCGCCGAGTCGTACCAGCCGGGCCGGGTGCAGTTCTCCTACGACAAGCAGTACGTGCGGGACTGGGCCACCGGCAGCGGCTGGAACAAGCAGGCCCCCGCCCCGGATATGCCGGCCGAGGTGGTCGAGGCGACCCGGGCTCGCTACATCGACGTCTACGAGAAGCTCACCGGCAACCGCTGGGAGTGACCGCCGCAGCGGCGGTCACTCCACCCAGTCGAGGGTGCGCTGCACGGCCTTGCGCCACTGGCGCAGCTCCTTCTCGCGCAGCTCCGGGGCCATGGCCGGCTCCCACTGCGCGTCGGAGCGCCACTGCGCCCGCAGGGTGGCCAGGTCCGGCCAGAAGCCGACCGCCAGACCGGCCGCGTACGCGGCACCCAGGCAGGTGGTCTCGGTGATCCGGGAACGGACCACCGGCACGTCGAGCACATCGGCGAGGAACTGCATGAGCAGGCCGTTCGCGGTCATCCCGCCATCCACCCGGAGACGGCGCAGCGCCACATCCGAGTCGGCGTTCATCGCGTCGACCACCTCGCGGGTCTGCCACGCCGACGCCTCCAGCACCGCACGCGCCAGGTGCCCCTTGGTGATGTAACCGGTCAGGCCGGCGATCACCCCGCGGGCGTCGCTGCGCCAGTGCGGGGCGAACAGTCCCGAGAACGCCGGCACCACGTAGCAGCCGCCGTTGTCGTCCACGGTGCGGGCCAACTCCTCCACCTCGGCGGCCGTGGAGATCAGCCCGAGGTTGTCCCGCAGCCACTGCACCAGCGAGCCGGTGACCGCGATGGCGCCTTCGAGGGCGTACGCCGGTGGTTGGTCCTTGATCCGGTAGGCGACAGTGGTGAGCAGGCCGTGCGTCGACGGGACCGGGCTGGCGCCGGTGTTGAGCAGCAGAAAGCTGCCGGTGCCGTAGGTGCATTTCGCCTCACCCGGCTGGAAGCAGGTCTGCCCGAACAGGGCGGCCTGCTGGTCGCCGAGCGCACTCGCCACCGGCACCCCGGCGAGCACCCCGTCGGCTGTGCCGTACACCTCGGCGGAGCAGCGGATCTCCGGCAGCATCGCCGCCGGAACACCCATCGCGTCCAGCAGCTCCGGGGCCCAGTCCAGGGTCGTGAGGTCCATCAGCATGGTCCGGCTGGCGTTTGTCACGTCGGTGACGTGCTCGCCGGTCAGCTTCCAGATCAGCCAGCTGTCCATGGTGCCGAAAAGCACCTCGCCGCGCTCGGCGCGCTCGCGCAGGCCGTCGACCTCGTCGAGCAGCCAGCGCAGCTTCGGCCCGGCGAAATAGGTGGCCAGCGGCAGGCCCGTGCGGGCCCGGAACCGCTCCTCGCCGTACGCCGAGGCGAGCTCGCGCAGCAGCGGCCCGGTCCGGGTGTCCTGCCAGACGATGGCGTTGGCCACCGGGCGGCCGGTGGCCCGGTCCCAGACGACTGTGGTCTCCCGCTGGTTGGTGATGCCGACGGCGGCCAGCCCGGACGCGTCGGTGCCGGCGGCCCGCAGCGCCTCGGCGACCACCTGCTCGACGTTGTCCCAGATCTCCTCGGCGTCGTGCTCCACCCACCCCGGTCGGGGGAAGATCTGCCGGTGCTCGCGCTGGGCCACGGCGACGATGTCCCCGGCCCGGTCGAAGACGATGCACCGCGAAGAGGTGGTGCCCTGGTCGATGGCGGCGACGTACTGGGGGGTCACCGCAGCACCGTACCCGGACGGCGGCGCGGCGCGACAGGCGTCACGGCGGGTTCCGGCCCGCCGCCGTCGGCGGCCGTCCGCTTCCCCTACGATGTGCGAACGTGCGCGACATCGCAGTTTTCAGTGGAACCGCCCATCCCGACCTGGCTGCCGAGATCTGCGCCCACCTGGGGGTGCCGCTGCACCCGGTGCGGGTCTCCCGGTTCGCGAACGACTGTCTGGAAGTCCAGTTGCAGGCCAACTGCCGGGAGCGGGACGTCTTCCTGATCCAGCCGTTGGTCCCGCCGGTGCAGGAGCACCTGGTCGAGCTGCTGCTGATGATCGACGCCGCCCGGGGCGCCTCCGCCGGTCGGATCACTGTGGTGCTGCCGCACTACGCGTACGCCCGGTCGGACAAGAAGGACGCGCCACGGATCTCGATCGGCGCGCGGCTCGTCGCTGACCTGCTCACCTCGGCCGGGGCGGACCGGGTGCTCGCGATGACCCTGCACTCGCCGCAGGTGCACGGCTTCTTCAGCGTCCCGGTGGATCACCTGCACGCGCTGCGGGAGCTGGCCACCCACTTCCGGCGCTACGACCTCAGCAACACCGTTGTGGTCTCGCCCGACCTGGGCAACGCCAAGGAGGCAGCGGCGTTCGCCCGGCTGCTCGGCACGCCGGTCGCGGCCGGGGCGAAACAGCGGTTCAGCGACGACCTGGTCAAGATCAGCGCGGTGATCGGCGACGTGACCGACCGGGATGTCATCGTGCTGGACGACGAGATCGCCAAGGGCAGCACGGTGGTCGAGCTGATGGAGCACCTGCGCGGCCTGAGGGTCCGGTCGATCCGGCTCGCCTGCACGCACGGCCTCTTCTCCGGCGACGCGTTGCAGCGGCTCAGCGACCAGGACGGCGTCCTGGAGATCGTCTGCACCAACACGGTGCCCATCCCGGCCGCCAAGCGGGTCCCCAAGTTGCAGGTCCTGTCGGTGGCCCCCGCCCTTGCCGAGGCGACGCGCCGGATCCACAACGGAGAGTCCGTCTCCGCCCTCTTCGCCTGAACCGCCCCGCTCCTTGCCCCCGCGATCTTGCAGTTTCTGCGTCAGAATGAGCGGTTTTAGGCGGTCGTCGGGACAGTAAGTGCAAGATTGCGCAGAGGGGGCGCGTGGGGGTCAGCGCGGGGTGTGATTGTGGTTGGTGAGACCCGTGGTGATGCGGACGGTGGTGCCGGCGGTGCCGGTGACGACCTCCATCGCGTCGGTCAGCTCGCGGGCCAGCCAGAGGCCCCAGCCGCCGGCGGTGTCCGGGGCGGGCCGACTGCGGTCGCCCAGCCGTTGCGGGCTGATCCCGTGCCCGTGGTCGGCGACCTCGCAGACCAGCACACCCGACTCGTGCCAGAGCCGCAGCCAGCCGCGCCCGCCACCGTGTCGCACCGCGTTGGTGATCAATTCGTTGATCGCGAGCACGAAGTCGTCCAGCCGTTGGCCGCTCAGACCCGAGGCATGCGCGCAGGAGGTGACCGAGTGTCGAATCTCGGTCACCTGGGCCTGGTCAAAGGCTTCGGCGATCAGGAGGGCAGGTTCGATGGGCACAACCGTACGCCGTGCGTGCGGGTCTGCGTTCGTCATGGGCCCGTCCCGGCGGCGCATCTCGGAGTATTTCGCGGCTTTTCCACCGTACGTCAGGGTTTCCCGAACCGCACTCGCTGCTCGCCGTGCGCCGGCCCGGTTGTGGCATCCTGACCGCCATGCCGTCGCCGCCGGGTGGGTTCGAGGTGCCGCTGTGGCGTGCGCTCACCGTGTTCAGGCTGGCCTCCCTGGCGTACGTCTGCGCGCTCGCGGTGCGCGACGCCGACCGGTACGCCCACCCGTACGCCGTCGGCGCCCTGATCCTGCTGATGATCGCCTGGACCGGCGCGACCGCGATCGGGTACGCCCGACCGGCCTGGCGGCGCTGGCCGCTGCTGCTGGCCGACCTCGGGGTGGTCATGGCCATCGTGCTGGCGACCCCGTGGGTGGTCGGCCGGACGGCGCTCACCCACGGCGTACCCACCCTGGGGGTGGCCTGGATGGCCGGCCCGGTGCTGGCCTGGGCCGTCTCCGGTGGCCGGCGACGGGGCACTGTCGCCGCGCTGCTGGTCGCCGGCGCGGACCTGGCCACCCGGGAGCGGATCGGCCAGTCCTCGTTCACCGGGGTGATCCTGATGCTGCTCGCCGGAGTGGTGGTCGGGCACGTGGCCCGGCTCGCGGTGAGCGCCGAGGAGCGGTTGCAGCGCGCGGTGGAGCTGGAGGCCGCCACCCGGGAGCGGGAGCGGCTGGCCCGGGACATCCACGACTCGGTGCTCCAGGTGCTGGCGCTGGTGCAGCGGCGCGGCGCGGACCTGCCCGGGGAGGCCGGCGAGCTGGCCCGGCTGGCCGGCGAGCAGGAGGTTGCCCTGCGGGCGCTGATCGCCGGCGCCGGCCCGGCCGCGAGCCTCCCGGACGGCGGCGAGGCGGTGGACCTGCGGACCCTGCTCGGCCGGTACGCCTCCGCGGCTGTGGCGCTCTCCGCCCCGGCCACCCCGGTGCCGCTGCCCCGACGGGTGGCCGGAGAGTTGGCGGCCGCGACCGGCGCGGCACTGGACAACGTGGGGCGGCACGCCGGTGGGCGGGCCTGGGTGCTGATCGAGGACGAGGGGGCGACGGTGACCGTGTCGATCCGTGACGAGGGGCCGGGCATCCCGGACGGTCGGCTGGACGAGGCGGCCGCCCAGGGTCGGCTCGGCGTGACCCAGTCGATCCGGGGCCGGGTGGCCGACGTGGGCGGCACGGTTCGGATCGTGTCCGCCCCCGAGGCGGGCACCGAGATCGAGCTGAGCGTGCCGAGGTCAACGCGGTGAACCCGATCCGGGTGATGGTGGTGGACGACCATCCGATGTGGCGGGAGGGCGTCGCCCGCGACCTGACCGAGGCCGGTTTCCTGGTGGTGGCGACCAGTGGCGAGGGACGACAGGCCATCCGGGTGGCCGCCGCCGCCCGGCCCGACGTCGTCGTTCTCGACCTGCAACTACCCGACATCTCCGGGGTCGAGGTGATCCTGGGGTTGCGCGCGGCACTGCCCGCCGTACGCGTGCTGATGCTCAGTGCCAGCGGCGAACAGCAGAGCGTGCTGGACGCGGTCAAGGCCGGAGCCACCGGTTACCTGGTGAAGTCGACAGCGCCCGCCGAGTTCCTGGAGGCGGTGCACCGCACCGCGGCCGGCGACGCGGTCTTCACCCCCGGCCTGGCCGGGCTGGTGCTCGGCGAGTACCGCCGGCTGGCCGCCGGACCGGGGCGGGGGACCGGCCCGGCCGGCGCTGCCGAACCCGTTACGCCCCAGCTCACCGAACGGGAGACGGAGGTGCTGCGGCTGGTGGCGAAGGGGATGTCGTACAAGCAGATCGCCCAGCGGCTCGGCCTGTCGCACCGCACGGTGCAGAACCACGTGCAGAACACCCTGGGCAAGCTGCAACTGCACAACCGGGTCGAGCTGACCCGGTACGCCATCGAACGTGGTCTGGACGACTGAGCGGACGTCAGACCGAGCGCGGCGGCTCCGTCTCGTGGATGGCCAGCTCCTCGGCGGTCGCTCCGCCTCCGGCCGATCCGGCGTCGTACGCCACCGAATCGGTCTCCTGGTCGGTGTGCGACCCCTCGTCCGGTTCCACCAGCCGGCCTACTGTGGCGTCGGCCACAGTGCCGAGCTGACCGTGGTCGTAGAGGGAGACCGGTGAGTTCGGGTCCGAGGTCGGCCCGGGATCCATCACGTCGGCGTCCAGCTGAGCCTCCGCCGCGGCTTCCAGGTTGTCCGCCTCGAAGGCGATCTTCGGGTCGATGGTGCCGGCCAGCGGGTCGTCCGCCGGGCGCTCGTAGACCTCGCGGTCGAGCTTGTAGTCCAACGACTCACCGTCGAGCTGCTCCTCGGCGGTCGTTCCGAACCGGTCCACCGCCACCGGCGTCCGATCGCCGGGCAGTTGGGCCGGGTCCGGGCCGTCCGCCTCGCGCCCGGTGAGGACGTCGTCGTTGGCGGTCGAGTCGTCATCGGCAGTGTCGGGCAGCCCTTGCGCCTCGGTGTCGGACACGGGGGTCGGGTACTCGTTGTCGCGCATGTCTGATCACTACCCGCTGCCCTGCCGCCGTAACCGGGCGGCCTCCGGAGGTACGTCGCCGAACCGGGCGCCGATGGCGAAAGCCCCGTCAGAGAGCCTCGTCGTCGGGGTGCAGCACACACCAGACGACCTTGCCGTCCGGTACGGCGCTGCTGCCCCAGCGGCGGGTCACAGTGTCGATCAGCAGCAGGCCCCGGCCGCCGGCGCGATTCGGCGGGGAGATCCCGGCGAAGGTCGGCTGACGCGGGGAGTGGTCGCGAACCGCCAGGTGCAGGGTGGTCTCCTGGGGCGCCAGCCGAACCGTCATCGGGGTCCGGGCGTGCGCCACCACGTTGTTGACCATCTCGGTGATCGCGATGCACGCCGGGTCGGTGAGCGTCGGCATGCCCCAGCGCTCGCAACCGGTGGTGACCAGCTCGCGCGCCTGCCGGGCGGCTCCCACCGCCGGAGCCAGGTCGGCGGTGAGCACCGCCGCCAGTGGTGTCGCCGCCACAGCGGCCAGCGCCCCGTCGAGCGTCGGCCAGGCCGGCACCCCGGCGAGCGCGGCGTCCGGATGGGCGGGCCCGTCGACCGCTGGGTCACACAGCAGCAGGTCCGCGGCGGGCCAGTCGGCGACCTCCCGGCGTACGTCGGCGAAGACACCGCGCCCGGCCGGGTCGACGACCCGCAGGCCGGTCACGTCGGCCACCACCGGGCCGGGCCGGGCCAGCAGACGGGCGAGCAGCGCGCCGCGTAGCGCCTCGGCACCAGCGGCATCGAGCACACCGGTCAGCCGGACCACCGCTGACGACTCGTCGATTTCCACGAGACAGCTCGACATGATCGCCCCATTGTGCGCGCCGGTGACGGTGAGCGCATTCGGGCGCTCGACATCGGCCATCAGCGGTCCGACCGGGAGCGGCGGTTGATGGCCGCCAGGGTGCCGACAGCGGTGCCGGCGGCAGCCAGACCGAACGCGGCGGTCATCCGCACCAACTGCCGCCGCCGACCGTGCCAGCCACCGTCCTGGCGTGCCAGAGCATCGGCGTCGAACACGTTGCCACTGCTGTCCACCCGGGCGCCCGGGCCGAACTGGGTGCGGTGGGCGTACCAGCCGAGGGTCCGCTCGACCAGCGCGGGCGCCAGCCGCCACTGCAGGCCGATCAGCCGGGCCGCGCCACCGGCGTACGCCTCGCGGCGGGGCCGGCGCAGCAACCGGACGATGGTCTCGGCGACCATCTCCGGCGGGTAGATCGGCGGAGGCGCCACCAGTTCCCGGCCGCTGTGGTTGCCGGTGTGCCGGAAGAACGGGGTGTCGATCGTGGCCGGCAGCACTGTGCAGACGGAGATGTGACCGCGACCGGTGACCCGCAGCTCCTGTCGGACGGTGTCGGCCAGCCCGCGGATGCCGTGCTTGGAGGCGTTGTACGCCGACTGGTACGGCATGGCCACCTCGGCCAGCACCGAGGCGTTGTTGACCAGCACACCACCACCGGCGGCGCCCAGGTAGGGCAGTGCCGCCTTGATGCCGTGCACCGCCCCGAGCAGGTTGACCTCCAGCACCCGGCGGAACTCGGCGACCGGGATCTCGTCGAACAGCCCCACGGCGCTCACCGCGGCGTTGTTCACCCAGGCGTCGATCCGGCCGAACTCGGCCGCCGCCTGCTCGGCCAGCCGCCGCACCGACTCCAGGTCGGTGACGTCGGTCGGTACGACCAGCGCCCGGCCGCCCAACTCCCGGCAGCGCTGCGCGACCTGTTGCAGGGCGGGCTCGCTGCGGGCGGCCAGCACAACGGCGGCACCCCGGCGGGCCAATGCGTACGCGGTCGCCGTGCCGATCCCGCTGGACGCGCCGGTGATCACCACGGTCGAATCGTCGAGACTGCGGGTCAGCGGCATTCCTGAGCGGTACCCCCGGCCGGCCCTGGTCACACCGGCCACGGCTTGTCGATCATCGTCGAACCCCACTGTCGTGTGCCGCCTGTGCTTGCCGTGGCGCAAGTGTCGGTGGCACTCGCGCTGACTCTTCCTGATCTGCCAGGTTTCGGCTCAGCGTCGCGGGGTTAATGGGACGCTCTGACCGGGAGGACCACCGCCGAGGAAAGATCGCAGGGAGGTGACCCATGCGCGTCGGCCTCGTCTGCGCGCACGCCAGTTCCTACCGCCACGCCGACGGCCCGCCGGTCGGCACCCGACAGCACACCGCGAGGGTCGCCGCCGAGCTGGCCGAGCGAGGCCATGACGTCCGGCTCTACGTACGCCGGGACGACCCGACGCTGCCGGCGACGATGAACGTCGACGGCTACCAGGTGCACCAGGTGCCCGCCGGCCCGCCCACCCCGCTACCCACCGTCGAGCTGATCCCGTACGTGACGGAGGTCGGCCGCTGGCTGGCCGACGAGTGGTCGGGTTCCTGGCGGCCCGAGGTGGTGCACGGGCACTACTGGGTCGGTGGCCTGGCCGCCGCGCACGCCGTCCGGGAGACCGACATTCCGGTGGTGCAGACGTTCCACTCGCTCGGCATCGAGCAGCTGCGTCACCTGGGCGGCCACTACGACGGGCCGGGCCAGCGGATCACGCTGGAGCGCGCATTGACCAGGGCGGTCGACATCGCCGTGGCCCAGTCCAACGACGAGGTCGACGAGCTGACCCGGATGGGTCTGCAACGCAGCTCGGTCGCGTTGGTGCCGGCCGGCGTCGACATCGACCTGTTCCACCCCGACGGCGAGGCAGCACCGCGCGAACAGCGGCCCCGCATCCTCTCGGTGGGCTCGCTGGCCGCCGGGCACGGCCAGGAGGACCTGATCCGGGCGATGCGGCTGGTCGGTGACGCCGAGCTGGTGATCGCCGGTGGGCCGCCGGTCGACCAGTTGGCCAACCATGCTGAGGCACGACGCCTGCGCGAGCTGGCCGAACAGCTCGGCGTCGTCGACCAGGTACGGCTCGTCGGGGCGGTGCCGCACGACCAGATGGCCACCTGGTACCGGTCGGCGGACGTTGTCGCCTGCACGCCGCACTACTCCTCGGCGGGGCGGGTCTCGCTGGAGGCGATGGCCTGCGGGGTGCCGGTGATCGGCTACGCGATGGGCGGCCTGGCGGACGCCGTCGTCGACGAGGTCACCGGTCGCCTGGTGCCCCCCGGTGACGTACGGGCGCTCGGAGTGTCGCTGCGCCGTCTGCTCGCCGACAACGCCGGTCGGTTCGCGTACGGGCACGCCGCGGTGGACCGGGTGCGCAGCAGTTACACCTGGGAGCGGACCGCCGGTGCGTTGGAGCGCCTCTACGAACGGGTGGTGAGTCGCCGCAAGCCGGTCGAGGCCTGAGTCGGCGGTGCTGCTGCGACACCTCTGCCGTGATGCGGTGCCGGACGGTCAGCCCGGCCGGCCGGCACCGACCATGGCGGGGTCCCGACGGCGTGCCACCGAGCGGTGCTGCTGCGGTTCGGCGTACCGGGTCAGGCCGATCACCGCGGCCAGGGTCACCAGGAAGCCGACCGCGGCCAGCCACTCCCGCCCCGGCCAGATCTTGTCGTTGAGCAGCAGCAGGCCGACGATCGCGGCCGGCACCGCGCCGGCGGCGTCCATCGCGGCGACCGCCGCGGTCGTCGAGCCGCGCTGCATGGCCAGACCGAGCAGCAGCTGACCCACTATCGAGTGGGCGATCAGCAGGTAGAACAGCGGGTCGGCGAGGAACGCCTCGGCGGACGGCGCGGATGCCAGTGGCCGGGCGGCGACCGCGGCCGAGCTGAACGCCAGCCCGGCCAGTGAGCCGAGGGCCACCGAACCCGGTGCCCCGTGCAGCCGGACGGCGAAGAAACCGAGCACCGCGATCACGCCCAGCGCCACCAGCAGGGCGATCGAGCCGGCGGTGCCGAGCTGCTTCGACGGCGCCGGCCGGGCGGACAGCACCAGCGCGGTGATCCCCGCGAAGAGCAGCGCCAACAGCACCACCTCCGCCGCCGGCAGCCGCCACTTCAGCACCAGCACCCCGAGGATGGCAGTCACCCCGAGCCCGGCCGCCACGCTGGCCTGCACGAGGAACAGCGGCAGGTCCCGCCGGGCCAGGAAGGCGAGCACGAAACCGCCGATCTGACAGCCGAGGCCGATCAGGTACGTCCGGTGCCCGGCGAGGCGCAGCAGCAGGCCCGGATCGAAGGTGTGGTGGACCGTGGTGCGCGCCGCCGCCACCGACTGGAGCAGGTTGGCGAAGCCGTACGCGACGATCATCGCCGCGAGAAAGCACCAACCGGAGGAGACCACCTGGCGAGGATAGAGGTTGCCGGGGGTCAGCGCTCGGCTGGTCGATTGAGGCGGGCGAGGATGTCGGCGTGCAGCACACCGTTGGTGGCCACCACGCTGCTGTCGGTGCCCGGAGCCCCGGCGGGGGCCGGTTGTCCGGCCAGATCCGTGACCGTGCCACCCGCCTCAGTGACGATCGGCACCAGCGCCGCCACGTCCCACACTGACAACTCCGGCTCAGCCATCACGTCCAGTGCCCCCTCGGCCAACAGCATGTAGCCGTAGAAGTCCCCGTACGCCCGGCTGCGCCAGCTGTCCCGCATCAGGTCGAGCACGGCGTCGAGCCGCCCCGCCTCCTCCCACCCGTTCAGCGACGAGTAGCAGAAGCTGGCATCCGCGACCCCACGCACCGCGGACACACCGATCCGCTCGCCGGCCGCGGGGCCCGGCCCGGCGTACGCGCCCGCACCCGCGCTGGCCCACCAGCGTCGTCCGAGCGCCGGTGCGGACACCACGCCGACCGCCGGCCGGTCGCCGTCGTAGAGCGCGATCAAGGTGGCCCAGATCGGCACGCCACGGACGAAGTTCTTGGTGCCGTCGATCGGATCGATGATCCACCGGCGGCCGTTCGGGTTGGCGGACGACTGCGCGCCGTACTCCTCACCGAGCAGCCCGTCGGCCGGTCGGTGCTCGGCCAGCAGGGCGCGGATCTCCCGCTCCACGGCGGTGTCCGCGTCGGAAACCGGGGTCAGGTCGGGCTTCGCCTCGACGCGCAGGTCGAGCGCCCGGAACCGGGCTGTGGCGATGGCGTCGGCCCGGTCGGCGAGCAGATGGGCGAGGGCGAGGTCGTCGGCGTACCCGGTCATGCCGGCAACCTAGCCCACACCCGTCGGGTCACTCGTCGGGGCCGCGCCGGTCACCCTCGCCGGGGCCGCGCTGGTCGCTGTCGCCGCGCGAGTCACCCTCGCCGGCGCGGGAAGCGAGCAACCGACGGTACGAGGCCAGCCGGCGCGGGTCGGCCTTACCGGCGGCCACCCAGGCGTCCAGCCCACACTCGGCCTCGTCGGCCGTGTGGGGGCAGTTCGGTGGGCAGTCGACGGTGCCCTCGACCAGGTCCGGAAAGCCGTGCAGCAGGCTGTCGGCCGAGACGTGCGCCAACCCGAAGCTGCGGATCCCGGGGGTGTCGATGATCCAGCCCGGGTCGGTGTCGATCCCGTGCACCGGTGGCAGCCGCAGCGCCACCGCGCTGGTCGAGGTGTGCCGGCCCCGGCCGATCGCGCTGACCACGCCGACCGCGCGCAGCGCGTCCGGAACGAGGCGGTTGACCAGCGTCGACTTGCCCACCCCGGAGTGCCCGACCAGCACCGACACCTTGCCGCTCAGCAGCGCGCGGAGCGCGTCGAGGTCGGAGTCGGGACGGTTGAGCACGTAGGGCAGCTCCAGCTCGGTGTAGTAGCCGAGCACCTCCTCCGGCCCGGCCAGGTCGGCCTTCGTGAGGCAGAGCAGCGGCTCGACGTCCGCGTCGTACGCGGCCACCAGGCAGCGGTCGATGAACCCGGTGCGCGGCGGTGGGTCGGCCAACGCGCTGACGATCACCAACTGGTCCGCGTTGGCCACCACGACCCGTTCCAGCCGGCCCTCGGCGGTGGTCTCGTCGTCGTCTGCGGTGCGGCGCAGCACCGAGCGGCGTTCGGCGATCCGGACGATGCGGGCGAGAGCGCCCTCCGCGCCGGACGTGTCACCGACCAGGCTGACCCGGTCACCGACCACCACCGATTTGCGGCCCAACTCGCGGGCCCGCATGGCGGTGACAGTGGGCAGCTCGGCGCCGACCACGCCGCGTTCGGCCCCGGAGAGCACGCAGGTGTAGCGCCCCCGGTCGACGGCGATGACGAACCCGTCGACCGCGTCGGCGTGCTGCGGGCGGGTGCGCGTACGCGGGCGCGACGACTTTCCGGGTCGGACCCGCACGTCGTCCTCGTCGTACTCCCGCCGTTTGGTCGCCAGGACCTGTCCTCTTCTCGCGTCAGCTCTTGCCGGTCACCATCGCTGACCATAGTGCCGGGAACTCGGGCATGGTCTTGGAGGTACACCCCACGTCGTCCACCTCGACGCCCGGAACGGCCAGCCCGGCCACCGCGGCGGCGTGCGCCATCCGGTGGTCGTGGTAGGTGCGGAAGACCCCGCCGCGCAGCGGTCGGGGCCGGATCTCCAACCCGTCCGGTGTTTCGGTGATGTCCGCGCCGAGCCCGCCGAACTCGCGCGCGAGCGCGGCGAGCCGGTCGGTCTCGTGCCCACGGATGTGCCCGACGCCGGTGAACACCGACGGCGAGTCGGCCAGCATGGCCAGCGCGGTCAGCACGAGGGTCAGCTCGCCGACGTCGGACAGGTCGGCGGTCAGACCGTGCACCACGCCGCTGCCACGGACGGTCAGCCCGTCGGTGGAGAGGGTGACCTCACCGCCCATCCGCTGCAGCAGCGAGCGGAGTTTCTCGACCGGCTGCGCGCTGCTGTGCGGCCAACCCTGAAGGGTCACCTCGCCGCCGGTGACCAGGGCGGCGGCGAAGAACGGCACGGCACCGGAGAGGTCCGGCTCGATGTCCCAGCCGCGCCCGGTGAGCGGGCCGGGCTCGACGGCCCAGACGTCGGGGGTGCTGTCGTCGACAGCCGCGCCGGCGGCCCGCAGCATCTGCACCGTCATCCGAAGGTGCGGCGCGGAGGGCACCGGCGGGCCGACGTGGCGGACCACGACGCCCCGGTCGAAGCGCGGGGCGGCCAGCAACAACCCGGAGACGAGTTGGCTGGAGGCGGACGCGTCGATCACGACCTCGCCACCGGTGATCCGGCCGGTGCCGAGCACTGTCAGCGGCAGGCTGCCGGTGCCGGTGACGTCGATCCGGACGCCCAGCGAGCGCAGCGCGCCGACCAGCGGGCCGAGTGGCCGGGTGCGCACGTACGGGTCACCGTCGAAGGTGACCTGCCCGTCGGCCAGGCCCGCCACCGGCGGCACGAACCGCATCACGGTGCCGGCCAGCCCGACGTCGACGTGGGCGGGGCCGGCCAGCGGGTGCGGTCGGACCAGCCAGCGCTCGTCGTCGCTGATCGAGACGTGCGCACCCATCGCGCGCAGGCCGGCGGCCATCAACTCGGTGTCACGGGCGCGCAGTGGCCGGGCCAGCGTCGACGGGCCGGCGGCCAGCGCGCTGAGCACCAGGGCCCGGGCGGTCATCGATTTGGAACCGGGCAGGCGCAGCGTCGCCGCCACCGGGTCGGATGCGGTCGGTGCGGTCCACGGCTGCGGCGGCCGGGTCGCGGTCAGGTTGCCCACGGTTACATTCTGCCGTGTCGGCGGGCGGGCGGCGGCGCCCGGCGTTCGTACTCCCGGTTGGCGGGACAGCCGACGGGGCCTCCGACGCGTTAGCGTGTGCCCCATGTGCGGCAGGTACGCGACGACCCGGAGCTCCGGCGAGCTGAGCGCGCTGTTCGAGTCGTCCGACGACTCCGACGGCCTGGTCCGGGCGGACCACAACGTCGCGCCGACCGACCCGGTGCCGCTGGTCCGGGTCAGCCCGGAGGGGCACCGCAGCCTCTGTGTCGGCCGCTGGGGTCTGCTGCCGCACTGGTCCCGGTCCGCCTCGGGAGCCGCTCGGATGATCAACGCGCGGGCGGAGACGGTGGCCACCAGCCGGGCGTACGCCGGCTCCTTCTCCCGTCGCCGTTGCCTGGTCCCGGCCGACGGCTGGTACGAGTGGGTCCGGTTGCCCGACGGCGGGCGACAGGCGTACTTCATGACCCCCCGGGACGGCTCGGTGCTCGCGCTGGCCGGCATCTGGTCGGTCTGGGAGTCCGACGCCGAGACCCGGCTCACCTTCAGCGTGTTGACCACCGCGGCGCTCGGCGACCTGGCCGAGGTGCACGACCGGATGCCGGTGCTGCTGCCCCCTGAGCGGTGGTCGTCGTGGCTCGCGCCGACCGACGAGCCGGGGCGGCTGCTCACTCCGGCGTCGGCGGAGCAGTTGGCGGGGCTGGAAATCCGCCCGGTGGGTGCGGCGGTGGGAGACGTTCGCAACGACGGGCCACAGCTGACCGCGCGGGTGGCGGTGGCGCCGACGGTGTCACCGCAGGAGCTGACCCTGTTCTGACGCCGCCGTGCATCGTCGGCCGCCGATTTGCCAGGTTCCGCGCGATTCGTCTCCTGGCTGTTCAGTCATGTTCCCGGCAGACCCTTGTCCCGGTGTTGTTAAGTGCGATAGAACACAGCGCCGGTAGTGGCTGTCGGTCCGCACGGGGCGGACGACGTCCACAGCTTTTGCCGGTCCCACGGGGGAGGTGGGTGGATGACACGGGCACGTATGCCGCGCCCGCACGAGGTGGCAGCGGCGCGGCGAGATCCGCGACTGCTGCGGGCCGTGCGAGAACGGCGACAGGACGACGCTTGGCGCACCAGAGGAACCTGCCAGAGCGTCGATCCGGAGACATTCTTTCCGGCACCGAACGAGCCGGCGGACGCCGCCGTCGCGCTGTGTCGCAGTTGTGACGTGCAGGGGTCCTGCCTGGCCTGGGCCCTCGACGTCGGTGACTGTCACGGCGTGTGGGGCGGCACCACGCCGCGGGAACGACGGGCGATGCTGGTCGCCTGGCGCGGCGAGGTCGAACCCGATCCGGACGCCATCGACGATGCCGGCCCGCCGGTGCGCGATCGCCTGCTCGCCCTGGTTCCGCTGAGCTGATCGGCGGCCCGGTTCGCACCCGACGCCCGTCCGGCGGCGCAGAATAGGCCGGTGCCAGCCAGCAACGAGATCGACACCCCGCGCGGTCCGGCGCGGATCGACACCGACCTGCCGGTCCGCCCGGTCACCGCCCTGCTCGTCCTCGGGCACGGCGCGGGCGGCAGCGTCGACGCGCCCGACCTGCTCGCGGTCCGGGACGCGTCGGTGGCGGCCGGCCTGGCGGTGGTCCGGGTGACGCAGCCCTACCGGGTCGCCGGGCGACGTGCGCCGGCACCGGCAGGTCACCTCGACGAGGCCTGGACGGCGGTGCTCGCCGAGCTGCGTGACCGGCACGCCGACGTGCCGACGGTGGTGGTCGGTGGGCGTTCCAGCGGCGCACGGGTCGCCTGTCGGACGGCCCGTGCGGTGGGCGCGGTGGGCGTGGTCGCGTTGGCCTTTCCACTGCACCCGCCCGGCCGGCCGGAACGATCGCGCGCCGCTGAACTGGGCACCGGCCTGCCGACGTTGGTCGTCAACGGCGACCGGGATCCGTTCGGGACGCCGGAGCCGGGACCGGCCGTGCAGGTGGTGAGCCGTCCCGGTGAGACGCACGACCTGCGCCGGGATCCGGCCGGCACCGCCGCCGCCGTTCGCGACTGGCTGTCCGCCCAGGGCTGGGCGGCCAACTGACCGGTCGCGCCCGGCTCGCCGTGGCAACCGTTTCCGGGGCGGGCACGGGTCGTTGCATCCGATGGTGCCGCCGGCCCGAGCAGAGCCGGTGACACCAGTCCTCCCAGGCCCTTCCTGGTCCCAGCGCCGGCCGCCGTCGGGGCCGGGACCAGGAACGGGGAGGGGCGGACGGAATGCCCCAGTGGTCATCTCGCGTTACTACCCCCGGACGACTTTTCTGTGAGGGGGTGACCGGTGCCAACCGAGACACGAAGCCTGGAACGGGACGAGCGGGACGCCCGGCAGCTGAAGCGGCTGCTGGATGGCCCGGAGTGGCCCGCGACGGCGGGACCGGGCGGGGTGGGTGCGGTGAGCACGGGCACACCGGCCGGAAGTGAATCTGCGGGCAGGTCCGTGCGCGTATCCTCGGCGGGAAAGCATCCGACGCGAGGGGATGTGCGGTTGACCACCGAGAAGACGGACGAGCGCAGGGCCCGATTCGAGCGGGACGCGATGCCATTC
This sequence comes from Micromonospora noduli, assembly GCF_003264365.1. Taxonomy (GTDB): domain Bacteria; phylum Actinomycetota; class Actinomycetes; order Mycobacteriales; family Micromonosporaceae; genus Micromonospora; species Micromonospora noduli. The sequence goes on from NZ_PYAK01000008.1 coordinate 146,309, forward strand.
GTCGATCAGCTCTACGCTGCTGGGCTGCGAATGACACGCAACCCGGCGGATGCCGAGGACCTGGTCCAGGAGACGTACCTGAAGGCGTACGCGGCCTTCCACCAGTTTGAGCAGGGCACGAACCTCAAGGCCTGGCTCTACCGGATCCTGACCAACACCTACATCAACTCCTACCGCAAGCGGCAGCGCCAGCCGATCCAGGCGCCCACCGAGGAGATCACCGACTGGCAGCTCGCCGAGGCCGAGTCGCACACCTCAAGCGGGTTGCGCTCGGCCGAGACGGAGGCACTGGACCGGCTGCCGGACAGTGACGTCAAGGAGGCCCTCCAGCAGTTGCCGGAGGAGTTCCGGCTGGCCGTCTACCTCACCGATGTCGAGGGCTTCTCCTACAAGGAGGTCGCGGACATCATGGGCACGCCGATCGGCACCGTGATGTCGCGTCTGCACCGGGGCCGTCGTAATCTGCGCAAGCTGCTCGAGCGTTACGCGGGAGAGCGGGGCTTCAGTGCGGCCCGCTCGGCGAAGGGCTCGACCGCCGCTGCCGGCCGGGAGGTGTGACGTGAGCTGTGGGGAGCCGCACGAGACGGACTGCCGCGAAGTGCTCGCGGAGGTGTATCTCTACCTGGATCTGGAGTGCGCCGACGAGCGCCGCTCACTGATCCGGCACCACCTGGACGAGTGCGGGCCCTGCCTGCGCGAGTACGGGCTGGAGCAGGAGGTGCGGGCGTTGGTGGCGCGTTGCTGTGGCAACGAGACCGCGCCGGATCAGCTGCGCGAGCGGCTGCGGGTCAAGCTCACCGAGCTGGTCGTTTTCGAGACCAGCGACTCCCGTGAGCTGGCCGACTGATCGTCTGAGCTGGCCGACCGAGCGTCGGCACGAGCTGGCAAGACCGGTGGCCCGGGTCGATGTTGACCCGGGCCACCGGTGTGCCCGGCCTCCGGCCGGGTCGAGCTGAGCGGCGACGGGCAACCGGCCCGTCGACCCGTTCAGGAGTTGGGACGCTTGCCGTGGTTCGCGGCGTTCTTCTTACGAGCCTTCTTCTTCCGGGACTTCTTCGCCATGCTGACCTCCTCGTGATGGGTCGGATCCGTCCTGCGCACGACCTCGGCGCGGATGCGGCCACCGGCGGTCCGGCGTCGGGTCCGACCCGCTGATGGTAGTGCTGTCGACACCCGCCGCCTTCCCCAGGGCGGGCCTGCCATCCCGGCTGTGCCGCTGCGCGCCCACCACCGGTCGACGCATGATTGGATACATCGGCAGGCACGTCGCGAAGAGGGAGGGCCTGGACATGGCCGAGGAGATCCGCGCCGAGATGGTGGCCAACGTCTGGAAGGTCGTCGCCACGGCGGGTGACACGGTGACCGAGGGCGACACCCTGGTGATCCTCGAGTCGATGAAGATGGAGATCCCGGTCGTCGCCGAGTCCGATGGTGTGCTCCAGCAGCTCGTCGTCAACGAGGGCGACGTCGTGCAGGACGGTGACCTGATCGCCGTGATCGCTTGACCGGGTTGCGGGTCCGTCCGGCCGAGTCGGCCGACTTCCCGGCGGTGGCCCGGCTGACCGTGGCCGCGTACGAGGCGGACGGCCAGCTCAAGGGCGAGCACGGGTACGGCGAGGTGCTGGCCGACGTGTCGACCCGAGCCGCCAGTGGCGAGGTGCTGGTCGCGGTCGACGAGGTGACCGGGGCGGTGCTCGGCTCGGTGACGTTCGTGCTGCCGGGCACCCCGTTCGCCGAGCTGGCCGGGCCGGGCGAGGCGGAGTTCCGGATGCTCGCGGTCGACCCGGGCGCTCAGGGGCGGGGTGTGGGTGCCGCGCTGGTCGAGGCGTGTGTCGACCGGGCGACAGTGTTGGGTTGCACGGCGGTGGTGATCTGCGTACGGGCCGGGATGGCTGATCCGGCGCACCGGCTCTACTCGCGGCGCGGTTTCGTCCGTTCGCCGGAGAAGGACTGGTCGCCGCTGCCGGGTGTGGACCTGCTCGGCCTTCGGCTGGAGCTGACGCGCGGCTGAGCCGGCGACCGACGAGCCCGGGCCGGCGCGGTCACGCCCGGTCAGGCGTTGGGCTGCGTGCCGATGGCGGCCAGCAGTTCGTCGGCCACCTCCAGGGCGAGCTTGCGGCGTTCGTCGTCGCTGATGTGCGGCGCGCGGACCGCGAACCAGCTGGTGTGCACCGCGAAGATTGACAGCGCGGCGCGTAGCTGGGCGGCGGGGGATTCATCGCCCCGGCAGAGCGCGTCCGCCAGCTCCAACATCCGACCGCGCATCTTCTGCCCGGAGGAGAGGCTCTTGAGCGCGGTCTGGTTCTGCTCGAAGAAGCGCATCACCGACGGCTGGGTGCCGTCGAACATCGTGTCGGCGTACCGGGAGATCAGCTCGCGCCGGGTGGCCAGGGTGGCGGGCTGGGTGGCGGCCCAGGCGATCAGTGCGTCCATCCCCTCCAGCCGGTCCTCGACGAAGCTGGCGACGATGTCGTCCTTGCTCTTGAAGTGGTAGTAGAGCGCGGCCTTGGTGACGTTGAGGCGCTCGGCGATTTCCCGGAGCGAGGTCTTCTCGTACCCCTGCTCGGTGAAGAGTTCGAGCGCGACGGCCTTGATCCGTTCCCGCGTTCCGCCGCCTGTGCTCTCGCTCACGCACGCCCTCCAAATGGCTTGACCGTTACTCGTACCCAACTTACCGTGCGGCTAGTAAGGTGACTAGCCGGGCGGCAAGTAAGTACGGCAATCTTCGGGGGGAGCTTACCCATGACTCAGGCAACCCAGGCCGGCACGCGACCCAACAACATCCGGGTCGTGCTGTTCGGGCTGATGATCGCGATGATGCTCGCGATGCTCGACAATATGATCGTCAGCACCGCGTTACCGCGGATCGTCGGCGAGTTCGGCGGGCTCAACCACTTCACCTGGGTGGTTACCGCGTACGTCCTGGGCACCACCGTCTCCACCCCGATCTGGGGCAAGCTCGGTGACCTCTACGGCCGCAAGTCAGTCTTCCTGACCTCGGTCGTCGTCTTCCTGGTCGGCTCCGCCCTCTGTGGCATGGCCGGCTCCGGGATGCTCGGCGGTCCGGAGGACGGCATGGTCCAGCTCATCGCCTTCCGGGCCGTGCAGGGCCTCGGCGCCGGCGGCCTCATGGTCGGCGTGATGGCGATCATCGGTGACCTGGTCCCGCCCCGCGAGCGCGGGCGCTACCAGGGCATGATCGCCGGCATCATGGCCATCGCCATGGTCGCCGGCCCGCTGGCCGGCGGATTCATCACCGACCACCTCTCCTGGCGCTGGGCGTTCTACGTGAACCTGCCGCTGGGCGGAATCGCGCTGCTCGTGCTGATCACCACCATGCACCTGCCGAAGTACCGCACCGAGCACCGGATCGACTGGCTCGGCGCCGGGCTGCTCTCGGTCGGCATCACCGCGATCGTGCTCATCACCACCTGGGGCGGCAACGAGTACGACTGGACGTCGCCGCAGATCCTCGGTCTGGCCGTGCTGGCCGTCGTCGCGTTGGTGGCGTTCGGCCTGGTGGAACGCCGGGTCCAGGAGCCGATCCTGCCGCTGGCGCTCTTCGCCAACCGCAACTTCGCGCTGATCTCGGTGATCGGCTTCCTGCTCGGCTTCGCGATGTTCGGCGCGATGAACTTCCTGCCGCTCTACCAGCAGACCGTGCAGGGGGCATCGGCCACCAACAGCGGTCTGCTGCTGCTGCCGCTGATGTTCGGCATGCTGGTCGTCTCGCTGGTCATCGGCCGGGCGATCACCCGCAACGGCAGGTACCGGGCGTACCCGATCATCGGTGGTGTGGTGATGACCGCGGGCATGGCGCTGCTGTCCATGCTCGACACCGACACCAGCAAGCTGATGTCCTCGCTCTACATGATCGTGCTCGGCGTCGGCATGGGCTTCCTCATGCAGACGTCGATGCTGATCGCGCAGAACAGCGTGGAGCAGAAGGACCTTGGCGCTGCCAGCGGCGCGGCCACCTTCTTCCGGTCGATCGGCGGCTCGTTCGGCATCTCGCTGTTCGGCGCGATCTTCGCCAACCGGCTGGCCAGCTCCGAGGGCGGTCGGGCCTTCGGTGGCGGCGAGGCCGGCGCCGGCATGGACCTGGAGAAGCTCAAGGAGTTGCCCGCTCAGGCGCGCGAGGCGGTGCTCGGTGGCCTCTCCGACGCCATCTCGCACGTCTTCCTCTGGGCGGTGCTCTTCACCATCGTGATCCCGGTGCTCGCCTGGTTCATCAAGGAGATCCCGCTGCGCACCGCGAACGAGGCGCCGCCGCAGGCCACCCCGGAGGAGGACGCCGAGGTCGCCCTCGGCAAGGCCCCGGTCGCCTGACCCAACCGCGCGACACGCGCCGCGTCGACCGTCACGGTCGGCGCGGCGCGCGCCTGCTCAGGCGTTGCCAGAGGCGGCGCAGAGGGTTGCGGGGGCGGGGGAGCCGGGGGGAGTGGGCGGCCAGCAGTTCGGTGGCCAGTGCCGCCGTCGCCGGATCCAACTGCGGGGCGGCGAGTGCCAGGTGAGCCAGCGAAGCGGCGATCGGGACCGGTCGGCTCCGCGCCACGGCAGCCGCGTCGGCCAGCCGCTCCGCCACAACCCGGGCCACGTCCGACCGCACCGACGGGTCCACCCAGGCGGCGGTGACCAGGGCGAACAGTGCCGCCTCGGTGACCCAGTCCTCGACGCCCCAGATCAGATCGAGCAGCACCCGACGCCGGGTCGAGCCCTCCCACGGCTCGTCGGTGCGGTGGTGCAGCAGCCCCAGACAGGCCCACACCTGCACGCCACGGACCCAGACCGACGGGTCGTGGGCCGCCAGCAGCCGACCCACCGCGTTGGCCGGCGCCGCCGGCGGGTGCACCAACAGGCCGAGCAGGTCGCCCAGGTCGAGGCCGGCCAGGCCCACCGCCGCGTCGTACGCCGCCGGTGGGTGTGCCCACGCCGGGTGAGCGATCTGCCCGATCCGTTCGACCGCCGTCGCCGATGGCGCCGCCAGCGCGGGTGTGGGGACCGCGTCCGCGTAGTGCCACAACCGCGCAGCGGTCTCCCGCCGGGGCTCGCGCGGGTCGGGCTCCGGCGCGCCGACGACCTCGATCCGCAGCCCGGGGGCGGTGGAGATCGCCGTCCCGACCGCGCTCGGCGGGGCGGCGGCGGGTAGGCGGACGGCACCGCCGAGACCGTTGTCGTCATCGGCCACCGCCTGGCGCATCGCGTCGACCAGGGGCCCACCGGCCGGGGTGAGTTGGCCGAGCCAGGGCCGACCTCGGCAGCACTGGGCCAGGTCGCCGTGCTCGTGGCTGTCGTCCGGATGGTCCCGCACAAAGTCGGCGAGCGCGACCAGGTGGGCGAGGTCACCGTCGCGCAGGTGCCGCAGGCGGTGGGCGGTGTGCACAGCGCAGTCGAACGACGGATCGCGCGCCAGCGCCCGCTCGGTCCACTCCAACGCCTCGTCCAGCCGGCCGATCTCAGCCAGGGTGCCGGCGATGTCCGCGTAGATCGCCAGGTCGTCGGGGTCGAGCTCGACGGCCCGACCGAGGGCCGCGAGGCCGTCGCGGGTCCGGCCCGAGCTGCGGTACGCGTACCCGAGCCACACCTCGCCCATCTTCGAGGGCTGTGCGCGTACCCCTCGGGTGGCCCAGCGGACCGCCAGCTCGACCTCACCGAGGCGCCGGGCCAGCGCGGACGCCGCGCCCAGCAGCAGGCCGTGTTCGGGGTGCACGGTGGCGGCGTTGCGGGCGAGCGTGAGGTACGGGGTCAGCGGGGCCCGGCCCATCCGTGGCACCGGGTCGGGCAGTGCGGCGCAGACCTGCATGAGGACGCGGGCGATGTGCTCCGGGTCCAGTCGTTCGGCCAGCTCGGGCGCGGTGACCCAGGGCACGCCGGCCCACTCGGTGCCGGGGGCGTACGACGTCGCCGCGGCCAGCAGCTCCAGCCCTTCGGCAGGGCGCCCGGCGGTGGCGAGGAGGTGGGCGCGGGCGACGACCGCACCGACGAAGGTGTGGTGATTGATCGGGAAGAGGTCGAGGCCGCCGCCGCTCGTCGCGGCGAGCCGGGCCAGCGTCTCGTGCACCTCCGGCAGGGTGGGGGCCCGTGCCAGAGCGCCGGCGAGGTGGCCGGCGGCGTGGTGCAGGTCGCCCTCGTCGAGTGCCAGCCGGGCCAGCGCCAGCTCCTCCGTCGCGGAGAGCGCGGGATCGTCCGTTCCCTCGGGCACGTCGTCCTCTCGTGGCAGTTAGACCGGGCACAACGGGTAAAGCCTAGTTGATATTGAGATCAACTGGTGATCACCTGCGCAGTCCTGCTCGTTCGATTGCTGAGATACGCTCAAAAGTGCAAGACTGAGCAAGAATCGCGCGGCAACCGCGCAGGGGGAGGGGTTTCCGTGACACGTGCAGGGGCTGGAATGGCCGCCGACATCGACGAGCAGCCAGCTGGCTACGCGCGCCTGCTCTCCGCTGCCAACGCCGCCGAGATCGCCCGGGTGGCGGCGGTCATCGCGGAACGTCGGCCACGGCACGTGGTCTTCACCGCGCGGGGCACCTCCGATCACGCGGCGCTCTACGGGGCGTACCTGACCGAGATCCGGCTCGGCCTGCCCGCCGGGCTGGCGTCGCCCAGCGTCGTCACCCTGTACGGGGCCCGCCCCGACCTCTCCGATGCGCTGGTCGTCGGGGTCAGCCAGAGCGGCGGCTCGCCCGACCTGGCCGAGGTGCTGCGCGCCGCCCGAGCCTCCGGTGCGCTGACCCTCGCGGTGACCAACGCCCCCGACTCGCCGCTGGTCGACGTGGCCGAGCTGAGCGTCGACATCGCCGCCGGGCACGAGCGGGCGGTGGCCGCCACCAAGACGTACACCGCCGAGCTGCTCGCCCTGCTGATGCTGGTGGAGGGGATCCGGGCCGGCGACGGCGTGCTCCCGAAGGCCGAACGGGAGGCGCTCGACGCACTGCCCGAGCTGGCCGCCCGCACCCTGGCCGACGGCACCCCGGCCCAGCTCGCCCCGCGTTACCGGTTCGCCCGTCAGCTGGTCACCACCGGCCGGGGGTACGCGTACCCGACCGCCCGGGAGGCCGCGCTGAAGCTGATGGAGACCTCGTACCTGCCGGCGCTCGCCTTCTCCGGTGCCGACCTGCTGCACGGCCCGCTCGCGATGACCGACCCGGAGGTCCCGGTGCTCGCCGTGGTCGGCTCCGGCCCCGGTGGCCGGTCGATGGGTGAGGTGCTGCCCCGCCTCGGCGAACGCCGCGCCGACGTCGTGGTGGTCGGCTCCGCCGACGTGCCGGGCGCCACCCGGCTGGCCGTCCCCGAGGTCGACGAGCGGTACGCCCCGCTGCTGGACATCCTGCCGATGCAGCGGTTGGCGCTGGCACTGGCACTCACCCGAGGCGAGGACCCGGACGCGCCGCGCGGGTTGAAGAAGGTCACCGCGACGATGTGAGACGCGGCGTGGCACCCTGGTCACCGTGTCCACGCTGCGCGACCTCGCCGAGGAGCACACCCATCTCCGTCCGGCCGACATCGACCACCTGCACCGGATTGCCGGCGACTGGCAACTGCTCTCCGACCTGTCCTTCGCTGACCTGCTGCTCTGGGTGCCGGTCGACGCCGACGGCACGTTCCTCTGCGTCGCCCAGGTGCGCCCGACCACCGCACCGACCGCCTACCAGGACGACCAGGTGGGTCGGATCGTCGGCGGGCCGGAGGTGGCCCACCTGGGGGTGGCGTACTCCCAGGGCCGTATCTGGCGCGAGGGCGACCCGGTCTGGTACGGCGACGTGCCTGCCCGGCACGAGGCGATCCCGGTTCGGCTGCGTACCGCCGAGGGGGAGGCCGGCGAGGTGATCGCCGTGGTGGGGCGGGACACCAACCTCTCCACCGCGCGTACGCCCAGCCAGCTGGAGCTCAACTACCTCACCACGGCCGACGACCTGGCGCAGATGATCGCGGACGGCACCTTCCCGCCGCCGAGGCATCCGGGCGAGACCACCTCGGCACCCCGGGTCGGCGACGGCCTGGTCCGGCTCGACGCCGGCGGCAAGGTCACCTATGCCAGCCCGAACGCGCAGTCCGCGTACCGCCGACTGGGCTACGCCTCGCACCTGGTGGGGGAGGACCTGGCCGCGTTGCACCGCCGTTTGGCCGGTGACCCGCTGGACGGCACCGAGGCCTCGAACGGCATCCTGGCCGCGCTGCGCGGTGAGGCGCCACCCCGCCGGGAGATCGACGCACGAGGTGCCACGATGCTCACCCGGGCGCTGCCGCTGATGCCGGCCGGGGTGCCGATCGGAGCGTTGGTGCTGGTCCGGGACATCACCGAGGTCCGCCGCCGGGACCGGGCACTGATCACCAAGGACGCCACCATCCGGGAGATCCACCACCGGGTGAAGAACAATCTCCAGACGGTGGCAGCGCTGCTGCGGTTGCAGGCCCGCCGGGTGGCGATGCCGGAGGCCCGGGTCGCGCTTGAGGAATCGGTCCGTCGGGTCGCCTCGATCGCCCTGGTGCACGAGACGCTCTCGATGTCCAGCGACGAGGCGGTGGAGTTCGACGGGATCGTCGACCGGGTGGCCAGCGCGGCGACCGAGGTCGCGGCGACCGAGGTGAGCGTCGGCATGCGCCGGCGGGGCAGCTTCGGTGTACTGCCGGCGGAGATCGCCACCTCGCTGGTGATGGTCCTCAACGAGTTGCTGCTCAACGCCGTCGAGCACGGCTTCCCGCCGGCCGACGAGGCGGACGAGGCGCCGGTGGCCGCCGCCTCCGGCATGGTGCCGGTCGCCGCTCCCGAGGTGGACCCGTCGCTGCGGCCCGAGGTGGTGGTCTCCGCGCACCGGTTCCGCAAGATGCTGCACGTCTCGGTGACCGACAACGGGCGCGGCCTTCCCCCGGACTTCGACGCCGAACGCGGCAGCCGGCTCGGCCTCCAGATCGTCCGAGCCCTGATCACCGGGGAGCTGCGCGGCACCATCGAACTGCGCGCCGGCGCCAACGGTGGCACCGAGGCCATGCTGGTGGTCCCGCTGGCCCGCAGCACCCACGACGGCCGCTCGCAGGCCTGACCGCCGCGCCGCCCGCCTCCTTCCGCGTGCTGCGGACCGGCGGCCGGCCCGGCGGAGGCGCGCCTAGCCGTAGCCAGAGCGCTGGCAGCGCGCGACGCGTTCGCGGGCCCGACGTGGCGGCGTGTCGGGCCCGAGCGGTCTTGCCGTTGTGAGCGATATACCTGTGGGTCATATTTATGACCCACAGGTATATCGGCTACTGAAGTGGTGGCGGTTTGACGGCTGGCGGGGCGACCGGCCGGGGTTTCCGGCGGACCGCCGGCCGGGCTGCGCCGCCAGACCGGGTGATCGGCCGCGGCCGCCCCAGGCGGTGATGGGCCCGAGGGAATGACGGGCCGAGTGGGAATGGCCCGAGCAGCGACGGGCCCGAGGCGGCAACCCGGGGCTGTGTCAACGGGTCAACGGTCCGGGCGGCTGGTCAGCAGGGCGACGGTGAGGCCGGGGCGCTGCCAGACCTGGGTGACGATGAAGTCCCTGCGCAGCGCGTCGCCCTTGGCGCCGGGCACGGCGGCCAGCGGCTCGGTGGGCCGGCCGGAGACGACGAGCCACACCCGTGTCGTACCGGCCAGGCACTGTGCTGGCTGTGAGCACTCGGCGGCCCACAGATCGCCGCGGCGGACCTCGTCCTCGGTGACCAGCACGTCGCGTGGCGGGTCGCTGAGGTGGTACTCGATGCCGAGATCGAGGAAGAGCCAGCTGTGCCGGGGCGAGTAGACCACCGCGTCCCCCGGGCGTTGACCGTCGGCGATCACCCGGGCCGCCCCCGCGTAGTCCACCGGCGCGCTGCGTGGCCACTCGTGGGTCCGTCGCAGCGCGGCCTGGTCGGGTAGGCCGAGCAGCCCGGCCAGGACCACCACGACGAGCGCGGCGGGAGCGGCCACGGCGGCCAGCGCCGCGCCCGCCAGCAGGCACGCGAAGGGCACCACGAAGACCAGGTACCGGGGCACCCACAGCGGTACGACAGTGCCGGCGGCGAAGAGCAGCAGTACGGGCAGCAGCACCGCGCCGACCGGCAGCAGTGCGCGTCGCCCGAGTCGGGCCGCGCCCAGCGCGGCGACCCCGACCAGCAGTCCACCGACCACACTGCTCTGGGTGACGCCGCCGGGCAAGGCGGTGAGGTCGTCCAGCCGGGCCAGGTGGACCCAGTTCAACTGCCGGGACTGCTGGGCCCGGGCCTTGACCAGCAGCGGGCCGGTCAGCAGCGCGACCGGCACCACGGCGACCAGCCACCGCCACACCCGCCGGTCCCGCCCGGCGTCGGGCTGGTACGGGGTGGCGATGCCGGCCGGGGCCGGGCCCCGCCACCAGGCGATGAGAACGACCAGCGCGTGGGCGGCGAGCACTGTGAGCGCGATCAGGTGAATGAGCCCGAGAGCGGCGACGGCAGCGGCGTAACCGGCCCAACGGGCCCAGCTCGGTCGACGCAGCGCGGTCACCAGCAGCACTGTGGCGAGCACGGCGAGCATGGTGGCCAGCGCGTACGGGCGAGCCTCCTGCCCGTAACGGGAGGTGCCGGGGAGCACCGCGAACAGCAGCCCGGCGAAGAGGCCGCCGCGCCGGTCGACGAGCCGCGCGCCGAGCACGGCGAGCAACCCGGCGGCCACTGTCATCGCCAACACTGCCGGTACGCGCAGGGCGATCGTGGAGTCGCCGAAGACCCTCGCCCAGAGGTGCATCAGCAGGTAGTACGGCCCGGTGGCGGCGTCGATGGTGCCGGCCAGTCGGGCCAGGTCGCCGGGCGACCGGGTGGCCGCGCTCCACGTCGCCAGCTCGTCGCGCCAGAGCTGGGCGGATCCCAGCCCGGTCACTGTCACCGCCACTGTCAACAGCGCCGGGGGGAGCCAGACCGGCAGGCGGCGCAGGTGCTCCCACGCCGCTCCGGCCGACCTCTCGGACAATTGCCCCACGGTCCGAGCCTGCCACGGCCACCCCCTCCGTGGGCGTCAGCCGGCGGCAGGTGGCGGGCGCCAGGCGGGCATCACGTCGTTCGGCCGGGCGGTCTTCGCCGGATCACGCTCCACGAGTTCGTCGAGAACGGCGTCGATTTCGGCCATCAGCTCGTCGTCGAGCCGTACCGTGGCCGCCTTGGCCGTCTCGGCGAGCTGTTCGGGCCGTGACGCGCCGACGATCGCGCCCGCCACGGTCGGCCGGCGCAGCACCCACGCCACCGCCAACTGGGCCATCGTGCAGCCGGCGGCCTGGGCGATCGGCCGGAGCTGGCGTACCCGGGAGAGCAGCAGATCCGACGAGTAGCGGGCGATGAACGAGCCACCGAAACCGTCGGTGGCCCGGGAGCCGGCGGGCGGGCGTCGGCCAGGTTCGTACCGACCGGTCAGCACGCCCATCGCGAGCGGCGACCAGGCGAGCTGGCCCAGGCCGAGGTCGGCGCAGGCGGGCGACACCTCGGCCTCCACCACCCGCCACAGCATGGAGTACTGCGGCTGGTTGGCGATGAACGGGATGTGCAGCTCGGCGGCGAGCCGGAGGCCCGCGCGCAGCTGCGGGGCGGTCCACTCGGAGGCGCCGACGTAGAGCACCTTGCCCTGGCGGACCAGGTCGGCGAAGGCGAGCATCGTCTCCGCCAGCGGCACGCTGTCGTCGTACCGGTGCGCCTGATAGAGGTCGAGGTAGTCGGTGCCCAGCCGGCTCAGCGAGGCGTGACAGCCCTCGATGATGTGCTTGCGGGACAGCCCGGCGTCGTTGGCCCCCGGCCCGACCGGCAGGCACACCTTCGTGCACAGCTCGATCGAGCTGCGCCGGACGCCCCTCAGCGCCTTGCCCAACGCCTGCTCGGCCCGCCCCTGGGCGTACCGGTCGGCGGTGTCGAACGTGGTGATGCCCGCGTCCAGGGCGGCGGTCACGCACGCGGCCGCCGCGTCGTCGTCGAGCTGGTTGCCGTGGGTGACCCAGTTGCCGTACGCGACCGCGCTGACGCGCAGGCCCGACCGGCCCAGTTGCCTGTACTCCATGGCGAGAATCGTCGGGCCGCCCGGCGCTGTCGCCGAACCGTTCGAACGTGGTCGAATCGGTGGGTGATCGAGGTCCGGTTCTCGCCCGACGACCTGAGCCGGGTCAGGTTCGTGCACTCGCCCCTGGCCGAGTTGGTGGCCAGCTCCTGGGCGTTACGCAAGCCGGCGAAGTACTGGATGCACCGGCCATGGCGGGAGCGTGCGGAGCGGTTGCTGCCGGATGCCGGCCTGGAACCGCTGTTGGCGGTGCTCAGGTCGTCCAACGGTTACGTGCCGGATTTCCTCACCCCGATCGGAGTGGCACCGAACCTGGCCGCCGAGCTGCGGGCGGTCGCCGGCACCGATCCGTCCCGGATGCGCCGGCAACTGGAGCGGGCCGGCGCACCCCGGCTGTCCCCGGACGAGTTGGTCACGCAACTCCACAGGTACTTCACAGTGCTGATCGCACCGGACTGGCCCCGGCTGCGGGCGCTCGCGCTGGCCGACATCCGGCGGCGGACGCTGCTCGCCGCCGAGCAGGGCGGGCGGACCCTGCTTCGCGAGGTGCACCCGTTGATCCGGTGGGACGGCGCGGCGCTGCGGGTCGCCGTCGGCACGACAGTGCCGGCCGGCCTGGACGGACGCCCGTGGACGCTGCTGCCCACCGCGTTCTCCGGGCCGACGGTGCACGCGATCATGGAGGGCGACGCCGGGCCCGCCCTCTGCTATCCGCCGACCGGGCTGGGCGGGCTGTGGGATTCGCCGGCGCCCAGCGCGGCGCTCGGCGCCCTGCTCGGCGGTACCCGGGCGGCGGCGCTCTCCCTGCTCGACTCGCCGCTGAGCACCGGGGAGCTGGCCGCGATGCTGGGTCTCGCGCCGGCGACAGCGTCGCACCACCTCACCACGCTGCGGGACAACGGCCTGATCGTCGGCGTACGACAGGGGCGGGTGGTGCGTTATGCCCGAACTGCCCTTGGTGACCAGCTGGTCGGCTGAGCCGCGGCCCGTGATGTGGGATCCAGCACGCGGACATTGGCCGGCCCCCTTGGGGTGTGGCAGCATGGGCCCATGACCGCCGCAGTCGTCCGCCGCTTCGTGGCACGTCGCCACGTCGATTACGGCCGCGTGCGCAGCGCGATCTGTCCGGCCTACTGACGACGCCCGACCATTCTGTCTCGGGCGCGCTCCGCGCCGGCTGTCTGAAGACACCGTTGTCCCGCCCGCTTCGCCGGGCCGGCCGCCGCGCCCCGCGTATCCCGAGGCACAGCAGACAACGGAGGACGCCGCGATGGCGGTCAGCAGCATCCCGGCCCGTTCCGAGGACCCGACGGCTCGCCCGACCCGAGCGCCGCGCCGGCCACGGGGTGAGGGTCAGTGGGCGCTCGGCCACCGCGAGCCGCTCAACCCCAACGAGCGGATCAAGAAGGACGACGACCCGCTCAACGTCCGGGCCCGCATCGAGACCATTTACGCGCACCGCGGCTTCGCCTCGATCGACCCGCAGGACCTGCGGGGCCGGTTCCGCTGGTGGGGCCTCTACACCCAGCGCAAGGCGGGCATCGACGGCGGGCGTACCGCCGTGCTGGAGCCGCACGAGCTGGAGGACGAGTTCTTCATGCTCCGGGTCCGCATCGACGGCGGGCAGCTCAGCCTTGCCCAGCTGCGCGTGATCGCGGACATCTCCCGGGAGTTCGCGCGGGACACCGCCGACATCACCGACCGGCAGAACATCCAGTACCACTGGATCCGGGTCGAGGACATGCCGGAGATCTGGCGTCGGCTGGAGTCGGTCGGTTTGCAGACCACCGAGGCGTGCGGCGACTGCCCGCGGATCGTGCTGGGCAGCCCGGTCGCCGGGGTGGCCCGCGACGAGCTGCTCGACCCGACTCCGGCGATCGACGAGATCGTCTCCCGGTACGTCGGCGACAAGCAGTTCTCCAACCTGCCCCGCAAGTTCAAGACGTCGATCTCCTGGCTGGTGGACACCCCGTACGAGTCGAACGACATCGCCTTCCTCGGTGTCGACCACCCGGAGCACGGGCCCGGCTTCGACGTCTGGGTCGGTGGGGGCCTCTCCACGAACCCGATGCTCGCCAAGCGGCTCGGCGTCTGGGTGCCGCTGGCCGAGGTGCCGGACGTGTGGGCCGGAGTGGTCGGGATCTTCCGCGACTACGGCTACCGCCGACTGCGCAACCGGGCCCGGTTGAAGTTCCTGGTGGCCGACTGGGGCGTGGAGCGCTTCCGCGAGGTTCTGGAGAAGGACTACCTCGGTCGTACGCTGCTCGACGGCCCGCCGCCGGTCCTGCCGTCGAAGCCGGTCGACCACGTGGGCGTGCACGAGCAGTCCGACGGGCGGCACTACGTGGGCGCCGCTCCCGTGGTGGGGCGGGTCTCCGGCGCGCAGCTCAGCCAGCTGGCCGACGTGGTCGAGGCGCACGGCAGCGATCGGGTGCGGCTCACCCCGTACCAGAAGCTGCTGGTGCTCGACGTGCCGTCGGAGCGGACGGAGTCACTGATCGACGCGCTGCGCGGGATCGGTCTGGAGGCCCGGCCGTCGGCCTGGCGGCGCGGCACGATGGCGTGCACCGGCATCGAGTACTGCAAGCTCGCCATCGTCGAGACGAAGGCCCGCGGCGAGGAGTTGGTGGCCCGGTTGGAGCAGCGGCTGCGCGACTTCGACGCGGACATTTCGATCCACATCAACGGCTGCCCGAACGCGTGCGCACGCACCCAGGTGGCCGACATCGGGCTCAAGGGTCAACTGGTGGTCGGCCCGGACGGCCGGCAGGTCGAGGGTTTCCAGGTGCACCTGGGCGGCGGGCTGGGCATGGCCCAGGGGCAGACCGCCGGTTTCGGCCGCAAGCTTCGCGGCCTGAAGACCACCGCCGACGAACTTCCGGAGTACGTGGAACGGCTGGCCCGTCGCTACCTGGCCGGTCGGAGCGAGGGCGAGACGTTCGCCAACTGGGTGATCAGAGTCGACGAGGAGGAACTGCGGTGAGCAGCGAGAACCGAGCGGCACCTCTGTACTGCCCGTACTGCGGCGAGGAGGACCTGCGGCCGCACGAGGCGGGTCACGGCGCCTGGGAGTGCCACGCCTGCACCCGGGTCTTCTCGGTGAAGTTCACCGGGTTGCTGAGTCGGGCGGTGACCTCATGAGTCTCGTCTCGGCCGCGAGCCTGCGACTGGTGGGCCCGGGCGGCTCGACGCCGGCCGACCCGGCCCGGCGCGACCCGGAGGAGCTGCGGGCCCTGGCCGAGCAGGCCGCTCGGGACCTGGAGGGCGCCCCGGCACTGGAGATCGCCCGCTGGGCGGCGCAGACCTTCGGTGAGCGGTTCTGCGTGACCAGCTCGATGGCCGACGCCGTGCTGGCGCACCTGGTCTCCCGGGTGGCCCCCGGGGTGGACGTGGTCTTCCTCGACACCGGCCTGCACTTCCCCGAGACGCTGCGGGTACGCGACGAGGTCGCCCGGACGCTGCCGGTGAACGTCAGGTCGATCCGGCCCCGGCTCACCGTCGGCCAGCAGGACGGCCAGTACGGGCCCCGGCTGTTCAACAAGTCGCCGGACGACTGCTGCCAGTTGCGCAAGGTGGAGCCGCTGGAACGGGCTCTGACCGGGTACGACGCCTGGGCTGCCGGCCTGCGTCGGGACGAGTCGCCGAGCCGGGCCAACACACCGGTGGTGACCTTCGACGCGCGTCGGGGCAAGGTCAAGGTCAACCCGATCGCGGCCTGGTCGCAGAAGGATGTGGACTCCTACATCGCCCGTTTCAACGTGCCGGTCAACGAGCTGTTCAAGCAGGGTTACGGGTCGATCGGCTGCTGGCCGTGCACCCGCCGTACCAAGGCCGGCGAGGACGCGCGGGCCGGCCGGTGGGCCATGTTCGAGAAGACCGAGTGCGGGCTGCACGTCTGACCTCCCCGGCGGCGACCCTGACCGGCTCCGGTGCCGCTGGCGGGGCGGCCCCGGTGGTGCTGGTCGCGCACGGCAGCCGTGACCCGCGGGCGGCCGATGCCACCCGGGCGCTGGCTCGGGCGGTGTCGGCGGCCCGGCCGGGCACACCGGTGTGGGCGAGTTGGCTGGACCACACCGAGCCGGGGCCGACCCAGGTGCTGCGCGACCTGGCCGTGGCCGGCCATCGCCGGGCGGTGCTGGTGCCGCTGCTGCTGACCGCCGCCTACCACCATCGGGTGGACATCCCGGCGGCGGTCGCCGCAGCGGCGCGGTCCGGGCCACCGCTGTCGGTACGGGTGACCGATGTGCTCGGCCCGGCGGACGACACGCCCGATCCTGCGCTGCTGGCCGGGTTGTGCCGGCGGCTGGGTGAGACGCGTCCGGGCCGCTTCGACGCGTTGGTGCTGGCCGCGGCGGGCACCCGGGACGCGCGGGCGCGACGATCGGTGGGCCGGGTCGCCGACGCGCTCGGCGTGGAGTTCGGGGTGCCCTGCCGGGTGGCGTACGCCTCGGCGGCTCCACCGGCGACCGGTGTGGCGGTGTCCCGGCTGCGGGCGTCCGGCGCGCGCCGGGTCGCGGTGGCCGCGTACTTCCTGGCGCCGGGGCTGTTCCACGACGCGGTGACCGAGGCGGCCGGGGCGGCGGGTGCGGTGGCGGTCGCCGCGCCGCTGACCGACGCACCGGAGTTGGTCGAGCTGGTGCTGCGTCGGGTCGACGACCGGCCCGTGCTGGCGTCTACGGGCTGATAACCCGTGCTGGCACTGTGTGATCCGGTGCCGGACAGCAGAACGCCCCGGTGGGCGAACCCACCGGGGCGTACAGCTGTGTGTTGGGGATCAGGCGGAGTGAGCGCGCAGCACCCGGAGACCGCCACGCCGCTTGACGGCGCGCCGCTCCTCCTCGCTCATTCCGCCCCAGACGCCGGCGTCCTGACCAGACTCGAGTGCCCACTGAAGGCACTGGTCGGTCACGGAGCAGCGCCTGCAGACGGCCTTGGCCTGCTCGACCTGCAGCAGAGCCGGTCCAGACGTCCCGATCGGGAAGAACAGCTCCGGGTCTTCGTCGCGGCAGACACTATGGTGACGCCAGTCCATGGCGGCAACACTCCTCATTCTGGATGGGTGGCGAACAATTGCTTGGTCGTGCTTTTCCTATATGCATCCGCAGTGCCGATGGTGACAGTTAGCGTCCGTCCATTCGGCAGTGCGTGAGCAGGCGTTCAGCGCCGGGGACCTGCTGGAACAGCTCAACCTGACGAGCATATCCAGGCAATGTCCCGGTAACTCAAGTTCGCTTGTGAATACTTTCACGAACAGTCGCGATGTCAAGGGTGACGCTCGGAAAAACTCCGGTCGGTGAGCAAGCCCACAACCCCTTTGTCCGGGTTCCAGTGCTTTCCTGGTTACCCGCCGTGCCACAGCCGAGGATCAATATAGTACAGTCCGCGTGACATTGCTGACATTTCCGGCACCTGCCCCTCGGTGTGGCGGCGACCAGGTCGATCGGTTGTGGCCACCGTGTCGACCAAGGGCAGTACCCGAGACCTAGCAGATTACTCTCAGTGCGGCCGGAACGGAGGTGAATCTGACTTTCTCCCGCTCGCCGAGATAGTCCCCGTCCAGCTGGAACGCCTGTGGACGGCTGGAGACCAGCGTGAACTCCGCCGTGTCATGGAGTCGTAACACCTGCCGACCGCGTGGATCCGGTTGCCGGGACAGGAACTGCGTCACTGTCCGGGTTGTGCTAGCCACCCGGAGCTGACGCAACGCCAGCACATCCAGCCCGAGATCGAACGACGCCGCCGGGTTCGGGTTGACCTCCCGGTCGCCCAGGTACGTCCAGGGGGCCGTGTTCTGGATGATGACGGTGGCCAGCTCGGCCTCCGCAGGCTCCCCCGGACGCTCCAGCACGATCGCCGGGTGCCGCCGGTCCGAGGCGAAGAAGTACTGATTCATGATCGAACGCAGATAGAGCGACGGTGTGGAGACCCGCCCCTTCCGCCGGGCCTGCTCCACCCGGTGGATCACCGCGGCATCCAGGCCGAAGCCGGCGCAGAAGGTGAAGTAGCGGTCGTCGGCGAGGCCCAGCCCCACCGTCCGGCTCCGGCCCAGCCGCAGTCCTTCCAGGATCATGCTGGTCGCCTCCGGCCACTCCCGGGGCAGGCCCACCGCACGGGCGAACACGTTTGTCGAGCCACCGGGAACGGTCGCCAGCGCGGGCAGTCGCTCGGCCATCGGCGCGTCGCCGGCGCGAGTCGGCGGTTCGGCCGTCATCAGGCCGTTCACCACCTCGTTCACGGTGCCATCGCCACCCAGGGTGACGACCAGGTCGACGCCCTCAGCGGCTGCCTCCCGGGCCAGCGCCACGGCGTGCCCACGCCGACGGGTGTAGCGCACGCTGAGATCGACTTCGCTGCGCAGCGCCCGGACGAGCACGTCCCGGCTGCGTTCGCTGGTGGTGGTGGCCTTCGGATTGACCACCAGGACGGCCCGCATGGGCGGCACTGTACCTTCCGGCAGCCCGGGTATCGTGGCGCGCGTGACCATCGACTCGGACCCGATCCCCGTCACGCTCCGCTGGGCGGTCCGGCTGCTGTGGGCGGAGGCGGCCGTCGTCGGGCTGATCGCCGTCTGGTTGGTCTGGGCCGACCTCACGGCCACCCGTACCGACCTGCTGGCGGCGTTGCTGGTGACCGCGTTCGCCATCGGGGCGGCCGTCGTGCTCTGGGCCCTGGGTCGCGCGCTGCTGCGCCGTCAGGCGGGCGCACGAGCTCCCGCGATCGTGCTTCAGCTGATGCTGCTGCCGATCGGGTGGTTCATGATCCAGGCTGGCCTGGGCTGGCTGGGCGTGCCGCTGATGGCGCTCGGCCTGGGCGTGGCCTGGCTGCTGATCTGCCCTCCGACGACCCGCGCCCTCGGCTTCGAGTGACCGCGCCGGTGCGTCGGACCGGTCAGTAGCCGCCGGAGCGGCGGGTGAGCAGCGCGATCGTGGCCCGATCGTCGGCGGAGGTGGCGGACGCCGAGGTGGTCAGCGCGGTGAGCACCTTCCAGGCGAAGGACGACTCGGCGGGCAGGGTGGCACCGCGCACGGTCGGCACTGTCACCTCGACTGTCAGCGCGTCCTCGGTGACCGCGAAGCGGCACTCCAACTCGGCGTCGCGGGTGGCGATGGCGAGCAGCATGGCGCACGCCTCGTCGACAGCGATCCGCAGATCCTCGATCTCGTCGAGCGCGAACTGCAACCGGGCCGCGAGACCGGCGGTGGCGGTGCGGAGCACGCCGAGGTAACCGCCGTCGGCGGGCACCGTGAGGTGCACCACGTCGTCGTCGATTGCTGGCTGGCCAGTCAGTTGAGTCACGCCTCATCCCCCCGGTCGGGGACTCTACCCGGTCAGCCGTCCATACGCGTGCCGGCGGTGGTGGCGTGCCCGGCCAGCTCGCGGAGCGCGGCGCCGCTGAGTCGGTAGGGAACCCACTCGCTCATCTGCTCGGCGCCGATCGAGGCGTAGAAACCGGCGGCCGGATTCCAGTCGATCATCGACCACTCCAGCCGCTGGTAGCCGCGCCGTACGCAGATGTCGGCCAGCGCGGCGAGCAGAAGTCGACCGGCTCCGGTGCCCCGGGCGGCCGGCCGGACATAGAGGTCCTCCAGGTGTATGCCGTGCACGCCGGCCCAGGTGGAGAAGTTGAGGAACCACAACGCGAAGCCGACCGGCTCGTCGCGCTCGTCCACCGCGACGTGACCGAAGAGCGCCGGAGCAGTCGTGAACAGCGCCGAGGTCAGTTGCTCGGCGGTGAGGTGGCACTGCTCCGCGGCACGCTCGTACTCGGCCAACTCGTGCACCATGGCGACGACGGCCGGCACGTCCTCGGGACGTGCCGGCCGGATCGTCGGGATGACCGGGGAGGTCACGCCTTCTTGGTCTCCCAGAAGATCTTCGAGATCTCGTCGATCTTCGCGAGCAGCTTGTCGGCGGTGGCCGGGTCGAGGCTGCCCTTGACGCCACCGGCGCCGGCGAGCTTGGTGGCCTCGTTGAACAGGCTGTGCAGGTTCGGGTACTTCTCGAAGTGCGGCGGCTTGAAGTAGTCGGTCCACAGCACCCAGA
Source organism: Micromonospora noduli (assembly GCF_003264365.1). Taxonomy (GTDB): domain Bacteria; phylum Actinomycetota; class Actinomycetes; order Mycobacteriales; family Micromonosporaceae; genus Micromonospora; species Micromonospora noduli. The sequence continues at coordinate 166,359 of NZ_PYAK01000008.1, forward strand.
GGTGGTGCTTGACCAGCTCGGCGCGCTGCTCCTTGATGATGATGGCGCGGGTGCGGAACTCCGGGTCGGTGTTCGCCTGGTACTTCTCGCAGATCATTTTGACCGATTCGGCCTCGATCCGGGCCTGAGCCGGGTCGTAGACACCGCACGGCAGGTCGCAGTGAGCGCTCGCGGTGACGCGGGGCGCAAGGATGCGCGGAAGTCGCATCGGGATCCTCCATGGGAAGTTTGCGATGATCAAAGGCGACATTACTCCTGGGAATGCTCCCCGAACCGGGTGGAGGTGAAACCAGTGGCCGCCGATCACCCGGCTGAGGTGCCCCGGCTGCGGAGGCCGCTGACCGCCGTTCTGGTGACCGGGCCGTCCATGGCCCCGACCCTGCGGCACGGTGACGCGGTACTGGTTCGTCCCGGTGGCCGCCCGATCCGAGCCGGCGACGTGGTGGTCGCGGTCTTCCGGACCCGCCCCGATCTGCTGGTGGTGAAGCGTGCGGTCCGGCCGCAGGACGGCGGCTGGTGGCTGCGCGGCGACAACGACCTGATCACCGACGACTCCCGGGCGTACGGGGTGGCCGACGTACGAGGACGCGTGGTGGCCCGCTACTGGCCGCGCCCCGGGCGGGTACCCCGTCGTCAGTTATGACCCTGCTCACATCCGAGGGGTGGTGTCGACACTATGCTCGGAAAGTGCCCGGGTGACCCCCCGCACCGCGTGCCACCGCTCGCCGCCCACCTCGCGGCGGGGCCGGCCGCCTCACATCTGCTCGACAGATCCTGGAGTCACCACCATGCCTTCGTCCACCGTGGACCCCGCTGATCCCGTCTTCCTGCTGCACCGGGGCGGCAAGATGGCCGTCACCTCGACCGTGCCGCTCACCAGCCGGGAGGACCTCTCCCTGGCGTACACCCCGGGGGTGGCCCGGGTGTGTGAGGCGATCGCCGCCGACCCCGCCCTGGTGGACGACTACACCTGGGTGTCGCACACGGTCGCGGTGGTCACCGACGGCTCGGCGGTGCTCGGGCTGGGCAACATCGGTCCCCGGGCCGCGCTGCCGGTGATGGAGGGCAAGGCGGTGCTGTTCAAGCAGTTCGCCGGGGTGGACGCGGTGCCGGTGTGCCTGGACACCCAGGACGTGGACGAGATCGTCGCGGTGGTGCGGGCGCTGGCGCCCTCGTTCGGTGGGATCAACCTGGAGGACATCAGCGCGCCGCGCTGCTTCGAGATCGAGCGTCGGCTCGACGAGGCGCTGGACATCCCGGTCTTCCACGACGACCAGCACGGCACCGCCATCGTGGTGCTCGCCGCGCTGCGCAACGCCGCGACGTTGCTCGACCGCAAGCTCGGTGATCTGCGGGTGGCGGTGAGCGGCGCGGGCGCGGCCGGCGTGGCCGTGACGAAGATGCTGATCGCCGGGGGCGTCAACCCCGACCAGGTGGTGGTCTGTGACTCCAAGGGGATCATCGGCCGGCACCGCACCGAGCTCACCGGCACCAAGGCTGAGCTGGCGGCGAGCACCAACGCCGACGGCCGCCAAGGCGACATCACCGAGGCGTTGCGCGGCGCGGACGTGCTGGTCGGGGTCTCCGGCGGGCAGATCCCCGAAGCGGCGGTGGCCGGGATGGCGCCCGGCGGGATCGTGTTCGCGCTGGCGAACCCGACCCCCGAGGTGCACCCCGAGGTGGCCGCCCGGCACGTCGCGGTGGTCGCCACCGGGCGCAGCGACTACCCCAACCAGATCAACAACGTGCTGGCCTTCCCCGGTGTGTTCCGCGGTGCGCTCGATGCCGGTGCCACGCGGATCACCGAGGCGATGAAGGTCGCCGCCGCGGACGCCATCGCCGGCGTGGTGGCCGATTCCCTGACCGCCGACGCGATCGTTCCGTCCCCGCTCGACCCGCGCGTCGCGCCGGCCGTGGCCGAGGCGGTCGCCGAAGCCGCCCGCCGCGACGGCGTCGCCCGCCGGTAAGCGCACATGACCGGGGGCGCTCTGCGCCGCCGGCCTGTGCGCACGCGTGGGCCGGGGGCGCTCCGGCGCAGCATGCGCCGCCGGCCTGCGCGCACAGCTTCTTAACGAGCCCTCAGCTTGTTACCGTGCCGATCATGCGTGCTGCCTTTGCCTCCCGTTTCGACGATGCCGATCCGCTCGCCGCGCTCACCGTCGGTGAGCGGCCCGAGCCGACCCCTCCGGCCGACGACTGGGTGACCGTGCAGTTGCGGGCCACCTCGCTCAACCACCACGACCTCTGGTCGCTGCGCGGGGTGGGTCTCACCGAGGCCCAGCTGCCGATGATCCTCGGCTGCGACGCGGTCGGGCTGGACCCGGAGGGACGCCCGGTGGTCGTGTACCCGGTGGTCGTCACGCCGGGTGACCCGCGCGGGGTGTCCATCCTCTCCGAGCACTTCGCCGGGACGCTCGCCGAGCGGGTGGCCGTACCCCGCTCGAATCTGATCCCGCTGCCCGATGGCATGGCGGCGACCGACGCGGCGTGCCTGCCCACGGCCTGGCTGACCGCGTGGCGGATGTTGACCACCAAGGGCCGCGTCGCGGACGCCGACAGCGTGCTGGTCCAGGGCGCGGGCGGTGGCGTGGCCACCGCGGCCGTCGCGCTCGCCGTCGCGATGGGCAAGCGGGTGTACGCGACCAGCCGCGACGCCGTAAAGCGGGACCGGATCTCGGCCCTCGGCGCCATCGCCGTGGAGCCCGGTGCCCGGCTGCCGGAGCGGGTGGACGTGGTGATCGAGACGGTCGGCGCGGCCACCTTCGACCACTCGCTGAAGTCGGCCGCGCCGATGGCCCGGATCGTGGTCTCCGGCGCGACCGCCGGGCACGAGCCGTCGGTCAACCTGCGCCGGGTCTTCGCCATGCAGCTGGAGATCCTGGGCACCTCGATGGGCACGCCCGGCGAGCTGTACGAGCTGCTGGCGTTCTGCTCCGACAACGAGGTGCGCCCGGTGGTGGACAGCGTCATCCCGTTCAGCCGGGTCGAGGACGCCTTCGCCCGACTGCACTCCGGCGACGCCTTCGGCAAGGTCGTCATCGACCACACCGCCTGACGCGCACCGCATCGCCGCCGCCCGGCCTTGTCTGACCTGGCGCGGCCTGGCCCCGCCGCAAGATCGCGCAACATCATGGAAATAGTGGCCTCCGCGTCGTGGGAGGCCACTATTTCCTGGTTACTGCACGATCTTGTGGCGGCCGGAGCGGCTAAGGCGCACGGCGCGGGCGGGCCTCAGAGGTGGTCGTCGAAGGTGGCGATGTCGCCGCGCGTCGCGTCGGTGGGGATGCGCTTCCTGGCGTCCGCGTCGCCGTAGAGCGACCAGCGCAGGAACTCGACAGACGTGTCCGAGACGACCCGCAGCGTCGCGCCGTCGCTGAGCAGCGCCCGCCCGTGGTCGCCCTTGGGCAGGCTCAGCATCGCCTTCGGCCAGGGCACCTTGTCGTACGCGGCCCTGCCCGCCGCGTACTCGACCACCTCGTCCAACTCGCCGTGCACGAACAGTTGCGGTGCGGCAGCGCCGGCGAACGCGGTGCCCACGCCGAGCGCCGTGCCCGCGAACACCACACCCGCGTCCAGTCGCTCGTCGCGGCTCGCGGTGAACAGGCCGATGGTGGTCACCCCGCCCGCCGAGTGCCCAGCCGCAGCCACCCGCTCGCTGTCCAACCGGCCGCGCAACGCGTCGTCGGCCTTGCCGTTCAACGCCAGCACCTGGTCCAACGCGTACGACACATCGGCGGGCTGGTTGAGCACGTCGAGGACGTTGTTGTCAGCGCCCCGCGAGGTGTGCGGGAACGTCGGCGCGGCCACCACGAAACCCGCCGCCGCCCAGCGGGTCAGCAGCGTGGCGTAGTCGTCCGGCCGCCCACCCAGGCCGTGACTGAACATCACCACCGGAAACCGGCCCTCCGCCGCGGTCGCCGACCGCTTGGCCGCGCCGCCGGACTGCCCGGCCGCCGGGTACCAGAGCGTCGTCGGCAGCGCGCGGCCGTCCCGGTTCAGCTTGAGCTGGCGTACGCCGACCGCGAAGGCGCGCTGCGGGGCCTTGCCGGCGGGCACCTGCGGTGTCGGTGTGGCTGCGGGTGGTGGTTCGACGGGCGCCTGCTGGCCCTCGGTCTTCCTGGCGTCCGCCGAGCAGCCGACCAGACCGGCCATGAGCACGGCGCTGGCCAGCAGGGCGGGGGTGACGCGACGTGGCATGAATCCAATTGTGCCCTGCCCCGCTGACGTGCCCGGTGGACTTCGACGCGGTGTGCCCGTCGACTCACCTAGCGCTGCCCGGCTGCCGGTATCAGGCCGCAGCACGTTCGGCGAGCGGGCGTCGCCGTCGTGCGGTGTCGGTCAGCGCGCGCAGAGGAAAGGCGGCGTTGGGGTTGTACCGGTTCGTTCCGGGCGGAACGATCTCGTCGATCCGGTCGAGGGTCGCGTCGTCCAGGGTGAGCGTGGCGCCCTTGAGTAGGTCCTCCAGTTGCGGCATGGTTCGCGGTCCGATGATCGCCGAGCTGACGGCCGGATGGGCCACGGTGAAGGCGATGGCGAGCTGCGGGAGCGTGCAGCCGATGCTCGCCGCGAGGTCGACGAGCTGTTCCACGATGTCGAGCTTGGCGGCGTTCTCGGCGATCGTGGGGTCGAACTGCGCCGGCCGGAGCACGGCCCGCCCGGTCGACAGGTCGATGGGCTGGTCCCTGCGGTACTTGCCGCTGAGGAACCCGAAGGCGAGCGGGCTCCAGACCAGCACCCCCATGCCGTAGCGCTGGCAGACCGGGAGGGTCGACGCCTCGACGCCGCGGGCCAGGATCGAGTACGGCGGCTGCTCGGTGCGCAGGCGTCCGAGGCCACGACGCTCGGACACCTGGTGCGCCTCGACGATCTCCTCGGCCGGGAAGGTCGAGCAGCCGAAGGCGCGGATCTTTCCGTCGCGGACCAGGTCGGTGAGCACCGAGAGGGTCTCCTCGATGTCGGTCGAGGGGTCGGGACGGTGGATCTGGTAGAGGTCGATCCAGTCGGTGTTCAACCGTCGCAGGCTGCCCTCGACGGCCTTGAGGATCCACCGCCGCGAGTTGCCACCCTGATTGGGCCCCTCGCCCATCGGAAAGTGCACCTTGGTGGCCAGCACGACGTCGTCCCGGCGCCCCCGCAGCGCCTTGCCCACGATCTCCTCGGACTCACCCCGGCCGTACATGTCGGCGGTGTCGACGACGTTGATGCCCTGGTCGAGGGCGGTGTGGATGATGCGGACGCAGTCGTCGTGGTCGGGGTTGCCGACGGCACCGAACATCATGGTCCCGAGGCAGTGGGTGCTGACCTCGATGCCGGTGCCGCCGAGCGTGCGGTAGCGCATGCCGATGCTCCCTTGGGTGATTCAGTAATGATCAGCTGGCACGCACCCTAGGAGCTTGAGTCGGCTCTAGGTCAACCCCTCGTTACCCTGCTCGGCATGGCTGAGGTCACCGCGAGTCTGAGCATCGGGCAGATCGCCGAACGCACCGGCTTGAGCGTGCACACCCTCCGCTTCTACGAGCAGGAGGGCCTCTTCGTCAGTCCCGTACGCCGGGGGCCGGGCGGGCGTCGCAGCTACACCCAGGACGACGTGGACTGGCTGACCGTCTGCATCATCCTCCGCGCCTCCGGCATGCCCCTGCCCGCGCTCCGCCGGTACACCGACCTCGTCCGGGAAGGCACCGGTAACGAGGAGGAACGGCTCGCGCTCCTGCGCGAGCACCACGGTCGCGTCACCTCCCAGATCGACAGGCTCACCCAGAGCCTGGATCTGATCACCTTCAAGGTCGGGCTCTACGAGGATCTGCTTGAGCAGGACCGGCGCGCAGCCGGGCCAGGTCGTCGGCGTCCTTCGGGCGGCGGGGACGTTCCGGCATCCAGACCGGGTACATCTGCTTGAACTCGATCTGGGCCGCCACCGAGATGGTCGGCGCGGTGAGCGGGCCGATCCGGCCGGGTGGGGCGTCCAGCATCCCGGCCGGCAGCGGGGTGCCGACCCAGGATCCGGCACCGACCGTCGGTCGGCCGGCGGCGTCGCGACCCAGGTACGCGAAGCTGACCTCCACGTCGGCGGCGAACAGGTCGAGCTGCGACTCCACCGGCATTCGCGGGTCGGGAAGCCAGCCCCGGGCCAGCAGCAGGTCGGCCAGCCGGTCCGCGTCGTCGCGCCAGCAGTACCAGTCAACGTCCAGGTGTGGGCGGGTCACCGTACCGAGCTGGAAGTCCATCGCCCAGCCGCCGCGCAACCACACCGGGATGCCGACCGCCCCTGCCACCGCGAGCACCTCGGCGATGCTCGCCAACTGCCGGCGCGCAAGCTCGTCCACCGCAAGACCGTACCGGTGTCGGCCGGGTCAGTGGGCCGGGCGGGACTCGTAACGGGTCACTGTGGGGGAGTGGGCGTCGGCGGGGAGGCGGGCACCGGCGGCCCGGTCGCCGTAGAGGGTCCAGCGCAGGAAGTCGGTGGTGGTGGCGAGGACCGGGGCGAAGCCCGGATGGCCCGGTGTGAGGTACGCGCCGTGGTCCTGGCCGAGCAGGCTGAGGAACGCGGCCGGCCCGGGGGTGCGCGCGTACGCGGCCCGGCCGACCGTCACCGGCACCACCGGGTCGGCCGTGCCGTGCACGAAGAGCACCGGCGCGGCCGGTCCGGCGAAGCTGCCCGGCAGCCCACCGCCGGCGATCACGATGCCGGCGCGTAGCCGGGCCGGGTGGCCCTCGCTGAACATGCCGGAGGTGGTGAAGCCGCCCGCCGAGTGGCCGGCGGCGGCGACCGAGGTCAGGTCGAGGTGCCCGGCGAGGGGATCGACAGGGCTCCGGTCGAGGCCGCCCAGAAACCGGATCAGTCGCCAGGCGTCGGCCGGCTGGTGGCGTACGTCGGCCCGGGTGAAGTTCGTGGCGCCCTGTCGGGTGTGCGGGTACGCCGGTGCGGCCACCACGAAACCGGCCCCCGCCCAGCGGGTGGTCAGGCCGGCGTGCAGCTCGGGCAGGCTGCCCAGCCCGTGGCTGTAGATCACCACCGGGAACCGTCCGGCCGCCACCTGATCGGTCGACGCCGGGTACCAGATCGTCACCGGCAGGGGGCGCGCCGAGCGCGGATCGAGGGTGAGCGTACGCACGCCGACGGCGTACGACCCCTCGGGCGCCCGACGCGCCGACACCGGCCCGGTGGCCCCGCCGGCCGTGGCCGTGGCCGGCGCACAACCGGCAAGCAGCGCTGTCACCAGTACGGCCATCAGCCGGCCCGCCCCCATCGTTCCACGGTAGGTGCCCGGGCGGGCGTAGCGGCCCCGCCGTCCGGCTCGGGTGCATCCGCCACCCGGTCGGGTCACCTCCGCCGGCCGGGTCCACCCCTGGGACGCCGCCGGCCGGGGACGGTGCCGCGTGACCAGCTTCGCTAGGGTCACCGGCATGCCTGAGAACTACACGGACCCCAGCGGCAACACCGAGGCGTTCCGCGCCTTCAACCAGACGCCGGAGACTGCGGCGCCGACGGAGGCCCCGTCCCGCCTGCCGCTCATCATTGGTGCGGCAGTGGTCGTCGTGGTGCTGGTGGCACTCATCGCCTGGCTGGCGACCGGCTGACCGAGTCGCCTGGCTGGCGCCGCACCGATCAGGTCGCCTGGCTGCGGCCGTACTGAACGGGCTTCACCGACTCGCGCGCACCCTCGGGCCTCCCGGGGGTGCGCGCCTCAGTGGCGTCGGGCCGCCGCGACCACGTCCCGGGTCTGCCTGGCGATTTCCCGCTCCTCGTCGGTGCGGATGACGCAGACGCTCACCTCGGCGCCATCGGGGGAGATCAACCGGTTGCCCTCGCCGTTGTTGCGGGCTTCGTCCACGGCGATACCGAGCCGGCCCAGCCCGGCCAACGCGGCGGCCCGCACCGGCGCGGCGTGCTCGCCGACCCCGGCGGTGAAGGTGATCGCGTCGACCCGGCCGAGCAGCGCGTAGTACGCCCCGACGTACTCGGTGATCCGCCGGCAGTACACGTCGAAGGCCAGCGCCGCCGCCCGGTCACCGGCCGCCCGGCGTTCGAGCACCTCGCGCATGTCGTTGACCCCGGTCAGCCCGAGCAGGCCACTGCGGTGGTTGAGCAGGTCGTCGATGTCGTCCACCGACAGCCCGCCCTCGCGGCGCAGGTGGAAGATCACGGTCGGGTCCACGTCGCCGCTGCGGGTGCCCATCACCAGCCCCTGCAACGGGGACATGCCCATCGAGGTGGCGACGCTGCGACCGTTCGCCACCGCGCAGGCGCTGGCCCCGTTGCCCAGGTGCAGGGTGATCGTGTTGACCTGTTCGTACGGGCGGCCCAGCAGCTCAGCGGTGCGCCGGGACACGTACGCGTGTGAGGTGCCGTGAAAGCCGTACCGGCGGATGTCGTACCGCTCGGCGGTGTCCCGGTCGATCGCGTACGTCGCGGCGGCCTCCGGCAGGGTGTGGTGGAACGCGGTGTCGAAGACGGCGACCTGCGGGACGTCCGGCAGCGCCGCGCGGGCCACCTCGATGCCGGCCAGGTTGGCCGGGTTGTGCAGTGGGGCGAGCGGCACCAGATCCTTGATCGCGGCCAGCACCGCGTCGTCGACCAGTACCGGTGCGCTGAACGTCCGGCCACCGTGCACCACCCGGTGTCCGACCGCCGCCAGCCCGGTCAGGTCGAGCCCGTCCAGGATCTGCCGGACCGCCTCGGTGTGGTCCGCCGGGCCGCCACCGGGCTCACCGATCCGCTCGACGGTGCCGTGGTCGAGTGCCCGGTCACCGTCGTAGCGGCGCCACTTCACCGACGACGACCCGCAGTTGAGCACCAGCACCTGACTCACGACGCCTCCTCGGTGGCCGCCTGGATGGCGGTGATCGCCACCGTGTTGACGATGTCCGGCACCGTGGCGCCCCGCGACAGGTCGTTCACCGGCCGCCGCAGGCCCTGCATGACCGGGCCGACGGCGACCGCCCCGGCGGAGCGCTGCACCGCCTTGTACGTGTTGTTGCCGGTGTTCAGGTCCGGGAAGATGAAGACGGTGGCGTGCCCGGCGACGGGGCTGTCGGGCAGCTTCGTGGCCGCCACCGCCGGATCGATCGCCGCGTCGTACTGGATGGGCCCCTCGACAAGCAGGTCGGGCCGGCGTTCCCGGACCAGCGCGGTGGCCGCGGCGACCTTCTCCACGTCGGCGCCCGCGCCGGAGCTGCCGGTCGAGTACGACAGCATGGCCACCCGGGGTTCGATGCCGAACCGGGCGGCGGTGTCGGCCGACGAGATCGCGATGTCGGCGAGCTGGGCCGCGTCCGGGTCGCGGTTGACCGCGCAGTCGCCGTAGACCAGCACCCGGTCGGCGAGCAGCATGAAGAAGACGCTGGAGGCCACCGAGACGTCCGGCAGCGTACGGATGATCTCGAACGCTGGCCGGATGGTCGCGGCGGTGGTGTGCGTGGCGCCGGAGACCATGCCGTCGGCTCGGCCGGTGGCCACCATCAGCGTGCCGAAGTAGTTGGGCTGCGCAACGATGTCGTGCGCCAACTCGGCGGTGACGCCCCGGTGGGCGCGCAGCCGGGCGTACTCGGCGGCGAAGTCGTCGCGCCACTCGCTGGTGCCCGGGTCGACCACCCGCATGTCGCCGAGGTCGATGCCCAGCTCCCGGGTGCGCCGGGCGATGTCGTCCGGCCGGCCGAGCACCGTCAGCTCGGCCACTCCACGCCGTAGCAGGATCTCCGCCGCGCGCAGGATCCGCTCGTCGGTGCCCTCCGGCAACACCAGGTGCCGGGGCTTCGAGCGGGCACGGTCGATCAGCTCGTTCTCGAACATCAGTGGGGTGACCCGCGCCGACCGGCTGACCCGCAGCCGACGGGCCAGGTCGTCGGTGTCCACACAGCGCTCGAACGCGCCGAGCGCGGCCTCCACCTTGCGGGGATTGGACGCGCTGGGCCGGCCCTCGATGCGACTGGACGCGGCCACCGTGTCGTAGCTGTCGAGACGCACGGAGAGCACCGCCAACCCGGTGTTGAGGCCCTCCACCAGCCGCATCACCCTGGGGTCGGGCTGTTCGCCGAGGGTGAGCACCAGCCCGGCCACCGACACCTGCCCGGCCACGTGCGCGGCGCTCGCGGCGACGAGCAGGTCGGCCCGGTCCCCAGGGGTGATCACCAGGGCGCCCTCGGTGAGGTGGCCCAGCAAGGTCGGCACGTGCGCCGCGCCGACCACGAAGTCCAGCACGTCGCGACTGAGCGCGGCGTCGTCCCCGGCCAGCAGGGTGGCACCGAGCGCCGCCGCCACCTCGGCCACCGTCGGCGCGGACACGCTCGGCACCTCCGGGATGGCGTACGCGGGGACCGGCAGGTCGGGCAGCGTCATCGGCTCGGTCACCCGGTTGGCGATCACCGCGAGCACCGTCGCGCCGAGGTCGGCCAGATCGTGGTACGCCCCCCGCATCGCCGACGCGACCGCCGCCGGCTCCTGCCCGAAGCCGTCCACCACCGGCACCACCACGCTGCCGAACTCGGTGGCCAGCCGGGCGTTGAAGGCCAGTTCCCGGGGGTGGGCCGGGTCGCCGGGCTCGTCGAAGTCACTGCCCACCACGACCACCGCCGGGCACTGCCGCTCCACCGCCCGGTAGCGCTCGACGATGGCGGAGATGAGCTGCTCCCGTCGGCCGTCGGCGACCAGCGCCGAAGCCTCGGCGTAGCTCGCCCCGGCCAGCTCGGACAGCGGCACCTCGACCCGGTAACGCTCGCTCAGCAGGGCGAGGATCGGGTCCTGGCCGGTGTCGGCCACCAACGGCCGGAACACGCCGATCCGTCCGACCTGGCGGGACAGCAACTCGGCGAGCCCGAGGGCGATCGTCGACTTGCCTCCGCCGGACCCCACGCTGGTGAGGTAAACACTCCGAGCCACGTTCCCACCCCCTGCCCGTTGATCAAGAAGTTTGCGTCAGCTCCGGCCCCCATCGTGACCGAAAATTCTTGATCACCGGGTGCGGAACGGGGTTAGGCGTCTTCGTCGTCGGGATCGTCTAGGCGGGCCAGGTAGGTGGCCAGGCGCTCGATGGGGGTTTCGAAGTCGGGGTTGAGGTCGACGAAGTCGCGCAGGCGCTCGCCGAGCCACTCCAGGGTCACCTGCTCCTCGCCCCGGCGCTCGACCAGCTCCTCGATGCCACGGTCGGTGAAGTACATGGGGTACGTCCTCGTGCTCGGCCCGGCTCGGGCCGGGCGGGTGGTGGGTGGATGGTCAACCGGCCGGTGGGTGGACCAGCGGACCTACGAGAGCCGGGGCAGGACCGTGGTGAAACGGCCCTGCCCCGGTTTCCGTGCTCAGGTCAGGTCACGGGCGGGGGAGAGCCGCCTCGATCAGCGCGTTCTGCTCGACCTCGTGGGTCTTGGCCGAGCCGACCGCCGGGGCGGCCGCGGCCGGGCGGGAGATCCGCCGCAGCCGAACGTCCGTGAGGTGCTCCAGCAGGTTGAGCGCGACGAACGACCAGCCACCCTGGTTGGCCGGCTCCTCCTGCACCCAGGCGAAGTCCTCGGCGTTCGGGAACTGCGCGAGGGCGGCCCGGATCTCCTCCACCGGCAGCGGGTACAGCTGCTCCAGCCGGAGGATCGCGGTGTCGGTGACGCCGCGCTCCTGCCGGGCCTGGAACAGGTCGTAGTAGACCTTGCCGGAGCAGAGCAGCACCCGCTTCACCGCCTCCGGCGCCGGGGCGGCAGTGTCGCGCAGCACCGGCTGGAAGGTGCCGGTGGTGAAGTCCTCCACCGACGAGACGCAGAGCTTGTGCCGCAGCAGCGACTTCGGCGTGAACACCACCAGCGGCTTGCGCTTGGGCGACAGGGCCTGGCGGCGCAGCAGGTGGAAGTAGTTCGCCGGGGTCGTCGGGATGGACACCCGCATGTTGTCCTCGGCGCACATCTGCAGGAACCGCTCCGGCCGACCGGAGGTGTGGTCCGGGCCCTGACCCTCGTGGCCGTGCGGCAGCAGCAGGGTGATGGCGGAGCGCTGGCCCCACTTCACCTCACCGGACGAGATGAACTCGTCGATCACCGACTGGGCGCCGTTGACGAAGTCGCCGAACTGGGCCTCCCAGGCGACGAGGGCGTTGATGTTCTCCACCGAGTAGCCGTACTCGAAGCCCATCGCCGCGTACTCGCTGAGCAGCGAGTCGTGCACGAAGAACCGGGAGCGGTCGCCGTCGCCGGTGAGCGACTTCAGCGGCAGGTAGTCGTCGCCGGTGCGGGAGTCGACCACCGAGGCGTGCCGCTGGACGAACGTGCCGCGACGAGAGTCCTGTCCGGCGAGCCGGACGGTGACCCCGTCGTGCAGCAACGCCCCGAGCGCGATGATCTCGCCGAAGCCCCAGTCGATGTTGCCCTCGACGGACATCTTGGCCCGCCGGTCCAGCAGCTGCTGAATCCGCTTGTGCGGGGTGAAGCCCTCCGGCAGGTTGATGTGCGCCTCGCCGATGGCCTTGACCACTGACGCGTCGGTGGCGGTGTCGACCTGCGGCTCCGGCTCCTCCTCGCGGCGCGGCCGGTTGAGCTGGCGCGGTGCCGAGGCGGCGTCCCGGGTGGCCTTGAAGACCTTCTCCAGCTGCGCCTGGTAGTCGCGCAGCAGCTCCTCCGCGTCCTCCACGGTGATGTCACCGCGACCGATCAGCTCCTCGGTGTAGAGCTTGCGGACCGAGCGCTTCGAGTCAATGATCTTGTACATCTGGGGGTTGGACATCGACGGGTCGTCGCCCTCGTTGTGCCCGCGCCGGCGGTAGCAGACCATGTCGATCACGACGTCCTTGTTGAACGTCTGCCGGTATTCGAACGCCAGCCGGGCCACCCGGACCACGGCCTCCGGGTCGTCGCCGTTGACGTGGAAGATCGGCGCCTGGATCATCCGGGCCACGTCGGTGCTGTAGAGGCTGGACCGGCTGTACTCCGGGGCGGTGGTGAAGCCGACCTGGTTGTTCACCACCACGTGCACGGTGCCGCCGGTGCGGTAGCCGCGCAGCTGCGACAGGTTGAGGGTCTCGGCGACCACGCCCTGCCCGGCGAAGGCGGCGTCACCGTGCACCGCCAGCGGCAGCACGGTGTAGCCCTCCAGCTTGAGGTCGATCCGGTCCTGCTTGGCCCGGACGATGCCCTCCAGCACCGGGTCGACGGCCTCCAGGTGCGACGGGTTGGCCACCACCGACACCTTGACCGCGTGCTCGCCGTCGGGGGTGGTGAACTTGCCGTTCTGACCCAGGTGGTACTTCACGTCGCCGGAGCCCTGCGTCGAGCGCGGGTCCAGGTGACCCTCGAACTCCGAGAAGATCTTCTCGTACGGCTTGCCGACGATGTTGGCCAGCACGTTGAGCCGACCCCGGTGGGCCATGCCGATGACGACCTCGTCCAGCCCGTTCTCGGCGGAGGACTCCAGCACCTCGCCGAGCAGCGGGATCAGCGACTCGCCGCCCTCCAGCGAGAAGCGCTTCTGGCCGACGTACTTCGTCTGCAGGAAGGTCTCGAACGCCTCGGCGGCGTTGAGCCGGTTGAGCACGTGCTTCTGCTCGTCGGCGGACGGCTTCTCGTACTTGCGCTCGATCCGTTCCTGGACCCAGCGCCGCTCCTCCGGGTCCTGGATGTGCATGTACTCGATGCCGACGCGGCGGCAGTACGAGTCGCGCAGCACGCCGAGGATCTCGCGCAGCTTCATCCGCTGCCGGCCGGCGAAGCCGTTGACCGGGAACTCGCGGTCCAGGTCCCACAGGGTGAGCCCGTGCTGGAGGACGTCCAGGTCGGGGTGCTTGCGGATCTTGAATTCCAGCGGGTCGGTGTCGGCCATCAGGTGACCGCGCACCCGGTACGCGTGGATCAGCTCGTGCACCCGGGCGGTCTTGTTGATCTGACCCTCGGAGTTGACAGCGACATCGCGCATCCAGCGCACCGGCTCGTACGGGATGCGCAGGGCGGTGAAGATCTGGTCGTAGAACCCGTGCTCGCCCAGGATCAGCTCGTGCATCACCTTGAGGAACTCGCCGGACTGCGCGCCCTGGATGATCCGGTGGTCGTACGTGCTGGTCAGCGTGATGATCTTGCTGACCGCCAGCTCGGCCAGGGTGGCCTCGGACATCCCCTGGTAGGGGGCCGGGTACTCCATCGCGCCGACGCCGATGATCGCGCTCTGCCCCTGCATGAGCCGCGGCATCGAGTGCACGGTGCCGATGCCGCCCGGGTTGGTCAGCGAGATCGTGGTGCCGGAGTAGTCCTCCATGGTCAGCTCGTTGCGCCGCGCCCGTCGGACCACGTCCTCGTACGCCTGCCAGAACTGCCGGAAGTCCATCTGCTCGCAGCCCTTGATGGAGGGGACCACCAGGTTGCGGCTGCCGTCCGGCTTGGCGAGGTCGATCGCGATACCGAGGTTGACGTGTGCCGGGCGGAGCACCGCCGGCTTGCCGTTGGCCTCGGTGAAGGAGTTGTTCATCTCGGGGTGCTGGACCAGCGCGCGCACCAGCGCGTAGCCGACCAGGTGGGTGAAGCTGACCTTGCCGCCCCGCCCACGGGCGAGGTGGTTGTTGATCACGATGCGGTTGTCCACCAGCAGCTTGGCCGGGACCGCGCGCACGCTGGTCGCGGTGGGCACGCTCAGCGACGCGTCCATGTTCTGGACGATCTTCGCCGCGACGCCCCGCAACGGCGTGGTCTGCGGGCCGTCGGCACTCGGCGCGGCGGCCTTGGCGGCCGGCTTGGCCGGAGCGGTCTTCTCCGGCGTGGCCTTCGGTGTGGCCGCAGCGGCGGGCTTGGCCGGCGCCGGCTGGGCGGCGGCCGGCTTGCTAGCGGTCGCCGGCTTGGCCGGGGCGCTCGGCTGGGCAACCGTGGCGGCTGCCTCCGGCTGACCGTCCGGCTCCGGGGCGGCGGCCGGCTTGTCCGAGGATTCGGCGCCGCGCGGGGTGCCCGCGCCCGGTGCCGGTCGGTAGTCGGCGAAGAAGTCGTGCCAGGCCGAATCGACGCTCGATGGGTCGGCGAGGTAACGCTGGTACATCTCCTCGACGATCCACTCATTCGGGCCGAAACCCGCCAGTGGGTTCTCCTGCGAAGTCTGCTGGGTCGACACGGCCGGTAATCGCCTCTTTCACGCGGGTTTGTGTGGCACGCGGTGGGTCCGTCGCGCCCGATTAGGAGCACGGACTAGACGGCTCCCAGGCTACGCCGTACCGATCCCGCAGGCATTTCCGCCTCGGTCCCGTGGCCGGTTTCACAGAAGATGCCAGAAGTTCAGCAACGCCTGCGCGCACCGTGTCGAACTGATAACACCGGGCCGGTCGCCGAGGGTGACGCCCGACCCCGGAGCGGCCAGCCTGTCGGCGCCGCTCCGGGGTCGCAGACGCCATCAGGCGATGTCGCGCCGCCGGGTGAGCAGAACTCCGGCAATTCCGCTGACCAGCGCGTAGCCGATCAGCACCAGGGCACCGACCCACCAGGACGGTGTGAACTCCGAGGTGCCCTCCGTGATCATGACCTGGGACGCCACAGCGGGCCAGACCACCTGCCACTTGAGCACCGCCTGGCTGTCGAGCACGTTCGACAGGAGCAGGAACAGCAGACCCACCACCTGGGTGCCGATCAGATAGAGCACCGCCGCCGTGATCACCGCACCGAGCTGGTTGGTGATCAGCGTGCCGATGCCCACCCCGAGGATCGTCCAGATGGCGTAGGCCAGCAGGTTGAACAACAGCGCCCGCTGCACCGGCCACTCACCGAGCTGAGTGCCGTAGTCGTTCGCGGACAGGAAGATCGCGCCGGCGGCCAGGTCGATGAGCGTGGTCGCCAGCCAGAACATGAAGCCGAGCAGGCTGGCCGCGACGAGCTTGCTGACGATGACCGACGTTCGCCGGGGAGTCGTCAGGAACGTCGTGGTCGCGGTCTGGTGGAAGAACTCGTTGGTGACCATCAGGATGCCGATGAGCATCACGAACATCAGCCCGAGGTACTGGCCCGAGGTGTAGAGATTCGCCGCCTGCGCCGGCGCGGTCGCCTGCTCGGCGCTGACGCCGATCTCTTCGGCGTCGCCGCCGAGCGTCGTGACGAACAGCCACGCGTTGATCGCGAACGCCAGGGCGATCGAGAGGAACGCGCCGAGGGCCAGCCACCACCAGGTGCTGGTGGTACGGATCTTGAGTAGCTCGGATCGGACCAGGTTCATCGGATGCCCGCCTTTCCGGCCGTCAGCTCCAGGAAGACCCGTTCCAGATCGGGCCGTTCGGTGGTCAGTTCGTGCAGCTCGACCCCGGCCGCGAGGGCGGACCGGCCGATCGTCGGGGCGTCCACCCCGCCGACCAGCAGCACGCCCTGCTCGTCGGTCTCGATGGTCGCCGACTGCGCCTTGAGGGCGGCGGACAACGCCTCGGCCTGCGGGGTGCGGACCCGGACCCGGGCGCCCTGGGCCATCGACCCGAGCACCTGGTCGACCGGACCCTGCCGGACCAACTGCCCGGCCGCGATGATCACCACGTCGTCGGCGAGGAGCTGCATCTCCGACAACAGGTGGCTGGAGACCAGCACCGTACGACCCTCGTGGGCGAGGTTCTTGAGGAACCCACGCATCCACCGGATGCCCTCCGGGTCCAGCCCGTTGGCAGGCTCGTCGAGGATCAGCACGCGGGGGTCACCGAGCATCGCGGCGGCGATGCCGAGCCGCTGCTTCATGCCCAGCGAGTAACCCTTGAACTTGCGCTTCGCCGCCGGGGTGAGCCCGACCAGGGCCAACGCCTCGTCGGCCCGCTGCTTGGGCAGCCCGGCCGCCGCGCAGATGACCCGGAGGTGGTTGATGCCGGTGCGGCCCTTGTGCGCGCTGGACGCCTCCAGCACCGCGCCGACCTGCCGCAGCGGGTTGGCGAGGTCGGCGTACCGCTGGCCGCTGATGGTGGCCGTGCCGGCGGTCGGCGTGACCAGATTCAGCAGCATGCGCAGCGTGGTGGTCTTGCCTGCGCCGTTCGGGCCGAGGAAGCCGGTCACCCGTCCCGGCGCCACGGTGAAGGACAGGTTGTTCACCGCCCGGACGTTCTTGTACTGCTTTGTCAGACCGGACACCACGATCTGACCGTCGCTGGTGGGGCTTCGCTGCCCGTCAGTCATCGTTCTCCTCCCGTGTGTGGCGTCGAGGTACGCCGTGGCACAGCGTGACGGCCCGTGGCAACAAGGTCAATCAGGCGCGGTCAGTACGTTTGCCTCCGTCGCGGGGTGGATGCGACTCATCCCTGCGGACTACGGCAGGGGTTCAGCGGGCGATCCAGGTTGCCCGCGCCGCGCCAAGCAACGACCCGTCCGGGCCGTACAGGCTGGTGTGCACGAGCGCCTTGCGCCCATCGACGCGCAGCAACGCCCCGGTCACCACGCACTCGTCGCCCGGCCCGGGCAGCGCCGCGACCACGGCGGCGATCCGGCCCAGCAGGTACGGGCGGCCCGGCGCGAGCACCGCCCAACCACCGGGGCAGTCCAGCGCAGCCCAGATCGTGGCCGCGCTGACCTCTGCGGGCGCGCGGAAGGGTGCGGCGGTCCGGCCATCGGGCAGCCGGCCGGGGAAGATCCGCAGCCCGTCGGCCCGCTGCGGCCCGCAGACGTAACAGCTGGGGAACGGATGCTCGACCAGGCCGGGGTAGCGGGCCGCGGCGGCCACCGCCGTCTCCAGGTCGACCGGGGGTACGACGGCATCGATCACCCCGGCCGGGCGCACCTCGGCCACCAGTTCGCCAGCCGGGTCCCGGACCTCGCCGTCGGCCACTGTCAGCTCGGTCTCCAGCGGTGGTGGCCGGCGCAGCGTCACCTCGACCGGCCCGCTGCCGCCCGCCTCGGCGGCGAAGATCCCCGCGCTCCAGCCGCCGTTGCCGGAACCGGCGGGCCCGTTGTAGCGGGTTTCGATGCGCATCGTCGACCTCCGGTGGTGCGTGTCGGCGCCTTCGCCGGCCTGGTCCGGCAGCCTCGCACGGTCCGCGCCGGGGGTCGCTAGCGGTCTCGCCTGCCGGCGTTCATCCGATCGACACCAGTGGTCCCCGTGGATGGCAACCCGGGCACCTACACAGATCCCATGGCCGTTCTGCATGCCGCTGGCACACCCCTGAAGACCAGCGGATACACCCTGCTGATCGCCGACGACCCCACCCAGGTCGCGGCCGCGCAACGCCTGCGCCACGAGGTGTTCGCCACCGAGCTCGGCGCCACTCTCCCCGGCGAGGCCGGGTTGGACGTCGACCCCTTCGACGCGTACTGCGACCACCTGATCGTCCGCGAGGACAGCACCGGCGAGGTGGTCGGCACGTACCGGCTGCTGCCGCCGGGGCGCACCACCCGGCGCTACGCCGAGGACGAGTTCGACCTGAGCCCGCTCGACCCGCTCCGCGACGACCTGGTCGAGGCGGGTCGGTCCTGCGTGCACCCGGACCACCGCTCCGGCGCGGTGATCAACCTGATGTGGGCCGGCATCATCCGGTACCTGCACCTGCGCGGCTCCCGCTGGCTCGGCGGCTGCGCCTCGGTGCCGGTGGCTGACGGTGGGCGGACGGTGGCCGAGGTGTGGACGCAGGCCCGGGCCCGGCACCTGTCACCGCCGCCGCTGCGGGTCCGCCCGTTGCGGCCCTGGTTCACCGAGGCGGCTGCCGCCGGCCCGGTCGCCGTCGCCCCGGCCGGGCGGGTGGCGGTTCCGCCGCTGCTGCGTGGCTACCTCCGGCTCGGCGCGTGGATCTGCGGCGAGCCGTCGTACGACAGCGACTTCGGGTGCGCGGACTTCTACGTCCTCTTCTCTCTGGACCGGATGAACCCGCGCTACCTGCGGCACTTCCTCGGCGGGGAGCAGCGGTGACCGCCGTGCCGCGCGACCTGTGGCGCCCCGCCTCGGGTTGCGACGACGACTGCCTGCCGACGGCCGGCGAGGTGCCCACGGTGCCGGTGGCCCGCCGGGTGCTCCGGCTGGTCGCCGCGCTCGGCATGTTGCTGACCGGGATCCCGGTGGTGCTGCTGCTGCCCGTGCTTCCCACTCGGGAACGGCAGGCGCTGGTCAGCGGCTGGGCGCGGGCCACCGCGCGTGCCTTCGGCGTCCGCCTCGTGGTCCGGGGTCGGTTGCCCCGGCGGCGCGCGCTGCTGGTCGCCAACCATGTCTCCTGGCTGGACATCCTCGCGGTGCTGGCGGTCGCGCCCACCCGGATGGTGGCGAAACGGGAGATCCGGTCCTGGCCGGTGGTCGGTCTGCTGGCCGCGGCGGCGGGCACGGTCTTCGTGGACCGGGCCCGACCGCTGACGCTGCCGAGGACCGTCGCCCGGGTCGCCGAGACGCTGCGCGCCGGGCGGTCGGTGGCGGTCTTTCCGGAGGGTACGACGTGGTGTGCCGGGAACGGTGCCACCGACTGCCGCCCCGGTGGTGGGTTCCGGCCCGCGATGTTCCAGGCGGCCATCGACACGGGCAGCCCGGTGGTTCCGCTGCGGCTCACCTATTGCTGTGCGACCACCGGGTCTACCACCACGGCAGCCGCCTTCATCGGTGCGGACACTCTGCTGCGCTCGGTGGCACGGGTGGTCGCGGCGCGGGAGCTGGTGGTATCGGTGACGATCGCCGCCGCGCTGCACCCGGCCCGTGACGCCGATCGGCGGTTGCTGGCCCGGGCCGCCGAGTCGGCCGTACACCTGGTGCCGACGGCGGGGGCCGTGGCGCGGACCCGGCTGCGGCCGGTGCCGGCGGTGACCCCGGCCGTTCCCGCGCCGGCTCTGCCTGCTGATCGCGAGCTGGGCCTGGCGGCCTGAGGAGAGCACGCCGACCGCCGGGCCGGCGACCAACTCGCGACCTGTCTTGTGGTATCGCGATGTATCGCGTTACATTCTCCTCCTGTTCGGCGTGCCTTCCGCGCGTCGTCGAGAGGGGAACGCCATGGCCGGATGGACGATCGAGAGCCCACAACGGCTCACAGTTGACGCTCCGGTCGTCCGGCTGGACGTTCGACTGATCAGTGGGCGGCTCAACGTGGTCGCCACCGACGGGCCGACCCGGATCGACGTGACCCAGGTCGGCCGTCGGCCGGTCCTGATCGACCACACCGACGGTCGGCTCAGCATCCGCCAGGAACGCGGTCGGGGCTGGTCGGACGTCCTGCGCTGGTTCCGGATGATCCACCGCTATCCCCGGGTGGACGTCTCCATCGCCGTGCCCGCCGACGTCCTCGCCGATCTGGGCCTGGTCGCGGGCTCGCTGGTCGCCTCCGGCCTGCGCCGGCAGACCACCGCCAACGTCGTCGCCGGCCAGATCACCCTGATGGGGCTGCGCGGCAGCACCTCCGCGAAGCTCACCTCGGGGCCGGTCGAGGCGCTCGGCGTCCGCGGCGACCTCACAGTGGAGACGGTCTCCGGGGAGGTGATCCTCGCCGACAGCGCCGCCGACCGGGTACGGGCACAGACCGTCTCCGGCGCCATCACCTGCGATCTGGACAACCCCCGGCGCAGCGAGATCCGGTTGACCACCATCTCGGGCAGCATCACCGTCCGGGTCCGCGCGGACAGCGACCTCGCCGTCCAGCTGAACACCGCCTCCGGCCGGATCACCAGCGGCTTTCCGCAGCTACGCACCTCGACGTTCCCACTGCCCAGCAGCGAGGGGGTGCTCGGCGCCGGCGACGGTAAGCTCTGGGCTTCCGCGACCTCGGGGAGCATCGCCCTGCTCGCCCGAGCCGTCGACGACGATGCAGAGGAGCTGCCGTGACCGCCGTGTTCAGCCACGGGCGGCTCCGGCTCTACCTGCTCAAGCTCCTCGACGACGGCCCGAAGCACGGCTACGAGCTGATCCGCCTGCTGGAGGACCGCTTCCTCGGGCTGTACGCGCCCAGCGCCGGCACCATCTACCCCCGCCTGCAACGGCTGGAGGTCGAGGGTCTGGTCAGCCACACCGCGGCCGGCGGCCGCAAGACGTACGACATCACCGATGCCGGTCGGGCGGAGCTGCGCCAGCGGGCCGGCGAGTTGACCGCGTTGGAAACGGACATCGCAGCCTCCGTGGCGGACCTCTCCAGCCTGGCCGGCGAGATCCGCAGCGAGGTACGCGGGTCGGCACGCGACCTCAAGCGGGAGCTGAGCGAGGCCACCCGGCAGACCCGGCGGGCCCGGTGGGAGGCGCCCGCGCCGCCGCCCCGCCCGGCGGCGACCGGAGGGCCGCAGGCCGAGCTGCTCGACGAGTTGAACCAGCGGCTAGCCGCGTTCACCGCCGAGGTGGGCCGGCTGATGCGCGCCCGACAGTTCAGCGACACCCAGTTGCGCACCGCGATCCGGCTTCTCGACGGCGCCCTCGACGGGCTGCGTCGCCTGCTGCGCTGACCGGCGTCGCCGGACGGCCGGCGACTCACAGCCTTTTTGCAGGAAGCGTCCAGCGCTGGCGCAGTGAAGTCACCGATGATGGGCGCATGCCCGCTACCCAGACCGAGGCGCGACTGCTCGTCGTCGAGGACGACCCCAACATCCTCGAACTGCTCTCCGCGAGCCTGCGGTTCGCGGGCTTCGACGTGGCCACCGCGACAAGTGGGAGCGCCGCGCTCAACGCCGCCAAGGACCACCGGCCCGACCTGGTGGTGCTCGACGTGATGCTCCCCGACCTTGACGGCTTCGAGGTCATCCGGATGCTCCGCGAGGGCGGCACGCGTACCCCGGTGGTGTTCCTGACCGCCCGGGACGCCACCGACGACAAGATCCGTGGGCTGACCCTGGGCGGCGACGACTACGTCACGAAGCCGTTCAGCCTGGAGGAACTGACCGCCCGGATCCGCGCCGTGCTGCGCCGCACCACTACCGGCGAGCAGGCCCCGTCCCGGCTCACCTTCGCCGACCTGGAGTTGGACGAGGAGACCCACGAGGTGCACCGTGCCGGCCAGCGGGTGCAGCTCTCGCCGACCGAGTTCAAGCTGCTGCGGTACCTGATGCTCAACGCCAACCGGGTGCTCTCCAAGGCGCAGATCCTCGACCACGTCTGGAACTACGACTTCCGGGGCGACGACAACATCGTCGAGTCCTACATCTCGTACCTGCGGCGCAAGGTCGACACCACCCAACCCCGGCTGATCCACACTCTTCGCGGCGTCGGGTACGTCCTGCGCAAGCCGGCGGCGTGAACGCGGTCCAGCAGGCGAAAGGGCGGGTCCGCAGCGTTCCGCTGCGGGTGAAGCTGGTCACCTCGGTGCTCGCGCTGGTCGCCGTCGCGCTTCTGGTGATCAGCTCGCTGACCGCGTACTTCCTTCGCAACTACCTGGAGGGCCAGGTCGACGGGCAGGTCCGGTCGACCGCGCAGGGCCTCGGCCAGGTGCTTCTGAAGCTGCGCAGCGGTGAGGTCGGCGCGATGCTGCCCAGCGACTACGTCGTGATCGTGGCCGACGAGCGGCGGGTGTACGACCCCCAGTACGACACGCGCAGCTTCGACCCTGAACAGCTGCCCACTTTTCCCGCCAGCCGCAAGGACTTCGAGGCTGCGGAGGGCGAGCCGCGCACCGTCATCTCACACGATCGCCTCACCCGGTGGCGGGTCTACTACGCGGCTCAACCGGACGGCTCGGTGCTGGCCGTGGGTCAGCCGCTCACCGACGTGGACCGGGCGGTGAAGCAGCTCGTCTGGATAGACCTCCTGGTCGGTGGCGCAGTGCTGATCATGCTGGCCTCGGTCGGCGCGGCGATCGTCCGGACCAGCCTCAAGCCCCTCGTCGAGATCGAACAGACCGCCGCCGCGATCGCCGGCGGTGACCTGACCCGCCGGGTGCCCGACCCGGAGGAGGGCCAGGCCGAGCCGACCTCGGAGCTGGGCCGGCTCTCCCGTGCGCTGAACGCGATGCTCACCCAGATCGAGGCGGCGTTCACCGCCCGAGCCGCGTCGGAGACCTCGGCCCGGTGGGCGGAGAGCGCCGCCCGGGACGCCGCCGCCGCCGCTCAGGCGTCCGAGGCGCGGGCCATCCGCTCCGAGGAGCGGATGCGGCAGTTCGTCGCCGACGCCTCCCACGAGCTGCGGACTCCGCTCACCACCATCCGTGGCTTCGCCGAGCTGTACCGGCAGGGTGCCGCCCGTGCGCCGGAGCAGACCGCCGGTCTGCTGCGCCGCATCGAGGACGAGGCGGCCCGGATGGGGCTGCTGGTGGAGGACCTGCTGCTGCTCGCCCGGTTGGACATGGAACGGCCGCTCTCGCTCACCCCGGTGGAGCTGCCGGTGCTCGCCTCCGACGCGGTGCAGGCCGCCCGGGCGATGGCACCGGACCGGCGGATCGAGCTGGAGATCGCGCCCGAATCGGGCCCACTCGTCGTCTCCGCCGACGACGCGCGACTACGGCAGGTGATCGGCAACCTGGTCACCAACGCGCTCACCCACACCCCACCGGAGGCCGAGATCCGGGTACGGCTGCGCGTCGAACCGGGTGGCTTCGCCATCGTGGAGGTGGCCGACACCGGCCCCGGCCTCTCGGCCGAGCAGGCGGAACGCGTCTTCGAGCGGTTCTACCGGGCCGACGCGGCCCGTACCCGACGGGCCGACGGCAACACCGGCACCGGCCTCGGCCTGGCCATCGTGGCGGCGCTGGTCGCCGCCCACCACGGCTCGGTCGAGGTGGCCGAGACGCCCGGCGGCGGGGCCACCTTCCGGGTTCGGCTGCCGCTGCTGCCGCAGGTCGACGGAGCGGGCGAGTGACTTTCAGCCAACTTCCAGGACGGTTCCAGGTTGATTGCAGTGCCGGGGGAGAAGGTAGTGCCATGACCGAGTTCGAGTCCGACCCGCAGCGCCGGCCGGCCCCCACCGACGCCGAGCCGTCGCACCCCACCGCCGAGCTGCCGCGCGACGAGCGCGTGCAGTCCGACTCCCCGACCACTCCCGTACCGGTCGTCTCGACCAGCGGCGACCCGACGGTCGCCGCCCCCACCGGTGACGCCGAGACCACCGCCGTCACCCCGGCGGGGTACACCGGCTCCTCCGCGCCCGCCGGCCCGCCGGCCGCCGCTCAGCCGACCGGGTACGAGCCGTCGACCGGCTACGAGCGCCCGGCCGCCACCCCTTCCGCGCCGCCGTACCCGGTCTCCGGTCACCCGGCGCCCGGCCAGCCCGGCTACCCACAGCCGACCGCCGGCCACTACCCCGGTGCTCCCTGGTACCCGGGCCAGCAGTCCGGCTGGGCCGGCGGGGGCCAGCCGGGGATGCCGTACGCCCAGCACCAGCAGCACCCCGGGCAGCACGCCCAGCACCCCGGACAGCACCCGCACCACCCGGGCCAGCCGGTCCCGCCGTGGGGCCCGCAGGTCGCGCCGCCCGGCAGCGGCCCCCGGCCGGGTCGGATCGCCAAGTTCGCCGGTGCCGGTGTCGCGGTGTTCGCCCTGATGCTCGGTTCCGGTGTTGCCGGTGGGGCGCTCGCGCTCGCCCTCGACGGCGACGGCGGTGGCATCACCCGCACCTACTCCGCGGCTCCCGTGATCAATGGCGCCGACCTGCCGAAGATCGCCGCGTCGGTGCAGGACAGCGTCGTCTCGATCACCACCGACAGCGGTGAGGGCTCCGGAGTGGTGCTCAGCGCCGACGGGTACGTGCTGACCAACAACCACGTGGTCGCGTCCGCCGCCGGCGACGCCGTGCGGGTGGTCTTCGCCGACGGCAAGACCGCCGACGCGAAGATCATCGGCACCGACCCGAAGACCGACCTGGCCGTGGTGAAGGCCAACGGGGTGAACGACCTCAAGCCGGCCAAGTTCGGCGACAGCGACGCCATGCAGGTCGGCGACCAGGTGCTGGCCCTGGGCAGCCCGCTCGGTCTGCAGGGTTCGGTGACCTCGGGCATCCTCAGCGCCCGGGACCGCACCATCCGTGCCGGTGAGGGGCAGCCGCAGGACCCGACCCAGCAGCAGAGCCAGCCGGTCAGCTCGATCTCCGGCCTGCTCCAGACGGACGCGCCGATCAACCCCGGCAACTCCGGTGGTGCGCTGGTCAACACCCGGGGTGAGGTGATCGGCGTCAACACCGCCATCGCGACCTCCGGGCAGAGCACCGGCAACATCGGTGTCGGGTTCGCCATCCCCAGCAACAAGGCCAAGGACGTCGCGGGCAAGCTCCAGCGGGGCGAGAAGGTCAGCCACCCGTCCCTCGGAGTCGGCGTCAACCAGGCCGAGGGCGGCGGCGCCCTCGTCGCGTCGGTCACCCCGGGCAGCCCGGCGGAGAAGGCCGGCCTCCAGCGCGGCGACGTCGTCACCCGGTTCGGCGACAAGCCCGTCAACGACTCGGACGACCTGGTCGGCGCGGTGCAGGCCGGCAAGGTCGGCGACCGGGTCGAGGTGCAGTTCAAGCGCAACGGTGTCGAGAAGTCGGCGACCGTGACGCTCGCCGAAACGTCCTGACCAGTTATCTGAACCTGCTTCCTCCCTCCGGCGGCGGGTGGCGGGGCCGAGGGGGTCGGCTCCGTCACCCGCCGCTTCTTTCCGCCCGGACGGCGGTTCACCCGGATCGGGTGAACCGCCGTCACCCGTCCGCCCGGCAGGTTCGGAGGGCGACGACCGGAACCGGGGGTGGGGTGCCATGACCGAGATGGTGGGTGTCCGCGACGACCAGCGGATCCAACGCGACGTTCTGGCCGAGCTGGCCTGGGACGCCCGGCTGCAACCGAACGAGATCGGGGTGACAGTCGACCAGGGCGTGGTCACCCTGACCGGATTCGTGGACGGTGCCGCCCGCGGCTGGGCCGCGACGCGGTGCGCACAGCGGGTTCGCGGCGTACGGGCGGTGGCCGACGAGATGGAGGTGCGGCTTCCCGGCACTCCGGGGCGTACCGACGCCGAGGTCGCCAACGCCGCCACCCGCGCCTTGGAGTGGGACAGCTTCGTGCCCGCCGAACGGCTGGACGTGACAGTGGCCAACGGCTGGCTGATGCTGCGCGGTGAGGTCGAGTTCGGGTGGCAGCGGCGGGCCGCCGAGGGCGAGGTGCGCCGGCTCGACGGCGTACGGGGGATCACCAACCTGATCGAGGTACGACCCGCGGCGCCACCGGCTGCCGAGCGGTTGCGGCGGGACGTCCAGCGGGCGCTGCTGCGCACGCTCGGCGGCGAGCGGGTGACCGTCGAGGTGGACGGCGACACGCTGGTCCTCGCCGGCGTGGTCCGTTCCTGGTGGGAACGCGATCAGGTCGAGCGGGTGGCGTGGTCCGCGCCCGGGGTGCGGGTGGTCCACGACCAACTCCTGGTGGGCGGGTGATCGTCCGCCATGTCCGGTTTACCCGGGACGCCATCGGGAAACCGCCGCCGACCGGCGGTGCCGCCGCACCGGGGGAGCAACGGGGAGGACTCGTGGCCGTGAACCACCCGCCTGCGGGCCGCCCTGAGGAGCGGTCGCTGCGCATCGCGATGGTGGTTCCGCCGTGGTTGTCCGTACCGCCGCCCGGCTACGGCGGCCTTGAACAGGTCGTCGCCGCCCTGGTGGACGCACTCTGCGGGCAGGGGCACTCGGTGACCCTGTTCGGCGCCGGAGATGACCACGGCACGGCGGCCGACGGCTTCGTCTCCACGGTGGCCGAGGTCCAGTACGAGCGGCTCGGCGAGTCACTGCCCGAGCTGGCACATCTGGCCCGGGTGAATCGGCTGATCAGCCCGGCCGACTTCGACGTGATCCACGACCACACCACGATCGGTCCGCTGGTCGCCGGCCGCCGGGCCGTGCCGACGGTCGCGACCGTGCACGGCAACCCCGTGGGGGAGTACGGCGACGTGCTGAGCGACATCGACGCGGGCGTCGCACTGGTGGCCATCTCGCACGCCCAGCGCCGGCTGAACCCGAACCTGCCCTGGGCCGGCACGGTGCACAACGCGCTCGACATCCGCGGCTTCCCGCGCAAGCACACGCCCGGCGCGGGGCCGGTGCTGTGGCTGGCCCGGTTCAGCCCGGACAAGGGCCCGGACACCGCCATCCGGGCGTGCCGGGCGGCCGGACTGCCCCTGCTGTTGGCCGGCAAGTGCAACGAGCCGGCCGAGCGTCGCTACTACGAGCAGGTCGTCGCGCCGATGGTCGACGACGACGTGACAGTCGTGCTCAACGCGGACCGCGCGACGACGCTGCGGATGCTTGTCGACGCGCGCTGCCTGATCATGCCCATCCAGTGGGACGAGCCGTTCGGCATGGTGATGCTGGAGGCGATGGCCACCGGCACGCCGGTGGTCGCGCTCAACAGAGGTGCGGTGCCGGAGCTGGTGCGGCCGGGGCTGACCGGGCTCGTCGTCGAACGGTCGGAGGAGCTACCCGCGGCGTTGCTCGCGGCGGAGCGACTCGACCCGGAGGACTGCGTGGCGCACGTCGCGCGGAACTTCTCGGTCGAGCGGATGGCGAGCGGCTACGCGGAGGTCTATCGGCGCTTCGCCCTCGGCCGGCACGACGTCCGTGAACCGGCCCGGGTGCCGGTGCGCTGACCCACCGGTCTCCGCCGGGTCAGGCTCCGGTCGCGCCCAGCTCGGCCATGGCGGCGTCGAGCCGAGAGGCGTACGCCGGGCTGATGCCGCCCTCACCGAGACGGACGGCGACCTTCGCGCGCAGCCGGGCCACCGGCGGTGCCAGCTCTTCGCGGCCGGAGCTGACCGCCACGGTCAGGTTGCGCAGCTCGTTTCGCAGGTCGAGGGCAACGTCGTCGCGGATCTCGCCGGCGCTCAGGCCGGCGCCGATCAACCCGTCGACCCGGTTCGCGACCTCGGTCAGGGTGCCCGGGTTCGAGGTGGGCGCCCCGGTGGTCGGCTTCGTCGTCGGCGCCGCGGTCGGCGGGGTCGACGTGATCGGCGCGGACGACTCGGGGGCCGGCGGGTCGGTCGACGGGGCCGTCACCGGCCCGGCGGAGGGCTGCGCCCGGCGGGTCGGCTGCTGTTCGGGCAGCAGGGCCACCCCGGCCAGCGTCACCCCGACGGCCAGCACCAGCAGCAACACCAGCCGCCGCCGCGACCAGCCGGACCCGGTCGCCGGCTCGCCCAGGCCGGAGGAGGTCCCGCCGTCCGAGGTGTCTGGATCCAGTCGTGCCGCCGCCGGAGGGCTGGCCGCCGCGACGACGGGCGACTGTGGTGGCAAGGGCTGGGTGGGCACCCGGATGGTCGCCGTCGGGGGCTCGGCGGGCAGCGAGTGGTCGCGGAGCGCGGTGGCGACCTGCCGGGCGGTCGGCCGATCGGCCGGGTTCCGGGCGAGGCTGCGCAGGCAGATCTGGGCCACCGGTGCGGGCAGGTCCGGTAGGTCGGCCAGCGTCGGCGGCGGACCACTGGCCAGCGCTGCGCTGAGCTGCTCCCAGGTGTCCGCCGGATACGGGACCCGGCCGGTGAGCGCCTCGTGCAGCAGCACGCCGAGCGAGTAGACGTCGGTGGACGGTTGGGCCGGCGCGCCGTCGAGGCGTTCCGGGGCGACGTACGCCGGGGTGCCGAAGGTCTCGCCGTCCTCGTCCTCATCGGGTGCGCCGATCCGGGTGGCGATGCCGAAGTCGAGGACCTTGACGCCCGTCCCGGTCATCATCACGTTGGCCGGGGTGATGTCCCGGTGCACGATGCCGAGCCGGTGCGCGGCGGCCAACGCGTCCGCCACCTGCGCGCCCACCTGGACCGCCTCGGTCCACGGCAACGGCCCCTCGGTGAGCCGCAGCTTCAACTCCTCGCCGCTGAGCAGCTCCATCACCACGAACGAGGTGATCGAGCCGTCCGGGTCGACCGTCTCGCCGTAGTCGTGCACGGAGGTCAGGTGCGGGTGCACCAACTGGGCGGCAGCCCGTGCCTCCTCGCGCACCATGCCCCGGAACCGCGCGTCGGCGGCGAGTGACGGGGCGAGCACCTTCAGCGCGACCACCCGGTCCAGTACCTCGTCCCGGGCACGCCAGATGACCGACATGCCGCCGGCGCCGATCTGGTCCAGAAGTCGGTATCTGCGAGCCAGCAACCGGCCCGGATGCAGTGCTGCCTTCACGGATCGCACCTGCCTCAGGGGTGGGAGCGGTATCAGGTTGCGCGAATGCGTCCTGCCTGTCAACGCCGTAGCCACCAGCCGTCGACAGACGGTGCCTGCCGTGCGCTGACCGCCGGTCGACAGCGGCCCACCGGTCGGCGGCGGGCCCGTGCCAGGATGAGAGACATGGCGGGGGGACCGGTGGCGTTCGTGCTCGGCGGCGGGGGAGTGCTCGGCGCGGTCGAGGTCGGCATGTTGCGTGCCCTGTTCCGGGCCGGCATCCAACCCGACATGGTCCTCGGCACCTCGATCGGCGCGGTCAACGGCGCGATGGTCGCCGCCGACCCGTCAGAGGCGGTGACCGACCGGCTGGTCCGGCTCTGGGCCTCACCGGAGGCGAGCGAGGTGTACGGCGACTCGGTCGCCCGGCAGTTGCGCCGCTTCGCCGCCCGCACCCACCTGCACTCACCCCGGCCGCTGCGCCGCCTGTTGGAGAACGAGCTGGGGGTGGACACCACCTTCGCCGACCTGCGGGTTCCGTTCCGGTGCTGCGCCGCACACATCGAGCGGGCCGCCGAGCACTGGTTCGACAGCGGCCCGGTGGTGCCGGCGGTGATGGCGTCGGCCTCGGTGCCGGGCCTGCTCCCGCCGATGCAGATCGACGGCGCGCACTACGTGGACGGCGGCATTGTCAACTCCATCCCCATCGGCGAGGCGGTGGCCGTCGGCGCCCGCCGGATCTACGTCCTCCAGGTGGGTCGGATCGAACGGGACCTGACCCCGCCCCGTCGGCCGTGGGAGATCGCGCAGGTCGCGTTCGAGATCTCCCGCCGGCACCGCTTCTTCCGGGAGATGGCGGCTCTGCCGGAGGGGGTGGAGGTGCACGTCCTGCCGACCGGCGGGCTCAACCCACGCGACGACACACCCTGGGCGTACCGCGACATGGCGGCGGTGGGACGGCGGATCAGCCGCGCGTACACCGCCTCCCGGCGCTACCTCGCCACCCACCTGGAGCGTTGATGCCGCTGCCTCCCCGGTGGCTGCGTCGGCTGCTGATCGCCCCCGCCGTCGTGCTGCTCGCCTTCCTCGTGGTCACCACGTTGCCGATCTGGGCGCTGCTCGCCGCAGCCGCGTCCCCGCTGGTCCCGGGCCGGTTGCGCCCGCTGCGACTGCTCTGGATCGGCTGCTTCTACCTGGTCTGGGACGCCGCCGCGCTGCTCGCGCTCTTCCTGCTCTGGGTCGTCTCCGGCTTCGGCTGGCGGACCCGGTCGCCGGCCTTCCAGCGCGCGCACTACGTGCTGGCCGGCTGGTTCCTGCGGGTGCTGTTCTGGCAGGCACGTTGGACACTGCGGTTGCGCATCGACGTCGTGGGCACCGACCCGGACACCGCGCTGCCCGGCCGGCCCGAGCTGGTGCTCTGTCGGCACGCCGGGCCGGGCGACTCGTTCATCCTGATCCACGGGCTGGTCAACTGGTTCCACCGCGAGCCACGGATCGTCCTCAAGGACAGCCTCCAGTGGGATCCGGCGATCGACGTGCTGCTCAACCGGCTGCCCAACCGGTTCATCGCGCCGACTCCGGAGCGCGGCGAGGAGACGGTACGCCAGATCGGGCACCTCGCCACTGGCCTGGACGACAACGACGCGTTCGTGATCTTCCCCGAGGGCGGCAACTTCACCCCCCGGCGACGGCTGCGCGCCATCGCCCGGCTGCGCTCCCTCGGCCTGGAATGGATGGCCCTGCGCGCCGAGCGGATGCGCCACGTGCTCGCCCCGCAGCCCGGTGGGATGCTCGCCGCGCTGGACGCCGCACCGGACGCCGGGGTCATCTTCGTCGCCCACACCGGGCTGGACCGGATGCTGACCGTCGCCGACGTGTGGCGGGAACTGCCGATGGACAAGCGGATCGTGATGCGGTTCTGGTCCGTGCCGCCGGAGGACGTACCGACCGGACGGCAGCAACGCATCGACTGGCTCTTCGATTGGTGGGCGCAGATTGATGCCTGGATCGCCGCTAATCGGTAGATGTCCGCGTAGGGTGCGGGCGTGGACGAGATCTGCGTGGTGACAACGGTGGTGGATGCGCGTTCGGTCGCCGACGTGCTGGCGGCTGCGGCCGTCGCCGGCAGGCTCGCCGCCTGCGCCCAGGTGGGTGGTCAGGTGGACAGCACCTACTGGTGGCGGTCCGGGATGGAGACGAGCACCGAGTGGTCGGTGCAGTTCAAGACCGCACCGGATCGGCTCACCGCGTTGCTGGACCAGATCCGGGTCAGCCACCCGTACGAGGTGCCGGAGATCCTGGTGTCCAGGGTGGAGAGCGGCAACCCCGACTACGCCACCTGGGTGTACGAGCACACCCGATCCTGAGTACGCGCACTCTGGGTCGCACGCCGGTCGGTTGTCGATGATGACCCGGTGGACGACACCCGTTACCCCTGCCCCGCCTGCGGTGCGCCGGCCGATCTGAGCGCCGGTTGCTCCGGCTGCCATCGCGCGCCCGACCCGATTGCCGCTGAGGTGGTTCGGCTGAGCCGGGAGGTCGCCGAGCTTGAGCCGCAGGTGGAGCGGGCTCGCCGCGCGTACACCGAGCTGGCCGGACGGCTGTCGACAGTGTCCGGGCGGCGGGCCGAACTGGCCTCGGTCGTCCGCGCAGGGTTGGCGGCCTCGGTCGTGGCGCGCCCGGCGCCTGTCGTCGGTCCGACGCCGTTCATCGGCCCGGGTCCCGGGGTCGCGACGGATACGCGGCCGGGTGCGGCGGAGACCTCGACCCGGACGGTCCAAGGTCTGCTCTTCGTCCTCGGTGGACTCCTGCTGGGCACCGCGGCGGTGGTGTTCACAGCTGTCGCCTGGGCGGCGGTGGGGGTCGCCGGGCGGGCGTTGATCCTGGTGGCGTTCACAGCGCTCGCGCTGGGCGTACCGCTGCTGGCGGTCCGCCGAGGGCTGCGCGGTACGGCGGAGACGTTCGCCGCGGTGGGGTTGCTGCTGGTGGTGCTGGACGGTTACGCGGCCTGGTCGGTGGACCTGGTCGAAGTGACCGGCTGGCCGGGCAGCCGGTACGCCGCGCTGGTCGGGGGGGCCAGCGCGGCGGTCGCCGTGGCGTACGGCCGGTGGAGCGGGTTGACGGGGCCCTGGTTCGCCGCCCTGGTGGCCGCTCAGCCGGTGTTGCCGCTGCTCGCCGCCGAGGCCGGGCTGGGTGCGGCGGGGTGGGCGTTGGTAGTGCTCGGGGTGGCGTCGCTGAACCTGGCGGTGCTGGTCGCGCTGCGTGGCCGGGGAGGGGCGGCGCAACTCGTCGGCCGGGTCCTGGCCGGCGCCGGTCACGTCGGCGCGCTGGTGGGCGCCTCGGCGTGCGCGGTGGTGCCGCTGGTCGGTGGACGGGCGGGGGGCTCGCCACTGCTGGCCGGGGTGCCGCTGTTGCTGGTCGCGCTGACCGGGTTCGGTGCGACCTGGCTCGTCGGGGGGCGGGCGCTGCGGGCGGTGGCGGCCGGGCTGCTGGTGCCGGTGCTCGCCGCCGCCCTGCTGCGTCCGGTGGCGGAGCTGCGGCCGTCAGTGCTGCTGCTCGCGACGGCGACGGT
>NZ_PYAK01000009.1 GCF_003264365.1 Micromonospora noduli
CGCGTCCGGGCCGGCCCGCGCCGCGCCCGTCGCGCTGTCCGGCGTGTCGTCGGCCGAATCCGGTCGGGCGTGCGCCGGGCCCGCCAGCGATGATTCCGGTACGCCCACCGCCGGGTCGGACCGGGCGGGCCCGCCCGGCTCCCGGCTGGCCTGCACCGGCTGGCCGGCGCGCGGCAGCCCGTCGGGTGGGCTCACCGCACACGCGAGCACGGGAATTTCCCGGGTCGGCAGATCCGAGCGCACCTCGGCGACCCGGTACGTGTCGCGGCCCGCCGCCTTGGCCGCGTAGAGCGCGTCGTCGGCGGCCTCCAGCACCTCCCGCCCGGTGCTGCCGTGGTCCGGGAAGACGGCGATGCCCACCGACACGGTCACCAGGACCGGCCCGGCGTACGCCTCGACGGCGATGGGCGTGTCGCGCACCGCCGCGCCGAGCCGCTCGGCCACGATCGCCGCGCCCCGCGCGTCGGTCTCCGGCAGCAGCAGCACGAACTCCTCACCACCCTGGCGGAAGGCCAGGTCGACCTCACGGATCTCCCCGCGCACCCGCCGGGCGAACTCGGCCAGGACGGTGTCCCCCGCGGCGTGCCCGTAGGTGTCGTTGACGTCCTTGAACCGGTCCAGGTCCAATGCGAGGACGCTGAGCATCCGCCCGAAGCGGCTGGCCCGTTCCACCTCCCGCCGGATCGACTCGCGCAGGTAGCGGTAGTTCCACAGCCCGGTGAGCGGGTCGGTGAGGGAGAGCCGCTGCGCCTCCTCGTGCACCCGGACGTTGTCCACCGCGACGGCCGCATGACCGGCGAAAGTGCGCAGGGTGGCCAGGTCTTCGTCGTCGAACTCGTCGGCGCCCAGCCGGTCGTAGAGAGCCAGCACGCCGAGCGCGGCCGCCGCGTCCGCCTCGTCGACCGACCCGGAGGGTCCGCCGATGGTGGCCGTGGCACCGCCGGCCGGGGCGGCGAACGGAACCGCGACGTAGGTGCGGCAGTGTGGCTCGCCCGTTGGTGCCTCGGTCGGCTCCGCCCTGCCCCGCTGCGGTTCCCCGGTGGCCGCGACCTCACCGACCACGCCGACGCCGACCGGCACCCGGAGCGTCTGCGACCCGTCCGCCTCCTCGGCCGGCCAGCGCCCGTCCAACCCCTCGGTGCACTGCGCGACGAGCACCCCGCCGGTCTCCACCAGCAGTACGGCACCGGCACGCGCGCCGGTCGCCCCGATGGCACTGCGCAGGATCACCCGCAGGATGCGTTGCAGGTCGTGCGTGCTGGCCAGCGTGTCGCCGAGCACCGCGAGATGCCCGCGCAGCTGATCCCGGTTGCTGGTCAACGCCGCGACGTAGGAGCCGGTCTCCCGGGTCATCCGGTTGAACGCGGCGGCCAACCGTCCCAACTCGTCGCGACTGCGTACCGGCACCCGGGCGGTCAGGTCACCCTGGGCCACCCGGTCGACAGCACCGGCCAGCTCCGCCAGCGGCCGGGTGGTCACCCGGGCCAGCCGCCAGGCGGTCAGCACCGCGAGCAGCCCGGCCAGCACGACCACCCCGAGAAGCGTGGCGTGCAGCCCCGGTGGCCGTTCACTGGGCACGGAGAGCACCAGTGGCAGCGGCTGCGCGTCGGAGGGCCGGAGCCTGCGCACGTACCGGCCCTCGTTGGTCTCGGTGACCTGCTCGCCCCGGACGCCGACGGCTGCGGCCAGCACCGCGTCGCGGACGTCACGGGACTCGGTCGTGTGGGTGACCCGCGCGGCGCTCGCCCCACTGTCGAGCAGGGTGACCGCCACCCCGGTCACCGCCGCCAGCCGGGCCACGAAGGCCGGGTCGACCAGTTGCGCGGCGGTCACAGTGCCCAGCCGGGTGCCGGCGCGGTCGTGCAGGTCGACCTGGGCCGCCAGCGCACGGACCGGGCCGGCCGAGCCTGGGTTCGAGCCCCCGTTCGCGCCCTCGGTCGAGCCGGCGCAGTCCTGCCACGGGGTCGACGGCGCACCGGGCGACAGGTAGGTGACCTGGCCGGCCACGTCGGTGACCAGCACCGCGGCGGCCAGACCCCGGCCGACCAGTTGCGCGGCGGCGACGGCCGGGTCGGCGGTGAGCGCCACCGCGTCGGCGGTGGCGCGTAGCTGCTGGCAGAGCGCGTCGAGCGAGGTACGAACGGTGGACGCCGCCACCGCCAGGCGCTCGGTGGAGCGGCTGCGGTCGACCGCCGCGAGGGTGGAGGCGACGAAGAGCGCGCCGAGCAGGACCGGCCCGAGCACCACCACGAGGAAGGCTGCCGTCAACCGCCCGCGTAGCGTCACTCGGTCCCCCCGGAAGTTCCGCCTCCGTTGCTTGCGATGCTGACACAGTGCAACCGTGGGAGAGGCGTTGCGTCAGGAGTGTTGCGTGCCGGAATTTTCTGATGAAGCGGAAGTGACCCGGATGGCGAAGCGGGACGCCCGCGTCGAGCTGCTCGCTCGCCGCCGGTCGCTGCCCGTCGCCACCCGGGCAGCCGCCGCCGGGCGCGTGCAGGCCGAGCTGGTAGCACTGGTACGCCGGCTGCGCCCGCACCGGATGACGGCGTACGTGCCGGTCGGCTCCGAACCGGGCGGCGGCGACCTGCCCGAGGTGCTGCGGGCGGCCCTGCCGGCGGACGCCGAGTTGCTGCTGCCGGTGCTCCTCGCCGACCTGGATCTGGACTGGGCGGCCTATACCGGGCCGGATGCCTTGATCGCGGCGGGACGGGGTATCCGAGAACCGGTCGGTGCCCGCCTCGGGGTGACCGCCGTGGCGCACGCGGAACTCGTTGTCGTACCGGCTCTCGCGGTCGACCGCCACGGTCGGCGGCTCGGGCGCGGCGGCGGCTCGTACGACCGCGCACTCGCCCGGGTACCCGAGGCGGCCGTGACGGTGGTGCCGCTGCACGATGGTGAGCTGGTCGAGGCGCTGCCGGCAGAGCCCCACGACCGTCGGGTGCGCGCAGTCGTCACTCCCGCCGACGGGGTGCGTACGCTTGACGGCGGCCCGGGTGCGGCGCGCGGTGTCGCGCCCCACACGTCCGCTGGACGAACCCGGGGCGAATGACGCACCATTGGCACTCGAATACGTCGAGTGCCAACTGGCTGAGCCCAGATCCGGAGGAGAACGTGCCCACGTACCAGTACGCCTGCACCACGTGCGGTCAGCAGCTCGAGGCGGTGCAGTCCTTCTCTGACGAGCCGTTGACCGAGTGCCCGGCGTGTCAGGGGCGGCTGCGCAAGGTCTTCAACTCGGTCGGCATTGTCTTCAAGGGTTCGGGCTTCTACCGCACCGACTCCCGGGCTTCCGGTTCCGAGACGACCGCCGGCGGCACGGCCACCAAGCCGGCGAAGTCCGAGTCGTCCTCCGGTGACAGCTCGTCGTCCTCGTCGTCCTCG
Organism: Micromonospora noduli; assembly: GCF_003264365.1. Lineage (GTDB taxonomy): Bacteria > Actinomycetota > Actinomycetes > Mycobacteriales > Micromonosporaceae > Micromonospora > Micromonospora noduli. Next base: position 3,382 of record NZ_PYAK01000009.1, read on the forward strand.
TCGGGGTCCTCGTCCTCGTCCGGGTCGTCCTCGGGCTCGTCGTCCTCCTCGGGGTCGTCTTCCGGGTCGTCCTCGGGTGGATCGGGCGGCGGCAAGGCGGCGGCGGCAAGTTCCACGTCCTGATCGCCGAGGCCCGACCCCCACGGGTCGGGCCTCGATCAACTCGGTCGCCCCCTCAGCACGCGGGTTGATCCACTCGGGTTCCAGGAAGTCGGCCTGTCCCCGTCGCTCTGACCACCCGGTTTCCGTGATCGCGAGTTGATCAAGGCAGGTGCCTTAGCAGGTCGAGGCGGCGGATGGGCGTTATCCACAGGCCGCGCGGTTGTCCACAGGCGTCGGCCAGAGGGTCAGTCGAGGCGGCGAAAACTGCCTAGCCTGCCGTCCATGGGTGCCACTGCGGCGCTCGGGGACGGGAGGCGGCAGAGGCGATGGTCGATCCGGATTCCGCGCGGGCGTTGCGCCCGCTGCGCCAGCTCACTCTGCCCGGCGGGCGCACCCTGCTCCGGGCCGGTCTGGTCGCCGCGCTGCTCGGCCTGGCCGCCGCAGTCCTGCACACCCCGACCGGATGCCCGCCGGCCGCCGTGCCCTCCGACGCGCCATCGGTGGCCGACGACACGCGGTGAGCTGGTTGAGCCGCCGGGGTCAGTCCCAGTGCGGGGGACGTTCGGCGAGCAACCAGTCGTCGTTGCCGCCGGACCGCTCGCCCCAACCACGGTCGGTGTCGTCAGAGGTCTGCTCGGGCAGCACCACGAAGTCTTCGCTCAGGTCGACGGCGCGGTCGTCGTCTCCAGGTGCGCCGTGCGTGCCGGGGTCTTCGGTGCTCACGAGCGGCAAGACTAGCGCAGCCGACGACGGTAGACCTGACCGTCGACCGTGGCACGCCGGCCAGAAGCGACCGGGCCGCCGGTGGCGTTGGTAGCGTCGGACGGCGTGACGACCCCCAGCGGTGGCAGCACCTCGGACGACTACTGGCGACGGCCCGACACCGACGACGACGCCGCGGCGGACGAACCTCCCGCCGCGCCCGCGGCCACACCGCCGGCCGGGGGTCCTGCCACCGGATACTCCGGCCCGCCGCCGAGCGTGGCGCCGCCGGCGGGTTGGCGTCCACCCGTACATCTGCAGCCGGCGCCGCCACGACAGTTGCCGCCGCAGGACATGGCCGACCTGGACGCGGCCGAGCAGCGCTCGCAGCGGGTCACCTACGGCTTCGGCGCGGCGGCCGGCGTGGTGCTGCTGGTTCTACTCTGCCTGCTCTGCTCGCGAGTGATCTTCTGATCCTCAGCCCTGGGCAGCAGCGACACTGGCTTGGAGGAACAGGCCCGGGAGCGCAACCTCCAGCATGCGTGTTGGCTGGCCTGGCACGTCGATGTGCTGTTGAGCCGCATACCTCAGAGTCATATTCATACCTCTGAGGTATACCGCTCAATACCGTGTCCGCCCCGACGGAGGCGACCGCCGGCTGCGCCCACAGCCCCAGCCAGGCCAGTGCAGTCGATCAGTAGGGCAGCAGCTCAGAGGGTGGTGCCCCAAACCGTCTCGGCACCGGAGTGGCCGGTCAGATAGACGTAGACCAGGGCGGCAATGGAAAGCCCCACGGCCGCTACCGCCAGCACCGGGATGACCAGCGCGGGCAGCTGCGGCACCCGGGGGTGCCCACTCGTCGCCACGAGCAGCAGGATGGCCACGATCCCGAGCGGCACCACGACGCGCAACAGGATGTCACCGTAGCGGGAGTGCTCGAAGATCTGATCGAGGATCGGCCCCTGGAAGCCCCGGGCCACCAGCGCGTCGGTGAGCGCCTCACCCGACTTGACCGCGACGTAGGCGGTCACCGGCGCGGCCACGGCGAGGAGGCCCAGGGCCCAGTCCAGCCGGTGCCGCCACCGCGGTAGTCCCACGTACGCGATGGCCAGCACCGCCAGCAGCGGCACGAACACGACGACCGCGTGGATTACCAGGACATGCACCGGTAGACCCAGGATCTCCTCGAACATCGAACCCTCCAGGTGGATCATGGTCAGGGGTGGTCAGCCTATGGTCCGCCGATCGTCCCCAGGCTCTCGACCGGTGACACGCGCGCCGCGTCGATCGGGTTCATCCTCTGGGCCGTACTCCCGATCTTGCCTGGCTGTGTCGGTGGCCACCCGGAGCGGGCGACGGTTGTCGATGTGGGTCGGGCGTGTTGTCATTGGCCAATGTCGGGTGCCGAGGAGCTGCTGCGGTCGAGGGGCCTGCGTGTCACGCGGCCACGCCTCGCGGTGCTCGACGTGCTGGCCGGCGGCGGCCACCTGGAGGTCGACGAGATCACCCGGCGGGTTCGCGAACGCCTCGACTCGGTCTCCACCCAGGCGGTCTACGACGTGCTGGGCGCGCTGTCCCGGGCCGGGCTGTCACGCCGGATCGAGCCGGCAGGCAGTCCCGCCCGCTATGAGGCACGGGTGGGCGACAATCACCACCACGTGGTCTGCCGGGGCTGCGGCGAGATCGCCGACATCGACTGCGCGGTGGGCAGCGCCCCGTGCCTGGAGCCGAACAGCGCGCACGGGTTCGAGGTGGACGAGGCCGAAGTGACCTTCTGGGGTCTCTGCCCGGGCTGTCGGGCCCGCCGCTCCGCCGACGTCTGATCAGCGGCACCGGTTGGCACGTGACCGGCGAGGTCGGCCCCACCGTGGCACTCTTGAGCGGTGGACTCCGATGACCTCGGCCTTTTCGGTCCGGGTTCGGTCACGTGGAAGGTGCACGAGGAGCCGATCCTGATCGTCGCCGGCCTGCGCTCGCTCTACCTCCAGGCGTTGCACCCCCGGGCCATGGCCGGGGTCGCGCAGAACAGCAACTACCGCACCGACGCCTGGGGCCGGCTGGTCCGCACCGCGACCTACGTGGCGACCACCGTCTACGGGACCACCGCCGAGGCGGAGGCCGCCGGGGCCCGACTGCGTCGTCTGCACGACCGGATGCGGGCCACCGACACGCTCACCGGTGAGCAGTTCCGGATCGACGAACCAGACCTGCTGCGCTGGGTGCACGTGACCGAGGTCGAGTCGTTCCTGAGCACGGCCCGACGCGCCGGGCTGCCGCTGACCGACGACGAGGTGGACGGCTACTACACCGAGCAGCGCCGCGCCGCCGCCCTGGTCGGCCTGGACCCGGCCACCGTCCCGGGCACCGCCGCCGAGGTCGCGGACTACTACGAGGCAGTACGGCCACAGTTGCGGATGACCCGGGAGGCCGCCGAGACAGCGGTGTTCCTCACCGCCCCGCCGCTGCCGTGGAAGCTCAGCCTGCCGGTCCGGTTGGGACTGACGCTGGGCCCGCCACGTTGGGCGTACCTGGGAATCGCCAGCACCGCGTTCGCGCTGCTGCCGACGTGGGCACGCCGGATGTACGGAGGTCTCGGTCTACCGACCACCGCGCTGTCGGCGGACCTGACCGTGCGCGCGCTGCGGCTCGCGTTCGCTGCCGTCCCTCGCCGTTACCTGGAGGGGCCGTTGATCCAGGCGGCCAAGGAGCGGGCCGCGCGGCACGCCGCCGCCTCGCTGGCCGGTTGACCCGACCCTCGACAGCGGGATCAGCCGCCGGCCGGCCGGTCCATGGCCGCCCACGGCTCCTTGCCCGGGGCCTGCGCGCCCGTCGGGCAGTGCCGCCGGAAGTCGCACCAGCCACAGCGCGGGCTGGGCGCCACCGGGAAAGCCTCGTCCGCGTCGGCGCCGTCGGCGACTGCCCGCTCGGCGGCCATGATGTCGCGGGCTGTCTCTTCCGCGCGGGTCAGTTGTCGGGCCAGCGACTCGACGGTGTGGTCGTGGCCGGCGACCGTGCCGGTCGGCAGGTGGTGCAGCTCCACCCGGCGGCACGGCCGACGGAACACACGCTCGGCGGCGTACGCGTAGAGCGCCAGCGCCTGCGAGCCCCGGGCGTCGTCGGTGTCCAGCCCGGTGCGGCCGGTCTTGTAGTCGACGATGACCAGCTCCGGCCCCTCGGGGCCGGGCCGCGAGTCGATGCGGTCGGCGCGACCGTTGAACGCCAACACCGCGGTCTTGACCGCCACCACCCGCTCCACGCCGAGCGGGTCGGAATCCGGCTCCAGCGTCTCGACGTACGCCTCCAGCCATCCCAACGCCCGCCGGTAGGCGGCCCGCTCCTGCTCATCGTCGCGGTAGCCCTCGCGGACCCAGGTGCCCTTGAGCAGCGTGGCCAGCGCCTCGGGACGCCGCCGGTCGGCGGGCAGCGCATACCAGTTCTTCAGGGCGGTGTGCACGCTGGCGCCGAGCGAGTTGTGCGCCCACGGGGGGCCCTTGGGTGGGGCGGGCCGGTCGACGTAGGAGTAGCGGTAGCGACGCGGGCAGTCCGCGTACGTGCCGAGCCTGCTCGGGGTGCAGACGAACAACCGCTCCGGCATGCCCTCGAAGCCGAGCTGCTCGGCGTCGCCGGCGCGCTGCCGCGGGGCCCGGCCGCCGGCGGCCGGCCGCCCCGCTGATGAGGATCGTCGCACGCCTGAGATCCTGCCATCCACCTCCGACATCGCGCGCGTGCCGTCAGGCCATGTTCACGTACTGCGTGACGAAGGCGGCCACCGCGTCGGCGATGAGCTGCACGGCGATCGCGGCCAGCAGCAGGCCGGCGATCCGGGTCAGCACCTCGATCCCGCCCGGACGGAGGATCTTCACGATGCCGCCGGAGAAGCGCAGGACGATCCAGACGGCGACCATCACGGCGAGGATCGCCACGGCGATGGCGCTGAACTCTCCCAGCCCGTCGGCCTGCTGGACGAAGAGCATGGTGGCCACGATGGCGCCCGGGCCGGCCAGCAACGGCGTGCCCAGCGGCACCAGCGCGATGTTGGAGGTGACCTGCTGGCTCGGGTCGTCGGCCTTGCCGGTCAGCAGTTCCAGGGCGACGAGCACGAGCAGGAGCCCACCGGCCGCCTGCAACGCCGGCAGGTCCACGTGCAGGTAGTCGAGCAGGGTCTGCCCCGCCACCGCGAAGATCACGATGACGCCGAGCGCCAACGCGACGGCCTGCCAGGCTGCCCGGTTACGGTCACGGGCGGGCAGCGGGCCGGTCAGCGCCAGGAAGATCGGCATCATGCCCGGCGGGTCGGTGATCACCAGCAGGGTCACGAAAACCTCGCCGAACAGCTTCAGATCCACGTGATCAACCTAGCCGCGCCACGATGGGCGAAATACCCGGATCAGCCCGAAGCGACCTCGGTCACCCCCTCGGCGACGATCCGCTCGTACGCCTCGACGCTGGTGCTGAAAGCGCCGAGCTGGACGGTCTTGTGGGTGCCGTGAAAATCCGAGGAGCCGGTGACGAGCAGACCCAGCTCGGCGGCGAGCGCCCGCACGTGTTCCCGCTCGGCCGGGCTGTGGTCCTCGTGGTCCGTTTCGAGCCCGGCGAGCCCGGCGGCGGCCAGCTCGGCGATCAGCTCGTCGGGCACCACCCGGCCACGTCGGGTGGCGCGCGGGTGGGCGAAGACCGGCACGCCTCCGGCCTCCCGGACCAGTCGAACGGCCCGGAACACGTCGATGTCCTCCTTGGGCAGCCGGTACCGCTCGCCCAGCCAGTCCGGGCCGAACGCCTCCCGGATGCTGTCGACCAGGCCGGCGCGGATGAGTGCCTGCGCGATGTGCGGACGTCCCACGGTGCCGCCACCCGCGCCGGCCAGGATGTCCGGCCAGTTCACGTCGATGCCGTCGGCCCGCAGGAGGCCGACCATCCGTTCGCCGCGCTCCTCCCGGGCGGCCCGGACCCGCGCCAGCTCGGCCACCAGCTCCGGGTGGTCCGGATCGAACAGGTACGCGAGCAGGTGCAGCGGCACCGCCGGCTGCGCACCGGACCAGCGACACGACAACTCGGCGCCCCGGATCAGACGCAGACCTGGCGGCAGCGCGCCCACGGCCGGCGTCCAGCCGGCCGTGGTGTCGTGGTCGGTGATCGCCAGCACGTCCAGCCCGGCGTCGAAGGCCGCGCCGACCAGCTCGGCCGGGGTCAGCGTGCCGTCGCTGGCTGTCGAGTGGGCGTGCAGGTCGATCCGGGGGGCGGAGTCGGTACGCGAGGTCACCGCCCGACGTTACCGAGGAAACAGCGAGCCCGGCTCACATGGGCCACCCGGGGTCAGAAGCCCTGCACCAGGATCGGCCGCTCTCCGGGCGGCACGCCGGGCACCGCAGCGGGGCTGGCGGGCTTTCCCGCCCGCACCTGGCCGACGTCGACCCGGACCAGCTCGCCGGTGCCGTCGAGGTAGGAGGCCTGGGTCCCGTCGCTCCACACGACCGCCCCGGTCATCGGCGGCCCGGCCGCAACGGCGGTCGCCGCCGGCCCGAGCCGCTGCAGGTCGACCAGCAGGGACCGACCGGCGGTGCCGCTCCCACCGTTGACCAGCAGCCAACGGCCGTCCGGCGAGACCCCGCCGACGCCGTCCCGGCTCAGGTCTGGACCGCAGCCGGTGCGTACCGGGTCCAGGCGACGTGTCGGGGCGAGGATGGCGAGGCAGGTCCGGCCCGGATCGGTCGTGGTGACCTGCCCGACGAGCCGCCCGTCGGGCAGCCGCCCGTACACGTTGAGGCTCTTCTGGTCGATGGCCTCGGGCAATGGCCCCGCACCGGGCCGCCAGAGGGTGTGACCGGCGCTGGCCGGGTCGAGCCGGACCAGCACGCTGTCAGCGACGAACCGGACGGGCTCCGCCGCCGCCGGCACCGGGGTGCGCACCGCCCCGATGAGTTGGGTACCGACCACGCCCGCCACCAGCAGATCGTCCCCGTCGCGCCAGGCGACCTGGAGGCTGTCCGGGGCCAGGACGATCGCGCCGGCACCGGCCAGCAGCACCTGCACCAGGCCGTCGTCCTGCACCACCCACAGGGAGCGTCCTGCGGTGCTCGGCGCGCCGACCACCAGCCAACCGCCGCCGCTGGGCAGCGGCTGGACGTGTTCGGCCGGCCCCACGTCGGGCAGCACCAGCCGCCGTCCGTCGGCGTTGACAAGCGTCTCACTGAAGACGAGGGAGGCCGACGTCTTGGGCGAGGGGGCCGAGCCGGGAACGCTGGCCGTCGGGAGCGGCCGGTTGGTCGGGCCCGGGTCGCCGATCACGACGATGGGTGAGCCGTCCCGCCTGGTCTCGGCACCGAGCTGGGCCATGCCGGCGCTGAGCAGCACTGTGGTGACCGCCGCGAGGGCGAGGCCGGCGGCGTTGCGTCGACGCCGGATCCGATTCGCGCGGCGGATGGCCTGACCGGCCGGATCGACGCTCAGTGGGCGGGCAACGGCGACCTGGTGCGAGAGTGTCTCCCGCACCGCACCTTCCAGCTCGTCAGGCCGCACCTGGTATGAACGCTGCGGGCCGTCCGTCAGGTTGTCGCGCCCGCCCGGGAACTGACTCACTGCTGTTCCCCGGAGCCCGTGCCGACGGGCACGGCCGCCGGGGCGGTGGGTAGTACGACCTGCTGGCTGATCGCACGCGGCACGGCGGCGCGGGGAGCGGCCGGTCGGGGCACGGGTCGGCCAGCCGCCCGTTCGGGACGGGGTGTGGCAGCGGCACCGGTGGCCGGGACTCGCCCGGTCCGGGAACCCGAGCCCGTCGTCCGGCGGGCGGCACCGGTCGCGGCCCCTGCACCGGCGGGAGCGACCGACCGGCCGGCGATGCCGGCGGCGGCTGCGAGCTCCGGTGCGTCCGCGCCCAGTCGCCGACGGAGCGTGGCGAGCGCCCGGGACGCCTGGCTCTTCACCGTGCCCGGTGAGATGTCCAGCATCGCGGCGGTCTGCGCCTCCGACATGTCCTCGTAGTAGCGCAGCACCAGCACTGCCCGCTGCCGGTTGGGCAACTCCCGGAGGTGCCGCCAGAGCAGGTCACGGTCAAGTTGCTGCTCGATCTCGTCGACGCCGGCCCGTTCGGGCAGGACCTCGGTCGGGCGTTCGCCGTGCCAGCGCCGCCGCCACCAACTGGTCGACGTGTTGACCATCACACGCCGGGCGTACGGCTCGACCGCCTCGATGCCGCCGAGCCGCTTCCACGCGAGGTAGGTCTTGGTCAGCGCCGTCTGGAGCAGATCCTCGGCCGTGGCCCAGTCGCCGGTGAGCAGATAAGCGGTGCGTAGGAGCGCGGCGGAGCGGGCCGCGACGAACTCGCGGAACTGCTCCTCCAACGAGTCCTTGCTCGCCACCGCCCACCTCCACACCCCTGCCGTCCTGGCAGAGTGCCACGTCAGGGGCGCTCTGGTCCATGACGAAAGGTGCGCACTTGCTCCGATGTTCGGTCGAAAACCTTCACGCCCCGTCGTCGGCCTTGGCCTCGTCGGCCTCCTTGCCGAGCCGCGCCTCGACGGCCTGAGGCTCGTACATCTCCTCGACGACGCGCAGGTAGAGCTCGTTCGGGTTGGGCAGATTCTTGATCTCGCGGAGCGCCTGCTCCTGGCCGGCGGACTCCAGCACGAAGGTGCCGTAGTTGAGCGCCCGGCCGGTCGGAGTCTGCTCGTACTTCATGTCGGTGACCCGGACCAGCGGCATCATCGCCACCTTGCGGGTGACGATGCCGTTGACCACCATGACCCGCTTGTTCGTCAGGATGAACCGGTCATACCACCAGTCGGCGACCTTCCACGCCACCCAGCCCATGACCGCGAACCACAGCAGCACGGCGATGGTGGTCAACGCGCCGACGTCCTGGCCGGCGAGGAAGCCGGAGAGGTAGCCGAGCACGAAGGTCGCCGCGACGCCGATCAACAGCGGGTTGGTGAGGTGGATCCAGTGTCGCTTCCACTCGCCCCGGTAGCGCTCGGTGGGGAAGAGGTAGCGAGCCACCAGCGAACTGGGCTCGTCTTCCAGGGGCAGCACCCGCCGAGGGGTCGAGCCGGTCGCGTCGGCGCGCAACCCGGCCAGCTCGTCCTCGGAGATCTGCGGTGGCTGGTAGCTGGCCTCCGGATCACGGATCCACCCCCGACCGGAACGACCCTGACCGGCATAGCCGGGCCCGTCGCCGTAGCCGACGTCGTCCGAAAGGGACGGACCGTCGGACAGGCCGGGACCGGCCCCGTAGCCCGGGCCGTCATCAGGCCCGATCCGCGGGATCGGCTCGGTGTCTCGCTCGCGACGTTCCCGGTCGGGGTCGTCCGGGTCGAAGGGTGGACCGGAGGGGCTGCCCATCGGCGGCTAGGCGACGAGGCTGGTGAAGAAGTCGCCAAACCCCTGGGCGATATCCATGATCCCGCCGCCGAGCGACTTGAACACGTCCGCCGCAGAGTTTGGCCGGTAGGCGACGAAGAAGATCAAGAATGCGATTCCGGCCCAGGTGAGGACCTTCTTGACCATGGCGGGCCATCCTCTCGCGCGGCGCCGGGTCCCATTACCGCAGCGGCACCCAGAGTATCAGTGTGGTGTCGTACAGTGAATATCTGCGTCCGTTCTCCGTCAATCCGGAAGAGTTGTCAAGCTCTACCAGGTAGATACGGGGACGGTGCGCCGTACACGAGTTCGGGCGGAGTCCACTCGGTCAGGTCGTGTAGCACGACGTCTTCCGCGAGCAGGTGACCCGCACTCGCCGGCCAGGCTATCGCATGGAGCCACATTCCCCGAGCCTCGCCGGCGTACGCGCTTCGATCCTTTGGTGAATTCACCAACCACAGTGGAGTAGGGTGCCCGCCGACCTTGATCTTCGCCTGTCCGACGTGGTCAGGGTGACCGGACCCCGGGTCGGTCAACGCGTCCACCAACTCCGGTCCCGGATCCGGGCCGGTCAGACCGGCGAGCCGGGTGCCCAGGCCGACACCGGGTTCCTCGGCCACGAAGACCAGATCGGCCGGACCACCACCGAGCGGTGCCGGGCCCGCGCAGGCCACCACTGTCGCCCGCACGCCCGTCCGGTCGTCCCCGGCGTACGCCACGCCGGTGAGTGTCCAACCGGGCGGCAGCGGCCACGGGCACCACAACGGCGTCACCGGCGGATCGCCGGTCGCGGTGATCCGTTCCACCACGCTCGCCACGATGTCCGCTCCGATGTGCTCGGGCACGTGCAACGGCGGCACCGGGCCGCAGCGCACACACCTCGAGTCGGTGTTCATCAGATCCGGCGCCCTTACCGGGCCCCCGCATCTCGGACAACTCACCGCGACACTCACATCCCCACCGTCTCCCCGGACCGCCGGCACGTCAAGCCGGAACGTCCGATTCGGCACCGTACGGGGGTCAGTCCGGTGGCGAACCGGCGTGCGCACGGATCCAGGCGTGCATGGCGATTCCGCTGGCCACGCCCGCGTTGATCGACCTCGTCGAGCCGTACTGGGCGATGGAGTAGAGCTGATCGCAGGCGGCACGGGCCGGCGCGGAGAGGCCGGGCCCCTCCTGACCGAACAGCAGCACGCAGTCCCGCGGCAGGGTGCCGGTCTCCAGCGGACGCGACCCGGGCAGGTTGTCGATGCCGAACACCGGCAGCTGCCGCTCGGCCGCCCAGGCGACGAACTCCTCGATCGTCTCGTGGTGTCGTACGTGCTGGTACCGATCCGTCACCATCGCGCCGCGCCGGTTCCACCGTCGCCGTCCGACGATGTGCACCTCGGCGGCGTTGAACGCGTTGGCGTTGCGCACCACAGTGCCGATGTTGAAGTCGTGCTGCCAGTTCTCGATCGCGACGTGGAAGCCGTGCCGGTGCCGGTCCAGGTCGGCGACGATCGCCTCGTGCCGCCAGTAGCGGTAGCGGTCGACGACGTTGCGCCGGTCCCCCTCCGCCAGCAGTTGCCTGTCGTAACGGGGGTCGTCCGGTGGGTCCCCCGGCCAGGGGCCCACGCCCACCTCAAGCTGGTCGTCGGTCACGGTCATCAGAGGGTACGGACCGCGTCGGCGTCGGCCGCGACGACCTGCCGGTCAGCCCAGGTCGAGGGCGGCACCGAGCCGGTCCAGGAAGCGCCGGTCCGCCGGGCTGGCCGGTGGGTCCGCCCGGCGTGCGCCGGCGCCGGGCACCGCGCGACAGACCCGGGCCGCGACCGACTGCACCCACTGCCGGTACGCGGCCGAGTCGGCGGGGTCGGCCCGCCGCCGGAGGACCCGGCTCGCCGCCCGACAGGCGGCCAGCAGGTCCACCAGGTCGGTGAGCCGCTCAGCGGGTTGCGAGGTGCCGTCGTGGCGGGCGTAGATCGTGGCGACCACCGCGCGGACCAGGTCGCTGTCGGAGGCCCGGCCCGCGGCCACGGCATCCAGGCCGGCCAGGCCGGCCATCACGCCACGCTCCGTCCGGCCAGGACCGGGAGCCGCGGCGGCAACGAGAACCCGACCGGGCAGGCCGGTGAGCAGATCCCACTCGGCGGCGGAGTAGACAGCGGTGGTCAACGGTGCGGCTCGGCGGCCGGCAGAGGACGGCTCTCCCGCTACGGAGTGGCTCATCGGAACCTCCGGCGTCAGCATATGCCCCGCGACGGGCACAGGGCCCCTTCCCCAGCAGACCCGCGGTGGGGAAGGAGCCCGGTGTTCGTCGACGGTCGAGCCCGCCGCGACTGTCAGCGCGGCTCGGGGAAGCTGGGCCGCTCCGGATCCACTCCGTCGGGCACCGCAGCGGCCGCGTACTCCCGCTTGGGGACCATGACCTTGCGCCGGAAGACGCAGACCATCGTGCCGTCCTGGTTGTAGCCGCGGGTCTCCACCGACACCACGCCCCGGTCGGGTTTCGAGCCGGACTCGCGCTTGTCCAGCACCGTGGTCTCGCCGTAGATGGTGTCGCCGTGGAAGGTCGGCGCGACGTGCCGCAGCGACTCGACTTCCAGGTTGGCGATCGCCTTGCCACTCACATCGGGCACGGACATGCCGAGCAGCAGCGAGTAGATGTAGTTGCCGACCACGACGTTGCGCTTGAACTGGCTCGCCGTCGCGGCGTAGTGCGCGTCCATGTGCAGCGGGTGGTGGTTCATGGTGAGCAGGCAGAAGAGGTGGTCGTCGTACTCGGTGACGGTCTTGCCCGGCCAGTGCCGGTAGACCGCGCCGACCTCGAACTCCTCGTAGTAGCGACCGAACTGCATGCTGGTCCCTTCGACGGGCGGCGATGGAGTTCGGCACAGCATGCCTTACCGATGGTTAAGGCAACCGGCGGGGCGCGACGGCGGCGGAAATGTCACACCGGTCACTCGCCTGGGGGGAGACGCAATGAGCGGCGGGGCCCTCCCCGGCACCCGCCGCCCACGCTCTGATGTGAGGAATTCTGCCCTACGCCTGCGTAGGTTCAACAGAGATCGCGGTCACATTTATCTTTTTGTAACACTACTGAGCGTGACGAACCGGAGGTTGATCAGCGATCTCCGCAGGCCGGATACCTCCTTGTCAAGGCCCAAGTTACCGATTCGTAGTGCTCAATCGCGTGGATCTCCCTGGAAACGCTCCCATTACGGCAGGTCACGCAAGTGCGTCATGCACTTGCGTTCCGCAGGTCGGGTGTGAACAGATGCCCATCGATGACCCGCAGCACCCCCCGGCAGCCCCGGGCACGTTTCGCACCCCACCGCCCGGGAATTCGATACGGTCAGCCCTGGTTCTACGGGACGTAGATAAACCGCGGTGATCGGAGAGTGCAATGGCAACCGTTGAGCTGACCTCGGCGAACTTCGACGAGGTGACCGGCAACGACGGCATCGTCCTGGTCGACTTCTGGGCCGACTGGTGTGGTCCGTGCAAGCGGTTCGCCCCGGTCTACGAGCGCTCCTCGGAGAAGCACCAGAACATCGTCTTCGGCAAGGTCGACACGGAAGCTCAGCAGGAGCTGGGCGCGAAGTTCGACATTCGCTCGATCCCGACGATCATGGCGATCCGTGACGGCGTCATCGTCTTCGCCCAGCCGGGTGCCCTTCCCGAGTCCGCGCTGGAGAACCTGATCGAGCAGGTCGAGGCGCTGGACATGGACGACGTCCGCAAGCAGCTGGCCGAGCACAAGCACTGAGTCGTCCCCACGACGACACGCGAGGCCGGGCCCGATGCGGGCCCGGCCTTCGTCGTACCCCCACCAACTCCCGCATGATCACCTGCCTGGTCAGGCCGAACTGGCCGTCGGAGGGACCCGACGCCATCGGTACATCCCGTATCGTCACGACCCGATGGAGAACCTGACCACCCGCGGACGCGCGACCCGGCTGGGCGCGACCGCACTGGGCCTCGTCCTGCTCGTCGTCGGCACCTTCTGGGGCAGCGACGACGACTTCCCGTTCGGCCCGTTCCGGATGTACTCCACCTCCAACCCGCCGAACGCACCCGCACCCGACACCCGTGTCGAGGGGGTGAACAGCTCCGGGGCGGTGGTCGACCTCGACCAGAACGCGACAGGCATCCGCCGCGCCGAGATCGAAGGTCAGCAGGCCCGATACGCCGCCGACCCGACGCTGCTCACCGAGGTCGCCGACGCGTACGCCGAACGCCACCCGGACGCCCCCGCGCTGGTCGAGGTCCGCATCGTCATCCGTTGGCACGGCATCCGCGCCGGCCGACCGACCGGTCAACACACCGATCAGACCGTCGTCCGCTGGCAGGCCACCCGATGAACCGCTGGCTGACCGAGGCCGTACCCCGGGGCCGGGTGGCCGCCTTCCGCACCCTGATCTACCTGTTCGTCGCCGCCGATCTGGTGATCTTCACCCCCTGGGTACGCACCCGGGTCAGCGTGCCCGGCGACCTGTACCAGCCACTCCTGATCGGCCGCCTTCTCCCACTGCCGACGCCAACCGAGACGCTGGTGACGGTGATCTTCTGGGCGTTGCTGCTGCTCGCCCTCCTCGCCGCCACCGGACGAGCGCCCCGGCTGCTCGGCTGGGCGGTGTGCGCGCTGTACCTGGAGTGGATGATCATCGCGATGAGCTACGGGAAGGTCGACCACGACCGGTTCGGGCTGCTCGTCGCACTGGCCGTGCTGCCCACCGCCGGTCGCGCCCGACACGGCGACACCACCCGCACCGAGGCCGGCGGCTGGGCGCTACGCGTCACCCAGATCGCGGTGATCTGCACGTACTTCCTGGCCGCCTTCGCCAAGCTGCGCTTCGGCGGGCTGGACTGGCTGACCGGCTCGGTCCTGGCCCGCGCGATCATCCGGCGCGGCACCGACCTGGCGGACCTCATCGCCCAGGTGCCGTACCTGCTGATCGTCGCCCAGTTCGGCATCGTGGCGTTCGAGCTGCTGAGCCCGATGGTCTTCCTGCTGCCACCCCGCTGGCGACTCGCCATGGTCGGCTTCTTCTACTCGTTCCACGCGGTCACCATCGCGACCATCACGATCTCGTTCGCGCCACACCTGGCCGCGATGACCAGCTTCCTACCGCTGGAGCGGGTGCGCCCGCTGGTCTGGGCACGCCGACTAACCGGCCGCAGCCCTTCCGAGGCGGCGACCGACGTCCCTCCGGCGGACGCCGACGCGGTGCCGTCCGGCCAGGACCCCGTGGGAGCTGGCGTGGAGCGGGCGCTCGACGGTCAGGCGCCGGTGGTCGGGCGACCGGTCGGCCCGTAGAGCCGCTCCCGGGCCTCCTGGGGCAGGGAGCAGGCCGCCGTGCCACCGGGAAGCCGGTGCCGGTTGCGCGCCACCCAGCGGTACAACGGCCAGGCCGCGACGCGTACCGGAGGAATCCGCAGGCCGGCGCCGGCGATCCGCCAGAGCGGACCACTCGCGGCGAGCAGCTTCGCGATGGCGTCCGGACCGGCCGCGCGGGAGCCGTCCGCGCCGACCCACTGCACGGCCTCCTCGCACTCGGCCACGGTGAGGCCGAGCGCTTCCAGGTCGGCGAACTGCCAAGGCACCACCCGCGCGGCGGTGGGGATGCGGCGCTCGATGAACTCCGCACAGCTCGTGCAGAACGCGCAGTCCCCGTCGTAGACGAAGGTCGACGTCTCCATGGCGTCCATCCTCCCCTCTCCGACCACCCGGACGCCCACCGGTGTACGGCGGGTCACTTGCGCTCACCTCGTACACGTGTTCGAATAGTGCCCATGCGCTGGGACAACCTCACCGCTCCCCCGGTCGAGGGAGACCCCGAGCGGGCAGCGCCAGCGACGCCACCCCTGCCGCTGGCGCTGCCCGGCGCCGTCGCCCGCACCTTCGACACCCCCGAGTTCGCCGGGATGACCTTCTACGAGGTGCAGGCCAAGTCCATCCTCAACCGGGTGCCCGGGGAGTCCCGCGTCCCGTTCGAGTGGACGATCAACCCGTACCGAGGCTGCTCCCATGCCTGCACTTACTGTTTCGCGAGAAATACTCACACCTATCTCGATCTCGATGCCGGCGCTGACTTTGACCGGAAGGTGATCGTCAAGGTCAACGCCGGTGAGCTGGTCCGGCGGGAGCTGGCCGCGCCGCGCTGGCGGGGCGCGCACGTGGCGATGGGCACCAACGTGGACTGCTACCAGCGCGCCGAGGGTCGTTACCGGCTGATGCCGCAGATCATCGGTGCCCTGCGAGACTTCGCCAACCCGTTCTCGATCCTCACCAAGGGCACGCTGATCCTGCGCGACCTGCCGCTGCTGCGCGAGGCCGCCGAGGTGGCCACCGTGGGCATCTCCTTCTCGGTGGGGTTCGTCGACGAGCACCTCTGGCGCACCGTCGAGCCGGGCACGCCGCACCCACGCCGCCGGCTCGACGCCGTCCGGGCGCTCGCCGACGCCGGCTTCTCCGTCGGCGTGCTGATGGCCCCGATCCTGCCCGGCCTCAGCGACAGCGACGAGTCGATCGACGCCACCGTCTCGGCGATCGCCGCCGCCGGTGCGACGAGCGTGACCGCACTGCCCCTGCACCTGCGTCCCGGCGCCCGGGAGTGGTACGCGCACTGGCTCGCCCGCGAGCACCCGCACCTCGTCCCCCGCTACCGCGAGCTCTACCGGGCCGGTGCGTACGCCCCACAGGCGTACCAGCGGGAGTTGACCGCACGGGTGCGGATCGCCGCCCGTCGGCACGGGCTGCACCGCGGGGAGCGGGGCGACAACCGCAGCCTGCCCGAGCCGCCGCACCCGGTGGCGGCCGAGCAGCTGACGCTGTTGTAGTCGGAGCTACAGTCGGCGGGTGCGTACCGCTTCGCAGATCCTCGCCGACTCCGCCGTGATCGCCGTCGTGGGCGCGTCCCGCGACCCGTTCAAGGCCGCGCACGGCGTGCCGTTGCAGATGCAGCAGTACGGCTGGCGCATCATCCCGGTCAACCCGACCGTCGACGAACTGTTCGGGGAACGGGCCTACAAGTCGCTGGCCGACATCCCGCACCCGGTCGACCTGGTGGACGTGTTCCGACCGGCGGCCGACGCCGCGCAGGTGGTCCGGGATGCGGCGGCGATCGGCGCCCCCGCGGTCTGGCTGCAACTGGGCATCGTCTCGGCCGAGGCGCGGCGGATCGCCGAGGAGGCCGGCATGGACTACGTCGAGGACCGCTGCCTCATCGTCGAACGCGCCGCCGCCAACCTGACCCGCCTGACCTGACCCTCGCGGGGCGGGGCGGGTCAGAGCTTGTATTCCTTGAGGAGACCTCGGGAGATGATTGTCTTCTGGATCTCTGAGGTGCCCTCGCCGATGAGCAGGAACGGGGCCTCCCGCATCAGCCGCTCGATCTCGTACTCCTTGGAGTAGCCGTAGCCGCCGTGGATGCGGAACGCCTCCTGGACGACCTCGGCGCAGTATTCCGAGGCGAGCAGCTTGGCCATCCCGGCCTCCACATCGTTGCGCTGGCCGGCGTCCTTGAGGCGGGCGGCGTTGACCATGAGGGCGTGCGCGGCCTCGATCTTCGTGCCCATCTCGGCGAGCTTGAAGGCGATCGCCTGGTGCTTGGCGAGGGGTTGACCGAAGGTCTTGCGCTGCTGGGCGTAGCTCACGGCCAACTCGAAGGCGCGGATGGAGATGCCGCAGGCGCGGGCTGCCACGTTGACCCGGCCCACCTCGATGCCGTCCATCATCTGGTAGAAGCCGCGGCCCACCTGGTCGGCGCCGCCGAGGATCGCGGAGTCCGGCACGGTCACGCCGTCGAGCACCATCTCGGTGGTCTCGACGCCCTTGTAACCCATCTTCTCGATCTTGCCGGGGATGGTGAGGCCGGGGGCGGTCTCGCCGAAGCCCGGCTCCTTCTCCAGCAGGAAGGTGCTCATGTTGCCGTAGACGGACTCCGCGCCGGTGTCGGTCTTGACCAGGGTGGCCACCACCGAGGAGTAGGCGCCGTTGGTGAGCCACATCTTCTGCCCGTTGAGGACGTAGCGGTCGCCGTCGCGGACGGCCCGGGACTTGATCGCCGAGACGTCGGAGCCGGTCTCGGGCTCGGACATGGAGAACGCCCCGCGCACCTCGCCGGTGGCCATCTTCGGCAGCAGCCGGGCCTTCTGCTCGGCGGAGCCGTGCTGGGAGATCAGGTACGCCACGATGAAGTGGGTGTTGACGATGCCGGAGATCGACATCCAGCCCCGGGACAGTTGCTCCACCACCAGCGCGTAGGTGAGCAGCGATTCACCGAGGCCGCCGTACTCCTCGTCGATGGTGAGGCCGAACAGCCCCATCTCGCGCATGCCGTCGAGGATGTCGGTGGGGTACTCGTCGGCGTGCTCCAACCGCTGGGCGTGCGGGATGATCTCCTTGTCGGCGAAGTCCCGAACGGTCTCCAGGATCGACTGTTGCACATCGGTCAGGCCGGGCGTCTGGGCGAGTCGGGCCATCTCAGCCTCCGGGGATCCGCGCACTACTCATGGGTAACTGAACGCTGGGTCAGTATCGGCCCCTCGGGTCGACGAGGCCAAGGTGACCAGTCCACACAACCGCTGTGAAAAGGTTCACCGCTGCGGGTAGCGTCCGGCAAGAGGGACTTTTCCGGCACCGGCAGGAGGAGGACAGCTGTGAGCTACCCGCCGCCGTCGGGACCGCCCGAGGACGAGCCGCCGCCGTCACCCTACGAGCCACCGAAGGACCAGTCGCCGTACGCGCCACCGCCGGCCGGTCAGTCGCCGTACGCGCCGCAGCCGGACCAGCCGGCGTACGAGCTGCCAGCGGAACGCTCACCGTACGGGCCACCGGCGGGCGAACCGTCGCCGTACGGCCACCAGGGGCCGCAGCAGTCGGCGCACTGGAGCCAGCAACCGCCGTACCCCCCGCAGGGCCCCTACGGTCAGTACGGCCCACCGCCGTCCGGGCCGGGTCGGGGCACCAACGTGCTGGCGATCCTGTCGCTGGTGTTCGCCTTCGTCTTTCCGCCGGCCGGCGCCGTCCTCGGCCACGTGGCCAAGCGGCAGATCCGCGCCAGCGGCGAGGAGGGCGACCAGCTCGCCACCTGGGGGCTGATCCTTGGCTACGTCTTCACCGGGCTCACCGTGCTGGCCTGCTGTGGTTGGCTGGCGCTGGTGGCCTTCAGCAACACCGGCGACAGCGGCGGCTACTGACGAACGGCTCGGTGCCGGCCGGCGCGGTCAGCGGAAGCGGGCCTCGCGGACGCTGTTGCCGCCGTCCACCACGAGCATCTGCCCGGTGATGTACGAGGCGGCCGGCGAGCAGAGGAAGCTGATCGCCGCGGCGACCTCGTCCGGCGTGCCCGGTCGCCCCACCGGGGTGCCCAGCCCCTGCTTGATCTCGGCCATGGTGGACGCCGCGGTGTAGATGGTGCCGGGTGCCACCGCGTTGACGGTCACCCCGTCGGCGATCATCTCCATGGCCAGGGCCCGGGTCAGCCCGACGACCCCGGCCTTCGCCGCGGCGTACGCCGCCTCGGTGGGCAGTGCGTTGACCGGGCCGGCCGTGGCCGCCAGGTTGACGATCCGACCCCAACCCCGCTCGGCCATCCCTCCGATGAACGCCCGGCTGCACAGGAATGCGGTGGAAAGGTTGCGGTCGATCTCACCGCGCCACTCGTCGTAGGTCAGCTGCGCTACCGGCCGCAGCACTCCCTGGCTGGCGCGACTGGCCAGGCCGGCGTTGTTGACCAGCACCTCGACGTCGCCCAACTGCTCGGCGACCGCATCGGCCAGCGCGCCGACCTCGGACTCGTCGGTCAGGTCCGCGACGAAGCCGGTCACCCCCAGCTCGGTCGCCCGCTCGTGGATGCGTCGGGTGGTGGAGACAATGGCCACCCGCGCGCCCAGATCGGCGAGTCGCCGGGCGGTGGCGTAACCGATGCCGTCCGGGCTGCCGGCCCCGGTGACCAGGGCGACCCGCCCGTCGAGGCGCATGGTGACCGGGTCAGTGAGCGCGACCGGCTCGTCGGGACCGGGGCTACCCGCCGGGGCGGCCGTCCGGGCGCGCCGGGCCGCACCCGGGCGGCTGACGTCCCGTCGGGGTCGACTGCCGGAGCGGTCCGCGGCGCGCGCGTCGTATGCCATGTCAGGGATCCTGCCCGTTACGACCGGCCCGAGCAACGCGGCACCCGGAAGCAGGGGCGTCGGGTTTGGGCGGCGCTGGCTACCCTGTCTCCGCACCCCAACCCGACGGAGAGTTCGCATGACCAATCCCCCGCCGCCCGGCAACTGGAGCGATCCCACGTGGTCGGCCCAGCCGTCGAGCCCCGCACCGGACCCGACCCTCGTGGCCGGTCAGCCGGTGCCCGCGCAACCTGGCCCGGTCGACCCGTACGCCCCCGATCCGTACGCCCCGGACCCGTACGCCCCGGTCGACCCGTACGCCGGCGCGAAGCAGCCAGCGGCCCAGCCGATGCCCGGCTACGCCCCACCCGGATACGCCCAGCCTGGCTACCCGCCGCAGTACCCCGGCTACGGCTACCCGCAGCCCCCGAAGACCAACGGGATGGCCATCGCGGCGTTCGTGCTGGCCCTGATCGGTTTCACGTCCTGCATCACCGCGCCGATCGGCGCGATCCTCGGCCACGTGGCGCAGAAGCAGATCCGACTCAGCGGCGAGGGCGGGGCGGGGATGGCGAAGGCCGCCATCATCGTCGGCTGGATTCTCACCGGGTTCCTGGTGCTGGTGATCGCCATCTACGCCGCCGCGATCATCTACGCGATCGCGACGAGCGACAACAGCAGCAGTTACTGACCGGCCCGCGGGCGGGCCGGCGTACCGGCGGTTGTCGGGCCGGACCGACAGCCGGCGGCGGTCGTCCCGGCCCGGCCGGTCACTGCGCCGGTGGGGTGAACGACGAGGTACGGCTCATCCCGGCGGCCCGGCCCTTGGCCGCGACCACCAGCGCCATCTTGCGGGACGCTTCGTCGATCATCTCGTCGCCGAGCATCACGGCACCGAGCCGGCCGCCGGCCTCCGAGGTGTAGTGCTCGTACGCGTCGAGGATCAGCTCGGCGTGGTCGTAGTCGGCCTGCGCCGGCTGGTAGACCTCGTTGGCGGCGTCGATCTGGCCCGGGTGCAGCACCCACTTGCCGTCGAAGCCCAGCGCGGCCGAGCGCTTGGCCACCTCGCGGAACGCGTCGACGTCGCGGATCTGCAGGAACGGGCCGTCGATGGCCTGCTTGTCGTGCATCCGCGCGGCCATCAGGATCCGCATCAGGATGTAGTGGTACGGGTCGCCCGGGTAGTCCGGGATCAGGCCGCCGACCACCATCGACTTCATGTTGATCGACGCCATGAAGTCGGCCGGGCCGAAGATGATGGTCTCCACGCGCGGCGAGGCGGCGGCGATCGCGTCCACGTTGACCAGGCCGGCGGCGTTCTCGATCTGCGCCTCGATGCCGATCCGACCGACCTCCAGGCCGATGGTCTTCTCGATCTGGGTGAGCGTCAGGTCCAGCCACTGCACCTGGGCGGCGGTCTGCACCTTCGGCAGCATGATGCAGTCGAGGTTGGCGCCGGCGCCCTCGACGACCTCGATGACATCCCGGTAGGTCCACGGGGTGGTCAGGTCGTTGACCCGGACCACCCGGGTCTTGCCGGCCCAGTCACCCTCGTTGAGGGCGGCCACGATGTTCTTGCGCGCGTCCGGCTTGGCCAGCGGGGCGACGGCGTCCTCCAGGTCCAGGAAGACCTGGTCGGCCGGGAGACCCTGGGCTTTGCCGAGCATCTTCACGCTGGAACCCGGCACGGCGAGGCAGGACCTGCGGGGGCGACCGACTGCGGCCATGGATGCGCTCCTTCCAGCGTCCGGCGGGCATGCCGACGCCACCTGACGACAGATCCGGGACCTTAACGATCCCAAAGGGCGTTGTGACGCCACGGTAACCTCGCGCCATGACCGGGGTGAATGGACCTGTGGAAGATCTCACTGGGCGCCGACTGGTGGTGGTGACCGGGGCCAGCTCCGGCATCGGGCTGGCCGCCGCCGTACACCTGGCCTGCCGGGGCGACCAGGTGGTGCTGGTCGGGCGGGACCCGGCCCGCCTGCAGGCCGCAGCCGTTCGGGTACGGGAGAACTCCGGTGAACGTCCGGAGCTGTTCCGGGCCGACTTCGCGGTCCTCGACGACGTACGCCGGCTGGCCGAGCAGCTCCGGGCGGCGTACGACCGGATCGACGTGCTCGCCAACAACGCCGGCGCGATCGCGTTGCAACCACTGAGCACTGTCGACGGCTTCGAGATGTCGATCCAGGCCAACCACCTGGCCCCGTTCCTGCTGACCAACCTGCTCGCCGACCGGGTGGGCCGGGTCGTGGTGACCGCCTCCGGCGCGCACCGCTTCGGCGCACTGGACCCGGACGACCTGAACAAGCCACTGCGTGACTACCGGCCGATGGGCGCGTACGGCACCAGCAAGCAGGCGAACGTCCTGTTCACCGCCGAGGCCGCCCGGCGCTGGCCGGACGTTGCCGCGTACAGCTTCCACCCCGGGGTGGTCCGCACCCGCTTCGCCAACGACAGCAGGCTGGTCGCGTTCGGCATGCGGTTCATGCCGTTCCGCAGCCCGGAGAAGGGCGCCGAGACCCTGGTGTGGTTGGCCAACCAGGAGCGCTCCCGGCTGATCAACGGGGGTTACTACGTCGACCGTCGGCCGCGTCGACCGCTCCGCAAGGCGGCCGATCCGCAGCTCGCCGCCCGGCTGTGGGCGGCGAGCGCCAAGGCCGTCGGTCTCGATGGCTGACCGGGCCGGTGTGCTGACGCTCGTCGCGATCGTCGAGTTCGCCGTCGGGGCCGAGGCCGCCGGGCAGCGCTACGAGGACGCCGTGCTGGCCCTGCTCGAACGGCACGGCGGCCGGCTGGAGCGGCGGCTGCGCGGCACCGACGGGCAGGCCGAGGTGCACGTGATCCGGTTCGACGGGCGGGCCGGCTACGAATCGTTCCTCGCCGACCCGGACCGGGCGGCGCTGCGTACCGCCCTCGGTGAAGCCGCGCCGACGACCCGGGTCATCGAGGTGCACGAGGGCTGACCTAGGCGGGGGCCTCGGTCCGTTCGTGTCGCGTCGTCAGTCGGCCAGCGGAGTCGGGTCGGCCGGCAGGGCGCTGGGTTCGCTCCGCCGGCCGCCGAGCACCACCACCGCCACGCCGGCCAGCAGCAACGCCATGCCGAGCAGCGCGTACGGGCGGGGTAGCTGACCCAGCCAGGCCCAACCGAGCACTGCCGCGCCGGGCGCCTCCAGCAGGATCAGCACGCTCACAGTGGTTGCCGGGATTTTCCGCAGGGCGTAGTTGAACATCGAGTGCCCGAGCAGTTGGGCGCCGGCCACCAGGGCCAGGATGGCCAGCCAGGTACGCCCCTCGAAGCCGGTCAGCCGTACGCCGCCGACCAGGCACAGGGCCAGCAGGATCAGCGCGCAGATCCCGTAGCAGATGGTGGTGTAGGTGGTGGTGCTGATGCTGGCCCGGGCCCGTTCCCCGAAGGCGGTGTAGACGGCGGCGAACACGCCGCCGGTCAGCGCCAGCACGTCGCCGAGGACGGCCCGGCCGGAGACCCCCACGTCCACCCCGGTGGCGACCGCCGCGCCGCCGACCGCCACCGCGATGCCGATCCACACCACCCGGGGCAGCGGACGCCCCTGGGCGCGGGCGATCAGCCCCTGCCAGACCGGCTGGGTGGCGACCAGGGCGGTGGACGTGGCGACCGAGGTGAGCTGAGCGCTCGGCACCCAGGTCGCGAAGTGCCCGGCCAGGGCGACCCCGGACAGAACGCAGAACAGGCCCTCCCGCCGCCCCGCGCCAACTGTCAGTCTGCGGAACTCGGCGCGGCGTCGGACCAGCGCGAAGGGGCTCAGCACGGCCACCGCGAGCAGGTTGCGCCAGAACGCGATGGCCAGCGCGGGGGCGGCGGCGTACGCGATCAGCGGCGCGGACGACGACACGGCGACCACGGCCAGCCCGACCGCGCCGGTGGTCAGCGGATCCACTGATGGCCGGGGTGAAGGTGGGGGCACGGGACGTAATCCTCACACGTGTGATGGCCAGCACGGACGGTCATCACTCCGTTACGATCACGCGGGTTCGCGCCGACGACCCTCGACCGCCCGGAGGCGCTCCCCCATGGCCAGCTACCAGGCGGTGCTGTTCGACTTCTTCGGCACCCTGACCCGTTCGGTACAACGCGGTGTCGCGCACGTCGGCACCGCCGAGCTGCTCGGGTGTCCCACCGAGATCTTGACCGAGGTGCTGAACCGCACCTACTACGAGCGGGCCAGCGGCCGGCTCGGCGACGCGGAGGCGACCCTGCGCTGGGTGTGCGCCCAGGCCGGCGTACAGCCCAGCGACCACGCGGTACGGGCAGCGGTGGCGTCCCGGCACCGGGCGGTCCGCGCCGACACCTGGCTGCGGGCCGACGCGGTGCCGGTGCTGGCGGCTCTGCGCCAGCGCGGCCTGCGCACCGGCGTGATCAGCGACTGTACGCACGAACTGCCGGCCTTCCTGCCGCAGCTCGCGATCGCCCCCCTGCTCGACGTACGGGTCTTCTCGGTGCAGGTCGGGCGGTGCAAACCGGATCCGGCGCTCTACCTGACGGCCTGCCAGCGGCTCGGGCTCGCGCCGGGCGACTGCCTCTACGTCGGTGACGGCGGCAGCCAGGAGCTGACCGGCGCCGAGCGGGCCGGGATGACCGCCGTCCGGCTCGCCGCACCGGATCTGGCCACGCACATGGTGTTCAACGCCGACCGGGACTGGCGCGGCCCCACGCTCGGCACCCTGGGCGAGGTGCTCGCCCTTGTCGACGCCGACGCCGCGGTGGCGGGCGTCGGCGGTCGGACCTGATCAACCGATCAGCGGCGGCGGACCCGGTGCAGGCGGAACGGCTTACGGGTGGCCCGGACCGCCGGAGTCGCCCGGGGTGGCTCGGCCTGCGCGTCGGCCGGCAACTCCGTTCCGGCCAGCGGCGTACCGGCCGGGGCGAGGCGGTTCACGGCGCATCCGTCGGCAGCCCATCGGGCCACCAGGTCAGCGGTCGGACCGGGCGCGTTGAGGCGCTTCGCCGCCACCAGCGGCGCGGTGACCTCCCACGCCTCGGTGCCCGGTTGCAACCGGCTCACCCGGGCCGGCCAGGTGACGATCCGACCGCCGTGGTCGCCGCGCAGGGTGACCTGGGCCTCGGTCGCGTCGGCCAGACCCGGTGCGGCCTGCTCGCCCGGCCCGCTGACCACCAGCAGCGCGCCCTCCAGTGGGGCGCACCAGAGCGCGAGCGCCGGCCCGCCGGCAACGCTGACCCAGGCCACTGCGGCCTTCTTCATCGCCTCGTCGACCAGTGGGGTGCCCCCGGGGGCGTCCTCGTCCGTCACACCCGCATCCTCCCGCATCGGCGCCTGCGCTCAACCCACGAACGGCGGCACGGCGATCTCGCCGCGGGCCACCGGCACCACCTGGCCGGCGACCGTCGCGCCGACCGCCACCCCGTTCGCCGCGGTGACCGTGCAGGCCAACGCGGACGGACGGTTCATCTCCACGCCCTGACGGACCGCGTACTCCGACCGCCCCTCGCCGGGCAGCAGACCGCTCGCCACCAGCCAGACACCGAGGCCGAGCGCCGCCGAACCGGTCGCCGGGTCTTCCGGAACGCCCATCCCCGGCACGAAGACCCGGGCGTGCGCGGTTTGCGCGCTCGCGTCCCAGGAGAAGACGCTGACGTGCGACACCCCGTACCGCTGCGCCGCCGCCGGGTCCACCCGGGCGCGGGCCACCGACTCCGGACGCACCGGCAGGTACGGGAACTCCAGCCCGCAGCCGGCGACCCGTGGGGCGGGCCCGACGTGGTCGTCGGCGACCAGCCCGGCGATCTCCAGCAACGGCTCCGGGTCCAGCTCCGGGCCGAGGGTCGGGGTGCCACCGGTCAGCGTCGCCCCGGACGCGGTCACCTCGATCGGCAGCACACCCGCCCGGCACTCCTGGGTGACCTGCCCCACACCGAACATGCCCCGTCGGCAGGCGGTGACCGCCGCGCCGACGCTGGGGTGCCCGGCGAACGGCAACTCCTCCACCGGAGTGAAGATCCTGGCCCGGTAGGTGCTGCCGACCTGGGTCGGCGGCAGCACGAACACCGTCTCGGACAGGTTGAACTCCAACGCGAGCGCCTGCATCTGCTCGGTGGCCAGCGCCTCCGCGCCGAACACCACCGCCAGCGGATTGCCGGCGAAGGGGCGATCGGTGAAGACGTCCACGATCTCGTAGGCCAAGGTCGACATGTTGATAAACACTAGGCGCTTAGGCTGGTGCCCGTGAGTACGCCGACCCGGGTCTACATCGCCCGTCTCGCCGGAGTCGCCGTCTTCGACCCGAACGGCGATCAGGTGGGCCGGGTTCGTGACGCCGTGGCACGGCTGCGGGCGACGAAGCGTCCGCCGGAGGTGGTGGGCCTCGTCGCCGAGATGCCGATGCGTCGTCGGATCTTCCTGTCCATCAACCGGATCACCTCCATCGACGCGGACGCCGTCGTGCTCGGCTCCGGCACCCTCAACCTGCGCCGGTTCGAGAAGCGCCCG
The DNA here is from genome assembly GCF_003264365.1 of Micromonospora noduli. Lineage (GTDB taxonomy): Bacteria > Actinomycetota > Actinomycetes > Mycobacteriales > Micromonosporaceae > Micromonospora > Micromonospora noduli. Next base: position 29,124 of record NZ_PYAK01000009.1, read on the forward strand.
AACGAGCTGCTGGTGCTCCAGGAACTGCTCGACCGGCGGGTGCAACTCGACCCGGGCGGCCAGCCCGGCGCGGTCGTGGACGTCGCGATGGAGTGCTCCCGGGGTGGCGAGTGGTCGCTGACCCGTGTCGCCGTACGCGAGCAGACCGGTCGGCTCAGCCGGCGCGGCCACCTGCACCAGGTCGAGTGGGACCGGGTGCGCGGGCTCAGCGGCATCGCCGACAACCGGGGTACGGCGAACCTGCTCGCCGTCCTGGAGGACATGCGCCCCGCCGACCTGGCCAACGCGTTGCAGGATCTGCCCGACGCGCGGCGCAACGAGGTCGCGGCCGCGTTGGACGACGAGCGCCTGGCCGACGTGCTCAGCGAGCTGCCGGAGCACGACCAGGTGGAGATCCTCGCCGCCCTCGACCGGGAGCGGGCCGCCGACGTCCTGGAGGAGATGGACCCGGACGACGCCGCGGACCTGCTCAACGAACTGCCCCCACCCGAGCAGGACGTGCTGCTGGACCTGATGGAGCCGGACGAGGCCGACCCGGTACGCCAACTGCTGAAGTACACCCCCGGCACGGCAGGCAGTGTGATGACCTCGGAGCCGGTCATCCTGCCGCCGGACGCCACAGTCGCCGAGGCGCTGGCCCGGATCCGGGAGCCACAGCTCTCCCCCGCCGTCGCCGCGCAGGTCTTCGTGACCCGGGCACCGCAGAACACGCCGACCGGCCGCTACCTGGGCATGGTGCACTTCCAGGCGCTCCTGCGTGAACCGCCGGCCGACCTGCTGGGCAAGGTGGTGGTCAACGACATCGACCCGCTGCGCCCCACCACCCCGTTGCCGGAGATCACCCGTCGGATGGCCACCTACGACCTGGTCGCCATGCCGGTGATCGACCGGAGCAACCGGCTGGTCGGCGCCGTGACCGTGGACGACGTGCTGGACCACTCGCTGCCCCGGGACTGGCGGGACCGCGACGCCCTGGCCGCCCCGGGCACCACCGACGCGGCGCTGGACGGCGCGGATGGCTGAGCAGCGGCGGAACGAACGGCTCGACCAGCCGCGCGAGCCCCGGGGCATCAAGCTGCCCCGGTTCGACGCGGAGGCGTTCGGCCGGTGGTCGGAGGGCATCGCCCGGGGCATGGGCACCGCGAACTTCATCGTCGTCATGACGGTGGTGATCACGATCTGGTTCCTCTGGAACACCCTGGCCCCGGCGGACCTGCGCTTCGACCCGTACACCTTCACGTTCCTGACCCTGGTGCTGTCGTTGCAGGCCAGCTATGCGGCCCCGCTGATCCTGCTGGCCCAGAATCGGCAGGCCGACCGGGACCGGGTGGCCCTGGAGGAGGACCGGCGGCGAGCCACCGCGCAGAAGGCGGACACCGAGTACCTGGCCCGGGAGATCGCGGCCCTGCGGATCGCGCTGGGTGAGGTCGCCACCCGGGACTTCCTCCGCTCCGAGCTGGCCCGGCTGGCCGAGGAGCTGGACGAGATGGGGCAGCGCCGGCAGAGGCTGGAGCGCCGCCAGCAGGAGAAGGACAGCCGGCAGGAGCGACGTGGCCAGCGGCCGACCGACGGCGTCGGCCTGGAAGAACCCCGCGATGACCTGGACGGCGACCTCACCCGGGACGCCCGGCCGGACGGCACCGGCCCGCGCCGGTCAGAGAGCTGACCAACGGGTCATCGATTGGCTCACACCGCCCCGGGCAGCGGCGGCAACGGATGCCCCGCGACGTAGCATTGCGGGCATGTCAGCACCCGTGAGCACCGTCGAGGACGCGATCCAGGCCGCCCTGGCCACCGTCAACGACCCGGAGATCCGCCGGCCCATCACCGAGCTGGGCATGGTCCGCTCCGCCACGATCGGTGCCAGCGGTGTCGTCCGCGTCGAGCTGCTGCTCACCGTCGCCGGCTGCCCGCTGAAGGACAAGCTGCGTACGGACATCACCGCCGCCGTCGCCGCGGTGCCCGGCGTCACCGGCGTGGAGATCGACTTTGGGGTGATGACCCCCGAGCAGCGGCAGTCGTTGCAGTCGCAGTTGCGTGGCGGCGGCGCCACCGAGGAGCCCGTCATCCCGTTCGCCCAGCCCGGCTCGCGCACCCGTGTGTACGCGGTGGCCAGCGGCAAGGGTGGCGTCGGCAAGTCCAGCGTCACGGTCAACCTGGCGGCGGCGCTCGCCGCCCGTGGGCTCTCCGTCGGCGTGGTCGACGCGGACATCTACGGCCACTCGGTGCCCCGGATGCTCGGCACGGAGGCCCTGCCCACCCGGGTCGAAGACATGATCATGCCGCCGCAGTCGCACGGCGTGAAGGTGATCTCCATTGGCATGTTCACGTCCGGCAACGCCGCCGTCGTGTGGCGCGGCCCGATGCTGCACCGGGCACTGCAGCAGTTTCTGGCCGACGTCTACTGGGGCGACCTGGACGTGCTCCTGCTCGACCTGCCGCCGGGCACTGGTGACGTGGCCATCTCGCTGGCCCAACTGCTTCCCAACTCGGAGATCCTGATCGTCACCACCCCGCAGACCGCCGCCGCCGAGGTGGCGGAGCGGGCCGGGGCGATCGCCCTGCAGACCCACCAGCGGTTGGTCGGCGTCATCGAGAACATGTCCTGGCTGGAGCTGCCGGACGGCTCCCGGATGGAGATCTTCGGCGCTGGCGGTGGTGAGGCGGTGGCCGAGTCGCTGAGCCGGACCATCGGCGCCCAGGTGCCGCTGCTCGGTCAGATCCCACTGGACACCCGGGTCCGCGAAGCCGGCGACGCCGGCAACCCGATCGTGCTGGCCGAGCCGGAGTCCCCGGCCGCCCAGGCGCTCGGCACGATCGCCGACCGGCTCGCCCTGCGTCGCGAGTCACTGCTCGGCAAGCCACTCGGTCTCAAGCCCGCTGGGCGCTGACCACCCGGTACACCGTCAGCCCGTCGGCCACTGTTGGCCGGCGGGCTGAGTCGCGTCGGCGGGTGGTCCAGCCAGGCCGCCGCGACGTGGCTGGCGGCCGGCACGGGCAGGCGGTCGGCACGGGCAGGCGGCCGGTACCGGCCGGCGTGGCCGGCATGGTCAACTCGGGTTTCAGGAAGTCGGCCGCTCAAACGGCGTGGGATACCGCGACTTCCGGGGACCCGAGTCGATCAAGCCGGCGCCGGGCCCAGGCGGGCACGATCCGGCCGAGTCCGGGCAGGGCGAACTGGCCGGTCGGGGTACGGGTCGGTCAGGTGGCGTCGTCGTAGCTGGCGCGGGGGGCCGGAGCCGAGGGGCTGCTGGTGGCCGTGCCGGACCGGGCCTCGTTCGACCGCAGGTCGGCGGCGTTGGCCACGTCCTTCAGGTCGTTGTGCACGCCGCTGACGTCCGCGCGCAGGTTGTCGTAGACGCCCTGCAACGGCTTGCGGATCGCCGCCTCGTCCTCCTCGCTGAGGAGGTGCTTGCGGATGAACGCCTTCGGGTGCAGGTCTTCCAGCTGGATGTCGGTGCCCAGCTCACGGCTCAGGTCGCCGGTGGCGTTGCGGGCCATGTTGCGCAGGTTGCGCACCAACCGCAGGCCGTCGGTGATCACAGCGGGGAGCCGGTCGCCGAAGATCAGCAGCGCCAGGAGCAGCAGCGCACCGATCTCCCACCAGTTCAGGTTGTCGAGCATCCCGCGGGCCTCCTCTCGGCGTCAGCAGCAAGACTACGCACGGCGGACGGCTTTCGGGCAAGGGGTGCGCCGCTGTTCACTTCGCTTCCGCGGTGAGTCACTTCGCGTCCGCGGCGAGAGTTACCGAGGTGTTCTGCCGGGCGGAGCCCCGCCGATACTCGACGGTCACGACCGAGCCCGGCGCGTACTTGCGGACCAACGCGGTCAGATCCGTCGGCTCGGTCATCGGCCGCCCGTTGATCTTGAGGATCACGTCGCCCACCTTCAGTCCGGCGCCGTCCGCGGGGCCGGACGGCTCCACCTCGGCCAGCCGCAGACCGCCCCCGACGACCCCGGTCGGGCCGTCCGCCCGGGCGCCGATCACCGTACGCCGGGCCTTGCCGGTGCCGATGATGTCCTGGGTCACCCGCTTGGCCTGGTTGATCGGGATGGCGAAGGCGAGCCCGATGTTGCCCGCCTCCTGCCCCTCGGCGACAAGTGACTTGATGGTGGAGTTCACGCCGACCACCCGGCCGGCGCCGTCGACAAGTGGGCCGCCCGAGTTGCCGTGGTTGACAGCGGCGTCGGTCTGGATGGCGGCGTAGTAACGCACCGGCCCGCCCGGCTCGCCGGCCTGCATCGTCCGGTCCAGCGCACTCACGATGCCGGCGGTGACCGTGTTGGCCAGCGACAACGGCGAGCCGATGGCGAGCACGGGGTCTCCGACCGCCAGCGCGTCGGAGTCGCCGAACTCCACCGGCCGCAACCCGGGACGACTCACCTTGATCACCGCGATGTCCGACTCCGCGTCCTGACCGACGATGGTCGCCGGCGCGGTGCTGCCGTCGTTGAAGACCACCGAGGCCTTTCCGGTGCCGCCGGCCACCACATGGTCATTGGTGATCACATGGCCGTCGGCGGTGGCGACGAAACCGGAGCCCTCACTGGTCCCGCCGAGGCTGCTCACCCGGACGGTGACCACGCTGGGCAGGACCCGTTCGGCGACCCCGGCCAGCGACTCCGGTTTGCGCTGCGCCAGCGCCGGCACCTCCGCGGGCGCACCGCCGAGGACCGCCGCACCAGCGCCGCCGCGCACCGCGAACGCGTAGCCCAACGCACCGCCGAGGGTGCCGGCCAGCAGCGCGGTGATCACGGGAATGAGCAACAGGTGGCGCAGTGTCGGCCGGCCCGGCGCGTCTGGGTCGGTGACCGGTTCGGGCTCGGCGCCGGGGGTCACCACCCCGGGGACCACCACAGCGGTCGGGGCCGCCGGGTCGCGCCAGGGGTCGGCGAGCGCGTCCGACCACCAGGCCGACGCGTCGGCCGAGTTGGGCCCGCCCGCAGCCGGCGCGCCGTAGGACGCCGGCCCGACGGGAGACGCCGGCCAGCCCGGTGTCGTTCCGCTGCCTGGCGAGGCGAGGGGCGTGCGGTCAGCCCCCGGCATGGTCGGCGGCCCCACCGACGGGGCTCCTGCCCCGGGCGGTCGCGCCGGAGCCGGAGTCTCACCGCCCCGGCGCCAGTCCCAGCCGTCGGTCACGTCGGTGCCTCCCAGTCCGTCCCCGGATCCCGTGCCGCGTCGCCCGGCCACGGGCCGGTCTGGTCGCGGCTGACGGGATACCGCCTCCAGGATTGCACGGATGGACGCGGTGCAGTCAGCGGTTGCCCCGGTGATCGCTTCCGGCGGAGGCGCGGCTGCGCCCCACGACGGTCGCCTCTACGCTCACAGTGCCAACCCGCCCCCGCACCACGCACCGCCCCCGGAGGTGCCCCATCGCCACGGTCGCCGGTTCCGGCAGTTCGACGACACAGGCCCAGCACTTCGCCGAGTCGTACGTCACCGAGGATCTCGTTCTGCGTACCGCCCGCAGCCTGGCCCGGGAGGTGGGCCTCGACGCGGTCACCCCCGGCGCGGGGGCGGCGCTGCGGCTGCTGGCCGCCGCCGGCAACGCCCGTGCGGTGGTGGAGATCGGCACCGGCACCGGAGTGAGCGGCGTCTGGCTGCTGCGCGGCATGCGCGTCGACGGCGTGCTCACCACCATCGACGTGGAGGTGGAGCACCAGCGGATCGCCCGGCGGATCTTCGCCGAGGCGGGTTTCGCGGCCGGGCGTACCCGGATCATCACCGGTCGGGCGCTCGACGTGCTGCCCCGGCTCGCCGACGGTGCGTACGACCTGGTCTTCGTGGACGCGGAGGCGACCGGCTTCCACGCCTGTGTGGAGGCGGCGCTGCGGCTGTTGCGCCCGGGGGGCGTGCTGGCGCTCAACGGTGTGCTGGCCAGCGACCGGATCGGCGACCCGTCCGCCCGGGACGCGGAGACGGTGACGGTCCGCGAGACGATCAAGGCGGTCCGGGAGTCGGAGCACTGGATTCCCGCGCTGCTTCCGGTCGGGCACGGGCTGCTCGCCGCGGTGAAGTGCTGATTCGAGCCCAGGACAGGTCAGAGCCCCGGTCGCGCCGAGGCTCTGACCTGCGCCCTAGTTGACGTCGGCCAGCCAGCGCAGCAACGACCGGACGCCCCAGCCGGTGGCGCCACGACTGACCTCGGCCTGGTCGCCGTCGGCCCAGGACGGGGCGGACATGTCCAGGTGCAGCCAGCGGTCCCGTAGGTCGCCGGTGAACTCGCGCAGGTAGAGCGCGGCCATCACCGAGCCGGCACCCTGCGTCGGTGCGCTGAAGAGGTCGGCGATCTCGCTGCCGAGGTACTCGACGTAGTCGGTGTGCAGCGGCATTCGCCACGCCGACTCGCCGGCGGCCTCAATCGCCGCCAGCACGCTGGCGGCCAGCTCGTCGTTCTCGCTGTACAGGGCGGCGGTGCGCTTGCCCAACGCCACCGAGTTCGCGCCGGTGAGCGTGGCCAGGTCGAGCAGCAGGTCCGGTTTGAGCTGCTGCACCGCGTACGCCAGCGCGTCGGCGAGGACCAGCCGACCCTCGGCGTCGGAGTTGGTCGTCTCGCTGGTCGTACCGCCGTAGTGCCGGATGACGTCGCCGGGGCGGAACGCCGAGCCGCTGACCATGTTCTCGGCCAGCGGGGTCAACGTGGTGATCCGGACCGGCAGTCGCAGCGCGGCAGCGCCCAGGGTGGCGGCGACGACCGCGGCCGCGCCCGCCATGTCCTTGCGCATCAGCTTCATCGACGCCACCGGCTTGATCGAGATGCCGCCGGTGTCGAAGGTGATGCCCTTGCCGATCAGCACCACGTGGGTGCGCGCGTTGGCGGGGTGCCAGTCCAGTTCGACCAGCCGGGGTCCGCTGGCGGAGCCACCGCCCACGGCGAGGATCCCGCCGAAGCCCTCGGTGGTCAGCTCGGCCGGGCCACGCACCCGCAGCCGCAGGTCCGGAAGGTCGGCTGCGGCGGAGGCCACCTGGTCGGCGAACCACTGCGGGGTCTTCACCGAGGAGGGGGTGTTGGTCAGGTCCCGGGCGAGATGGGTCATCGCGGCCGTGGTCCGGGCCGTGGCGATGGTGTCCTCGTACCCGGTCGGGTCGTCGAGCAGCAGGTCGACGTCGGTGAGCGCCGGTCGGTCGCCGGCCTCGGTGAGTCGGAACCGGTACGGGGCGAGCAGCAGCCCCTCGGTCAACCCGCGAACCGCGGCCGGAGTCACCCCGGCCGGCAGCGCGATGGTGATATGCGTCTCAGCTGAAGCTGAGCGGGCCAGGGCCGCGCCGGCCGTCCGCCAAGCCGCCTCGCCGCCGTCACCGATGCCGAGCAGCAGCAGCCGGCCGGGGGTACGCCCGGGGCGCAGCTGAGTGTGGATCTCGCCGGATCGGCCCGTCAGCCGGGCCGCTGACGCCAGCGCGGCCGCCTCGTCGTCCGTGCCGTCCGGGCCCGCCACGGCGGTCGGTACGGGCTCGGCCGAGGTGTCGCCTTCCGCCGTCGAATCGGCGGAGCGGACGGGCAGGACGAGGACGTCGAGCCGGTCGGGCTCGGCGATCAGACGGATGGCGAGCACGCGGAACCGTACCTCCAGGAAAGTGTCGCGGACCGGCGGCGAACCCACCTGACCGCAGCGTTGAAGACCCTGAGCCACCGGCGATTCCGGTGGCTCAGGGCCCAAAGAACGTTCCGGGCGGCGTGAGCCGCCCGGAGCACTCCTTACTCAGCCAGCCGCTGCCTTCAGTGCGTCACCGAGCGCGTTGGCCTCGTCGGGAGTCATCTCGACGACGAGCCGGCCACCGCCCTCCAGCGGGACCCGCATGACGATGCCCCGCCCCTCCTTGGTGACTTCCAGCGGACCGTCGCCCGTCCGCGGCTTCATCGCCGCCATGTTGTCTCCCCTCAGACCTACACCAGGGTCGGTGGGTTGCCCCACAGCCACTTCGTCACGACCACCCGCAACGGTCACGGGGGTGTCGACCAACGATTTTCCCTGATGAACACCGCCGGACCCAAACCGGAGCAGCATTGATGTAACAGCATCTAGCTTATCTTGAGAAGGCCTGTCACAATGTGCGGTCATGCAGGCACGGTCGGCACTCTTCGACCTGTACGGCGACCACCTCCGTCCGAGGGGTGGCCGGGCACCGGTTGCTGCCCTGGTCAAGCTACTGGCGCCGCTGGGAATCGCACCGCCAGCAGTTCGCACCGCCGTCTCCCGGATGGTGCGTCAAGGCTGGCTCGAGCCCCTCCGGTTGGTCTCCGGACCGGGATATTCGATCACACCGAAAGCTGCCCGCCGACTCGACGAGGCAGCGGCCCGGATCTACCGGACCGGCCGGGTCACCTGGGACGGCCGGTTCGATCTGCTGGTGTTGGAGGCCCCGGGCTCCCGGCGGGACCGCCAGCGGCTCGCCGCCAACCTGAGCTTCCTCGGCTACGGGACGCTCGACGAGCAGACCTGGGTCGCCACCCGTCCCGCCGAGGATGTCGACCTGCTCCTCGCCGAGACCGGCATCCGGTTCGAGCGGTTCACCGCCTCGCACTTCTCCGGCACCCCCGGCGCGATGGGCGTGGTCCGACGCGCCTGGAACCTGGCCGAAATCGGCCGCGCCTACGAGCGGTTCGTCGCGGACCAGCGCCCGCTGCTCGCCGCGGTCACAGTGCGCAGCAGCGACGAGGAGGCGTACGCGACGCGGTTCCGCCTCGTGCACGCGTGGCGTACGTTCCTCTTCCAGGATCCGCAGCTGCCCCCGGCGCTGCTGCCCGAGCGGTGGCCCGGCACCGCCGCGGCCAGTTTCTTCGACCGGCACGCAGCCCGCCTGCGTCCGGCCGCCGACCGGTACGTCGAACAGTGCCTCGACGCCGGCAACCGCATCGTCCGACAGAAGGGTCGTTAGACACGTGACCGAGCCGCTGCTGGTCGACCGGACCGATGCCGTCGTCACCCTCACGCTGAACCGGCCGAACGCGATGAACGCGCTCGACGTGGCGCTCAAGGAGGCGCTGCGGGACGCCCTCGCGGAGCTGGAGACCGACCGGTCCTGCCGAGCGGTTGTCCTTGCCGGGGCCGGCGGGTCGTTCAGCGCCGGTCAGGACCTGCGCGAGCACGTGGCCACCCTGGAAAACGCCGCCAGTGACCCGTTGGGCACCGTGCGGGCGCACTACAACCCGATCGCCGCCCGGCTCGCCAACCTGCCCAAGCCGGTGATCGCCGCGGTCCGCGGGATGGCCGCCGGGGCGGGCGCGTCGCTGGCGTTCCTGGCCGACATCCGCATCGGCGGTCCGACCACCAGTTTCCTGATGGCCTTCGCCAAGGTCGGTCTCGCCGCCGACACCGGTGCCTCCTGGACGCTGCCCCGGCTCGTCGGCCACGCCAAGGCGGTGGAGCTGCTGCTGCTGGCCGAGCCGGTCCGCGCCGAGGAGGCCTGCCGGCTGGGGCTGCTCAACCGGATGACGGACGACGACGAGCAGGTGTTGCCCATCGCCCAGGAGTTGGCCGCCCGCCTCGCCGCCGGCCCGACCGTCGCGTACGGGGCGATCAAGCGACAGCTCTCCATCGCCGACGCCGGTACCCTCGCCGACGCCCTCGCCGCCGAGGCGCAGGCCCAGTCGATCTGCGGTGCCACCGCCGACCACCGGGCGGCCACCCTCGCCTTCGTCGGCAAGCAGAAACCGGTCTTCGAGGGACGCTGAACGCGATCCGGACGCCGCCCTTACCGTCCTCGAACACGGGACGCCTAGCGTCGGCCGGTATGAGCGATCGTGAATCGGTGGCGCACCTGCTGCGCCGGGCCACCTTCGGGCCGACCGCCGACGAGGTGGACGCGGCCGAGCGGGCCGGGCCGGCGGCGACACTGGACCGGCTGCTCACCCGGCCCGCCACGGACCGGGGTGCGGCGGCCACGCCGGTTCCGACGCTGCCCCCGGACCCGTACGCCGGTCTGACCAAGGACTCCACCCGCGAGCAACGGCAGCAGGCCAACGCGGAGCGCCGCAAGCAACTCCAGCAGGTCACCGAGTGGTGGCTGGACCGGATGGTGGCCGCCGAGGACGGGCTGACCGAGAAGCTGCTCTTCTTCTGGCACGGGCACTGGGCCACCAGCGCGCAGAAGGTCAAGTCGGCGCGACTGATGGTGGGCCAGCTGGAGACGCTGCGCCGGCACGGTCGTGGGCCGTTGGGCCCGCTGGTCGCCGCGATGGTGCGCGACCCCGCCCTGATCGTCTGGCTGGACGGGCAGAAGAACACCCGCAAGGCGCCGAACGAGAATCTGGCCCGCGAGCTGATGGAACTGTTCACCCTCGGCATCGGCGCCTACAGCGAGGCCGACGTGAAGGCCGGCGCGCGGGCCCTGACCGGCTGGGTGGTCGACCGGCGTACCGGCGCGGTCCGCTTCGAAACCAAGCGGCACGACCCTGGCGAGAAGAGCATCCTCGGGCAGAGCGGCCGGTTCGACGCCGAGGCGTACGCCGGCCTGCTGGCGGCCCAACCGGCGGCGGCGACCTTCGTGGCCGGTCGGCTCTGGTTCCGTTACGCCGGCACCGCAACCCCGGCGCCGGATGGCCTGGCCGGCGCGGACACCATCGCGACAGTGCGCGCGCTCTTCTCCGCACCGGCCTTCGCGCAGACCCGGGGCACGCTGGTGAAGCAGCCGGTGGAGTGGTTGGTCGGTGCGCTGCGGCAGCTCGGCATCCGACCGTCCGCGTTGCCCGAGCAGCAACGTAGACAACTGCTGGCCGGTCTGAACGCGCTCGACCAGGTGCCGTTGCGCCCACCGAGCGTGGGCGGTTGGCCGGCCGGGTCCGCCTGGCTGACCACCTCGTCGTTGCAGGCCCGGCTGCGGACGGCCGGGGTGCTCGCCGCCGCCACGGCACCAGCGGTGCTGGCCCGGCTGACCGCCGCGCCCACCGCCGGCCGACCGGACGCGCTGGCCCGACTGCTGGTGGTCGACGGCTGGGGCGCGCGCACCCGCGCCGCTCTCACCCCGCTGGCTGGTGAGCCCCGCAAGCTGCTGGCCGCCGGCCTGGTCAGCCCCGAATACACAGTCAGCTGAGCGGAGGAGTCGACATGGACACAGTGACCCGACGCAGGTTCCTACTGACCAGCGGGGTGGTCGGCGCGGGCGCGTTGGCCGCCGGGGCCGGCGCGTACAGCCTGCGGGACCTGCTGGACACCGGCGGGGACCGGGACCCGCAGTCCCGCACGCTGGTGCTGGTGACCCTCTACGGCGGCAATGACGGTCTCAACACGGTCATTCCGTACGGCGACCCGGCCTACCGGGCGGCTCGCCCGGAGCTGGCCTACCCGGACGGGGAGGTGCGGCGGTTGGACGACGACTTCGGCCTCAACCCGGCGCTGGCCGGCCTGCACCAGCGCTGGTCCGGCGGTGGGTTGGCGATCGTGCGCGGAGTCGGCTACCCGAAGCCGGACCGCAGCCACTTCCGTTCGATGGACATCTGGCACACCGCGCAACCGGACCGGCCCGGCAACACCGGCTGGCTCGGGCGGTGGCTGGACCGCGCCGGTGGCGACCCTCGGCTGGCGGTCTCCTTCGAGCCGGCGCTGCCGCCGCTGCTGGCCGGGGCGGTGAGCGCCGGTGCGGCCGTGCCCGTGACCGACCGGAAGGCCGCAAAGGGGCTGCCCGCGGCGACACTGACCGCGTTCGCCGCCGCCGAGGCGGGCGAGTCGGCGGCCCGGGGCCGGGCCGCCGCCTGCTTCGCCGACCTGCGGTCGGTGGACGAGATGATCCGCCAGGTGCGCGACTCCGCCGACCCGGACACGGCGGACCCGGACGGCGAGCAGGCCCCCGCGACGGCCACCGGTGGGGCCCGCACCCCGCTGGACGCGCAGCTCGACCTGGTCGCGCAATGCGTCGAGGCGGGAGTGTCCACCCGGGTCTTCTCGGTGTCGCTGGGCGGCTTCGACACGCACGCCGACGAGAAGCAGTTGCAGGCCGTGCTGCTGGGTCAGCTGGACCGGGCGTTGACCGGGTTCGCCGACCGGATGAGTCGCACCGAGGCTGGCCGGAAGGTGGTGGTGGCTGTCTACTCCGAGTTCGGCCGTCGGGTACGGGCCAACGCCTCGGACGGCACCGACCACGGCACGGCCTCGGACGTGCTGCTGCTCGGCGCGGGCGTCCGGGGCGGCTGGCACGGCGCACCACCGAGCCTCACCGACCTCGACGACGGCGACCTGAAATACACCACCGACTTCCGGGACGTCTACGCCACGCTGCTGGAGCGGGTGCTGGACACCGACCCGGGCCCGGTCCTCGCCGACTGGCGGGGACGAGTGGACAAGCTTTTCTAGTCGTCCTCTTCCGGGTCCTGGTTGGCCTGCTCGCCCAGCACGAACGCCTGCATGGCCAGCTCGTCGCCGGCCGGCGAGACGAAGGCGGGCAGTTCACGCGGGCCCAGCTCCTGCACGTAGGACCAGAACAGCCGAACCGCCTCGGCCGGCGTGCCGGCCTCGATCGGCAGGTCGAGGCTGACCAGCCAGGTGCGCCGCGCCGGGGGCGGGCCGAGCTGGTCGGCCAGCGCCCGGAAGGCCGCCGGCTCCACAGCGGTGACCGGCCCGTCGAGCGTCAGCAGGTCGGCCGGCACCGGCTCGTCGAAGGCCCGCCGGGTGTACGCGACGACGAGCGTGCCCGGCTCGACCGGGGACTGCGGGTCGTCCGGGTCTTCGCGGTGGCGTCGACCCGGCGCGGTGACCCGGCCGAGGGCCACCAGCCGTGGCGGCGCGTCGACCAGCACGGCGACCTGGTCGCCCAGCGCTGGTCGGGTGACGTCGGTGAGCCCGGTCAGCTCCAGCGTGTCGTGGTGCACGAGCCGCTCGGCCTCGTACCGTTCGGCGGGCAGCAGCACCGCCCAGGTGCCCACCCCGTCGGCGTTGCCGGCCGCACCGGCCCGGTGCGCGGTCTCGGTCGTCATGCCTGCCATCTCATCACGCCGCCGCTGGAAGGGTGACGTGACAGCCGACGATGTGATCGTCGACCATCCCGGTGGCCTGCATCAGCGCGTACGCGGTGGTCGGGCCGACGAACCGGAAGCCGCGCTTCTTGAGTGCCTTGGCCATCGCCGTCGACTCCGGGGTGATCGGCGCCAGTTCGGCGAACGAGGCGGGACGAGTTGGCCGGGGATCCGGCGCGAAGGACCAGAGCAGCGCGGACAGGCCCTCCGGCAGCTCCAGTGCGGCGCGGGCGTTGGCGATCGCCGCCTCGATCTTGGCCCGGTTGCGGACGATGCCGGCGTCGGCGAGCAGCCGGGTCACGTCGGAGTCGTCGTAGCGGGCGACGGTCGGGATGTGGAAGTCGTCGAAGGCCAGTCGGAACGCCGGACGCTTGCGCAGGATGGTCAGCCAGGACAGCCCGGACTGGAACGCCTCCAGCGTCATCCGCTCGTAGAGCGCGTCGTCGCCGCGCAGCGGCCGCCCCCACTCCGTGTCGTGGTAGATGGCGTAGTCGGGGGTGCTCGACCCCCAGGCGCAACGAGCCAGCCCATCTGCGCCGATCACCAGGTCAGTCACCCCGTACACGCTAGGGCATCGCACCGACACCCCATTGCCACCGGCCGCCCGGCTGCCTATGGTGCTTGTTACCGACCGGTAGGCCGAGGTCACCAGATGGTGCGCCCCGACCGGTGACGGCGAGCGGAGGCCGCGGTGAAGGAGTTCCCGGACGTCATCGCCTGGTCGATCCCGGCCTTCGTGCTCCTCATCGTGCTGGAGCGGGTCTCCTACCTGCTGCACCGCGACGACGACGAGGTCGGCTACGGCGGCGCCGACACCGCGACCAGCCTGACGATGGGGCTGGGCAGCATCTTCGCCGACCTGCTCTGGAAGGTGCCGATCGCCGCCGCGTACGCGCTGCTCTACGCGCTCACCCCGCTGCGGGTCGCCGAGCTCTGGTGGACCTGGCCGCTGATCCTGCTCGCGCAGGACTTTTGCTACTACTGGTCGCACCGCGGCCACCACGTGATCCGCATCCTCTGGGCCTCGCACGTGGTGCACCACTCGTCGCAGCGGTTCAACCTCTCCACCGCCTTGCGCCAGCCGTGGACCGGCCTGACCAGTTGGGTGTTCTACATCCCGCTGATCGTGGCCGGCGTCCACCCGGCCGTGGTCGCGTTCTGCGGCTCGGTCAACCTGCTCTACCAGTTCTGGATCCACACCGAGCGGATCGAGAAGATGCCGCGCTGGTACGAGGCGGTGTTCAACACGCCGTCGCACCACCGGGTGCACCACGCGTCGCAGGGCAGCTACCTGGACCGCAACTTCGGCGGCATCCTGATCGTCTGGGACCGGCTCTTCAAGTCGTTCGCGCCGGAACGGGAACGTTGCGTGTACGGCCTGACCAAGAACGTCGCCAGCTACAACCCGATCCGGGTGGCCTTCCACGAGTACGCCTCGATCGCCCGGGACCTGCGCGCCGCGGCGACCTGGCGGCACCGGGTCGGGCATCTCTTCCGCGCACCGGGCTGGCAGCCGGCACCCGGCTCCCCGGTCAGGGCAGCCGGCCCTGCTCGACCAGACGGGCGAACCTCTTCAGCGCCTGGGTGAGACCGAGCTTGGAGCCGGGCCAGAGCACCGGCCACGCCAGTCGACCGGCCCGACCGCCCGGCAGGTGGAACCACTCGTGCCAGACGACCTGGGTGCGGTCCCGGTCCAGCTGGGTGCAGCGCAGCACTCCCGGGCCGCGCAGCAGCTGGCCATGGTGCACGACGCCGATCTCGTACGGCTCGTCGACCCGGACCACCCGCATCTCGTCGCGCAGCGTCGCCCGGCCGAGCGCGGTCACCGCCTCGATCCGGCTGCCCTCGCGCCCGTCGCCCTCGACCACCCGGACGCGGGTGAACGGAATCCAGTCGGACTGACGTTCCCAGGCGAGCAGCGCCGCGAACACCCGCTCCGCCGGGGCCTCGACGATCACCGTGGCGGTCACCTCACCCGCACCGGGTCGGGCCGCCTCGCGAAGATCGTCAGCGCCCTCCGGCTCGGTCACGCCGACTCCGACCGAACCACCGCGTCGCGCTGCTCGGTGCCGGCGGTCTGCTCACGATCAGCCGGCTCGTCGTCGGTGGGCGCGGCGGCAGGCGCCACCCCATCGGAATCCGCCGGGGACGAGCTGGCGGCGGGCAACGGGCCGGGAGTCGTCGAGCCGACCGGGGCGGAGCCCGCCTCGCCGGTCAGCGGCGCATCCTTGCCCGGCTCCGCTGCCTTGCCCGGCTCGGCCGGCTCGCCCGCGTCCGCGGTGGTCACCTTGCTGGCGGACTGCTCGCGGGCCTGCCGCAGCACGTCCGCATCGTCGGTGCGCCCCTCACGCAAGGCGATGACCTCCGACTCCAGTACGCCGATCAGCTCGGACTTGTAACCGATGTCGTAGGCGGCACGGCGCAACGCCTGATCGACCTGGTCCATCCGGTACCCGCGCAACCCGGTGTCGAAACGGACCGCCCCCACGTCGGATTCGCGCAACGGGCGGGTGCCCGGCAATGCCACGGCCTGCGAATCCGGCTCGGCCGGCACCAGGCCGGGATCACGCCCGCTGACCAGCACCGTCACGCCGAATATCACCGCCGCGACGGTCAACGCCACGACCAGGAGGAGCAGAAGCTGACCCATGTACTGATCGTGGCATGGCAGCCGGCCGGGAGCGACCCCGCCACCCGCCTCGATCACGATCGGTGCCGACGCCCGCCCGGAATCCTGGACGGGCGACCGACTAGCGTCGGGACCGGCCGACGCGGCGGCGACGGCGTGAACTTCCAGGAGGCGGGCATGGCCGGGGCGCTTCGGCTGGGTGGGCACACGTTCGCCCCCGGCGAGCTGGTGGTGATGGCGATCATCAACCGCACGCCGGACTCGTTCTTCGACCGCGGGGCCACCTACGCCGCCGACAGCGCTCTGCGTGCGGTGGAGCGGGCGGTGGACGAGGGCGCGGCCATCATCGACATCGGCGGTGTCAAGGCCGGCCCCGGCGCGAACGTGGACGTCGCCGAGGAGATCCGGCGCACGGTGGACACCATCGCCGCCGTCCGAGCCGCGTTTCCGGAGGTGGTGATCTCCATCGACACCTGGCGGGCCGAGGTGGCGACGGAGGCCGTGGCGGCCGGGGCCGACCTCCTCAACGACACCTGGTCGGGCGTCGACCCGGCGCTGGTCCGGGTGGCCGCGCGGACCGGCGCCGGCCTGGTCTGTTCGCACGCCGGCGGGCTGACGCCGCGGACCAGGCCGCACCGGGCCGCCTTCACCGACGTGGTCGCCGACGTGGTCGCGACGGTGACCGGGCTCGCCGAGCGCGCGGTGGCGGCAGGGGTACGCCCCGACGGCATCCTCATCGACCCGGCGCACGACTTCGGCAAGAACACCCGGCACTCGCTGGAGATCACCCGCCGACTGGACGAGCTGACCGCGACCGGCTGGCCGGTGCTGGTGGCGCTCTCCAACAAGGACTTCATCGGTGAGACGTTGGGCCTGCCGGTGGCCGAACGGCTGGAGGGGACGCTCGCCGCGACGGCCGTCTCGGCATGGTTGGGCGCCCGGGTCTTCCGGGCCCACCAGGTCGGCCCGACCCGCCGGGTGCTGGACATGGTGGCCTCAATCCGAGGCGACCGCCCGCCCACGGCCACCCGCCGGGGACTCGCGTGACCGGTCGTCGCCGTAACCGACCGCGAACGGACGGACGGACCGACACGATCGCCGGAGGCAGTAGCGCTCAGGTCCAGCGGAGGATGTTCCTACGCCAGGCGTAGAGGATGCCGAGCGCGAGCACGGCCACGAACACCGCCATCTCCACCACCGTCACCAGACCGAAGCCCGGCCGGTCGAAGACCACCGCCCAGGGGAAGAGGAACACCGCCTCGACCGCGAACAGCACGTACAGGTAGGCGTACACGTAGTAGCGGATCTGCATCTGCGCCCAGTCGGCACCGACCGGGTCGAGCCCGCACTCGTAGCTGGCCCGCTTGCCCGGCGGATCGGCCGGACGCGCCGGGCGTAACACCCGATTGGCCGAGAACGCCGTAACAAAGAAGAGAACGCTGGCGAGCAGCAGGAGCCCGAGCGTCGCGTACGAGCCCAGGTATCCGTTCACAGTCGGCAGCCTACCGTCCGCTCGGACCGGCCGTCCCAAACACGTTACGGATTTGTTTCCGGATGGGACTAGTGCACAGGGGCAACTGTTACCGAATATTGGACACCCACCCATGTCACCGGAGGTCAGATGGCCCGCGTGAAGGCATCGCCCGGTAACCGGGCGGAGGGGCGACGTTCCACGCCCCTGCTGGCGACCGCGCTCGCGCTCGGCCTGCTCACGGCGCTCGCCGTGGGACCGGCCTGGGCCAGCGCGGCCGCGCCGGACGCGGACCCGGTCGCGACCTCGGCCGAGCCGGTCAACGAGCCGGGAGGCGAGGTGCCCCCGACCACACCGGCGGAGGAGCCCACCCCGACCGAAGACCCGGGCGGCGAACCCGAGCCGACCGACCCGGCACCGGAGACCACCGCGCCGCCACCGGAGACGACGCCACCGGCGCCGGTGACCACCGCCCCGGACGTCCCGCCGGCGCCGACCACCAGCGCGCCCGCGCCGGGCGGCACCACCCGACCGCCCAGCCCGGCTCCCCCGGTGCCACCGACGACGCCCCCCGCCCCGCCGACACCGCCGGCGCCGACGGTCCGCCCGCCCGCCCCCGGTTCGGCGCCGCCGCCGCAGAGCCCGCTGGGCGTGCAGGTCACCACCGGCGACGTCACCCTCACCGAGGCGTACTGGAACACGCCGAGCACGGCCGCCACCCTCCAGGTCACTGTGCACAACACCGGTACCACCACGGAACAGATCCGACTCTCGTACACGCTGCCCGCCGGGCTGACCGATGCCGGCACGAAGGGCTGTGCCGCCGCCGGTGGTGGGACGTACCGATGCGGGGCCTGGACCGCCGGAGCGGGCGTCCGGTTCAGCACCGTGCTGCGGCTGCGGGTCGCTGGCACGGCGTGGAAGCAGATGCCGCTCAGCGGCTCCGTCCAGGTCATCGCGGACGCGCCGGGAGCGGCCGGAGAGGCGACCGACGACCAGGGCTTCGCTGTGCTCTTCCCAGCGGGCCCGCCGGTGCCCGGGATCGCGCTCGCCGCCGACGAGGTGGCCTTCGACATCAGCGGCGGCCCCAGCACCCTCACGCTCCGGCTGGGCAACACCGGCGCGGTGGACGCCGCCGGCCGGGTCGAGGTCGTCCTGCCGGCCGGGGTGACAGTGCCGACCCCACCGATCGGCTGCGTGGCGGTCGACCCGACGCGTACCCGCTGCGACGCCGGTTTGGTGCTGGCCGGCACGACGGCCGAGGTGCAGCTGCCGGTGGAGGCGACGCCGCAGGCGCAGCGGGAAGCGCCGCTGTCCGGGGCCCTGATCGGTCAACTCGATCCACGCAGCGGTCCGACCCGTCGGGTGCAGATGAGCTTCCGGATCACCGCGGCGGCCGCACTGGCCACGCCGGTGGTCTCCCCGCCCGCACCGACCGGCTCGCAGGGCGTACTGCCCGCCGGCGCCACGACCGGAGGCGGCGGGTTGACCTCGGTGCAGCGCACCGCGGTGATCCTGATCGGGGTCTCCACGCTGCTGGTGGTGCTGGCTCTCACGCTGGCCACGACCTCGCTGCGCCGGCGGCTCGGCGGCTCGCCTCCGGAGCCCGCGCCCAACCCCGCCGACTGATCGACGGATGACCCCGGCAGCGCGCGGTCGGGGTCATCGGCGCGACCCGGTGGTGATCTGAATTACGGCGGGCGGGGCGTAACACCGCAAATGTGGGCGTTTCACGACTACTTCGGGTCCCAGTCGGCGGACCTCCGGGGATGGTTAGGGCTCCCTTAGACGTAGGCTCTCAGGTGAGGAACGACAGCGGCCGGACCAGCCTGGGGCGGTGCGGTGAAGCGTTGCGTCAGGGAGGTTCCGTGGCCGGGCAAGCCCCGCAGTCGCGAACGAAGGTGGCACAGTGACCAAGCAGATCCGTCAACTCGACCGCGTGGTCATCCGGTTCGCCGGTGACTCGGGCGACGGCATGCAGCTGACCGGCGACCGGTTCACCTCGGAGACGGCGCAGCTCGGCAACGACATCTCCACGCTGCCAAACTTCCCCGCCGAGATCCGGGCTCCCGCCGGCACCCTGCCGGGCGTGTCGAGCTTCCAGGTGCACTTCGCCGACTACGACATCCTCACACCGGGCGACGCGCCCAACGTGCTGGTGGCGATGAACCCGGCGGCACTGAAGGCCAACCTGGCCGATCTGCCACGCGGCGCGGACATCATCGTCAACACCGACGAGTTCACCAAGCGCAACCTCGCCAAGGTCGGTTACCAGACCAGCCCGCTGGACGACGACTCGCTGGCCGGTTACGTCGTGCACCCGGTGGCGCTGACCTCGATGACGGTCGGCGCGCTCGCCGCCCACCAGGTGTCCAAGAAGGACGCCGAGCGGTCGAAGAACATGTTCGCGCTCGGCCTGCTCTCCTGGATGTACTCCCGGCCCTACGAGTCGACGCTGCGCTTCCTGGAGCGCAAGTTCGCGGCCCGTCCGGAGCTGGTCGCCGCGAACGTCGCCGCCTTCAAGGCCGGCTGGAACTTCGGCGAGACCACCGAGGACTTCGCGGTCCGCTACGAGGTCAAGCCGGCCAAGATGAAGCCGGGCACGTACCGCAACATCACCGGCAACGCGGCGCTCTCGCTGGGGTTGGTCGCCGCCGGGGTCCGCTCCGGGCTGCCGGTCTTCCTCGGCGCCTACCCGATCACGCCCGCGTCGGACATCCTGCACGAGCTGAGCAAGCACAAGCGCTTCGGCGTTCTCACCGTGCAGGCCGAGGACGAGATCGCCGCCGTCGGCGCCGCACTGGGCGCCTCCTACGGCGGGTCGCTCGGCGTGACCACCACCAGCGGCCCCGGCGTGGCGCTCAAGAGCGAGACGATCTCGCTCGCGGTGGCACTGGAGCTGCCGCTGGTGATCGTGGACGTGCAGCGCGCCGGCCCGTCGACCGGCATGCCGACCAAGACCGAGCAGGCCGACCTCAACATGGCGCTCTACGGTCGGCATGGTGAGGCGCCGGTCGCGGTGATCGCGCCCCGGTCCCCGTCGGACTGCTTCTTCGCGGCGCTGGAGGCGGCCCGGATCGCGCTCACCTACCGCACCCCGGTGATCCTGCTGTCCGACAACTACGTCGCCAACGGCTCAGAGCCGTGGCTGCTGCCGGACGTGGAGTCGCTGCCCGACCTGCGGGTCGAGTTCGCCACCAAGCCCAACGGCGAGGACGGCACCACCTTCCTGCCCTACCTGCGTGACCCGGAGACCCTGGCCCGGCCGTGGGCGATCCCCGGCACCGCGGGCCTGGAGCAC
Source organism: Micromonospora noduli (assembly GCF_003264365.1). Taxonomy (GTDB): domain Bacteria; phylum Actinomycetota; class Actinomycetes; order Mycobacteriales; family Micromonosporaceae; genus Micromonospora; species Micromonospora noduli. The sequence continues at coordinate 49,472 of NZ_PYAK01000009.1, forward strand.
CGGATCGGCGGTCTGGAGAAGGCCGACAAGACCGGGGACATCTCCTACGACCCGGCCAACCACGACTTCATGGTGCGCACCCGGGCCGCCCGGATCGAGACGATCCCGGTGCCGGACATCGAGGTGGAGGACCCGGACGGCGACGCCCGGGTGCTGGTCCTCGGCTGGGGCTCGACGTACGGGCCGATCGGCGCGGCGTGCCGCGGGGTCCGCCAGCGTGGCCTCTCCATCGCCCAGGCGCACCTGCGGCACCTGGCACCGATGCCGGCCAACCTCGGTGAGGTGCTCCGCTCGTACGACAAGGTGGTCATCCCGGAGATGAACCTGGGCCAGCTGGCCCACGTCATCCGGGCCCGCTACCTGGTCGACGCGATCAGCTACAACCAGGTCCGCGGCCTTCCGTTCACGGCCGCCGAGCTGGAGACGACGCTGGAAGAGGTGCTGAAGAATGTCTGAGCCCGTCGCCGTAAAGCTCACCGCGAAGGACTTCAAGTCCGACCAGGAGGTGCGCTGGTGCCCCGGCTGCGGTGACTACGCGATCCTGGCAGCCATCCAGCAGTTCATGCCGGAGCTGAACATCCCCCGGGAGCGCACCGTCTTCGTCTCCGGGATCGGCTGCTCGTCCCGCTTCCCGTACTACATGAACACGTACGGGATGCACTCGATCCACGGTCGGGCCCCGGCGATCGCGACCGGCCTGTCGGTGTCCCGGCCGGACCTGTCGGTCTGGGTGGTCACCGGCGACGGCGACGCGCTCTCCATCGGTGGCAACCACCTGATCCACGCGCTGCGGCGCAACGTCAACCTCAAGATCCTGCTGTTCAACAACCGGATCTACGGTCTGACCAAGGGCCAGTATTCTCCGACGTCCGAGGTCGGCAAGATCACCAAGTCGACACCGGCCGGCTCGGCGGACGCCCCGTTCAACCCGCTCTCGCTCGCTCTCGGCGCGGAGGCCAGCTTCGTCGGCCGCACCATCGACTCCGACCGCAAGCACCTCCAGTCGGTGCTGCGGGCCGCCGCGGAGCACGAGGGCTCGGCCTTCGTGGAGATCTACCAGAACTGCAACATCTTCAACGATGGGGCGTTCGACCAGCTCAAGGACCCGTCCACCCGGGACGACTACCTGATCCGCCTGGAGCACGGGCAGCCGATCACCTTCGGCGCCGACGGGCAGTTCTGCGTGGTGCACCCGCCGGGTGGCTTCGGCCTGGAGGTCCGGGACACCAGCTCGGTCCGCCCGGAGGAGATCGTCGTGCACGACGCGACGGTGACCGACCCGGCGTACGCCTTCGCGCTGTCCCGGCTGCCCGGCCTGGACCTGCGCAACACTCCGATCGGGGTGTTCCGCTCGGTGGACCGACCGTCCTACGACAGCGTGGTGCAGGCGCAGCTCGCGGCCGCCAAGGCGACTGTCACCGAGACCCCCGAGCAGCAGCTCGCCGGCCTGCTGGGCAGCGGCGACACCTGGACGATCATCTGACCCGTCCGTACTGACGAGAGCGGCCGTCCCCGATCCGGGGGCGGCCGCTCTCGTCAGTACCGGCACTGCCTCAGCGCTGGGCGGTGGCCGGCGTCCACAGGTTGTCGATCTCCTTCTCGGCCGCCGCGAGACTCGCCTCGTGCAGCGGGATCAGCTCGGCCATCGCCGGCACCGACGGCGCCAGGGTCAGCTCGGCGCTGATGAAGCGCGGCTGCATGCCGGTCATCGACAGGCCGTGCGGGAGCCACGGCTCGGCGTGGTCCCAGCCGTAGCGAGGGGTGCCCTCGCCGTAGCCGCCGCCCCGGGTGGCCAGGACCACGAACTCGCGCCCACCGAGCAGGCCCTCCTGCGTCGTCGGGTCGTACGCCAGCCCGGGAACGATCAGGTGGTCGACCCAGGACTTGACGCTGCTGGGCGCGCCGAAGTTGTAGAGCGGCAGGCCGAGCAGCACCACGTCGGCCTGCTTCACCTCGTCGACGAGCCGCTCGCTGAGCTGCCAGGACTCGCGCTGGGCCGGCGTGTGCTGATCCGGAGGGGTCATTCGCGCCAGCCCACCCTCCGAGTCCAGGTGCGGCAGCGGCTCGGCGCCCAGGTCCCGGTAGGCCACGGTGCCGTCCGGGTGGGCCGCACGCCATGCGTCGACCGCGCGGGAGGTGAGTCGCCGGCTGACCGACCAGTCACCGCGGATGCTCGAATCAATATGTAGCAGGTGCATCATTCCTCCTCTAGGAATCGTTCGTGAAGCAGCAACTATTTATAGCAGGCCGATGTTCCGCAGGGTCGGTAGACTGGGTCACATGTCCGCGCAGCCGCTCGACTCCTCCGAGCACCGCTCGGGCGCACTCCTGGACCATCTGGCCCGGCGGATGCGACTGCGGTCCGAGTCGGTGCTGGCGCCGCTGGGGCTACGCCCCCGGCATCTGGTCGCGCTCACCGTGCTGCGCGCCGGCGGCGGCACCGGGCAACAAGCGCTCGCCACCATCCTGGAAATGGACAGCACCAACATCGTCGGGCTGCTCAACGACCTGGAGGCGAAGCAGCTGATCGAGCGTCGGCGCTCGCCCGAGGATCGCCGCCGACACGTCGTCGAACTCACCGAAGATGGGGCAAAACGCCTCAGTGAGGCCGAATGCGCCCTGGCCGGCGCCGAGGACGAGGTGCTGGGCGCACTGGATCCCGCCGAGCGGGAGACGCTCTACAAACTGCTCAGCCGGGCCTCCGCCGGCACGGCAGTCAACTGCACCGAGGCGATCTGCGTCGCCGACGACGCCTGCTGACGCCGCCTCACCACAGCGGCGACAGCGGCGCCGTCATGCCAACGGTCACACCGGCCGATCGCGGTGGGACGATCAGGCGGTGGTGGCCGACTGGGGGCGGTCGTCGCGTACGTGCACCAGCATGTCGCCGGTCTCGATCACCGCTCCGGCCCGGTCGGCCAGGGTGACCACCTTGCCCCGCCGCACCAGGGCGATCACCAACGACTCCAGCTCGCGCGGCGAGCGACCCACCTCGTCCCGTTCGGCGGAACGCATCGCCAGCGCCATGCCCTGGCCGGGAGTGAGCAGGTCCTCCACCACGTCGATCAGCGGCGGCGCCGACGTGGACAGGCCGAGCAGCCGGCCCGCCGTGGCCGAGGAGACGATCACATGGTGCGCGCCACTCTGCTTGAGCAGCGGGGCGTTCTCCGCCTCCCGGGCCGCCGCGATGATGCGGACCTGCCCAGCGGTGAGCTGCCGAACCGTCAGCGCGACCAGCACCGACGCGTCGTCGCTGTCGGTCGCGATGATCACGGCCTTCGCGCTCTTGACGTGCGCCTCGTTCAGCACCGACGAACGGGTCGCCGAGCCCTCGATCGCCACCAGCCCGGCGGAGGTGGCCTGCCGCAGGGCGGCGGCACTGCGCTCCACCACCACGATCCGCGAGCGGTCCAGACCGTTCTCCATCAGGGCGGAGACAGCGCTGCGCCCCTTGGTGCCGTAGCCGCAGATGATGACGTGGTCCTTCACGGCTCTCCTCCACCGCGACAGGCGACGGCCGGTCCGGTACTGCTCGGTCAGAACTTCCAGGGTGGTGCCGACCAGGATGATAAGGAAGATCACTCGGGCCGGGGTGATGAAGAGGACGTTGACCAGCCGGGCTGACGGCGCGGCCGGGGTGATGTCCCCGTAGCCGGTGGTCGAGAGCGACACGACCGCGTAGTAGAAGCAGTCGAGGAGGGTGAGGCCGTCCTCGTTGACATCGCGGTAGCCGTCCCGGCCCAGGTAGACCGCGGCGACCACGGCGAAGACCAGGCCCAGTGCGGCGGCGAGCCGAAGGCTCAGCGCGCTCAGTGGGCCCCGGCGCTGCGCGGGAAAATGGATCACTGTCGAACCTGCTCCCCCGCCGTCGCCTGCACGCCCACAACATAGCGGTTACACCGCCGACCGCACGCCCGGGTTGCTGCGGGCAACCGGCGGCGCGCCCGCACCCGACTACCGGACGACAACGACGAACCGGTGCAGGCCGGCAGACGGAGGGGGCGCGACCCTCGTGACGACGAGCGGCAGACGGCGAGCCGAGGCCGACGACGAATACACCGAGTACGTCCGGTCCCGGATGGTGCAGTGGCGGCGCACCGCCTACCTGATGTGCGGGGACTGGGACCGGGGCGACGACATCCTGCAACGGGTGCTCACCGAGCTGTACCGCTCGTGGGCACGCGCCCGGCAGGCCGACCACCTGGACGCGCTGGTCCGCACGATGTTGGTGCGGCGACTGATCGACGAGCGGCGGTTGCGGTGGGCGCGGGTCCGCCTCGGCGCCGCGCTGCCCGACGTGTCCAGGGCCTTTGCCGACCCGACCGACCGGATCACAGTGGTGGGCGCGCTGCGGCAGGTGCCGCCACGCCAACGCGCGGTGCTGGTGCTGCGCTACTTCCAGGACCTCAGCGTCGAGGAGACCGCCCGGGCCATGGGCTGCTCGACGGGGACGGTGAAGAGCCAGACCGCCAAGGGCCTGGCCACCCTGCGCACCCTGCTCACCCCCACCCTGACCGCGAACTGAGAGGAGCGACGATGCTGGACGAACGCCAGATCGGCGACCTGATGCTGACCGAGATCGAGTCGGCCGAGCGGCCCTCCGTCGTGCTGGACGTGGAAGGGGCGATGAGCACGGCACGGCGGCAACGGCACCTCGCTCAGGGTGCCGGCGCCGCGCTGCTGGCGGTGGCGCTGACCGTCGGCGGGCTCACCCTTCCCAACCTGCTCACCCCGGACCGACCGCCGGCCCCCGCCCCGCTCGGCACGGCACCCGCCGGTGGCGAGACCGGCCTGCCGGTCGCGCTCACCACTGTCGACCCACAGCGGGTGTACGTCCGGTTCGGCTGGCTGCCGGACGGGCTGCGGGATCTCCAGTACCAGGCCGGACTGCTCCTCTCCAGCCCGGGTGTCCACCTCGGCGCGTCGAACGGCCGCACGGACGACCAGCGACAGTTCGTGGCGGTCTCGCTTCTCCCGAAGGGCGTGCAACCGTCGGCACCCCAGCGCGACAGCGCTGAGCCCGCCGTGGCCGGTGCCACCGAGGCAGGCCCTGAGCTGAACGGTGGGCCCAGTGTCTTCGCCAGCTATTCCGGTGCCGAGAAGCCGGAGGCGATCCTGCGTTGGCGGTACGCCCCGGACGGCTGGGCGCAGCTGCGGATGGTCGGGGCCGGGCCGGACGTGCGAGCCGCGGCGACGCACGTTGCCCGGTCGCTGCGCTTCGGCTCCGACCCCGTCCCGATGCCGGCGACGGTGGCGGGCGTCCCGGCCAACCTACGGTTGATCACGCTCGACGTGAACGAGTCACTGGACGAGCCCCGATCCTGGTACGCCGGCTGGACCTGGACCGCACAGCCCGACACCGCCGAGCCACAGTGGCAGCGGGCCCGGACGTTGTCCGTCGGCGTCTCCCGCTACCGCAACGTCACCGATCCCACCGACAAGGCGTACGTCGACCCGAACACCACAGTCGGTGGGCACCAGGCGCGGTTCAGCGGGGAGGACGGCAACGAGTCGCTGACCGTCTACGACGTGAACGGGGCGAACGTGACGATCGACGACAGCGCTCTGCTTCCCACCGGTGGCACTCGGGCACTGTTCCCGACGATCACGCTGGTGGCCGACCCGGCCGCCTGGCACACCCACCTGCACCGGTGAGAGCCCCGGGCCCGCGCCGTCGGAGCGGCGCGGGCCCCGACGGGTCGGTCCGGACGGCCGGGGACGGGCATGATGAGGGTGTTCCCGACGACGACCGCGAAAGTGAGGCCGGCATGTCGTTGCTGCGACGAGTCATCGGCGGAGTGCTCCGCCGCCACCGCCAGCGTCAGGGCCGCACGCTGCGAGAGGTGGCCGCGTCGGCCGACGTCTCCGTGCCCTACCTCTCGGAGGTCGAGCGAGGTCGAAAGGAGGCCTCGTCGGAGGTGCTGGCGGCGATCTGCCGGGCGCTCGGCATCAGCCTCGCCGACCTGCTCGGCGAGGCCCGCGACGACATGCGCCGGGTCGAACCCCGCCTCCCGGCCGCGCCGCGCGCCGCGCTCACCCACCTGGAGCGGGTCGACGCGACTCGCCGGGAGATCGGCAACGCCACACTGCTGGTGGGTCCACGTGTCGGCGGGTTCGTCCTGCACCGAGGGCCGGTGGCGAGCGAGCCGACCCTCAGCGTCGACGGAAAAGCCTCCGCTGGTGGCTTGCGCCCCGGTCCGCGTACCGCCGCCCTTGCTGACTGCGCACAGACCCGGCTGGGCCTGCGGCGGGTGACCGTCGCGTAGGCCGCGTGGGTTCTGCCGTCGGCGGATCTGCCGGCGGCAGAATCACTGGGCCAGCCACCGTGGTCGCCCGCACGCTGAAGAGGCCGGTCCCCCGGGTGGTCCCCACCGCCCGCCGGCACGGCGGAAGGCGGCGGCACATGATCGGGTACGACGTGCGGATGTTGGAGGGCGGGCAGCCGTCCTTCGGTGACCAGGTGTTCGAGCGGCTGCTGCGGGAGCGGATCGTCTTTCTCGGCACCGAGGTCACTGAGGAGTCGGCCAACCAGATCTGCGCGCAGATCCTGCTGCTCGCCGCCGAGGACGACGACCGGGACATCTACCTCTACATCAACTCGCCGGGCGGTTCGGTGAGCGCGGGAATGGCTGTCTACGACACGATGCGCTACGTCCGCAACGACGTGGCGACGCTGGCGCTCGGGTTCGCCGGCTCGATGGGGCAGTTCCTGCTCTGCGCGGGTACGGCCGGCAAGCGGTACGCGCTACCGCACTCGCGGATCATGATGCACCAGCCGTCCGGCGGGATGGGCGGAACCGCCGCCGACATCACCATCCAGGCGGAGAACATGCTGCACGTGAAGCGGACGATGCAGGAGCTGATCGCCCAGCACAGTGGACGAACCCTCGACGAGATCCAGCGGGACTGGGACCGGGACCGTTGGTTCACCGCCGAGCAGGCCCGGGAGTACGGCCTCATCGACCAGGTGGTCACCCGAGCCGAACAGCTGCCGACGCTCTGATCAACGCCTGGTGGCTCCGGTACCGCCAGAGCACCCCACCCATTAGCCTCCGTAGATATGTTGGCGGGCGCAGAAGGAGTGGGAATGACGGACGGCCACGAAGGCAGCTGCTGCGGCGGCGACACGACCACCTCCGCCGTGAGTCGCCGCACGATGTTGCGCGCGGCGGTGCTGGGTGCGGGTGCCATCAGCACCGGTGGCCTGCTGGTTCCCGAGGCCGCACAGGCCGCGCCGGCCATCTACAACCCGTTCAGCGCCTACCCGATCACCGATACCTGGGAGGGTCACCTCCGCCGTGGGTCACTCGGCGGCATCGACTTCGGGATGGGGGTGGGCACGGCGTTGCCGGCCTGCGGCGCCGGCACCATCCAGAACATCCCCAACAACGGCACGGGTGGGCACACCGTCACGATCCAGCACGCGGACGGGTACCGAAGCCAGTACCTGCACCTGTCCCAGTTCCTGCTGGCCAACGGCACCAGCGTGGGTGCGGGCACGATCGTGGGCCGCTCCGGCGGCGCGGCCGGCGCACCCGGCTCGGGCAGCTCGACGGGCCCGCACCTGCACTGGCACATGATCGACCCGGTCGGCACCCGGATCAGCCCGCTGGTCTTCATCCAGCAGAACCCGGCCGACCAGCCCCGTCAGGTGTTCGAGGCGGCCAGCAACGCCGGCTGGCGCGCCCTGCCGGTCTCCGGCAGCGCGGGTGCGGTGACCGGCACGGCGACGACCGCGATCACAGTGGGCACCACGAAGATCCTCTACACCCTCAACGGCGGCCGGATCCACGAGGCCGCCAGCAACGCCGGCTGGGCCAACCTGTGGACCGGCATCCACGGCGCACAGGGCAGCGCACTGGCCGCGATCAGCCTCGACGGGGTGAAGCTGGTCTACAACGTCGTCGACGGGTACGTGCACGAGGCCGCCAGCAACAACGGCTGGCGCAACCTCAACACCGGCATCGGCGGGGCAGGCTCGTCCTCGATCTCGGTGATCGCGCTGAACGGCGTCAAGTACGTCTACAGCATCGTCGGCGGCTATGTACACGAGGCGCACAGCGCCAACGCCTGGCGGAACCTGAACACGGGCATCCCGGCCTCGGCGGTAGCGGCGATCACAGTGGGCAGCACGAAGATCCTCTACACCCTCAACGGCGGCCGGATCTACGAGGCCGCCAGCAACGCCGGCTGGGCCAACCTGTGGACCGGTGTCCACGGCGCACAGGGCACCTCGCTGGCCGCGCTCAACGTCAACGGGGTGAAGCACATCTACAACGTCGTCGACGGATGGGTGCACGAGGCCGCCAGCAACAACAGTTGGCGCAACCTCAACAGCGGGGTCCGCGGCACGCGGGCAGCCGCTCTGGGGCTGGACGGAGTCAAGCTGATCTACGCCGCCTGACTGACCCGCTGCTCTATGACGTGCCCCCGGCAGGATTCGAACCTGCGACACACGGTTTAGGAAACCGATGCTCTATCCCCTGAGCTACGGGGGCGCGAGGGCACAGTCTAGCGACTTGGGCGTTCACCTGGGGTGGCAGGGAGTGGCCCACGTTCACCCGCGTTCCCTGGATTGCCGTTGTTCCAGCCCAGGAACACACGCGGAGCACACGAACCCCGGTTTGCGACCGGCGGTCGACGCGCTGACCCGCGTTGGCACCGGTTCACCCCGGTTGGGATCCGCTGGAGAGCACACACCGCGCACATCATCGATGATCATCATGCGCGTTCTCTCGGCCCAGGATCCGTCGGCCAGGCGCCGGACGGCGGTGACCGACACGGTGTCAGTCCTCGGCCTCACCCCCGCCGACCGAGCACGTCGGCGGAGGCTTGGTTCATAGGGTTGGTGCCATCCGCCGACTGCAAGCCGTCGCCTGCCTCGGACCCCTCGCCTTGGACTTCCCACACGCCAACCAGGCCCTACGAATCCGCCGACGACGCAACAACCCGGCCACCGGACGGAAATTCATCGTCACCGTCTACGCCATCGCCAGCCTCACCGCAGCCTAGGCCCGCCCCCGACCTCGCCGACTGGCTCCGAGGACACTGGCCCATCGAGGCCCTGCACCACATCCGCGACGTCACCTTCGGCGAGGACGCCAGCCAGGTCCGCACCGGCAACGCCCCAAAGGCCATGGCCGCCCTACGCAACACCGTCATCAGCCTGCTCCGACAGGCCGGCGTCACCAACATCGCCAAAGCCCTACGCCACAACAGCCGAAACACGGACCAGCCCCTCCAACTACTCGAAATCACCTGAAACGGCCAAGTCCCTACCTTGCAGAAGCCGTGAGAGCACCAGTTCTCTGGGCACGTCGGTCATGGCGCGATAGGCAATCACATGAAGCCCTTCGAAGGGCGTCGACCTTGTCTCGATGAGCTACCCGTCGATGGGATCCACGCCATCTCGAGCGCTGTCCGACCCGACCAGGTATGCGCGCGTCAATGAGGTCCGACCCGGACTCCGCGCTGAGATCACGTCCCTGCGCCAACGCCCCCACTCGACTGCCATGTCATCGCTGGTCAACACCGCACCGTCGTATCGAGCCCCCTGCCAAGTCGCCTAGAAAGCCCGTGTTGGATAATCCGAACAGTCGTGGTTGTCTTCATCGGCGCACGGAGTCCGAAATGATCATGTTTAGCGACGAGGAGTGGGCTGAATGTTCCCGTGGTCTAAACGATCTTGGACTACGCGTGGGGCAGATCATCTCGACCCTGTCAAGCGAGGTTGACGTGACCCCTCATTCGATAACACATAGGGTCAAAGACAAACACAGTGCAGCCAGAAAGATCGCCAAGAAGCGCGAAACGAATCCCACGTACGGCCTGTTCAGCTTAACTGACGTTCTCGGGATCCGTGTCATTACATATTTTAGCGACGAGGTAGACCACATCGCGACGGCCTTAAGTCGTGAATTTGTTGTAGATGAACTGAACTCAATTGATAAACGGAAGTCGCTTGCGGCAGACCGGTTTGGATACATGTCACTGCATTACGTTCTCGGCCTCAGTCCTGCTCGCGCGACGATGCCGGAGTACCGTCAGCACGCTGATGTTTCATTCGAAGTGCAGATCAGGTCCGTGTTGCAGCACGCGTGGGCGGAAGTGGAGCACGACCTTGGCTATAAGTCTGTCGGGGACGTGCCTACTATACATAGGCGCCAGTTTTCAAGGCTGGCAGGCACGTTGGAATTGGTGGACGAGCAGTTTTGTGCGCTTCGCAGTGAACTGGGGACTCCTCGAACACTCAATGGACCGTCAGACGAGGTCGCCCTCATGGATGAGTCGATCTCTTCGGAGTCACTGGCAGCCTACGCCGAGCGCTCGACATTGCTTCAATTCAACGAGCGCTTTGCGCGCATTCACGCGGTCGAACTCGGCCCGTTCGAACCGGCGGCCCTGAACCGCCTCGTAGTGAACCTAAATTTATTGGGTGTTCGCTCGGTGGCCGATCTGGAACATCTTCTCGTGAGTCACTTTGAGAGTCTTTACAGACTTATGGAAGCGCGTTACCTGCTAGCACGCGATCGGGGGGAATCCCCTGCCGTGACCGTCACGACGCCGCTCTTGTACCTGTTGCTGTTCAAGATTGCGGACATGGGCGAGCCAGAGGGCAGGTCCGCGTTCGAGAAGATATGGAAGGCGTCCTCCTATGATGAGTATATGAGATCAGTTTTCTCGGCAATGAAGGGAGTGCGTCGTGTCTAGTCAGGATGGCACCACGCCTGAACTTCCCCTGCGGCCCGCTCACCACGATCGGCATTCTCAGGGGGAGCCCGTCGTGTCACTTCCGGCCGATGCGGTAATGGCAAGCTCATTACTGCCCTCGGACGCACAACTAATTCGTGAGGCCATCTCCGCGCTGATGCAAAGCCCGGACCCGCAGCGGCCTGGGCAAGCTATAGGTGGATCAAAGGCTGGCATCTACGCATTCTATGATTACGATAAGGAACCCATCTATGTCGGCCAGACTGCTGTGGGGTTCGCGATTCGCTTAGGGCGACACCTCATGTCTGGCCGCTCAGATGCCGTGGCGCAGTCAATTCTGGATCCATTCGAGATCCGCGAAGTGGCGCTTTGGTCGCTACCGCACATTGGCGATATGCCAGCCAAGGAGCGAAAGGCGGCTTTAGATCCATATGAGTACACCGTCTTCGAGCGACTAGTGAGTGAAAGCTCGTTCCACGCGCTTTTGAACGAGAGACTCGTCCCGCCGTCAACGGTCGTCGATCTCCCTGATCCTTTCGTCGGGGTAATCGTTCCGGACGAAGTCTTTCCGAATCGCAATCATCCGGACGTCCGCATCGCGCGCCGTGTGCAGACAATGTCACAGCTTGCCAAGTTCATCTGTGAGCGGAAGGTCTCGCTGGGGCTGCGAAGGACGCTCGCGACGCAGGCACTAAGACTTGAGGAGATAACCCGGCGACGCCTCAATGCGCTGACACAGGTGGACCGCCATCATGGATTTGAGCGCGGCGGCACCTTAGAAGTCTTCGAGAAAGAGCCAGACGGTTCGCTCTTCTGATTCCACCCTGCGGGAGGCAGTAAGGTGATCTCGGCAAGAGCCAGTTTGTCCGTGGTCAACGACAACCTTGCTTGACCGCCATTTAATTCGATCAGCCGGTTCAAGAAGTGTTCGGATGACCCGTAGGTAAGGAGGAACGCTTCGGAGTGGATGCGCTGATAGCGGCGGCTGCAACTTCGCGGGGGTCATCTCGATGAACAGAGGCCAAGTCAGCTGGAACCACCAGCCGGTTAGCCAACTCATCCGGCGGCATCAGCACACCGTCCGGGCGCTCTGATCTGAGCCGCGATGATGGTGCCCTGCGAGCCGCAGGTCGGCCCCTCCGGCAGGAGGACTCGGCGTAGGTAGTTCTGCTCGACGAGGGGCGCGGCTACGGCTGTAACTGTCGGGCAATGCTGCTCTTGCCTGCACCGGAGTTCCCGGCTGAAAGTCAGAATCGTGCCGAGGCTGCAGGTATGGCATATGGTTCACGGCGGCGGTCCCCCCAGCCGATGGGTCGGTATAGCTGCGGCATCGGTGTCGCGTTGGTCGGCGGCTTCATGGCCAGGAGTGTCATCCGGGGCCCCGGCCGGTGAACCGCCGCTGGGGTAGAGGCGTCGCGCCCGCGTAGCTACGGAGACGCCGTGGCGGAGGGCAACGTTTCGGTCGGCGCGGCGGGCGTGGATGCCACACTGGCCTGTCAGTGGTCGCCGATCCGCAACAGCGGCACGTCGTAGAGGCTCGCCTCGGGGATACGACGCATGACGGGCGCAGCGACCTCGATGATCAGCATCTCGGTGAGGAACTGGACCGTAGCGGCGAGCAAGTGACTGGTGTGGCCGGTCGCGCTGTGCTCCTTGAGTCCGACGCTGACGTGGATGTGCGGCGCGATCCGGTCGTGGGCGTCGTCGTAGGCGATGGTGCCGCCGCCGAGCGCTTCGACGTTGGTCAGGTGCACCCGGTCCCAGACCGGGGCTTGGGGGTCGTCCAGACGCTGGCAGGTGCCGACGATCTCGACCGTGCTGAACCCGGCGATGAAGACGGGGATGTAGCCGTGCCGGATGCCGTTGGCGCGGCAGGCGTCAGCGAGGGCGGTGAAGAAGTCCTCGCCATGATCGAAGGTGACGCCGATCATCCGTCCGGGCGTGAGGTCATGGCTGCGCATACTGAGGCACTTCCGGTCGGGTTGGTCGGGGGAAGTGGCTGTGGTGGGTTCAGCCGAGGACGTACGCCCGTCAGAGGTGAAGAATCCTGTCGTAGTCTTCGTCGTACCAGCCGTCGGTGTTGTGCTTCTGGATGGTCCCCGCGATGCGCGTCAGCATCAGTACGTCGCCGTTGAGGGTCAGGGCGGCGTCCTCGGCCCTGCCGGTGAGGATTCTGGCCACGGTTGCCAGCATATGGGGCTTGCCCTTGTCGACCAGGGTGTCCTTGCGCATGTAGAAGCTGACGTCGACGTAGGTCTCCGGCTCCCATTCCCACAGGGCGCCATCGTCGTCCTCGGCACTGCAGTAGCCGTGCCTTCCGCCAGTGATGTCCACGACGTACCCGCAATCGTCGTTCAGGTCGGCGCTGAGCATCCTGCCGCCGGACGCCGTGGACGTCTCGACTGCTCCGGGAGCAGCCAGTTCCGCCACCTGCTCCAGTGGAATGTCGCCCGCCAGCGTCAACCGGTACTCGACAGCCATTTGCACCCCTTCGTCAGTCTCGCCGGATGATCTGAATGATCGCACCGTCGCGCGTTACCGCCGCCAGTTCCTTGAGCCCTGCTACGGGCCAGTCGTGGAACTGCTTGTGCAGGGCGGCGAGGTCTCCTCGCCAGTCGTGGAGGTTCAACATCACGCGTTGGGTCTGCTCCGTGTCGACCTTCCTGGACACGGCGCTCCAGACGGCGCGGGGCGGCACGGGAGCGGTGGGCGCGTAGCAGTCGAAGACATGCCCCTCAATGAGGAAGTCGGGTGCCTTTTCCGGCCTCCCCGAATCCCCGGTTTCGAGTCGCGCGTCCGCGACCTCCTGCCCCGTGGGGTTCTGGTGAACCCGGTACCCCTTGCCGGCGACCCTGTCGGCACACTCGTTCTCCAACTCCAGGGCACGCCGCTCCCGTGGCTTCTCGTTCGCGGAGATCCGGGTTCGACGTCCGGTAGGCGACCCACCGCCGACGCCGGTGGGACGCCTGGTCCACGGGGTTGCTGCGTCAGGGTCCGTGGAGACAGTTCTGCCCAGGGTGGGGGCCGTCGGGGATGGGCTGCCGGTGGTATGAGGGGCGGGGCTGGCCGGTGGATGACCGCCAGCCCCAGTCAGTTTCCCGACGACCCCAACTGCCGGGCCTGCGCGATCGCCCCTTCGATGGCCTGCCGGGCCCCGCCGGTGCGCTGAACGACCAGTACCAGGACCTGCTTGATGGCCTCCAGGGCCTGCAACAGCGGCCCGGGCTGCCCACCCTGCAGGACCACGGCGACGAGCTGCTGCGCCTCCCCGACTCCGGTGATAGCCCCGGCCGCCGCGTCACGAGCGGCGTCCACGGCGGTCAGCACAGGCGCCAGCCCGGCGATCGTCTCCTGCGGGGTGGCCTCATTCGGCACGGCCGCGGTCGCCTTCGCTGCCTCACCGATCGACCCGGCAAGACTTCCCAGGGCACCCTGGATGCCCGTGATCGCGTTACGCACCCGCGCCACACCCGCCGCCACGGCGACGAAGCCGGCGCCCGCAGCCCGCAACGCCACCTCCTGCGCCTGACTGTCGGCGGCGGCTGCCAACCCCTGCGCGCGTTCGACCCCGGTCATCAACGCGCGGAACTCACCGGTGATCTTCTCGATGTGCGACACGTGGCCGGCATCCCCAATCGATGACAGTAGAAGTGCTCGACAGCTGAAACTACCTGGCGTTCCTAGGGGGCCCACCGTCCCGTGTCAGCCCGTCGCCGGTAACGGTGTCGACGAGGTCGAGGAGGCGGTGGGCCGCGTTGATCGCGGGGCGCATGACCTCGGTGGCGGCTTGGTCGACACGTTCGTCGAGGATCTGCCGCAGCGTGACGATCTCGACGCCGGATGGAAACCCCAAGTGTCGAGTGATAGCGACATGGCGCTGTCCGTCGCCACGGGCGAGATACTTCGCGGCCAACTGCACCAGGAGCAGGATGCTCGCCGGGTGATTCGCGTCGGCACCGGTGGAGTCCGGGGTGCGGTGCTGATCCAGCAGCGGCATGAACGCCAAGCCGGTGCGAGGTGGTGGTGATTCGCGATACAGCAGGAGCCGACCGTCGGAGGGTATAGCGGCGGTGGTGACGGGCCACAAGTAGAGATCGATCAGAATGGGTAAGGCGGCCAGCTCGACGCACACGGTCACGTATCCGCCACCGGCCGGGGGCTTTGCAGGGCTTACCTCTGGTGAACAGCAGCCGGCCTGGCAAATGCAGGCCGGCAACCGGATCGTCGAGCACGCTTTGGGGTGTGGTGTCATCAGCGGCCACGACGAGGTCGACGTCGCTGTACGGGTCAGCGCTGCCTCGTCCGAGAGATCCCACTAGCCACGCCGCCCCCACAGATTTCCGCTGGTGCAGCACGTCGACAGTGGCAGCGAGCCAGGCCGTACGGGCTTCAACTACGGCTGCCAGCAGTGCGGCCGCTCGCCGCCCTCGTGGCGGTGGGACGTTGGCGGGCACGCGTTGGCTCATGCCCTGCGGTCCCGTCCGTGTGCGGGCACTGCTGCCCCTACGTCCGCACGACTGTTCATGATCGTCTGGAGGCAGAGTGACTCGATGACCGTCACGCAGTTGGATTCGGCCGACATGGAAACGTCAAGTCGTTGCGTTGGCAGGCCCGGCCAGTCGCCAGAGGTATGCATCTCTGTGGCGAATGCTTGCAAATACCTTAGGTAACCGGGCGTCACGGTCTGAGACGACGTGAGGCGTGGCAAGGCCGTCTGGAGCGCCTCCTCGCCCTCCCCGAGTTCGATCGAAACGCACGGCTGGACGTCGGTGAGTGCTCGGACCGAGGCTGCCAGGTGTTCCCGAAGAGGTTCGAATTCGGTGTGTCGGGCGTGGGCGTGGGCGGATGCGTAGACGGTCTTCGGCCCGCGATCAACCAGGCGCACTCGGTCTTGTGCGACGCTCAGGTCGCGGAGATCATCGAGACGATCAATCATCGCCCCGATGAGCACCTCTGCAACGTCCATACCTGGGGTACTGACGACCCAGGAAGCGAACTGTTCCGGCGCGGCGATCGTGGGGAGGTAACGCCACAGTGGGCTGGAGACGACTGCTTCAATGCCACTGCTGTTGAGGGCGGTGGCAAGGTGTCCGATCAGAGTCGTCTTCCCGCTACCATCGATCCCGTCGACGAAAATGATCATAGGGGTGCCGACTCTTCGAGCATGCTCCTCACGGCCACAAGCGCACCTGGCACCCGTGCGGCGAGCAGTTCGGCCTGCGCTACGTCGTCTGCGCCTGCACGGCGGTAGGCGTCGTAGTCTCCAAGGAGCGATCTGAGCTCGGTGCCCGGCCAGTCGCGCAGCGCCTCGACCACCTCGGGAAGCCGCAGGCCGACCTCTGGCGCTCGATGTGCGACAAGCAGTCGACCGGCGCTCGACAGCACCGACAACACTCGGCGTGCGGTGTCCTCGCGCTCCGATTCTGTGTGGTGGCTGGCGGCCAGACGGGCGACGGCGAACTCGTGCAGTACGCCAACATCACCAGCGAGATCGGTCAGTTCTGTGGTGACGGCCGGCGTAGGGGCGGTGGCACCTGCGATCACGGCGGTGTCGAGCCCTACGCGACGCAGCACCACCCGCATCTTCATGTCGTAGAGCGGACCGAGGCGACGGGCGTCGCCCCCGTGGCTGTCGGCGAGGTGCAGCGACGCTCGAGAACCGTGGCGTCGGGCCGCTTCACTGACGATCTCGTGGAGCGACGTGGCGGCGGCCGACGTGGGGGGCAGGTTCCAAGCGATGAAGTCGACGTCGCTCCAGCCCTCGATGAAGTCTCCTCGTGCGGCGGATCCGCACAGCCCCACCCCGGCATCCGGATGTCCGGCGATGACGGCCTCGGCCTCTGCCGCCACTTGGTTGACCAGGTAACTGAGCTTTCGGCTGAACGGCAGGGGATGAGCGGCACGCCAGGTGATGACGGCAAGGGCGCGATCCAGCACCTGCTGGAACTGGGGATGGCTGGCGGCCTGCCGGGCGGCGGAAGCCTCGAGCCAGCGGGCCTGGACGAAGCCTTCGTCCCGGGCCGGCGTCGTGGTGGTGGTGGACGTCGAGAAGAGGAACCAGTCGACGATCTTCGCCGCTGGCGTGCCGTCGTTGTCGGTGAACGTGTAAGCCTCCTGCCCGAGATACGCGCTGTAGTGCGTGTCGGTGAGGCCGGCTTCCTCGGCCACCTCCCTCTTGGCTGCGAGGAGTGGTGCCTCGCCTGGCTCCAGTCGGCCTTTCGGCGCGACGGTCTGTCGTTCACCGGTCTTTCGGACCTGATCGAGGAGCAGGACTTGTGGAGAGCTGAGGTCGTCGGTCGCGACGACGGCACCGGCGGAGGCGTATCGACGAGTCATGGCTGGATGCCTCCTGGGGCTGTCTGCATGGTCTGGAACGCGTCGCGGAGACGAGCCCTGAAGCTGATGATGTTGGCAGTGTTGTCGACCCAGTGATCGGTAATTGCGCGCCAGGCCGGAAGCTGTTCGTGGACGCGTTTCCGCTCGTCTTTGCGTCGGATGATGCGTCGGGCCTCGTCGGCGGTCAGCCCTCGGGCCTGCGCGAGGCGTCTGACGCGGATGAGTTCTGGAGCGGTGATGAAGATAATCGAGCATGGTGCCGGCCACGTTCGCTTCACAGTCATAGCCAAAGCGGCATCGATGAAGCTCTCGACTGCCAGGGGGGCCTCGCCGCGGTCGGTTAGTACGAGGAGTTTCGAGACGAACTCGTCGTACCCGAAGCCTTCCCGCGTCTCCACGCCCTCGTGGTAGGCCTGCCGGCCTGAGGTGAGTTGCACGAGGACCGTCCTGATCTTGACGCGGCGGGCGCCGAGGGCGGCCAGGTACTCGCCCGCGCTCGACTTTCCAGCCTCGCTGGTGCCGGCGAGGAGGAGCATCGGTGGCGCGGCCGGCTGCCGCATCACGAATCTCCTCTTGTCCGACGGATCACCGCGGCAACACTGGTGGGCAAATCGTCTGGCTTGCCGATGCCGACGCGGATGACCGGTACAGCGGCAAGTGCGTCGAGCGCCTTCTCCGCCACGTTGAATGCGGGAAGACTGCGGCTGATGGTGACCTCGTCAGCCGAGGAGAAGATCGAGACGTGGTCAAGAGTCGGGTCGCGTAGCTTCGCCTCGTGGTCGGTCACCGCCGCGCGCAGCAGACCCCGGGCTGCGGGAGTAGGCGTCTCGCGCAGTTCACCCGCCGCAAGACCCTGATCCGGAATGACGATGAGGCTCAGCGGCAGCGGGCGGTGTCCGGCAGTGGTGGGGGTGGGAAGATCCACCGGGTAGAGGAGCCGTTCGGTGGCGTGAGGTGCCAGCAGCGACGCCATGTCGGCGCGTACGTGCCAGGGCAGGGTGGGCATCGGCACCACGCAGGGCTGACGGCAGGGGAAAGCGGTGAAGGCGAACTCGTCGACCAGGAGGCTGCCTCCGTGAGCGGCGACGCCCAGCGCGAGTGATGTCTTGCCCTGCCCGCGTCCGCCGTCCAGCACCGCTATGGCCGACCGTCCGCCGTCTATGGTCACCGCACTCCCGTGCAGGAGCGTCAGCTGGCCGTCCCCCATGACGGCCAAGGAGCGTGCCGCGGCCTGGAGCACTCCGATCTCCAACGTGGGTGGATCGCCAGCCAGCTCTGCGGCTAGTTCCAGGAGGACCTCACCTCTACTGATGTCGACGGTCAGCCGGGTTCGGTGCCCATCACGTACCTGCATGACCTGCCCGGCCGGCATGGTCGGCAGTTCCGTGTCAGCGAGTCGGGCGACGAACCGCCGCAGGCAGCGTGGTGCCGACTCAGCGATCCGGATCTCCAGCGCGTGGTTGCCGACTCTCAACAAGCTCATGACCGCTCCCCGGGCTTGCGGAGGACGAGCCACATCGAGTATCGGCGGTGTCTGCCGTGTACCGGGAGCGCGGGGGCCGACAGGACACCCTCCTCCGATGTCACGGTCGCGTACTGCCGGATCCCGCATGTCGCCGCGAGGAGGTACAGCTCGTGGGCGGTGGTGAGGTGGGCGTAGCCGGGTGCCGCTCCGCTGGTCTTGTTGGCGAGGTAGATGATGTCGCGCGCTGGCAGGGGCCGCGAGCCGGTGCGGCGCTGCCCCCGCCATCGCGCGGCGCGGGCGGCCAGGTCCAGCAGATTGGCGATACGGACAAGCCCGAGCCGGCCGGCGTAGTGCCAGTTGAACGTCTCTACCAGGACGGTGCCTCCCGGAGCGCACACCCGCCACATCTCGTGCAGGGCTTCCACACGTTCGGCCTCGGTTGCCAGCGCGTTGAAGGAGAAGCGGAGGCACCACACCTGGTCGAAAGTGTCCGCTGGTAGTGGCAGGGCGTTCATGCTGCCGTGCACGAAGGTGCCGTTCGGGCACGCGGCCCGGGCAACTGCCAGAGCCGCCTCGTTGATGTCGACGCCGACGATGTCGCCGCCCAATACGGTTATCGCTTGGGTGACGCGACCGGCACCGCATCCCACATCGAGGATTCGCGCCCCCGCACCGAGCCGGTGATAGAGCGCCTCCTCGCAGGGGCGCAGCGGTGCTGTGTTGTAGAACGACGTCTCGCCCGCGTAGTGGACCTGGTTCAGGGCGCGGATCATGGCTGCGTAGTCGATCTCGGCGATGCCGCCGTGGGTAGTCGTCATCGCAGTTCCAGTCCTCCGTCGACGTGCAGCGTGCTGCCGGTGATGTACGACGCCTTCGGCGACAGCAGGAACGTGATCGCGTCCGCCACCTCTTCCGGTTCACCGCAGCGCCCGAGGAGGCAGCGGTGACCGGCGGCCTTGTCGGGGGTCATCTGGGGTGGCGATCGCACCCGGCACGACCGTGTTGACGCGGATGCCTCGACCGGCCAACTGCCGAGCAGTGACCCGGGTGAGGGCCTCCACGCCGCCCTTGGCGACCGCGTACCCGAGTCGCTCCGGGTGCCCGTAGTGGGCGTTCACGGAACTGACGTTGACGATGGCGGCAGGAAGGGCGGCATACGCAACGAACTCACGGATCACCAGGAATGCCGAGCTCAGGTTGACCGCGAGCATCCGTTCCCACTCGGCTACGTCCGCATCGATGATCGAGGTGCGCTCCACCGCTCCCGCGCAGTTCACCAGCCCACCCACCGAACCCGGCTTGACGTGATCGGCGAAGAACGACCGCACCTGCTGCTCATCCGCGACATCGACGTCGTGCCAGGAAGAGCTCTGGTCTCCGCGCGGAACGTCCGCGGGCACGTGAATATCCAGCCCGTACACATGAAGGGCCCTGCTCATGGTCGCCCGCACGATGGCGAGCCCGATACCCCTCCCGGCACCCGTCACGATCAGGGCGGATGGAACGACTTCGTGCTCCACTGGCACCTCCCAGGTTCGTGAACAACCAGAGGGCGGATCTGACGAGTGATCGCGCCCCTCCTCCTCACACTCACCCTCAGCGTCGCTGTCGTGAATGGCGAGCATGCGGACGAAGGGTTTGTCCGCATGCGGCGCGCCGAACAGGCCGACGGTCATGCGGCGCAGTTAATGGCGATCCTGGTTGCGCCGCGCTGAACACTGAGTGACCCTATGTGCGCGATGTCCACGCTGCTCAATGCCATTGGCGACGCACAGCCCGAAAGGCGGTGTCATGGGCCAGACCCCGCGGGCGCTCCAGCCATCCCTGTCCGAGCGCCACTTCTTCGGCGCCGAACTGCGCCGACTGCGCGAACGCGCCGACCTCTCGCAGGCGCGGCTCGGCACCATGATCCGCTTTAGTGCCGATCTCGTGCGTCGTGTGGAGACGGCCGATCGGTTTCCATCTCGCGAGTTCGTCGGGGCCTGCGACAAGGCGCTGGAGACCGGCGGCTCCCTGATGCGCCTGCTACCGCTGCTCGACAAGAACCAGACCAGCGACGGCAAGCGGAGCGCCCCCTCGCCAACCGGCGGCGGCCTCAGCAGCGCGCTGTCCAATCGCCCGACAGAAACGTCAGGGCTGGCCGAGATGGTCGCTCGGGTTCCGTTTCAACCCGGTGTCCTCGATCGCGCCGCCCTTTAGTGGCTGAACGCTGCGGCGGGACCCCGGCCGCCCGTGGCCGGACGACCCGGCTCGCCTGACCAGGTTGACGAAGAGGATCTTGATTCGGCGGAGACCGCTCTGGCGATGTTCCGGCAGCTAGACCACACCCACGGTGCTGGACGAGTCCACGCGCAGGTGCAGCGGTACGTCGAAGGCGAACTGAACCGACTGTTGGCGAATACTCCAACGTCTGAGGCTGTTGGTCGCCAGCTCTACACGCTCGCGGCGGGATTCTTCGAGCTCTGCGGGTACCAGGCGGTTGACACTGGCGCCCATGGCCTCGCCCAGCGCCGTTACCTTCGCGCTCTGCGTCTGACGGAAGCTGCCGAGGACCGCCCGTACGGCAGCTACCTGCTCGCTGTGAACATCGGCCACCTCGCGCTGCACTGCGGGCACCCCGAGCCGGCACGCAGGATGGCGCTGACGGCGGTGAGAGGAAGCGAGACCCAGGCGACTCCCGCTGTGGCAGCCGCACTGCACGCGGTGGTGGCGCGCACGCACGCTCGACTCGGACGCGAACGCGACTGCCTGACCCACTTCGACATCGCGGAGAAGCAACTGGCCCGTAGCAAGCCCGAGGACGAGCCTCCGTGGATCCGGTACTTCGACGCGGCGTACCTCGCCGACGAGGTCGCCCACTGCTTCCACGACCTGGGCCGACCGCAGCACACCCAGCAGCACCTGGGCGAGGCCCTAACCGCGCTGAGTCCCACCCATGTCCGGCGACTCGCCATCGACACCGCGCTCCTGGCCTCGTCGCTGGCCGCCGCCGGCCGCATCGACGAAGCCTGCGCCGCCGCACGCGAGGCAGTCGACTACGCCGCACGAACCACCTCACACCGCTGCCTGCAGCGCATCGTCGAGGTACAGGTCGACCTCGAGCCCTATCGGTGTGAGCCTGAGGTCCGCGAGTTCGGCGACTACGTGCGTCACCGACTACCGCTGGCGGCTGTGCAACCCGGTTGATCGCTGGCCGCACCCGCCATCACCGAGCGATAGTGAGCCAGCTCCGCCTCCAGCGCCGCGCCTGCTCGACGGGACGACGCCACATAGTGGCCGACATCAGGAAGAAGCAACACCTCGGGCGCCATGCCGAGAGACGTCAACTCGTCGGCGAGGTCGCGGACATCCTCGACCACGGCCACCTCATCGGCGGTGCCGTGAATGAGCAGCACCGGCCGTTGGACCGTGGCGGCACGGACCGGGCCGGCGCCCCCACGCAGCCGCATCGCGTGCGCCCGCTGGAACCGGGGCACCGTCTGCGCCCACCGGTCAGGATCGACGATCGCCGACACGGCAGTGGCAGCAGCGAACGGGCCGTCCTGGGCCACCGCGTGTAACGCGGTGTACCCGCCGGCGCTGGCACCGCGGATGAACACCTGCCCCGGCACCGCCCGCCCTGTCGACAGCAGGAGCACCGCCACCGCCGCGCAGTCATCGACATCGTCCAGACCCCACCGGCCGTACAGCGATTCCCGGAACACCCGGCCGTACCCGGTGCTACCCAGGTAGTCGACATCAACGACGGCGAACCCGCGACTGGTGAAGAACTGCGCCTGCCAATCCAGGCGAAGCAGGCAGGAGGCGGTAGGCCCGGGATGCGCCCGAACGATCACCGGCGCCCGCCAGTCCGCCGCCGAGCCCGTCGGCGGGTACACCAGGGCAAGCAGCTCCCGACCGCTGGCCACTCGGACGCGCAGCTCCGTCGGCGTCGAAACGCACGCCCCGTCGAGCGCGGCGTGCTCCGACCTGGCAAGCACCTCCACCTGGGGGGCAGCGTCAGCCAGGTTCACGAGCGAGACCTGCGGGGCTGCGGTCGGTGATGATCCGATCAACGCCACGGTCGTCCCTTGCACGGCGAGGTACGGCTTGATCGACGTGTAAGGGAGGTCGACCGGGCGGACAGTACCGTCGGGCTCGACGACGACGAGGCGGTGTCGCGGCCCCTCCTGCGCCGCCACGACGATCCGACCGCCGTCGAGGAAGCCATACGACGTGTAACCCAATTCCCACGGCTCCGCGGCGCACTCACCCGCGATCGGCGCCACCGCCACCGCCTGGAGGCCGTTCCACCGGTAGAGGTTCCACCAGCCATTGCGGTCCGACACGAAGTACAACGCCCCGTCGGGTCCCCACTGCGGCTCCAGCGCAGACTCCTCCGGACCGCCGGCGAGCCTTACTGGGTCCTCGACCCCACCGTTCGGTGAGTAGGAGGCGGCCCACACCTCACACGCGTCCCAGGGCATGTCGTGCTCGCTCCAGGCGGTCCAGGCCAACGAGCCCGGACCCGGCCGAGGCGCGCCGAGGAAAGCCCGGGACGAGACGAGAGTTCGCATCTGCGGAGCACCGGTGAGCGACACCGCGACGAGTTGGTCACCCTGCTCCGACTCCCGCACAGCCAGCAACTCGCCGTCGCCGATCGTCAGGTCACCGAAGCATCCATGGCTGACCAATTCGAGTTCATCGCCGTGACGACGGCTCCGATAGAGGCCATCTCCGCCGACGCACCACAACGTCCCCTCGACGACAGCGAACGATCCGCCCCCATACGCGTGCACGCCGCTGGCGACATCGAAGCCCTTCGGACTGACATCATGCGTGCCCTCGCCGGACCGCCACCGTGTCACCGTCGTACCCTCGCCGGCGTCGGGGCGAGTCTCCAGCCAGTACAGGCCGTCATCGCCGGTACGCAGCTGGTCATAACTCACGGAGGCGCGGACGGCGTCATCCACCGGCACTTCAGCGATCCTGTCGCCCAGCCTCACAGGTCCTCCTCGAACAACTTCCACGCGGGCCGGACGACGGCGGGCTCGTCAACCGGTCGCCGGGACACCGGCGCGGCCACCGGCAAGGCTCGGTCTTCCGGGCCGGCGTATGTGCTCTCGTCCATCATCATTCCTGGTCATGCCTTGGGTCTCGGCAGGAGGCCGTAGTGGTCGGCGAAGGAGCGAACAAGGTCTTCGAGTACGGCCTTGCCCTTGGCCGCGGTGGCGTGGGACGGCAAACCAATGACGCCGCTGGTGGTGTAGCCACTCATGCCCCGCGTGAGGAGGTGACGTCGATCGTCCGCTAGGTGGTCGGCCTGCTGGAAGCCATCACGCACCACCTCCGGCGCAACGTGCAGAAGCAGCGAAACCTCGAGCTCGCCAGCGTGCATGTCCTGGTGGGCTGTGCTGTGCAGGCCGGCGGCAACTCGCGCGTCGTCCCAGTCGGCCCGAGCGGGGAACAGGGTCATCCTCGGTCCGGCGACGTTGGCTTCCTGAACGATGTTGGCAAGCGCGTAGTTCCCGCCGTGTCCGTTGATCACAGCGAGCCGGTCGACGCCCGATTCACGCAGGGAGTCAGCGATGTCAACGACCACGGCGGCGAGGGTGGTGGCGCTGATACTGACCGTTCCACGCCACGCGGCGTGCTCGTGGGAGCAGGAGATCGTCACGGGCGGCAGCAGAAAGAGGCCGTAGCGCTCGGCGACTGCCTTCGCAATCGCGCATGCCACGATGGTGTCCGTCAGCAGCGGGAGGTGGGCGCCGTGCTGTTCGAAACTCCCGACTGGGAGGACCGCGACGGACGCTGCTCGTTCGGACTCGTCGGTGCTCGTCGCCGTGGTGATGAGATCCACGGGCTAATGGTTACACGCTTCGAGGGTCGCCCGCCGATAGGCGAGCACGAAGGCCGCCGCCTCGGGAATGGCTGTCTGCTGGCGCAGGGCCACCGCCGTCGGGTTCAACCAGCGCAGAGCCCGCGCGGAGGAGGTGCCAGTGGCCAAGGCCAGGGCGTTGGCGGCCTCGGTCGCCGCGCGCTCGACGTCGCCCCTGTTGAGATAGGCGGTGGACAGGGCCGATCGCCAAAGGGCCTCGTCGACGCGCCACTGAGCTGGCCAGTGGCGCAGGAGTTGCTCGTAGAGATCGGCAGCAGCCGCCGGTTGGCCGAGGAGCAGACGGCATTGCGCTTCGTGGGCAGCCACGTACACCGCGTCGCAGTGGACGCCGACATCGATCGGCAGTTCCGAGCCCCAGTCGGCGCTGCCGGCGACCCTGTGCGCCTTGTCGATGCTGGCTGCACAGGCGTTCTGGTCGCCTCCCATCGCGTAGGCCTGGGCCTGGCGGATCAGCAGTAGAGCGCGGATACGGCCTGGTAGCCGGACCTCCTCCAGCGCCCGCTGCGCCAAGGCAATGGCATTACGCGGATCGAAGCGTTCGAGGGCGCGTTGGCTCTGCCTCATCAGGACGTAGCTGGCGAGCGCCGGCGCGTTGGCTTCGACGGCCTGCTGCTGGGCGCGTCGCAGCCAGGCGTCAGCCTCGGCGGCGTCGCCCTGCTCGTCGATCCAGCTGAGAAACTCCGCCCACAGTGCCTGCGCGATGAGTACGTCTCGGCGATCGCCTGAACGGCTTCGCCGCCCGACCGCGGCCGCGATGCTGATCTGCGCATGGGCGGTGGACGCCATCCCGGCGTATCCGATGCGGTTTCCGGCAATGGCCAGACCGGCGAGCTGCTCGTGCCACGAGCGGAGCAGGTAGGGCCTGTCGGGATGATCGATGGAGGCCCGGAGTTGGCCCTCCGCACCGCCGACCAAGCGGTAGCCGACGCTGGTGAGGCGACGCCCACTCTCGAGGTCTGACAGAAAGCGGACCAGCTCACCACCCGTCTGCAGTGCCCCCTCACACGACTCGACGAAGCGGGCGGACGGCCAGCGTTCGGCCTTCTCCACCTTGCCGACAAGGTCCCCACTGACGTGCACCAGCCTGCCTAGAGCGCGCTGGGACAGCCCGCGGCACTCGCGCCACTGCCGAAGCGCGGCCCCGAATCCGTGCAGCGCCGATCGGTGCGGGGTCAGCCGTCGTGGAGTTTGCGCCACCGGTACCCCTGAGTGCTGTCTGTTCGTCACTGCCGCATCCGGAAGGTCTGACCGTACGTGGTCGAACGCTACGCGGACAGTTGCATGCGGACAACACCGTGTGTCCGCATCAACGCTATCGACTCATCTGTCTCGGTGAGCAAATCTCGTTGCTGAGATACCCGTCGGCTTGCTGGTCGAAATCATTAGCAGCGGTTCAGGTTCGACGAAGCAGTTGCCTTCGCTGACGAGTCAGCTGCGAGTTGCGCGATTGGCCAGGACGCAAACATTTTGAGGAGTGTGATGAGTTTTCAGAATGACCTCTCCCGATATGGATATCGACAGGAACTGAGCCGCCAACTCCGGTTTCGGGACTTGGTCGCGTATGGATTGGTGTACATGGTGCCGATCGCGCCGATGGC
This sequence comes from Micromonospora noduli, assembly GCF_003264365.1. Classification (GTDB taxonomy): domain Bacteria; phylum Actinomycetota; class Actinomycetes; order Mycobacteriales; family Micromonosporaceae; genus Micromonospora; species Micromonospora noduli. Next base: position 75,459 of record NZ_PYAK01000009.1, read on the forward strand.
GATCTTCGGCAGCGTGTACGCCGGCTCCGGCGGGATGGTGGCCCTGGCGTACGCGGTCGGTGTGGTGGCGTTGGTGTTCACCGCGTTCTCCTACGCGCAGATGGTCAGGGCGTTCCCGATGTCGGGAAGCGTCTACAACTACGCCGGCCGGGGCATCAGCGCGCCGGTCGGGTTCCTGGCCGGCTGGGTGATCCTGCTCGACTACGTCCTCGTGCCGGGTCTGCTCTACCTGGTGGCGTCGGTAGCGATGCACGCCACCGTCCCGGCGGCGCCGGTCTGGTTGTGGCTGCTCGGGTTCGTCGCGGTCAACACGGTCGTCAACTCTGTCGGGATGCGGATGACCGCGATGGTGACCCGGGTGATGCTGGTCGGTGAGTTGGTCGTCCTGGCGGTCTTCCTCGCTGTCGCCGGTTGGGCTCTTGCCTCGGGTAGGGGCAGGTTCAGTTGGGACGCGTTCTACAACTCCGACACGTTCACCTGGTCGCTTGTCGCCGGTGCGGTGTCGATCGCGGTGCTGTCCTTCCTTGGCTTCGACGGCATCTCCATGCTGGCCGAGGAGACCAAGGGCGGTTCCCGGCAGATCGGCCGGGCCATGGCCGCCGTCCTCATCCTGGCCGGGGTGCTGTTCATCGCCCAGACCTGGCTGGCCGCGATGCTCGTCCCCGAGCCGGCCTCGCTGCTCAGCGACGGGGATCCGAACGGCACCGCCTTCTACGACGCCGCGCAGGTGGCTGGCGGAGGGTGGCTGGCGACCCTGTGCGCGGTGGCGACCGCGATCGCTTGGGGCCTGCCGAACTCGATGGTCGCCCAGGTCGCCACGTCCCGGCTGTTGTACGCGATGGCGCGGGACCGGCAACTGCCCGCCTTCTTGGCGAAGGTTTCGATCCGCCGGAACGTGCCGATCAACGCGACCCTGCTCACCGGCGCGGTGTCCCTGGTGCTCGGCCTGTACATGGCCACCCGCGCGGACGGGATCACGCTGCTGTCGTCGCTGATCAACTTCGGGGCGATGGTCGCCTTTCTGGTCCTGCACGTCTCCGTGGTCGTGCACCACCTCATCCGCCAGCGCAGCGGGAACTGGTGGGCGCACCTGGTCATGCCCGGGATCGGGTTCGCGATCCTCGCCTACGTGGTGGTCAACGCCAACATCGCCGCGCAGCGCCTCGGTCTGGCGTGGCTCGCCCTCGGCATGGTCGTGCTCGCTGGCCTGTACCTGGCCGGCCGCCGGCCCGCGCTGTCGGGTTTGGCGCCCACGCAGCCGCAGGCCCGCCACGTGGAACGGGTGTGACCGCCATGGACACGATCACTTACCGTCCGGCTCGCGATGAGTTGGCCTACACCTTCGGTGGCCGGATGCCGGTGGCCCACGTCCGCTCCGGCGACGTGCTGCGGGTGTTCACGGAGGACTGCTTCGGCGGTCTCGTGCGCGGGCCGGCGGATCTGCCGTCGCGGGTGTGCCGGATGCCGTACCTAAACCCGGTGTCGGGGCCGTTCTTCGTCGAGGACGCTGAGTCCGGCGACACCCTCGCGATCCACCTCGCTGCCATCGAGCCCGCCCGGGACTGGGGAGTCTCGTCGACGTTCCCGCACTTCGGAGCACTCACTTCGACCTCGCAAACCGCTACGCTGCAGCCGCCGCTGGAGGAGCGGGTGTGGGTGTACGACATCGACCGACAGGCCGGGACGATCCGCTTCCACGCCACGGGCAGCGACCACAGCGTCGACCTGCCCCTGGACCCGATGATCGGCACGATCGGGGTCGCGCCCGGCGGGTTCGAGGCCCGCTCCACGATCGTCCCCGACTCCCATGGCGGGAACCTGGACAGCCCGGAGCTGCGCGCCGGGGCCACCCTGTACCTGGGGGTGAACGTGCACGGGGCGATGCTCGCCCTCGGCGACGGCCACGCCCGCCAGGGCGAGGGTGAGGCCTGCGGGGTCGGGGTGGAGATCGCCACGACCACCACCCTGATCATCGAGGTCATCAAGGGCGTCCCGACGGTGTGGCCCCGCCTGGAGACCGACACGTCGATCATGTCAGTTGGCTGCGCCCGTCCCCTGGAAGACGCGTACCGGATCGCGCACCGCGACCTGGTCGGCTGGGTGAGTGACCTCACCGGCCTGCAGCAGCTCGACGCCTACCAACTGGTGTCGCAGGCGGGAAGGGCGCCGATCGGCAACGTCTGCGACCCGAACTACACGGTCCTCGCCGCCGTCGACAAGCTGCTGCTTCCGCAGCCGCAGGCCGCCTACGGCGGGATGCACGCCCGCCTCCGACAGCGCGCCGGCGGGCTGCGGTAGAGGGCGGGATGAACATGACCTCCATCCCCCAGTTGCCGTTGCGCGACGAGTTGTTCCTGCTCGGTCACGACGACGACACCGGCCAGCCGCACATCCACCGCCAGGCCCTCGCCCTCGGCATGGCTGGTGCGGTACTCATCGACCTGTTCCTCGCCAGGCGGATCGCTCTCGACACCGACGACACCGGGCCGGGCGAGGAGCAGCGTGTCTGGCTGCACCTGGACCGCCCGGTCGGGGACCTGATCGCCGACACCGCCCTGGCCTCCATCCGCTACGCCCACCCGACCCCATCCCTGCGGGGGTGGCTGCGCGGGTTCGCCGACGACCTGTATGACCGCACCCGCGCCGGCCTGCACGCCGGCGGGATCCTGCGCCACGACGTGCGCCGCCGCCTCGGCGGGCTGGCCCGCACCGACCGCTACCTGCCCGCCGACCTCAAGTGGCCGGTCGTCGCCCGCGCCCGGCTGCACTACATCGCCGCCGGCCGTGACCAGCCCGACAACCACACCGCAGCCCTCGGCGGCCTCGTCGCGACCCTCGGACTGACCAACCACCTGTACCTCGCCGACGACATCGCCGCCCTCACCGTGCAACTACGCACCATCGCCGCGCAGCACCACCGGCAGGTACGCGACATTACCGCCGCGGTTGACGCCGCCGTCGGTGACCTCGCCACCGCCGCCTACCGGTGAGCCCCGCCATCCCACCCGATCCGCTGCCCTTGGAGGCATCTCATGGACGTCATTCCGCGTATCCGTGCCGCCCGGTGGGCGGACAAGGAACCGGTCGCCGCGATCGTCGCCGACGCCCTGCACTCCGGCCCGCTCGCCCAGTGGCTAGTGCCGGATCCGACCTGCCGGCGGCGGATCCTGGCCGATGTGGCAGTGATCTGAGTCGAGCACGCCATGTTCTTCGGCGACATTCAGATCACCAACGACCTGAGCGCCGCCGCGATCGGGTTTCACCGCTACCGCAGCATCCCGCCACCGTCGAACTACCGCCGCCGACTGGCCGACGCCGCCGGCCCGCACGCGCGGCAGTTTGAACTCCTCGACCAGCTGCTCACCCAAGTCCGACCCACCGAGCCCCACTACCACCTGGCAGTCCTCGCCGTCCTACCCGCCGCCCAGCGGCGCGGAATCGGCGCGGCGATGCTCACCCACCACGAGAGCCGCCTCGACCGCATCCACATGCCCTCGTGGACCGAAACCACGCCCTACAGCCAGGACTTGTACCGCCGGCACGGCTACCTCGCGAGACCCAGGCTCACCCTGCCCGACGGGCCGGTCATCGCCCCGCTGCGCCGCAACCCTCACCCGGCTCGCGGAGCCTGGCCCGTGAACACCGCCAAGCCGGCGACCGTCACCGCGCCGACGCGCGCCCAACCCAACGCGCAACGCTAGGCCGGGTGCAGACGCCCAGGTCACAGCCCTGACTGAGCTTCTCTATCCCCGTCCCCGCGTCACCGCCCGCCATCTGCGCTGGGCCCACGCCGGGACGTACAAGCCGGTCGCCCGCCCATAGAGGGACGGCAGCGGCGACCGACGTGGCCGGCGACGACAGTCCCCCGCTGTCGCCGCCGGCCACACCTCCCGCCCAGATCGGCAGCAGCCTTCGGCCGCGACCGCCTGCACCAGCCCAGCGGTGCTACCCGCACCCACCACCCGAACACGAACACGAACACGAACACGAACACGAACACGAACACGAACAGCAGGAAGGAAAGCCGATGCCGACGCGGACGCCAGTCCTCGCCGCGTGGACACCCGCCTTTGTCGCCGAAGTCGTCGCCGCGAGCATCAAGCATGCCGCCGTCCACGGCCTGCACCGAGCCTTCCCGGACGTGGCCCGCGGCCATGGCCTGTCGCCGGCGACGGTCGAGGAATGGGTCTCGCGGGCCCGCGCCGTGCAGGCCGCGCCCGTGCCACCCGACCTCCTGGCCTGCCACACCTGCGCGCGATCCATGGTCCTCATCCAGCTGCCCGGCTGCGGCAGGGTCTACCTGTGCTCGCCGTCCTGCGGGCGCACACCGGTTCTGGCCGACGAGATCCGCAGCGCCGTCGCCGCCGTCGTCCTGCACCGCACCCCACACCTCGTTCACCCGGCAAGACGAGCCAGGCCGCCTCCTACGCGCTCGGCCCGATCCAACGCGTCGCCGTCGGCGCGACCGGCACAGAACTGCACATCACCTGGAGAGCTGTCTCCCGGCAGATCACCAATCCGATGATGGCCATGGCCCAGCGTCTGCACCTGGCCCAACGCCACGCCCCATCACCGACCACCGCCGTGCCCATACCCACCACCCCGCCATCGCGCGCATGGCAGCCGCCCTGTACCGCATGCACACCACAGCCACCGACCCGCCGGTCACCCCACGCGCTTCGCTATGACCGCGACGCCCGGCGCCAGCTAGACCGCCCACACCTGACCACCCACCACCGGGACAGCCTGCCTGGGCGCACCCGCACCAGACTCGCATCGGAAGGACACGAGACACCGTGCTCCGCACCACCCCCACCACGCGTCGACGGTCGGCAGGGCTAATCGCCGGCCTCCTCCTCGCCGGCTGCCACCCCGGACCCTCCGCCCCGACACCGGCCACACCAACCCCCACGACGCCACCAGCGTCCACATCCCCAGCGCTCGCGGCGACCCCGCCGGGCCTCACCCCCCAGCAGCGCCTGCGCCTGCTCGCCGGCACCATCACAGCCGCCCCCGCCGATCAAACCGTCGGCCTGCCCTACACCTACCTGCACACCCAATCCTGGACCCGCGCCACCAATGTCATCACCCGCTCGGACCTACAGCGCTGGCGCCGCGACACAGACGACTCCGGCCGCGAGGTGACGCGCCGGCTCCCCGACGTGCGTGGCCTCGCCCACCGCCCGACATCCGACGAGCGCCGCCAGTTCGCCGCTGCCGGGACGACGTCGACGCGATACGTCAGCGGCGATCTCGAGCCGTACCTTCCCGAACCGCTGACCACCGACATCGCCGAGCTCGCTGGTGAGCTGGCCCCACGCGAGCTGGCCGGCGAGGCCGCATACCCGCGCATGCTCGTCCACGGCGTCGTCGGCGTCGCCATCAGCCAATACCTCGACCGAGCACAGCGCGCAGCCACACTGCGCGTCCTCGCGAACGTGCCGACCATCGCCTACCAGGGCGAGCGGACTGACCTCACCGGACGAACCGGCCTCGGCTTCACCGTGACGGCCGACAACTCCCAGACGCAGTTCATCGTCCACCCCCACACGGGCGAAATCCTCTCCGCCCACGAACAGGTGCTCGGTGCGAAGCCTGGCCTGTTCTCCTACCTGCTGATCCTCGAACGCAGCCACACCGCCACCGACACCGGAACACCCTCCGGGCGGCCCTGAGCTGCCCCGTCCAATGGGAGGGGCGCATCGGCTTGCAGGTGGTGTCCGGCTCCTGCAGTCCCGGCTGGCCCAGTCCCTGTTGAAGGCGTGGATCGCTGGCGGCCTTCAGTCGTCCGCTGCCCGCTTTCAAGAACCGGCCGGAAGGGCGGAGCTGTCTCGCCGCGGCGCTGTGTACAGCGCGGTGACGTAGTGGTCGATCGCCGTCGCCCCGGGTTGGCGGGCGATCACCTCGGCGACGCCGTCGAGGAACGCCTCGCGCTGGTCAGTACTCAGCTCGCGGACGTTCGGGAAGGTCCCCCACAGCACGCGCGCGCCGTGCGGGGTCAGCTGGTGCTTCCAGCGGATCATCTCGACCTGGACGGGGCCGAACCAGTCACCTGCCCGCAGTTCCGCCATGCGCTCGGCGACCCGCAGCGGCGCTGGCCTACCGGCGGGGCCGCGCCCCTGCCCCGGTAGCCACCGTCGGTACACCGCGTCCAGCTCCGTACGCCAGGGCGGGCTGCGGTCGGGGGTCGCCGAAGACCGTCCACCACACCGCCAGCCCTCCGCCCGGCCGCACCAGGCGGGCCAGCCGTCGCACCGCCGCGCCCGCGTCCAGCCAGTGGAACGCGGTGGCGCAGACCGCCAGGTCGAAGGTGTCGTCGGGCAGCGCCACGGTGGCGAAGTCGCCCTCGACGACGGTCACGTCGTGGCCGGTCAGGTTCGTTCGCAGCCGAGTTGCCAGCCTGCCACCGAGTTCCACCGCCAGCACCGACGCGCCGGCGTCCACGAGGGGACGGGTCACCTGCCCGGTGCCGGGTCCGATCTCCAGGACGCGCGCACCCGGTCGCAGCCCGCACTCGGCAAGCACCTCATACACCCGCCGCGGGTATCCCGGCCGGGCCGCCTGGTAGTTGTCCGGGTCTTCGTCGAAGCTGCCCCGCCGGCTCAGCCGCTTGTCGTCACCGCCCACGTTGCGAGCGTATTCGCTCGGGCGACCGGGGCCGGCCCGGCCGCACACGGTCGTCCGCCGCCGCTTTCGTGAGGTGGGGTTTACCCCGCCTTGCGGCGTTTCTGGTTGATCTTCTTCGCGACAGCATCGGCGGCGTCCTGGTGCATCCGCCTAGTGACACTCTGGTAGGTGTCGCGAGTCAGGGTCGTGGTGGAGTGACCGAGTTGCTCGGAGACGACTTTGATGTCGATGCCGGCGTCGAGGGCGATGGTGGCGGCGCTGTGGCGTAGGTCGTGCAGCCGGGTCGGGGGTAGCCCGGCTTTGCGGACAAGCCGCCGGAACCGTTGGGTGACGGCGCTTGGGTGCCACGGCTGCCCGTCGGGGCGGACGAAGAACAGTCCGGTGTCGGGCCACGCCTGGCCGGCGGCGAGTTGCCACTGGGCGCGGTGGGCCCTGTAGGCGGTGAGGACCTTGACGGTGTCGGCGTCGAGGGCGACGTCGCGGTTGCCGGCTCTGCTCTTCGGCGGTTTCTGCACAGCGGTGTAGCCGTGGGTGGCGATCTGGTTGTTGATGGTGGTCTCCCGTCGGTGCAGGCGAACCTCGCTGTCACGCAGGCCGCACGCCTCGCCGCGGCGGGGTCCGCGGTAGGCCATGTAGTGCCACATCGGATGCAGGTCCGGAGCGTGCGCGGCGGCGTAGTCGAGGAACCGCACGACCTGGGAGTCGGTCCACACCATCACCGGTCCGGGGACCTCGCCGGTGCTCTTCCACCGCTGTACGCGTTCGTCCTCCCACACGATTGGCAGGGGCCGGTCGGCGGGCACCTTGACCAGGGCTGCGGGGTTGGCGCCGACGATGAGTTCGTCGGCGAGGGCGTCGTTGATCGCCTTGCGTAGACAGGCGCGGATGCGCTGGCGTGTGCTAGCGCCGGTGGGTCGCACGCCAGTGACGGTCGTGCGGATCGCTGGGTCGGTGCTCGCCTTCGCGGCGGTGATCTCGTCGTTGCGGCGCTCGATGGCAGCGAACATGGCGCGGATGTGGGTGGTGCGCAGCTTGTCCAGCGGGATGTCCCCCAGGTGTGGGACGAGGTGGACCCGGGTGATCGATTCGTAGCCGCGCTGCGTGTTCTCGTCGACCATGAGGTGGGTCAGCCAGCCGGTGAGGTACTCAGCAAGGGTCGGCGTGTCCGCAAGAGGGCCGTCGCCGCGCAGCCGCTGCCGTAGGCGGTTGACCTCGGGTAGGGGGCGCTTGGCCCGCACCGCGGCCTGAAGTAGGTCGGCGATGTCGGTGCGGCGCCGCCGGTCCCCACGCGGGGCGAGGGCGAGCAGTTCCCGGGCCTGGTCGAGTTCGTCGGCAGCGGCGCGGCGGTTGGGCAGGCCGGCGCGGCGTAGTTGGCGACGTCGGCCGTCGGCGGTAGGTGGGAGTTCAAGTTGGTAGGCCCAGTGGCCGTGCTCGGAACTCCAGGCGCGGTTGGGGCGGCGCAGCTTCGGACAGTCGTTGCCGAAGGGCTTTCCGGTGTCGGGGTGGCGGCAGCCGCAGCGTTTGAAGACGCTTCCGTCAGGCATGGCAGGTGGTGCTCCTCGAGATCAGGTAGGGGTGCATCGGTTTCGTCGATCGACATCCACGCGTGATCCGCGGGCACGATCAAGTCGCCGGGACCGTCAGACGACGGTCCCGGCGCAAGGTCGGGGCTGGAAGAGGGCCGCGCGTTGGCGCGGCGTGAGGGTTAGACAGGTGGGGCCCCCGGTCGGCGCGCAAGGCGCCTACGGTGGGGCACTCGTGGCACCGACGGCGCGCTCCGGCGTGGTGCCGGGGTCACCCAAATGCAGGGCGGCGAGCAGCGGCGCCGTCGGTATCCGGTAGTGAGCCCCGACGCGGAAGTGCGGCACGGGAAACGCGTCGCGGCGGATCAGCTTGTAGGCGGCGGAGCGGGACATGCCGAGCACCGCCGCGGCGGTTGCCAGGTCGGTGCTGGCACCCAGGGCGCGGATCCGCTCGGCCGTCCACGTCGGCTCCCGCTCACCCGCGGCCGCCTCTTCCCCAGACTGCGGTGGCACCGTTCGAGTGCGTCTGGACGATCTCATGGTCATCTCCTCAACGGTGGGTACGGGCGTACGGCGTCAGGCACGGGGGCGCGCGGCGGTGAGACCGGATGCCCGGATGCGGACTCGGCCTCACGGCCGGACCGCAGGAGCAGATCCGACAGGCGCTCGACCTGGCTCGGCGACATCCAGCACGGCCGGCCGGGACGACTCAAGCGGTACTTACGTCGGTGCTTACACATCTCGATGTCGGCCCCGCGCCACGCCGGTCAGGGCGCTGACACCTGTAAACCCGCGCCTGTGTGCTCTGGCGAACGCCTGCCTGACTCACCGCCGCTCACAGGGGCTCACAGGCCGCCCGTCCGTGCGCTCACACGGGGCCGGCGCCGACACCACGCCGATGGCCGCCGCCTAGACGCCAACCCACCCGGACAGTGGCAGAAGCCGATGACACGGTGGGCGGTGTGGCGGTTGACGAAGCTCCGACAGCCTGTCCGCCGACGGCTCCGCCACGGTGCCAACGTGTCACACGGCGAAGTGGCGACGACCAGTCAGGCACTCATGAAAGTCGATGACAAGCTGTCCGCGAACATGTCCGTCGCCGACGAGCGCGGACACCGCTGGCGAGCGGTTGACACACCCGCCCACGCGGCGCGTTAATGTCATGCCGGTTGGCCATCGCCGCCACGGGACGGACCTCCGCCAACCTGCGCCAGTGTCACTCCAGGCGTGACACGCGAGGAAGAGTTGTCCCGGGCCTGATCAGCAACCCCGCCGGACAAGTTGTCAACGACGAGCATCGATGACACGCGCGACGCCACGGACACCGGTCCAGGCATCGAGGACATGCTGTGCCCACCTTGAGGCCATAGCCGCGCGCACGATACCGATCGGCACTTCTCGACGTCATGTGACCGCTCGTGAACACGTGTCCGGACAAAGTGACACAGCGCTCATGCCGACGTCCCTGTCCTCTCGGACGCGGTCGCCAACGCCCGCACGGACAACCTGTCAATCGACCGCCCTCGTTGACACCGGATCGCCCGCTTCCGGGCGAGGCAGCCGGGACCGAGGGTTCTCCCACTGGTGCGCACACCTCGGCGGTCGAATGGGTGAGGCGCCGGGCATGACGCCCAGGGACGAGGACGCGGCATTTGGTCGGGGTTCGCGCCACGCCGGCGTCGTCCGCTGGCCTACCGGGCGTGCCGGCAGCGGATGCCACGCCGCTGTGAGTCGCTGTGAGTCTTTGTGAGCGGCTGTGAGTCGCTGTGAGTGGGAGGGTGTATGGCAGGGCTCCCGGAGAGTCCTTGTCGGACACATCTCGCATGGACTCCTACGCTCACAGCCCTGCTCAGCACCCCTAGCGCGAGTGACCAGCGGCGGTGCGACCTCGGCGGTGAGATGGCTGCGGCGCGCCTTCGGTGGCATGAAGTTCATCGGCGCTGTCAGTCCGATGCCAGCCAAGGTTGTTCGGTGCCAACGAGAGTGATCCGATCGCCGATGACGGACGAGATTCGCCGACCAGACGGGCTCGGTCAGCGGCTGTGAGTGACTGTGAGCCGCTGTGAGTGACTGTGAGCGGTGGACGCGGCTCGACGATCGCGACCTCTTCGCAGAGGCGTCCGGGTACCGCCCACGGTGCGCCTCGGTGGCTCACAGCCCTGCTCAGCCGCACCGCGGCCCGTCCGCGTCGCTCGCCAGGTGCCGGACTGACGCCCGGAGTTCGGGTGGGGCGCTACGGCGGTCCGCTGGGGGCAAAAAGCGGGCCTGACCTGCGCTGTGAGCGGTTGTGAGTGGGTCGTGGCGTAATCGGCATCCCAGCGTCGCCGAAAAGACGGCGGCGGCCCTCGATGGTCTCAGACCGAGGAGTACTGATCATGAGTGTGTCCGACACGATCTTCCCTGCCGCGCCCCTGGACGCCTTCGATGTGGCGTTCGCGGCGTTGACCAGCGACCCGGCTCCCCTGTCCCTCGACCTCGACGAGTTCGGTCCAGATGTCGGGCTGCCGACGGGTGTCGTGGCGCTGCCGGCGCTGCGGGAGTGGCTGCTGGCGAGCCCGCGCGCCTACACGGCCCGCGACGCGGTGTGGCGGGAGTTGATCCGTCGTGCCCGCCTGGACGGGCCGCAGTGGGTCATCGCTGCGGTCGGCATGGCGATGCCGGCGCTGCGCCGCTACGCGAGGCGGTTGTCCGACGGCTACCGCGGTGACCCCGATGACATCAGCGCGGAGGTCCTCGCGGGTTTCCTGGCGGCGCTGCGTGACCACGTGGACGTGGCCCGCCGGGCGCCGTACGCGTCGTTGTGCCGGGCCGGGTGGCGCGCCGGGCACGCGCTGCGCCAGCAGGCCAGCGAGTTCGTTCCGGTCGAGGACGTGGAGCGCGTCACGGGACCGCGGACCCCGCAGGTGCCCTACGGGCATCCGGACGTGCTGGTACGCCGCGCGGTGCGCCTGGGGATCCTCGACGCCGACGACGAGCAGCCCTACATCGACGTGCGACTGGGACGGCGGGCCATGGACCCGATCGCGGCCCGGATGGGCATCAGCACCGACGCCCTGCGCATGCGGTTGGGTCGCATCGACACCCGCCTCGCCGAAGCCCTCGCCAACGGCATGCTGACCGGCGCGGCGTCCCCGCAGGCCGCCGAGGCGTTGGCGGCGCAAGCCGAACGCCGGGCCAGTCTGCGCGCCGCCAGCCGCCGTCGCCTCTCCACCACCACCGCCACGTCGACGGCAGTCGCGTAGGCCGGCTCCCTCTTCGCGCGGCGCCGTCACCTTCCCCCGGTGAGGGCTCCTGGGACGGATCACCTCAACTGAGAAAACCCCTCGTTGTGAGTGGCTGTGAGTGGGGCAGGCGTTCGCCAGAGCACACAAGCGGCGGTTTGTTAATGACGGCGCCAGAAGCCGCGCTCGGATTCTCGCCGTACCGCATGACCGGCCGGTGATCCGGCCGCGCGGACCAGCCGGTTCCGTGCCGGGCTGCCGCCCGGACACGGAATCGGCGATCTGGCACCGCACTGTCACCCACTGCGACGCACGACCGCGGTGGCGTGATCCGCCCGAGGTGTGCCGCACCGACGCCGTCACACAGGCATTCATCCGCCCCTGCCACCCCCAATCCGGGAGTGGCACCACCTTGGAGGTAACGGTCATGTCGACCACCCACCATCCCCAGTTCACTGTCCCGTCCACCCGACCGATCCCGACGGAGCTGCTCCTGGCCGAGAGCGGCCGCATGCGCCTGCCCGACTGGTGGGCCGTCGAGATGCTCGCCGAGCACCGCGTCCTGACCACCGCGCAACTCACCGCACTCGGCTTCGCCACCACCACGACGTCGGCCACCCGACGTCTGGCGATCCTCGCCCGCCGCGGCTGGATCGACCGCCTCTGGAACACCGGCACCGCGGCCACCGCCGACACCTCGTGGTGCCTCGGCCCGATCGGCACCCAACTCACCCCACTCGACGAAGACCGCGACGTCACACCGGCGCAGGTGTACCGGGCCCGCGACCGGCTCCGCGAACATGCGGAGCTGCCCGGCCTGCTGCAGGCCAACGACTTCTTCGTCGACCTGGCCACCCACGCGCTCACCGAACCCGGGAGTGACCTACGCACCTGGTGGTCACCGCGCACCTGCCGACACGTCACCGCGGCGCGACATGCCGCCTGGCACGGCGAGTACATCCACGACCGCAACCGCCACGCGTTCTGGTACCAGCCCGACCCCGGCGAGATCCGTCCCGCCGACCTCGCCGACCACGTCCACGCCTACCGGCGGCTGGCCGAACAAACCGGCCTGGCGACCCTGCTGTTCCACGCCGCCGACCCGCAGCGCGAGCAGGAACTGCGCCGCTACCTCGAGCGCCGCAACACGCGGCACCTCACCGTCGTCACCAGCAACCCCGAGCACGGCCACCCGGCCGACCCGGTCTGGCAGCCGATCGGCGAGACACACCGCCTCGCCCTGACCGACCTTCCCCACACCCCCGATCAGTGGCCGCCCGACACCGTGACCTTCAAGGAGGTACGACCCCGAGCCCCACACCCCATCTACGACCCCGAACGCCCCTACGAAGAATCCGTCGCCAACGGCGAGTACCACTACCCGCCACGCCCCTGACCAACCGACCACTGCTCCTCGACCGGCCCACCCGGGCCGGTCGAGGAGCAGACCGGGGCGACCCACCGAAGCGATCCCCCGGTCGCTGTCAGGGGACTGGCGAGGTTGCCGTTCGCTTCGAACCCGAACGGCAACGCCTGCGGCTCTCACGCCGCAGGTCGCAGCCGCTGTGACCAACTTCGATCGCGGCGACTGACGCTGCCCGTGTCACCGGAAGTTCGCCATACGCGCGAGACCAGGCAGGTTGGCATGTCCAACCACGCTTGCGTACGGCGGCTGCGGACCTCCGGTTGCTTCCGCCCGCTGCGGCCGCGCGGGAGCACCAACCTCACACCCACTCGCACCTGCGACCTTGGAGCACCAACGATGATCACCCCGCACCGCGAACCTCACCAGCGTCACCGGCCCGACTCACACCCACCCTCACCACACCGTCTGGCCGAACCCGTTGTGCCCGGCGCTTCAGCGGTCAGTGCCGATCTCCGTTCTACCGTCCGTCTTGATCCTGACACCCAACCTGACCCCGCACGGCCGCTCACAGCCCAGGTCAACCCCGCTGTCAGGAGTGTGGGACCGCTCCAGACAGACCCTCCAGTCTCGGGTCTCTCCCCCAGGGCTTGTGCCCATGGGTAAACACCTACCCGCCGCGGACCCGCTGCTACGCCTGCAGGCCAGCATCACCGCCCGCGACGACCGGCTCCTGGGCTGGCTCTACGACCACGGCGTGCTCACCACCGACCAGATCGCCGCCGCCCTGTTCCCCTCCCTGGACTTCACCCAACGCCGCCTCCGCCGCCTCACCGCCCTACGAGCGGTCGACCGGTTCCGACCCAACAAAGCAGACGGAGGCTCCCACCCCTATCACTACGTCCTGGACCAACTCGGCTACGACCACGTCCACGCCCAACGCGGACTCCCACGAGGCCGCCGAGACCAAGCCCGCCGACGCAAACACTCCCTCACCCGCCGGCCGGACCTGCCGCACCTGCTCGGCGGCAACCAGGTCTTCATCGACCTCGCCGCCCACGCCCGCACCCACCCCGACACCGAACTGGCCCGCTGGCAGCCCGCGTCCGCCTACCACGAACCCGGCACCCTCTACCGCAAAGGCGCCAACCCGCACCTCATCATCGCCGGAGCGACCGGCTTCCCCCGCCCGGACGGAGCCGGAATATGGACCGAGCACGAACGGTCCGTGCCGTTCTTCCTCGAGTACGACACCAGCGGTGAGAACCTGCAGGTCCTCATCGACAAAATCATCAAATACGAGCGGCTCTACCTCCTGAGCACTTGGGCGTGGCCGGTGCTGTTGCACCTCCCCTCCGCCCGCCGCGAGGCGAACCTGCACCACCGGATCGCCGGCGCCGGCCCGGAGGCGGCCATCGCCACCACCACCGCCGAACTACGCACCGCACTCGCCGCCAGCCCCGCCCACCAGATCTGGCAACTACCCGGCTGTACCGGCCGTCACCGCCTCATCGACCTGCCCTACACCGACACCCACCACGACGACCAATACCCCACCCACGACCAGCCCACCCCGGACGAGCGGGCCGCCTAATGAGGGGGAGCGGAACACGCGGCGCGTGCGGCGGCCTGCTGGCCGCCGCACGCCGCCGGACCGTGGACGGCCTGCGCCACCGCCTGGACCGTTGGGCATGGCCTGCGCGCCGTAGTCACGGTCGAGGCGGGCGAGAGCTCCGGACGGGGCACACCAATGTCGCGGAGTGGACTACGAATCCACGCAGCGTAACCGCGTAAACTTCAGCTCGGTGTTCGGCGGCAGGCTGGTAGTTTCTGCACCTAAGACTCTGGACCTTGGCTTCTGACTTCTCAAGTCCGAGCGCGCTGGGTTGTCGACCATCTCGAACGCCCAAGCTCAGCCGAGGATTTGTGGGCGGCGGCACTTGATGTTGACGATCCGTTCGGTACCGTAGCAAGCGGTAAACTACATAGCTGTGGTTCGCCATGGGTCTGCAGTTTCACACGAGCGAGAGATCAGGTCACAAACATGGCGCAGCGCAAGGCGGTAGTCCTCCTGAGCGGCGGCTTGGACTCGGCGACGGTGCTGGCGATCGCCCGGAACGAAGGGTACGAGACCTTCGCGCTGAGCTTCAGGTACGGACAACGCCACACGGTCGAGTTGCAGGCGGCAGAGCGCGTCGCCGCCGCACTGGGAGCGACCAAGCATGTGGTAGCCGACATTGACCTGCGGGTCTTCGGTGGATCGGCGCTCACCGACGCGTCGATCGCGGTACCGCATCACGACAGCGTTGACGACCTCTCGGCCGATGACATTCCCGTCACCTATGTCCCAGCACGCAACACGATCTTCTTGTCGTTCGCCCTGGCATGGGCCGAGACGCTTGACGCGTCGGACGTTTTCATTGGGGTCAGCGCACTCGACTACAGCGGCTACCCGGACTGCCGCCCGGAGTACATCAAGGCCTACGAGGAGATGGCGAACCTGGCTACTAGGGCTGGGGTCGAGGGCCGCCAGAGACTGAAGATCCACACTCCTCTGATTCAGTTGACCAAGGCAGACACCATCCGGCGAGGCCTCGAACTAAATGTGGACTACGCCCTCACCCACAGTTGCTACGACCCGGTCGACGACCGCGCCTGCGGCACGTGCGACTCGTGCCTCCTCCGCAACCGCGGCTTTGCCGAGCTGGGAATGACCGATCCGGCTTTGACGACGTCACAGAGCTGAACAGGGCTATGTACAAGATCAAGGAGATCTTTTACACCCTGCAGGGTGAAGGCAGCCACGCTGGTCGACCCGCAGTCTTCTGCCGGTTCGCGTCCTGCAACCTGTGGACCGGACGGGAGACCGACCGGCACCGCGCGATCTGCCAGTTCTGTGACACCGATTTCGTCGGCACTGACGGGCCTGGCGGGGGCCGTTTCGCCAGCGCCGCGGACCTCGCGATAGCGGTGGCCAAGACATGGCAGGGCCTGCCGCACTCCCGTAGCAAGCCCTACGTGGTGTGCACCGGCGGGGAGCCGTTGCTGCAACTCGACGATGACGCCGTGGCGGCGCTGCACGCCGAGGGCTTCGAGGTTGCGGTGGAAACTAACGGCACCAAACCGGCGCCCGCTGGCCTCGACTGGATCTGTGTCAGTCCCAAGGCCGGCGCCGATCTGGTGTTGACCGCTGGCGATGAACTGAAGCTCGTCTATCCCCAGCCCGCCGCGATGCCTGAGCTTTTCGAGGACCTCGCGTTCACGTTCATGCGGTTGCAGCCGATGGACGGCCCAGAGCAGGAGGCCAACACCCGCGCGGCGGTGGCCTACTGCCTGGCTCACCCGCAGTGGCAACTGAGCCTGCAGACCCACAAGTACTTAGGAATAGCCTGATGGAGATTTACCGCGAGTTCACCTTCGAGGCCGCCCACCGGCTTCCTCGCGTGCCCGACGGGCACAAGTGTGCCCGCCTCCACGGCCACTCCTACAACGTGCAGGTACACGTCCGCGGGGACGTCGATCCGGCGACGGGCTGGGTGATGGACTTCGCCGAGATCAAGAAGGCGTTCCGCCCACTGCACGACCAACTCGACCACTACTACCTCAACGATGTCCCCGGGTTGGACAACCCCACCAGCGAAAACCTTGCACGCTGGATCTGGGAACGACTCATCGATCAACTGCCGCTGTCAGAGATCCTCGTCCGGGAAACCTGCACGTCAGGCTGCGTCTACCGAGGCGACGCATGACGATCAGTGAGATCAGGGGCGACAGCTTGCAAGACGTTCAGGCCCTGCCGGACACTCGGGGCATCGCCCTCGACGAGGTCGGTGTCGAGGGCCTTCGCTACCCCCTGCTCATCTCCGACGCGCGTGGCAACAAACGCGAGACCGTCGCGACAGTCACCATGTCGGTGAGCCTCGCCGACCACGTCAAAGGCGCCCACCTGAGCCGCTTCGTCGACGTGCTGCACACCTGGCGCGACCGACTCAGCAGCCAAGCCGTCACCTTGATGGCCGACGACCTGCGCCAACGCATGGGCTGTGCCACCGCCCGCGTCGCTCTCACCTTCCCGTACTTCCTGGAACGCCTCGCCCCAGTCACCGGCATCGCCTCGTTCATGGACTACACCTGCACCCTGACCGCCGCCGCCAGCGACCGTGGGGACGAGGTGGTGCTCGCCGTGAAGGTGCCGGTCACCAGCGTGTGCCCGTGCAGCAAAGCGATCAGCGACCGCGGCGCCCACAACCAACGCGGCTGGGTCACCATCGACGCCCGCCCACACACCCCCGCCACCGGCCTGTGGTTCGACCACCTCATCGACATCGCCGAGGCAGCTGGATCATCGCCGGTGTACGCGCTACTCAAACGTCCGGACGAACGCCACGTGACCATGGCCGGCTACGACAACCCCGTCTTCGTTGAGGACATGATCCGCACCGTTGCCGGGGCACTGGACCACGACGTCCGCATCGCCGAGTACCGGATCCGCGTGGTCAACGACGAAAGCATCCACAACCACGCCGCCTACGCGCAGATCCCCTGGACGCTGACCGCAACGACTCGGGACTCCACCGATGGCTAGCAGCGGTCACTCCGGCCCGGCCAACGTGCACGTTGTGGTCACCTGCAGCAACCGGAAACGACACACAGTGCCAGACCGGTTACGTGTGGGTAACCTCCATGAAAGCAGTCCAGGTCAGCGGTTCGCCACCTGGACAGACCGACTGTTGACCAGTTCTGCCAGCAGGTTCCCTGCCGTTGATCTGTACGCCGGTGAGCATTGGCAGATTGCCCGGACCCTGCCCGACCAGATCGCACCGCGGGCCGCGACGTTATGGGTCTGCTCAGCAGGCTACGGGCTCATCGCCGCATCGGCGGCGATCCGACCGTATGCGGCAACGTTCGCCTCGGGCGGGGTCGATTCGGTCGGTGAGGATAAATCCGCCGCCCGCGACTGGTGGACAAGGCTGACCGAGTGGCCTGGCCCTGACGCAGACCAACCGCGGTCATTCGCGGACCTAGCCCGTCGTGATCCACACGCCACGATCATCGCGGTGCTCTCTGACGCCTACCAGCGAGCCTGCGCCACGGACGTCACCGTTGCGGCCAGTCTGTTGCACGACAACCAGCAACTATCCGTTGTCGGGCCATCCACTAATGACCTTGAAGACCTCGTCGTACCGGTGACCGCCAGGCTGCAACCTCACCTCGGCGGCAGCCTGCTATCGCTCAACGCCCGCGTCGCAGCGTTCCTGCTGCGCTCGTCGGTCGATGACGATCACGACCTACGGCGCGAACGACTGCGCGAGCGTGTGGAACAGACAACGCAAGCAACGCCGGTTCCCGCAACTCGCACCGCTGGACAGCGTCTTACCGACGAAGAGGTGCGCGCCTTCATCCGTGGGCATGCGGGCGAACGGGCAACCACCGCGACGGGCTTGCTGCGACGCCTTCGCCTGTCAGGACGGTCATGTGAGCAGGCCCGCTTCGGGCAACTCTTCGCCGAGGTAATGGCATGGAGGGCGCGCCCCTGATGCCTGCCTCACCGCCTCCCAACAGCATGGTCCGTCGGGCCTTGTGCATCGCGCAGAGCACCGAATATCCCCTCTATGTCTTCACCCTCCGGGCCGAGGAGATTTTGCAGGTCGCAGACATCTCCCGGGTCAGTCGTGACCATGCCGGCAAGCTCATCGGCTATCAACGCCCTGAGGTGCGCAAACATATCCAGGAGATCGTCGAGTACCTCAACAGCGACGCTGCGGTCTTCCCCAACCCGATCATCATGGCGTTGTCGTCGAGAGTGCACTTCAAGAAGATCCGCGGCGACCGGCTCCCAGGAGATGAGCTCGGCATTACCGGCACGCTCACCATCCCCATGGCGGAAAACGGTCGGCCGAAACCCGCGTGGATCGTCGACGGGCAGCAACGCGCGGTGGCGCTGTCCCGCACGCGGCGCAAAGACTTCCCCGTCCCAATCACCGCGTTCGTCGCCGACGCCGTGAAGGTCCAACGCGATCAGTTCCTGCGCATCAACAACACCCGGCCGTTGCCACGCGGCTTGGTGACGGAGTTGCTCCCGGCGGTCGACAGCCCACTGCCGACGCGGCTGGCCATTCGCCGGGCTCCGTCGGAGCTATGCGACGTGCTCAACACCGACGAACGCTCACCGCTGCGTGGGATGATCAAACGGGCGTCGACGGACAAGTCGCAGACCGCTCTCGCGGTGATCACCGACACAGGGTTCGTCGAACTGATCAAAGAAAGTTTGACATCGGCCGGGTGCCTGTTCCCGTATCGGGACGTGGGCCGCAACGAGACCGACTTCGACGGCGTCCTGCACGCCCTCTACACCTACTGGGGTGCCGTGCGGGACACCTTCCCCGACGCCTGGGGGAAACCGGCCGCCAAGAGTCGGTTGATGCACGGCGCAGGGATACGCGCCATGGGTCACCTCATGGGCCGGGTGCTCGGCATCGTCGATCCCCGCGCAGCGGACGCGCCTCGCCTGATCCGCGAGCACCTTGCGTTGATCGCCCCGTACTGTCGCTGGACTTCGGGCACCTGGGACGAGCTCAACATGCGGTGGAACGAGGTCGAGAACACCCCCCGCGACATCCAGGCATTGTCCAACTACCTCATCCGGGTGCACCGCAACGCCCAGGCGGAGCAGCGATGAAATTCTTCTTTCCTGACAGCCAGGACCAGGTCGATCCGAGCTTCGACTTCATCACCGAAGAACGGGACCCGTTCCGTGTCCGGCAACGCGACGACCTGTACGCGCACGAGGTCCTGACCCAAGCGCCGTTCGACGGGCTGCTGGTGTCCAAGGCCATCGTGGACGGTCTGGCCAGCGGCACCACGGGCAAGTACACCGGAGCACAACGCCACCGCCTCTATCGTGAAGGCGCCGCCAAGTTCTTCCGGCTCGACAACGGCCATACCCCTTTGGAGATCATGGGCGATTGCGGTGCCTTCTCCTACGTCGCCGAAGAATGGCCGCCGTACAGCGTTGATGAAGTCATCGATTTCTACGACGGATGCGGCTTCAACTACGGCATCGCCGTCGACCACGTGATCTTTCAGTACGAGCCCGCTACGTCACGCGACGATCCCAAGGCACAGGAATGGGTCCGCCGCCAGAAGATCACACTCGATTTGGCCCAGGAGTTCTGGGATCGGTGCGACGCCCGCAACGTCAGCTTCGCACCTGTCGGCGTTGCCCAGGGCTGGAGCCCGCAGTCCTACGCGGACGCGATCGCGGAACTGCAGCGCATCGGCTACACCCGCATCGCGCTCGGCGGTATGGTGCCGCTGAAGACCAATGAAATCCTCGCCTGCCTACGAGCGATCGACCAGGTCCGAGAGCACTCCACCGAACTGCACCTTCTCGGTGTTAGCCGCGTCGACGACGTGCCGACGTTCGTTAGCCACGGCGTCACCAGCTTCGACAGCACCTCACCGTTCCGCCAGGCATTCAAGGATGACCGGGACAACTACTACACCCCCACCCGCACCCACGTCGCCCTGCGCGTTCCGCAGGTGGACGGCAACGCGAAGCTCAAGGCCCGGATCCGCTCCGGCGAGATCGGCCAAGGCGAGGCGATGGCGCTCGAGCGGACCGCCCTCACCCTTCTGCGCGAGTACGACGCTGACAAGACTGACCTCGAGCCGGTGCTGGAGGCGCTGGTCGCCTACAGTGCGCTGTGGAACGGCGGCAAGTCCGACCGCAGCGAGCAGTACCGTGCGACGTTGGCAGCTCGGCCGTGGCGCGACTGTCGATGCGATCTCTGTGTCGCCGTCGGGATTGAGATCGTCGTGTTTCGGGGCTCCGAGCGCAACAAACGGCGCGGATTCCACAACCTGTACGTGTTCGAACAGCGTCTCCGCGCACAACGAGGAAGGACAACCGCGTGACCAAGACCCGGACCGAGGCGTCCGCTGACTCCGCCGTCACCCAGGAGTTGCGCCTGCCCGCCTTGGAGATTCAGCAGGGCCGCGGGCGCCTTCTCTACACCTTCGCCATGGACGGCAAGCTCGTACCCAAGATCGCTACAGTCTCCCGCATCCGCCGCGACGAGGACGCCCTGCTGCACGGCTACCAACGGCCCGAGGTCCTCGCCCATGTCGCGGCGATCCGCCGATACATAGAAACCGACGCCAGCCCCCTGCTCCCCAACGCCATCGTCATCGCGTTCGACGAACGGGTGCGCTTCGAGCCAGGCCAGACGGGATCCGACAGCCCTGGCTACGTGCGCAGCGGAACTTTGATCATCCCGATCACCGAAGGGCCTGATCACGACAGGCCCGGCTTCATTGTGGATGGCCAGCAGCGCAGCGCCGCCATCCGCGATGCCAGGGTCGATGCTTTCCCAGTGAGCATCAGCGCCTTCATCACGAACGAGACCGCAGATCAGCGCTCACAGTTCATCCTCGTCAACTCCACCAAGGCGCTGCCGAAGGGGCTCATCCACGAACTCCTGCCCGGGGCCTCGGGCGCGCTGCCAACTCCGCTGCGGGTACGTCAACTGCCGGCAACCCTGCTCGAGGGGCTCAACTTCGACGCCCGGTCTCCACTCAACCGGATGATCCAGACCCCGACCAACCCGTCCGGCGTCATCAAGGACAACTCGGTCTTGAGGATGCTGGAGACCAGTTTGAGCGACGGCGCCCTCTACCGGTTCCGCAACGACGAGGCGCTGCCGACCACCGGCTATATGTTGACCGTCTTGTTCAATTTCTGGACCGCTGTCAGCCAGGTCTTCCCCGACGCGTGGGGCAAGCCGCCCCGCAAGTCGCGCCTCATGCACGGCGTCGGAATCATCAGTATGGGCTACCTCATGGACGCCATTAGCCATGCGCGTGAGGAGGGCGACGGGATCGTCGAGGTTGAGGAGTTCGCCGCCCACCTCAAGTCGATCGCCGATGACTGCCGCTGGACCGACGGTGAGTGGGACTTCGGCAACGGCATCGTTCGCAGGTGGAACGACATCCAGAACACGCCTCGTGACATCAAGCGCGTCGCGGATTTCCTGCAGGTCAGGTACCGGAATAGGTAGTGAAGCATCGATTGCGCGCGGCGACTTTGGGTGTTGCGGTGGGCTGAGGCGGATTCGGGTCGGCCCTACGGTCACAGCCACGGCCGCCAGGCTCGGCCGACCGGACGGTGGTGGGAGAGCGTCGTCGTGACCCCTGAGGTCACCGGCGGCGCCGCACCGGGTCCGAACCGCGCTTGGCTGGGAAGCGGGAGGCGGCCTAGATGAGACCGTGAACCCATCTCAGGAGTTGGGTTGGTCTTTTGGGCTTTTCGGCTGATCATGTGCGCACCGCTGCTGCTGCCCCATGCCAGAGATAGTCGATACCCTGCGTTGGTGCGTTTAGGTGCCGATCCGTCCACAGGACGGCGCGCAGGGACGGGGACCAGTCCGATCATGCTGCTGCCGACCGGTCAATTCGTTGAGCACCCACAGGTTCCAGGTATCGGACGTGTGGGAGAACGTCGTGGCGGCGATCTGCGAATTGATGCCTTCGAGTCCATTGCGAGGCCGGTCGCGCAGAGCTACTGGGTCCCGGCCGACGAGTGCCGTCTGGCGCAACTTCTACCCCAGACGAGGGTCTACTGGCAGGACCCTGATACGGGACGGTGGCGGGCGGGCCGGATCATCGGCGGTGGCCCTGGTGTCTACTTCGTGCGCCTACCCAACAAGGACCTCGACTACCAGGTTCCACAGCAGCATCTGCGGGTGCGCTGGGACAGGCCGATCGCCTCTCCGGTCGAGGTCCTCGCAGCGGGCGCCAACGAGTCGCCGTACTTTCGAAATGCCCGGCTTCCGATGCTCAGCAGCCTCGTGGCCCAACGGGCCGCATGCGCCGACCTTCCCGCGCTGCTGTCGGCGGCGATCGAAATTTATCCGCATCAGGTGCAAGCTGCGCTGACCGTGCTCAGCGACCCTGTGCAGCGATACCTCCTGGCCG
This sequence comes from Micromonospora noduli, assembly GCF_003264365.1. Taxonomy (GTDB): domain Bacteria; phylum Actinomycetota; class Actinomycetes; order Mycobacteriales; family Micromonosporaceae; genus Micromonospora; species Micromonospora noduli. Next base: position 98,168 of record NZ_PYAK01000009.1, read on the forward strand.
ACGAGGTCGGCCTCGGGAAGACCATTGAGGCTGGACTGGTCATCCGGCAGCGCCTCCTCGATCAGCCGACCGCTCGGATCGTCGTCCTCGCGCCGGACATGCTGCGGCAGCAATGGAGCCGTGAACTGCAGGGAAAGTTTTTCACCGAGGACTTCCCGGCAGCAACGATAAAGATCACCCGCCATGAAACCCCAGACAAGTGGGAGGAATACCACGGCTTCGACCTGGTTGTGGTGGACGAGGCGCATCGCCTGACCGATGCGGCCGACCCAACGGAAGCCCGATATCGGGAACTGACCCAGCTGGCGCACTCCACGCCCCGGTTGCTGCTCCTGTCGGCTACACCGCCGATGTCGCGGCCGCAGGCGCACCTCGGCATGCTGCATTTACTCGATCCCACTCTCTACCGCTGGGAGGACCTGCCGCAGTTCACCCAGCGATTCCAGGCACGGCGCGTGCTGGCCAACGCCGTCTTCGCGCTCGACGCGGACTTCGAGCCTCTGCTTCCGAGCGCCATCGCGGAGATCTCGGACCTCCTCCCCGGCGACATAACGTTCCGCGATCTTGCCGGTCGTGTTTCGGACCTGCTGACTGCCGATGGCGACCTGATCGACGAAGGCGAGCGCGAGATCCTCCGGTCACACGTCGATGCCTTGCGGGCCCACATCAGTGAGACGTACCGCATGCATCGCAGAATCATCCGCCATCGCCGGCACAACGTCCTCACGTCGGCAGGCGACGACTCCGTGGACGCACTGCCCTTCGAGGTCACTGGCCGGCAGCGACCTACCGTACTGAGCGTCGCCGCCAATGACGAACTGGTCAGCGAGTCGCTGGTGACGTGGCAGCAACACGTCTCGCACTGGCTGCTGGATCACAACGCCGACGACCGCACCGAAGCGTACGGCCTCGTCCTGGCGGTGCTGTCGTCGCGCAGTGACGGTCTCTCCGGGGACCTGCAGGACGCTCTCCGGTGGCGCATTCACCGTGACGACGCGGCTGCTCGGCGCGCTGGCCTGAGTGAGTACGAGCGTGAGGTGCTTGCTGCGGCAGCTGTGTTGCCTGACGACGAGGACCTTCTGCGCAAACTCGACGACAACGATGCTGCAGAGCCCGACATGCGTGACTACCTTCAGGTGCTCGGACAGCACAAACGCGCTGTGATGTTCTGCGGCGCGGGCAGCCTGGCCGGCTTGATCGCCGACGTCCTGACACCGAATGCGCGAGTCCGGATCACCGAGCACACCCATCGTCGAGGTGCTGCGGCGAGCGCAATGGACGTGGATCGCTGGCGGGCCGAGGGCGGCCTCCTCATTGCAGACGACAGCGCCGAGGACGGCGTCAATCTGCAAGAGGCCGATGCCGTCATCCATCTACGGCTGCCGTGGTCACCCAACCAGTGTGAGCAACGGCTGGGACGAGTAGACCGGTTCGCCGGCGCGTTCGGTGCCGGACACCGGGCAGCCATGCAGTACGTCGCCCCTGGCGGTCACGCCGACAACTCCTTCGCCGCCGTTTGGACGACGCTGCTCACGAGTGCGGTACGCATCTTCGACGACTCTGTGTCGGCGCTGCAGTACGCCCTCAATAGTTTGACCACGACAATCTGGGAGACCGGCCTGCGGGATGGACCGGCGGCGATGCTGGAGATGGCCGATATGGTCGCCGACGTCCTCAGAAAAGAGCGTCGGGAGATCGACGGGATGGACACTGTCGAGGCCGTGCACGAGGGCTCGCTCGGCCTCAGCGTCGCTGAGGCGATGACCACTACCGAGATTCGCTGGGGCGCCCACGAAAAGGCGATGCGGCTCTACGCCGGCGCCGAAGCCGGTGGGCTGCGGTTTGCTATCCATCCCGAGGGATCGATTCGGCACGTCATGCGCTTCGAACGCGCCCATGCAAACCCGTTGGTGTCCCCGCGGCTCCTCGCTATCTCCGGACGGCCCGTCCCACCGGCAGCCATGCAAGGCACCTTCAACAGGAACACCGCTCTGCGTACACCGAACACCCGGCTCTTCCGGCTGGGTAACCCTTTTGTCGACCTGCTCGCGAACGTTGTGGCGATCGACGATCGCGGCCAAGCGTGCGTGTTCTGGCGTCCGGGCGTCCGCGGTCGAGAGCTCCGCTCCTACTTCGGCTTTGACTTCCTGGTCGAGCCCGACATCGAGCCGGCTCTAGAACTCGTCGGAGACGCGGCGGACGCTGTACACGCCCTCCGACGTCAGGCCAGCGTCATCCTCCCGCCCATCATGCGGCGGATCTGGCTTCCGTCGCAGGCAGACCAGGCCGTGCAGGATCCCGATCTCCTGCGGTGGCTGGAAGCCCCGTACGCGCAGGATCGCGGCGACCTCAACCTCAATGACGAGCGAATATCTGCTCTATGGCAATACTTCGGCGACATCGAAGGGCTGGCGACGGCCGCCCGCAGCGCCGAAGCAACCGCACGCGACGAGTTGACCCGTTCCGCGCAGCTCGTACGGCGTGCGGAGCAGGCGCAGCATGAAGCAGGCCGGGCGTGGGCAGTCCGTCGCGCCCAAGCCGAGGCGCGCCGGAACGCCGGCCGGTTGTTGTCCGATACTGATAGTTACCTCACCGATGTCCGCGTGGCGGCTGCTCTCATCGACGCGCTGAAGGAGCCAAAGGTCCGGCTAATGGCCGTGACCTGCGTGACCGGCGGCGAACTGGGGGTGCCACAAGATGGCAACTGATGGCTGGTCATCCGCCCAGGAGCTTTGGGCTAGCTGGCCCAAGGTTCCAGCCACGTTCCCTGCCTCGGGCAGTTGTGCGCGACTGCGTGATGCGCTCGTTGGCCTGACCGCCGGTGGTGCAGGATGGCGTGATGTGGTCGGGCTGACCCGTCAGATCCTGCTCGAGAACGAGGCACGCCAGGGTGGCGACTGGCCCCTCATTGTGCCCAACAGCCCAGCCCTCCCGAGCCGCCAACAGTGGGAGGATGTGGGCTGCGAGGCGTTGTCAGTGGCTGCGGGCTTCTCGGTGACGGCACGGATCTGGCATCCTCGCACCGACGCCCCTCTGTCGGAGGGCGCCGCCAAGCAGGAGGTTCTCGAGGTCTACGGCGGGGACGCCACCCCTAGGTCAGCTCATCCGGCGGATCCGTTTTGGAGCCGCGCACTCGGCACCGGCTTTCAGCATTACACCTCACTGGGACAGCGGCAGGCGGCTCGCGCGATCGTGACGGCACCGGCCGGCAGCACGACCATCGTGTGTCTGCCGACCGGCCAGGGAAAGACCGAGGTGGCGTGGGCTGCCGTCCTGCCCGCGACACGGCAGCGCGGTGTCGCAGTCGTCGTGGTCCCCACGGTCGTACTGGCCATGGACATGGAACGTCGTCTGCGTGCGCTGCTCACATCGCTCGGGGAGCAGCAAAGTCCCAGCGGCTATTACGCATACACCGGCGGAACTTCGGAAGACGTCAAAAAGGCCATCCGCAAGGACATCCGTGATGGTCGCCAACGCGTCGTCATCGCGGCTCCCGAGGCCATCCTGACCGGGCTCAGCCAGGCACTGGACGACGCGACACGGCAGGGCTACCTCACTCACCTGATCATCGACGAGGCACACCTGGTCGAACAGTGGGGCAATGAATTCCGTCCAGAGTTTCAGGCGATGAGCGGGCAGCGTCGCTCCTGGCTCGCCATTGCACCGCCTGGCCGAGAATTGATCACACTAGCCATGAGCGCCACGCTGACCGAACACCAGATCCAGACGCTGGTGGAGCTGTTCAGTTCGCCCGGTCGCGTCGAATTGGTCTGGGCGTCGCAAACACGCCGCGAACCGTCCTACTTCGTCGAACGCTTCAGAACCGAAGCCGACCGATGCGCCGCCGTTTTGCAAGCGGTCAGCACCCTGCCCCGCCCGCTCATCCTGTACACGTCCCTAAAGAAAGATGCGCGGGACTGGACTCGCCGGCTCAAGGCTGCCGGGCTCCTTCGCGTCGCGGAGGTCACGGGCGACATGTCCGATGCCGAGCGCAGAGCCGCCGTGATGGGATGGCGCGGAGAAAACAATGAAGGCAAACCGGCGCCTACCGAACACGACATCGTCGTCGGGACGTCAGCCTTCGGCCTCGGGCTAGACATGTCCAATGTGCGCAGCGTTGTGCACGCCTGCCTGCCCGAAACCTTGGACCGGTACTACCAAGAAGTAGGACGCAGTGGGCGCGACGGCCGCCCCGCAGCCGTCTACCTGACTATCGCACCCGGCGACGACGAGACGGCGAAGCGGCTCAACGCCTCCATCGTCATCAGCCCCGAGAAAGGCTGGGACCGGTGGCGCACCATGTCTCGAGCCGCTTCTGATCTCGGGGACGGCCGCCACGAGACAAGTCTTGATGTGGTTCCGCCGCACGTCCTCGCCGAGTCACGGCACAACCGCCAGTGGAACGTCCGCACCTTGAACCTGATGTCACGCGCCGGCCTCATCACACTTGAAGAATCACAAGCCCCTGAACGGCTACCGGACGAGCCCGATGGCCTGTGGCAGGCCAGGCTGGACCAGTACTTCAGCGGCCTCGATGCCCGGGTGGTCTTTCGGCTGCAGGATGGTCAGACAAATGACCGATTACATTGGGGGCGGGCATTCGGCACACAACGGGCACTTGTCGCGCAGCAGCAAACCGCTGCGCTCGACCGCCTGCAGGCATTGATAAAGGGTGACCGATGCGTCGGCGACGTCCTCGGCGACTACTACCGCATACCATGGCGAGGCGGGCTGTTGGGCACCGCCGTGAGCTGTCGAGGATGCCCTCACTGCCGGCGATGGCCCGACATGCGAGGCGACGATCCTCTTTACCGCGACGGCGGCGAACCCCATCCCGCAATTCCTCACTGGGAGGGAGGCCGTGATCCCCTCGCACTGATCCGCGGTGACCATCCGTGGTTGAGCATTTGGTGGCGGACGCCAACTGCACGTGATGATCTTCTGCCCGAACTGCTGTCGCAGCTCGCACGGCGCGGTCTGGGGGTGCTTGCTGGCCCCGGAATTACCGCACGTCTCGCGGACCGCATACAGCGCGAAGCGTGGCCCCACCCGGTCATCGTGGACCACGACGGCAACCTCACCGAATCCTTCTCCGGGCCGCTAGTCTGGGTCGCCGACGACCTGCCCGCCCTGCCGACCGCCGTACGTCTGCGCCTGCAGGACGACGTTCCGACCTACCTCGTGCACTCCCAGGACCTGCCCGATCCCGAACGGCCGACCATTAGTCTGCGGCAGATGTGCGACGCTTCACTCTCGCTCGAGACCGCCCTTGGAGCGCTGTGACATGACGCTGTTGAACGAGCCTGCGTCCTTTCCTACTGCCATGTGGGTGGTTGCCAGGCACCTAGCGTCCGCGCCTGGCCGGCGCCAAACCCACGACGCTGTACGGGCCGCGCTGAGGCCAGGCAGCCTGCTGCCACCTGACAAGGCTGACGCCGACAAGACCTTCGACAACGCGGTCAGAACGCTTCAGGACCTGAATCTGATCGCCCTAGAAGACGATCGCCTCACTTTGCGCGACGACGGCCGACTGAAGTCCCCAGATGACTACCCCGGGTACACCGATCTGCTGCGCACACGTGTCCTTGAGTCTCACCGCAATGAAGGAATCGCCCACGAAGGCGACCAGGGGCCCAAGGACCTGGTCAGAGCGTTGGCATGTTTCCTCACTCTCGACGCGTTCACGCCAGTCGACGAGGACGCCATGGCTGACCTGCTGCGCAGGACGCTGCCAGAACACATCAGCGACCCCAACTTCAACGACGTCCGCCGGAACCGATTCGGTTACTGGGCCAAAGCCCTCGGTTTCGCGACCGGCCCGCTCCTGCAAACGCCCACCAAGCTGACGCTCCAACCCGATTGCGCGGTCGCTGTCCAGCGTGCGGCTCGGATGCTTTGGCCAGCGGGCGCGCGGCTCGCAGCGCGAGACGCGATCGCGGCTCTCCTTGAGGTTCTGCCTGTCCTACCTAGCGGCCGCTACAGCCTCGCGCTCGACCTCAAGGAAACCTCGATAGACGTGTCCTCCGCCTTATCATTCGCACTCTTCTGCGGCGAGGAGCGAGGCTGGCTCAAGTTCGACCGCCGCTCCGACGCCGACGATGAGGTGTTGCTCGTCGATCCCGACCGGGCTAACGGGACGCACCGGATCACCCACCTTGACATCCTGGAGCCACTCGATGGCTGAGTTCCGCCAGTTCCTCTGTTGGTCACCGATCGAGGCCGCGACGACCATCAGCACGGAAGCCGTCAGCCCGTCACCGTCCGTCTTCTTCGCCACCCATGCGCCACTGCGCATCAGGCGCCGACACCCCGAGGCCAAAACCGACGACCCCGGCACGGCAGTCACCGAGGAGGACGTACGGCGAGACTTCCTGGGGCGGGACACCCCGAACGGGGTCCTATTGATGCCCGTGACCGGCGAGTCCGGAACCGGAAAATCGCATCTGGTCCGCTGGGTGCACGAGTTAACGCCGTCGACCGACAAGCGGGTGGTGATCTACCTGCCGAAGACCAGCACGAGCCTGCGGGCCGTCGTCCGGACGCTGCTCGATCAACCCGGAGTCGACAGCCCTGAATTGGCGCAACTACGCGCCGACGTCGACCGCATGAGCTCGGAACTGGACGTCGAAAGTCTGGAACGCCGCCTCATCAACGAGCTGTCCGAGGCCGTTGCGGTCGCTGACGCCAGACCAGGCCAAGGACGCGTCCTCGCCGGGCCAGGCAATCTCGCTCTTCTCCTGCTTGACCCCCATGTCCGCGACCATCTGCTGCAGAAGGGCAAGCTGATCCCGCGGCTTGCCGCCAGCCTCCTCTCCGACCGACGGGATGGCGAAGACGATCGACCGACCGCCTTCTCGATCACCGACCTGCCACTAGACATCGCCGATGTCAACAAGGCATCCGACAAAGCAAGACGCCTGCTGAGTCTCATCACGAACAGGCCGGAACTGCAAACCGCCGCGATCGACATCCTCACCGAGCAGTTACCGGTCGCCATCACCGCCGCCTGGAACATGGGCGGTGGCCGCCTACAGCAAGCGATGTTAGAGATTCGCCGCCAGTACGCAGCCCAGGGCAAAGAAATCGTCCTACTGATCGAGGACTTCGTCGTCCTCCAGGGTGTTCAGCGTGACCTGCTCGACGCCCTGATCGAGGCGGGGGTGCGCAGTGGCAAGGCCGAACTGGCTCCTGTCCGAACGCTAATGGCCGTGACTACCGGCTATTTCGCACGGCTGGCCGAGACGGTGCTCACCCGCGCGAAGGCGGCTACGCCGTACCTCTACGACCTGGATGCTGGGTTCGACACCGGCGAGCAGGGCCGATCTGACATCACGGCTTTCGCCGGCCGGTACCTCAACGCCGCGCGCGTCGGCCGAGAGGCCTTAGACAATGCCAATATCGCGAACGGGGCAGACGTGCCCAACCGATGCGTCACGTGCGAGTTCCAAGAGACATGCCATTCCACCTTCGGTGCGTCGGTCGACGGGCATGGGCTCTACCCGTTTAACTGGCCAACCTTGCGACGGGCCATCCGAGCACGACCGGCACATAATAATCCCAACTCGTTCAACCCGCGGGCGGTGATCGGCGAGGTCATCCGGCCCGTCCTGGTCGATCACGCTCATGCCCTCCGTGATGGATCCTTCCCGGATCAACGCTTCAGCGAGGACTACCGCACTCCTGCTGGTGAGGATTACATGCTCGGCGCAGTGCAACGGGAGATCGAGGAACGCGACCACGCCGACGCTAGCCGCCGAAAAGCCTTCCTTGAGTTCTGGGGCGACGCCCCAGATCAAATAACCAACCTTGATCCGGCGATGCACGCCGCATTCGGCATTGGCCTTCTCGATCTCAACGATCTCGCCAGCGGACCCGGCCAGACAACGACACGCGCAACGGAAGACACCACCTCCGGGAGGAGGAAGCCGGCCAGCGCCAACGCGCAAGAACTTCCTCGCGCCCTGGCCATGATGATCGATCATGTCGAAGAATGGCAGGGACGACACAGTCAACTGCCGCAGACTACCGCTGCTCACCTTCGAGGGACGATCAGACAGGCCGTGATCAACAGATGCATGTGGACCGATCCGGTTGTGGCGGACCCCCAGTCTGCTGAACTCGACAGGGCATGGCCATCGAACTCCACCGTCGTGTCGATCGAAGGTGCGGCGAGCGAGCGGTTGCCGGGAACAGCAGACGCCCCGATTCGGTTCAAGCGCAATCCGAGCAACGCCACGTTTTTCCGACAGATACTCCTGGCGAGCGTGGGTGTGGCAGGTAACGCGGCAGCGATACGACGCCTCCACGAGATCGCGGAGCATCACCAACCCGACCTCCAGCGTGCCGTACAACGCCACCGTGGCTTCTCAAACCGGGAACTCATTCTCGGTTTCCGCGCCTCTCTGCTGGGCGCCGCGCTTGCCGGCCACGCCTGGCCGGGCATGAAGGACACAGAATTGCTGAACGCGGCGCTTGCCGACGGGAGCGGGTGGGAACGAGCGGATGGACTGAGCCGCACACCGCAATGGAATCGGCTCTGGGAGGCTCACCGCAGCGGCCGTGGCGAACTGGTCGCCAGGCTACGAGACAGTGTGGGCTTCACGCGAGGGGTGCGAGGCAACGTCCGCATCGTCGACGGCACACGGGCCTTGCCCTTGGTTGGTGAGGCATCCCAACAGTGGGCCTGGGAGCGCCCCGACAAGCTTCCCTCGTGGGCCACCAAGGCAGTGTCCGGACTCAATCAGTTTGCTGTCGTGGCCGATGCGCAATTTGCCGACCTTCAGCACACCCTCGAGAAGGTTCGCGCTCTGCTACCCGCAGGAGTCAGCGGCGCCGAGACGGTGCTGGCGGTTGACCAGGCTCTTCGTGCCGCAGTCGACGAGGGCCTTGGCCCGGTGGACCTGCCAACATTCCGATCCTTGCTGGCTGACGTTCGGCAACGCGACTGGAAATCCATCGATCGGCTGGAGCGTGACATAGCGCGCGTCACGGCTGCCGAGGACGACGACAGCCGGTTCCGCGCCATCCTGGCGACATGCGCAGCAGACCGAGGGGCGGACCTGGCCGCGATTGAACGCTTCCTCGTCGCTGGTAACGCTTGGTTGACCGAGCGACTGGACCAGGCCAGGTTGAAAACTGGCGGTTCTGGTGAGTCGGCGGCACTACGGGTTCAAGAAGTTTTGCGGCAGTGGACAGAGGTGGGGCCATGACAGCGATGTCTGTTCTAGACAAGGCGAGGGCGCTCACGGCTGAGGCGAACCGGCTACGCGAAGGGTCTGTCGCGGAAGACAACGCCAAGCGGGTTTTCACGCAGGCCGATGGCCTCGGCAGCGCGCTTGAGCAACTGCGCCGGTTGCTTGAAGCGGGTCGCGCTCTGCAGGAACAAGGCGCCGATGTGCCGGTGGGTCAGGTCGATGAGGGACGCGAGAGATTCGCGCAACTTGCCGCGGACGGACTGCCATCAGTTCGCGCCATCACCGCGGCCCGCCAGAAGGTAGAGGGCGTCCTTGAGCGGGTGCAGGCCACGCTGACAGGGGCGTGGCTGAGGTGGACCAGCGAGCGGTTGGCCGAACTCCCGATTCAACGTCTGGCAGTGTTGCCCGCTGCCGCCCAGCGCGACCAGCAGACATCGTTCACCGAACTGAAGAGACTTGGCAAGATCGAAGTGCCTCACGTACGGGAGATCTCCTCCTTCGTGACGACACATGCCGGCCTGAAGGAGTCGCTGAGCTACCTGCGGGAACCCGAGCCGGAGCTTGAGGCGTTACTGTTTCGCCTTGGCCGACGGGTGTCACTCGATCGAGTCTCAGACGCAGAGATCGCGATGCTACGGGAGTACGGTCTGGCCGACCAGATTGAACTCCATAGGAGGGGTTTGTGACTCAGGGGCTCGACGGACGCACCCTGTCTGGCGTCCTCGATCATCTGGAGGATCTCGAACTGCCTCTCCTGGTTTGGGGCGTGACCACGGGCACCCTCTCGCACGAGGAGGTGCTCGAGACGATTAATGAGCAACTTCTGCAGTCCCCGACCTCGGCAAACGTGGACCCCGACGACGTCCTCACGGCCCTCCTCGATGGCGCACTGCTGATGCGCATCCCGGCGACGTCACCGCCCCGCTACCGCACACGCATGGGCGAGACCGTGCGTCTCACCACCCGACTGCGACAGCTATTCGGCCCCCGCGACCTCACGTCGCCCCCAGCGCGTTGGTGGGAGCAAGGCAAAACGCTCGTCGCCGATTACCGCCTCCACACAGCACCGCGTCGATACCCTGAGATCAACGTCCTCATCGAGGACGCCCTGCAGGAACTCGCCCTCACCGAGGCGTGGACGGCCGGGCATGAGTCAACCGCGCGAGCGCTGCTCAGACATCCAACTATGGCGAGATTCCAGGTGGACGCGACGCGAGCGATCACCACGGCGCTGAATGCGCGCCAGAGCGCGGGTGTCATCGTCGGTGCTGGCACCGGCAGCGGAAAGACGCTGGGTTTCTACCTCCCCGCATTCGCCGCCATGGCTGCGCACTCGCGGACGGGCGGAACCGGTGTGCATACGCTGGCTCTCTACCCTCGGATCGAACTGCTGCGTGACCAGTTGCGGGAGGCGGTCGCCACCTCATTGCGGGTGAATGGGGAGGCCGGCGCCGGGACGAGCCGCCGGCTCAGGATCGGAGTGTTGTACGGCGACACGCCGCACAACGCCCAGCGTCTACGCGCACAGACATCTCACCTGACCCGTGCGTGGCGCAGTCGCGGCGCCGATGTCGTGTGTCCCTACCTGTCGTGTCCCCAGTGCCGCCAGGAACTGATCTGGTCTCGCCAAGATCAGAACGAGAACCGGGATCGCCTGCACTGCACTCAGGCCACCTGTGGGCTTGTCATCGACGATGTCGTTCTGACCCGTGACTCGCTACGCGACAATCCACCGGACCTTCTATTCACCACGACGGAGATGCTCAACCGCAACGCCACCGACCCTGGGCTCGGTCAACTCCTCGGCTGGCGCGGCCCACGCCGGCCGTCGCTGGTGCTCCTGGACGAGGCTCACACCTACACCGGCATGCACGGCGCCCAGGTGGGACTCGTACTCCGGCGATGGCGCCACGCCGTGCGAAACCCGGTGACCTTCGTCGGCCTGAGCGCCACCCTGCGTGACGCCGCTGCATTCTTCGCACAGCTCACAGGCCTGTCGGACGCGTCGGTGGAGTACGTCACGCCCCGGCCGCAAGACCTGGAGAACAAAGGCCGGGAGTACGCCATTGCTCTACGCGCCGACCCGGTCTCCGGCGCGAGCCAACTGTCGACGTCCATTCAGACCGCCATGCTGTACGGCCGAATCCTCGACCTTCCCGGCCGGGAGATGCTTTACGGCTCGCGCGGTTTCCTATTCACTGATGATCTAGACGTCACGAACCGTTTCTACGACGACCTGTGTGACGCCGAAGGAGGAGGCACTAGACGCGGACCTCGACGAGCCGGGCGAGTCTTGGCCGGGCTCCGGTCACCGGAAGCGTCGTTCCGGGCTGAACGCTTCATCGACGGTCAGTCGTGGGATCTGGTACGTCAGATTGGACGTGACCTAGACCCTCGCGCTCTGATGGGACAGTTAGCCGTAGGACGTACGTCATCGCAGGACGTCGGTGTGGACGATGATGCCGATCTCATCGTTGCAACGGCGTCGCTGGAGGTGGGCTACGACGACGACCGCGTGGGTCTCGTCCTTCAGCATAAGGCGCCACACGACGCGGCTGCCTTCATTCAACGCCGCGGTCGCGCCGGACGTCGCCGAGGAACCCGCCCCTGGACCGTCATCACCCTGTCGGACTACGGCCGCGACAGGCTGGCATACCAGGCCTACGACTCCCTGTTCTCGCCCGAGTTGACCGCGCGCCGCCTCCCGGTCCGCAACCGCTTCGTACTCAAAATCCAAGGCGCGCAGGCTCTGCTGGACTGGCTATCCACGACGCTACGGGACAACCGGATCGACCCACGCCGGCTGCTGTCCGCGCCACGCCCGACTGCCCGCCCGCCGTCTCCAGCACAGGGCCAGGCACTCGCCGATTTGCTGGAAAAACTCATCATCGACCCAACATTGCAGGACAGCCTGATCGTCCACCTGCGTCGCGCCCTGGACATCAGCGCCGATGAGGCTCAGGCATTGCTCTGGGAACAGCCGCGTGCCCTCCTGCTCGGCGTGGTGCCCACTGCCCTGCGCCGGCTGCGGTCCGGGTGGCGACCCGTCGACCCGGACCCAGGCGCGCATCCCGGAAGCCTGCTACCCGAGTTCCTCACCACGGCCTTGTACGAGCCGCTGAACGTGCCGGAGGTCAACTTCCGGCTGCCATTCGCAGAGGATTGGGAAGCCCTTCCCATCGAGCGGGCGCTCCGCGAGGCAGTGCCCGGACGCGTCAGCCGCCGCTATGGCTACCGCCGCAGCAATCACCGGACATGGCTGCCGCTGCCAGATGTCCAGGCCAACGGCGCTCTAGAGATCGACAGTTTCGTCGAGACCTATACGCCACAGGGCACCTGGTCACCGACGGGACACCAGCCGGTTCAGGTCTTCCGGCCCCACGTCGTCGCTCTGCAGCAGCCACCGGACGAGGTCGCCGATCGATCGCAAGGCATTCCGGTGTGGGCGTCTGAGATCCTTGAACCCAGCAGCGGCCTCTACATGGCGGACATCCCCAAGCCGTCCAACTGGACCGACCGCATCACCGCTGTTGGTTTCGCCACGAGCGCCGCCGGCAACCCGGCTGAGGTTCGCCGAATGACGCTCGGGGCCGAATGCGACACGACCTATGACCGCGGCACCGCAGGCACCGTCACCAGCAGCGTCCGCTACAGCTTGGACGGCCGGCCGGCCGCGCTTGGCTTCCGCCTAAACGTCGACGCAGTCCGGTTCGACCTCGCACCGCTTAACCTCACTCGGCCGACCGTCGCCGAACACTTGAAATCGCCAGAGTGGCGATCGCTGGCGTTCGCCACCGCCGTCGCGGAGGACCCGGCGCTCGACGGTGTAGCCAATCCATTCCAGCGGAACTGGCTGACCACCGTGTATACGGCCGCATATGCCCTGGCCGCCACCCAGCCCAACAACGCGACCTCCGGCGAACGCCTTCACGCCCAATTGAGTCGTGGCGCCTGGCGTATCGACGTCCAACAGATCCTGCGGGCCCTCTACCGCGACGCCGGATCCGTCGCGACCGCCGCACCTGAGCGGCTCGTCGCCGGTCTGACTGAACTCAGCAACGACGCGCGGCTCACTGACTGCCTCGACCGCCACGCACGGCTGCTCTGGACCGATCAAGTCGTAAGCCTCACGGAAGACCTCGCCCAACGGACGTACCGCGAGACCGTGGCAGCCGCGATTCTGGCCGCTGCCCAACGCGCGTGCCCCGACGCTCAAGACCGCGACCTGATCGTCGACGTCGTTTCGCCGCCTGGGACCGGAGGCCCCGCCGCGGTCTGGCTGAGCGAAACATCGCTGGGCGGTATCGGAATCATCGAGCAACTGACGCACTACTATGCCGAGAATCCGCGCCGCTTTTGGAACCTCGTCGACAGCGCTTTAGGCCCCAGCGACCACGACTACATTCACAGTACCGTCGTGCAACTGCTCGACCATGTCGTGTCCCAGCCATCAGGGCCCGCCGCGCAGGCAATGTCCACGCTCCGTGACCCGCGCTCGGCCCATGCCGCTGAGAGCGCGCTGCAACAACTTCGATCAGCATGGGCGAAACTCACCGGCCACCCACGCCAACAAGCCGTGGCAGCGCTCTCCACCCGCCTGCTAAGACCAGGAACCACCAACGCCACCGACGCCGCAGCGCTCGGACTCGTCCACGCCTGGGACGCCCTCCAGCAACGCCTCGGCTTCGAGGTCGAGGCAGCAGTGTTCGCATATCTCATCGGCAGCGGACAAGTCGCCGTGCCGAATGCAGGCAACACCAGCCTTACACCGGACCAGGTGTTCAGCTTGCTGTGGCCCCGGGGCAACAAGGCCCGAGTCCAACACCTGCAGCATTACCAGCCATACGCCCCCACGCCGATCCTCGATCGGCTCTTGGCGCAGGCAGCACACGACGAACGGCTGCCTGTGGTCAACGTCGACGACGTCGACTGGCTCGACAACTACCGAACGGCAGTACGCGACCGCGGCGCCGTCGTGCTCGTCGCCCCGGCACAGCGGATGCGAGCCTTCAGTACAGCCCTCAGGACCGTGCCGGCGGTCGCCGTCGATCGCGACGTGCTGCGGGTCTACGGCGACGTTCGCACCATCACACGTGACGGCGACAATCTACGCGCGACGATCGAAGTTCGTGAGGCTACACAGTGACGTTGGAACGAGTGGTCCGGACCGGCCGGGCGACCGGCCTTCGCATCGACACAGTGCTGGCAACCGTGCTCACCGCTGAACTGGTGGCGCCGAGCAGCCAACTCTGGCTCGTGTCTCCCTGGATCAGCGACGTACCGGCCATCGACAACACCAGCGGCAGCTTCGACAGCGTGTTCGTCGACCCCTCGAACCGGATGTACACCCTCTCCGAAGTCCTATCCCTACTTACCTACAACCAGGCCCGGGTGACAGTCGTCTCCCGTCCCGACCGGCACAACTCGACGTTCTTGGACCGCCTTCGCCGCAGCGCCGACGGCGAGAACCTGCAGATCAAGCAACACGAAGACGTACATGAGAAGACTTTCTGCGGAGACGATTGGCTCCTCACGGGGTCCATGAACCTCACCCTTCGCGGCATGCAGATCAACGACGAAGCCGTCACGTACAAGGTGAGCAGTGAAACTGCCGCTACCGCCCGCCTCGACTTCCGGCACCGTTTTGGAGGACTCGAATGACCGGGCGCCGCACCGAGAGCAGCTACGCCATTCGGGCGGACCGGCTCATCGAAGCGTTCTTCGGTCCAGCAAATCCTGTGTGGCCGGACCGCGATCCGGGCTCGCCTGTCGGACGCCGCCTCGTTCCTTACCTCCAAGTCCTTCATGAGGCATCTGACGTCCCCATCATCCTGCCGCGCCAGGACCCCGAGACCCGGCAATGGGTGGCATACGTCATCCCCCACGATGAACGACATGCGGCGACGGTTGGTGAACTGCTCCAGGCGTTCATCGGCACCAGCTTCGCCAGATTTCACGGCCTGCCCGCACGCCTCAACCCGAATGATCCGATAGATCGGGCTGTCCTTGAGTTCGCCGGCCACAGTTCAATCTTCGTCATCGCGAGCCCACGCTCGAAAGAGAAAGACATGTGGGACGCCGTACGGCTACTCCAGCAAGCCATACGAGCACGCCCACGACGGTCCTGGCATACGCCGACTCCCGTCGGCCGGCTGCTCAGCCAGTTTGACGTTGCCATGGCCGCAGGCGACAACTCCGCCTCAGCATCGATCCTCGATCAACTCTCGGCCACCGGCGGGCTCAGCGCCACAAACGTCGCTCACCTGCGCATCAAGCGCCTATCCCGTCTCGGCCGGAACAGCGAACTGCTCCGGCTCGCAGAACTGCCCGATGTCGCCATCACGCACCCACCCATCCCTGTGCGCGACGCCATCCTCGCAGCGATCTTTGCCACCGCACTGGCGGAACCCCTAGCAAACGGCGACCTCGACCTTGCGCGGACCCGCCTCATCGAGGCCGGAACTCTGGTCCCCGCCCTTATGAACGGCGAACTTTCCGAACTGAGCCCTGAAGCGCTCACTGTCCTCGCGCTAGCTGCAATCGTCGTAAACAGCACACCCATCTTAGACCTCCTACGCGACCAACCCGATGTCCTCGAAGCGGTCGAACGGTTGGCACCTGAACTGGCCGCGAAATACCGCAACACCCGCCCCGAACCGCATGGGGGAGGCAATGTCCCAGAACCGACCGAACGCAGATCCAGCCCGCCGGCAGCAGCGCCAGCGTCATGGCTTCAGTTGGTACAAGCCGTCGCAGTCCGGTCACCCGTCACTGAGGTCCTTGCCGGCGAGCAGTGGCGCCAATGGTCACAAGCAGCCGAGCACGACGACCAGATCGCTGCCGTCCTCGGTCAACTCGACGATGCAGCGGCGGACCGAATTTGGTCTCTTGTTGGCCCATTCGTCGATTCGGACCGCTACCTGACCCCAGCGGCGAAATCAGCACGTGAGTTCCTCGTTAACGCGCTCACCCATGACCGTTTCAGCCCTGGTGACCTGGCCGGCGTCGTCGCTCTCACAGAAATCGTCCTTCGGTCCGCACCGGACGCCCCCGCATACGCACACCTCCTGGACGACCTGACGGCTGAAGCACCGCGATGGGCCGGCCCCGATCGTGCCCCAGTCGTCCTCGACCTCGTCGACCTCGTCGCACGGTCGGCGTGTCCAGACTCCGACGCCCGGCTTCGACTGGGTTACCGCCTACTTCGACCGCTGAGCGATCACAGCACCCGCCTCGACCCCGATCAGGCTACTTTTGCCGCTCAACTGAGTGCCGAAATCGCCGTTGAACTCCCGTGGCCTGAGCCCGAATCGAAATCATCAGCAGAGGCATGGTCGTTAGTGATGGCTCAGGATCTGCTCCTGTACTCACTGGACGAAAAGGTCCTCGGCCGGGTAGCCGCGACCTTCAATGCCGTCGCACCCCAGGTCAACGTCATCACAAGCCATGATTACGTCGGCAGCACGCAACTAAGACAGTGGGCTCGGCGTGCCGACGTCGTGGTCATGGCCACACGCTGCGCGACTCACGCCGCGACTGGCTTCATCCGTGCGAACTGCCGGCCGGGAACACCTGTCCGTGAAGCTGATGGAAGTGGCTCGGCCTCCCTCCTGCGCGCCGCGACAGCAGCGCTGATGCGTCGGCAGCCGATTTGAGCGGTGCCCCCAACTCGCGGTCGCTGGAGGACGCCCAACGACGCCCGAGTGCTGCTGTTGCATCCGGGCGGTGCAGGTGTTTCGTCCTCCAGGTCCACTTCTCCAGGTAAGAGCCGCGTTCCTCGGACGCGCCGAGGGGCAACTCGTCGCCGGACTCCGTCGTCAACCCACCCCGCCACACCACGTGAGGAGTACGACCAGTTCCGCGTCATCCCGTGCGGGCCCCTCACATGAAGAATAGAATAGGAAGCCGTAGGTCATTGCCTGCGTGCACAGATAGAGCACCACCTTAGGGAAAACCGGTACCCCATTTCCTGAGCTCAACCCGCGCCGTGTGCCTGTCACAGGTGGCGGGCACGTTCCGTATGGCAAGCGAGCAACCCGCGAGCATCACGGATCCATAGTGGATTAAGAGCGCGGCATTCGCGCAGGTCGTTGCATGATCGTCTCAGTGCTGGCGGACATTGCTCTGGATTAAAAGAAAACGGATCTCTCAACGGAAGTCGTTCTGCACATTTGTCGTGTTCCAGCGGCACTCGTCTCTACGATGCCACAGTTCTGCATGGACTCGCGAGAGGGTGGTGCGATGTCGCTGATCGACAGCATTGGTGCCGACTTGCAGGCGATGGCGGCGGGTGTGGACCCGGCGCAGCAGGAGGCCGCGGCTGTCGACCATGCAATCGAGCAGATCACAGCCCGGGCGGTGGCCCCCGGCTTCGCTGGCGTCACCGTGGGGTTGGCTCGCACACGAGAACTGCTTGGGCAAGCTCGCTCCCGGGCTGACAGCAGCTAATGGGGTCCTTTGGTGCAGCGTCGCGGTCGCTCAGCGCCGTGCCGCAGCAGCCGTCGCCGCAGGAGACGGGTCGCCGCGCTCACGCCGGTCGTAGCCGCGCTGACCGCCGTCGACGACTATGTCCGCAGCCGGATCCGCAGTCGATGACACGCGACGGCCGGTTATGGCGGCGTTGCAGCGAGGATAGCGTGGTACGGCGGGTGTTCACCACCAGCGGCGCCTGATGTTGATCTCGCGTACGGGTATCTCGGAGGGGTGTAGGGAGCGTTCGACGACGGGGCGGATCGTGTGGGGTGTGATGCGGTCGCGTTCGTGTTCCTCGGCGAACCGGGCGGCCTGTTCGTGTTCGCCGAGGTTGTCCAGGGCCTTGAGGAGGTCGGTTACCAGGATGTCGAGGCGGTGAGTTTCGGCTTCGGCGGCGAGGAACCGTTCGTGGTGGGTGACTGCCCGGTGGCCGCACCACTGGCGTAGTAGTTCGTGGCGGGGTCGGTCGTGGCGGCGGTACCAGTCGTACTCCCATTCCGGTGTCGTCGATCGGCTGTCGCGGCCGACGCGGTAGTCATCGCCGAACTTGCATTTGTGGCGGGACTGGGCTTCCTGCTCGATGACGAGGTCGAGGACCTGGGTCGGATGGGCACAGCACGCGGCCTCGACCAGTTGGAGGGTGCCGGCCGGTGACAGGATGGTCCGGCCGTCGTGGTCGAACCATTCAGCCGAGGCGAGGATGTCGTCGATCGGGCCGCCGATGATCTCGCATAGCCGGGTCCTGTCGTGGATGTCGGTGGCGCATGACACCGGGGACCAGAGCAGTTCGGCTACGTCATCGCTGATCAAGAGGCCGAAGATCTCCTCGACGCAGGCTTCCTCTGCACGGTCGAGGCTCAGATCGTCGATGCGTTGCCAATTGGCCATCAGCGCGTCGAAGGTCCCGACCTCGCTCCACGGCACCCGCAGCCGCGACCCGGGGACCTTCTCCACCCGTTCGTCGGGGTCGTCGAGGAATCTGATCTCAAGGCGGGCGCTGTTCTTCTTCGGCTCGACGGCCAGGATGCGGACGCGTTCGGAGGATCCGTGGTCCGACTGCCGGTACGCCCATTCGTCGCCGACGGCGAAGCGGGAGGGGTCGATTCTCATCCAGCCGTCCTTCGGGTAAGCGTCGCTTGTTGCGTGGCACCGGGTCGTGCTGACGGTTCGCGCCGCGATGGCGGCAGGTCCCGGCGCAGGCTCGTGCGCATCCGGCCGGAGTGTGGTGACGGTTGAGGTGGACGCACTTCAGGCACCGCGGTCGAGCAGCCCGTGGTGCCACGATTCGGCCTGTCGGCGGATGCCGGCGTGGGCCTGCCGGTCGTGATCAGGGCGGTGCTCCTTGCGTGGCCCGTGAGGGCTCCAGTCACCGAGGAACGGGCGCAGGTCGTCGGGTCCGGGTTCGGGGTTGTAATCGATGTCAGCCAGCACACGGGGACTGCGGATGGGGTCGATCCGGTCGGCGGCGGCCCTGCCCCACGCGACCCAGCTGGCGAGGTACCCGCCGGCGCCGGTCCGCCCCTCGGCCGCTTGTTCAAGGGCGGTGCAGAACGCGCGGATGTCAGCTGCGGTGGTCCACGCCTGGTAGGCGTTGCGGAAGGTTTCCGCGCGGATCTTTTCGGCGGCCCGGACGCGGGCGTCGGCCATCGCGGCGTGCCATTGCGCGAGGGTGGCCTCCTCCTGCCGTCTGCGCTCGGCCGCGGCCTCCTCCTGCCGCCGCCGGTGCTCGGCCGCAGCCTTCTCCCGCGCGACTTCGGCTGCCCGCCGTTGCTGTTCGTCGGCGGTGACGCCAGCCTCGAACCCTTGGATGATCTGCGCGACGCGCTGTTCCAGACGTCCGCGTGGGGTGTCGGTCCAGGTGTCCCGGTTGTCGTGTCCGGCCCGGGCGATCTCCAAGCGGAGCCTGCCGGAGTCGACGACGTCGAACTCCGCGGGTTTCATCCACGGCCGCAGGCGCAGCACCTTCAGCTCCTCGGCGGTGGGTCCGTGCGGGACCTGGTCGCGTTCCTCGGTCAGGGTGACCGTGCGTCGGACCTGCCCGGCCTGGAGGAACACCCGCGGGTGTTTCGCCTTGGTGTTGACCCCGAGCCGGTGCCCACGCCGGGCCGCCTCGCCGGCGAGCTGCCGGATCAGCAGCAACGCCCGGGGCAGTAGGTCCGAGCTGACGGCGAGGTTGGTCGAATCGGTTTCGAGAGCGCTGAACGCCAGATGCGGGTCGGTGGTGACACGTCGGGTGTTGAGCCGGATCCGGTTCCAGTCGGTCTCGTCCGGACCGGCATCGGTGTACAGGCGGATGACGATGTCGCCAGCGTCGCGGCCAGTGTGGCGCAGATGGTGACCCGATGGCACAAGTCCCTGCTGCTTGAACACGTGAATGATCCGGCGGTACCGGGCCCGCGTTCCACTGTCGGGACTCTCGATACGGACCATGCCGTCCTCGCGCTGTAGACGGTCGAGCAGTTCGCGAGCCGATCGCAGCAGGTCCGCCCCCGAAGCGCCGCCGGCGATGCCTCCGGGTGCCGGCGTCTCGGACCGCGGGAGGGCAGCACGGTGGTCGGGATGATCGGGATGGTGACCATGCTCAAGGTAGAAGCGGCCGGCGTCGGTCGAGGACGCCCTCCACACCCCGGCCTTGCGTGTCACCGTCACCAGGTTCCGGTCCTGGAGCGCACGCGCCGACCGACGGTACTCGACGCCGTCCGGGCCGCTGAGGTCATCGCCGCCGTGGATCCGGCGAAGCAGGTCGAGCTGCCGCTCATTGAGCGAATCCCATCGCTGCACCCACCCGACACTAAGGGGCAAGGCGTACTCGATCGAGCTGGACACGGCCATATCAGGCAGCCCGGTCCGAAGAACGAATCGAACTGTCGGCTCAGCCTGAAACTGACCCATGGTTTCGGAACCCCCCGAACGAAGGGGCCAAGGTTAAACCCGCGTTGACACCGAACAGGATCCGGCTGCCTGCGATCTACGAGCCTGTAGACGGGTGGCCCCTCGACTCTTTTGGCCGGGAGAAGCGGGCGGGCTCGTCGTGCGCGATCAGGCTGTGCGGTGTGATGAGCGGGGCGACGCTGGTTGCGAGTGCGGCACCGACTTCTGCGGTGGATGTGGTCAGGCCTTCGTGAAAGTGCGCCACTGCGCGTCCCGCCCCGGCTACGAGGTCGGCGAGTTGGATCGACGGATGATTCGATGAGTCACCCCGTGCCAGCCCTCGCGGCCTGACGCCAGTCCAGAGGTATCGGAAGTCTGGGTGACCCGCCGTCATGGCCTTCCACAAGATGTCGATGCGGTCGTCGGTCATGACCTTGTGGGCGTCCATGAGCAGGCTTGCCGGCCCGATTTGCCGTGACCACTCGTTGAGCACGGCGGGCATCGTCGGGATCAACGGTTCCATCGCCAGGAGGAAGTCCGGTTCAAGCATCGTCTTCTGCAGTTCATCAGCCTGCGCGCGGCACCGTAGCAGCATGCTCAGGATGTCCGTGATCGCTCGGCGATGCGATCGGCGTTCGGCGGCATCGAGTACCTGGAACAACTCGGCTACCTCGACCAACGCCTGTCCTCGGTTGCGGATGCCGGCGAAGCGTACGAACACTCTGATCACTTCGTGGAACATAGGGGCCCCAAGAGCACGCGGGCCCTCTTCGATCAGCTTTTGTGCGTACCGCCGAGCCTGGTCGTCCGCGTGCAGGTCCACCCCGTTCTCGTGCGCATACTCTTCAAGCAGCAAGTCAATGATCTTGGCTGTGACGAAGAACCGCTTGTCGATCATGAAGATGCTCGCCCTGCCGGCAAGCATGCCGCCGGGCCGCAGCGCTCCGGCGAGCACCTCAAGTCGTCGCTGATTACGGCCGCGGGTGAAGTGGCCGAACTTGAGCTCAGCGGCCTGCTCGATCCCGGCGTCGCGGCGCAGCGAGGCCAGCACCGTGTCGGCGTCGCCGTCGTCGATGGCGACCGACCCGATGGTCATGTACGGCTCGGTGGGCTCAAAGAGGGCCTCGCCAGCCCAGCCGGACTCGTCTGCGGCGATCCACCGGCCGCCCGATCCGCCGTCCTTGGTCGGGGTGTCGCGGGAATATTTGACGTGGGCAGGGCCAGAGAGGCCACCGGGCGTGACGGACCTACCCGGGACCGCAGGCACCGATGATTTTCCGTTGGGGTCGGTCGCTCTTGCTGTGCCGGGGGGAACTGCCACGCAGCCAATTCTGATGCCTTGGCGCGATGTTGAACATCCCGTTAAGGCGGAGCATCCCGGCCGAAGAGCGGCAGTCAAGCGTTGCGTGGGGTCACGCTACTCGGACTATCTTGTCCGGCTGCCCAGGGCGGAGCGGACGCTGTGGCAGGGGTCTTGGGCGAGCCGGTCGCGCGCATAGGACTGATAGCCCGCGACTTCGACGCTGGCGAGGGCCTTGGCAAAGGCTCGTCGGACCCGGACGTCATTGTCGGCGGCGAGCCGTGCCCCCGCTTGCGGCGGGCTGCCGTGCCGCGCCCAGAGGATTGCCGCGAACGACCTGAGGGCCCACCCCTGCGCGACCAGGAATCCAACGTCGTCCTTCAGTGCGTCACCGAGTTGTTGCAGGGCTCGGGTCGGCCAGTAGTCCGAGTTTTCGCCGGCTCCGAGAAGCGCGTACGCCTGGCTTCTGACTGCGGCACGTCGAGCATCGTCGGTCGCTAGACAAGCTGCAAGGAACAACGCACGGTCACGGCTGTCGTGGTCGGGGTTGATAATCCGTAGGAATCCAAGCCGATGGCCGAAACGCTGATCCAATTCGTCATGCTCAGACGATGTGGGCGCGGAGGCACATCGCAGGGCGACCGCGAAGTGCTTGTCGCGGTCGGCGCCCTCGAGATGGTGAGCGAGATTGGACGCGGCGATGAGGTATTCCCCTCGGTCACTGGAGCCGACGTGCGGGTCGTCGGCTCGCCGGAGGAGTTCCGCGACGGCCGGCTCCAGGCGCGCGGGGGGCATCGCACGAACGAGCAGCGAGTCGCCGACGGCGGTAGTTCCCGTGCTATAGACGCCCGGCTGGTGGCTGAGTGGATTAGTGAGGCGGGTCAACGCCTGCTCGACAACTTCTGGCGGGTTGGCTTCGGGATCGTGATAGGCGAGCGTTTCCTGCGCCCACCCGTCATCTTCGACGGCCAGCTCGGCGAGGTGAGGTTTCGCGATCTCGATGTGATGGTCGATGGCTTCCTGCGCGGCCTGGTTGCGCGATGACTGCGACCGGGCCAACAACGCCGCCAAGTGCGGTATGGCTCGCTGGCTGAGTGCTGGCTGGTTGATTGCGATACGCGCTACCGCTGCGGCTTCGTCCTCATCGTGGAGGCGGTAGTGATTGACTTCTACCTTCGGCTGCCGTTCGAAGTGGGACAGGACCGTCTCGGCATCTTCAGGCGTGAGGCGGTCGGAGACGCCGGCGAGAGCGCCCAGTGCTCCGCGATAACGAGAGGTCGCGAAGGATCTGAGGTCGACGAGCTCATGTGCTTCAGCGCCTGTGATCTCGGCGACGATGTGACCCACGATGACGCTTACTATTTCGTCGGGAATCAGGTCTGCCTGCTGCGCGATCAGCCGGTAGGCGGTACCGACGGTCCAGTAGTTGGGGGCCGACAGGTCAGCGGTGATGTCGATGAAGCTGCTGGAGCACTGCTTGCCTAGGTTCTTGATGGCTTCGACGTCGCCCGCCCGAGTGAGGTGACGCGCGGCGACCACCGGCTCGTCCGCCTCGACCAGCACGGCGGCCAGGACTTGCCTGGCCTTGCCTTCTGCCACCCAGTCGCTCATCGCCACAGCGTCTCGCAGTGCTCGTTGGGCGGAAATTGCTGCGGAGCGAAGCTTGTGAACGCGTAGCCCTTCCAGAGCCTCCTCGTAGGCGCCCTCCGCAGTCGCGATGACGGGGCGAGTGGGCCCCCTCTCGCGTAGCGCCGTTTGCAGCGGCAGCAGTTCGTCGCTTGTAAATGGCTTCCAGCGGCTGCGGAAGGCTCGACGGCTGAATGTCCAGGTTGCCGCGTCTGTCCAGCGTTGGGCGAGGCACGCGTCACCGGCTGCCTCGTCCCAGAGGGCTTCTGCCTCCTCGAATCTCTGATGCAGCGCACAGTGCCGCGCGTAGCGCGCTGTCACCAGGCCACCGAGGGCGTGCCCGAGGCGCAGCTTCCGCGCGTCCTCAAGAAGGTTCGACCAGTCACCGCTCGACTCGGCGACCAGCAGGCGCAGCCGCGTCCGGAGCACTCGGTCACCTGTCTCCGTCTCGGCCAGCGCGGCCAACTTCTGCCGCTCGCGGGTCAGCCAGGCATGGTCGTCATTCGCGAGTGCCGTCTCGCCGGCAAGGACAGCGAGTCGGACCTGGTCAGCGTGCTCACCTACGACCAGCACACTGGCTTCCGGCAAGGACGCCAGCGGGTCGAAATACAACTCCATCGCCGCGTCGGCGACCTTCACCAACGCCCCTGCTGGATCCTCCGTTGCCCCGTCGCGGGCGAGTTCGCGCAGTCGCCGTTGGCCGATCTGCGCGGTTGTGCTCAGCCCTCGGTCGAGAGCTGTCCAGATGCCATCCAGGGTCCGCCGAGCCGCCTCGCCCACGCGACCGAGACCCGCCAGCAGACGATTGCGCTCGGTTTCGTGCTGCTCGGCATAGCTGCCAAATCCCGCTGCGCGCAGTTTTGCCTGAGCTTCCTCGATCAGAGCCAAGGCGCGCTCGGGCTCTTCCGACGCGGCGCGCGCCTCCCGGAGCAGGGCGGCTGCACCCGTGGTCTCCTCCGGCGTCCGGGCCAGCGCCTCACGGATGGCTACCGCGTCGGCAGTCGGCACACGCACGGGCTCCAGCTCGAACGGCAGGCAGAACGCCTCGGCTGTCGGCAGGCCGAAGAACTCGATGACGATCTCCGGCGCGCCGCGAAGGAGCCGAGACAGCTCCTGCCTGTCCCACAGATCCAATGTGATCGGATGAAACTCGGCCCGGAATTTAGCGAGATCCTCGACGACCCTGGTCGACGTGACCTCGCGACTCACGCCGATGATGAGCCGACCCACGTGGAACGGACGGCTCGTCGACCGAAACTTCGTCACAGCGGCTTCGAGCTCTGCAGGGCCAAACCGCTTGTAGCGCTTGCTCTGCAGTGCGACGCCTACCCCGTCCGGCGCGAGCGCGACAACATCCAGCCCGTATTGACTCTGGCCGCGCTCGCCGTAGATCTGCGCGTGACGCAGACCCTCGACATCGCGCATGACCCGCCACTGGATCCGTTCGAAGTTCTCCCAGGTGAGCTGGTCCAACGGCAGCGACTCGAGTTTCCTGAGCACGGGAGCGGAGGTAATGGCCGCAGGGCCGCGGTACAGCCGAGAATCGAGCGGAACCGGGGTCCACGACCCTGCAGCTCCTAGCTGGCTATTGGCCTGCGCCGGCATGGGTGTGGCCACCTCCAGTCCATCGTCCAGTGACGAGCCAGATCTCATAGTGCATGAGCCACTCCGCAGCCCACGGTACGACCGTGGCGGCGAGGAACATGTCCTGCTCCCACTGGCCGGGGTAGTACAGGCAGAGCTCGTCGCCAGCGTAGACGTGCGGCAGTGCGGCAGCCCTTGGGTGCCGGGCGAGCGGCGGGTCGGTGACCATCACCTCGGGGCGTCGGCCGTGCCGATGGGTCAGCCGCAGGGTGTAGATCTGGCTGGCCGGGGACGGTTGCAGGCGGATGGCGCACGTCAGCTCACCGCGGTGGACCGCACCGACGGCGTCCGGGAGCAGTGCGGTGATCGCGGTGAGCTGACGGCGGAGGTTAACGGCGCGGGTCGGGGTGCTCGCCATAGAAGTGGTGATCGCGGACCCGGGGGCCGGTGGTGGCGGTGGTGGTGAGCAAGCCGGTGGAGGTCATGCGCAGGGCCCCGGTCTCGCGGCTGTGGCGCATGCGATCACCGTAGCTCTCTACGGAGTTGAAGACCGGCCCAGCGCTGAAGCTCTCCGACATGCGAGAGGCGATAACCTGCAGGCCCTTGCCCTGCAGGCCGGCGAGGTCGTCGAGCACAGTGACGATGCCCCGGTGCCAGGCGATGAAGGCCAGGCGACGCTCGGGGTACTCGTTCCACTTGTCCGTGAAATTTTCCTCCTCGTGCGCCGGGTTGGGCACCCACCACTTGCCATGGCGGTTCTCGATGAAGGAGGTCATCCCGTCGAGCGCGGCCCGAGTGCCGGTGAACAGGTTCTGCTCGCCGCGGTAGGCGCGGGCGGCGAGGGTAGTGATCAGGATCGACGGGGGCCGGTTGTCCGGGTCGTTCGCGAACCGCAGCATGCAGTGCCACTTGAGAACCTGGACGATGCGCTGCAGGGTGCTGCGGACCGTCCAGTCGGGCACGTCGGCAACGTTGTGGTGGCGCTTGGCCTCGACGAGGCTCCGGCCCTGTTCGCAGCGCCGCTTGAACCAGTCGGCGTAGCCGATCGGGTTGCTGTGCTGCCACTCGCGCAGGTTCTGGTCGGTGAGCAGGATGCCCGTGGGCGGGTGCTCGATGTCCGGGATGGTGGGCAGGACGTCGAGGTGGAAGCCATGATCGGGGTACTCGAGGGTCCAGCAGCGGCGGCGGGACTCGCAGGACTTGGGGCCGTCGGTGTGGCCCTGTCGGGTCTTCCACCGCAGGTAGGCGTGGAGCATGTCGCCGAGCAACTGCTTGAGCTGGGCCTGGGTGATGTTCCCCTTGCGCCGCGGCACCCGGCAGACCAGGTCAATGTCGTACTCCCCCGTCCGGGTGCTCGGACGCACCACGGTGCCCAGCCGGAAGGATCCTTGGGGGTAGATGCGCCAGTCCGGCTCACCGTGTTCGGCCAGCCAGGTGCCGACCTCCTCGTAGCGTTCGACGGCGAGCTGCTGCAGGTGCGGGGAGATGTCCAGGGTCTCCACCGCCCCGTCGAGGAGCATGGAGAGCATCTGCTCGATGGTGTCCATCGCGTCAGTCCTTCTGGGCCGGGTGGTGCGGGACGTACGCCGGCGCGCGGTGGTCGGCGAAGCAGCGGTTGAAGCTCGGGGAGGCGGTGCGGCTCTCGTGGGCCGCCCGGCCGATGAGGTCGTCGGCGTCAACCTTGTCTAGGGCGAGCACCCCGGTTGGCACGGTCGGGTTGAGCCGGAGTACCCGGTCGTTGCTGAGGAAGTGGCGGACCTGCTTGATCGCGCTCTCGCTCTGCGCGCGCATCAGCACCTCGACCGCGTCCCGAGCCCACGGCAGGAGTCCTCCTCCGTCGAGGCGGCGGCTGCGGTGGCGCATGTCGGTAGTGGTGCCCAGGCTGAAGACCCGGATCGCGTCCAGCGGCAGGCCGAGCGGCCCGACGGCCTCGGTCAGTGCCACCATCGCCGGGTTGTTCGCCCAGACGCCGCCGTCAACCAGCCGGGTACCGTCCAGCGGCATGCCGGGCAGATAGGTCGGGGCGGCGGCGGTGGCCATGGCGACGTCGACGGCCCGTTCGCGCCAGTCCCGGGTCAGCTGCGGCAGGTGCGGGGTGCGGAACAGGTACACGTCGTCGGCGCCCACGTTGTAGGAGGTGATGACGAGCCGCTTGGTGCTCTCGCCGAAGGTCCGCTCGCCCAGAACCTCGGTCAGCGCGGCGCGCAGCGGCTCGGCGGCGTACTTGGCCCGCACCAGGTGCCGCAGCCCCCGCAACCGGCTGCGGTCACGGAAGACCCGCGGACCGAGGTCGGTGTAAAACTCGAGGATCTCGCGAGGTGTCATGCCCAACCCCAGGCCCAACGCGATGATGCCACCGGTCGACGTGCCGGCAATCAGGTCGAAGTGATCCGTGACCCGGATGTCGAGATCCTCCTCGAGCCGGGCCAGCACAGCTGCGGAGAACATCCCCCGCAACGCCCCGCCGTCCAGCGACAGGATCTGGAACCGCTGCGTCGTCACCTGCCGCCACCCGGCCTCGTCACCGTCACCGTCACCACCGCGATCTGCCCTCCTCGACGATCATCAACTTACACCTTGTACTTAATATCACGACGCTTGCTTCCGCGTGCGCTTCTACACTCGGAAGGTAACTGTTTCGCCGCGCCACCCGGGCACGACGCGCCGGATCAGCCACAATGCGGGAGTACAAGATCGGGTTGGGAGAGGGATGAGCAGGTCGACGTTCGAACGGGGACGCCTGCGGGTGGCCCGGGAACTCGTCGGGCTCAGCCAGGCTCAACTCGCTGCCGCCGTCGGCCTGACACCGGCGGCCATCAGCCAGTTCGAGAGCGGCGCAGCACGTCCCAGCGCGGAGAGCGTTCACTCCCTCAGCGCCGCGCTGCAGGTACCCACCGAGTTCCTCGCCCAGCCGCTGACCGAGACACACGAAGGTTTCTTCAGGTCGCTGCGCCGGACCGCAGTGGTAGACCGCCGTCGCGCAAGAGCGATCGCCCACGTCGCCCATGATCTAGCCCTCCACGCGACTCAGGCCGGGCACTTCGCCGGCGGCGACGTCCCCCGCATCCCCTCCAGCGGACTCGACGCTCCCCGCAGCGAGATCGAGCGGATCGCCGACCAGGTCCGCAAGACATGGAACCTCCCCGCCGGCCCGGTCACTGACGTCGTCCGGCTCCTCGAAGGGCACGGCATCGCCGTCATCCGACTCCCGCTCGGAACCGCAGACGTCGACGCCTTCTCACTGCCCTTCCCCGACCACCCAGTCGTCGTGCTCGGTACGGACAAGAATGACCGGGCACGCTCACGCTTCGACGCCGCCCACGAACTCGCCCACCTTGTCCTCCACGGTGAACAAATCTGGGGGATAAAAGAGGTCGAAACACAGGCGCACCAATTCGCTGCGGCATTCCTCATGCCAGCGGACGAGATCCGAAACCAACTACCAACCACAGTAGATTGGCCCAAGCTATTCGAACTCAAGCGATACTGGCAGGTGTCCCTAGCCGCCCTACTCATGCGCGCCCGCACCCTAGGCCGCATGACCGAAAGCACCTACCTCACAGCCATCAAGGCCTCCTCCGCCCGTGGATGGCGACGCCTCGAACCAGTCCCACTCGGACCACCCGAGACGGCATCACGCCTGCTCAGCTATCTGGAGGCCCCACAGAGCAAGACCGCACGGACAGCCCTACCGGCCCACATCATCGCCGGCATCACCACCGCCACAACAACTACCGAATAAAGGAAACTGATCTCCAGCAAGCGAGCACAGCACCCATCCGCTGCGACCCGCACGCAAGGGGCAGAAATAGAGAAACCGCAGGCAGTCAGCCTGCGCACAAAAATAGAGCACCGGTTTAGGAAACCGATGCTCTATCCCCTGAGCTACGGGGGCGCGAGGGCCCAGTCTAGCGACCCGGGCGTCCAGCTGGGGTGGCAGGGAGCGGCAGGCGTTCACCCCGCCACCCGGACGCCTGTTGTCCCAGCACAGGGCGACAACCCGACGGGACGCCAGTGGAACCGACATGAGGTCAGCACCCGTCCGCTGCCGTCGGCAACTCGCCACGCACACCATCGATCACCATCGTCGACCGGCTACGAGCTGGCGGGCCGGGCGGCACGGCGACGCTCGGTGAGTCGTCGCGCCTTCACCGCGTTGCCGCAGTCCGCCATGCGGCACCAGCGGCGGGAACCGTTGCGGCTCTGATCGAGGAACAGCCAGCCACAGCCCCCTTCGAGCACCGGGCAGCGGCGCACCCGGGTCAGGTCGGCCGTCAGCATGACGTCGAGGGCGGCCTCGGCGATCCGGTCCGGCACCAGCATGGCCGGCACCGTGCCGTAGGCCAGCCGCACCCGGGACGAGTCGAGCACGAATCTCGCTCGGGCGGCCGCGCCGGACCAGCGCTGATGCAGAGCGACCAGCGCGGCACCGGCGGCGATGGGGTCACCCGCCGTACCACCGTCCGTGTCGGTGATCGTCGCAAGCAGCACAAGATGGAGGCCCTCACGGATGTCCCGCACGGCGGCCAGTCCCGCGTGCGCCGCCGCGGGCTCCTCGCGCCACGCCCACCCCACCTGGTCGGCCTCCGCGTCACTGACCACGCCCACCCGGACCGACCAGCGCAGCAGGGCGGAACTGTCGGTCAGGAAATCGTGCGGCGGCTCGCCCCCTCGCTCCAGCGTGTTGGCCAGATCGAGTGCCGGGTGGCCGCCGACCAACGGTAGCTGGCACACGTCGAGTGGCATACCGACGATGCTACCACCTACACCGTCCACGACGGTTACTCCCCGTCTAGTCCGGGAGTCGGCGTGACGCGCCTGGCCTAAACACCGGCGCAAGGATAGGGATCGGCAGCGAGAGATGCCTAAGCACCTATGCTACCGTCAAAGCCCAGTTAGCCGGAATCATTGACGGACGTCCAGGATCTGGGAGGCAGCCAATGGTGCATGAACGACGCGCGGTCTATGCCCTCGCCGCTTTGTCCGCCGCCACCTTCTGTTACGTCACCACCGAGGTGCTTCCAATCGGGTTGCTCACGCTGATCGCGCCAGACCTGGGACGCTCCAGGTCCGAGGCCGGCCTGCTGGTGACCGGGTACGCCGTGGTGGTCATGGTTGTGGCACTCCCCCTGACCCGGGTCACTCGGCGTGTGCCCCGACGCCCGCTGCTCGCCGGCGCCCTCGGTGTGTTCGCCGCGGCGACGGCGGTGTCGGCCTTCGCAACCTCCTATGAGGTGTTGCTCGCCGCGCGGCTGGTGTCCGCCACCACCAACGGTGTCTTCTGGGCGGTGGTGTTCCCGGTGGCGATCTCGATGTTCCCCGCGAACATCCGAGGCCGCATCGTGGCTCGACTGTCGATCGGTAACGCCCTCGGCCCGGTCCTCGGCGTGCCGCTGAGCACCTGGTTGGGCGGGCAGGCCGGATGGCGGGCCGCCTTCGTCGCGATGGCCGTCTTCGGGTTCGTCGCCTGCGTCGCGGTCGCCCTGCTCCTACCGAGCGTCACACCGCAACAGAGTGCGGGAGACATCGGGCCGATGCCGGATCGGCACCGCTTCGTCGTGCTCCTCGTCGCGACCATTCTCGCGGTCACCGGCGCCATGGGCGCGTTCACCTACATGACCGTCTTCCTCCTCGACGTCAGCGGGTTCACCGCAGCGTCTCTCGGCCTGCTGCTCTTCGTCCAGGGCTCGTTCGGTGTCGCCGGCACCTGGGCGGTCGGCCGGGTCCTGGACCGCTTTCCGCTCGGTGTCGTGCTGGTTCTACTCGGGCTCCTCACCGCCGCGATGCTCGGCCTCTACGGAGTCGGCGCGAGCAAGGTATTGACGATCCCGTTGCTAGCCGTGGCGGGGATGTCGTTCAGTTCGCTGATCGCGGGAATCCAGCACCGTGTCATGCAGGTGGCCCCGTCGACCACAGACATGGCGTCGGCCAGCCTCAGCGTCGCCTTCAACTTCGGCCTCGCGGCTGGCTCGTTGATCGGCGCGGGCCTGCTGGCGACGGCCGGGGTGCGCGTCATTCCATTGTTCGGTGGCCTGCTGACGGCCGTGGCGATCGCGTTGCTCGCCGGCCACGAGACGTCCCGCGGGAGAGGGAGGAACCACAAGCCCGACCACAGCAGTTGGTCGGTACGGCCGACCCGCAGCCGCAATGCCGAGAAGCCACAGGCCACCAGCGTGCGGACGTAGACGGGCGGCGCGAGCGCGACCTGGGCGTTCAGCCGGGGTGGCAGAGAGCGGCCCGGCGCGGAGGGTGGTCCTCCGCGCCGGACCGTCGCATCGGCTGGGGTCAGCTGGTCACGCAGTCGGCCAACACGCCCGGGCCGGTGCCGGTGCCCTGGAAGCCGAAGGTGGTCGACTGCCGGCCGAGGACCCGTCCGTTGTAGCTCACGTTGGTGAACCCTACGGTCCCGCTGGTGCCGCTGACCTGCGCGTTCCAGGCGCTGGTGACCGCGCCGCCGGGCAGCGGGACGGTCACGGTCCAGCCGTTGATGTCCGACTTGCCGGCGGTGACCGTCACGCTCGCGGTGAAACCGCCAGCCCACTGGTTGACCGCGATCGACGCGTAGCAGCCGTCACCGGCCGGCGGAGTGGTGTTCGGCGGAGGGGTGGTCGGCGGCGTGGTCGTCGGCGGAGGGGTGGTCGGCGGCGTGGTCGTCGGCGGCGGCGTCGTCGGCGGGGTGGTGGTGGGCGGGTTGGGCGCGCCGTTGGCCAGGCTGAAGGCCAGCTCGGGCTGGAACGAACCGGCCGTGAAGCGGCAGCCGTCCGCCTCCCCCGGCGGCTTCACCCACAGGTACGCGTCGATGTTGCCATCGCCGGTGTTGGTCGTCGGGTACTGCCCGATGCGCCGGTCGGTGTTGTCGTCGCCGCACCAGTCCCCGCTGGCGCCCCCGTTACGGCTGGTGTCGATGACCTGGCGCTTGCCCGAGATCCCCATGCCGTTGAGGGCGGAGATGACCGCCCGGCCGAAGTTCGCCTCGCTGGAGGTGGAGTTGTAGTTCGACACGTTGGTGAAGAAGCCGTCGGCGTACTGCACGCCGGCCGCGCGGAGCCGGTTCGCCGTCTCACCCGCGCTGTTCCAGGTGGAGTGGCCGCCGTCGAGGTACACCTTGGCGTTGGGGTTGCCCGACTTGATGGTCCGGGTGGCCGTCGAGATCGCCTGGTTGCGTGCGTTGATCTCGGCGGCGCTCAGGCACGTCAGCAGAGCGAGCGAGTCGGTTTCCAGGATGATGATGACGGTCTGGTTGCCCAGTCCCCTGGCGAAGTTGGACACCCACGTCTGGTACTGGTTGAGGTCCGGCGCCCCACCGGCGCTGGCCCCGCCGCAGTCCCGGTTGGTGATCTCGTAGACGGCCAGAACCGGGATCTGCTGCGCCGCGTTGGCGGCGCCGATGAAACCGGAGACCTCGGACTGCACGGTCGAGGGGTTGAAGTTGGCGAACCAGCGCGCCTGCGGCTGACTCGCGATCTTGTCGCGGATGACGGCCGTACGTGAGTCGCCGGGGTTGGCGGCCACCCAGCGGACGACGGCCGAGCTCGGGTCACGGTAGAGCGACCCGGACAGCGTGCCGGCGGAGGCGCTGCTGACGGCGAGGCAGACGCCGACGGCGGTGGCGCCCGCGACGGCCGCCACGCTGATGGCCGCCGATCTGCGGCGGAGCGAGGAGAGGATAGCCACGACGTGTTGCCTCCAGATCACATAGATGTATCTAAGTTCATGGGAGCGTTCCCATGGACGTTAGCGGAGGCGCGCACCGCTGCCAAGGTGTGAACGCTCGTCGATGAGCCAGATGCCCGTGTTTGGAGGTCCGTGTCTGGGTGTCCAACTGGTCGGCAGTCAGGAGCCGTAGATGCTGACCTTCAGCTTTTCTCGAATGACTGCCGCCTGCACCTCGTCACGTCCGTCATAGACATCCAAGGCTTGATGCCACACCTTCCACGCGGCGGCCAGGTCACCTGCGGCCTCGTAGGTGTCGCCGAGGCGGGCCAACGCGCTGGCCTGGAGAGTGGTTTCACCGACCTCCGCCGACAGGTTGACCGCCCGCCGCCCACAGGAGAGCGCCTGGGCGTGGTCGCCTCGTTGGTGGTGAACGTGCGCCAGGCTGTCCCACACGTACGCCTCACCGTGGAGGTCGCCCAGGCGTTGCATGAGAGCAACGGCGCGTCCGCAGTAGTCAAGCGCGCGGGTGTGGTCGCCCAGCAGGCTGTGATACCACCCGACCGCGTTGAGTGCACTGGCCTCGCCAGACTCGGGGCCCGCATGCCGATGGAGGTGCAGCATCTGTTCGGCGTGTGCCAGCGCATCCCGGTAGCTTCCCTGGCGCTCGGCCAACCAGGACAAATTGCTGTGGACCTGGGCCTGCCCGGTCCGGTCCCTGATCTCGACGTACAGCTTCAAGGCAGACCCGTGGTGCTGGCGGGCACGTTCGTAGTGCCCCAGGCGGGTGTGGGCGTTGGCGAGGCCGCGATGGCAGCGGGCCTCGGCCCTGCGGTCCTTCAGTCGCTGCGCAGCGACGAGACCCGTGGCCTCGACCGCAGCCCACTCGTGCCACCATCCGCATCGGTTGAGGAAGGTGGTCAGTGTCCAGCCAAGTTGCCAAGCGTGCGAGTCGAACCCGTGCGAGGCTGCCATGTCGACGGCCGTGACGAGTGCCCGCCGTTCGTGCGTGTACCAGGCGAACGCCGCGTCGCTGTCGGTGAGGACCTCCGTGGTCACGCCGGGCTGCGGCGCCGCCAGGTCGATCGAGTCACGCCGGTGCGGATAGATCAGGCGATCGGCGACATGGGCGGTGTGCAGGTAGTGGTCGAGCATCCGATGCCGCGCGGCGTGCAGATCGCGCTCGGTCTCGTGAACATTGACCAGTTCGCGCGCGTATGCGCGCAGGAGATCGTGCAGCGCGTACCGGTCTGTCGAACGCCGCTCCACCATGTGCACGGCTACCAGGTCGGCCAGCAGTCGGCTGGTCTGGTCCAGTGGCAGGCCGCCCAGGCTGGCGCAGGTCGAGACGGTCATCTCCAGGCCGTGATGCAGGCCGAGCAGGCGAAACAGGCGGGCGTGTTCGGGGCTGAGAGCGCGGTAGGAGCCGGAGAGAACCGTGCGGAGGTCGGACCGCGGATCGTCTCCGGCAAGGACGTCCAGATCCCCGCCGCTCCCGAGGCGACCGGCGAGGACCTCGATCGAGAGTTGGGCGTCGGTGGCCGCACGCGCCGCGACGATGGCCAGCGCCAAGGGTAGTCCTGCGCACCGGCGGATGATCTGGTCGACGGCTTCCGCGTCCTGCACGACCCGGGCGACGCCGAGTCGACGGGTGAGCAACTCGTGCGCTTCCACCTCGGTCAGCATGCCGAGCGAGACGGGTTGAGCCCCTTCGTTCACGACGAGTCCGGTGAGCCGGTTTCGGCTGGTGACCACGACCAGGCAGGACGGGTTACCCGGGAGCAGCGGGCGCACCTGTGCCGCATCGCGGGCGTTGTCCAGTACGACCAGCACCCGGCGGTCGGCCAGGACGCTGCGATAGAGACCCACCTGGGCGTTGAGCCCGGGAGGTATCCGGTCTGACGGAACGTGCAACGCTTCCAGGAAGTCTCGTAGGACGTCGGTGGGCTTGAGGGCCGCCGTTCCGTCCGGGCCGAACCCGTCCAGGTTCACAAAGAGCTGCCCGTCCGGGAAACGGTCGCGGACCCGATGCGCCCAACGGACGGCCAGCGCGGTCTTGCCGACACCGGCATGGCCCACGATGGACAGGACCGTCGGGTGCGGCTGGTCAGTGGGTTCGGTCACCAGAGCCGCATCCAATTCGGCCAGGCTCGCAGAACGGCCGACGAACAGGGCCCCTTGCACAGGAAGTTGAGCCGGACGAACAGGTGTCGCACCGGTGCCCGACGCAAGGGTGACGCCCTCGGTACGCGCCGACGGGTCGAGGGCTCGGTCCTGCCGAAGAATCGCCTCGTACCTCTTACGCAGCTCGTCGCCCGGGTCGACGCCCAGTTCATCGGCGAGCGTGGAAGCGACACGCTGGTACGCCTCGATCGCCTCCGCCTGCCTCCCGGACTGGTAGAGGCCGGTCATCAACATGGCCGCGAGCCGCTCGCGCAGCGGATGTCTCGCCACCAGATCAGTCAGTTCGGCGACCACTGCGGCCCCGCCGCCGAAGGTCAGCTCGCACTCCAGGCACTCTTCGAGAACCGCGATGCGCATCTCCTCCAAAACGGCCGCCTCGCGCTCCAGCACGATGCCGTTCAGATCCGCGAGCGCAGGGCCCCGCCACATCGACACCGCCTGACGCAGCACGACGGCAGCCTTGCGCTTGTCGTCAAGCGCTACGAGGCGTCGCCCCTCGGCCACGGCGTCCTTGAATCGGGCGAGGTCCAGCTGACTCGCGTCGACCCGAAGCCGGTAGTTGGCGCGCTCCCCAACCAGCAGGTGCGCCGCACCGTAGCGGTCAAGTGTGCGACGCAGCTGCCAGATTCCGCTGTGGATCTGGTTGCGAGCTGTCGCGGGCGGGTTCCCGGTCCAGGCGATGGCGATCAGGTCTGCGGCGGACACCAGCTGACCGTGGCGGAGAAGCAGACCTGCCAGCAGCCTTCTCTGCCGCTCGCCGCCCAGCTCAACGCGTCGGTCGCCAGCGCGAACCTCCAGCGGCCCGAGCACCATGAAGTCGATCGGCACCGCCACGATGACACCCCCGATGTGCAGATCGGCCCGTAGGGTAGTCATCCGGTATCACAGTGTCAAGATCGAGCTTCGCTGATCGTCGTAAATCGTCTGAAGACCGCCGGGGGACGGGCCCGGCTCGTCCCCCGGCTGGCCCGATCAGACCCGAGCCAGCCCCAGCGCCCGTACGTCGACCGCGACGTCCGGACCGTAGGAGTCGGCGATGCGGCGCTCGAAAACGTCGGCGTCGACCGTGTATTCCTGCGGGCCTTCAACCTCCAGCACGTGCGCCGCCAGCACGCAGCCCACCTGTGCCGCGCGCTCGATGGGCAGGTCGGCAGCGAGCGCGGCGAAGAAGCCGGCCCGGAAGCCGTCGCCGACGCCGGTCGGGTCGACGATGCGGCCCACCCGTGCCGCCGGGACCAGGAAGTCACAGTCCTGCCCGGTGACGCGTACCCCGTTGGCGCCCAGGGTCACGACCCGCACGCCCACGCGGCGCAGGATGTCGTCTTCGCTCAGCCCGGTCTTCGACTCCAGCAGCGCCGCCTCGTACTCGTTGGTCAACAGGTAGCGAGCACCGTTGATCATCGCCTCGATGTCGGCCGACGACATCCGGGCCAGCTGCTGTGACGGGTCGGCGGCGAAGGGCAGGCCCAGCCGGCGGCAGGCGGCGGCGCGGGCGAGCATCGTGTCCGGGTTCTCCGCGGCGACGATGACGAGCCCGAGCCCGCCGGCCCGCGCGGCGACACCGTCGAGGCTGATCCGGTCGGGCTCGCCCATCGCGCCGGGATAGAACGACGCGATCTGGCAGAGGTCGGTGTCGGTGGTGCAGATGAACCGGGCGGTGTGTGCGACGGAGCTGACCTGCACCTCCGAGCAGTCGACCCCG
The DNA here is from genome assembly GCF_003264365.1 of Micromonospora noduli. GTDB lineage: Bacteria > Actinomycetota > Actinomycetes > Mycobacteriales > Micromonosporaceae > Micromonospora > Micromonospora noduli. Next base: position 134,754 of record NZ_PYAK01000009.1, read on the forward strand.
TGCCGCTCCAGCCAGCTGCGGTAGTCGCCGAAGTCGCCGCCGACCGCGCCGAGCAGCACCGGCCGGTGCCCGAGTTGAGCGAGCCCGAAGGCGATGTTGGCCGCGACCCCGCCGCGCCGGACGACCAGGTCGTCGACGAGGAACGAGAGCGAGACGGTGTCGAGGCTGCCGGCGATGAGTTGCTCGGCGAACCGCCCCGGGAAACGCATCAGATGGTCGGTCGCGATCGAGCCGGATACGGCGATCATGCGGACGGGCCCTCTCAGTAGCGGTAGTGGTCGGGCTTGTAGGGCCCTTCGACCGGGACGCCGAGGTAGTTGGCTTGTTCCTTGGTCAGTTCGGTGAGGCGGACACCCAGCGCGGAGAGGTGGAGTCGGGCCACCTTCTCGTCCAGGTGCTTGGGCAGGGTGTGGACACCGATCGGGTACTGGTCGGTGCTGGTGAACAGCTCGATCTGCGCGATGGTCTGGTTGGCGAAGCTGTTCGACATCACGAAGCTCGGATGCCCGGTGGCGTTGCCCAGGTTCAACAGCCGACCCTCGGACAGCACGATGATCGAGTGGCCGTCCGCAAACCGCCACTCATCCACCTGCGGCTTCACGGTGATCCGCTCGACGTCCCCGCGTTTCGCGAGACCGGCCATGTCGATCTCATTGTCGAAGTGGCCGATGTTTCCCACGATCGCCTGGTGCTTCATCCGCGCCATGTGCTCGTTGGTGATCACGCTGAAGCAGCCCGTGGCGGTCACGAAGATGTCCGCGGTCTCGACCACGTCGTCGATGGTCGCGACCTGGTAGCCGTCCATCGCCGCCTGGAGGGCGCAGATCGGGTCCACCTCGGTCACGATGACCCGCGCACCCTGGCCACGCAGACTCTCGGCGCAGCCCTTGCCGACGTCGCCGTAGCCGAACACAACGGCGACCTTCCCGCCGATCAGCACATCGGTGGCCCGGTTGATCCCGTCGATCAACGAGTGCCGACAGCCGTACTTGTTGTCGAACTTGCTCTTGGTCACCGAGTCGTTCACGTTGATCGCCGGGAACAGCAGGTTGCCCGCCTGCTGCATCTCGTACAGCCGGTGCACGCCGGTCGTGGTCTCCTCGGTCACCCCCTTGATCCCGGCAGCGACCCGCGTCCAGCGGCGGTTGTCCTCCCGCAGCGACCGCGTCAACACACCGAGGATGACCTCGTACTCCTCCGAGTCGGCGCTCTCCGGCGACGGGACCGCCCCGATCGCCTCGAACTCGGCGCCCTTGTGCACCAGCAGTGTGGCGTCACCACCGTCGTCGAGGATCATGTTCGGGCCCTGCCCGTCCGGCCAGAGCAGCACCTGCTGGGTGCACCACCAGTACTCGTCGAGGGACTCGCCCTTCCAGGCGTAGACCGGGACACCCGCCGGATCGTCCGGGGTGCCGGTCGGGCCGACCACGATCGCCGCCGCCGCGTGGTCCTGGGTGGAGAAGATGTTGCAGGACGCCCACCGGACCTGCGCGCCGAGCGCCACCAGCGTCTCGATCAACACCGCCGTCTGAATGGTCATGTGCAGCGAGCCGGTGATCCGCGCACCCTTCAACGGCTGCCGCGAGGCAAACTCCCTCCGGATCGACATCAGACCCGGCATCTCATGCTCGGCCAGCTCGATCTCCTTACGCCCGAAGGCCGCCAACGACAGATCCGCCACCTTGAAATCGCTGAAGTTGCCAGTCATGCCCGCAGCCTCCCCCACCCGCGTCGAGGACCGTTGGAGTCCCGTTCAACCGGGCTCATGCTCCGCACACCGGGCCACCCGGGCCCGGGTGCGGAGCAGGCGCCGTCAGGAGTTGCGGCTGGCCGGGTCGACCCGGGCGTACGTGAGCAGGTCGGCCATCGTGAACTGGCCCGAGAAGCGGGCCGGCAGGGTCGGACGCCAGTTGGGCTGCACCTTCAGGTAGCTCGCCGGGTCGAGCTGGGCGATGCCGATGAGCACCTCTGCCACGATCCGTCCACCTACCGCGCCCAACGAACCTCCGCCGGCCTGGAGCTGTGCCTCCTTGAGGATGTAGTAGAAGAGCGGGGTGTTCGAGTCCAGGCCGAGGCCGTACCCACTGAGCTCCGGGAAGTTGAAGCTGCCCAGTGCGGGCGCCCCGATGTGGGCGGCGATCCGCTGACCCGACGGGATGCCGAAGGTGAGCTGACGGAGCAGGTCACGTCCGAGCAGGTTGGCCGACGGCGAGCCGGACGGTGGCGGTGGCAGCGGGAAGCCGAACAGCGGCGTCGAGTTGCGTACGTCGATCCACTTGCTCCAGCGCACCTGGCCGTCGAAGAACTGGAACCAGAACTGGTAGTCGAGGTAGCGACGGGCGGCCCGCTTCCCGCCGCGCAGGTCGGCCGGGTCGGCACCGCTCAGCGCCGGGTCGAAGAGCATGGCGTAGAACTCGTCGCCACCGTTGCCGGTGCGGTTGACCAGGTAGGCCGGTCGTGGCTGGCTGTGGCCGAAGCGGAATGCCGCCGCGGTGAACTCGACCGGGATGAACGTCGCGTTCGGCTCGGGCCGGTAGAACCGGCGGCCTCCGTTGAGCACTGTGGAGACCGCGCCTGGGCCGGCGATCAGCGGAAGGAACTCGTTGAGCACGATCCACTGGTAGTGCCAGGTGACGAGTTGCCGGGCGGCGCCGAAGACCTGTGCCGCCGGTGTGCCCTGTGCGCGCACCAGGTCGACCACCCGGTTGTGGAAGAGGATGAACGCGGCAGTGATCTGCGCGATCGGCAGGTTCTCGTCGTTGCGGACGTCGAAGACGACAGCCCTGCCACTGGAGTTGCGCGGCAGGTCTTCGAAGCGCCCGCCCGACTCGATCTTGAGTTTGGCGGGATCGGCGGAGTTGTACAGCTCCGGGTTCCCGGTCGGTCCGCCACCGTAGAGCGAGTCGAGGTCGAGGGCCGGTGTCCGGGGGTTCGGCACCGTGGTCGGGTCGACCGGCGTACCCAGCGGCGCCGTCGTCTCGAAGGCCAGGTCGTGGTCGACGAACTGCCCGAAATACGTCATGCCCTGCGGGATCGAGAAGTTGTCGGGGTTGTTGATGCTGTACTGCTGCTGGTCGGCGAGCGCCTCCGCACCGACGTTGAGCGGGTCACGGGCATCCATCGGGCCGCCGACGCGCGACAGGTCGATCAGCGCGTTCCGCATCTGGGTCGTCGCGGACCCGAACGCCGGCAGCGACGGGAACATCCGGCCGAACCGGTTGGAGAACGCGGCCGCCGCGGGCGTCGCGTCGAGCAGGACTCCCCCGGTGCCGGCCACGAGCGCCCCCGCGCCGACTCCGGCCAATAATCGCCGTCGGCTGACACCTCGAGAAGCGTTGTCAATTGCCATGTCGGCCACCTTCCGTCCGCGGGCGCCCGCGTGGACGCACGGGCCGCAAACCCGCGAACCGGCAGCAGTGTGAACCCTTCGGTTAGTGGCGCCCTGGAGCTTCGGTGGTGTCCGGCTGGAGGCCGGTGAGCATTGTGTCGACCAGCGAGGTGTCGTGTTTCGCGGCGCGGAACAGCGGATGGTCGAGCGTCGATCGGAGGAAGTCGCGGGTGGTGGCCACACCTGGCCCTTCGACGGCGCACTCGTCGAGGGCGCGGGCCATCCGGGACAGGGCCTGGGTGCGGTCGGGCGCCCAGACGACCACCTTCGCGAGGAGGGAGTCGTAGTCGGCCGGAACCCGGTAGCCGGCGTACCCGTGCGTGTCGACGCGGACGAACGGGCCGGCGGGCAGGTCGAAGCGGGTCAGCTCACCCGGCGTCGGTACGAAACCGCGCACCGGGTCCTCGACGTTGAGGCGACACTCGATCGCCGTGCCGCGCGGCGTCACGTCGGCCTGGGTCAGCGCGAGCCTTTCGCCGGCAGCGACGAGGATCTGTTGCCGCACCAGGTCTACGCCGGTCACCAGCTCGGAAACCGGGTGCTCGACCTGGAGCCGGCAGTTGACCTCCATGAGGTGGAAGTCGTCCCCACCGCCGACCAGGAACTCGAAGGTGCCCGCGCCCACGTAGCCGACACCGAGCGCGCCGGTGACCGCGGCGGCGGTCATCCGGTCGACCATGTGTTGCGGCAACCCGGGCGCGGGCGACTCCTCGATCAGCTTCTGGTGACGCCGCTGCACCGAGCAGTCGCGCTCGCCGAGGTGGATGCCGTTGCCGTAACGGTCGGTGAGCACCTGCACCTCGACGTGCCGGGCCGACTCGAGGTAGCGCTCGATGTAGACCCGGTTGTCGCCGAAGAGCAGCTGCGCCTCGGCCCGCGCGGCGGCGAACTCGCCCAGGAACGAGGCCGGGTCGCGGACGACCCGTACGCCCCGACCGCCGCCACCGGCGACCGCCTTGATGATCAGCGGGAAGCCGATCTCGTCGGCGACCGCGCGGGCGTGGGCCGCCGACTCGACGGCGTCGGTAGTGCCGGGGAGTACGGGCAGGCCGAGGCCCGCCATGATGCCCCGCGTCCGGGCCTTGTCGCCCAGCGCGGCCATCACGGCGGGCGGCGGCCCGATGAACGTGATCCCGTCGGCCTCGCAGATCTCGGCGAAGTCCGGGTCCTCGGAGAGGAATCCGTAGCCGGGGTGGATGGCGTCGGCCCCGGTGCGGCGGGCCGCCTCGATGATGGCGGGAGCGCTCAGGTAGCTGCGCCGGCTGGGACCCGGCCCGATCTGGACGGCTTCGTCGGCCAGCCGCACCACCGCCGAGTCCCGGTCGACGGTCGAGTAGACCGCCACGGTACGCAGCCCCATCTCCCGGCAGGTCCGGGCGATCCGGACCGCGATCTCGCCACGGTTGGCGATCAGCACCGACTCGAACACTGGGTCAGCCCTCCGACACAGCTAAGGCGATCAACCGTTCGCCGTACTCGACCGGGGTCGCGTTGGGTACCAGCACCTTCACGACCTCGCCCGCGCGGTCGGCTTCGACCGGGATCATCATCTTCATCGCTTCGAGGATCGCGACCTGCTGGCCGGGCACGACCTGGTCGCCCTCACTGACGAACGGGTCGGCCCCGGGCGAGGGCGCGAGGTAGAGCGTCGCGACCATCGGCGCGCACACGTAGTGCAGACCGGCGTCGGCCTCCACCGGAGGAACCGCCGGGACCGCCGCCAGCCCGGGTGCGCCGTCCGGCCACTCCACCTCGACCACCAGATCGCCGTGCTGGAGCCGGGCGCGGCGGACCGGACCTGGCGTCGACCCGATCAGCCGCGCGAGACTGCGGACCGCGGCATCCAGCGGGTCGGCGTTACCCTCCAGCATTCGTCAAACCTCCGATCTGTCGGAAGCGGGCCCGGCGATGGGCCCGCACCTCCTCGCGGTTGAGACCGGCCAACTCGGCAAGTGCGTCGACAACCGCCCGATGTACGGCTGACGCGGTCGCCCCGGGATCGGCCGGTGCCCCGCCGGGTGGTTCGGGAACCACCCCGTCGACGATGCCGAGCGCCAGCAGGTCGCCGGCCTGGAGCTTGAGCTGCGCGGCGGCCTCGTCGGCCCGACCGGAGTCGTTCCAGAGGATCGCGGCGCAGCCTTCCGGGCTGATCACCGAGTACGTGGCGTTGGCGAGCATCAGCACCCGGTTGCCGACGCCGAGAGCGAGCGCGCCTCCGCTGCCGCCCTCGCCGGTCACGATGGCGACGACCGGCACCGTCAGCCCGGCCATCATCCGAATGTTGTCGGCGATGGCGAGGGCCTGCCCGTTCTCCTCCGCCGAGATGCCGTGGTAGGCGCCGGGGGTGTCGATCAGCGTCACGATCGGCGTGCCGAGCTTCTCGGCCAGGCGCATCAGCCGGGCCGCCTTGCGATAGCCCGCCGGTGTCGCCATGCCGAAGTTGCGGCTGGCCACCTCGGCGACCGTGTGGCCCTTCTGGTGGCCGATCACCACTGTGGGCCGGCCGTCGATGAGACCGACGCCGCCGACGATCGCCGGGCAGTCACTCGCCAGCCGGTCGCCGTGCAGCTCCACGAAACCGTCCACGAAGTGGCCGATGTAGTCGAGTGTGGATGGCCGACCGAGATCGCGGGACAGCGCCACGACCGCCCACGGGTCCGCCGACTCGGGGGCCGCGGTGGCCCGTACCGGGTAAGGATCCGGCGCGGACCGGTCGGCGCCCGCGAAGGCCAGCAACCGGCCGATGGTCGACCGCAGGTTCGACCGGGGCACCAGGTCGTCGAGCATGCCGCGGGCGAAAAGGTACTCGGCGGTCTGGAAGCCGGCCGGCAGCGGCTGACGCAGCGTCTGCTGGATGACCCTCGGCCCGGCGAAGCCGAGGCGAGCCCCCGGCTCGGCGAGAATGACGTCGCAGAGCGTCGCGAACGATGCCGCGACGCCACCGTAGGTCGGGTCGCTGACCAGCGAGATCGTCAGCACCCCAGCCTCGTCGAGGGCCCCGAGCGCCGCGCTCGTCTTGGCCATCTGCATGAGCGACAGCACGCCCTCCTGCATCCGGGCGCCGCCGGAGGCGCTGACGATCAGCAGCGGCGTACGGGTTTCGAGCGCCAACTCGGCGGCCCGGGTGATCCGCTCGCCGACGCCCGTGCCGAGGCTGCCGCCGAGGAACCGGAAGTCCATGACCGCCGCGATCAACGGCTGTCCCTCGACAGTGCCCCGGACGCAGACGACCGCCTCGTCGAGCCCGGTGCGCCGGCGGGCCGCCTCGATCCGTTGCGGGTAGGGCACGGTGTCGACGAACCCGAGCGGATCACCGAAGGCACCGACCGGCGGCAGCTCCTCGACCGAGTCGAGATCGAAGAGCTGCTCGATCCGCTGGTGTGCGGTGACCTGATCGTGGTGGTCGCACTCCGGGCAGACGCCCAGGTTGCGCTCGACCCGACGCTGGTAGAGCAGCGCCCGGCAGCCCGGGCAGATCAGCCAGCTCTTGCCGACGGGCATGTTGACGGTGGCGGTCATGACTGCCCGCGTTCGGCCGCGGCCTTCTCCACGATCTCCCGGATGCGTGCCTGCTGCTCACGTGTGGTCCGGTTGAGGTGGGCGGTCATGCCCTCGTCGTCGGCGTGCCCGCCCGGCCGCATCTCGAAGTCCTGTACCCACCGCATCCGCACGCCGCCGTCCGGGATCTCGGTGTATTCCCAGAACAGGTTCATGTACTTGAAGGCGCCGGTTTCCAGCCGCCGTGCCCGCACCACCCGGTCGGTGCGGTCGGGCACCCGCTCGGAGACCCAGCTCCAGATCCGGCCGGCCGGGTCGGGATTCATGGTCAGGCGGAAGACGACGGCCCCGTCGGCGGACGTCGAGAGCACTTCGGTGCTGGCGTACTCACTGAACAGGGAGGGCCAGTTGGGGATGTCGTTGGTCAGGTCCCAGACGAGGTCGAACGGTGCGTTGATGACGACCGCGTTGTCCGTGTGTCCGGCCATGGGGTCACCGATCCGCGAGTCGTTGGTTGACGTAGTCGACGGCGAGCCGCGGCGTCTTCATGATCGACACGGCGTCGTCGGGGATGCGCACCTCGTACTCCTGCTGCACCCGCGCCGCCAGCTCCAACAGCGCGAGCGAGTCGTAGCCGAGGTCGTCGAACGGCGCGTCGAGCGTCGCCGGATCGGCCCAGTCGGTCTGCTCGACCACACCGGAACTGGTCTCCAGGATCCGACGCAGGTCGTCGAGGGTCAGCTGGCTCATGAGTTTCCTCCCGTCGGTCGTTGCCACCCGTCGCGCACGCCGCCGACCTGCGGCACCGGCGACTCGGGGTGCGGGACCTCCTCGGTGTCGACGTGCCCCAGCTCGGGGCGCGGCGCGAGCGGGCTGATCTGGAACACGATCAGCGCGGTCTCGCCACCGGCGTTGACGATGCGGTGCCGCTGGCCGCGACGGACCATGAGAGCCTCGTCGGCAGCGAGCTTGACCTCCGCGCCGTCGACCCGGATCACGACCTCGCCGCGCACCAGATAACAGAACTTGTCCGAGTACGGGTTGTACTGCTCCGCCAGGAACTCGCCCGGCTCCAGGCGGACCGTGCCCATGAAGCCCTCCGTCGCGTCGACGGTCTTCGGGCTGAGCAGGATCCGCACCTCGCCGCCGATCCGGTTGATGCCGGGCACGTCGGTGGCGGCGACCTTCACGATCGGTTGCCGATGCATGATCATCCCTTCTCTGCGACGAGCACTCGGAACGGCAGGTCCGTCGGGTGGACGGTGGCCGGGCCGAAGCCCGCCGCGGCGAGGGCCCGGTTGTAGGCGGCGACGGAGTGCGACTCCCCCTCGAAGGTCCAGACCAGCATCAGCACCGAGAAGAGGTACGGCGCCGGGTCCAGTGCCGGCGACTCGTCGCCAGTGGTGAAACCGACGATGACCAGCCGGCCACCCGGCTTGACCACGGAACCGAGCCGTTTCACCAGCTCGTGCACCCGCTCCTCGGAGAAGTGGTGGGTGACGTTGGTGAGCAGCGCGACGTCGTAGGGCCCACCGAGATCGGTGGTGAACATGTCACCCGGCAGGAACGACGCCCGGTCTCGCACGCCGAGCCGCTCGGCGTGCTTCTCCGTCACGGCGAGCACGTTGGGCCAGTCCAGCGAGGTCACCGCCGCCTGCGGGTTGTGCTGCGCGAGGGTGTAGCCGTAGACGCCGTGGCCGCAGGCGACGTCGAGGATGTCGAGCTCGGCGCGCTCCTTCGTCCACGGCGCGAGCGCCTCGGCCATCACCTCGGCGGTCGGCTGGGCGACCTTCGTCGCGTACGCCGCGAAGTCCTCCCAGTAGGTGTACTCCGGGGTCTCGGCGTGCACGTCGAGCACGGTGCCGCCGGCCCGAACGGCGGCGCTGAGGTCGCGCAGCGCGTCCCACTCCCAGTCGCTCGACATCACCTTGACCATGCCGCCCAGGTAGTCGGGACGGGTGCTGACCAGGTGGTCGGCCGCCGCCGAGGTGAGCGAGAAGTGCTCGCCGGTCCGGTCGGTGAGGCGGATCGCGGTGAGGGCGTCGAGCAGGATGCGCGCGCCCCGCGGGTGGATACCGAGCTTCGGAGCGAGCCCGCCGGCCGTGGCCGGGCCGGCGGCGAGCGCGTCGAACACGCCCAACTCGACAGCGGTACGCAGCAGGCTCGTCTTCTTGTATGCCTGCATCATGTCGTTGATGTCGCGGCGGGTCAGCGTCACGTGATGCTCCCTGTCTCGGGGCTCCAGGTGTAGAAGGGCGTGGCCTTCGAGTCCTGCAACTCGGTCATGCTGTCCGGCGCGTAGCGCTGCAGGTAGGCCGAGAGGCGCCGGTTGACCTCCTGGAAGTCCGCGCGGGCTCGGGCCGCGAGGAGCTTGTCGAAGACGTCGGTGTCGGCTTCGAGCAGGTGCATGTAGAGGTCCTGGTACTGGAAGAGCGTGCGCCGCGAGATGCCGACGACGTAGGGCATGTCGCCCTTGTCGTGCTCGGCGAAGAGCTCGGCGACCGCGTCGGCGTGACCGGGGGCCATCCGCATGACCATGAGGGCGCGGTAGGACATGTGCTCACGCTCCCCGCAGGATCGTGGCCAGGGCGGCGGCCAGGGTCTGCGCCTGGTCGTCGACCGGGCCGGCGCTGCGCCAGGCGACGATGCCGTCGGGGCGTACCAGCAGCGCCCCGCCGGGGCCGACGCCACAGCTCGCGAGCCACGAGCCGTCGTCGGCGAGGTCACCGTCGGGGCCGGCGGTCAGCGCCTTGATCGGAAGCCCGGTCTCCGCGGAGACCGCCTCGGCGGCCGCGACCCAGGCGTCGTCGCCGGGGGCCGTGGCCAGCGTCCAGCCCTCGGTCAGCACGTCGATCGTGGAGACCCGCGCGCCGTCGTGGTCGACCCAGCCGTGCGGGGCACGCGACCCGGGTTGACCGGTGAAGGTCAGCTCGCGGGGCAGCAGCTCGGTGTCGGCGGGCGCGCCGACGATCGCGTTGGAGGTGTACCGGTAGCCCATCGTCACGATGACGAAGTCCCGGTAGGCGGCCTTGTCCTCGTCGGCGAGCTGACCCCGGGTGCGGAAGAGCATCCATGCCTGGTCGGCGGTCGCCGCGCCGACCGGACGACGCTCGGCTTCGTAGGAGTCGAGCAGGCTCTCGTCGGCCCGCCCCGCAAGGACGTCGGCGAGCTTCCACGCCAGGTTGTGCGCGTCCTGGATGCCGGCGTTGACGCCGAAGCCGCCGGCCGGCGGGTGGGCGTGACAGGCGTCGCCGGCGAGGAAGACCCGCCCTGACTGGTACGCGTCGGCGACCATGTGCCGTGCGTCCCAGGGCTGGGCCGACTCGACCTCTACCTCCAGCTCGGGGTCGCCGGCCGCGATCCGGGCCAGTTCGACGCAGCGTTCCGGGGTGAAGTCGGCCGGCGACTGCCCCCGCTCGGGGTAGTAGTTGACGCCGAACATCCACCGCCCCGGCTCGATGAAGAGCAGCAGCCCCTGGGCCAGTTGGTTCATCAGGTAGATCAGCGTGAACCGGGGTGCCGACTCGGGCAGGTCGACCTTGGCGCGGAAGATGATGCTGACGAAGTTCCCGGCGACGCCGTTGCTGCGGTCTCCGATCTCAAGCATGTTCCGGACAGGGCTCTTCACGCCGTCGGCCGCGACGACGTAGCGCGCCCGGATGGTGCGTGTCGTGCCGTTGTCGTTGACGGTCGCGGTCACCCCGTCCTGGTCCTGGGTCAGCCCGACCAGCTCGTTCTGGAAGCGGATCTCCGCGCCCGCCTCGACGGCGGCGTCGTGGAGCAGCGGCTCGTAGTGGTCCTGGCCGCACCAGATCGGCCAGCTCGGCGTGAACTTGTCGTAGTCGACGTCGTGCGCCTCCATGACGAAGGACTTGTGGAGGTCGGCCAGGGACTGGGCGCCGAGCATGACCAGTGGCGTGGCGCGGCCGGCGCGGACGAGGTCGAGTTCGGCGCCCGGCCCGACGATCTTCATGCCGGCCTGCTGCACGGCCGGTTCCAGGCCGACGGTGCGGAAGATCTCCACAGTGCGGGCGTGCAGACCTGTCGCGCGGGGGATCGTCGACAGCCGGGGCCGACGTTCGACCAGGATCGGCCGGATCCCCTTGCGGGCCAGGAAGAGCGCGGTCGACAGGCCGACCGGGCCGCCGCCGACGATCAGGACGTCGGTGCTTCCGTCAGACATGAGCGTCCTCCGTGTAGACGACTTTGTAGAGGTGGCGTTCCGGCGTGGCGATCGCGCGTACCTCGCCGAAGTGGGGGTGGACCTCGGGGTTCTGGAGCATCGCGGTGAAGTGCTCTTCGCTCTTCCACTGCGCGTAGTTGACGACCCGGGTCCCGTCGAGGCTGGCGTGGATGTTCGCCGACACGAACCCGTCGACCTTGGACATCACCGCGTCGGTCGCCTCGATCAGGATGTCGACGAGCTTCTGCTGGTTGGCCGGCTCGACGGTGAAGATGTTGACCATCGTCACGACCGGCTGGTCGATGCCGATGTGTGCCATTGCGGGCTTCCTTTCCTAGATCGGACGCGCTTCGAGCAGGGCCCAGCCGCGGGATGCGGGGGTGTTGACCAGCTCGAAACCGGACGCGGTGAACAGCGCCTGCCATTCCCGGAGGTCGCGCTCCTTGCCGCCGAAGAGCACCAGCATGTCGATGTCGATGATCTTGGCGTGGTCCCACTGGTTGCGCGGCGGCACGATCTGGTCGATCGCGATGAGGCGGGAGTCGGCGTCGCCGATCGCCGCGCGGATCCGACGCAGCAGCGTGACGCAGGTGTCGTCCGGCCAGTTGTGGACGATCGACTTCAGGATGTACGCGTCGGCACCGGCCGGCAGTTCGTCGGTGAAGAAGTCGCCGCCCCGCACCTCGACCCGCTCGGTGACACCGTGCTCCTTGAGCAGCGGTTCTGCGTCGGCCACCACCTCGGGCAGGTCGAAGAGAATACCTGTGCCCTCGGGGTGACGCTGGAGCATCTTGGCCAGGAAGTAGCCGTTGCTGCCGCCGATGTCGGCGATCCGGCCGAACCGCTCGGGCGCCAACTCCGCCGCGAACCGGTCGGCGAGCCGCCGGCTCCAGTGGGCCATGAAGCCCTCGAAGAACCGGTTGGCCTCCGGGTGGGCCTGGAGGTAGTCGTAGAAGCCCATGCCGAAAACCTTGTTGAAGGCCGGCTCGCCGGTGCGGACGCTGTGCAGGATCTCCGCGTACGGGAGGCGGTTGAAGTCGGCCCCACTGAACTGCACCATCGGCCGCAGCCCGCCGATCCGGGCCGACGTCAGCCCCTCACCGAGCGGGGTCAGCGCGAACGACCCGTCCTCCTGCTCGTCGAAGATGCCGACAGCGGAGGCCGCGCGCAGGATCCGCCGCAGCGCGTCCTCGTGCGACTCGGTCGCCGCCGCCAGTTGGGCGACCGGCACCGGTCCGTCGACGAGCAGGTCGGCGACGCCGAGCTCGGTGACCACGTAGATCACGTTGGCGATCTGTTTGGCGCTTCCCAGCACCGCGATCTGCCGTTCACGCAGGTCAAGTGCCTGCTGCTCGTCGAAGTTCGCGACGGCGGCGAGGCTGGCGTCGGTCATCGTCCATTCCTTTCGTCGGTCACGACCATGGCCGCGTTGAACCCGCCGTAGCCCCTGGCGAGGACGAGCGCCGCGCGTACGGGTGTCTCCCGCGCGACGTCGCGCACCAGGTCGAGGTGCAGGCCCTCGGCCGGCTGGCGGATGTTGGTGGTGGGCGGGATGACTCCGTGCCGGATCGACAGCAGCGCGGAGACGAGGTCGAGCGCCGCCCCGCCCGAGTAGAGCCGGCCGGTCATCGTCTTGGGCGCGGTCACCGGCACCCCACGTGGGCCGAAGACCGCGGTGATCGCCTCGGCCTCGACGCGGTCGAGCTCGGCGACACCGGCGCCGTCGGCGAAGACGACGTCGATGTCGGCCGGTGTGAGACCGGCGTCGGCCACTGCCATCTCGGCCGCCCGACGCAGTCCCGGTGGGCGGCCGGAGCCGGGCCGTGGGTCGAACGTCGCGCCGTATCCGGCGATCACCCCGTAGACGGCGGCCCCGCGCCGGGCAGCGGCTTGTTCGTCCTCCAGCACGAGGATCGCCCCGCCCTCGCCCGGCACGTAACCCGACGCGTTGGCGTCGAACGGCAGGAACGCCGTGGCCGGATCGCGCCCCGTGCTGAGGAGGCCGTTGGCGAGCTGGGCCGTCCAGCCCCACGGGCAGAGCGACGCGTCGACACCGCCGGTCATCACGAGCTGCACGCCCTTGCGCACCTGGCGCCGGGCCTGTGCCACCGCGTCGAGCCCACCCGCCTGCTCGGTGACGAGCACCCCGGTCGGCCCACGCATCCCGTGGCGGATCGAGATCTGGCCGGTGTTGACTGCGTAGAACCACGCGAACGACTGGTAGGCGCTGACGTGCTCGGAACCCTTGCTCCAGAGCTTCTCCAGCTCACGGTGGCCGAACTCGAAGCCGCCCGACGCGCTGGCCGTGACGACACCCATGCCGAACTCGGGCAGCGCCGACGGGTCGACCGACGCATCGGCCAGCGCCCACTGCGCCGCCGTCAGCGACAGCCGGGTCATGTGGTCGGTCTGCGCCATCAGCCGGCTCGGGATGTGATCGGCCGCCTCGTATCCGGGAACCTCGCCGGCCAACTGGGCGGGGTAACCCGAGGGGTCGAAACGGCTGATCGGCCCGATGCCACCCACCCCGGCGACGGTGGCCGCCCAGAAGGCGTCGCGGCCCAACCCGTTGGGCGCTGCCACCCCGACCCCGGTGACGACAGTGGTCATGCCACACGCGCCAGGAGCATCGCGCTCTGGAAGCCGCCGAACCCGCTACCCACGCTCAACACCACGTCGGTCTGCTGCTCACGGGCGGTGAGCGGCACGTAGTCGAGGTCGCACTCCGGGTCGCGTTCGTGCAGGTTGGCCGTCGGTGGCACCGCCCCGTGCTTGATCGCCAGGGCCGACGCCGCGATCTCGATCGAGCCGATGGCGCCGAGCGAGTGGCCGATCATCGACTTGATCGAGCTGACCGGGGTGCGGTACGCGTGATCGCCGAGGCTCCGCTTGAACGCCGCCGTCTCGTGCCTGTCGTTCTGCTTCGTACCTGAGCCGTGCGCGTTGATGTAGTCGACGGCGTCGCCGGGCAGCCGGGCATCGGCGAGCGCGACGCGGATCGCCTCGGCCATCTCCCGCCCGTCGGGCCGCAGGCCGGTCATGTGGAAGGCGTTGGAGCGCGAGGCGAACCCGACCAGCTCGGCGTAGATCTGGGCACCTCGCCGGCGGGCGTGCTCGAGCTCTTCGAGGACGAACATCGCCGAACCCTCGCCGAGAACGAACCCGTCGCGACTGTTGTCGAACGGCCGCGAGGCGTGCGTCGGGTCGTCGTTGCGGGCCGTGGTCGCCTTGATCGCGTCGAAGCAGGCCACAGTGATCGGTGAGATCGGGGCGTCGGTCGCGCCGGCGATCATCACGTCGGCCGAGCCCTCCCGGATCAGCTCCCGGGCGTGGCCGACCGAGTCGAGGCCCGACGTGCAGCCGGTGGAGACCACCGTCGCCGGACCTTCCGCCCCGACCGACCACGCCACCTCACGGGCGAACGAGCTCGGCACCAGATAGTCGTAGAGGTGCGGGGTGGCGTACCGGTGGTCGGTCAGCCATTTCCGGCCGCCGTCGCTGACCACGACGTACTCCTCTTCGAGGCTCATCGTGGCCCCGACCGCCGTGCCGACGCTGACGCCGACCCGGGTCGGGTCGGCGACCTCGAAGCCGCTGTCTGCCAGCGCCTCCCGGGTGCAGACCACGGCCATCTGGGCCGCCCGGTCCATCCGGCGGACCTCCTGCGGCGACAGGCCCTCGGCGACCGGGTCGAAGTCGGCCTCCGCGGCCACCCGCGACCGGAAGGGGGTGGCGTCGAAGAACGACAGGGTACGGGTGGCCGTGCGGCCAGCGGTCAACAGTTCCCAGAACGCCTTGGTGCCCAGTCCACCGGGGGCGATGACGCCAATCCCGGTGATGACCACCCGACGGTCGGATGTGCTCGTCATGGAAGACCTCCTGGCCGCGATGTCCGTGTGAAAGCTAGGGACGGCCGGTCGAACGGCGCTGGAGCGTCGGTCGAGGGCCTGTCACGAGGCCCTGGCAAGCCCCGGGCGCAGTGGCCCGCCGGCTGCCAACACCTCCCGCTGGAGCCGCTGGAGGTCAGGCGAAGGGTCCAGGCCCAACTCCTCACTGAGCACCCGGCGCAGGTGGTGGTACGCCTGCAACGCCTCGCCACGGCGCCCCGAGCGGCTGAGCGCCACGATGAGCTGGCGGTGGAACCACTCGTTGAGCGGGTACGTGCCCACGAGATAGCGCAGCTCGCCGATCAGCTCGCGGTGGCGGCCGAGCGTGATGTCGGCCTGGATGCGCAGCTCCAGCGCACGGATCCACTGCTCCTGAAGGTGGATCGCGTGCGCCTCCAACGCCGGCCCGAACGTCACGTTGGCGCCCACCGGCCCCGTCCACATGGCCAGCGCCCGCCGCAGCACCTCGGCGCCCTCCTCGGGCCGGTCCGACTCGATGTGCGAGCGGCCCCGGTCGAGCATCGTCTCGAACACCTCGGCGTCGAGCTGGCCCGGCTCCACCCTGAGCAGGTAGCCGCGGGCACGGCTCTCCAGCACGGTCCGGTCCGGGGTCTCAATCCCCTCTTTCGCGAAGAGCTTGCGCAGGTGGTAGATGTAGGTCTGCACGGTGGTGACGGCGCTGCGCGCCGGATCGTCACCCCACAGCTCCCGGATTATCGAGTCGACCAGAACGACCCGATTGGCCCGCATCACCAGCAGCGCCAACACGGTCCGCACCTTCGGCGGCGTCGGCGTGCAGATCCGGCCGTCGTGGATCACTTCCAGCGACCCGAGGATCTCGTACCTGACCACAGTGGTCCCCCCATTCCCCATAGCACTCGTCGAGACGTTCTCAAGCTATGGATGAGCGGGGCGTGTCGGAACGACCGCAGGTAGCGACATCGCGGGTTCTTCCGAGGATCGATGCGTGTCGAAAGTTGTACGGCGGATACCCCTTTGATCGCTCGATGCTTCCTCCAGGCAACCTCCACCAGGGGCGGGAAGACTCGCCGGGCCCCCACGCCCCTCGGGTTAGGAGTCACACATGTCGCGCCGCCTCTTCACCTCCGAGTCGGTCACCGAAGGTCATCCCGACAAGATCGCCGATCAGATCAGCGACGGGATCCTCGACGCGTTACTGGCGCAGGACCCGCACAGCCGGGTCGCCGTCGAAAGCCTGATCACCACCGGCCAGGTCCACGTCGCGGGCGAGGTCACCACGCAGGCCTACGCCGACATCCCGCGCATCGTGCGGGAAACGGTCCTGGGCATCGGGTACGACTCGTCGAAGAAGGGCTTCGACGGCGCATCCTGCGGCGTCAGCATCTCGATCGGCGCCCAGTCGCCCGACATCGCGCAGGGCGTCGACACGGCGATCGAGCTGCGCGACGGTTCGTCCGGCGGTGGGCTCGACGCCCAGGGCGCCGGCGACCAGGGCATGATGTTCGGCTTCGCCTGCTCGGAGACGCCGGAGCTGATGCCGCTGCCGATCGCGCTGGCCCATCGGCTGGCCCGTCGGCTGGCCGCCGTCCGCAAGGACGGCACCGTGCCCTACCTGCGACCGGACGGCAAGACCCAGGTCACCGTCGAGTACGACGGCCTACGCCCGGTCCGGCTCGACACCGTAGTGGTCTCCACGCAGCACGCCGCCCACATCTCCCTCGACGAACTGCTCGCCCCCGACATCCGGGACCACGTGATCACGCCGGAGCTGGAGGCGCTCGACCTCGACACCGAGGGTTACCGGCTGCTGGTCAACCCGACGGGGCGGTTCGAGATCGGTGGCCCGATGGGCGACGCCGGCCTGACCGGACGGAAGATCATCGTCGACACCTACGGCGGGTACGCCCGGCACGGTGGTGGCGCGTTCTCGGGGAAGGACCCGTCGAAGGTCGACCGCTCGGCGGCGTACGCGATGCGGTGGGTGGCGAAGAACGTGGTCGCCGCGGGCCTGGCCGAACGGTGTGAGGCGCAGGTGGCCTACGCGATCGGCAAGGCCCACCCGGTGAGCCTGTTCGTGGAGACGTTCGGAACGGAGACGGTGCCGCTCGACCGGATCGAGAAGGCGATCGGCGAGGTCTTCGACCTGCGCCCGGCGGCGATCATCCGCGACTTGGACCTCCTGCGTCCGATCTACCAGCAGACGGCCGCCTACGGCCACTTCGGCCGTGAACTCCCGGACCTGACCTGGGAGCGCACGGACCGCGCCGCCGACCTCAAGGCCGCTTGTTGAGGAACGTCGCCGACCGTTAGAACGGCGGGCGGCGCGGGCGTGGCACCAACCGGTCGTGTGGCAGCGTCACCAGTGACGCTGCCACCGCCTTGTTGACCGCGTCGATGCGGGAGACCGCGCCGAGCTTCGCGAAGATGCGACGTAGGTGGCTCTTCACAGTGGCCTCGGTCAGGTCGAGTCGCCGTGCGATCTGGGCATTGGTCATCGCCTCGGCCGCGAGTTGCAGGATCTCCAGCTCGACGTGGGACAGGATGGCCGACTCCGCGTTCTGCACCTGCACCAGGCTCTGACCGGAGACCGAGAGCAGCACCGAGCCGCTGCCGTCGCGTGCCTTGCGGATCGCGGCGACCAGCTCCTCACGACCCACGCTCTTGAGCAGGTAGGCGCGCACCCCGGCGGCGATCAGACGGCGCAGCAGGTCAGGGCTGTCATACATGCTGAGGATGACGACTGCACTGTCGGGCGACACCTCACGGATGCGGCGCACCGTGACCACCGGGTCATCGCCGGGAATCTCGACGTCGAGCAACACCACGTCGGGACGCTCCGACGCAGCCTTGGCGACCGCGGTGGCCGAGTCGCCCGCCTCGTCGACCACGTCGAGGTCGGCGTGCACCTCGAGCACCCAGCGCAGCCCCTCGCGGACGAGAGCGTGGTCGTCGACTATGAGGATGGTGGTGGCGCCGGCGGAAGACCCGCCGTCGGACCGCGTCAACCTAACCCCCAGACCCCATCCCCCGCCGCCAGCGTGCACACGATTGGCACCGTATCGCGGACGTGTGACGCCACAGCTATCGTGGCGTCCTCCCGACACGAAGAACGCCACGATCGCCGCGCGATTCTGTCAGTCTCGTGTGGACAGACGGACCAACTCGCCGATGCCGAGGCCCTTGTTGGCGATGTAGAAGCTGCCGTCGGAAGCGATGGCGAACGACATCGGGGAGTCCAGGCCGGTGCTCGCCAGCTCCCGGTGGCTACCGTCGCGCTCCACCCGGATCAACGCACCGGTGGAGTCCCCGGAGCTGAGCCCGTTCTTCGCGATCTCCAGCACTACCAGTCGGCCCCGCTTGTCGAACGCGATGTCGATGATGTTGGTGAAGCCGGTCGCGAAGATCGTCGGCTCCTGCCCGGGCACCAGCCGCCACACCCGGGCGCCACCGTTCGGGAAGGGGTGCCCGGTCAGCTGTCCGATGTAGAAGGCGCCGTCCGGCCCGCGGGTGATGGTGACCGGCACGAACTGGATCGGCGTCGTCGAGCCGGGCGGCAGGCCCCACTCCGGCGGCGCAGGAACCTGCTCCTGCGGCCACACGTGTTCGGCCGTGACAACGCCACGGCGGTCGATCCTGAGCACGTCGTTGGCGGCCGCGTCGAGCGCGTAGACGTCACGCCCGTCGGCGACCACGGCGTACGGCTGGCTCTCCGGAATGACCCCGTCGGGGTTGTTCTGCCCCTCGAAGGCGGAGAGGTCGCCGACGACCGACCAGCGGCGCTTCCCCTCGACCCGGAGGATCGTCCCCATCGTGGCCCCGGCCGCACCGAGCAGGTCGCGCGAGACCGGGTCGGTGCTGTAGCCCATCGCCACCAGGAGCTTGCCCTGCCGGTCGAAGGCCAGGTCGTGGGCCCCGTAGACGGAGAAGCCGCCGCCGGTGCTGCGCAGCGACGGCAGACCCGTCACGACTCGCTTCTGCCAGCCGTGACGGACCGCCGTGATCGCACCGGTCGAGCCGTAGCAGAGGTTGGTGCCGAACGTGCCGGGGATGCACACGTCGTCGCCGCCGAGCCCGGCCTCGGCGACGTGGACGGTGCCGGCCCGGTCGATGGCGACACCGCGAGGGTTGTCGAGGTTGCGGGCGACGACGGTCAGTCGCCCAGTGGTCGAGGTGGCCGCAGTGGCGGGCGCGGCAATGCCGGCCACCAGTACCAGCGGCACAGCCAGCGACAACGTTCGTCGCATCGCGTCGAGCATGGGTTCTCCTCAGCATGCGGGGTTCGGATGCGAACGACGCTGCCGTCGTTGCCTCGAGGCCCGGTGGAGGAAGGCTCGACAGGTTGGCCTACTCCGGCTGATTGGGGGTGCCGCGCCCCAGCTCATAGGGGGATGTCACGCCCTCGTAGGCGAGGTGCATCACCATGCCGTTGGCCGCGTGGTCGAGGTTGTGGCAGTGGTCCATCCAGAGCCCCGGGTTGTCCGCCTTGAAGCCGATTTCGTAGATCTCACCGGGGATCACGTCGAGGCTGTCGATCCACCACGGTGACCCGGTCGCGCGGACCCCGTTGCGGGACAGCACCAACGCGTGATGGCCGTGCAGATGCATCGGGTGGTTCTGGTGGCTGCGGTTGACGATCCGCACCTTGACCACGTCGTCCATTCGAACCATGAGCGTCGGCGTGTTGGGGAAGCTGTGCCCGTTGATGATCGGCACCAGGTGCAGCCCCCCGTTGTAGAAGGACAGCCGGTCGTCGAGGAGTTGGGTGAACGAGCGGTCGTACGACGAGCCGGCGTCGAAGGGCCGGGAGCCACCAGAGCCGTACGAGAGCGGGTCGAACTGGTCCCCGTCGTCGACGATCTTCGGCGTCGAGGTGTCACCCGGTGGCGTCAGGACCAGCCCGCCGTCGCGGTTGGCGAGGTCGGTCAGGCGCACCGGACCCGCCGGCATCGTGAACGTCACGTCGTAGCGTCCACCGGTCGCCAACCCGAACCGCGGGTCGGTCAGCGGGGTCGGGCCGTTGACGTCGACCCCGTCGATCGCCGCCACCCGCACCGGCGTGCCGTTGACAGTCAGAGCCCGCGGACGACTGTCGGTGGACGGGTTGTTGTCGGTGTTGATCAGACGCAGTCGCACCGGTGTGCCCGGGGCAACCTCCTGGCGTTGCAGCGTGTCGCTGGTGCCGAACGAGACGATGTTGTCGTCCGGCGTACGCCACTCGTGGGCCTGCACGACGAAGTCACGCTCGCCGGGGGGTGGGCCGTCGCGCGGCTCAACGATCAGCGCGCCGAACAGACCGCGCCGGATCGCCTCGAGCGGGTTCTGGTGGGTGTGGTACCAGAACGTGCCGACCTGCTCGGCGATGAACCGGTAGGTGAAGCTGCCGCCCGGCTCCACCGCGTTCTGCGTCGCGCCGGCCACGCCGTCCTCACCGTTGGGGACGTCGAGGCCGTGCCAGTGGATGGTCACGTTCTCGTCGGGAATCTCGTTGTGCAGCGTCACCTCGACGAGGTCTCCCTCGCGGACCCGCAGCTCCGGCCCGGGCGACTGTCCGTTGTACGTCAGCGCCTTGATCTCGGTGCCCGACGAGAGCCGTACCGTTGCGTTCTTCGCGGTCAGCGTGAAGGCCTTGTTGGGCTTGCCGGTCCGCGGCCCGCGCAGGTCGTCGACCGAGGTCCCGCCGTGACCACCGTGACCGATCGAGGGGCCGCCACCGTAGTCGACGTTGTCGTGGGACGTCATGGACATGCGGTCGGGCAGCCTGCTGCTCTGGGCCACGTAGGTGATGCCGGCGGCGACGACGAGCACCACGACGGCGGCCTGTGCGGTGGCGCGCAGGGCGCTGGCACGCCGGCCCCGGCGCGCGAAGTCGGTAGCGGTGACGACCCGCAGGCGACGCCCCTGCCAGAACCACAGCACCAACACCGACAGCAGGATCGGCGCGGCGTGGGTCGCGATGTCGTCGAGGTAGGACGGGACCGGACGGGACACGTACGCGAAGTAGACACCAATGACCGTCGCCACGGCCGTCACCTGGACCGGCACGACGAATCGGGGATCGGCGGCGGCGGAGCGCGTCTCGACGTCGACCGGCGCGTCGTCACGGTTGGCCAGGGCGCGCAGGCCCGGCACGGTCCAGATGACGACGGCCAGCATCGGCAGCAGCAGGAGCGGCATCTGCACGATCACGCGGTTGTCGGCAAAGATCCAGTCGACGGCGAGCATCAGCCCGATCGCGACGCACTTGACGACCAGCACCACCAGCGCGGCGACGAGCAGACGCAGCAGCCGACGGGCGCTCTTGCGCAGCGCCTCGGGCGTCGGCCGCCAGGCCAGCCGCGTGGCGAGGATCGCCGCGGACAGCCAGATCAGGAACAGGACCCCGGCCAGGATCCCATCGGCGTTCTCTCCGACCTCAAACATGACGCCAACATACGAAGGATGCGCACCCCACGGCATCCGCGTAGGAACGGCCGATGGGTACGGCGATCGCCGTAGCCGGCACCGCCTGCGAAACAAGTGCCGTAGTCAGCTGCCGGGCGCGACGAGCCCCGTCTGGTAGGCGAGGACGACGAGTTGCGCGCGGTCGCGGACGCGGAGCTTGACCATGGCCCGGTGGACGTGGGTACGGGCCGTGGCCGGGCTCATCGACAGGCGACGCCCGATCTCCTCGTTCGTCAGCCCGCTGGCGACCAGGCTCATCACCTCGCGCTCGCGGTCGGTCAACACCGCCAGCCGGCCGCCGTCGACCGGTGTCGGCGCGACCTTGCTGACGAACGCGCTCACCAGACGGCTCGTCACCCGCGGCGAGATCAACATGTCGCCGCCGGCCACCACCCGCACCGCCTGGCGCAGCTCGTCGGGCTCGATGTCCTTGAGCAGGAACCCGCTCGCGCCGGCGCGCAGCGCCTCGAAGACGTACTCGTCGAGCTCGAAGGTGGTCAGGACAATGACCCGCACGGCCGGGAACCGCTCGACGATCGCGGCCGTGGCCCGCACGCCGTCGAGCACCGGCATTCGCACGTCCATCAGCACGATGTCCGGCCGGGTCGCGGCGACCATCTCGACAGCCTGGGCGCCGTTGGATGCCTCACCGACCACCTCCAGGTCGTCGCTGTGGTCGAGCAGGCCCCGGAAGCCGGCCCGCACGAGTGTCTGGTCGTCCGCCAGCACCATCCGGATCGTCACGCTGTCTCCTCCACCTCGACCGGCAGCCGCGCGGCCACTCGGAACCCCCCGCCCTGCGGCCGGGGCCCGGCCTCAAGCGACCCACCGGCGGCCGTGGCCCGTTCCCGCATGCCGGCCACCCCGTGCCCCCGCTGGCTCGCCCCGGACCCGACCCCGTCGTCGACGATCTCCACAGTGACGGCGTCACCCGCGTAGGCGATGGTGACGTCGACGGTCGACGCTTCGGCGTGTTTGACCGTGTTGGTGATCGACTCCTGCACGATCCGGTAGACCGAGAGCGCCACCTCCGGTGGGATCGGGCGCGGGGTGCCGGCGATCCCCGACCGCACCTTCACGCCGGCCTGTTCGGCGACCGCGAAGACTCGGGCCAGATCGGGCACCTCCCCGGCGTCGCGGAGCATGCCGATCGCCGAGCGGACCTCGTGCATGGCGTCGCGTGCCGCGCCCCGGATGCTCCGCAGTGCGGCCCGCGCCTCGGCCGGTTTGCTGTCGAAGATGTCGTCGGCGAGGCTCGCCTGCACACTGATGGCGGCGATCGTGTGACCGAGTACGTCGTGGACCTCGCGGGCGATGCGAAGGCGCTCCTGGGCGACCTCGTGCTGACGCTCCTGGCGCATCACGGCGAGACGCTGCTGTGCCTCGGCCAGCCGGACCCGGCGGGTGCGGATCGTCTCGGCGAGCAGCACCACGGCCGCGAGCAGCGAGCCCTCTTCGAGGGTGGCCGAGAGGGCGGGGAAGAAACCCTCGCCGAGCAGCGTGTACCGCATGATCAGCTCAAGGACGACGAAGAACCCGGCGACGACGAGCGCCCAGGTGAACCGGCCGGCGGCCGCCACGGAGAAGAGCGCGGCGGCCAGCGGGAGCGCGGGCGGGATGCCCGGGTACTCGAGCGCGTAGTAGATCATCAGCGCGGTGACTGAGCCGACCAGCACCAGCAGCGGCCAGCGGCGCCGGAAGACCAGCAGCAGCCCGATCACCGCGCCGATCGCGTAGGCGCGCGCGTCCGGCGGCCGGGCGCCGGGCTCGTCGGCGACCCGGATCGCCACCGCCACCACGGCCGCGACGACGATCGCGATGAGGGCATCGATCGCGATTCGTCTGATGGCCGGCTTCATGTCCGCAACGGTACGACGCGCGCACGGTCCGTTAGCGAGGGCCCCTTCCCAACCGGAAACCGTCAGCAAGGGGCCCGTCGGCTCAGCCGCGGCGGAGCGAGAGCAGGGTCTGCCCGGTGGGGATCACCGTGCTGCCCGCCACCTGGAGCCCGGCCTTCTCGCCCAGTTCGGCGTACTCGCGCCAGGTCCTCGCCTTGCCCGCCATGAGCGAGAGGAGGCGCAGGTCCATCTGGGTGATGAACATCAGCCGGGCCGGGTCATCGGGGAAGTTGTCGTTCTCGTCCTTCACGAGGATCTGCACGATCAGCACCTTTCCGGTCGTGCCGATCGCGTCCGCCGCCCGCTGGAGGATCTTCTCGGCGGCACTGTCGTTCCAGTCGTGCAGAACGTTCGACAGGATGTAGACATCGGCGCCGGCCGGGAGCGGGTCGAAGATGCTCCCGCTGACCACCTCGGCGCGGTCGGCGATGCCCGCCGCCTCGAACCGGGCCCGGCCCTGCTCGACGACGCCCGGCAGGTCGACCACTGTGCCGCGCAGGTGCGGCTGGGCCTTGAGGATCTCGGTGAGCAGGGCACCGGTGCCGCCGCCGACGTCGACGACGTGGTTGACGGTGCTCCAGTCGTAGCCCTGGACGACCTGGTCGAAGTAGCTCGCGTGGGTGGCCATCAGCGCGCCGAACGACGTGGCCCGGTCGGGGTTGGTGGCCAGGTCGTCCCAAAACTCGATGCCGTAACGCACGGGGTACGCCGCATCGCCGGTGCGGATCGAGTGGGTCAGCGAGCTGAACGTGCCCTCGATCCGGCCGGCCATCGAGTCGACGTCGAGCCAGGGACGCTGGGCGGCGGGGTGGTCGGTCTTGAGGAACTCGGCGGCCTCCGTCAGGGCGTACACCCGCGGCTCGGTCTCCTTGAAGACGCCGCGGACCGAGAGGTAGCGCAGCAGCCGGTGCAGCGCGTCGGGATTGGCCTTCGTCGCCGCGGCGAGCTCGTCGAGCGTGGTGGTGCCCGCGGCGATCAGGTCGGCGAGGCCGAGCGTCGCCGCGGCCCGCACTGCCCACGGCGTGATCGTGTCGGTCAGCGAGTAGAGATTGACCCGATTTTCCGTCATGGCGGCGAGCTTCGACGACGGCGCTCGAGACCGGCTCGAAGCCGCGTCGATCGACCGGTTCTCCAGCCGGGTTCGAGTGGACGCGCGCAGGCTGCGCCTGTCACGGCCGCCATGCGAAGGGGACACGATGGGCGCCAGCCACCAGGAGCGCGGAGCGATCGAGGTCATTCAGGACCTCATGCAGCAGAAGTGGGTCTACGAGCTGTTCGGCGAGATCGGCGCGCGCCAGGGTGCCTCGGCCGCGCATGTCGAGCAACTGAGGGCGGTCGACGCCGCCGCGCACGTGTTCTGGCCGTTCCAGGCACCGCCGTTTCCGGTCATCGCGGCCACCGCGAGCGGATCGACGTTGACTGACATCGACGGCAACGACTACCTCGACTGCCACATGGGATACGGCGCTCAGGCGCTGCACGGGCACAACCCGGCGCCGGTCGTCGACTTCGTCCGCGAGCACCTCGGCAAGGGCACCGGCAACGGCTACACCAACGCGTTGGAGCTGGAGCTGGCGACGCTGCTGCGGGAGATTCTCCCGCACAACGAGAAGTTCGCTTTCCAACACTCGGGTACGGGCGCCACCCAGTCGGCGATCCGGCTCTGCCGTGCGCACACCGGGCGGCGGATGGTCGCCAAGTTCGAGGGCACCCTGCACGGGTCCCACGACCTGGCCGTCCACAACACGGCGCCCTGGTATCACGGGCATCCCGCGGTGCCGTTCCCGGAGATCGGCAAGGACGGCATTCCGCTGGTCTCGGCGTTCGCCGGCGTCACCCCGGCCGAGCCGCGCGACCTGCTGATCCTGCCCAACGACACAGCGCTCGCGGTCGAGTTGATCGAGCGCCACGCGGGCGAGTTGGCCTGCATCCTGGCCGAGCCGGCCGCCTCGTCGTTCCCGTTCGAGGAGACGACGATCCCGATGATCCGCGAGGTGGCGGTGGCCGCCCGGCGGCTCGGGGTGCCGTTCATCCTCGACGAGGTGCTGACGGGCTTCCGTTCGGGGCTCGGCGGCGCCGCGCAGAAGTTCGACATCCCGACCGACCTCGTCACCTACGGCAAGGTGATCAGCGGGCTCGGACTGCCGCTGTCGGCGATCGGTGGTCGGGCCGACATCCTCGACATCTCGCAGACCAGTGGGCAGTCCTGGACCGACTTCGGCCAGAAGACCGGCCTGCAGGGCAGCCACACCGGCAACTACCTGTCGGTGGCGGCGTCGCTGGCCACGCTCCAGCTGCTTCGCGACAAGGGGCCCGCCTACTACACCGAGCTGCAGGCCAAGGTCGACCGGGTCCAGGCGCGGCTGGCCGCGTTCCGGGCGGCCGAGGGGATCCCGCTGCGCATGGTGGGGTTCGGCGACTACATCGGGTGCTTCCAGTTCCTTCCGGAAGACTCCTACACCGACTACCGGGTCTACTCGCGGGCGCTCAACCCGGCGACGTTCATCCTCACGCTGCTGCTGCGCAAGCGCGGCATCTACACGCTCGGCATGCCGATGTTCTTCGCCGGCGGCGCTCACAGCGACGCCGACGTCGACCGGCTGACCGACGCGGTGCTGGAGAGCACGCTGGAGCTTCGCGCCAACGACTTCCCCTTCGATCTGGCGTGGCCGGCGACGTCCGCGTGGGGCTCCGGGTCCTCCGAGTGGGGTTCGGGTTCCTCCAACTGGTCGTAGCCACCTCTGCGTCACCGGGCCCGGGTCAGCTCCTGACCCGGGCCCTCCTCATGCGCCGTACAGGTCATACGCAAATAGCCGTACTTGACTAATCGTACGCGACGGCGTGTAGTCGAAGGGTGGGTCCGCTGTCGACCCCCGTCCGACTTCAGGAGGAACGCGATGACGGAGAGCTGGACCGACGAACGCAGCGCCGCCCCACCCAATCCGCGCCGATGGCTGATCCTGGCCGTCATTCTGGCCGGGGCATTCATGATTCTGCTGGCCACGACGATCGTCAATGTGGCGGTCGCGCCGATCCAGCGCGACCTCCGGTCGACGTACACGGCCATGGAGTGGGTCATCGCCGGCTACGCGCTCGGCTACGGCCTGTTGCTCATCCCCGCCGGCCGGATCGGCGACCGCTTCGGCCACCGCAAGCTGTTCCTCATCGGCGTCGCGGGGTTCACGCTCGCGTCGGCGGCGTCGGCGCTCGCGGCCACACCCGGCCAGCTGATCGCGTTCCAGGTGGTGCAGGGCATGATGGCCGGCATCCTCAACCCGCCGGTGCTGGCGCTGATCCAGGCCACGTTCCCGGCGAAGGAGACCGGCAAGGCGTACGGGATCTACGGCGCCATCGGCGGCATCGCGACCGCCAGCGGCCCGCTCCTCGGCGGCCTGCTGATCGCGTGGGACCTCAACGGCTGGGACTGGCGGCCGGTGTTCCTGCTCAACGTGCCGATCGGCCTGGCCACGTTCGTCGCCGCGCTGATCCTGGTGCCCGAGTCGCGAGGCCGCCGCGGTGGCCTCGACGTGATCGGCATGCTGCTCGTCTCGGCCGCCGTCCTGCTGCTGGCCGTCCCCCTGGTCGAGGGCCAGCGCCTGGGTTGGCCGGCATGGACGTTCGTCTCGATGGCAGCGGCGCTGCCCGCGTTGGCCGTCTTCGCGGTGTGGGAGTTGCGCCGCGCCCGACGCGCCCAGGTCCCGCTGGTAAGCATGCGCCTCTTCGCGCACCGCTCGTTCTCCGCCGGCGTCGGCATCAGCCTCTGCTACTTCGCGGGCTTCATCGGCCTGCTCTTCGCGCTCTCGCTGCACCTGCAGATCGGCCTGGAGAAGTCCGCCCTGACGACGGGCCTGATCCTGCTGCCGTTCTCGTTCGGCACACTGGTCGGCGCGGCCATCTCCGACAACGTCGCCCGGGCGCTCGGTCGTGGCGTCCTGATGCTCGGCGCGGGCATCGTGATCGTCGGCATGGTGGGCATCATCGCCACGATCCACTGGTGGGGTTCCGGCCTGGAGCTACTGCCAGCCCTGCTCTTCGCCGGCTTCGGCTCGGGCCTGGTGATCGCGCCGAGCGTCGAGATCGTGCTGGCCGGTGTGCCCTGGCAGGACGCGGGCGCGGCCAGCGGTGTGCTCGGCACCGCCCAGCGTCTCGGCCAGGCGATCGGCGTCGCGGTGGCCGGCGTGGTCCTCTTCGGGACGCTCGGCTCCTACTCGGGGACCGCCGCGGAGAAGGCGAGCCCGGAGCTCCAGGCATCGCTCGTGGCGGCGGGCCTGCCGCCGGCCGAGGCGAGCGCGGCGACGACCACCTTCGCCGACTGTTTCATCCGCCAGTCGCGCGCGTCGGATCCGACGGCCACGCCGCCCGGCTGCGCGGACTCGGCGCCGGGTCCGGTCGGCGCGGCCTTCGACAGCGCGGCCACGTCGGCGCTGGAGACCAACTTCAACCGGGCGGTCCAGTGGACCGTCGGCGCCGTCCTGGTCGGCGTGATCCTCACGTTCCTTCTCGTCTACCTGCTGCCCCGCCGGCCCGAAGAGCCCTGGGCCGAGGCGAGCAAGCCCGATTGGAACGTGACCACCCAGCCCGAGCCCGCTCAGTGACAAGCCGCCAGCCCCGGCCCCGAAGATGCCACCGGGGCCGGGGGTGGCACCGTCAGGAGGTCGTCATCGAGGTCGGCTGGTTGGCCATCAGCTTGGGCAACTGGTCGAGCAGCTCGTCGTGCCAGGCGAGCTCGGTACGGAGTCGGAGCTCGGTATGACGGAAGGTCGTCCACTCCAGACCACGGATGTGCGGTGCCGCCAGCTCTCGGAGCGCGAGCCACGAGTCGAGCTGCTCGGCGAGGGCCTTCCGGCGCGCCACGATGATCGCGCGCAGCGCGTCCTCTCCGAGGTCGATCACGTTCTGCAGGGCCAGGTCGACCGGATCGTGACGGAGCTTGGTGTCGCGCAGTGCCTCGTCGCGGTGGTCGATCAGCTCCGCCGCGCCGGCCGAGGTGAGCGCGTAGATCGTGCGGGCGGGCCGGTTGCCCTCCTGCTCGGTCCGGACCGCCTCGATGACGCCCTCGACCTGCATCCGGTGCAGCGCGCCGTAGAGCGACCCCGGCTTGACGTCGCTCCACAGCTCGGTACGGTCGACCTGGGCCGCCCGGCGGATCTGGTGCCCATGCATGGGGCCCCCGCGCGCGAGCGCTCCAAGTACGAACAGGCGAGTGCTATTCACGGCATTAGTCCAACACGAGTGCCCGTTTGCGGGCAAGTTACCCAGAGCAATCCTTGAGCGGCCTGCTATCCGTGAAACGTCGGGTCGACGCAGAGCCTCGGCAGGACGATCAGCGAAGCCGCGATGGCCCTGTTGACCGCGTCGATCCGGGACACCGCACCGAGTTTGGCGAAGATGTTGCGCAGGTGGCGCTTGACCGTCGCCTCCGACAGGCAGAGCCGACCGGCGATCTGAGCGTTGCTCATCGCCTGACCGACCAACTGCAGGACCTCGCGCTCACGGTCCGACAGCGTGCTGTGCACCGGCCCCTGCACCTGGGTCAGGCTCTCCCGCGACACCGCCAGCATCACCGGCGCGTCATCGGCGCGGGCGCTGCGGATCGCCGCCACCAACTCCTGGCGCGTCGAGTTCTTCAGCAGGTAGCCGCAGATGCCAAGGGTCAACAACTCACGCAACAGCGTCGGGCCGTCGAACATGCTGAGGATGATGACCCGGCTCGCCGGCGCGACGTCACGGATCCGACGGACCGTGGTGGTCACCCCGTCGCCGGGGATCTGCACGTCGAGCAGCACGATGTCGGGCTGGCGGATTCGGATCTCGTTGACAGCGGCGCCGCTGTCGCCGGCCTCGCCGACGACCACGAGGTCGCGCTGGGCGTCGAGGATCTCCCGGAGGCCGTCGCGCACCACGACGTGGTCGTCGACCAGCACGATGCGGGTCGGCTCGATCATCGTGACGGTCACCGGCCGGCCCCCGCCCCGACGGCGAGCAGCGGCACGACGAGCTCGACCGAAGAGCCCTGGTGCCCCGCCGCGCGCACCGCGAGGCGACCGCCGACGACGGCCGCGCGCTCAGCCATCGCGCGCAGGCCGGAGCCGTCGCGCACCGTCGCGACGTCGAAGCCCACCCCGTCGTCGGTGACGGTCGCCCGCAGCTCGTGCGGGGTGATGTCGATGACCGCATGGATCACCCGAGCGCCGGCGTGGGCCACCGCGTTGCGCAGCGCCTCGCGGACGACCAGGAACACCTCGTCGAGCACCTCGGGCGGCACCCACGACTCGTCGCCGTTGATCTCGGTGTGCAGACGTGTCTCGCCCGTCTCGACCGTCGACAGGAAGTTGGCCAGCGCCTCGTCGAGTGACCCGAGCGGCTGAGAGAGCCGAAGGTCGGCGATGAGCACACGCAGATAGCCGACCGCGTCGTGGAGCGACTCCCGGGCGATGACCACCCGGCGGTCCACGTCGTCGTGGCGTCGTTCCTGGGCGAGCTCGTGGGCCTCCAGGTTGCGGTACGCCGCGCTGAGGCTGTGGCCCAGCCGGTCGTGCAGCTCGCGCGCGATCAACGAACGCTCGGCGATCTGCGCCTGGTGGACCTCGTTCATCAGGCCGGCGGCATAGCGCGAACTCGCGTCGACCAGCCGGGTGAGTGTCGTCCGGGTGAGCGCGTCGGCGACCAGCGCCAGGATCGCGCCCTGGTCGGGCTGGCCGACCAACTGCCCCAGCGCGTCGGCCAGCACGATGTCGGCCAGCGCGACGACCGCGCGAAAGCACTCGCGTGGGTGAAGCTCGACGTCCTCGGTGGACACCGCCGGCGGCGGTGCCGACAGCGGCTCGGTCGCCCCACGGCGAATCTCGGCCATCGTCTCCCGGAGCAGGACATCGGCCTGCGCGGCGTAGCTGTCGATCAGGTCAGCGGCCCCTTCGAAATCGTCACTCGCAGCGGCAAGACGCTGACGGTAGGCGGCAAGAATCGGTTGATGCCTGCGTTCGAGAACCTCGGCAGCGGTCCTCCGCAGCGCATCGTTTCCAACAACCATTGCGGATCCCCCGGTGTGTGCCCTATTGCTCCCCAGGTGCGGGCACGAACGGCTCTCCCCAGCGCCGCTGCCCGCCGTGTCGCCGACTCCCCCCGTCGTGGGCGACAAAGCACTCAGATCGGATCGGCCTTCTATGAGTTGTCACGGCCGACTACTCGCACGAGTCTACGGTCTCACCGCTCGTCGTTGGAAGCATCGAAGCTTAGCTTTTGGTAGTCACACCAAAACTTAAGGTGAAATCCACATTTGGCCGCGACCAGTTTTCGACGGCGCGTCGAGGGACCTCCCTGACAGTTCACCCGAGACCTCGACCACCAGGAGTGGAGCGACCAATGGTGAGCAGACGCAACGTCATGAAGGCCGGTGCCACCGCGGGAGCAGCCGCGCTGGTCACGACCACCGCGGCGGCAGCGGCCCGCGGTTCCACCCCGTCCGCGACGCCGGCGCACGGCACCCACGCCGGCCACGGCAAGACGGCACACGTCGCGGCCGTCACCGCCCCGTTCGCTGTCCGGATGCCGATACCGCCCGTGCAGCAACCCATCGCCTCGGTAGCCAACACCGACTTCTACGTCGTTTCCACCCGTAAGGCTCAAGTGGAGATCCTGCCCGGGACGCGTACCGAAGTGTTGACCTATGACGGGCTGTTTCCCGGCCCGACGTTCCGGGTCAAGACTGGCCGGCTCGCGGTCATTGCCCACAGCAACCACCTCGACATGCCGACCGCCGTGCACGTGCATGGAGGCCACACGCCGTCGAGCAGCGACGGGTTCCCGACCGACGTGCTGGACCCGGGGAAGAGCCGGATCTACAGCTATCCCAACAAGCAGCGGGCAGCCACGCTCTGGTACCACGACCATGCCCATCACATGGAGGCCGAGCACGTGTTCCGCGGGCTCGCCGGCTTCTTCCTGATCGACGATCCAGCCCAGGCCGAACTTCGGTTGCCCACCGGCAACCACGACATCCCGATCATGCTGCGCGACGCGCGGTTCGCCGACGACGCGAGCCTGATCTTCGAACACGACGACTTCCAGTTCCGCAACACGATCCTCGTCAACGGCAAGCCGCAGCCCTACTTCCCGGTGGCCGCCCGCAAGTACCGGCTGCGCTTCGTCAACGCGTCCAACCTCCGCACGTTCACCCTGCGGCTCGGCAACGACGCCGAGGTCGCCCAGATCGCGAGTGACGGCGGGCTGCTCGCCGGGCCGACGCCGATCCGCTCGTGGAGCCTGACGCCCGGCGAGCGGGTCGAGATCGTCGTCGACTTCGGCGCGTTCCCGGTCGGCAGCCAGGTCTTCCTCGACGATGCGGTGGCCGGGCCGGTGCTGCGCTTCGACGTCAACCGAGCCGCCGCCGACACCAGCCGGGTGCCCGACCGGCTGAGCACCATCCCCGCGCTCCCGGCAGCCACGAAGGAGCGGGCGTTCACGCTCAACTTCAACCCGGCGACCGGCCAGTTCCTCATCAACGGGCAGCAGTTCGATGCCGAACGGGTCGACACCGAGATCAAACGCAACACGACCGAGGTGTGGACGGTGACGAACGGCGACACGCTCTTCGGCATCCCGCACAACTTCCACCCCCACCTGGTCCAGTTCCGGGTGCTGGCCCGCAACGGTCAGCCGCCGGCGCCGGGCGAGGCCGGGGTGAAGGACACCATCTCGGTGGGGCCGGGCGAGACGGTCCGACTCCAGGCGACATTCGGGCCGTATCTTGGCCGATATGTCTACCATTGTCACATGATTGACCATTCCGCGAGTGGGATGATGGCACAGATGAAGATCGTTCCCTGACCCCTGAGAAAGGTTTCTTGTGCCCTCGGCAGAGAAGACTGTGCAGATCGGACGGACTCCTGAGGTCGTCTTCGCCTTTCTCGCCCGTGGCGAGAACGACGCGCGCTGGCGTCCCAACGTGCTCGACGTCGCGCGCGTCTCCGGCGAGGGGGTCGGCGCTCGCTACAAACAGGGACTCAAGGGCCCCGGTGGGAGCCGCATCCCGGCCGATTACGAGGTGACCGGGTTCGAGCCGGGTCGACGTCTGGCGTTCCAGGCAACCGGCAGCGTGGTACGCACCCAGGGCGAATACACCCTCACCCCGGCCGACGGCGGCGGGACCCGACTCACGCTGAAGCTGGCGTGGCAGCCGAGCGGGCTGTCGCGCTTCCTCGGCCCGGTCGTCGGCAAGACGTTCGAGGAGGAGATCGCCGCCCTCGACGCTCTTCGCGACCTGCTGGAGAGCGAAGCCTGAGCGCAGCGTGCAGCCGGTGGTGCCGGCGGCAACCGCCGCCAGTGGATGTCACCCGCGGGCCCGGAGCCAGTTGGCTCCGGGCCCTCATCCTGCCCCCGGTCAGGGGCTGGTGCAGGTGACGTTGCTGGGTGCGGTGGCACCGTTGCCCGTGGCGGTGAACCCGAAGGTGGTTGAGGCGCTCGGGCCAACTGTGCCGTTGTAGGCGGCGTTCTTGACGGTGACGCTGCCGGTGGTGCCCGTGTTGGTGCCGCTCCAGAGACTGCTGATGGCCTGACCACTGGCCAGGGTCAGGCCCACCGTCCAGCCGTTCAGGGGCGCGGTGGAGCTGTTGGTCACTGTCACCTCAGCCTGGAAGCCGCCGGGCCAGGTGTTGATCGTTCGGTAGGTGGCAGTGCAGGTGCCGGGCTCCCCGGTCGGCGGCGGGGTGGTTGGCGGCGGGTCCGTGGGCGGCGGGTCGGTCGGCGGTGGGGTCGTCGGAGGCGTGGTCGACTCGAACTGGCTGAAGAACCTCCAGATCTCCCCCGAGGTCCAGGTCCGCGAGTCGTTGGGGCTGCCCGACCCGTCGACCGGACTGGGGGTGTGGTCCCCGTCGAACGCCGCCCACTGCACCGGGTAGCCGACCCGGCATCCCGAGTAGGCGGTGGTGATGTGGGTGAGGCTGCCCCGGCTCGGCTCACGCGGGCTCTGCGCGGTGCAGCCGTTGTTTCGCACGAACGTGTCGCGCAGTTGCCGACCCTGGGAAATGTTCAGCACGCTGTCGTAGATGCCGTGGATGCCGAAGTAGGCGACCGGCTGCGTGCCCCCGTTGCATCCGCTGAGGTTGGCACCGGATATGACGGTGACCGCGCGGATGACAGTGGGCCGGGCACAGGCCACCGCGTAGCTCATCGCCCCGCCGTAGCTCCAGCCCAGGGCGAAGCGCTGCGTGGTATCCACGCACAGGTCGTTCTCGACCTGCCGGGAGATGTCGTCGAAGAGGGTCAGGTCCCGACCATTGGTGTTGGCCCAGCCGGCGTTGAGACCCTGCGGAGCAACGAAGATCGCGCTGTTGTTCGACAACGGCTGGAGCCCGTAGTAACCGGCCGAGGTGACGTTGTTGGCCGAGCCGTTCAACCAGTGGAAGCCGAAAATCAGCCGGTAGGGGCGGTTCCGGTCGTACCCGTCCGGGATCCGCAGGTTGTACGTACGACTCTGGCCGCTGCTCTGAATCGTCCGCGTCCCGCTGGCGAGTGTGGGGGCCTTGCCGCAGCCGGCGGTCGCCGCGAGGGTGCCGTTGGTCGCGGCCACCGCCGTCGCACCGAAGCCGCCGCTCAACGCGCCGCCGGTGGTGGCCGCGAGGAGAAGCGCCGCGGCCGCGATGGATGGGAGGAAAAACCTACGTCTGAGCATTGCTTGGGCTCCTTGCCGTTCGGCGACCAACCGTGGTCGCCAGGCATCGACGGGGGCCCGGACTGGTCACCGACCGGGAAGGTGGCGGGAGGGGCGGGCCCCTCGGCGCGTCTTCGCCGGCTGGCTCGGGTGACCGGGAGCGTGCCCTTCACTCCCGGGTGAAAGATAGCATGTTATCGATAACACACCGAGCCGATCGAGGCTCCCGGGCTCACCCTCCGAACGGCCGCGCCGCCCACTCGACGGCCACTTTGTGCAGGTCACCGGTGCGAAAATGCGGGGGCTCGTGCAGCAGGAAGTCACGGTGGCTGATGTTCCAGGCGTACGCCCCGGCCATGGCGAAGGCCAGCACGTCGCCCACGCCGATCGGCCCCGCGGTGGCCGACCGGGACAGCACGTCCTTCGGGGTGCAGAGTTGCCCGACCACTGTGACCGGCCCGCCGTCGGTGCGGGGGCCGCCGACACCCGGCCGCGGGTGCACTGTGAACGGCTGCGCGTGCCCCTTCGCCGCCGGAGTCCGCAGGTGGTGCGTCCCACCGGCCACCACCACGAACCACTCGCCGTAGGAGCGCTTCACGTCGACGACCTCGGTGAGGTACGCCCCGCAGTAGGCGGTGACCGACCGGCCCGGCTCGATGCGCAGCCGCACGCCCGGGTGCCTGTCGAGGACGTCCGCCAGGGCCTGGCCGTAGCCCTCCCAGTCGAACCGCGCGTCCGGGTCGGTGTAGTCGACGGTCATGCCGCCGCCGACGTCGACCTCGGCGGCGTCGACCTCGGCCGCCGCCCAGCCGACCACGGCGGCGGCGACCGTCGCGGCGAGCGGCGCGTCCAGTCCGCTCGCCAGATGGGCGTGGATTCCGCGTACGTCGATGCCGGCGGGCGGGCGGCGGGCGCACGCGACCGCGTCGGCCGGGTCCATGCCGAACGGGCTGGGTCCACCGCCCATGACCAGGCTGGCGCCCGGCGCGTCGACCGGCAGGTTCACCCGCAGCAGCACCTGGGCCGACCGGCCCGCCGCGGTGGCCAGCGCGCCGAGTCGCGCCAGTTCACTGGGTGACTCGACGTGGATGCGGTGCACCCCGGCGGCGAGAGCGGCGGCGAGGTCCGCATCGGTCTTGCCCGGCCCGGCGTACGCGGCCGGCGCCCGTCCCGGCAGCACCTCGGCCAGCCTGCGCAGCTCGCCCCGGCTGGCGGCCTCGAACCCGTCGACGATCGGGGCGAGGGTTCGCAGCACACCGGGATCAGGGTTGGCCTTGACCGCGTAGAGCAGCTCGACCGGCCGGGGCAGCGCCGCCCGGATGGCTCGGGCCTGCCCGGCCAGCGCGTCGAGGTCGTGGACGTAGACCGGTCGGGTCATCGTGGCCCACCCATCGGGTTCGGCACCGGCACGAACGGTGCGGCCCGGTCGGCGTCGCGCCGCCACCGGACCAGCAGGTTCGCCTTCGCCAGCAGCGGCTTCCCGGTCAGCAGCGCGCGCAGCTCCGCTGGCTCACCGAGGTCGGCGGCCACCGCCTCGACGACGGCGCGCAACTCCTGCCACAGCCGCACTTCGATTCCCGGCCGCGCGTCGGCGAGAGCCCCGCTGATCCCACCGAGGTGGTTGACGAACAGGCAGTAGACGATCCGACGGTGGGCGGCCCGGGGACCGTATCGGACCTGCGCCGGGACGCCGTCCGGCCAGGTGCCCCACCGACCGGCGTCCAGCTTCACCCCCTCCAGGTCGCGCAGCAGCATGCGTACCGGACGGTGATCCCGGTCGAGCACGACGACCACGTTCTGCAGGTGCGCCTCGTGCACGACGCCGTGGCCGAGCCAGCTGCGCAGCACCGCCGGCACCAGCAGGCCGACGTACGCGCGCCACCACGCCACCGGATCCGATGTCACCAGCGGCGTTGCGGCCAGCGCCGCCGCCAGCACCGGCGTGTCGCCGGGACGCAGATGCGGGCGCAGACCGCCGCGCAGGATCGTCCCGTACGCCTCGTCCGGGCCGGGGACGTCAACAGTGCGGTAGGCGGGCTCGGCGAGCAGCCCCACCCCGTCCGGCAGCGGCACCCGGGCCAGCAGGTCGGTCAGCGCCACCGCTCCGGTGAGTTCGTAGCGGGCGTTCTTGCGCAGGCAGTTGGTGATCCGCACGTGCAGGCTGGTCTTCACGAACAGGTCGGCCTCGGGGGCGTAGAGGGTACGGACGCTCGCCGTGGGTCGTACCGGCACACCGGCCGCACCCAGGTCGCGCAGCAGTGGGTGGGTGGGCGGGATCAGCGACAGCTGCCAGGGGTGCACCGGCAGGACGCGGTGCCCGCGCGGGGGCCGTGGCGGGTCGAGCGCCGCCACCAGCGGATCGAACGGCCCGGCGTCGGCGATCAGGTCGTCCGGTACGGCCAGCCAGTGCAGCCGGAACGCGGTGCGCAGTTCGGGCGCGTACGCCCGCCAGCTGTCCGGGTCACCGCTGCGCCACTTCGGGGTGGGGTGGTGCGGGTGACCGAAGACCAGCGACTGCTCGGAGTCGACGTACGCGTCGATGGCCGGCTCACCGGTGGGGGTCGGATCCTCGGCCGGTCGGTCGGCCAGCAGCCGGGCCACTGTGTCCCGGCTGGCCCGGACCTGCTCGGCGAACTCGTCGTTGACCAGGCCGGTACGGGCGGTGAGCTCCGCCGCGACCAGGTCGGCCAAGCCGTCCGCGTCCAGGTCTTCCCACCGTCCGCTGCCGGTGGTGCGTTGGACCGGGCCGGTGTAGCGGTGCGCGCCGAGCGGCGAGGCTCGCGCGACCTCGCAGCGCACTGTGACGTCGAGGTGCCGCAGCAGCAGCCGGACGGTGCCATCGACCACGGCCGGGGTCCCGTCCGGCTGGGCCAGCTCGCGCAGCAGGCAGCCGAAGACGGCGTGGGCGGCGGCCAGGTCGGCGCGCTGACCGGTGTCGGTGGCCGGCCGGGAGCGCAACTGCGCGCTCGTCATCGTGTCTCCCGGAGGTAGTTCGGGCCGGTGCGAAGGTAGTACTTGTTGATGTCGGCGCAGCCCAGCCGCTGTTTGGGTAGCAGGGTGCCGGCGGTGAGCATTGCCTTGATCGGCAACTGGGTGGCGTGCAGGACCCGATCGGTGAAGGCCCGCGCCGCCGGTCCGTCGCCCCACCGGTCGCGGGCGGCGCCGAGCCGGGGCACCAGCGCCTCGGCGGGTGTCGGCACGGGCAGTCCCCGGGCTGCCAGGGCGATCAGGGGCGCGGCCGCGGCCAGGTGCAGGGTGATGGTGATGAACACGTCGGCCAACTCGTGCGTGTCGCGCGCCCACATCCGGTCGTCGTGCAGGGCGAGACCGTTCGGGCCGTCGTGCCGCCGGTCGAGCCGGGCGCCGTCGTTGTCCTTGTAGAGCAGGCCGACAGTGCCGTCCGGGTGCACGAGCAGGTGGATGTTCTGCGGATGCGCCTCCAGCGCGATCCCGTGGCGTAGCCAGAGGAAGACGTGCCAGTCGAGCAGCAGGTCCAGGTAGGACTCCAGCAGCGCGACGGGCCGCTGCGGGCTGATCCGTTCGAGGACCGTGCCCGCCACCGGGTCGGCTGCGGCGAGGGCCGCGACCGGCACCACCTGGACTCCGGCCAGGTCGCGTGGAAATCGGCGCAGCAGGAAACCGCGCCGCTCGTCGCCGTCGACGTGCGCCCAGGTGCTCTCGTCGGTGTGCCGGATCCGACCGGCGAAGCTGGGTTCGGCGGCGGCGATCCGGTCGAGCAGCGCGGCGACGGCCGCGCCGTCGGCGAGCGAGCCCGCTTGCAGCGTGCGGCGGTTGCGCGCGCCGAGACTCGCGGTCGGCAGCGGCAGCTTGAGATGCAGGTACGGGTCGTGGCCGAGCGCCACCGTCCGCATGGAGAGGGTGGGGCGCACCGGGGTCACCGGCAGGTCGACCACCGGGAGCGCGTCGCGGGCCACTGTGATCGGATGGGCTGGCAGCAGCAGCTGATCCGGTCGCGGTGCGCGCGGCCACCACCCTGGCAGCTCGCCCGCGAGTCGGACGTCGTCGGCCGGGGCGGCGTACCAGCGCAGTGCGAAACGTGGGGCGTGCTCCGGGGCGTACCGGAGCAGTTCGTCGTCGCGCAGACCGTGCCGGCACCGGTCGGTGGGGTAGACGGGGTGGCCGTGGTGGGCGGCGAGCACGTCGTCCAGGAGCGCCGCCGGCAGGCCGGTCGGGGTGTGCGCGCGTTCGGCCTCCACCTCGGTGAGCACCCGTGCCCGGTTGCGGGCGGCGAGCCGCCGGGCCCGTAGGTCGGCGTGGCACTCGACGCCGAAGTCCCGCCAGCCGGCCTCGGCCTCGGCGTTGTCGCGCGGGGCGAGCAGCGTCAACAGGCCGTCCAACGTCTCCGTACGCCGCACGTCGCCGGCGCGGGTCACCAGCAGCACCATCGGCGCGGCACTGCGCACTGCCTGCTGGAATCCGTCCGCCCGGACCGGAATGCGCAGTAGACCAGCGGGGTGTGGCACCTGCCACCAGTCGGGTCCGTCCGCTCGGCCGGCGCTGCGCAGACCGAGGTGATCCTCGCGCAGCAGAGCGTCGAGCACCCGGGCGAAAACCTCCCGCTCGCAGTCGTCGCTCACTCGGCGATGGTCCATTGGAGGTCGCTGCGGAGGGCGGCCAGCGACTGCCGCACGGTGGTCTCGTCGGGACCGATCCCGTGCAGCACGGCGAGGTAGTCACGGTTCGTGCCGGTGCGTTCGGCGGCGCGGCCCACCTCGCGCAGCGGACGGCAGCCCAGCCGGACGTCGCCGTGGACGGTGTCGAGTGGGCCCGGCGCGGCGACGAGACGGCCGGACCGGTCCGCGCAGACGTATTCGACCCGGGCGTAGCGGTCGACCGTGTCGGGCAGGGCGAGGGCGGTCAGCGGCTCGCCGAGGTGCAGCCGGATGACGTACTCGAACAACGGCACACCGAGCAGTTCGGCGAGGATCAGGTCCATCCGGTCGCCGATGAGGCGGTAGTTCACCTCGATCAGCCGGACCCTGCCGTCGGAGACGACGTACTCGGTGTGGCAGGCGCCGAAGCCGACCCCGAGCGCGTCGAGCCGCGCCCGCAGCTGGGCGCGCGCCTGCTCCGCCGGGGGCGACCAGGCGAGGCTCTCCTCGGTGAAGGTCGGCGGCGGACCGAGGCCGGTGTGCCACCCGCCGAGGGAGGCCAGCTCGGTGCCGTCGCCGAGGGTCTCGAAGGTCCGCAGCTCGCCGGCGAGGTACTCCTCGACCACCAGTGCCACGTCCGGTCGCCGACCACGGATCTCGGCGACCCGGGCGAGCAGCTCGGCGTGGTCGGCCACCAGGTACGCGTCCTCACTGGCCACCCCCTCGCGAGGTTTGACCACCGCCGGGAACATCCCGGTCGGCACGTCCGGCGTGGCGCCGGGGTCGACGGTGACGGTGCGTACCAGATCGAGGCCCGCAGCGGCGATCGCCCGGCGGGCCGCGGCCTTGTCCTTGCAGAGACGGGCGGCGTCCGGGTCCTTGCCGGGCAGGCCGAGCTTTCGGGCGGCGATCGCGGTGGCCTCCTGGAGATGGTCGCTGTTGGACAGTAGCGCCACCGCTCGGGTGGGTGCCGCCGCCGCGACCACCGCGGCCGGGTCACGGACCGCGCAGCGCGCCACCCGCACGCCTGCCGGCCACTCGGCTGGCCGGTCGGTCAGCACGGTCGCCGACAGCCCGAGCGACGCCGCCGCCGGGAGGAACCCGTCCAGGACTGCGTCGGTGGGGTTGAGCGCGGTCAGGTAGAGCCGCATACCGCCTCCGTCGACTACCACGATGTGACTATTAGGGTAGCCTACCCTTATTAGACGGTTTTGATGCGATCTGCCCGGTGCAGCAAGCCGGCGGCAACCAGGCCACCGATCAACACCGCAGCCGCACCCACCAACTGCCCGGTCTCCAGCGCCGAGGCGAAGGCGACAGTCACGGCCTCCCGTTCGGCCCCTTCGCCGGCGGCGGCGAGAGCCGCCGGAAACGACCCGGCACCGGCCAGGGCCGCCGGCAGCAGGGCCGCGAACCGGGCGTTCAGCACGGCACCCAGCACCGCGATGCCGAGACTGCTGCCCACCTCGGTCATGGTGCCGTCGACCCCCGCGCCCGCGCCGGCCTTCGCCGCCGGGATCGCGCTCATCACCGCCTCGACGATGGCCGGATTCGCCAGCGCACAACCGACACCCATGACGAGCAACCCGACCAGCAGCACCCCGTACCCGTCGGACGGGAAGAGGGTGACCAGCGCGAGTCCGGCAGCGAGCAGCGTCATGCCAACGGCGATGGCGGCCGCCAGGCCGAGCCGACGGATCACGTTCGCGACGACGCCGCTGACGTTGAGCAGCACGATGGACAGCGCGAAGGGCGCCATCCGCAGACCGGCCTCCCAGGCGGGGTAACCCCGGACGAACTGGAGGTGCTGGGTGAGCAGGAACAGCGCGCCGGTGGCGCCGAACGTGATCAGCACGACGCCGGAGATCGCACCGACGAAGCGCCGGTCCCGGAAGAAGCGCATGTCCAGCATCGGGTGCGCGATCCGTCGTTCCCACCGCACGAAGATCCCGAGCAGGAGTACGCCGCCAACCGCCGCGCCGATCACCTCGGTCGACGCCCACCCGCGCTCCGGCCCGGAGATGATCGCCCAGACGACCGCGGTCAGGCCGGCGGTGGAGAGCACGGCGCCGAGCACGTCGAGTCGGCCGCCGGCCGGCCCGCGGGACTCGGGGACCAGCGCGCGACCGACGAGCAGGCAGACCAGCACGATCGGCACGTTCATCAGGAAGATCGCGCCCCACGGCAGATGCGCGAGGATCGTGCCGCCGATCGGTGGCCCGATGGCGAAGCCCAACGCGCTGGTGGCGGCCCAGATGCCGATCGCCCGGGACCGCTCGGCGGCGTCGAAGACCTGCATCGCCACCGCGAGCGTCGCGGTTACCAGCAGCGCGCCACCAACACCCATCCCGGCCCGCGCGGCGATCAGCTGCCCGCTGGTGCTGGCCAGACCGGCGGCCAGCGAGCCGACCCCGAACAGGACCAGCCCGGCGAGCAGCATCCGACGGCGGCCGTACCGGTCGGCGGCGCTACCGGCGGTGAGCAGCAACCCGGACAGCACCAACGCGTACGCGTTGATCATCCACTGCACCTCGGCGGTGCTGGCACCCAACTCGGTGGTGAGCACCGGCACCGCCACTGTCAGCACGGTGTTGTCCAACACCACTACCAGTTGCGCGACGCACAGCACGGCCAGGATGAGCCATCTCTGTGGCAGTCGTGCTGATGTCGCGGTGTCGGTGGCCGGCTGGACGGTGGTCACGCCACCGCCTTGACGCCGTCCACTGCGGGCTGCTCGGTGGGCTGCTCGGCGGTCGGGCCGACGGCGGGGCCGGGCCGGTGCGGGAATCGCCGCTGGTGGGAGAGGCCGAGTGCGACCCCGGCGACCACCAGCACGATGGCCGCGACCGCGACCGCCGGATAGCCGACCCGGTCGGCCGCCGCGAGACCGATGGACGCCGCCACGAACGAGCAGACCAGACCGAACGACGACAGCACTGTGAAGTCGGTGCCGCCGGTGTCGGGCCGGGAGTAGTCCATGTTGACCGTGTACAGCACGACGTTGGCGATGGTGTAGGCCACCATGAAGCAGCAGAGCGCGGCGACCGTCCCGCCCAGCGGAGCACTGCCGTTCATCAGCGGCAGCAGCAGCAACGTCGACACGGTGAGCGCCACGCCTCCGACCACGAGCACCCCACCGCGCCCGAACCGCCCGATCCCGAGCCCCGCGACCAGGCCCGCCACGATGGCCGGGGCGCTGGTCACCACGCCGGTGACGACGCCGATCCGACCCAACGACCACCCGGCGTCGACCAGCGCCGGGGTGACCAGGGCGTACGCCATGCCCGCGCCGACGTAGACGAGCGGCACCACACCGAACGTCCACCACCGGCAGCCCGGCTGGCCGAACACCGACAGCAACGCCCGGTAGGCGGCGCCGACCCGTTCCACCCGATCGGTACGGGGAGGCTCCCGGAACCGCCACACCACCAGCAGGCCGACCGCCGTCATCGCGGCCAGCAGGCCGATCGCCGGCACCCAGCCGAACTGGTCGTAGACCAGAACGCAGGCGCCACCGCCGAGCAGGTTGCCGAGGTAGCTCGCGGCGACCTGGATGCCGTTGCCGGTGCCCCGGGCCGAGTCGGCCAGCATCCGGACCGCGACGGCGT
Organism: Micromonospora noduli; assembly: GCF_003264365.1. Lineage (GTDB taxonomy): Bacteria > Actinomycetota > Actinomycetes > Mycobacteriales > Micromonosporaceae > Micromonospora > Micromonospora noduli. Next base: position 176,900 of record NZ_PYAK01000009.1, read on the forward strand.
CCACGGCGATGTCCTGGGTGGCCGAGAAGAACACGTACGCGGCGCAGATCGCGATGATCGGGCCGAGCGCGTCGGCCGGGCTGGCGAACGGCAGCAGCGCCAGCAGGGCGAGCACCAGAGCGGTCTGGAGCACGAGCAGCCAGGAGCGGTAGTGGCCGCGGTGCCGTGAGCCGTACCGGTCGAGGATCGGCGCCCAGAGGAACTTGATGGGCCAGATCAGGCCGACGATCTGCAACAGCGCCAACGTGTCCAGCGAGGTGCCGCCGTCGCGCAGGATGGCGGTGAGCCCGACGGTGATGAAGCCGACGCCGAGGTACTGGGTGACGTACAGCGCGGTGAGGGTGCCGAGCCGGCCCTTCATGCCGCTTTCCAGTAGCCGAGGGAGGTCAACCGGTCCTTGTCGACGCCGAGCGTCTTGCGGAGGTGTCGGGTGATGCCCCGGGTGGTGGCCGCTTCGCAGGCCACCCAGTAGTGGCCCGCGCCGGTGGTCGGCACTGCCGCGCAGACCGTGTCGACGAGGTGCTGACCCTCGTCGCGCCGTGGCACCCAGGTGACGTCGTGGTGCGCCCGGGCCCGCAACGCGAGCGCCTTCTCGCCCTCGTGGGCGTACTCCAGCCAGACCGTCGCCGGGATGTCGGCACCGGCGTCGAGCAGGCTGTTCACCGCGGGCAGGGAGGCCGCGTCGCCGACCAGGTAGAGGTGCTCGGGCGCGGGGTCGGGTAGCTCGAACGCGCTGCCCTGCACTGTCGCGCTGATGGTGTCGCCGACCTCGGCCGCGGTGGCCCACCGGGCCGCACACCCGTCGTGGATGGCGAATTCGAGGGTGAATCGGCCGGTGGTCGGGTCGGGGTCCACCAGCGTGTACGCGCGTTGGTGGGCGCGGCCGTCGTTGTTGAACCACAGCCGGATCCACATCGTGGGGTGCACCCCGCACGTCTCCAGCAGGCCGCCCCCGTCCAGGAGGAGCCGCTGGTAGTGCCCGTCGATCGACTCGGTGCTCAGGACGGTCAACTGAAAGTCCCGCCCTCCCATGGCCTTGAGGACCAGGGCCTCCCAGTTCCGTTTCACGAACCCTCCAGGTAAGGTCATCCTTGGTTAGGGGAGGTTAACCTAAGTTGCGCCCCGGATGGAACAGAGGACAGCGCCCGATGACGTACCAGGAGAAGATCGCCGGTCTCGGCGAGCTGTCGTTGGTGACCGTGGACCCCGACCGGGACGCCGCCCTCCTGCACGGTTGGGTGACCCTCCCCCGCAACTCCTTCTGGGGCATGGGCTCGCACACCCTCGAAGAGGTCCGCGAGATCTACGCCTTTGTGGACAGTCTGCCCACGCACCACGCGTACCTGATCACTGTCGACGGGGAGCCGGTCGGCCTGTTCCAGAGCTATCAGCCCGAGGCGGACCCGGTCGGCGAGCGCTATCCCGTCCAGCCCGGCGACGTGGGGATGCACCTGCTGCTCAGCCCCGACCGACGCCTCGCCCGCAGCCTCACCAACGCGGCCGGCCCGGCCGTCGCCCGCTTCCTGTTCCGCGACCCGACCGCGCAGCGGATCGTGGTCGAGCCGGACGTCCGCAACCACCTCGCCCTACGCCGACTGGAGATCGAGGGCTTCACCTTCGACTCCGAGATCGAGATGCCGGACAAGCGGGCCCAGCTCGCGTTCCTGACCCGCGCCCGGTTCGCGGAGAGGCACCCGACGCCGGCCTGACCACCAACGCGGCCGGCGGCCGTCAGCCGTTGGCGTTCCAGAAGCCGACGAGGGTCGCTGTCCACCAGGCGAGCTGCGAGATCGTCGCGGCGGCGGCACCGGGCAGCAGGGCCGACCAGGGTGGGCGGCCCTGCACGGCCACGAGTCGATCGCGAACCCGGCCGAGGAACAGCCCGTTGACGCCGACCACCAGCACCGCGAGCAACTTGACCCAGACCAGGCCGGACGACGTGTCCGGGCCGAGGGCGGCCCCACTGGCGAGCAGACCCACCAGGCCCAGCCAGATGAGCAGGTGTGCGCCGCGGGCGGCGGTCAGCACGGTGCCGAGCGGTTCGCGGCGCAGCAGCCAGCGGAGGCTGAACCAGTCCACCGTCAGCACCGCGCCGAAGCCCACCACGAGGCAGGTCAGGTGGCAGAAGAGGGCGACCATCCGCGCACCCGGAGAGAGGGTGACGTGCGGCGCGACCAGGATCGCGAGCAGCCATCCGAGACTGACCGTCGAAACGGACGCGACGATGGCGGCCCGGCCGGCGGCGCGACGGTGGCCACCGCGCCAACCTGCCGCCGGCACCGGGGCGACCGCATCGGGCAGTGGCGCGCTGCGGGTCCGGTGCGTCGCGCGCCGCACCGGGCGGACGGCGTCCGTCGTGACGGCACGGTGGGCGGGACGGGACGCCCGGGACGGAGGGAGGACGTCGGCGTGCAGGTCAGACGTCCGCATCGGCCGGTCCTCTGGGCCGCATGCTCAGCCGCCCGGTGCGGCGGTGGGCGCGCCGGGCCGGTTGTCCAGCGAGTTCAGCTCGGCAGCCCGCGCCTGCTGGATCCGGCCGGCTAGTGCCTTCAGCTCCGGGCTTCCCCCGGCGGTCTGCTCGCCCCGGCACAGCACCACTGTCTGCGCGAGGTGCGCCCTGATCAGGCCAGCCGCCCGGGACGACACCTCCGCGTCGGACGTGGCACGCAGCTCGGCGAGGCTGGCCTCGGTGACCATGCCGGGCATCTGATGCCCCTCGTGGATGTTCAGCTCCGGCACGTTGCCCGCTGCCAGGAGTCCACGCAGGTCCCGCAACTCCGCCCGATGGGCCTTCCGGACCTCGCCGAGGAGTGCCCGCAGCGACGGATCCGCCGGGCGGGTGTCGAGCTGGTCGATCAGCGCGAGCGCGCCCTCGTTCATTGGGATCAGCAGTCGGATGAAGGCGTCGTCGGTACCGTTGAGCACCACCGGCGCGATCGGCACCGCAGCTGCCGACGACGCTGCTGGTGCCTGGTTGGTGCGGCCCCAGCCCTGACTGAGCCCGACGGCCACCGCCGTGGCGACCAGTGTCGCGACGACGCCGACCAGCCGCCCGGCCCGTACGCGAAGCCCTCGGCGCTCCACCATGATCTGCTCGTCCATCCGATCGCCGGTGCTCAGCGGGCGGCTTGGAACGCGCGGCCGACCACTGTCGACTCGGTCCCGTCGCTGAACAACCCGGACCGATCCTTGTCCGTGGCGGGTAGCCCGAACCAGGCGTAGCGCTGCAGGTAGGGGAGCTGGCCGAGCATGGCGGTGGCCGCCGTGAGGAAGGCCGCCTGCTGCTGCTGACTGGGAAACTGCGAACCGCCACCGGCGAAGCGGATCAGCGCGAACTCGGTCAGCCAGATCGGCTTCCGATAGCGCTGGTAGACGGCCTGGAGGTACTGCCGGAGTTGGGCCACCGCGGTGGCGGTCGTGAAGTCGGCGCCGAACCAGTGCAGCGTGATGAAGTCCACCCGGTGGCCGCGGGCCTGGGCGCCGGTCATGAACCTGTCCAGCCAACCCTGCGGGTCCGGCCCGCCCCAGGCCACTGCCGGGCTGCCCAGTTTGCTGCCCGTCGCCATCAGCTGCGGCCACAGGTCCAACGCCTGCTCGACTGTCATGTTCGCCTGCTCGGGCATGTCCGGCTCGTTGAAGGTGAGCAGGTACGGCCCGGCGGCCCTGGCCCGCGCCAGCTCCGCTGCGGTGACGTTCTCCGCGCTGCGGATCATCGGCACGAACGTCGCACCGCGCGGCGTGCTGATGCCCGGGTGCTGGGTGCCCCAGGTGTAGTACCAGCCGGCCTTGGAGTTCGCCAACGCCTGACTCACCCCGGCGAAGTTCCACACCCCGACGCCCTTGCGGGTGGAGCTGACCGCCGGCGCGACCGGAGCTTTCGACGAGGGGCGTGCGCTCGGCGAGGGCGCGACGCTCGGGGTGGCGACGGCGGTGGGCGCGGCAGACGGCGGCGCTGCCCACGAGGGCGCGGACGGATCGTCCGGCAGGATCACCACCGCCATGGTGATGGCAAGGACGGCGGCGGCCACACCGGCGGCGAGGGACGGCACGAGGCCACGGGGCCTGTTCACCGCGAGGTCGACGACGCTCGGGCCGCCGCCCGCATCGGCGGGCACCGCGCCCTGTGGGGTCGGCCCGGCGGCGGGTCCGGCCGTCGGGCCAGGCGGCGCGACGGCCTGGGCGGCTGCCGGGGCGGTCGCGCTCGGCAGGTGGGCGCCGAGACCCGCCGGCAGCGGCAGCAACGGCATACCGGCGAGCAGCCGATCGATCGGCAGGAGGGTGGTCCCCAGCCGTCCACAGAACGCGCAGTCGCGGACGTGTCGAGCCAGTCGCTTGCGCCACAGCGAGCTGGGCGTGCCGTCCCACTCGGCGGTCGCGGCGCCCAGGTCCGGGCAGCCCGGGCGGGCGCGGAGCGCGCGTACGACGCCACGGGCGCTCTGGATCTGCTCCTTCATCCGGTGGATCCGCACCGCGACGTGCCCCGGTGACAACCCGAGCGCGTCGGCGACCTCGTTGCGGGCGATCTCGCCGGTCTCCTCCAGCCACCACAGCGAGAGCAGTTCCTGGTCGTCCGGGTCGAGCCAGCGGGTCGCCTCGGCGACCTCGCGTCGTTGGTCGGTGAGGCCGAGCCGGAGGATGGTCATCCCCGCGAAGTCGGAGGCCGGGTCGGGCACGTTGTGGATCGCGTCCAGCCCGGCATCGCGGTTGAGCGCGACGCGGCGGCGCGTCTCCCAGTCACGCACCTGGCGGATGGCGATCGCCACCAGCCAGGACCGGTACGCCGCCGGGTCGTTGAGCGCGGGCAGGTACCGGATCACCCGTACCAACGTCTCCTGGACCACGTCGTCGACGTCGGCGTGCCCGCGCAGCGCACGCCCGACGATGTTGTAGACCAGCGGGAGCGAGGCCGCGACGACATCGTCGAGAGCGCGCTGATCGCCCTGCCGGGCCGCGACGACCAACCCGACATCGGGCAGTGCTCGACCGGCTGACGACATGGGTCTCACTCCTCGGGTGCTCATCCGCGCGGCGCCCACGATGGGTGTGCTGACCGCCCTCAAGATCGGAGACTCGCGGCAGCGGGTGGGATTACAGAATTCCCGGGCGCCCGGTTCGCCACAAGCAGGGCGGGTCCGTCGGCGGCGCATATGTGATGGCGGCGCCGGGTATGGTGCGGGGTGTCGGTGTCGCCGGGCGCTCGCCCGTTCGCAGGACACCAGCATTCGGGCGCCAGCGTGTGCGCCGAAGCGTCACCAGGTCGCACGGCCGACGTTGCCGAGGCCCCAGACGCACCCCTCTCGTAGAGACAGGATCCCTGCATGACATCGAACGACAACGGCCGACCCGCCCTGTTCCTCGCCACGTCGCACGGTGACGTGCTGGACGGACCGGCGGTGACCTTCGACAGCAGCGAAGAGGCCATGCGGCAACTGCGCCACCCGTTCGCGGTGAAGCCGGCCCAGCCGGCCGCGACCACTGTCGACGCCTCGGATCAGCGCGGCTGATCCCCGCCCGCTCCCTCTCTAAACGCCTAGCCTCATACTTTCGGCTAGAAAATAGTCGGTCTTTCGGGTAGTGTCCGGGTCATCAAGTGAACGACATGACGCGGTGGCGAGGCCCGTGCTCGTGGCCTTGCGACAGCGCACCTTCGCCCGTACGTGCGCCCCGGCGGCAGCCGGTTCGGAGACTCTTCCGGTCGACTCGATCGACGGGCCTGCGGGAAGGACCACCCACATGGCCACCATCGTCGACAACGCCACCAGCGCCGGCATCGATCAGCGGAGCAGCGAGCAGAGCCCGGATGACCTCCTCGCCGCCCTGGCGGCGACCCCGGCGGACGATCCCCGCCGCCCGGCAGTGCGGGACCGCGCCATCGAGGCGTGGCTACCGCTCGCCCGGCACCTGGCGCGCCGCTACGGCGGACGCGGCGCACCCGACGACGACCTGGCCCAGACCGCCTTCGTCGGGCTCATCAAGGCCGTGGACAACTTCGATCACGACCGAGGTGTCGACTTCAGCGGGTACGCCATTCCCACAATCATCGGCGAGATCAAGCGGTACTTCCGGGACCGCACCTGGGCGGTGCGCGTACCCCGTCGCCTCCAGGAGCTGCGCCTTTCGATCACCGCGGCGAACAGCGCCCTGACCCAGAACCTCGGCCGCTCGCCGACCGTCGCGGACATCGCGTCCTACCTCGACGTGTCCGAGGAGACCGTCCTGGAGGGGCTGGAAGGTGCGCGCGCCTACCGGGCCACGTCGCTGTCCACCCCGACCGGGGCCGACGGCAGCCGGGAGCTCGGGGACACCCTCGGCGACGACGACCGCGCGTTCGACCTCGTCGAGATCCGCGTCGCCCTCGGTCCGGCCCTCGCCACACTGCCGGAACGCGAGCGCCAGATCCTGAGCCTGCGCTTCCACGGCAACCTGACCCAGGCCCAGATCGCCGACCGGATCGGCGTCTCGCAGATGCACGTGTCCCGGCTGATCACCCGGTCGCTGGCCGCGCTGCGCCTCCAGCTCAGTCCGGACATCGCCGCCTGAGCCCGCTCAGAGTTGGATGACGTGGCCCACCCGTGGCGGCGTACGACCGGCGAGAACGTCGAGCCACGCGTGTTGCAGCGCCGCCGGCCCGACACCTACCCGAACGTCCAGCCACCCGCTCACGACGGCGGCGAAGCGTTGCCAGGCCTCGGTGAACCGCTGGTCGAGGCCGTCGCGGCCCCAGTCGTGGCTGCGCTTGCGCATCTGCACCGGCGCGAAGAACACCTCCTCCGCGGCGTCGGCGTTCGGCGTCTGGTTGGTGAGCCCGACCGCGATGTCCCGGACCAGCCGGTCGCCGAGACGCCCCCGCAGGGCGGCACGGGTCGAAGGCGCGCCGGACAGGTCGAGGTAGACGGTCGGGACCACGTCGAGAGTGTCGATGTCGTCGTACGTCACGACCTCGTCGTAGCAGCCGAGCGACCGGGTGAACGCCAGGTTGCCCGGTGAGGTGAGACCGACCAGGCGCGGCCCGCGCCGGTGCAGCTCGAACGCGGCGGCGTACGCGGTCTTGCTCGACGCCGACGACACCAGCAGCGCCTCGGCACCGTAGAAGTCGTTGTCGACAACCTGGTCGGCCAGCATGAACGAGGTGAAGAACAGCGGGCGGAAAAGGATCAACAGATCCTCCTGGTCGCGCTGGTACGCCGGATCCCCGGTGGTCGACCGGTACGCGTTGTACGGCGACGGCAGCTCGGCCCGGTGCGGGCTCGCCTCGCGGAACCCGGACGCGTCCACCCGGTCCGGCCGCACCACGAGGTGACCGGCGGGCGGAAGGTAGCCGTAGATCCGTTGCCCCACCTCGACGCCGGCCACCGCCGAGGCGACCACCTCGGCGAAGCCCCAGAGCGGCGGCAGGCCCCACTGCGGCCCGAGCCCCTGGGCCGCCGGCGGAAAGAACTGCCAGTACCGCATCGAGTCGCCGAGCACCGCGTAGGTCACGTTGTTGGCGGTGAGGCCGACGCGGTCCACGCGCAGCAGCGCCTCGCCGTCGGCCAGGGCGGGGGTGGAGCCATCGACGAGCGTGGTCTGCCCGAGGTCGTCACGCGCCACGGCGAAGGTCCATGAGTCAGCCATGAGGTGACGCTAGACAGCCCGGCGATCGGAGACAAGTGCACTGTGAGTGCAAAATCCCACTGCGGGGTACGGGGGTCGGCGACGGGGCGGTCTGCGGTCAGGAGCGCGGCGACGCGCGGTCAGGTCCGGTGGCGGCGGCGAGGTCGCGGAGGTGCGCGAGCGGCAGATGCGGTGGCCGCCACTCCACGAAGAGGGCAGTGGCGTCGTCCTCGAGCTGGTCGTCCTGGTAGCCGACCACCGCGCGGACCAGCCGACGCATCGTCTCCGGACTGGGCAACCCGTCGTTCAGGGCGCGGTTGACGAAGTCGACGAGCCGGTCCACCCCGAACTGCTCCCCCTCCGCGCTACGGGCGTCGGTGATGCCGTCGGTGTAGGCGAGGATGCGGTCGCCCGGATGCAGGTTCTCCACGTGCACCCGCGGTCGTCGAGGGGACAGGTGGCCCAGGCCGAGCGGCAACACTGTCGGCCCCGGAAGCTCCCGAACGGCCTTGCCGTCGCGTAGCAACATCGCACCGGGATGCCCCGCGTTGATCATGCTGAGCTGGCCGGTCTGGCGGTCCAACTCGATGAGCAACCCGGTCGCGAAGAAGTTCGGGTGCTCGGAGCGCACCCACCGGTCGATGCTGATCGCCGTGTCAACCAGGTCGAGGCCACACCGACGGGCGTTGCGGTACGCGCTGACCACCAGCGAGGCCAGGGTGCTCGCCTTGATGCCGTGCCCACAGGTGTCGAAGAGCCCGACGCTGAGCACATCGTCGTTCAACGCGTAGTCGAAGATGTCTCCGCCGACGTCGTAGCACGGTTCGAGGATGGCGGTGACCACCAGGTCGTCGGTGGCGAAGGTCAGCGGTGGGAGCAGGCCCCACACGATCTCGGCCGCGACCTGCATCGGCATCCGCCGCCGCATCCGCTCGACCACGTCACCGTAGAGCCGGCGGTTGACCAGGATCTGGGCGACGTTGACCGCCACCTCCCAGGCCGGCGCGTCCATCGTCACGTCGGCGGCGGCCGGGGAGACGATCTCCAGTACGCCCATCCGCTCACAGCCGAGCAGCAGTGGCACCCACACCCGGTCCGGGTTGTCGGGCGCGCGCTGGATGTCGAGGGTGGTGAAGGCCCGGCCGGCGAGCGTCGTCTCGATCGGCAACTGGTCCCGGTCGAGACCCGCGCCGAGCAGCGGCACGAGGAGGGTCTGCGTGTAGTCGGCCAGATAGATCACGATCTCGCTGGCATCGATGGCGGGCGCCGCACGGGCGACCAGTTGCGACACCTCGTCCGGGCCACCCCGGGGCGCGTTGAGCTGCAGCCAACGCACCACCTCGCCGATGTCGGCCATGCTTCACCTCCCCCTGTCCTCCCCGATCGCAGGAGCACGTAGTGCGAGCGGTGAGGCTACCTCGCCCGCCGAGCGCCCGGCGTCCACCGAGTCGCCTCCGCGCCGCCGGGGCGCGTCGTGATCACGAGCCGCTGGCGACCGGCCCGAGCAGCGCCACCCTCACTGGGATGGCGCGTCGACGAGATCCGCCGGGTTGAGGTTCAGGGTGGCGAGCAGCCCGGAGTGCTTGGCCGGGTCCACCTGCTCGGGCAGCTCGCGCTCGACCCAGGCGGCCCGGGCCAGCTGACCCCGGTCGCGAAGTGCGGCGACGATTCGGTCCCTGGCGATCCTCATCTGGTACTCCCCTAATTAAGCGTTCGGAACAATTTGCACGGAGGGTGAACCCGAGTGCGCGCGTCGGGCAACCGATCGCCGGAGGCCGGCGACGCGGCGACCGGTCGGTCGGGACGCGGTCCGCGATCAGCTGACACGACCGGTGCGTCGAGGCGATGCAGAAGATGAGCGGTAACGCCCTGGCGGGCTGGTGGCGACGGCGTCTGGCGGCCACCGGGGTCCCCCGGGCGACATGTTCACCGTACGCCCTCGCGGCGGCCCGCCGCACCAGCGCCCTGGACCGGCCGGAGGTCAGGGCTCCAGCACCACCTTGCCCGCCCGGCTGCGGTTCTCGGCAAACACCAGCGCTGCGGAGACCTCGCTGAGCGGGTAGCGGGCGGCGATCTGCGGCACGATCACTCCCTGCCGCAGCAGGTCGAGCACGATGCCGAGGTCGGTACGCAGGCGACGGCGGAACGCGGCGCGGCGGGTGAGCTGGCCGGCCCAGAAGTTGTAGAAGCCGGCCCGGTGGCCGTTGGGCAGCGCGTTCCAGGTGTAGAGGCGGGTCAGCAGCTTCACGAAGACCCACACGACCGACTGTCCGGTGCCCACGGCGGCGGCGTTGCCGTAGACGACCAACTTGCCGCCGGGGGCGAGCAGGGCGTACGAGGTGCGTACGCCCGGGCCGGCGACCGGGTCGAAGACGGCGTCGACGCCACCAGGCGCCAGCTCGCGGACCCGCGCGGCCATGTCCGGGTCGCGGTAGTCAAGCGGTTCGACGCCGAGTTCGCGCAGCCCGGCGTGGTGCCGGGCGGCGGCGGTGCCGATGACCCGCAGGCCGAGGTGTCGGCCGAGTTGGACGAGCACACTCCCCACGCCGCCGTTCGCGCCGTGCACGAGGATGGTCTGTCCGGCCGTCAGGTCGGCGTCCCGCAGCATCTGCCAGGCTGTCACCCCGTTGACGACGACGGTCTCGGCCGCGGCGGGGTCCAGGCCCACGGGCACCGGAGCCAGGGCGTCGATGTCGACAAGTGCGTGTGTGGCCCAGGCACCGGTCTTGGTGACCGCCGCCACCCGGGTGCCGACCAGTGCGTCGTCGCCGCCGGGGCCGACCTCCCGGACGGTGCCGACGAGGTCGTAGCCGGGTACGAACGGGAACTTCGGCTGGCCGGGGTAGAGCGCGTGGCGCATCTGCTGCTCGGCGAACGAGATGCCGGTGGCCTCAACCTGGACGAGCGCCTGACCCCGGGCGGGGGTGGGCATCGCACGGCGGTGCAGCCGGAGGCCGTCGGGCTCCACCACGCCGGGCAGCACCACTTCGGTGATCGTCGTCTCGGTGGTCATCGGAGGTTCTCCCTTGTTTGTAAGTGTGCACTCACACACTTGTTGGCCTAAAAGAGTGGGCCGCCGAGGCGGCCCACCATCGGGGTCGGTCAGGGGTGACGGATGCCGGCGGTCAGGGCGCGAGCCCAGGACTCCGGGACCTGCTCCAGGCCGGCGGTCACGATCAGGTGGCACAACTGGCCGTACGCGAAGAACTGCTGTACCTGCGCGTCGCTGGCCTGGGCCCGACTCTGCACGAAGGTCGCGACCCGCCGGTAGCCGGCCCGCACCGCCTCGGCGACCTCCGGGATGTCCGTGACGGCCTGCGCCTGCACCTGGAAGAGCAGCAGGTCGCGGTCGGCGATCAGCTCCGCGTAGGCACCGCCCATGGCGTCGAGGATCTCCTCCGGGCTGTCACCCCCGGCGCGCTCCGCACCCGCCTCGATCGCGTCGGCGATCCGGTCGAAACACGCCCCGGCCGCCGCCACGAACAGACCGAGCTTCCCGGAGAAGAGCCGGAAGACGTACGCCTCGGAGATGCCGGCGGCGGCAGCCACGGCGGTGACCGGTGTGGCGTGAAAGCCGGCGCGCGCGAACACCGACACCGCGGCGTTCAGGACGGTGACCCGGCGGGCCTCGGCGGTGGATCGCATGTTTGTAAGTGTGCACTCACAAACAAAGGTCGTCAAGTGCCCCCTCTGTCGTCAGGGGGCGATGCGCAGCTGCCGGATCGCGGTGTCGTCGTAGTCGCTGAAGCGGTAACGGAGGCCGGCGAACGGGCTGCCGGGAAAGTCGCCGGCGATCGTCGCGGTGACGACGGTGCCGGCGGGAGTGTCCTCAACGTCGGTGATCTCGTACGACACCAGCGGCACGGCGCGACGCCACGCGCGGATGGCCTCGATGCCCCGGTACTCGTTCGACTCGTCCTCGACCACGGCGCCCTCGGCGAAGAGGGCGAAGTAGTCCTCGGAGTCAGGCCGGCCAGCGAGCTCGAAGTAGCGACGGATGATGGCCGGTGCGGCCTGGGCGACGGTCATGGCTGGAGACCCTTCCGGACGTCGCTGGGCAGCAGGAGGCGCACGCCACCAGGACGTCGTACAGTTACTTCTGAAATAGCACCTACTAACTTCGACATTAGCACCTACTCGGGAGAGGGCACAGTTGTGGCCGGGAAGATCCGCTTGGAGGACCGCGAATGCCCGCTGTCCAGCGCGCTCGGCCACGTGGGCGAGTGGTGGACGCTGTTGATCCTGCACGACGCGTTCGACGGCTACACCCGGTTCGACCAGTTCCAGGCCAACCTGGGCGTCTCGTCCAGCATCCTGACCAGCCGGCTCAAGGCCCTCACCGGTCAAGGGTTGCTCGAACGTCGCCGTTACCAGACCAGGCCCGACCGCTACGAGTACGTCCTCACCGACCTCGGCCGCAGCCTGCGGCCCGTCGTCGTCGCCCTCGCCGCCTGGGGTAACTCACGCCTCGATCCGAGTGAGCGCAGCATGATCCTCGTCGACCGGACCACCGGACTGGAGGCCGACCCGGTGATCGTGGACCGCAGCACCGGTCGCCCGCTCGACGACGCCGACTTCGTGTTCGCCGCCGGCCCGGCTGCCAGCGAGACCATGCGCAAGCGCTATGAGCACATCCCCACCCGGGCGACCCCGCAGCGGCCCTGACCGGGTCACTCCAGCGGATAGAGGCGGGCCGGGTCGCCGGGTCGAAGGCTGTCCGGCACCTCGTCGGCCCTGCTGGCGGCGATCGAGCCGAGCAGCGCCAACGAGCGGGCGGACTCCGTACCGGGCTCGGCGTGGTAGATCACCAGGAGCTGCCCGTCGGCGCCGGCCACCGCGAGCTTGTCGCAGTACAGGTCGAGGTCGCCCACCTCGGGGTGGTGCAGCCGGCTGACAATGCCCTCCCGTCGACGCACCTCGTGGCGCGCCCAGAGTTGCCGAAAGCAATCGCTCTTGAGTGACAACTCGCCCACCAGTGCCGTCAACCGTGGGTCGTCGGTGGCGCCGCCCGAGTCGGCACGCATCTGCCCCACGACGCTCTGCATCGCCTGCCGCCAGTCGCGGAACAGCTCCCGCTCGGCCTCGTCCAGGAACACCGCGCGGAGCCGGTTGGCACCCGGGGCGAGATTCGGCGACAGCGCCCTCGCCATCGGGTTCGACGCCAGGATGTCGAGGTAGCGATTCTGCACGAAGGCCGGCATGGAGAGCTGCCGCAGCAGATGCAGGATGCTGGCCGGGACCCGCTCGGCGGCCGGTCGGGACGCCCGGCGCGACCGCGCACGGCTCAACCCGATCATGTACGCGGTCGCCTCCGGATCCAGCCGCAGCACCCCTGCGAGGGCATCGAGGACCTGCACCGAAGGGTGCCGCTCGCGCCCCTGCTCCAATCGGAGGTAGTAGTCGGCGCTGATGCCGGCCAGCATCGCCACCTCCTCGCGCCGCAGCCCCGGCACCCGGCGCAGGCCAACGCCCGGGCCGAGCCCGACGTCCTCGGGCCGGGTCTGCTCCCGGCGGGCGCGCAGGAAGTCGCCGAGCGGGTTTGTTGCGTCCATGCCACCGACGGTAGATCGCCGGGCGGCCCGGTGACTGGCTGTGTCACTACCAGGAACAGCTCGCCCTGCCGCCCGGGCGGCTGCCGACGGACAGTCGTCGGAGGGCCGGTTCCTCACGGCCACGGATGTCACAACGACAACGGACAGAGGATGAAATGAGCGAGAACCTTCCCGGCGGTGCCCTCACCCCCGCTGACGGCCTCACCCTGAGCCGGATGGGCTACGGGGCGATGCAGTTGGCCGGCCCGGGTGTCTTCGGCCCGCCCCGCGACCGCGAGCAGGCGCTCGCCGTGCTCCGCGAGGCCGTCGACCTGGGCGTCCGGCACATCGACACCAGCGACTTCTATGGGCCCGCGGTGGTCAACGAGCTGATCCGCGAGGCGCTCCACCCGTACCCCCAGGGTTTGCACCTGGTCACCAAGGTCGGCGCGCGACGCGGCGCCGACCGCTCCTGGATCCCGGCTCAGGAGCCGGACGACCTCAAGGCCCAGGTTCGGGAGAACCTGGAACACCTCGGCCTGGACGTGCTCGACGTGGTCAACCTGCGGGTAGGCGTCGCGGAGGGCACCACCGGCGAGCCGCTCGGTGCGCAGTTCGCCGCCCTGGCGGAGCTGCGGCAGGAGGGCCTGATCCGGCACCTCGGGCTCAGCAACGTCACGCTCGACCAGCTCACCGAGGCCCAGGCAATCGCGCCGGTGGTCACAGTGCAGAACCTCTACAACGTCGCCAACCGGCAGGACGACGCCCTGGTCGACCGGTGCGCGGCGGAGAACATCGCGTTCGCGGCGTTCTTCCCGCTCGGCGGGTTCACGCCGTTGCAGTCCGACACGCTCGACGGCGTGGCCGCCCGACTGGGTGCCTCACCGCAGCAGGTCGCCCTCGCCTGGCTGCTCCAGCGCTCCCCCACCACCGTGCTGATCCCCGGCACCTCCAGCGTGGCGCACCTGCGGGAGAACATGGCGGCGGCCGACCTGAAACTGCCGACCGACGCCATCGAGGAGCTGGACGCGCTGGCTTCCTAGCTAGTGCTGGTGCGGCCGGTTGCGGATCAGGGTGAGCGCCAGCACTGCGGTGACGAGGAAGACGACGCCGTTGACCCGCAACCCGGCCTGGACGCCGGAGGTCAGTGCCTCCGCGATCGCCGCCCGGACCGGGTCGGGCAGCGGTTGGCCGCCGTTGGCGCCGGAGGCCACCGCAGCCTGCACGGCGGTACGGGTGGGTTCGCCGATCTGGTGCGCGGCGAGCCGTTCCGGCAGGTCGGCCACCATCGTGGTGGTGAGGAGCGTGCCGAGCAGTGACGAGCCGAGCACCGAGCCGACCTGGCGGGCGGCGTTGACCGCGCCGGAGGCCATGCCGGCCTGGGCGGGCGCCACGCTGGCCAACGCCGCCGCCGTCGCCGGGGCCACCACCAGACCGCTGGCCGCACCGAACAACGCGAACAGCGCCCAGCGGTCACCGAACGACGTGGTCGGCCCCTGGTTCGCCAGCGCGAAGCTGGCCACCGCACCGAGGACCAGGCCGAGGGTCAACGGCGCCTTGAATCCGGTACGACGAATCGCGCGCCCGGCGCCGAAGGCGACCAGCACGTACGTGCCGAAGAGCACCAGCATGCGCCAGCCGGTGTCCAGCGGGCTGAGCGCCTGGGCACGTTCGTGGAAGAGGACCAGCAGGATCGCCACGCCGGTGAAACCGAACAGCGACACCGCGCCGACGACCATGACGGCGCTGAACGACGCCGACCGGAACAGCCGTACGTCGAGCATTGGCGCGCTGGCCCGCAGCTCGACCAGGACGAACGCGACAAGTGCGACGACCGCGATGACCCAGGCCGTCAACACCACCGGGCTGGTGTAGCCGATCTTGCCGCCCTGGATCAGCGCGTAGACGGCGGCCGCGATGGCGAAGGTGCCCAGCAGCAGGCCGGGCACGTCGAGTCGGGCGGCGCTCGGCCGGGACTCGGCCACCCCGACGACGGCGACGACGAGGGTGACCAGACCCAGCGCGATGGTCGACAGGTAGACGCTGTGCCACTGGTATTGCCGCAGCAGGAAGCCGGCGATGAGCGGGCCGATCGCGAGGCCGATGCCGGACGCCGCCGACCACGCGGTGATGACCTCGGTCCGTCGGTGCGGATCGGTGAAGGTCGCGCCGAGGATGGCCAGACTGTTCGGCAGGATCAGGGCCCCGCCGAGGCCGGCGACCAACTGCCCGACGATCACCCACCCGACGGTCGGAGCCCCAGCCACTACGGCTGCGCCGACGATCATCGCGACGACCCCGGCACCGAACATGCGCTTACGCCCGTAGCGGCTGCCCAGGGTGGCCGCGGACAGCACGACGCTCGCCACCATCAGGGTGTAGGCGCTGGGGATCCAGACCAGAGTGGTCGGGTCGACCCGCAGGTCCTGCTGGATCGTGGTCAACGCGGAGACCGTCGCGGTGATCTGGAGGAACGTGATCATCGCGCCCAGGCACATGGCGATCAGGGTCACCGGGCGGGAGCCGCGCAAGGACGAGCGAGCGGTCGCGGCCGGTCCTGGTGGGTTCTTCCCGGTTGGGGTCGCTCCGGGTGGGGTTGGGGCCGTGGCGCTGGTAGTCACTGAAGATCCTTCAGGCCGATGGTCTGACTTGCGTCTGCTGAAGTCAGCGCGACCCAGTGAAGCACCTGGCTAGCCCTCACGCAAGTCAGGTACGCTGAAGGGCATGGAGGACCTACGAGACGATCGCGATTCCTGGACGAGCGAAAACTGCTCGGTGGCCCGGGCGATGGACATCGTGGGCAGCAGGTCGACGGTCCTGATCATGCGCGAGGCCCTGCTCGGCACGCGCCGCTTCGACGACTTCGTCCGCCGGGTCGGCGTCGGCGAGCCCGCCATGGCGGCCCGCCTCAAGGAGATGGTCGCCGCCGAACTGCTCGAACGAATCCCCTACCGGGAGCCCGGGCAGCGCACCCGCCACGAATACCAACTCACCCGCAAGGGGCGCGAACTCCTGCCCGTCATCACCGCACTGCGCAACTGGGGCGACACCTGGGCCGCCACCGACACCGGCCCGTCCGTCGTCGCCACCCACCACGACTGCGGCGAGCCGATCCGCGCGGTGCTCCGCTGCGCCGCCGGCCACGAGATCGCGGACGGTGACATCAACATCATCGCCGGCCCGGGCCTCGTCCGGCGCGGCTGAAACCCCCTGGCCACGGCCGAACCAGCAGCGCTGCCGCCACCCCGCGCGGTAACCCCATCCTCCGAGGCGGAACTGTCGGCATGTGTCCAGCTGCGGCGCGGCCTGCCAGGTTCACGCCGGCTGCCGTGAATTCAATCGATCATGGTAACTGAAAGTGTCGTACACCTGTCCTAGTGTCGGGTCATGGTTGAGGAGTTGGCGCTGGCAGACGATGCGATCTCTGCCTGCGTCGACGCCGCCGCCTGGGCCCTGCCGGAGCACGAGCTGATCGCCGCGCTCGACGCCGCGCACCGTCTTCAGCAACGCCTCGCCGCCGTCACCCTCACCCTGATCCGTGAGGTCGACGGCCGCGGCACCGCCCGCACCCAAGGAGCCTCCTGCACCGCGGTCTGGCTCCGCGAACGACTACGGCTGACCGTTCCCGCCGCCCGCCGCCTGATCGACCTCGCCACCGCCCTGGACACCGGCAATCCCGGCATCCGACAAGCGCTGGCTGACGGCACCATCAGCCTGGACCAGGCCCGGGTCATCACCGACACCGTCGACACCGTGAGCAGGTCGGCCGACGCCGAGACCGCCGACAAAGCGGTCGGTGTGCTCGTCGGCTGGGCCGCACAGTTCGACCCCACCCATCTGCGCAAACTCGGCACCCGCATCCTCGACCACGTCGCCCCTGACATCGCCGACGCCGCCACCCAAGCCGCCCTCGACGCCGAAGCACGCCGCGCCACCCGCGACCGGCACCTCACCCT
>NZ_PYAK01000010.1 GCF_003264365.1 Micromonospora noduli
GGGTGTCGCGGATGTTCCACGAGTCCGGCCCGCCGGCCACCATCGCCCGGTAGTACCGCTCGGCGCCGGCCACCACCGCCGCGTTCTGCCAGGCCGAGAAGCGGTCCGGCCCGTCGGAGAGGGCGTGTTCGCGGGCCGGGCAGGCGGGCGGACGGGCCGGGCAGGTGGGCCGGGCTGAGCGGCGCAGGCTGAGCGGCGCAGGGCTGAGCGGCGCAGGCTGAGCGGCGCAGGCTGAGCGGCGCAGGCTGAGCGGCGCAGGCTGAGCGGCGCAGGCGGGTCAGGCTGGAGAACGGGTCGGGCTTCTACTACTCGGGGTCGCGGTCGATCAGAGGGTTGCTCTGCACCCAGTCTGCCGTCTCGTCGTATTTGCGCGCTATGTACTCCTCCAGTCGAGCGCGCTCGACGCGCCACTGGCCGCGTCCGCCGATCTTGATCGCCGGTAGTTCGCCGCTGCGCACCATGTGGTAGACCTGCGAGTCCGACACGTTGAGCTCGGCGGCCACGTCGGAGAGCAGCAGGAACCTCGGCTCCACAGAAACTCCCGGGGTTGATGTCGTTTGGCTCAGTTTGCCACCGACAGCCCCCGCCGCCCAGCACCGGACCAGGTCGGTGGCGAACCAACCACGCGGGACACACCGGCTGGGAACTTCCTCCGGCCGGAGGCGGGGTGTATGACGGTCACGGCGTGCGGCATGATCTGCGCCCGTGCCGGCGGCCGCCGGTGGAGGACGACGCGGGGAGACGACCGGTGACCGACGAGCTTGTCCGGGTGTACGTGCCGGCGACCGTACCGATGCTGGCCCGGCTGCGTGCGGAGGGGCTGGACGTCGACCAGGCGCACGCCGTCACTCCGGCGCTGCGCGAGTGGTACGCCGAGGGTGACGAGGAGGAGTTGGAGTACGTCGCCTTCACCCGGGCTGCCCAGGACGCCCTGCACCTGCTCCGGGCCGATCCGAGCGCTCCCCGCCGTCGCGTCGTCATCTCGGTCGACCTGCCGTCGGCAGTGATCGGGCGTGGCGACGGTGAGCTGGGCTCCAGCACTGTGACGTTGACCGACGCCGTGCCGGTGGGAGCCGTCGCGGCCATCCACGTGGACGGCACGGACGCGGCCGAGGAGGTCGGCGCGGCGGCCGACGTGGTGGCAGAGGCGGCGGCTGGTGACCCGGACGCCCAGTTCACCGTCGACGGCGCCGAGGATCACGAGCTGGAGTGGTACGACGTGACGGAGATGGACCAGCTGCTGAGCGCGACCGACTGAGCCGGGCAGCGCCCCGACACCAGCCGGACACCGGGTTCGCCCGCCTGCGCCGAACGCGGCCCCGGCCGCCGCACCGGGCACGCCCGCCTGCGCCGGCCACCTGCGCCGAACGCCGGCCCCGGTGAGGCATCAGCGAGCGGGGTCCGCCTTCGCCGGGTCCGCTTCGGACGTCTCAGCTGCGTCGAACGTCTCGGCCGGGTCCGCGTCGAACGCCTTGGCGTAGCCCGGCTTGTCGTCCGCCGGGTCGACCTGGTCCGCGACGGGGTTCGGGCCGTGGGCCGGTTCGTCGTCGTCGCTGGGGGCCGGGCTGAGCGTGCGGCCGAACGCGATGAGCGCGGTCAGCGCCCCCACGAAGAGCACCCAGATGCCGTTGTCCACCCGGGAGGTGCCCAGCGAGGTCTGCGCCACCGCGTCCGCCTCACTGAGCGCGCTGGCAAGGTCGAGCAGCGACCGGCCGCCAACCCTGATGATCACCTCGGCGAGCAGCAGGAGGAGCCCCGGCCCGGCGCCGGCGAGCAGGTACGCCGGCCAGCGCAGCGCCGGGGCCTCAGGATCGCGGCGGACGGCTCGACGCCGTGCCCAGGTCAGGTAGCCGAAGGCCAGAAGCCCGGCGAGCAGCCCGGCGACGAGCGATTCGGTACGGGACACCCACTTGGCTGCGTTGATCAACGATTCCTGGCTGTCGCCGGAGCCGAAGAGGTCGAACAGCGGGTCCCGGGCGCGGCTGAACGCGACAACGAAGATCAACGTGCCCAGCGCGGCGGTGACCACGGCACCGACCGCCGGGGCGGTCCGCGCGCCGGCCAGCGCGCCCCCGATGATCGCCGCGGCCGCCGTGGTGCCGGCGATCACGTTGGTGGTGGACGTGTCGAAGTAGGTGAGGTTGATGGCCACGGCGGCAGCGAGCCCGACCAGCATTCCGCCGCCGATCGCCCCGGCGAAGCGCAGGGTGGCCCAGTCGCCGTACCGGCGGGCCAGCAGGTTGCCACCGGCCAGCGCGACGGCCGCCCCGGCCACCAGCGCGGCCGAGATCACGCCGGGCAGGGCGAACGCGGAGAGGCTGATCGCGGTGACCCCGGCCGCGGCCGAGGTGATGGCCTCCCGGGTGGACCAGAGCATGGCGGCCAGCCAACCGAGCGCCAGTAGCGCGAGCACTGCGGCGCCGCGCGCGGGCAGCGGACGACTGCCGGCGCTGGCCGCGTCGACCGCCGGCTCGTCCGACTCAGCGGCCGGGACGCGGCCGGGCTGCTTGGTCATCGTCTCCCCTTCGAGGCGGCAGGTCACCGACCATTCAGGGTACGCGGGCCCGCTGGGCTGCCTGTCGCCCCGGGACAGCGGGACGGATCGAGACCGGTCGGTAAGGGGAGGAAGGGTAGGCCGGTCCTTGGCGCGGGGCGGTGGCGGAGGTGGGTCGCGCGGCCCGTCGTGGGAGAATCAGGGGAGGTCCCGCCGCTGCCCGGCCTCCGGTGCGGCGTCCGGTGTCCGGCCATCCGGTCGGTGCCCGCGGGTCCGGTTTCGCCACTGCTGTCGAGATCGCCAGGAGCCTTGATGGATGCCGTGTTCTCCGTTCCCGAGCCGCGCAACGAGCCGGTTCGCAACTACGAGCCGGGCAGCCCCGACCGGGACCGGCTCCAGCGGCGGCTGACCGAGCTCGCCGCCGAGCGCATCGACCTGCCGATGACCATCGGCGGTGAGCAGCGGATGGCCGGCGGTGACCCGATCAACGTGGTGCAGCCGCACAAGCACGCCCACGTGCTGGGGGTGACCGCGCACGCCACCCACGACGACGCGCGCGCCGCGACCAAGGCGGCCAAGGACGCCGCGCCGATGTGGCGGGCGCTGCCCTTCGAGGAGCGCGCCGCGATCTTCCTGCGCGCCGCCGAACTGCTCGCCGGTCCCTGGCGGGACACGCTCAACGCCGCCACCATGCTCGGTCAGTCGAAGACCGCGATCCAGGCGGAGATCGACGCGGCGTGCGAGTTCATCGACTTCCTGCGGTTCAACGTGCACTTCGCGCGTCGCCTGCTCGAGGAGCAGCCGGCGTCCTCGCCCGGCGTCTGGAACCGCTTCGACCACCGCCCGCTGGAGGGCTTCGTCTACGCGGTCACCCCGTTCAACTTCACCGCCATCGCCGGCAACCTGCCGTCGGCGCCTGCCCTGCTGGGCAACACGGTGGTCTGGAAGCCGGGCCCGACCCAGCAGTTCGCCGCGCACTTCACCATGCGGCTGTTCGAGGCCGCCGGCCTGCCGCCCGGCGTGATCAACATGGTCACCGGCCGGGGCGAGGAGGTCTCCGACGTCGTGCTCGCCGACCCGGATCTGGCCGGCATCCACTTCACCGGTTCGACGAAGGTCTTCCAGCAGTTGTGGCGGACCGTGGGCGACAACATCTCCCGTTACCGGGGCTACCCGCGCCTGGTTGGCGAGACCGGCGGCAAGGACTTCGTCGTCGCGCACACCAGCGCCGACGTGGACGCGCTGCACACCGCGCTGATCCGTGGCGCGTACGAGTACCAGGGCCAGAAGTGCTCGGCGGCCTCGCGGGCGTACGTGCCGCGCTCGATCTGGGAGGGTGGGCTGCGGGACCGGCTGGCCGCCACCACCGACTCGCTGACCTACGGTGACGTGGCCGACTTCGGCAACTTCGGCGGTGCGGTGATCGACGACAAGGCGTTCTCCCGGCACACCGCTGCCCTGGAGCTGATCGCCGGTGACGACAGCTGCCGGGTGCTGGCCGGTGGCACCGCCGATGACTCGGTCGGCTACTTCGTGCGACCGACGCTCTTCGAGTGCGGCGACGCCGCTCACGAGACCTTCACCACCGAGTACTTCGGGCCGATCCTGGGCGTGCACGTGTTCGACGACGCCCGGTTCGACGAGGTGGTCGCGCAGGCGGAGTCGATCGCCCCGTACGCGCTGACCGGCTCGGTGTTCGCCACGGACCGTCGGGTCGTCGAGTCGGTCGGCGAGCGCATGCGGTACGCGGCCGGCAACTTCTACATCAACGACAAGCCGACCGGCGCGGTGGTCGGGCAGCAGCCCTTCGGTGGCGCCCGCGCCAGCGGCACCAACGACAAGGCCGGCTCCTGGCTGAACCTGGTCCGTTGGATCTCCCCGCGGACGATCAAGGAGACCTTCGTGCCGCCGACCGACCACACGTACCCCCACATGGGCTGACCGGCGATGACCCGCCGGCGGCGCGCGTGCGACGCCGCCGGCGGACGCCCGGAATGTGGCAATCCATCGATAGTCCTCAACGGACAGTCTGCCGCCGACAGTGCACTTAGGAAGTCCTGTTGGGTGGCAAACCGGCAAATCCTGGACGCCGGGTGCGCAAAGTGGCAGCGTAGTGGGCATGGCGGATTCCGGAGTCAACCCTACGGCGGCGGCCCTGCTCGGCCTCCTCCACGAGGGCCCGATGACAGGCGGTCAGTTGATGGCCGCCGCTGAGCGCCGTCTGGCGCCGTACTGGTCGATGACCCGCAGTCAGGTGTACCGCGAGTTGCCGGTGCTGGCTGAGCGGGGTTTCGTGCGGCTCGGCAAGCCGGGCCCGCGGATGAGCCAGCCCTACGCACTTACCGCCAGCGGAAAACGGACGTTTTCCCGCTGGCTCGCGGAGAACCCGGGGCGGGACACCATCCGCAACCCGATAGCTCTCCGGATGGCTTTCGGCAACCTGCACTCCGCCAGCCAGCTGAAGGGCCTGTACGCCTCGGCCAACGAATACCACACCGAGGCCCTTGCCCAGGTCCGGGAGCAGGTGAAGAACGCCAAACGGGACGGCGAGACGTACGACGCCAGCGCGCTGGAGTTCGCCGTCGCCTACCACCGGGCGGCCCTGTCGTGGTTGAAGTCCGCCCCCGTCGGGTGACGGTCAGCGGGTTCGCGCATAGGGAACGAGCTGCTCCGCTCCCGGCACAGTACGCTTGTCTGTCGTGACCGCTGCCGATTACGCCGAACAGCTCAAGGAACTCGACGCGACCCTGCGAAACATCGAGGCCGTCCTCAACCTCGACCGGCTCCACGAGGACAAGGCCCGCCTGGAGCAGGAGGCCTCCGCCCCCGACCTGTGGGACGACCAGGCCAAGGCCCAGCAGGTGACCTCGCAGCTGTCGTACGTCAACGGCGAGATCAGCAAGCTGGGCAGCCTGCGTTCCGGGCTCGACGACGCCCAGGTGCTGCTGGAGCTGGCCGAGGCCGAGGCCGACCCGGGTGTGCTGACCGAGGTCGAGTCGGAGATCACCGGGCTGACCAAGGCCATCCAGGAGATGGAGGTCCGCACCCTGCTCTCCGGCGAGTACGACTCCCGGGAGGCGCTGGTCGCCATCCGGGCCGGCGCGGGTGGCGTGGACGCCGCGGACTTCGCCGAGATGCTGCTGCGGATGTACCTGCGCTGGGCGGAGCGGCACGGCTACCCGACCGAGGTCTACGAGACCTCGTACGCCGAGGAGGCGGGCCTGAAGTCGGCCACCTTCGCGGTCAAGGTGCCGTACGCGTACGGCACGCTCAGCGTCGAGTCGGGCACGCACCGGTTGGTCCGGATCAGCCCGTTCGACAACCAGGGTCGTCGGCAGACCAGCTTCGCGGGTGTGGAGGTTCTGCCGGTCACCGAGCAGACCGACCACATCGACATCCCGGAGAACGAGGTTCGGGTCGACGTCTACCGCTCCTCGGGGCCGGGTGGGCAGAGCGTCAACACCACAGACTCGGCGGTGCGCCTGACGCACATCCCGACCGGCATCGTGGTGACCTGCCAGAACGAGAAGTCCCAGTTGCAGAACAAGGCCTCCGCGCTGCGGGTGCTCCAGGCCCGGCTCCTGGAGCGCAAGCGCCAGGAGGAGGAAGAGAAGATGGCCGGCCTCAAGAGCGGCGGCACGAGCTCGTGGGGCGACCAGATGCGCTCCTACGTCCTGCACCCGTATCAGATGGTGAAGGATCTCCGAACCGAGCAGGAGACCGGCAATCCGAGCGGGGTCTTCGACGGCGACCTCGACGATTTCATCGAGGCCGGCATCCGTTGGCGCAAGCAGCGTCAGCTCGCTGGCGACGGTGCGTGACGGCGCGCGGGCGGAGCGCGTCATCGATCTCCAGGTAGAAGCCTGATTCGACGACTCGTGCCGGATCGGCGGGGCGTGGGGCTTGGCTCAGTTGTTACACCGCGTAGACTCACCACCCGTGATTCAGCTTGAGCAAGTGACGAAGACGTACCCGAAGGCGTCCCGGCCTTCGCTCGACAACGTGTCCGTCTCGATCGAGAAGGGCGAGTTCGTCTTCTTCATCGGTCCATCCGGCTCCGGCAAGTCCACGATCATCAAAATGCTGCTGCACGAGGTGGCCCCCAACAAGGGGCGCGTCGTCGTCAACGGCAAGGACGTCACGTCGATGCGTTCCTGGAAGCGACCTCACTTCCGGCGCTCGATCGGCTGCGTCTTCCAGGACTTCCGGCTGCTGCCCAACCGCACCGCCTACGAGAACGTGGCGTTCGCCCTCGAGGTGATCGGCAAGACGAAGGCGGTTGCCCGCCGGGTCGTGCCGGAGGTGCTGGAGCTGGTCGGGCTCGGTGGCAAGGAGCACCGCTACCCGCACGAGCTCTCCGGTGGTGAGCAGCAGCGGGTCGCCGTCGCCCGGGCGTTCGTGAACCGTCCGCTGATCCTGCTGGCGGACGAGCCCACCGGAAACCTGGACCCGGACACCTCGATTGAGATCATGCGCCTGCTGGACCGGATCAATCGCACCGGCACGACCGTCGTGATGGTCACCCACGACTCCAACATCGTGAACCAGATGCGCCGCCGCGTCGTTGAGATTGAGAGCGGTCGCATCGTGCGTGACCAGGCCCGCGGCGTCTACGGGTGAGCCGGCGCTCCACCCCTGCGCAGCCTGACGACGAACACCTCATGCCGGAGACCCGGAGGAAATCCCGATGCGCGTGAAATACGTCCTGTCCGAGGTACTGGTCGGACTGTGGCGCAACGTGACCATGTCCATCGCGATGATCATCACGATGGCGGTCTCGCTGACCATGCTCGGCGCCAGCGGTCTCATGTACCGCCAGGTCGACGACATGAAGGACCTCTACTACAAGAACATCCAGGTCTCGATCTTCATGGAGCAGGAGGTTAGCGAGCAGCAGCGCACCGACCTGCAGACCAAGCTCGACGGCGACCCCCTGGTCAAGGAGGTCATCTACGTCGACAAGGCCCAGGCGTACGAGCGCTTCAAGTCGATGTACCAGGACGCGCCGGACCTGGTGAACGCGGTCAAGCCGGACCAGCTGCCCGAGTCGTTCCGGCTCACACTGAACAACCCGGAGCAGTACAAGAACGTCTACGACCAGTACAAGGACACTGAGGGTGTCGAGGAGATCGTCGACCAGAGTCGACTGCTCGACAAGATCTTCAACATCCTCACCGCGATCCAGAACATCGCTCTGGCCGCCGCCATCGTGATGGCGGTCGCCGCCCTGCTGCTGGTCGCGAACACCATTCAGGTGGCCGCGTACAGCAAGCGGCGTGAGGTTGCGGTCATGAAGCTGGTCGGCGCGTCCAACTGGTTCATCCAGGCGCCGTTCGTGCTGGAGGCCGTGGTGGCCGGCCTGATCGGTTCACTGCTCGGTCTGGTGGCCCTGGTCGCGGCGAAGTATCTGCTCTTCGACGGGTCGTTGAGCGCGTTGCAGGGTCTGCTCTCGCCGATCACCTGGGGCGACATCCTGTTCATCTTCCCGCTGATGGCCGGCGTCGGTGGTCTGGTCAGCGCGGGCACCGCCTGGATCACCCTGCGCTTCTACCTGCGGGTCTAGGCACCGTACGGGTCGTCCCGTCGTCTCCCGAGGACCCTCCCGCAGCCGGAAATAAACGGCGCGGGAGGGTCCTTGTGATTCGGGTAGCATGATCGGTTGTCCGGCCGGGGTGAGCCCGGCCGCGGACGCCAGGAGAGGGGGTGGCACCGATGCCACGGGAAAAGGGGCGCAAGGTGGTCGCCTCCAACAAGAAGGCGCGCCACGACTATGCCGTCCTCGACACGTACGAGGCGGGCATGGCGTTGACCGGCACCGAGGTGAAGTCGCTGCGGGCCGGGCGAGCGTCGCTTGTCGACGCGTTCGCGCAGGAACGTGACGGCGAGCTCTATCTGCACTCGATGCACATCCCGGAGTACACCCAGGGCACCTGGACCAACCATGAGCCCCGGCGTACCCGCAAGCTGCTGCTCAACCGGGCCGAGATCGACAAGCTCCTCGGCAAGACCCGCGAGGGCGGTTACACCATCGTCCCGTTGCAGGTCTACTTCTCGGACGGCTGGGCCAAGGTCGAGATCGCCCTGGCCAAGGGCAAGAAGTCGTACGACAAGCGTCAGGACCTCGCCAAGCGGGACGCGGACCGGGAGATCGCCCGGGTGTCCGGTCGGCGCGGCAAGGGAATGGACGACTAATTCATCCTGTTTGTCCGGGTCGGCGTGCCGGCCCGGGGCTCGGGATGAAACCGGTTGCGGCAGGCGTTAGTCTTGTCAGTGCCGCCACATCGGCGGCCTGTCGAGGGGGTGACTGGTTTCGACTTCGTACGCAGCGACAGGGGAAGCGAGCCGAGGAAGCCGACGTCGTCTCGAGAATCGGTCGTCGGAAACTTATAAGCGCCAAGCAAAATCGCGCTGACTTCGCTCTCGCCGCCTGAGGCGAGTAGCTAAGTCTGTCGGCCTGGGAACGCCTTCGTCCCAGTAGCCGGCATCAGCTAGGAGGCTGGCCAATCGGACCCGGTCGCGGGGTCCGTGCGGCGAGATTAATCAGCGACTGGGCCCGTCACACCAACTTGCTCGCGTGAGCGGTGGGGCCGAGTAGAGGCACAGCGAGCTGCGCTCGGAGAAGCCCTGACAAACCGGCGAAGGACCCGGGTTCGATTCCCGGCACCTCCACCACCTCGAACGAAGCGCCCCGGCCCACCAGCCGGGGCGCTTCGTTGTTCGCGGGGTCTTACGCTGCCCCCTGTGACCAACCAGGAGCTGCGCCTGTCGGTCGGCGCGTCACCCGGCCAGCGCGTCGTGGCGTTGGTGTTCGGCGTCCTGCTCACGGCCGTGGGCGCGGCGTTCGTGGCACTGCCTCTCGTCGCCGACGGGCTGTTGCGTCGGCTGACCGGCCCGGGTGACGCGTTCGCCTCCTATGAGGAGGCTCGGGACCTGCCACCGGGGCTGCTGCCGCCCGGCCTACGCGACTCCGCCGACCCGAACCAGTCCGGTCCCAGCCCGCTCGTCGGGCTGTGTGGCCTGCCCTTCGTCCTGCTCGGCCTCTACCTGGTGCTGCGGGTGCTCCGCACGGCTGCCTGGCTGGACGGCAGCCGGGCGCGGGTACGCGGTGCGCTGCGCACGCGCACCGTCGACCTCGCCACCGCCCGGATCGAGTCCGGCGCGGTGTCGTACCGCGAGGCGGTCGACGACGGTCCGGCTGGCGAACCGCAGGTACGGGCCATCCTCGCGACCGATCCGGGGAGCGCCCGGGGGGTCACCATCCCACTGCGCGGCATGGGGCTGCCCGTCCTGCCGCCGTCCGAGCTGCGGGCGCTGGCCGAGGCGATCACGACGGGCCGACCGGGCGACGAGCGGGCCGACGACGCGCGCGCCGTGGCCGACCACCTGCGCCGGCTGGCAGAGCCTCCGTCGACCGACTGAGGCGGTCGTACGTCCCCAGGAGGCCTGTGCGGCGCTCCAGGGCCACCAACGTGGCTGGTGGGGTGAGTGGGTCCAATGGGGCAGATGAGACGGCTCAGGGCCCTGGACAGGGCGGGCCGGGCGGCCTCACCATCGCGGTATGGGGTAGCAGAGCCGCCGCGCGGGAGGTGCCAATGGTCACCGGTCCGGTCCAGCAGCCGTCACTCGTCGCCCGACCGCGCGTCGCGCATCCGGCGGGGCTCCCCGCCGATCCACATTCCAGCGGTCTACCCGGCGCGCCGCGCCCGGCCGGCCTCGCCGGTGACGTGCACGCCCTCGGCCGGGCCGTCGCCGTCGCCAGCACCGAGCCGTGCTGGCGCGAAGAGGTTCTCCTTCGGCTGCGTCCGGTGCGCCAGGGCTTCGCCGAGCACGTCCGGGTCACCGAAGGCCCCGCCGGCCTCTACCGGGAGTTGCTCACCCAGTCACCGCGACTGGACCACGGCGTGCGGCTGCTGACCCGGGAGCACGTGGCGATCGTCGCCGCGATCCTGGCGGTTCAGCAGATCGCTGAGCGGCCCGAGTCGCACCCCGATGAGCTGCGACACCGGGCCGGGCACCTGCTGCGGCGGTTGGCCCGGCATCGCCGGCGCGGCGCCGACCTGCTCTGGGAGGCGTACCAGACGGATCTGGGTGGCGAGACCTGAGCCCAGGTCGGGAACCGGCCGGTCGGCGGAGGCGTCGAACCGTACATGAATCGGCCTGCCCTGCTGCTCGTACTCCCGTTGCTGCTCCTGACGGGCTGTGCCGCGACCGACGCCGGCCCGGCCGACGGCCCGCCCGGCCCGACGCACGGGGCGGAGGCGTTCGACCGGCGGGCCGCTCAGGTCGCCGAGGCGTGGCGGCCCGGCCCCGACTGGCGCACGGGCTACGTGCCGTTGGAGGGGCCGACAGTGCTCACCGGTGACCCGGGCTTCACCCCCGAGACCGAGGCGGCCTTCCGGGCCGGGTGGTACCGCGCGCAGGTCGGGATACCGCCCACCCGGGTCGGCGGCGAGATTCAATTCCCGGACGGGCGGCTGACGCTGCCGTTGGTCAGCGCCGCCGAGGCGTACCGGCAGCTCGACCAGGGTGACCCACTGCCCTGCCCGGGGCGGCCAAAGCGGCCTGGGCGTCCCACCCCCGGCGGCCCCACAGTCGAACCAGGGCCCGACGGGTGGAGCACGAGCAGCACGCAGACCGCCTGTCTTCCGCTCACCGTCACCGCTGTCACGTTCGGCGCCGTGCCGGTGCGCACGAGCCGGGGCGTGGCACAGGTCCCGGCCTGGCTGTTCACCATCAAGGAGCTGGCCACCCCGGTGGTCCGGCTCGCCGTCGCGCCGACGGCGGTCACCCCCGTCCCCGAGCCGACCACGCCGGCCCGGCCACTGCCGGACGGGTTGGTGGCGGCCCAGAACCTGGCCGCCGTCGACGACGCCCGGCTGACCGTGCGCCTCGGCGTCGGCGCGTGCGACACCGGGATCACGCCGTTGGTGTGGGAACGTCCGGACGTCGTGGTGGTCGGTGGCGGTGTCACCCGGGCCACCGGCGAATGTATCGCCCTGCTGAAACTGGAGCCGGTCACCGTGACCCTCGCGGCGCCGATGGGCAGCCGGCCGGTGCTGGACGTCTTCACCGGTGCCCCGCTGGCGATCGCACCGCGCTGACTCGGCTCAGAGGATGCTGGGCACGTCGGTGCTGATCGGCACCGGCAACACAGTGGGCCGGTCGGCGCGCAGCCCGGCGGAGAGCGCCGCGCCGAGCTGATCGGGGGCCTCCACCACCTGCGTGGCACAGCCGTAGCCGGCCGCGATCGCGATGACGTCCAACCCCGGCAGGTCCAGGCCGGGCACACCGGGAGTGTGCTTCAGCTCGGCGAACGCCTTGAGGATCGCGTACTGCTGGTTGACCGGGACGACGATCACCACCGGTAGTGCCAGGCGCGCGGCCGTCCAGAGCGCCTGCACCGAGTAGTGGAAGGAGCCGTCGCCGATCACCGCCACCACCGGGCGACCGCGCCCGGTGTCCCGCTCGGCCAGTGCGATGCCGATCGCCGCCGGCAGGCCGTAGCCGAGGCCACCGCTGGCCATCGTGAAGTACGACGCCGGGCGGGTGATCCGCAGCTGACGACGCAGCGCGGACAGGTTGGATGGTGACTCCTGGACCAGCACGCCGTCGGTCGGCCAGTGTGCGGCCAGCGCGGCGAACATGGCGTCGGCGCTCAGTGGGGTGCCGACCTCCGGCGGTGGCGGTGCGTCCCGTCGCGTGGGTGCGGGCCGGTCGCTCGGCGGCACCCGTTCGACCAGCGCGGCCAGGGCCAGCCCCGGGTCGCTGAGCAGACTGTCACCGACCCGGGCTCGCGCTGCCTCGTCGGGGTCGTCCGTGATGTGCAGCAGTCGAGCGCCGTCGGGCAGGTGCCCGCCCGGCACGTACGGGTAGTAGCGGAACACCGGGGCGCCGACGACCAGCACCGTGTCGTGCCCGCCCAGCGCCTCGGCGAGCGGACCGATCGCGTACGGCAGCACGCCGCGAAAGTGCGGGTGGTCCTCGGGGAACACCGCCCGCTCGGGGGCGGGAGCCGACCAGACCGGCGCGGCGAGCCGCTCCGCCAGCGCGACAGCGGTCGACCAGCTTCCGGAGCGGTCCACACCCGGCCCGTACACGAGCGCGGGGTTGCGGCTGCCGGCCAGCACCCGGACGAACTCCTCCAACCGCTCGGGGTCCGGCGCGAACCGGGTGGCCACCGTTCGCTGCGCGGGCGGCGGGTCGGCTGGCTGGGCCCAGTCGTCCATCGGCAGGGAGAGGAAGACCGGCCCGGCCGGTGGCTGCACCGCCGTCGCGTACGCCCGCAGCATCGCCGCGGGGATGTCCTGCGGCCGGGCCGGCTCGTAGGCCCACTTCACGTACGGCTGCGGAAGCTCGGTGGGTCGGCGGCTGGCCAGCCGGGGTTCCAGGAGCAGCATCTCCCGGGTCTGCTGGCCGGCGGTGACGATCAGCGGGGTCTTGTTGTGCCAGGCGGTGACCAGGTTGCCCATGCCGTTGCCGGTGCCCGGTGCGGTGTGCAGGTTGACGTGGGCGGGCACCCCGCTGGCCTGTGCGTAGCCGTCGGCCATCGCGACGGCCGTCGCCTCCTGCAGCGCGTGGACGTAGTGGAAGTCGGCCGGGAAGTCCTGGAGGAACGGCTCCTCGGTGGAGCCGGGGTTACCGAAGACAGTGGTCATACCGAGGGTGCGGAGCACGTCGTACGTCGCGTCCCGGACAGTTGCCATCGCCACCCGCCTCCGTGTCGCGGGCAGGGGCAACCGCGGTCGCCCTCCCGATCAGCCGAATCTATCGGGATGTGACGGACGTTTCGGGCGTTTCTCGGCCGTCGGTGGCCCCGATCGGTCGATCACCGGGAGGTCCACCGTCGGGTGCGTCGGCCCTTCGTCTTAACTGTCCGATCACCCGCCGGTCAGACCTTAGCCAGCACCCAGCACGCAGGCTATGGTGCCAGGCATGGCGTTGACAGGGCGGCTGAACCCGATGCGGCGGGCGGATCCGGTCGATGACCGGCCCCTGGCGCGGGCTCACGGTTGACGGGTGTGTGGCATGCAGGGAGAGGGCCAGGCGATCGGCGGACGAGCGATGGAGTCGATGACCGGGCGGCTGCTGGTCGCGACTCCGGCGCTCAAGGACCCGAACTTCGACCGTACGGTCGTGCTGCTGGTCGCCCACGAGCCGGGCGGCGCGCTCGGCGTGGTGCTGAACCGGGCCACCGAGGTGCCGGTGGCCGAGGTGCTCGGCGACTGGAGCGACCTGGCCCGCCACCCGGCGGTGCTCTTCGAGGGTGGCCCGGTGCAGCCCGACTCGGCCATCTGCCTCGCCCGGATGCGGCACCCGATGCGCCGGGTGAAGGGCTTTCACCAGGTTTCCGGGGCGGTCGGCACGATCGACCTCTCGGTCGACCCGGAGCGGCTGCGGGAGAGCATCGGCGGCATCCGGGTCTTCGCCGGCTACTCTGGCTGGGGCAGCGGCCAGTTGGAGCAGGAGATCGCCGACGGATCCTGGTTCGTGCTGGACGGGCTGCCCGGGGATGCCTTCGTCGACCGGCCCGACGACCTGTGGCCGATGGTGCTGCGCCGGCAGGGCGGGATGATGGCCGCAGTCGCGCACTTCCCGCCGGACGTGGCGCTCAACTGACCCGGCCCGGCGGGGGACCCCGCGAGATGACCATGCGGGCCGGTCTGTGTATAGTTTCCCAGTGCCCGGGCGACCGGGACGACAGCAAGGGGCCGTGGCGCAGCTGGTAGCGCACCACACTGGCAGTGTGGGGGTCAGGGGTTCGAGTCCCCTCGGCTCCACCCTTGAGAAACGCCCTGGTCGGGATAATCCGACCAGGGCGTTTTGATGCGTCAGGAGGTGGCCCTTGCTGGCTGGGGCGTTCATCTCGGTGGTCTACGCATTCCTCGGATGGCTCGTCGCATTCACCGCCAGAGCGTCAGTGCGGCCGTCGGTCGACATGTACCGCAGCCCCGGGGTGCGGACCACCGCGACCATGAGATCGACCGAGCACTGGTACGCGGCACACCGCCGGGTCGAGCGCCCCTTCCGCCGGACCGGGATGCTGCTGGCGGTCGTGTCCCCGCTGCCGGTCATCCTCGGCGCCGCCTTCGGTGATCCGCCGGTGATCGCGGCGGTCCTGGTGCTCGCCGTGCTGGTCGTGCCCTACCTGCTCTACCTGGGCCATGTCGGCAACCGTGCTGCGCTCGCGGTGGACGACGAGTCGTGAGTCGGCCGGCCACCCGGACAGTGGCAGCCAGGACATTGTCGAAGCCCTGGCTAACGAACGATCGGTGACCACTCCCGCTGGCTGGCGATCGTCACCCCGGGGGTTCGGTAATAGGGGTCCTCGGCGACGATCGTGGCGAACGCTTCGGCGTCGGGGACGTCGAAGATCAGCAGTGCTCCGGAGTCGTCGGCGAACGGCCCGGCCATGACCAGCCGGCCCTCCTGGTGCAGAGCCTGGAGGCGCTCCCGGTGCGCCGGCCGGGCGGCGAGCCGGTCGGGTTCGTCGCCGAAGGACAGCTCCAAGATGAACACCGGTTCCTCCTCATCGGGTCGACCTTTCGAAGCACCCTAGTCGATCCATCCGCCGAACCGCCTCAGCACGCAAAACGCCCCGACCGGATGACCCGGTCAGGGCGTTGGCGACTAGATGTCCGGTAAGGGCTAAATCAGCCCTGACGGCTCTTCCACTGCGGGTTGGCGCGGTTCACCACGACCACCCGGCCGCGACGGCGGACCACCACCGAACCCGGCTTCTGCTTCAGTGCACGCAACGAGCTACGTACCTTCATCTCTGCCTCCTCGGTGCAAGCGGTTCCGAGTATCGAAACGCCACACCCACCCGCAGGATTCCCGGCCGGTCAGCGTCGAACCTTTGCCGTCTCCCGGCCGTACCAGTGGCTGGAGGTCATCCTCATGCCCGTACGCCGGCTCCTCGCCACGGTGCTGGTCGCTGCCGCGACCGTGCCCGTGGGCGCCACGCCCGCCGCCGCCCACGGCGCCCCGACCGACCCGATCAGTCGCGCGGCGGCCTGCGGCCCCGAGGGTCGGTACGCGGCCACCAGCGCCTGCCGGGCGGCGATCCAGGCCGGCGCGGCGGTACGCGAATGGGACAACGTGCGTGTTTCCACGATCAATGGGCGAGATCGGGAAAGGATCCCGGACGGTGAGCTGTGCAGCGGCGGGCTGTCCGCGTACCGGGGATTGGACCTGCCTCGCACCGACTGGCCCAGCACCACGCTGACCGCCGGCGCGAAGTTCACCTTCCGGTACCGGACCACCATCGAGCACCGGGGCACCTTCCGGCTCTACGTCACCACGCCCGACTACGACCCCCGCAAGAAGCTGACCTGGGGGGATCTGGAATCGCGCCCGTTTCTGACGCTGACCGACCCGCCGGTGCGGGCCGGGGCGTACCAGTTGGCGGGCAGGCTGCCGGCGGGCCGCAGCGGCCGACACCTGATCTACACGATCTGGCAGAACTCCAACACCCCGGACACCTACTACTCCTGCTCCGACGTGGTGTTCCGTGGTGCCACGGCCACCGCCACCCCGGCGAAAGCTGGCGCGACGAAGAGCGCGCCGGCTGCGGCGGGTACCGCTGCGAGTGAGCCGGTCGCCACCGAGCCGGCGGTGGCGGCGGCGGCCGACCCGGGCGTGCCGGTGGCGTCGGTGACCAACCTCGGTGGCCGGTGGCCGGTGCTGGCCGGTGCCGCCGCCGTGCTGGTCCTGGCGCTGCTGCTGATCGGTGCCGGACGGCGACGTCGCAGCGCCGCCGCACCGGTGGGCCGGCAGTGCGAGGTGCGCAACCACCGGGCCGGGCGGCGCCGGATCTGGTGATCCGACCCGCCCGGGACCCGACGGCGTTCAGCCCAGGTGGCGCTCGATCTCGGCCAACTCGTCGACGGTGAAGTCAAGGTTGTCCAGCGCGGCGATGTTCGTCTCCAACTGCTCGACGCTGCTCGCCCCGATGATCAGGCTGGTCATCCGCGGGTCACGCAGCGCCCAGGCCAACGCGAGCTGAGCGAGGGACTGGCCGCGCCGCTCGGCGACCGCGCCGAGCCCACGGATGGTGGCCATCTTCTCCTCGCTGAGGTCGCTCTCGTTGAGGAAGACGCTGGTGCGAACCCGCGAGTCGGCCGGGATGCCGCCCAGGTAACGGTCGGTCAGCAGGCCCTGGGCCAATGGGCTGTACGCGATGCAGCCCGCACCGACCTGCTCCAGCGTGTCGAGCAGGCCGTCGGACTCGGTCCAGCGGTTGAGCATCGAGTACGACGGCTGGTTGATCAGCAGCGGCGTACCCAGCTCGCGCAGGATCGCGGCGGCCCGCGTGGTCTGCTCCGAGTTGTAGTTCGAGATGCCGACGTAGAGCGCCTTGCCCGAGCGGACGATGGCGTCGAGCGCCCCCATCGTTTCCTCAAGCGGGGTGTCCGGGTCGAACCGGTGCGAGTAGAAGATGTCGACGTAGTCCAGCCCCATCCGGCCCAGCGACTGGTCCAGCGAGGAGATCAGGTTCTTGCGCGAGCCCCACTCGCCGTACGGGCCGGGCCACATCAGGTACCCGGCCTTGCTGGAGATGACCAGCTCGTCCCGGTACGGCTTCAGGTCGGTGGCGAGCATCCGGCCGAAGTTCTCCTCCGCCGAACCGGGCGGTGGGCCGTAGTTGTTGGCCAGATCGAAGTGGGTGACACCCAGGTCGAAGGCGCGGCGCACGATGTCGCGCTGCCGTTCGAACGGGCGGTCCGGACCGAAGTTGTGCCACAGCCCGAGCGAGACGGCGGGCAGCCGCAGGCCACTGCGTCCGCTGCGCCGGTAGGTCATGGTGTCGTAGCGGTCATCCGCGGCGAGGTAAGTCACGATCATGAGCCTAGCTCCGGCCCACTGTGGTGCGGATCGGGCGTGGAAACCGGGACATCGGGGTAGTTTCGACGCCATGCGTTTCATTGCGCTCGACACCCCGAAACCGTTGTCCAAGATCGGTTTGGGCACGTGGCAGTTCGGCTCCCGGGAATGGGGGTACGGCCCGGACTTCGAGCGGCAGGCGGCGCAGATCGTCCGGCGGGCCGTGGAGTTGGGCGTGACGGTCTTCGACAGCGCGGAGATCTACGGCTTCGGGCGCAGCGAACGCATCCTCGGCGCGGCCCTCGGCGAAGACCAGCCGAAGGTCGTGGTCGCCAGCAAGATCCTGCCGGTGCTGCCGGTGGCAGCTGTGGTGCAGCAACGGGCGGTCGCCTCGGCGGCCCGGCTCGGCGTCACCAGCATCGACCTCTACCAGGTGCACCAGCCCAACCCGCTGGTCGCCGACCACACCACAATGCGCGGCATGCGGACCCTGCAGGACGTCGGGCTCGTCGGCGAGGTCGGCGTGAGCAACTACGGGCTGCGCCGCTGGCAGGTCGCCGAAGCCGCGCTCGGCCGGCGGGTGCTCAGCAACCAGGTCCGCTACAGCATGCTGGACCGCGCACCCGAGCAGGACCTGCTGCCGTACGCACGGCAGGCCGGGCGGGTGGTCATCGCGTACAGCCCGCTGGCGCAGGGCTTCCTCTCCGGCCGCTACGACGCCAGGAACCCGCCGACCGGTGCGGTCCGGCGCGCCAACCCGTACTTCCTGCCGGAGAACCTGGAACGCGGCGCGGCCCTGATCGACACAGTGCGCCAGGTCGCCGACGCCCACGACGCCACCCCCAGCCAGATCGCGCTGGCCTACCTGCTGCGCCACCCGAACGTGCTCGCCATCCCCGGGGCGTCCGGGGTCGAGCAGATGGAACGCAACGCCGCCGCCGCCGACATCGACCTCGCCGACGACGAGTACACGGCGCTGGCCGAGGCAGCGAGACGCTTCCGCCCGATCACCGGACTCGCCGCGATGCCGGCGATGCTGCGTGCCCGGTTCAGCACACCAACCGGAAAGTGAGCACAGTGGACGACATCACCGCGCTGATCCTGGACGACCACGCCGCCTTCCGGCGTGGCTTCGCCCGCCTCGACGACGCCCGCGACGAGCAGGAGATGCTCGCCGTCTGGGACGCCCTCGCCCTGCACCTGGACATCCACGCCGAGGCGGAAGAGGCGATCCTCTACCCGCACCTGGTCAAGCACGGCGACGACGGCGAGGACGAGACCGCCGACGCGATCGGCGACCACAACAAGATCCGCGACGCCATCGCCGAGGCGAAACTGCACCCGGTCGGCTCGGATCAGTGGTGGGAGGCGGTCGGCACAGCCCGCCGGGAGAACAGCGAACACCTCGCCGAAGAGGAGGACGAGGCGCTGCCCGACTTCCGCCGGCACGCCAGCACCGAACTCCGCGCCGAGCTGGGCCAACGCTGGCTGACCTTCTACGGCGAGCACAAGAACGGCCGCAACCTTCCGTTCCGCGACAAGGACCCGCAGCAGTACGTCGCCGACCACCGCTGAGATCTCCCCGGCACGGGGGAGTTGCCGGCACCGTCCGGGCAGCAGAATGACGAGGTGACCCTCCGAGCGGCGCTGGCCCCGCTGGTCGCCGGCACCACCTGGCGACGCGGCGTGTTCCTGCTGCTCGGCGGAGTGTTGGCGCTGCCGTACGGGCTGCTCGTGGTGACCTTCGCCCAACTGCTCGCCGACTCGGCGATCCCGCGCCCACTGGTCTACGTCCTACTGGTCATCGCCGTGCTGATCGCCGTCGTCCCGTTGCTGGTGGACGGCAGCCGGGCCTTGGAGATCGCCGCCGTCCGGGCGCTGCTCGGCGTCGACCTGCCCGAACCCGCGCCCGGGCATCACGGCGACCGGGAGACCCGGCTGCGTAGCGCCCTCTGGATCGCCACCCACCTCATCGTCGGCGCCCTGGTGATGATCGCGCTGTTCAGCGCCCTGCCGATGGCGCTGGCGTTCATCGCCCAACAGTTCGGCATTGGCACCGAGCTGACCAGCCGGGAACAGTTCGGGCCACTGGACGGGCAGGACAGCGGCTGGCTGACACTGACCGGAGTGCTCCTGCTGGTCGGCCTCGGCTACGCCGTCGCCGGGCTCGGCGCGCTCGCCGGATCCATGGCGCCGGTCCTGCTCGGCCCGGCTCAGGCGGAGCGGATCGCCGCCCTCGAAGCACGGGCCGCCCGGCTCGCCGAACGCAACCGGCTGGCCCGGGAGCTGCACGACTCGGTCGGTCACGCGCTGACCGTGGCCACCCTCCAGGCCGGGGCCGCCCGCGAGGTCCTCGACACCGACCCGGAGTTCGTCCGGCGGGCGCTCACCGCCATCGAGGACGTCGGGCGGACCGCGATGGACGACCTCGACCACGTGCTCGGGCTGCTCCGGGAGAACGGACGCGACCGGCCCGTGGTGGCGCCGCAGCGTACCCTCGCCGACCTGGACCGGTTGGTCACCGACGCCCGCGCGGCCGGCCTGGCCGTGCACGCGCAACGCGCCGGCGACCCGACCCGGGTGCCCGCTGTGGTTTCCCGGGAGGGCTACCGGATCGTCCAGGAAGGACTGACCAACGCCGCCCGGCACGGCCACGGGCCGGTGACGGTACGCCTGGACCTGCACAGCGACGCGCTGGAGCTGGAGCTGGTCAACGCGGTGCGCCACCCCGACCGAGGCCAGCGGGGGCGCGGCGGTCGAGGCCTGGACGGCATGCGGGAGCGGGTGCTGCTGCTCGGCGGCCAGCTCACAGTGGGCCCCGACGGCGACCGGTGGCTGATCCGGGCCCGCCTGCCGTACGAGGAGACGACATGACCACAGGGGTGCTGATCGTCGACGACGACGAGCTGATCCGGGTGGGGCTGCGGGCCATCATCGACGCCCAACCCGACCTGCACGTGCTCGCCGAGGCCGCGGACGGCGCCGAGGTGCCGCCGCTGGTCGCCCGGCACCGGCCCGACGTGGTGCTGATGGACGTGCGGATGCCCGGCATCGACGGCATCCAGGCCACCCGGCACCTGCTGGCCACCTCCGCCGACCCGCCCCGGGTGCTGGTGGTCACCACCTTCGCCAACGACGAGTACGTCTACGAGGCGCTGCGCGCCGGCGCCTCGGGGTTCCTGCTCAAACGGGCCCGGCCCGCCGAGGTGGTGGAGGCGGTCCGGGTGGTCGCGGCCGGCGAGTCACTGCTCTTCCCGGCCGCGATCCGCCAACTGGTCGGCGCGTACGGGCCGACGGGCGGCGACCGGTTGAGCGCCGCCCGGCTCACCGAACGCGAGGCCGAGGTGCTGCGGTTGATGACCACCGGCCGGTCCAACCCGGAGATCGCCGCGCACCTGGTGGTCGGGGTGGAGACGGTCAAGACGCACGTCGGCAACGTGCTGGCCAAGCTGGGCGTCCGCGACCGTACGCAGGCGGTCATCGCCGCCTACGAGTCCGGCTTCGTCACCCCGTCCGGCTGATCGGTCCCTCCGCCGGGGGAGCGGGTTCACCGCCGGCCGGGAGGGAACCCGGCGGCTGTCCGCCGAGGCTGAGAGCATGACAACGATCACTGCCTCCCCGTCCCGTACCGACTCCCGCTGGCCGGACCGGCTCGCCCCACTGGCCGCCGGTTGGCTCGGCCTGTGGGGCGTGCTCGCCCTGATCGGCACGCTCACCGGCGCCGGCTACCCGTTCGGCCCGAACGACCCCCACGGCGGCGACGTCAGCCTGCTCCGCCTGGTGCCGGTGGAGGTGGCCACCCCGCTCTTCGCCGGCGTGCTGCTCACCGCCGCGGTGGCCGCCCTGGCGATGAGCCGCCCGGCGGCGCGGCCACCCGGCCCGCTGCGGGCTCTGCTCGCCGGCTACGGCTGGGCGGTCGCGTTCGTGCTCGTCCTGGTCGTGCCGGATGTCCGAGTGCTGATCGTTCTCGGTTACCTGCCGATACTGATCGGCGGGGCGCCGTTCGGCTGGCCACCGATCGACTACTCCGACGTCTTCAACTGGGCGCTGTTCGGCAGGTTCGCGGCGCTGGCCGGCGGGCTGCTGCTGGTCGGGGCGGTGCTCACCTGGCAGCGACGTACCGCCGGGGCCTGCGTCGGCTGCGGCCGCGCCGAGACCGGCCAGCGGTGGACCACCCCGGCCGGCGCCAGCCGCTGGGGCCGGTGGGCCGCCGGCATCGCCGCGGCCATCCCATTCACGTACGCGTTGACCCGGTTCGCCTGGGCGGCCGGCATCCCGCTGGGCATCTCCCGCGAGTTCCTGACCGAGATGCAGGACAGCGGGCTGGTCTGGGCCGGGTTCGGGCTGGCCGCGTTCGCCACCGTCGGCGCGATCCTCACTCTCGGCCTGGTGCAACGCTGGGGCGAGCGGTTCCCGCGCTGGATGTTCGGGCTCGCCGGCCTGCGGGTGCCAGTGAAGCTGGCCGTGGTGCCGGCCACCCTGGTCGCCATCTCCGTGACCGCGGCCTCGCTGGGGCTGCTCAGCAACCCGAAGTTCTGGGAACTCACCGGCGGGCTCAGCATTACCGGGGCGCCGATGCTGCTCTGGCCGGTGTGGGGCGTGGCGCTCGGCGCGGCCACCTACGCGTACCACCTGCGCCGCCGCGGCACCTGCCAGCGGTGCGACCGGGGCTGAGCGGGAGCGGGGGTGCCCCCTGATGCCCGGGGCACCCCTGCGAAGGTGAGCTAGCGTGGGTCGGGTGACTGCGCCTACCCCGGTAATCCCGGTTCCACCGGCCGACCTGCCCGGCACGCTCGGCGCGCTACGGGCGGCCGGTCACCAGTACCGCACCGTCAAGCAGGAACTCCGCGACAACCTCCTCGCCCGGATGCGCTCCGGCGAGACCCGTTTCCCCGGCATCGTCGGCTACGACGACACAGTGCTGCCCGAGGTCGAGCGGGCCCTGCTCGCCGGGCACGACATGGTGCTGCTCGGCGAGCGCGGCCAGGGCAAGACCCGGCTGATCCGCTCGCTGGGCGCGTTGCTCGACGAGTGGACCCCCGTGCTGCCCGGCTCGGTGCTCAACGAGCACCCGATGCACCCGCTCACCCCGGCGTCCCGCGCCCAGGTCGCCGAGGCCGGCGACGAGCTGCCGATCGGCTGGCTGCACCGGTCGATGCGG
This sequence comes from Micromonospora noduli, assembly GCF_003264365.1. Lineage (GTDB taxonomy): Bacteria > Actinomycetota > Actinomycetes > Mycobacteriales > Micromonosporaceae > Micromonospora > Micromonospora noduli. The sequence goes on from NZ_PYAK01000010.1 coordinate 22,479, forward strand.
TACGGCGAGAAGTTGGCCACACCGGACACCAGCGTCGGCGACCTGATCGGTGACGTTGACCCGATCCGGATCGCCCAGGGTCGTACCCTCGGTGACCCGGAGACCATCCACTTCGGGTTGGTGCCGCGCACCAACCGGGGCATCTTCGCCGTGAACGAGCTGCCCGACCTGGCCGAGCGCATCCAGGTGGCGCTGCTCAACGTGCTGGAGGAGCGGGACATCCAGGTCCGCGGCTACCAGCTGCGCCTGCCACTGGACCTGCTCCTGGTGGCCAGCGCCAACCCGGAGGACTACACCAACCGGGGCCGGATCATCACCCCACTCAAGGACCGGTTCGGCGCGGAGATCCGCACCCACTACCCGGTCGACCTGGAGTTGGAGCTGGCGCTGATCCGCCAGGAGGCCGACCTGGTCGCCGAGGTGCCGGGGCACGTGCTGGAGGTGCTGGCCCGCTTCGCCCGCGCCGTCCGGGAGTCGCCGTCGGTGGACCCGCGCTCCGGTGTCTCCGCCCGATTCGCCATCGCCGCCGCCGAGACGGTGGCCGGTGCCGCGTTGCGCCGCGCCGGTCTGCTCGCCGCCTCCGACACGCCGGACGGACGTTCCGAGGCGGCCGTTGCCCGCATCGGTGACGCGGTGTCGGTGACCAGCACGCTGCGCGGCAAGGTCGAGTTCGAGAGCGGCGAGGAGGGCCGGGAGACCGAGATCCTCGCGCACCTGCTGCGTACCGCGACCGCCGAGACGTTCCGGGCCCACCTGGCCGGGCTGGACCTGTCCGGGTTCACCGCCCTGGTCGAGGACGGCGCCGCGATCGAGACCGGCGAGTTGGTCAGCGCCGCCGAGCTGCTGCGCCAGGTCGGCACCGTACCCGGGTTGGCGAAGGTTCTGGACCGGCTCGACCTGGGCGACGCGCCCACCTCCGAGGAGGCTGCCGCCGCCATCGAGTTCGTGCTGGAAGGGCTGCACCTCACCCGCCGGCTCGGCAAGGACGTCACCGACTCGGGGCGCACCGTCTACGGCGGCCGGGGCTGACCATGGCCGGCAACCGGTTCCGTTACGGGCAGTGGAACGGCGGGCCCGATCCGCTCGCACCCCCGTACGACGTGCGTGAGGCGGTGGACGCGGTCGGTGCCGAGGTGCTGGCCGGCGGCAGCCTGCGGGAGGCGCTGCGTGACCTGCTGCGCCGTGGCCCGCAGGGACGGGGTGGTCTGGACGACCTGGCGGCCCGGGCTCGGCGGCTGCGTCGGGAGGCGCTGCGCAGGGGCGACCTGGACGGGGCGGTGACCCGGGCCCAGGCCCTGCTCGACCAGGCCCTCGCCGCCGAGCGGGACGAGCTGCGGGGTCGCGACGACGACGCCGCGCGGTTCGCCGAGGCGGTGCTGGACAATCTGCCGCGCTCGACGGCGCGGGCGGTGGAGGAGCTGTCCGGCTACCAGTGGGCCAGCGACGACGCCCGCCGCTCGTACCAGCAGATCCTCGATCAACTCCGCGACGACGTGCTCGGTCAGCGCTTCGCCGGGCTGCGCGACGCGGTGCGCGCCTCCGCCGATCCGGCCGCCCAGCAGCGGCTCGCCGAGATGATGGGCGACCTGAACGACCTGCTCGCCCGGCACGGTCGCGCGGAGGACACCACCGACGCGTTCGCCGAGTTCATGCGCCGACATGGCGACTTCTTCCCGGAGAGGCCGGAGAACGTCGACGAGTTGATCGACGTGCTGGCCCGCCGGGCGGCGGCCGGTGAGCGGCTGATGAACTCGCTCTCCGAGCGGCAGCGCGCCGAGCTGGCCGGCCTCATGCAGCAGTCGCTCGGCGACCGCCTCGCGGGGGAGTTGTCAGCGCTCGACGCGAACCTGCGCGCGCTGCGACCCGATCTGCGTTGGGGGCGGGGTGAGCGGGTCCGCGGCGACCAGCCGCTGGACTACGCCGACGCGGCCGGCGCGCTGGGTGAGATCGGCGACCTGGACGACCTGCTGGACCAGCTCGACCAGGAACACCCGGGGGCGACCCTCGACGACGTGGACGTCGACGCGGTGGCGCGCACGCTGGGCCGGGACGCGGCCGACGACGTTCGCCGGCTGCGCGATCTGGAGCGGGAGCTGCGCCGCCAGGGTTGGGTCAGCCGGGACGCGGAGGGGCTCACACTGAGCCCGAAGGCGCTGCGCCGGCTCGGCGGGACCGCGCTGCGGCAGGTCTTCGCGGAGCTGACCGCCGGGCCACGCGGCCAGCACGACCTGCGCTCGGCCGGTGCGGCGGGCGAGGTCAGCGGCGCGTCCAGGCCCTGGCAGTACGGCGATGAGCAACCGTTGGACGTGGTCCGCACGTTGACCCGGGCGGTCAGTCGGGCCGGGCCGACGGTCCCGGTGCAGCTCGTGGTGGACGACTTCGAGGTGGTGGAGACCGAGAGGCGGGCCTCGGCCGCTGTGGTGCTCTGCGTCGACCTGTCGTACTCGATGATCTCTCAGGGTCGTTGGGGGCCGATGAAGCAGACGGCGCTGGCGCTGGCACACCTGATGGAGACGCGCTTCCCTCAGGACGCTTTGCAGATCGTGGGCTTCGGCCGGGAGGCGATGACGCTCACCCAGCAGGAGTTGGCGGCCGTGGAGCCGGACATGGAGCAGGGCACCAACCTCCAGCACGCGTTGCGGTTGGCGGGCCGGCACCTACGGCGGCACCCGGACGCCGAGCCGATCGTGCTGGTGGTCACCGACGGCGAGCCGACCGCGCACCTGGACCCGAACGACGGGGAGGCGCTGTTCCACTGGCCGCCGCTGCCGGAGACGATCGAGGCGACGGTCCGCGAGGTGGACCGGCTGAGCCGCTACGGTGCCACGCTCAACCTGTTCATGCTCGGCGACGACCCGGGCCTGCGGCGCTTCGTCGACGCGGTGGCCCGCCGCAGCCGGGGCCGCATGTTCACCCCGGACACCGACGACCTGGGCGAGTACGTGGTCAGCGACTACCTCCGCTCCCGCCAATCCCGCCGCTAACTCCCGGTGGGACAGGTTGACTGGGGGGATGGAGAGCGGGGGAATGCGGCGGGCTTACGGTGCCCTGTTCGCGGAGGTCGACGCTGGCGGGTTCGGTCCGGCTCCGGAGGGGCAGCTCAGTGCCGAGCAGATCGTCGCGCATCTGGTCGCCAACGACGAGCTGATGATCCAGGCCACCGAGGCGTTGCTGGCCGGGTCGCCGTTCGCCTACTACGAGTTGGCGGAGGACATGCACCGCCCGCAGCTCGACGCGCTCGCCGCCGAACAGGGTGGTCTGCGTGGCCTGACCGCGCTGCTGCACGGCACCAGCGACCGGCTGTGCGGGCTGGTCGACCAGCTCGGCCTGGCGGCGGAGACCCCGGTCGAGACGCACCTACGCGAGGGCTTCGACCTCATCGTCGACGAGCCACTGCCCTGGTCCCGAACCCTGGACCTGCACACCCGGGTGCACCTGCCCAAGCACCAGTCCCAACTGCACCTGCTCCGCTCGTAAGAGTGCCGGCCGCCGGCATGTAGGTCTGATGAGCGGTATACCTGTGAGTCATAAATATGACTCACAGGTATACCGCTCGTCGCAGTGATGCCTCCGGCAGGACCATCGGGTCACGTGCCAGTGCCTTGCCGGTGTGGGCGGCGGGAGGGAGCCGGCAGCATCGAATGCCCGGCCTGGACGGCTGGCCCTGCGAGTGGCTGGCCCTGCGAGCGGCGGGTGGCGGGTGGCGGATCAGCTTTCGACCAGCTCGGGGCGGGGGTGGAAGGTGCGGCGGTAGGTGGACGGGGCCACGCCGATGCGTTGGTGGAGTTGCTGGCGCAGGGCGGCGGTGGTGCCGAAACCACAGCGGTGGGCGATCTGGTCGACGGTGAGGTCGGTCGTCTCCAGCAGCAGTCTCGCGTGGTCGGTGCGCTGTTGCAGCAGCCACTGGGCCGGGCTCAGGCCGGTCTCTGACCGGAAGCGTCGGGTGAAGGTACGCACGCTCATCCGCGCCTGCTCGGCCAGGTCGCGCAGCGCGATCGGTTCGTGCAGCCGCTGCCGCGCCCACTCCCGGGCTCCCGCCGTGCTGGTGTCGGTCGCCTTCGGCACCGGCTGCTCGATGTACTGCGCCTGACCGCCGTCGCGCCACGGTGGCATCACGCAGCGGCGGGCCGCCCGGTTGGCCACCTCGCTGCCATGGTCGAGGCGGATGACGTGCAGGCAGAGGTCGATGCCGGCGGCGACTCCGGCCGAGGTGAGCACCCGGTCGTCGGCGATGAAGAGCACACCCGGATCGAGGTCCACCCGGTCGTGCAGGCGGCGGAACCGCTCGGCGTACGCCCAGTGGGTGGTCGCCCGCCGTCCGTCGAGGAGCCCGGCGGCGGCGAGCACGAACGCCCCGGTGCAGATGGACATGATCCGTGCGCCCCGCTCGTACGCCGCGCGCAGCGCCTCGGTCACCTCCGGCTCGACGGTGCCCGCTGTCAACGCGGTGCCGTCGTGGATGCCCGGGACGATCACGGTTTCCGCTGTGTCGAGCAGCTCCAGACCGTGGTCGGGCATCACCTGAAAGCCGGCGGTGCTGCGCACCGGCCGCCCGCCCGGGGTGCACACCCGGACGTCGTAGAAGGGTGTCCCGTCGGCGGCCCGGGCCGTGCTGAAGACCTGGGACGGGGTGCCCAGGTCCAGGCCGACCACCTGGTGCAGGGCGAGTACGGCGATCCGGTGCGGGCCAGTGCTCATGGCCCGATTATTGCGCATGATGGCTTTCCGGCCACTCGTCGAGGTGTGTGGCCCGGCTCAGACTGGTCCCGTGACCAAGAACCGACGTCTGCATCCCGCCTGGCTGGTCGCCGCCGTCGCCTTCGTGGCGCTGGTTGGCGCGGCCGGCTTCCGCGCCACCCCGTCGGTGCTGCTGCACCCGCTGCACGAGGAGTTCGACTGGCCGCTGGCCACGATCTCCGCGGCCGTCTCGGTCAACCTGCTGCTCTACGGGCTCACCGCGCCGTTCGCGGCCGCCCTGATGGACCGGTTCGGCATCCGCCGGGTGGTCTCGGTGGCGTTGCTGCTGGTCGCCGCGGGCAGCGGGCTGACGGTCTTCATGACCGCCAGCTGGCAGCTCCTGCTCTGCTGGGGTGTGCTGGTGGGGCTGGGCACCGGCTCGATGGCGCTGGCGTTCGTGGCCACCGTCACCGGCCGTTGGTTCGTCCACCGACGGGGCCTGGTAACCGGAGTGCTGACCGCCGGCGGGGCGGCCGGGCAACTGGTCTTCCTGCCACTGGTCGCCATCCTGGTACGCGACCACGGCTGGCGTAGCGCCGCACTCGTGGTGGCCGTGGCGGCGCTGGCCGTCGTACCCCTGGTGGTGTGGCTGCTACGCGAGCACCCGGCGGATCTCGGCCTGCCCGCCTATGGGGCGACCGAGGTCGTCGCGGCGCCGCCGGCGACCGGCGGCGCGGCGACCCGGGCGCTCGGCGCGCTGGCCACCGCGGCCCGGACCCGACCGTTCTGGCTGCTGGCCGGAGGTTTCGCGATCTGCGGGGCGACCACCAACGGCCTGGTCGGTACGCACTTCGTGCCGGCCGCGCACGACCACGGCATGGCCCAGACCACAGCGGCCGGGTTGCTCGCCCTGGTGGGGCTCTTCGACATCGTCGGCACGATCGCCTCCGGCTGGCTCACCGACCGGGTGGACAGCCGGTTGCTGCTCGGCATGTACTACGCGCTGCGCGGGTTGTCCCTGCTGGTGCTGCCGAGCCTCTTCTCCGGCACCGCCGAGCCGAGCATGCTGGTGTTCATCGTCTTCTACGGCCTGGACTGGGTGGCCACAGTGCCGCCGACGGTGGCTCTGTGCCGGGAGTACTTCGGTGGCGCCGGAGCGGTGGTGTTCGGCTGGGTGTTCGCCGCGCACCAGCTCGGCGCGGCGGTCGCCGCAACCGGCGCGGGGCTGGTCCGGGACCGGCTGGGCGACTACGCGATGGCCTGGTACGTGGCGGGCGCGCTGTCGATCGGCGCGGCCGGACTGTCGTTGCTGCTGCGCCGCCGACCGGGCCGAGGCGTGCCGGAGGCCGTGCTGGTCGCCGCGACCGCCCCCAGGGCGTGGAGCTTCCGCGGCTGAACAGCGATGCGTCGGCCGGTCAGCTCACTGTCCACTGCTGGGCCGGCCGGCCGTCGCAGGAACGCTGCCGGATGTCATCGCCGGCCTCGACGGCGTCGTCGTCTGCCTGGGCGCACTTGTTGCTGTGCGCGGCGATGAGCAGCACCGCGCTGGTGCCGGTCCCGCCGAACCGCCACTGCTGGTTGGCCCCACCGTGGCAGGGGAACTGGAGCAACCGCGCGCCGTCGTCCCGACTGCCACCCTCGACGTCGAGGCACTGCCCGTACGCGGCGTTGGTCAACGTCAGCACGCCCGTGCCGGCCGGGCTGACCACCCACTGCTGCTCCGGGGCGCCGGTGCACACGGCCAACTCGGCCTCCGCCTCCTTACCGTCACCGTCGAGCCCCAGGCACAGGCCCGAGGCGGCGCGCAGCACCCGGGGCCCGGTGGGCGGGGCGGCCGGCGTGCTGGCCGACGGGGTAGGTGACGACTCGGCCGGTGCGGTAGGGCTCGGCTCGCCGGCCGGTTCGCTGGGTTGCGCCGCGCTGGACGGCGTACCGACCGACGCCGGCACCGACGGCTCGTCGTCACCGTCGAGCAGCCCGGTGGCGAAGACGACCCCCAGGAGTACGCCGACGGCCCCGACCGCCACCGCGACCCGCAGCAACGGATCAGCCAGCGGGCCGGAGCGCGGTGCCCGGTGACCGCCGTAGACGGTGCCGGCGGGGTCGGGACGTTCCTCGGGCGCTGACATACGCGCCATCCTCGCCCACGACGTCGCGCCGGAGCCAGCCCGGCGGTGCGGGGGTCGGCGAGGCTCAGCGGGTGGGCTGCGGGTCGGTGACGTCGGCCACTGTGGCGTCGAGAGCGGCGATCGCGGCGTCGGCGTCGATCGCGATGGCGAGACCGCGCTCGCCGGCGCCCAGGGTGATCTCCCGGCCGCGCAGTCGCTCGTCGGCGACCACCGGCCAGGCCGTGCTCGCGCCGAACGGGGTGATGGTGCCGCGTTCGTAACCGGTGGCGGCCAGGGCGCCCGCCGCGTCCGGCATGGAGAGCCGGTGCACCCCGAGCAGGGCACGCAGCTTGGGCCAGGAGATGACCCGGTCGCCGGGGGTGAGCACGAACAGGTGATCGTCTTCACCACGGCGAACCACGATCGTCTTGACCACGTCGGGAACGGCCACACCGCGGACCGCGGCGGCCTCCGCGAGACTGCCGACCGCACCGTGGCTGACCAGCCGATACGGCAGTTGGGCGGCGTCCAGGGCGGTGATCGCTGGCGATGGCATGCCCGCCACGGTAGCCGTCGGGCCTGCCACCGGACGGGAAACTGCCACGGCCGACATCCCACGGTTTTCAAACGGCGAGCGTAAGGTGATCACATGCGCGCTGAGCGTGTGGATCAACCGATTGACCATGATCAAGCGGTGGACACGCTGCGGCGGTCGTACGCCGCGGTGCCCACGGGCGAGCCTGTCCGGCTGGCCAAACGAACCTCCAACCTGTTCCGTCCCCGGTCCGCTCCCCGGACTCCGGGGCTCGACGTGAGTGGCCTGAACGGTGTGCTGTCGGTCGACCCGGCCGGCCGTACCGCCGACGTGCAGGGCATGTGCACCTACGAGAACCTGGTCGACGCGACGCTGCCGCACGGCCTGATGCCGCTTGTGGTGCCGCAGTTGCGCACCATCACGCTGGGCGGCGCGGTTACCGGCCTCGGGATCGAGTCGACCTCGTTCCGCAACGGTCTGCCGCACGAGTCCGTCCAGGAGTTGGACGTGCTCACCGGCTCCGGCGAGATCATCACCGCCCGACCCGACGGCGAGCACGCCGACCTGTTCACCGCGTTCCCCAACTCGCTGGGCAGCCTCGGGTACGCCACCCGGCTGCGCATCGAGCTGCAACCGGTCGGCCGGTACGTGTCGTTGCGCAACGTCCGGTTCACCCAACTGGAGGCGCTGACCGACGCGATCGCGGAGGTGACCGCCACCCGGTCCTGGGCCGGCGAGCCGGTGGACGCGATGGACGGGGTGATGTTCAGCCCCGGCGAGGCGTACCTGGTCTTCGCCACGTTCACCGACGCGGCCGGCCCGCCCAGCGACTACACCGGCCAGGCGATCTACTACCGGTCGCTGCGCCAGCGCACCCGCGACGTGCTCACCGCGTACGACTATCTGTGGCGCTGGGACACCGACTGGTTCTGGTGCTCATCGGCGTTCGGTGCGCAGCACCCGGTCGTGCGCAGGCTCTGGCCGGCGCGTTACCGGCGCAGCGACTTCTACCACCGACTGGTCCGGCTGGAGCACCGCCACCAGGTGGCGTCCCGGATCGACCGGCTGCGCGGGCAACCGGCCCGGGAGCGGGTCGTGCAGGACGTGGAGATCCCGCTGGACCGTACGGCCGACTTCCTGCGCTGGTTCGCCGGCGCGGTGGGAATGAACCCGGTGTGGCTGTGTCCGTTGCGACTGCGTGAACCGGCGGGGCCCGGTTCGGCGCGGTCCTGGCCGCTGTATCCGCTGCGGCCCGGGCAGGACTACGTCAACATCGGGTTCTGGGGGAGCGTGCCGATCGCGCCGGGCGCCGCCGACGGCGACGTCAACCGCACGATCGAACGCAGGGTGTCGGAGTCGGGCGGGCACAAGTCGCTCTACTCCGACGCGTACTACGACCGGGACGCCTTCGATCGCCTCTACGGCGGCGACACGTGGCGCGCGGTGAAAGACCGCTACGACCCGGACCACCGGCTGACGGGACTGTACGAAAAGGCGGTAGCACGAGCATGAGCCTGACCGACAGAGATCAGGGGGCGGCGAGCGTCCCCGCCACCCCGCCGGCGGGGGGCCGGCACACGGGTCCGACCGTCGCGGATGTCATCCGCGCGGTCACCACTGGGCCGTTGCCGGTGCGGATCACCGGGTACGACGGCAGCGCCGTCGGCCCGTCCGACGCCGGCATCACCCTGGCGATCCATTCCGAGCGTGGGCTGTCGTACCTGCTCACCGCACCCGGCGACCTGGGCATGGCCCGGGCGTACGTCAGTGGTGACCTGGCGTTGCAGGGCGTGCACCCGGGTGACCCGTACGAGGCGTTGCGGGTGCTCAAGGACGAGCTGCGGTTACGCCCACCGTCGCTGGCCGAGGGGCTGGCGCTGGTCCGTGGGCTGGGCTGGGAGCGGCTGATGCCGCCACCGGCACCGCCGCAGGAGGCGCATCCCCGCTGGAAGCGGGTGATGAACGGGCTGCGGCACTCGCGGGTGCGTGACAGCACTGCCATCTCGCACCACTACGACGTCTCGAACGCCTTCTACGAGAAGGTGCTCGGCCCGTCGATGACGTACACGTGCGCGGTTTTCCGGTCTCCCGACGACACGCTGGAACAGGCCCAGGCTGCGAAGTACGACCTGGTTGCCGGCAAGCTGGCGCTGAAGAAGGGGATGCGACTGCTGGATGTCGGGTGCGGCTGGGGTGGCATGGTGCGCCACGCCGCCCGCGAGTACGGCGTCAAGGCGCTCGGGGTGACCCTGTCGAAGGCGCAGGCGCAGTGGGCGCAGGCCGCGATCGAGCGGGAGGGGTTGACCGAGCTGGCGGAGGTGCGGTACCTCGACTACCGGGACGCGCCGGCCGAGCAGTTCGACGCCATCTCCTCGATCGGGTTGACCGAGCACATCGGGGTGCGCAACTACCCGGCCTACTTCGGGTCGCTGCGCAGTCGGCTGCGGCAGGGCGGGCGACTGCTCAACCACTGCATCACCCGCGCGGACAACCGGGCGCCGCACCGCTCGGGCGCGTTCATCGACCGGTACGTCTTCCCGGACGGTGAGCTGGCCGGTCCGGGCCGGTTGATCAGTGAGGTGCACGATGCCGGGTTCGAGGTGCACCACGAGGAGAACCTGCGCCAGCACTACGCGCTGACGTTGGCGGCCTGGTGTCGCAACCTCGTCGACCACTGGGACTTCTGCGTCTCGGAGGTGGGCGCGGGCACGGCCCGGGTGTGGGGGCTCTACATGGCCGGGTCGCGGATGGCGTTCGAACGCAACGGCATCCAGCTGCACCAGGTGTTGGCCACCCACAACGGCCCGAACGGCGTGAGCGGCTACCCGCTGCGACCGGACTGGTTGCCCTGATCACCTGCTGACCGCCGCCTGAAGCCGCGTCGAAAAAAGTCGGCGCGGCTTCTCGCGAAGCGATTGACAAAGAAGTTTTGTACGTACAAACTGATTTTGCCATGAGAGATGTCCTGTACCTGGAGCAGATCGAGCAGGCCGAAGTCCTGCTCAAGCCGCAGCGCGTCGAGGTGCTGCGGCAACTGGCCGAGCCTCGCACCTGCACCGAGGTCGCGGCCCGACTCGACCAGACGCCGCAGCGCGTCTACTACCACGTCAAGCAGCTCGTCGCGGCTGGCCTCGTCGAGCTGGTCAACGAACGCAAGGTCCGCGGCATCACCGAAGGCATCTACCAGGCCGCCGCCCGCTCCTACTGGCTCTCCCCGCGGCTCGTCGGCCGGATCGGCCTGCGCCGGGCCCGCGACGAGCTCAGCCTGGGCTACCTGCTCGACCTGATGGAGGAGGTCCAGGCCGACATCGCCGGCCTGGACCGGGCGGCACCCGAGCTGCCCTCAATCGGGGTCTCCGGCGAGATCCGGGTGCCGGCCGAGCAGCGCCAGCAGTTCCTGCACGACCTGCAAACCGCACTTCAGGACCTGTTCACCCGCTACGGCGGCAGCGAAGGAGATGCCTTCAAGCTGGCCGTCGCCTGCTATCCGAAAGGGAACGACAATGAGTGAGCCGATGAAGGTCCAGGTCCGTCTCGCCGCGCCCGTCGGGCGCGTCCGCCAGGCCCTGACCGACCCGGCCGAGCTGCGTCTCTGGCTGGCCGAGCACGCCGAGGTCGAGCTGCCCCAGCGGTACGAGTTCTGGGGTCGCTACACGCCCGAGGGCGACGCCCCGCACCAGCGGCTGCTGCACGCCGACGACGACACGCTGCGCTTCGGCTGGCTGCTCGACGGCGTGGAGACCACCACCGAGTTCCAGTTGACCGCCGAGGGCACCGACAGCACCGTGCTGACGCTGATCCAGAGCCACTTCGACTTCGCCGAGGCGATGAGCGGCTCCACCATCCGGGGCGTGCTCCAGACGTTCTGGGCGCTGTCCATCGCCAACCTGGCCGCCCACCTGGAGGGCAAGCCACTGCTGCCGCGCACCGACTTCACCTCCGCCGACATGCGCGGTGAGCTGGTCATCGCCGCCCCCGCCGACAAGGTGTGGGAGTCGCTGACCGACTCCGAGCAGGCCAGCGCCTGGTTCGGCTACCCGATCGGCATCGAGCCCTGGGTCGGCGGCCGGTACGCCATGGGCGGCTTCGAGACCGGTTACGCGGCCAAGGTCGTCGACCTGGAGCCCGGCCGGCGGATGTCGGTCGACTGGGGTCCGACCGGTGTGACGAGCTGGGAGCTGGCCGAGTCCGGTGGCCGGACCACGCTGACCTTCGTACAGAGCGGCTTCGACGAGGCCAACCCCCCGTACGGGGCCTGGAGCGGGTCGGTTGCCGGGCTGTCCGAGCTGCGTCGCTTCCACGAGGTGCCGAACTGGCAGCCGATCTGGATCTCCGAGGAGATCCCCGGCCTGGAGCCCGCGCCGGCCAGCTGAAACTGATCATCTCGCCTTGATCGTGCTCGATCAGGGATCTAGTGGCCTCGTTCACCCAGGAGGCCACTACATCCTGGATCGAGCACGATCTTGTGCTGGCGCGGCCTCACGCGATGGCGGCGATGTCACCATCGTCGAAATAGATTGCCTGATGGAGCCGGCCACCCAGGGCGGCCGCGTACCGTGCCACCACATCCTGACCGGAGATCCTGCCCTGCTCGATCTGGGACACCCGGCCCTTGGTCACGCCCATCCGCTCAGCGATCTGCTGCTGGGTGAAGCCGCGAGAGCGTCGCACCTCGGCAAGGCGGTGCCCGACGACCTGCGCGAGCAGCTCTTCCTTGCCCGCCTCGACAGCCGCCTCGCCGCCGGCACGCTGCACGTAATCCGCTCGGATGTCCGCCCACCGCACGTGACCACTCACCGCTGTCCCCCCTCCTGCTGTGCACGTTCCTTCAAGTAAATCTCGTACCGCTGCTCGGCGAGCGGGATGGCCTGTCGATACCAGCTCGTCCATTGGCCTGACTTGTCGCCGGCAACCAGCAGAATGCTCGCGCGCCAAGGGTCGAATACGAAGAGGATGCGGACAGTGCCGGGACGCAACTCCTTCAGGTTGGCTATCGACGACCCGCTGATCGTGTCGACCAGGGGTCGTCCCAGCCCGGGGCCAGCTTCGGAGAGGGCGTCGATGGCCTGGACCACGCGGGCGAACGTCGGCTCGTCCAGGCTGTCGATCCAGGCGCGAACCTCGTCGACGACGAAGACATCCCACTCTTCCCGGCTCACGAGCAGAGTATACCAATAGCTATACCTCCAACACTGGCCGTTGGTTGTCCTGATCCGATGGCGGGATCTGGTGACTTTTCGCGGTTGAGTGGGTACTGCCGGGCGATGTTCTTCATCTTTGGTCTGCGTACCAAGGTCGACCGGTCCGGTGTCGTGCAGCAGGTCTGCCGCCACTGCGGCAACCAAGCCGCGCAGGTGATCACCCGCCGCTCGACGAAATTCACACTCTTCTTCATTCCGCTCATACCGATCCGCACCCGGTACGCGCAGCAGTGCACGTTCTGCGGGGCGGAGTACGAGATCTCCAAGTCCGACGCCGAGCGCCTCCCGGTCGGCTGATCCGACGATGGAACGCTTCCTCTGCTGGCTGATCGGCCGACCGACGCCCTCGGCCGACGTGGCCGTGCACACCGTTGCCCGCCCGCCCTGCACCCCTGGCCGGCGCAGACGCCGCCGCGCACGCCGTCCGTTGGCCGGCACCGCACTGCCCCGTTCACCCTGGAACCGATCCGCGGGCCGCTGACCAGAGGCGCAAGCCGCAGCGCGGGTGCACGTTCGGCTCTGGCGGCGTTTCTGAGCGCTGGTTAGGCTTTCGGGGTTTGCCGTGGACCGGCGCCGCCGAGGGTGCACGCACGACGAAAGAGCCGGAGCGACCGTGTCCCGACAGGACGGAAAGCAGGCTGCGGGGACGCTCAACCCCGCCGGCGCGTTCGTCGCGGCTGCGGTCATCCTGCTGGAGGCGGGTTGGCTGGTCGCCGCGTTGCCCGGTGCCGCGCTGGTCAGCGACATCGGCGCGATGCTGGTCGCCGGTTGGGCGACGCTCGCGTGCGTCGGGGTGGCCCGTCGACATCCGGCGCCGCTGCGCCGGTTCTGGACGCTGCTCGCCCTCACCATGGGGCTCGCCGCGATCGGCCGGGCGATCTGGACGGTGCAGCGGCTCGTCGGCGATGACCTGCCGCACACGCCGGTGGTCGGGGTGGTCTTCACCGCCGGCATCCTCACCGGCACTGCCGCGCTGCTCAGCTCGCCGTCCGCACCGAGGACCGCTGTCGGGCGCGCCCGTACGTTGCTGGACGGGGTGATCGTCGCCCTGGCCCTGGTGCCGATCGGCTGGGTGCTGGTCTTCCGTGGGGTCGCCGCCGCCGAGCTGGCCGACCCGGCGCGCACGCTGGGGCTGCTCTTCCCGATGTTCGACCTGATGCAGCTCACCATCCTGGTCGCGGTCTCCGGGCCGGCCCGGCCGATGTGGCGGCCGATGACCGTCCTGGCGGCGAGCCTCACCCTGCGGGTCGTCGCCGACGTCGTCTACGTGTCGCTGGTCGCCCGCGCCGACTACACCGCCGGTCACCCGATCGACCTGTGCTGGCCGTTGAGCTACCTGCTGATCGGCCTGGCCACCCGGAACCCGCCGCCACCGGATTGCGACGGCACCGACGACACCGCCGAGTCGCCGCTGCCGCCCTGGTGGCGGGTGGCGCTGCCGTACCTGCCGGTGGGTGGGGCGATCATCGCGGTGGTGCTGGCCCGTCGGCCCACCGGGCAGACCCCGCAGCTGGTGTTCGTGACCATGATGGTGTTGCTGGCCGCCCTCGCCGTCCGGCAGGGGCTGGCGGCCAACGAGAACCTTCGGCTGGTGGCCCGGCTGCGCCTGCTCGCGTACGGCGACCAGCTCACCGGGCTGCCCAACCGCCTGTTGTTCAACCGGCGGCTGCGCCTGGCCCTGCGCGACGGACGGCCGGTGGCCGTGCTGCTGCTCGACCTGGACGGGTTCAAGCAGGTCAACGACCGGTTCGGACACGCCACCGGTGACACCTTGCTGACCGGGCTCGCGGCCCGGATGCACACCGCCGTGAACGGCGACGGCACCATCGCCCGGCTCGGCGGTGACGAGTTCGCCGTGCTGGTCGACGGCGGCCGGCCGGTGTCACCCGAACGGCTCGCCGAGCGGCTGCTGGACGCGTTGCGGCCCTCCGACGATGAGGAGGACGTCGGGGTGCACCCGTCGGCGAGCATCGGTATCGCCGAGTACGGCCCGCAGCACGCCTCCCACAGCGACCTGCTGCGTGACGCCGACATCGCCATGTACGCGGCGAAGGCGGCCGGGAAGTCCGCGTACCGCACGTGCACGGCGGCGTTGCGCGAGTCGGCCGTCTCCCGCGCCGAGTTGATCGCCGACCTGCGCCGCGCGGTCGACGAGGACCAGCTGCACCTGGAGTTCCAACCCATCGTCGACCTGACCACCGGCGCGGTACGCAGCGCCGAGGCGTTGGTGCGCTGGCGGCACCCCCGGCTGGGGATGTTGCCACCGGCGAAGTTCCTGCCGCTGGCCGAGGAGACCGGGCTGATCCTGCCGATCGACCGCTGGGTTATCCACGAGGCGTGCCGGGCCGCCGCGACCTGGCGGGAGCGTGCGCCGGAGGCGACCGTCGCGGTGAACATCGCCGCCGCGCACCTGCGTCGGCCGGACCTGATCGCCACTGTCACCGCGGCGACCAGCGCCGCCGGGTTGGCACCACGGGCGTTGACACTGGAGTTGACCGAGTCGGCGCTGATCGAGGGCACCGAGGCGGTGCTGGAGCGGCTGCACCAACTCCGGGAGCTGGGCATCCGGATCGCCATCGACGACTTCGGCACCGGCTACTCGTCGCTGAGCTACCTGCACCGCATCCCGGCCACCGAGCTGAAGATCGACAGGTCGTTCGTGGCCCGACTGGGCACCGACGAGCGGGCGTACGCCACGGTGGAGATGGTCACCCGCCTGGCCGGCGCGTTCGACCTGGCGGTCGTCGCCGAGGGGGTGGAGACCGAGCGTCAGCACGAGGCGGTCACCGCGATCGGCTGCCCACGAGGCCAGGGCTATCTGTACGGGCGGCCGGACGCCCCCGCCATGGTGGGCCAGAATCGGAGTTGACTCTCACGTAACGGCAGGCAGGAGCCTGGTTCCCGGAAGGGAGGGGGACCATGGCGTACACGGTGGGTCAGGTCGCGAAGGTGGCCGGCGTGACGGTGCGGACGCTGCACCACTACGACGAGATCGGGTTGCTCTCGCCCAGCGGGCGCACCTCGGCCGGTTACCGCCGCTACGACGACGCGGACCTGCAACGGCTGCAGCTCGTCCTGTACTACCGGGAGCTTGGTTTCCCGCTTGAGGAGATCACCGCGATCATCGACGACCCGGCGGCCGATCCGGCCGCGCACCTGCGCCGGCAGCACGAACTGCTGACGGTACGGCTCAAGCGGTTGCAGGAGATGGTCACGGCGATCGAGTTCGCGATGGAGGCGAGCAAGATGAACATCCAACTCACGCCGGAGGAGCGGTTCGAGGTCTTCGGCGACTTCAGTCCGGAAGAGCATGAGGCCGAGGCGGAGCAGCGGTGGGGTGACACCGACGCGTACCGGGAGTCGAACCGGCGGGCCTCCCGCTACGGCAAGGACGACTGGCTGCGGATCAAGGCGGAGAACGAGGACTGGGGGCGGCGGATCGTCGCGCTGATGGCCTCGGGCGCGTCGGCGGACAGCCCGGAGGTGATGGAGCTGGCCGAGGAGCACCGGCAGCTCATCAGCCGCTGGTTCTACGAGTGCTCGTACGAGATGCAGACCGGGTTGGCCGACATGTACCTGGCCGACGAGCGGTTCACCGCGTACTACGAGAACATCGCCGTGGGGCTGGCCGCCTACCTGCACGAGGCGATCCACGCCAACGCGATCAGCCGGGCGTGACACGGTGCGGTCCGGCTAGTCTGGCCGGACCGCACCGCCCGGGGGAGATGACAGTGCAGAAACCGAAGCTGATCGCCGCTGTCGCCGTGCTCGTGGTGGGGGTCGGTGGCGGGGCGTGGGCGCTGGTCGCCGCCGGCGACGACGAACCGGACGCGGGTCGTCCGGCGGCGTCGGCGAGTGCCGACCCGGTCGGTGTGCTGAAGGCCGCCGCCGCGAAGGCCGACGAGCAGCCGTACAAGCTGACAGTTGGCACCGGCGGCGCGGACGGCGACGCCACGGTGCTGCTCTGGGACCCGAAGGCGAAGCGTGGTCTGGAGACCACCTCGCTGAAGGTGCCCTCCGGTGTGGTGAAGATCGAGCGGTTGACCACCGGCCCGGACGTGTACGTGCGGGTCACCGCCCCGGACCGCCGCGTCCCGGTCTGGGACGGTAAGACCTGGTGGCACGTCGGCGCCCCGGGTGCCCCGCCGGCCAAGCAGGGCCTGGACAACACCCGCCTGGCCAGCACGTTGGGCGCGCCGACGGGGGCCCGGCTGACCGCCGAGCGGGAGTACGCGGGCACGCTGGACCTGCGCCAGAGCGGCGCGGTGCTGGGCAGCGGCATCGGCAGCGTGCTCGGCGACCGGGCCGCGGCGGTGCCCTTCACCGCGGCAGTGGACGAGCAGGGTCGGCTGGTCCGCTACCGCATCGAGTTGGCCAGCGAGCAGTCGCAGACCGCCCAGCTCGACCTGACGTACTCGGATTTCGGGCTGCCGGTGTCGGCGGACCCGCCGGCGGCCGACCTGGTGGGCGAGGACCCGCCGGCGAACATCCCCGGCGCCTGAGGTCGGCTCACTCCTCGACCGCTCCCTCGACCGGGGGGACCAGGAAGTCGTAGACGGTGCGGGCCATCCGCCGGACCGTCTCGTCGCCGGTGGCCATGGGGCCGGCGGTGAGGAACGCGACGGCGGTCTCGGTGCCCGGGATCAGGTAGTAGCCGACGTCGTGTGAGGCGTCCGGCAGGTCACCGGTCTTGTGGGCCACCGGCACACCCTGTGGCAACGCCGCCGGAATCTTCGTGTTCAGGGTCTGCTCCCGCATGAACCCGATCATCAGGTCGCGGGAGGCGGGGGTGAGGATCTCGCCGTCCCAGACCGCGCCGAGCAGTGACACCACGTCGTCCGGGCTGGTGTAGTTCTCCTCGCCGCGTTGCGCCGCCGCGCTGTCGAGCATCCGGCGGGCCAGGATGGTGGACCGTTGGTTCATCGAGTCGATCAGCGCGTTGACCGGGGCGAACCCACCCAGGTAGGTGATCAGCACGTTCGCGGCCACGTTGTCGCTGTACTTGATCAGGTACTGGGCGAGCCGGCGCACTGTGACCACCTGCGGGAACGTCTCGAACTGCAGTTGGCCGGTGCCGCCGACCACGTCCTCCGGAGTGACCAGCACCCCGTCGTCGAGGAAGACCTGTCCACAGTCGACCCGGCGCAGCAGCTCGACGAGGATCCACAGCTTGATGACGCTGGCCGCCTTGGGGCGCAGCGATCCGTTGACGGCGATCTGCTGGTCGCCGTAGCGGCCGGACAGGTCGCGGACGGTGACCCCGGCCGGGTTGAGGCTCGCGTCGGCGACCACCCGGGCGAGCTGCCCGCTGAGCGGGAACAGCCGGGCCCCGGCGACCGGGTCGGTGGGCGGCTGCGGGCTGGTGACCACCACGCCGGTCAGCGTCGTCGGCGGGCGGTGCCGTTGGATCACCTCCAGCGTGCCCTCGCTGCGCCCGACCAGCGGCACCCGGTAGCGGTAGGCGGTGCCTCCGACGACGACCGCGCCGCTGGCCACCCCGGTGGCGACCCGCATGGTCGGGTCGGCGACCCGACCGGTGTCGCCGTCGCAGGCGCGGTAGCGCACTGTGCGCCCGAGCGAGTCCACAGCGAACACCCCGCCGGGAAAAGACAGCCAGGACACCTCGCTGGTCGGCGGGCGCTCCGGCGTCGGGTCGACCCCGGGCTCGTGGCTCTGACCGTCGCCGGGCTCAACCCCGTACCCCGGCTCGGTCGTCTGCGCCGGGTCCGCGACGGGCGCGCGGCCCGGGCCGTCCGCGGTGGCCGGCCCGGTCGTCGCGAGCACCGCGAGCGCGACCGCCGTCGTCAGCACCTTCAGTGGTACGCGGGCAGAGTTCCCCAGCAGGGAAGATGAGCGCCTCTTGTCGCTTTTTCTCACGTTTGCACGATATGAAGCGCCGGAGGCTGGTGAGACCGACGGGACCGGCGTCACCCGTCCGGGCGGCAATGTCCCGGCGAGCGTCATGACCCACAGGTATAAATATGACCCACAGGTATCAGGCTTCCCAGCCACTCACCCCGGAGGACCCTTTGCTGATCATCGCCGGCAGTCTGCAGGTCGAACCGGCCACCCGTGAGGCGTACCTGTCCGACTGCGAACAGGTCATCGCGCGGGCGCGCGCCACCGCCGGCTGCCTCGACTTCCTGCTGGCGGCCGACCCGTTGGAGCCCGGCCGGATCCACGTCTACGAACGCTGGGAGTCACCGGAGCAGTTGGCCGCGTTCCGTGGCTCCGGGCCGGACGACGCGCAGGAAGTGGCCATCCTCGACGCCGACGTGCAGCGCTACCTGATCGCCGGCGTCGAAGCGCCCTGACCCGCCGCGAGCCGGCACCGCTCACGCCTGTGGTTCCGGGCCGGTGGGCAGGCCGGGTGCCATCCGACGGATCGAGGCGAAGGTGGGCGTGAGGGCCTCGTACAGCTCGGCGAAGAGCGGCAGCAGCGCCGCGTAGGTGGCGGCGGCGGCCGGGTCCGGGCGGACCGTCTCCTCGATGCGCACCAGGTCGGCGGCGACGTCGATGCTGGGGATCAACCCGAGCGCCTCCATGCCGAGCAGCGCCGCCCCGAAGCTCGACCCCTCGTGCGCGGCCGGGAAGCTCACCGGCAGGCCGAGGGCATCGGCCAGCATCTGCCGCCACAGGCCGCTGCGGGCGAAGCCGCCACCGGCCCGGACCTCCCGGACCTCGTTGCCCGCCGCGCGCACCGAGCTGAGCACCAGCGCGAGCTGTTGGCAGACGCCCTCCAACGCCGCCCGCACCAGATGCTCGCGGCGGTGTGCGTGGGTCAACCCCACGTACGCGCCGCGCGGCAGGGCGCTCCAGTGTGGTGCCCGTTCGCTGTGCAGGTAGGGCAGCATGATGAGCCCGCCGGAACCGACCGGCGCGCGGGCCGCCAGGGCGACCAGGTCCTCCTCGGAGTGCTCGCCCAGGTCCGGGGCGAGCGCCGCGCCGGCCCACTTGAGCACGATGCCGCCGTTGTTGATCGCGCCACCGACCGCCCAGCGATGCTCGGTCAGCGCGTAGCAGAACACCCCGCCGAGCGGGTCCACGCCGGGGCGCTCGACCATCACCCGCATCGCGCCGCTGGTGCCGATCGAGCAGGCCACCATGCCGGGGTGCACCGCGCCCAGGCCCAGGTTCGCCAGCGGTCCGTCGCCCGCGCCGACCACCACCGGGGTGCGCTCCGGCAGGCCGGTCTGTGCGGCGGCCTGCGGGGTCAGGCTGGGCAGCACGGCGGTGGTGACGACGAGCTGCGGGAGCTGTTCCGGGGTGATGCCGGCGATGGTCAACGCCTCGCGGTCCCACTCCAGCTTGTGGATGTCGAGCAGGCCGGTGGCCGAGGCGATCGAGTGGTCGGTGACCAGCGTGCCGCAGAGCCGCAGCAGCACCCATTCCTTGATGCCCACCCAGTGCGCCACCCGCTCGAAGAGTTTCGGCTCCTGCTCGGCGAACCAGAGCAGCTTGGGCAGCGGCGACATCGGATGCATCGGCGTGCCGGTACGTCGGTGCAGGGCCAGCCCCGACGGCACCGCCCGCAACCGCTCGGCCTGCCGGGTGGACCGCGAGTCGGCCCAGGTCACCGACGGGGTGAGCGGATTGCCGTCACTGTCCAACCCGATCAGGCTGTGCATGGCGGAGCCGAACGACAGCCCCGACACCGGCTGGACCAGCTCGGCCACGACGATGCTGATCGACTTGAGCACCGCTTCGAGGATGAGCTGCGGGTCCTGCTCGGCGTAGCCGGGTTGCGGGTTGTTCAGCGGGTAGCCGACCAGGTGACTGCCGAGCTGCCGCCCGTCGGTGTCGTACGCGACGGCCTTCGTGCTGGTGGTGCCGATGTCGACCCCGATCACGACCCCGGGCAGCGTGACTGCCGGCACGACCGCCACCCCCTCGGAGAACATGAACGTCGACACCAGTATCCCCCTATCGTGCTGGTTGCTCCGCCGATCGGGTAGTTCGCCCGTTTCGGCGTGTCCGGGCGCCGCGCCGGACCTGTTAAACCTCGTGACACCCCAGATTGGTGGCCAGCGCGGCGAAGGAGTCGGCGTGGCGAAGACTGATTCGACGGGTTCCACATGGCGGTACCGGTGGGCGCACCGGCAGAACGTGCGGCGGGTCAGCACGTACCGCGGCGCTGAGTCGGCGTGGCGGCGACGCGACGACGAGTTACGGCGGCTGCGCGCCCTGGCCGCCGACTTCCAGGGCTCGGCGGCAGCCGGCGCCGGGCTGGCGTTGGAGTTGGCCGCCGACGAGGTGGTGCTCTGGGCACTACCCGCTGCGCAACTGGTCGAGGTGCGGCACACCACAGTGCTGCCCGCACCGGACCTCACTGTCGCCCCGGGAACCGGGCCACTGCGCCCGCGCCGCCCGGACGGCGTACGCGTCACCGACGCCGGCATGGCCGTGATCACCAGCCGTCGACTCGTGCTGCTCGGCGGGCGGGGCCGGCGCGACTGGGCGTACGGCCGGATAACCGGCCTGGCCCACGACCCGGCGGCACCGGTCACAGTGATCCAGGTGCTGGACCGGCGGCGTACCTCCGGGTTGTTGCTGCCCACCGCCGCCGCGGCGGACTTCCGGTTCAAGCTCACCCTGGCCTTCGCCGACGCGATCGAACAGCGCGCCGCGGTGATCGCCCAACTCGACGAGCTGATCGCCGAGCACGCCCAGCTCAAGCCGTTCCGGCCGGCCGCGGCCACCCCCGGGCAGGCCCGGCTGTCGTCGTTCGTGCCCGGTGGCCGCAGGACCATCGCGGTGGTGGCGGCCATCGCGCTGCTGGTGCCGGCGGCGCTGATCGAGTCGGACCCGTCCGACCCGACCGGTGGCGCGGAGGTCGCCGTCGCCGCCACCCCGGCGCCCACCGCCAGCGTGGCACCCGCGCTGGTCCGCCCGGCCGGCCCGGCGCTCGCGCTGAAGAACCCGCCGCCCAAGCCGACAAAGTCGCCACGCCCGTCACCCAGCGCGACCCAGGGCCCGCGCTGTGGGGCACCGGAGAACCCACTGGGGTACGGCTTCTGTGGCGGCACGCGGATCCGTAAGCCGGCCGCCGAGGTGTGCGACTGGTTCGACTGCGTACCGCAGTTCTGGGCCGGACGCGGTTACCTCGTGCAGTGCCGCGACGGTTCGGTGAGCCTGGCCGGCGGCCGGTCCAACGCCTGCGCCGAGCACCGAGGCGTGCGGCGGACCATCACGAAGTGACCGATTCGGGCCCTGAAGTCCGCTTCGCTCGGCCAGAATGATCGAGTGGAGATCCGGTCTGACGATGGCGCTCGGGTGCGGGTACGCCCCGTCGGCTACCAGCCCGGCATCGACCCGCCCGACGACCTCGACGGGGCCACGCCCGGCTGGCACGACTGGCTGCTCATCGAGGTGGACGCCCGCACCGCCGACGGCCAGACCTGGTCGCACCACTACCCGAGCCTCATGGTGGAGGAGGCCCGCGCGCTCGGCGGCTGGCTGCACGGGCAGGCCACCGCCGCACTCGGGCTGAGCGCGCCACCGGCGATGGTCCGCTTCACCGAACCCAACCTGGCCCTGCGCAGCCGGGTGCTGCGCCGCCGCCGGCTGGAGCTGATCGTGGAGTTCTCCGCGGAGTCACTGCCACCGTGGATGCGCCGCCCGTCCACAGCGATCTACCCGCTGATCCTCACCGTCTCCGCGGACGCCCTCGCCACCGCCGCCCAGCACTGGGCCGAGCACTGCGAGGCGTACCCGCCGCGGACCCGGTCGCGGTTTCCGACCCGGGGCCGGCTCCCCGACCCACTCGGCTAGAGTGATCTTCGTCAGCCACGAGAGGAGGTGAGCCCGGTGACCACCCATCGTCATTCCTGGGCGCTCCTCTCGGCCGTCCCCCGCAGCTGACCTCTCGCGTCGGGGAGCGCCCTCCTTATCGGAGGACCAATGTCTTTATCTTCCTTCCGCATCGACGTTCCCGATGCGGTCCTCGACGACCTACGGGCCCGACTGGCCCGTACCCGATTCACCGACCGCAGCGGCAACCAGCCGTGGCAGGGCGGCGTCGACCCCGACTACCTGCGGGACCTGGTGTCCTACTGGCACGACGGATACGACTGGCGAGCCCGTGAGGCGGAACTCAACGCGTACCCCCAGCACCTGGCCGTCGTCGGCGGCCGGAAGCTGCACTTCCTGCACGTCCGGGCCACGCGCCCGGCGGGCACACCCGCGCCGTTGCCGTTGATCCTCAGCCACGGCTGGCCCAGCAGCTTCGTCGAGATGCTGCCGCTGGTCGACCGGCTGACCAGCCCCGCCGGCGGCGGTTTCGACGTGGTGGTGCCCTCGCTGCCCGGCTTCGGCTTCTCGGAGGTCCCGGACGAGCCGGTCACCCGGGCGTTGCTGGCCCGGACCCTGCACGAGCTGATGACCGACGTGCTCGGCTACGAGCGGTACGGCGCCTTCGGCGGCGACGTCGGGGGAGTGGTCACCGGCTGGCTGGGTGCCCTCTATCCGGAGCAGGTAGCCGGCATCCACATGATCCATCCACCGTTCCCGGCCAGCTTCGACGCCCGACCACTGTCGGCGGCCGAGCAGGCGTACCTGGACGCCGAAGCCGCGTACGACGAGACCGACGGCGGCTACAGCGCCATCATGGGCACCCGCCCGGACACCCTGGCGGCGGCGCTCGCCGACTCGCCCGCCGGGCTGGCCGCCTGGCTCGTCGACAAGTACCGCGACTGGAGCGACAACCACGGGGACCTGGCGAGCAGCATCGACACCGACACCCTGCTCACCATCATCACGCTCTACTGGGCGACCGGCACGATCGGCTCGTCGTTTCGGCAGTACGCCGACTTCGACCACAACACGCCACGACCCGACATCACCGTGCCGGCCGCGTTCACTGTGAGCACCGAACCCTCGATGGCCAACTTCCCCCGGGAGATCGCCGAGCGGGCCTGCACCGACATCCGGCACTGGAGCGAGCCGGGCCGGGGCGGGCACTTCATGCCGCTGGAGGAGCCGGGTCTGCTGGCCAGTGAGATGAGGCAGTTCTTCACCTCGCTGCGCCCGTAGTTGCTGTAGTTCGCCTTTGCTGTCCTGCCCGGCGGCTGCTCTGATTTCCCTGAGCGGCCGCCGGCGCCGGGCTACGCGCTGCCGAGCGACGCCTTGGCGGCGTCGATGGCGTCGGACAGTTCCTCGTTGTACGGGAAGCCGTCCTCGACAATGGCCATGTTGACCCCGCACTCGCGCTGCCGCGCCCGCAGCAGGGTTTCCTCCACCGGGGCCACCGGGAAAGCCAGCGGGTCGAGACCTGGGGCAGGCTCCAGGTCCTGGATCTGGAGCCACTTGTTGTACTCGCCCTCGTAGACGATCAGACCGGCCTCGATGCCCCGGGTCCACTGGTCGAAGAGCGTGGCCAGGCTGGTGGCGGCACGCACCGAGTCCCACGCGTCGGGCGAGATCTCATAGCGCCAGATCTCACCCTCGTGCTCGCCCGCCAGGACGAAGGTGAAGATGGCGTACTCGAAATGGAACAGTGGCAGTTGCTGCCGCCAGGGGAACGGCGTGCCGACCGCCAGCCACAGATAGTCCAGCACGTCCGGGCCTTCCGGCCAGGACATCAGCCACCCGCCGTTGGGCAGCAACCGCCGCTCGGGCCAGCGCTGCGACTGCAACCAGGTCAGTTGCTCCGCGATGTGATCCACGCCGAAGATCCGGTGGACCACGTCCGGCGCCTGCCCGGTCGGCGACTCGTCCTGGTCGGGCCAGTCGAGGCCGGCGGCCGTCGCCGCGAGGCGATAGCCGCGTACCGCGTCGCGCAGCACGGGCATGTCATCAAGCATCGGGAAGCTCCTCGGCCTCAGGGGTCCTGGGCAGGCTAGCTTCGCCGCACCGACTCTGGTGTCCGTCAATACTCTCCTTTCGGGCGCAACGGGATGCATCGATCCCGGTCGCGTTGCCTGTCACGTACGTGAGCGGTTGTACCGCGTGTGACCGTGACCTCTGTGTCCTGCGCCCCCTGGCGGATCGCCTGGGCCGAGCGCGAGAACGAGCGCCGGCAGCGCGCGTACCGCGACGCCACCGACGCCTGGCGGCACCGCGACGACCACCTGGCCCGGCTCCGCATCGAAGCCGCCAGCTTCCTCGGGTGTACGCAGCCACGCTCCGGCCTGCCGGTGGAGCTCGACGACGACGAACTCGTCTTCCGCGTCCTCCCCGTCGCCCAGCTCGTCGAGGCCGAGGCGCGGCACATCCCCGGCCTGCCCAGGCCGGACGGCTTCTGTTCCTTCGCTGACGCTTCTTCCCAGACGCTGCCGGCGGGCCTGCGTGTCGTCGACACCGGCATGGCCGTCGTGACCAGTCGGCGAGTGGCCTTCGGTGGCCGAGAGCACCGGCGCGAGTGGCGGTACGCGGACATGGTCGGCCCCGCCCACCACCCCGACGTGCCGGTCACCCTGCTGCCCGACCGCTGTCGACTGCAGGGGCTGCTGGTCCCGGCGAATGCCGTGGTGAACTTCCGCTTCTATCTCACAGTCGCGGCTGCCGACGATCGCGGCGCCGTCATCGCGCAGGTCGACGCGCTGCTGGCCGCGCACCGGGCCGCCCCGCCCGCGCCTCTTCTGTTGGTGGACCCCGACGACGCACCACTGACGGCGGTACGCCCCGACCGGCGGGCGCTCGGCGCTGCCGCCGTCGCTGCCGTGGTGTTCGTGACGCTCGGCCCCGGCGCTCTGGGGCCTGGCGCGTGGGGTCCTCGCGCGCCGGTGCCCTCGGCGGAGGTCGTCGCCCTGGACGTGCCGAGGGCCGGGGCGGCCCTCGTTCCGACCGGTCCCGTCGGGCCGGTGGTGCCCAGGTCGCGGGTCGGCTCGGCCGACAGTGCGGTATGGAGCCCGCCGAATGTCCCGGCTGTACGTCCGTCGGCTGTCTCTACAGTGGAAGCCGCTGTTGCGGTGGCCCTGCCGCCGGCCGCTCCGCCGTCCGTCGCTCCCGCGCCGTCGGCCAGTTCGGTGCCGACGCCTGGTCCGGTCCCCACTGCCGACCCGCCCGCGTCGACCCTGCCGACGCCGCCCGTCGTGTCGGCCTCGCCAACGCCGACGCCGGCTGTTACGGCGACGCCTTCGCCGGATCCGGGACTGCTGGCGATCTGCCTGGATCCTCTTCAACTGCCGTTGCTGGACCCGCTGCTCTGCCCGTCTCCGGCGCCCTGAACTGGGTTTTCTCTCTCCTGCCCGGCTCGGCTCAGTTCGTGGCGCTGAAGTCGGGGACAGTGATGGTGCCGTCCTCGGCGAGGGTGAAGCCGGGGTTCCAGGCGATCTCCCAGAGGTGACCGTCCGGGTCGGCGAAGTAGCCGGCGTAGCCGCCGTAGAAGGTTTCCCGGGCCGGCTTGGTGACCGTGGCACCGGCCTTGGTCGCGGTGGCGATGACCTCGTCGACCTCGGCTCGGGAGCGGACGTTTTGGGCCAGGGTCATCGCGCCGGTGCCCGGCCCTTCGATGCCGGCGTCGTCGGCGAGCTTGTCGCGGCCCCAGAGGACTAGTGCCAAGCCGCCGGCCTGGAAGAAGACCGTCTCCTCGACCTCCTGGCCCTGCCAGCCGAGCTGCTCGTAGAACGCCTTCGCGCGCGCTACGTCCGTGACTCCCAGGGTGATCAGACTGATCCGCTGCTCCATCCCTTCAACCTAACCCGCAGTCGGTCGGGGGCGTGGCAGGCGGCCCCGACGTTGTTGCAGCTCTAGGCGCGGCAAGAGCATCGCCGAAGTCATCGCCGACACGCGTTCGATGAAAGTTCGGGGGGAACGATCCAACCCATAGCATCGGTGCTATGGGTTGGGGTAGCGTGGAGCTGGAACCAGAGGTCCGAGACTGGCTGGAGGAACTGCCAACTGCCGACTTCGCCCGAGCGGCGTTTTACATCGATCTATTGGCTGGCCGAGGTGTGTTGCTCGGAGAGCCTCACAGCAGACAGCTCGACGGCAAGTTGCGTGAGCTGCGGTTTTATCTGGAGCGCGACGCGGTTCGCGTGACGTACTGGATAGCCTCCGACCGGAGGATCATCCTGCTCACGGTCTTTCGCAAGACGCGAATGCGGGAGGACCGGGAAGTCGAGCGGGCCCGCCGCGCATTTGAGCGGTGTGTGGCGGAGCGGCACATCGTGAACGAGGGGGCAGAGCGATGAGTGATCGCCTGGACTGGAACGACCTGCGTGAGCGCCGGATGGCGGAGCCAGGGGCAGCCGAGACCTACGAGGCCACTCGGATCGCCTTCGAGCTTGGTCAAGAGGTGCGCCACCTGCGCGAAGGGCACGGTTGGAGTCAGAGCCAGTTGGCGCGCGCTGCGGGGATGACTCAGTCCGCGGTGGCCCGCTTCGAGGCAGGCGGGACAGTGCCGACCCTGCCGGTTCTGGAGCGGCTAGCCCGGGCCCTGGACCGAAGGCTGGACGTCAGGTTCGCCTCGAACGCGGACGCGGCCTGACCGCCTCCGCCGGCCTATCGCGATCAACGCCAGACGTATTCGCGTCACGGAAGCCAACGGTCGTTGATCTAGGATTCCAGGTCATGCGGGAGTTCTTCACGGTTGAGGGCCGGAGGCTCTCGTATCTGGACTTTGGCGGTTCGGGTTCTCCCCTCCTGGCTCTACACGGGCACTACAACGAAGCGTCGGCTTTCGCGCCGCTGGCTGAGGCGTTGGCACCGCAATGGCGGGTGATCGCGCTCGACCAGCGTGGGCATGGAGAGTCCGACCGTGCCGAAAGCTATGAGCGGGACGATTACGTTGCCGACGTCGCCGCGCTCCACCATCATCTGAAGGTCGGCCCTGCCGTGGTGCTGGGTCACTCACTGGGCGGGGTGAACGCCTACCAGTACGCCAGCCGGCACGCCGATCGGGTCACCGCGCTGATCGTCGAGGACATCGGCGCGGTCGTGGACTGCGACTGGTCGTTCACCACCAGCCTTCCTCGCCGCGCGCCATCCCGTGATGCGCTGACCTCGGCCCTGGGCGGGGCGGCGCCCTATCTGGAGTGCTCCTTCCGTCAATGGAAGGACGGCTGGGGCTTCTCGTTCGACATCAATGACACGGTGGCGTCCCAGAAGGCGCTCAACGGTGACCACTGGACGGACTGGGTAGCGCTGACCTGCCCCACCCTTCTGATCCGCGGAACACGCAGTGACGAACTGGCGGCCGATCACGCCCGCGAGATGATCGCCCGTCGCCCCGGCCAGGCTCGGCTCGTCGAGCTGCCAGCAGGTCACGTCGTGCATCACGATGCTCAAGCACAGTTCGCCGCTACGGTCGGTGCCTTCCTGTCCGAGCTCGATTGAGCCAGGGAAGTTTCGGCCCTGCCTCGTGAGCTGCGAGACGGTCGAGGTCCGCGAAGGCATTATGCGGCGATCGTTCGGGCGGTGGCGTACACGTCGGCGGGTAGGGCGTGGTGGAGTTGCCACAGGACGCGCATGGGTCGGTCACCGGTGTGCGACTCGTACGTCATCGTGCCGGCGTAGAGGTACGGCGGCGCGCCCAGGTCGCGGTCGGCGATGCGGGTCTCCCGCACGAAGAGGTGCACCGTCGAGCCGCCCGACGTGTAGCGCTGCCCGGTCGCCGACGCCGCAGAGGTGGTGCTCTGCGACTCCCACTGGAACAGGGTGTCGGTGATGGCGCGGTCGGCGTACATGGTGGTGGGGGAGTAGTGGGCCTCTGACTTGACCAGGGTGACGAAGAAGAGGTCGGCCTGGGCGTCCGGCAGCCATTTCACCCCCTCGCGCAGCGACCCCGGGTTGGTCATCCCGAAGGCGGCGCAAGCCTCGTTGCGGCTGTACCGGGCGTGCACCCGCAGCGGCACCACTCCCGGAGCCGCGGTCGGCGTGACCCGGTGGATGCGATCCCGCAGCACCTCGGCGACTTGCCGCAACTCGGCGCAGCGAGCCGGCTCTTTCCACAGTCGCGTCAGCCGTTCGTCCCGCGTCGCGAGGGGGGCGTTCGGTCCCCAGAGGCTGAAGTGCAGCATGTCCAGCAGTCGGCTGTTGCCCGCGTACACCTGCTGACCTGGCGCGGGCGGTCCGGCAGCGACCCTCGTGAGTAGCTCTAGCCGGTCGATGTCGTCGGTGTGCAGCATGCGACCGATGGCCCGGCCCAACTCCCGGTCGTCGGGTCCGGGCGCGGACGTCTCGATGCCGGCGAGCCGGCGCAGCCCGGCCCAGCCGCCGAAGCTGGCCGATCGGTACACGTCCTCGATCTCCAGGCCGGTTTCGCGGAGGAACGTTGCCAAGCTGACGTCGCCGAGTTGGCGCAGCTCAGAAACGAGGCCGGCCTTCGAGGTAGGCAGGGCCGATCGCAGGTTGGCGAGCACGACTTCCTTCGCTACCCGGTCCAGCTCGACGTGACAGCCGCTGGGCAGGTTCGGGAAGTCGTCGCGGACCGCCTCGGTGATCGCCCGCCGGCTCACCCCGGTCAGGGCGCGCCACCGCAGGTCGAAGCGGAAGTTGGCGTGCTGCCCGCCGATGAAGTCGAGCACCGTGAGGCAGGGCTTGTCGTCGTCGAGGCGTAGGCCACGGCCGAGCTGTTGTAGGAAGATCGTGGCGCTCTCGGTGGGCCGCAGCATCAGGATCGTGTCGACCATTGGCAGGTCGACGCCCTCGTTGAAGAGGTCCACGGTGAAGAGCACCCGCAGCTTGCCGGCCTTGAAGTCCCGCAACAGCCCCGCCCGATCGGTGCCGGCCTTTGAGGTCACCGCCGCCGCCTCGACACCGTGCTTTCTGAACCAGGCGGCCATGAACTCGGCGTGCCCGATGCTCACGCAGAATCCGAGCGCGCGCATCCGCCCGACGTCCACCTTGTCGCGGACCGCCCGCAAGACCGTCCG
Source organism: Micromonospora noduli (assembly GCF_003264365.1). Taxonomy (GTDB): domain Bacteria; phylum Actinomycetota; class Actinomycetes; order Mycobacteriales; family Micromonosporaceae; genus Micromonospora; species Micromonospora noduli. The sequence goes on from NZ_PYAK01000010.1 coordinate 51,814, forward strand.
CGCCCGAGCATCGTTGCCGGTGTAAATGGTGCTTAACTGCGTCGGGTCGTAACCCTGGCCGCGCTTCCAGGTGACGTGCGACAGGTCAACGTCGTCGTGCAGCCCGAAATACTGGAACGGCGCCAGCAACTGCCGCTCCAACGCGTCCCACAGGTGCAGCTCAACGGCCGCGCGCCCGTCGAACCACCGGCGAACGTCGCCGCCGTCGGCCCGGTCGGGGGTCGCGGTGAGGCCCAGGAGTACGCGGGGACGCAGCCGCTCCAACAGCCGCGTGTACGTCGGCGCTTCCGCGTGGTGGAACTCGTCCACGATCACCATGTCGTACGCCTCGGGGTCGACCTCCCGGCGGTGCAGCGACTGGATGGAGGCGAAAACGTGCTTCCAGCCGTTCGGTTTCTCGCCCGCGACCAGCGTCTCGCCGAAGCTGCCGTCGCCCATCACCTGCCGGAACGTCGACAGGCTCTGCCGCAGGATCTGCTCCTGGTGAGCGACGAAGAGCAGCGAGTCTGCACGGCCCGCCTTGTGCAGTCGGCGGTAGTCGAGGGCGGCCACCACCGTCTTGCCGGTGCCTGTCGCCATCACGACCAGGTTGCGCCAGCGCCCGTGCACCAACCGCTCGGCGTCCAGGTCGGCCAGGATCTCCGCCTGATAGGGGTACGGGCGTACGTCCAGATTCGAGATCGCGGTCGGTGCTTCGTCGCGGCGTTCCCCGCTCAACGCGTGCCGTAGCCGTTCGGCGTCCCGGGCCGCGTCGTAGGTCTCGAACGCCGGATCGTTCCAGTAGTCCTCGAACGTCGCCGTGAACGTGTCGATGACGTGCGGCTGCTCCATGTTCGAGATGCGGACGTTCCACTCCACGCCATCCACCAGTGCGGTCTTCGACAGGTTCGACGAGCCGACGTACGCGGTGGTGGTGCCGTTGCGGCGGCGGAACAGCCACGCCTTGGCGTGCAGGCGGGTGGTCCTCGTTTCGTACGACACCTTGATCTCGGCGCCCAGCTCGGCGAGCCGGTCTAGCGCTCGCTGATCGGTCGCGCCGAGGTAGGTGGTGGTGATGACGCGGACCTTGCCGCCTCGGGCGATCAGCTCGCGGATCGCTGGCTCGACGATGCGCAGGCCGTACCACTTGATGAACGCGCAGAGCAGGTCGACGCTCTCGGCCGACGCCATCTCGTGGTTGACCTCGTGGCCGATGCGGGGCTGGTGGCGGCCGTTGACCAGTAGCGCGCCTGTGGAGAGGGGAGTGGTGGGGCGCTGCGGGAAGGTGGCCTCCGCGGGTGGGATTGGTGGGGCGGCGATGGCGTGGAGCAGGTGTTTGGCGTCGGTCACCTGGTCCTGTTGGGTCGCTGCCTTGGGGCTCAGGGTGGCGATGGCTTCGGCGATCTGGTTCGCCATTGCGATCTGGTGGTGGAGCTTGTCGTCGCCGTTGGGGACGGACTGAAGGGCTCGGGCGGCCAGGGTGGCGATGTGGCGGGCGAGGGTTTGGTGGGCGTCGGCGGGGTCGAGTTTGTGGTGTTGGATCAGGGCGGGGTCAACGTGCTGGAGGCGGGTGGCCAGCTCACGGGTGATCAGGTGCTCGTAAACACCCCGCTCAAGATCCGTCATCCACGCAATCTAATCGGTCGTGGCGCTGAGGCGTTGCCCTGACTAGGCGAGGAATTCCGCGCGTCGGATCATCGGGAGATGAATATATCGGTGTCCAAGCCTGATGGAACCGATGCCTTAACCAGCCGATGGTGCTCTGGCTCTCGACGTTCGCGCGGCCAGGATGCTAATCAGGGCGGATGGGTCTGTGCATCTATCGTCGATGCTCCTCGGCTCGCATCGAGCGTCAAACCCGGCGGCTCCGCGGCTAGCCAAAAGGACGAGGGCAAATCGGGGCGGTGCGGACCATGACATCGAAGGTTGGTGCGGTTTCCCAGTGGGGGCGCAGCTTGGTGACCTTGCTCCAGCCCCAGGAGCGGTACGCCATCTGGGCGGCAGCATTGTCCGGACGGACCAAGAGCGTGGATCGCGGTTCAGCCCGGCCTGCGACCAGCTCGTCGTGCAGCGCCGCCGCAATGCCCTTACGTCGCCAGGCGCGGTGTACCAGCAGCTCGCTGATCGCGAAGGTGCGTTTCCCGTCCTCCTCGGTGAACCCGGGCGGGACAGGCTCATGGATGCCCTCCCACCACCGCGTTTGCGAAGGTAGCGGAAAGCCATAGATGTAGCCGACCAGGGCCCCATCGACCGATGCGGTAATCAATTCCCATCCAACTCGCTGCATATGTAGGCCAAGCTGACGCCGGTAGCGGTCCTCGCTGTAGAACTCGCCGCCACCCGCGTAGACCTCCAGGTAGAGGCCCACGAGCTGATCGAGGATTTCCATAGCCTCGTCGGCGCTGTGATGACGAAGTTGCAGGCCCTCGATCACAGGCTCACCGCCTGGTCGTAGGCGTCGACGAACTGGCGGGTCGTCGTGGTCGCCTGCCGTGGCGTCGCCAGACTTCCGCGCACCTGCGCGAGATGCTGGCTCACTCGTTTCGAGCTGATCTGGCCCACGGCAGGCAGGACATCCAGAGCGATACGTGCCGCCTCGTTGACGTCGCCCTGTCGGTATGCCGCCTCTGAGAGCCGCACCGCGTAGTAGACCTGGTTCCGTCGATGGCCAGGTGATGGGTTGTCGGTGATCGCGCGTAACGACTGAACAGCGCGCTCGGGTCTGTCGAGGGCCAGATAAGAGAGTCCTTCGATCCCGATCAACTCTTGGTGGTTCACGAAGTGGACGAAACCCTGGTCATCCTCGTGAGTGCCCCGGTCCAACTCCCGGCGCGCCTTGGTCATCTCGCGGCTGAAGCCACTGGCATCCCTGAGGACGGCGTAGGCGTGCGCCCTGCGCAGGTGCAGCAAGGTGGTGAGCCGAGGTGTTGCCCAACCAGCGGACACCCGTAGAGCGGCTTCGGCGCAGTGCAACGACTCGCCAGGTTGGCTCTCGCGGATCAGTAGGGACAGATGCGTGAGGGCACGAACTTCCACTCGTGGGTCATCCGCGATTCGGGCACGAGTGATTGCCTCATTGAGGTACGGCCTCGCCGCAGACCGGCGTTCGGCGTCGATGGCCAGCCAGGCCGCCTCGATGGAGAGATCGGCCAGGGCGCTTTGGAGCGCGTCGCCGACCTCTCTGCTGTAGCTGGCCCGCGCCGCCCAAGCCGACAGCCTGGTGTGCACTTGGATGGCGACGTCGCAGAGCAGGTCTGCGCCTGCTACCGCGTCTGCCCGCCGGAGGTCATCGACCAGGGAGCTGGCGAGCTGCACCTGCTCCATGCCGATTGTCCTGGGCACCTCGGCGGGCCCCGCGAGTAGGTACGTGTGACCACTCGCAGCGAGTCCCGTGAGCGCAGCCAGTACGTTGAATCGTCGACGGTCCGTAGCGCCACCCCCTTGGCTTGATGCCTCCTCCACGCTAACCGCCACGGCGGCCCGTCCGCCTTGCTCGGTTGGCAGATCCTCGCCATATGCGCGGTCGGTGCCGTCTGGGATGAGGCTCGTATCGGTCCAGCAAGGCTGACCAGGAAGGCGGAACCAAAGGTGTTCTGCGGGTACCCGCAGAAGCTGTGCCCAGTGCGCCAGCCGGTCCAGATGCACCAGCGGTGGTCCGTTTTCCACCCGACTGAGTTGCGCCTGCGTGATCCCCAGCCACCCCGCCACCACTGACTGCGGCAAGGCGACCCGCCCGTGGTACGGATGGCACCGGTACGCCCGGATCACCCGCCCGAGATGCCGCTCCATCAGCGCGAGTCGTACCGGCTCGTGCTCCCAGAAGCCTGCCGGGACCTTCGGCGGCGAGCTCAGCCGGTCCCGCTCGGCGGCCTGGCACGGCGTACACCGTCCGCTGTCGTTGTCCCGGGCCAGCCGTCCGCCGCACCGAGGGCAGTTCGCATGGGTCACCGGCGGCTCCGTCCATCTCGCCTCATCGAGCGTATCCATTGAACACGCTGCGTGGAGCGCTGGTATACGCGCGACGCATATCGTCAAAGGACCGCCGGACAGGGGAACGGACGGCAGCTCTCCTCAGCCCGGGCGTACCGCCCGCAGCGCCTCGACGACCACGCTCCAGCGCCCCGGCCCGTTCACCGACTCCAGCGGCTTCCCGTCCGCCATGACCACGCCGGCAGCGCGCAGCACCGCCAGGTGACCTGCGTACGCGGGATGGGCGGCCAACTCCGCCTTGGTGTGCGGAAACGCGATGATTGGCAGCCTCGCCCCCAGCGACTCGTTGAGGACGCCGAGCGCCAGCGTGTCGTTGATGCCCAGCGCCCACTTCGTCACCGTGTTGAAGGTGACCGGCGCGGCCACCACCACATCAGCCGGCGGGTGCGGCTCCGGGTCGCCGGGCATCCGCCACTCCACGCGTACGAGATAGCCGGTCTTGTCTTGCAGCGCGGCCCGGTCGAGCCAGGTCGCGGCGGTCGGGCTGACGATCATGCACACCTGCCACCCGTCGGCGATCAGGAGGTCGACCAGCTCGTCGATGTGTTCCGCCGGACCCGCGGCGCAGACGACCAGATACAGCACCGGGCGTTCCGTCATGCCCGCAGTCTGCCCGATTCGACCATCGCGGCGTCGAGCGCATACCGATCACGCATGCCGCCCATGATCGCCGTGACATGCCGTTGTGCCTGGTCAGCCGCGACAGTCGACGCATGGCCCGGGGCGGGTGCCTTGTCCCGGAGTTGCGCCGGCCCTCAACGGCGCAGCTCCTCTCGCCCGCCCCGGTGCCAGCCCATGAATCAACAACTTGGAGCCTGCATGCCCACCGTTAACGACGACCACCCGGCTCGCGTGGGCCTGGCCGCCGTCTGGGAGTCGGTCGACATGCGGGCCGCCGCCGACTTCTGGTGCACAGTCGAAGACCGAAGACCCGGGCTGCTCCCACACCGCGACGCGCCGCTGTTCTTCACAGCGCTGGGCCGCCTCCTGGTCGGCGGCAACGACCCGGCGAACCGGGCGGCGCTGCTCCGGGTGCTCGGCCACGCGTACCGTCACTTCGACCTGCTCCCGCACGCCACCACAATCGGCGACGCGCTGCTCGCCACCGTGGCCCGCCATGCGCGCCCACTGTGGACGCCGCGGCTCACTGTCGCCGCCGAGCGCGCCCTGTACCGCGCCACGCACGCTATCCACCGCGCCGCCGCGCAGGCCAGTGACGGCCGGGCCTGGTGGCACGTCGAGGTGATCGGCCACGATCGGCCGTCGCCCGACATCGCCATCCTGACGGTACGTCAGTGGCGACGACTGCCCTTCCAGCCAGGTCAGGCCGTGCCGGTCTGCACGCCGCGCCTGCCAGGGCACTGGCGCTGGCTCTCACCGGCCAACGCCCCACGTGCGGACGGCACCGTTGAGTTGCACGTCCGCGCCGTACCCGCCGGCACCGTCTCCCACCGCCTGGTCGATGAGGTACGCCCCGGCGAGCTGCTCTGGCTCGGCCCACCCGGCGACACCGGGCTGAGCCTCGACCCGGCGAGCGCGAACGATCTGCTGCTCGTCGCCGGTGGCACCGGCCTGGCGCCGCTGCGCGCCCTGGTCGAGCAGGTCGCCGCCGTACCGAACGGTCGGCGGGTGACGCTGATCGTCGGCGCGCGCACCTTCACCGACCTGTACGACTCGATCGCCCTCGACAAGCTGCAATGCGCCCACGACTGGCTGACCATCGTGCCGGCCCTCTCCGACGACCCCTGCGCGGAGCCGGCCGAGCAGGGCGACGCCCTGACCATCGCCCTCGAACACCACCGGCCCGGCCAGGACATCTACCTCTGCGGCCCACCCGCGATGCTGGCCGACGCGCGGCCACGGCTGTGCGCACTCGGCATCCCCGCCGCACGCATCCACCTGCCCAAAGGCCTCACCTGCTGATGGCTTGCTTACCGGACCCACACTGACCGGCCGGCCTACGCGCGCCGATCATGATCCCCGACGTTCGGTTACCAGTTGGAACTGAGCTGCTTGACGGCCTGGCGGAAACGCCGCGGCGGCAGGACGGCCCGGAGCTTGTCGGCAGCGTCAGCGAAGTCCGAGATCGTGGTGACGCAGCCGTGGCCGAGGTGGGCGAGCCGGATGACGCCAAACCGCTCGACCACGAGTGCCTGGGACAGCGGGACGGTGTGCACGTTCCCGTCGCCATCCACCGTGGAGATCGTGTCGATGCCGATGACCAGCTTGCCCTTGTTGTGGAACCGCTTGGAGAACGGCGGCCTGACGACCTCACCTGCGGGCACGAAGCGGGTGGTCGGGCAGGAATCCTCGGTGGCGCGAGGAAGGTCGGGTTTCGACCCGTACGGCACGACGATCATGGCGCTTGAGAGCCAGCCCGACACGATGTCCCGTGTCGCGTCCGGAGTAAGCCCAGTCAGCTCGCTGAGTGATTCCGAGCCGTAGAGCTCAGCCGTGCCGAACAACTCCTGGTGGGCCAAGGGTTGAAGATCGCTGATCGACTGCATCCATTCGTTGTCGCCCTCCATGGCCATGCGCTGCGTTGGCACCCGGTCGGCGATCTCCACTCGATCGATCCCATCGGCGGCAAGCCGTTGCAGCTCGGCCCAGAGCAGCTCCGCCGCGACGGTGGCGTCGAAATTCTTGCCCTTCCTGCCGAAGTCTGGTGTGACCCTCAACCCGAGCTCGTGCCGCGTACTGTCGACGACCTCGCACATGAATTCCGCACCGGTGGCCACCCCGGCCTCGTCTACTGCCTCAGCGACTCGCGACCGCAGTGCCCACATGAGAACGACAGCTTCCGCGCTGGGTTCGACACCGACCGTCAGCGCGACGCCGCGGACCTCGTCGGCGTACCAGATCGGCCCCATTTGGTTGTTGACGATTGGCGTGCTGCGGGTGACTCGCGGGCCGGCGGGCAATGGGAGTCGCATCGCCTGAGGCGGTTCGCCCGTCACTGTGAGGACCGCGTTGCCGCTGGTGAAGAATCTTTCGACGTACCGTCGGATCTCGTCCGCCGTGAAGAGCTTGTAGTCCACTGCGGGCCAGCGCGACAGGCCGTATCCGCTCGGCCCGAAACGCCGCGACAGCAGCGCTCCCCACGGGTCGCGCAGACCTTCTTCGATGTTCGAGACGTACCGGCTGTCCGCATTGAGGTCCGCGACCGCGTCGGACAGATCCTCGGGCGGAAGATTGCTGATGGCCGAGCAGATGGTGGCGAGGTGCTCCGCTACCTGACCCGGTGGGCCGCCTGCGAGGAATGACGTGTCGTTCATCCAAATGTTGTCCTCGTGCTTCTCCGCGACGTGATCCTCCGTCCAGTCCACCAGGTGCTGCACGAGATGGGTCAGGCCGATGGAGTCGATCTCTTCGTCGCGGGCACCGCACCCAAACGTCAGCGACGCTGCCAAGGTGCCAGGCACATCGCGTTGGATGACAGCAACTCCGTCTATCTCCTCGCGCCGCATGAGCGGATCGTAAGGTGACCGGTCAAGCCACGGGCTGAGGCGTTCAACAGTCAGAGGACGCGGTGCCGTTGGCGCGTCAACTGATGGTGTCGCCGAACTCGCGTACCCCGTCGACGTCCAGCGTGATCCGGTCGTTCTCGGTCCACTGGCTGGTCGCGGCGAGCCAGCTCGGGTCGTCGCGTTCGTCGATGTCGCTCCAGCTGTGCCGGTGGTGCCGCAGCTGGATCGGCCCGGTCGACTGGCCCGGCGCGAGCGTGCCGTCGGTGAAGGTCAGCTCCACCCAGCCGGGGACCGGCGTTCCTGGGATCGGGTAACCCGGCGGCGCTGGCGTCGTCATCCCGCCGGGCGGCCCGCCCGGCGGGATGAAGAACTGCACGCTCTGCCGGATCCGGTCACAACCCAGCGTGGCCCAGTCGCAGTTCGGCACCAGCGAGGTGTTGCCGCCCTCGAAGCGCAGGTGGTAGCGCACCCGCACCGTGCTCAGGTCGAGTGGTCCGGTGCCGGTGTTTGTCACCTTCAGGAGGTGCTGGATCTGGTTGTTCGTGGGGGACCAGTCCAGGTTGAGGTAGCTGACCGTCGCGCGACCGGCCGCGGTGCGCACTGTGGTGGTGGGCGACGTGTCGGAGTAGCCGCCGAGCGCTCGGGCGGCAATCGCGATCCGGTACGTCGTGCCGGGTGCGAGGTCGGTCAGCGTGATCGTGGTGTCGGTGGTGGAGCCGAGGAAGCGGTACGTGTTCGGCCCCAGCGGCACCTGCACCTCATAGTTGATCGGCTGCTCCGCACCGGGCTCGACCCAGGCGGAGGGCGCCCAGCTGAGCGTGAGCTCGTGCGGTTCGTTGGCCACCACCGTGGGGGTGCCGGGGGTGCTGATCGCCGGGCCGTCGGCACGGGCGGCGTTCACGGCGAGCAGGCTCGCCAGCGCGGCGAGGGCGATGGTGGCGGTGACGCGGCGAGCAGGCATAGCCGAATGGTATGCACAAGCATCGATGCATGTGCATCGTCCGTCAGGCCAGTGGCGCCGAAAACGGATCCAGTCCGTTACGCGACGTAGTCGGCTTGGAGATAATGCCTGGTCAGCTGGCTACCTAGCGTGAACCCGTCATCACGAACGGCCTGGACGTCGGCGTCTCACCTGCCGCCCGTCTGGGCCTCAGACGGGAGAAACACATGCGTGCTCAGAACAAAAGCCGGCGGTACGGCGCCCGAGCGTCCGTACTCGTGCTCGGTCTTGTCGCGGCCGGAGCGGTGCTCGCCCCGGCGAGCCCGGCGTCCGCCGCGGTCCCAGGTCTGGTGCGGGTCGCCGCGACCAGCGTCAACAACTCGACCGACTACCACAGCGTCACAGCGACCTGCCCGGTCGGGAAGGTGCTCACCGGCACCGGCTACGAACTCAACGGCGTCACCGGCGAAGGCGTCGTCGACGACCTGCGCCCCAACGGTGGCGTCGCCACGGCACCGACCGCGGTCACCGTCGGCGCCTACGAGACCGAGGCGTTCGCGGGAAACTGGTCGGTGACGGCGTACGCGATCTGCGCCAACCCCCTCGCGGGCCTGGTCCGGGTGGCCACAACCAGCGTCAGCAACTCGACCGACTTCCGCAGCGTCACCGCGACGTGCCCGGTCGGGAAGGTGCTGACCGGCACCGGCTACGAGCTGAACGGGGTCACCGGTGAAGGTGTCGTCGACGACTTCCGGCCCAACGGCGGCGTCGCCACGGCGCCGACCGCTGTCACCGTCGGCGCGTACGAGTCGGACGCCACGGCCCTGAACTGGTCCGCGACCGCGTACGCGATCTGCGCCAACCCCCTCGCGGGCCTGGTACGCACCTCCGCCGTGGGGGCCAGCACCTCCCTCGACTTCCGCAGCGTCACGGCGACCTGCCCGGTCGGGAAGGTTCTGACCGGTGCCGGCTACGAGCTGAACGGGGTGACCGGCGAGGGCATCGTCGACGACTTCCGCCCCAACGGCGGCCCCGCGACCGCCCCGACGTCCGCGGCGTCCGGCGCGTACGAGGAGGACGCGTTCGCCGGGAACTGGTCCGACACGGCGTACGCCATCTGCGCAACGCCGTAGAAACCGCTCAGCCGGTGCAGCCGCCCTGCGAACGTGCGAGCCGCTGCACCGGCTGAGTGATCGGCTCAGGAGCCGCCTTGGCGCTGGATCCGCCCGTCGCCCGAAACCTTGGCCCGGCCCAGGTCGCGTTCGGTGCCAGCCGGGCCGGTCGCGGTGCGGCGGTGCCGTTGGTCGGGCGAGTGCTCCACGGGCGAGCCCTGGCGGCCCGGAGCGCCGCTGCCCGAATGCCGCCGCCCTCGCGCCGACTCGCCGCCGCTGTCGTGTTTGTTCTGCTTGTGGCTACCCATGGAACGCGCGTACCCGGTCACTGTGCGGCTAGTCCTGACCCCTCGTCAGCTCCAGTGCCGCTCCGGGAGCGAGCGGAGTCACGGATTCCAGTAGACGAGGACGCTGGCCTGGTCGAAGCGGCGATCCTTCAGGTCGGCACGCTGGATCACCCAGTGGATGCTCGCCCCGCCTTGTCTGCCGCCGTGGAACTCGGCCAGCACGACCCAGTCACCATGGTCCGACTCGTCGTGGCCGGACCGGCCCGAGGGGTTGGCGCCCAACCACGCGGGGTTGAAACCGTTGCAGTCAGTGCCGTAGCCGCCCAACAGCAGCGGCGTCGTCCCGTCCTCATAGGAGAACGGGCCGTCCGGCACGTCGTCCAGGACTTTCTTCCACACCTCGGTCAGCTCTTCGAACGGGGGATCTCCCGGCAGGGGCGGAGACCACGGGGGCCCCGGGATCGTCTTGACGTAGGGCAGAGAGATGTCGACGGTGAGGTGCAGATCGCCCTGCGGGATCTCCGTGTAGACCTCGGCGAACTCCTCGTCGTCCGGAGGAAAGTCAGGCGGATACTGCTCTCGTTCCTCGACCGCCACGCCTGCCGGCACATACCTGACCTCGCCCCAGCCGCTTTCCTCGGGCCAGCCGAACAGCAGCAGTTGGCCGTCGGACGGTAGTGGAAGGTCGGTCACGTCTGCCGGAAGAGCAGCGCAGTCGATGGTGGCGATCAAGGGGTACTCGGGGTCCTCGGCGTCGGCCGGAAGCATCACCGGCCCACGGATGGCGCCCACTACCGGCCCGTCACCCCCCTGTGTCAGAAAGGCAGACGGGCGGGCGAGCCCCAGCCAGCGTTCCACGTCGGCGGCGGGTATGCCGCGGCGCAGCGCCTCGGCGCGGACCTGATCGATGATCTTCACGTTTCGGGGAAGCACGGGAGCACCGTAGGTCAACAGTGCGACGTTCTCGACCCCGCCGGATGCCGGTTGCCCGCAAGACAGGAGCACCTGCGGTCGATACCGCGATTTGCCGTCGGCGGACGGCAGGTGGAAGCGCCTGACCATAGCGTCCGAACCACGGAGTTCCGCGAGCGCGCGATCTGGGGAGGCGACGATGCAGGCGACCGAGGGTCTGGTGTTACCGGGGGAGCGGGCTCCGGTCAGGTTCAACATGGACAGGTGGCGGGCCGGGCTACCACCGGATGCGTGGCCCGACACGCTGCGAGCGAGCGGGGAGCTCTGGCGGCGGGACGTCTTCGCGGTGGCCGACGCGTACCGGGCGGGGTCCGCGAGCCCACGGCACCTGCTGACGGCCGTGCTGGCCTGGGCTTACGGACCCATCGGGTACGGCCCGTGGCGCGCCGCCAGGTCGCTCGACGCCGATCCGCACGGCAAACGCCTGGGGTACGCGCTGGAGGAGGTGTCCACGCCCGCCCCCGACGAGGACGCGCTGTGTTCGGCGTACCGCCGCTTCCGCGACCCCGATCACGCTCGCCTGCCGTGGTTGGGGCCGGGCCTGTGCACGAAGGTCCTCTACTTCGTCGGCTACCGGCGCGGGGTGGGCGGCGTGCAGCCCCTGATCCTCGACCGTGTCGTGGCCGGTCAACTCCCCGCCGAGGCGGGTGTCGGCCGGCGCAACGGGTGGTCGTCCGAGGAGTGGCTGGCCTATCTGCGGTGGGCGGCCGAGCAGGCTCGGATCAGGGGAGTGGAGCCGGACGCGGTGGAGATGGCGGTCGTGCCCGACCGGTGAGGTGGCTATCGCGCCGCGCGGAGGCGGGTGTCGAGCGCGTCGAGGTCGGGGACGAACCAGATCTGCCCACCCTGGTTCGACTCGTGCACCAGCGCGCGCAACGCGGAGCTCTCCGCGAGCTGCGCCGAGATGTCGCCGACGACGGCCAGCCGCACCCGGTAGTTGACGAACTTCTGCATAACGTCGCCGGCGAAGCGGGTGCCCAGCGAGAAGAAGCGTTCGTCGAGCCGGTTGGCCGGCACGGCGACCACCTGGGCGCCGAGGAACGCCGCCCCGATCAGGTCCAGCGCGTCCTGCTCGGTGGCCAGCGGCGGCCCCGCCGGGTCGCAGACCAGCACCGGCACTCCGGCGCGTTCCTGGATCTCGTCAGGCATCGTGGACCTCCCGGTCGAGCAGGCCGTTGTCGGCGTTGAGCACGGCGTCGAGCAGGTGCAGCAACTCGGCGGTGGCGGCCGGGTCACCCAGAATGATGATCTTCATGCGATGGCGTTCCTCGTCGTACACGGTCTGCACCCGCAGCGGGTTGGCCTGATCGTGGCCGGTGTTGGCGCTGGTGAGCACGAGCGTGCCGAGCCGGTCGGCGGCGGCCCTGTCGACACCGTCGATCTGGACGATGCTCGACACCTCCGCCTGCCTGCCGACGCTCGGCGCGGTCGGGGTCTGTCCGGTGAGGGCGTCGAGATCACTGGCGGCGATCCGGTACTGCTTGCCGATCCGCACGGCGCGCAGCCGACCCGAGCGGATGTAGCCGCGCACGGTGCGCACATGCAGGTTGAGCCGGTCGGCCACCTGCTCAACTGAGTACATTTCTTCCGTCATCGCTCCCTACGCTACCCCAATGGGGGAAGTATAGGGAACGATGGGGCCGACTCGTTGGCGACATCAGCTCCAAAGGCTCCGAACCCACCTGGACCGGCGATACCCCGCGAGGCGTTCCGCCGGCTAACTCGCTCGCGCTGTCGGACGGGTCCAGTACCGTCTGGGAACCATGGACGCGCTGGGCGACGCCATCATCGGGCGGAATCACCCCGCGGGTCTGCTGCGCGCCGAGTTGGACCGCGCCACCACCAGCCACGGCGGTCTCGCCCTGGTAACCGGCGAGCCGGGCATCGGCAAGACGACCCTCGTCACGTCGGCGGCCCGGGAGGCCCGGCAACGAGGCGCGCTGGTACTCGGCGCCGCCTGCTGGGATTCCGACAGCGCCCCCGGCTACTGGCCGTGGGTGCAGGTGCTGCGTGCCCTGCGGCGCTCCGCCGACGACTGGGCGGTGGCGCGGCAGTCCGCAGAGCCGGCCCTCGCCGCACTGCTCGGCCAGTCCGGCGCCGGCGGCGAGCAGGCCGGTCGCCTCGTCAGTTGGGCCGGCGTCGACCCCGGCCCGGACGCCGCCGACCAGGAGGCGTTCGCGCTGTACGACGCGGTGACCGCCGCCCTGGTCGCCGTCTCCCAGCACCGGCCGGTCGTGGTCGTCCTCGACGACCTGCACTGGGCCGACCCGGCCTCACTGCGGTTGCTGAGCTTCGCCGCCCAGCACACCTGGTTCGAGCGGCTCCTGCTGATCGGCACCTACCGCGACGCCGAGGTCGAGTCGGGCGAGCATCCGCTGCGCCCGCTGCTGATGCCGCTGGTCGCGAAGGCCACCACGATCACCCTCACCGGTTTCACCCGTGACGAGGTGGCCGCACTGATGACCCGGACCGCCGGCCGGGAGCCCGAGGCCGGCCTGGTCGACGAGGTGCACCGGCGCACCGGCGGCAACCCGTTCTTCGTCGAGCAGACCGCGCGGCTGTGGCACGCCGACGACGCGGTCGGCACGATCGCACCCGGCGTACGGGAGGCGGTGCGCCGCCGCCTTGCCCAACTGCCCGCCGCCGTGGTGGAGGCGCTGACCGTCGCCGCCGTACTGGGTCGCGAGTTCCACCGCCAGGTCCTCGCGGCCTGCGCGCCCGCACCGGCGGCGCAGGTCGACCGGTTGCTCGATCGGGCGGTGACCGCCCGACTGGTGGTCGCCCGGGGCGGTGGCCGCTTCGCCTTCGCCCACGACCTGGTCCGCGAAACCCTCTACGACGGGCTGACCGACGACGACCGGCGGGCCCGCCACGGCGCGGTCGTCCGGGCGGTCGACGACCTGCGGGAGCTCACCGACCGGCTGATCCCGGCCGACCTTGCCCGCCACGCCTACCTGGCCGGCCCCGCGCTCGACCGGGCCCGGGTGGCGACTCTGCTGGTCGCCGCCGGGCGGGACGCGTTCGCCCGGCTGGCCGGCGACGAGGCGGCGGTGCACTTCCGCCGAGCCCTCGAGGCCGTCGAAGACCCGGCACAACGTGTGCGGATCCTCGTCGAGTTCGCCGAGTCGCACTATCACCACGCCCGCCGGGAAGAGGTCACGCGACTACTGGCCGAGGCCGCCAGGCTGGCCCGCTCACTCGACGAACCGGTGCTGCTGGCCCGGGTCGCGCTGACCGTGAACCGCTCCCGCCAGGTGGACACCGCCCAGTCGACCGAGGCGGCGGAGTTGGTGCGCGAGGCGTACCGCCGGTTGATCGGCGAACCGGACGCCACAGCGACGGTCGGCGCCCTGGTCGCCGACCTGATCACCGCCAGCGAGACGATCGCCCGTCGAGGGCAGGACGACGAGGCGCTCACCTTCAGCCTCTGGGCCCGTCACGACACGACCTGGGGGCTGGGCACCGCCGCGACCCGAGCCGCACTCACCGCCGAGATCCGGGACGTGGCCCGTCGGACGGGCGACCGGGAGACCGAGCTGTGGGCCACCTCGCTGCGCTGGGTGGCGCTGCTGGAGTTGGGCGACCCTCGCTTCGCCGAGGAGCTCACCACCTTCGTCGACGCCGAACGGCAGGGCGACTTCGCCCGGCACCGGCTGGCCGCGGCCGTCGACAGCGGGATCATCGCGGCGTTCCAGGGTGACTTCGCCACTGCCGACGAGCGGTTCGCCATCCTCACCGACCAGACCGACCCGGGCCACACCGAGTTCGGGTTCATGGGCCACCACCTGCGCTGGTCCCGACTGCTGCTCCAGGGCCGGGTCGCCGAGGCCGCCGCGCTGGTGGACGGGCTGGCCCCGATCGACTACCCCTACCGGGAACTGCTGCGGGCGATCACCGCGGCCGAGCGGGGCGACGGCGAGACGGCGATCCGCCTGACCGCCGGCATCGAGGCCGACGGCATCCGGTACCCGCGTCCGGTGTCACCGCTCTGGCTACGGCTACGCGCGCAGGCCGCCGCCGCGTCCGCCGACCCGCAGCGCTGCGACGCCGCGCGGGCCGCGCTGGCCCCGCATCGTGGAGAGTGGACGGTAGGGCTCTTCGGCTGCGATATCAGTGGCCCCGTCGACCACTGGCTGGCGCTGGTCGACGCCGCCCAGGAACGCTGGGACGACGCCATCGCCGGCTTCACCGCCGCTCGGGACTCCGCCGACCGGCTGGGCTCCCGGCCCTGGTCGCTGCTCGCCCGCACCGGCCTCGCGAACGCCCTCGCCGGCCGAGGTCACCCAGGCGACACCGTGACGTCGGCCGCGCTGCGCGCCGCCGCCGTCCAGGAGGCGACCGCCCTCGGCATGACGCAGGTGCTCCACCGGCTCGCCGCACCGACGGCCCCCGACGCCGACGTCCCGGACCAGGCCGTCATGTCGGTCCAGGCTGCTGGGTCGGGTCAGCTTGTAGGGCCCGGCCAGGCCATCGCGCCGGGCCAGGTTGCTGATTCGGGCCGGGCCGTCGGGTCGGGTCAGGTCGTCGTGCCCGGCCAGGCCGCGCCGCTCGCGACTGCGATCGAGGGGTACGAGTTTCGGCGCGACGGGCCGGTCTGGCAGCTCGCGTACGACGGGGTCGTGGTGCACCTGCCCGACGCCAAGGGCCTGCACGACCTGCACCTGCTGCTCAACCGCCCGGGCAGCGACGTACCGGCGGTCGAACTGCTTGACCCGGCGGCCGGGCCGGAGCTGGTCGCCGCCCGCCGGATGGGTGCCGACCCGGTCCTCGACGACGAGGCGAAGGCCCGCTACCGGAGGCATCTGGCCCGCCTCGACGAGGAGATCGACCGGGCCGCCGCCCGCGACGACGACCGGAAGGTGTCCAAGCTGGACGTCGAGCGGGGTGCGTTGCTCGACGAGCTGCGTGCCGCGGCGGGCCTCGCCGGCCGGAGTCGCCGCCTGGGCGACGAGGCCGAACGGGCCCGCAAGACGGTGACCGCGCGAATCCGCGACACGCTCCGCAAGCTCGACGACCGGCACCCGGCACTGGCGAGCCACCTGCGCGACGCCGTCTCCACCGGCACCACCTGCCGCTATCTGCCGCCGGAGCCGCTGCGCTGGCGGCTCTGAGCCCGTGGCCGGCGCGCCGGCTGGTCAGCGCCGGGCACGGGCCCCGCGGCTCAGTCCTTGAGATCGGGGCTGGGGTCCAGAACCCGGGCGAGCCAGTCGGTCTGGGCGCGTCGTGCCGCGGCCGACACGCGGACCTCGGGGAACAGCGCCGAAAATCCGTGGAAGCCACCGGCCCACAGGTGCAACTCGGCCTGGCCGCCAGCGGCCCAGATCCGGCTCGCGTAGCTGACATCCTCGTCGCGGAAAACCTCGGCGGTCCCAGCGTCGATGTACGTGGTCGGCAAACCGGACAGGTCGTCCGCCAGCGCGGGTGAGACGTACGCGGAGACGTCGTCGCCGATGTTGTCGCCGAGGACGCTGCGCCACCCGAACTCGTTCATCTCCCGGGTCCACACGCCGTCCAGCCCGCTGTACTGACGGCTGGAGGTGGTGTCGTTGCGGTGGTCGAGCATGGGGCACGACAGCAACTGGGCGGCGATGGTCGGGGTATTGCGGTCGCGAGCCATCAGCGTGACTCCTGCCGCCAGGCCACCTCCGGCGCTGGCACCGGCAACGACGATGCGGGCCGGGTCGATGCCGAGGTCCACGGCGTTCTCGGCGACCCAGAGCAGACCCTGGTAACAGTCGTCGACCAGGGTCGTACCGGTTACCTCCGGGGCCAGCCGATAGTCCACGGTGACCACGACGGCGCCGAACCGGTCGAGCCATTCCAGCGGGACATCGATGTTCGAGTAACGGTCGCCCCACATCATTCCGCCGCCGTGGATCCAGTAGACGCAGGGTGCGCCGGCGGCACGATCGGTGGGGCTGAGGATGGACAGCGGGATCGGCGTTCCGTCAGTGGCGGGAACGGCGACCTCGCGCCGCTCGATCGCACGGCCTTCCAGATGACTTTCGATCGACGGTTGGGGAAAGTGGCGCAGCTGCTCGATCACCTCGGGACCGAGGGGCGGCATCGACGGCAGTTCAGCCAGGGGTACGAGCAACTCGGGGTCGATGCCCGGTCGGGGGAAGTTCATCAGGATCCTTTCGCTGACACAGGTAGGGGTGATCGGTGCGGTCGCCGGTTCAGAAGGTCGCCTTGCCGCCGACCGGCACCGCGTCGGTGTACGCCGAGTCGCCGGCCAGCAGCGGCTGAAGCTTCGCGACCAGGGCCTGCGCCTGCTCGCCCGCGAAGAACGCGCTGTGCGCCTCGGCGCTGGTCCAGCCTTCGATGACGTGGACGACGTCGCGGTCGGACGCCGAGCGGGACACGAGGAAGACCACGCAGTCGTCGTGCGGCAGGGACGGTGCGTCGAGCAACAACTGGATCAGCTCGTCCGCCTTGCCCGGCTGAGCGGTCATGGTGGCCTGGAACCCGTGGTGGACGGACATTGTTGAGACTCCTAATCGTTGAGCTGCGCTGCGCTCCTCGGGAAACTGACACTCCTATGGAAGCGCATCTACCAGCAGAAACGTTAGAAGGATGCTCGCTAAGACTTGCCTGATCCTCTCGTTGTGGCGAGGATCGGTCCTGTGCTTCAATCGGGTCGTGGACCTCGACGAGCTGCGGGTGTTGCTGGCCAGGCACGCCCGACCGGACGTGAGCACCACCATTGAGGGCGTGCTGATCTCCAAGGTCGAGCAGCAGACGGCACCGACCACGTCGATGTCGGGCACCGTGCTGGCACTCATCGCCCAAGGCGCCAAACAGATGGCGCTGGGCGACCGCGTGTACGAGTACCGGGCCGGCCAGTACCTTGTCGCGTCGGTCGACCTGCCGGTCACCGGCCGTTTCACCCAGGCGAGCGCCGATGCGCCGGCTCTGGGTTTCGGGCTGGTGCTACATCCGGCCATGGTCGCGGAGTTGCTGCTGCAGGCGGCGCCGGGTGACCTCCCGCCCCTGACCGGGCCGACGCCGTCGGGGCTGCTGGTCAGCGACGCTCCCGACGAGCTCGGCGACGCGGTGATCCGACTGCTTCGGCTGCTGGATCGGCCCCGGGACGCCACGGTGCTCGCGCCCCTGATCAAGCGGGAGATCCTGTGGCGGCTGCTCACCGGGGAGCAGGGTGCGGCCGTCCGGCAGCTCGGTCTGGCCGACAGCAGCCTCAGTCACATCGCCCGGGCGGTCCGGTGGATCCGCGACCACTTTGCGCAGCCGTTCCGGGTGGAGGAGCTGGCGCGGCTGACCGGAATGAGCGTGTCGGCGTTCTATCGCAACTTCCAGGCGGTGACCGCGATGAGCCCGATCCAGTTCCAGAAGCAGATCCGATTGCAGGAGGCGCGGCTCCTGCTCGCCACGCACCCCAACGACGTCACCGGGGTGGGCATCCGGGTTGGCTACGAGAGCCTGTCGCAGTTCAGCCGCGAATATCGTCGCCAGTTCGGCGCGCCTCCCAGTCAGGACGCCACCCGCCTGCGGGGGACCATCCGAGCCGAGGTGCCGGCGGTCGTCTGACCACCAGGGTTCACCCGGGCACCCAGACGACAGCCGACGGGCGCCGCCACAGCCGTGGCGGCGCCCGTCGCTCGAATCACTGTCAGCGGCGGTTGTACCTGTACATGGTCAGGGTGCCGAAGACCAGGACGAAGCCGGCGCTCCAGAGCAGCAGCCACATCGTTGCCGACGGGTCCGAGTCGCCGCTCATCGCTCCCCGGATCGCGGCCACCAGCTGCGTCACCGGGTTGACCTTCACGAACGCCTGGAGCCAGCCGGGCATGGTGCTCGGCTCGACGAAGACGTTGCTGAGGAACGTCAGCGGGAACAGCACCATCATGCTGACCCCCATCACCGACTTCTCGCTGCGCAGGATCAGCCCGAAGAACGTCCACACCCAGGAGAACGCGAACGAGAAGATGACCAGCAGCCCGATCCCGGTGACAACCCCGACCACCCCGCCTTCGGGGCGGAACCCGAGCACCAGCCCGAGACCCAGGATCACCACGGCGGCGAGGATGTAGCGCAGCACGTCGCCGAAGATCATGCCGACCAGGGCGGCCGGACGCCAGACAGGCAGCGTCCGGAACCGGTCGAAGATGCCCTTCTCGATGTCGGTGTTGAGGCCGATGCCGGTGTACATGGTGATCATGACGACGCTGGTCACCATGATGCCGGGCAGGAAGAACTGCAGGTATTCGCGCGGACTGCCGGCGAGGGCGCCACCGAACAGGTACGTGAACATCAGCACCATGATGATCGGGAACGCGGTCACGTCGAAGAGCTGCTCCGGCACATGCTTGATCTTCAGCATGGCCCGCCAGCCGAAGGTGAGCGACGCGCCCAGCGCGCTCGGCCGGGGCGGTCGGGAACCTGGCGCGAGCACTGTAGCCAGCGCCTCAGCGGACGGAACGTAGACGGACGGCGCCCGTTCGGTGGTGGTGGTCGTGGTGTCGCTCATCGGGCTGCCTCCAGCTCATCGTCGCGCTCGTCGGCCGGCACGGCGGGGTGGTCGGTCAGGGCCAGGAAGACCTCGTCCAGGCTCGGCTGGCCGAGGGAGAAGTTGTCGACAACGATGCCGGCGCGGGCCAGGTCGCTGAGCACGCGGGCGGCCTGGGCGCTGGCGTCGAGGTCGGTGCCGGCCTCGCCGACGCGGGCGGTCAACGCCACCGGATCGGCGGCGAGCTGCACCGGCACGTCGAGCGCCTCCCGGAGCACCCGCTCCGCCTCGGGGCGCTGAGCGGGGTCGCGCAGTCGCAGGTGGACGGTGCCGGAGCCGATCGACGACTTCAATTCACCAGGGGTGCCCTCCGCGATCACCCGGCCGTGGTCGACGACCGCGATCCGCCCGGCGAGCTGGTCGGCCTCGTCGAGGTACTGGGTGGTCAGCAGCACCGTCGTGCCGTGCGACACCACCGCCCGGACGATCTCCCACACCTGGTTGCGGCTGCGCGGGTCGAGGCCGGTCGTCGGTTCGTCGAGGAAGAGCAGATCCGGGGTGTTCAGGATGCTGGCGGCGATGTCGATGCGTCGCCGCATTCCGCCCGAGTACTTCTTCACCTGGCGGTCGCTCGCGTCGGTCAGGCCGAACGCGGCGAGCAGGGCCGCGGCGCGCTCCCGAGCGGCCGGCTTGCGCAGGCCGAGCAGGCGGGCGAGGAGCACCAGGTTCTCCGTGCCGGTCAGGTCCTCGTCGACGGAGGCGTACTGGCCGGTGAGGCTGACCCGGGAACGGACCTTGTCGGCCTCGGTGACCACGTCGTGCCCGAACACGCGGGCGGAGCCGCCGTCGGGTCGCAGCAACGTGGCGAGCACCCGGACCGCTGTGGTCTTGCCCGCGCCGTTCGGGCCGAGCAGACCGTAGACGGTGCCGGCGGGCACCTGGAGGTCGATGCCGGCCAGCGCCCGGGTGTCCCCGAACGAGCGGGTGAGCCCCTCGGCCTCGATGGCCAGGCCGGTGGTGCGTCTACTCATGATCCTTACCTTTCGTGTTGGACGTGTTCAGGAGACGTAGGGTCGAGCCGCCCGGCCGTCGCGCAGTGCCAGACCCCACCAGCGCAGCTGGTCGAGCAGGACGCCGACGTCGCGGTGCAGCTCGTCGGTGCACTGGGCGGTCGGCTCGCCGGCGAGCAGGTCGATCCCGACGACGTCGCGCACGGTCATCGCGTGCAGTGCGGTGAAGACGGTACGGAGCTGGTCGACCGCGTGCAGGCCGGTGGACCGACAGCCGTACGACACGAAGCCGACCGCTTTGGCCTGCCACTCGTCGTACGCGTAGTCGATGGCTTGTTTCAAGGGTGCCGGGAAGCTGTGGTTGTACTCGGGGGTGACCACGACGAACGCTTCCGCCCGGCCCACCTCGCGGACGAACGCCCGGATGGACGCTGTCGGCTCGGCGGGGTAGGTGGCCGGGAAGTCGTACTCGGTCAGGTCAACGACCGTCACCGCCAGGTCGTCGTGCCGCGCGGCCTGCTCGACGAACCAGTGGGCCAGCCGGTCGCCGACCCGCCCCTCCCGGGTGCTGCCGACGATCACGGCGATCCGCAACTGTGCCATGGCCACCCCCCTTCCACACTGAAGGCGCGAGGTGACGACACGCGCCCGCTAGATCCGATCTAGCGGGCCCGGTTCGGGGGCGAAGTGTCGGTGGGATCGGCTTGACTGGGGGTCGACGAACGGGGGCGGAATGGCACAGGTACGCATCGAGCAGTGGCACGAGGACGACCTTGACCTGCTGCGGCAGCTCAACTCACCGGACACCCGCAAGCACACCGGCGGCCCGGAGACCGACGAGCAGGTGCTCGCCCGGCATGACCGGTACGTGCACTTCTCCGGCACCGAGCAGGGCTGCATGTTCACGCTGGTGCTGCCGGGCGGGGCACGAGCGGGCAGCGTCGGCTACTGGGCCCGCGAGTGGCGCGAGCAGCCGGTGTACGAGCTGGGCTGGGCGGTGCTGCCCGAGTACCGGGGGCAGGGGCTGGCGACCGCGGCGGTGCGCGCGGTGGTGGACGTGGCCCGCGCTCGACGGGACCGGCACTACGCCCACGCCTACCCCTCGGTCGACAATCCGGCGTCGAACGCGGTGTGCCGCAAGGCCGGCTTCACGTTGCTCGGCGAGACCGGTTTCGAATACCCGCCGGGGCGGATGATGCGGGCCAACGACTGGCAGCTCGACCTGACCGCCCCACCGACCGCAAGCTGAGGTCGGCGGGGCAGCCGGTGACAGGTCACCAGGTGGTGTCGAGACGGTGCCGTTGCTCGGCGGTCAGCTCCAGGTCGACCGCTGCCAGGCTCTCCTCCAGTTGCGCCACCGAGGAGGCACCCACCAGCGGGATGGACGGCAGCTCACCGCCCAGCAGCCAGGCGAGCACCACCTGGTTGACAGTCGCGCCGCTCTGCCCGGCCACCTCCCGCAGCGCGGCCAGTCGTCGGGGCGCGCTCGGCAGGTCGTACGCCGAGCTGAGCGGCTTGTCCGCCCGGGTGAACGCCCCCTTGAGCAGCGGCGAGTACGCCACCAGGGTCAGCTCGGGCTCGGCCCGCAGGTAGCTGAGCAGGTCACCGCTGACGCCGCCCGGCTCGCCGTCCGGGTCCAGTTCGCTGATCAGGTCGGTGCGGTTCGGCAGGTAACTGCGGTGGTACTGGAGCACCTCGTACCCCGGCAGGCCGGCGGCGGCGGCCAACGCGCGGGCCCGCTCCACCCGCCAGGCCCGGTGGTTGCTGGCGCCCAGCAGACCCACTGTGCCCTCGGCGACCAGCTCGGCGAAGCCCTCCACGGTTTCCTGGAGCGGCACGGTCCGGTCCTCGATGTGCGCGTAGAGCAGGTCCAGCCGCTCCACCCCGAGCCGTTCCCGGCTGCGCTCCGCGGATTCGCGGATCACCTTGGCGGAGAGGCCCTCGGCGTTGTCCAGGTAGCTGGTCCCCGGGGCCAGCGGCCGGGCGCCCAGCTTGGTGGCGATGACGATCTCGGCGCCGACGCCCCGGCTGCGCCGCCACCGGCCGAGCAACTCCTCACTCTGCCCGCCCTGGCCGCCGTCCACCCAGAACGCGTAGTTGTCCGACGTGTCGATGAACGTGCCGCCGGCCTCGACGTACCGGTCCAGGATCGCGTACGAGGTGGCCTCGTCGGTGGCGCTGCCGAAGAGCATCGCGCCGAGGCTGAGCACGCTGACCTCGCGCCGGGTCGCCGGGTCTGCGCCGATCGTGCGGTACCGCATGGGGGTCTCCTCTCGTGCGCCCTTACCGGTGGGCGCACGAGTCACACTGCCGGCTGGAGCGCACTCCAGGTCAAGCGCTCAGTCACCACTGCAGCACGCCGTACCCACCGCCGGCGTCCATCTGGAAGCCCCACAGCAGCCCGCTCGGGCCGTCGGCCGGCAGGGTCGCCAGGTGCACGCTCACCTCGGCGCCCTGCTCGGCAGTGCGGAAGCCGCTGTTGCCGTTGAGGTCGGTGGCGCAGTAGCCCGGGTTCGCCGCGTTCACAGTGATCGGGGTGTCCCGCAGCTCCTTGGCGTACATGGCGGTGAGCATGTTCAGCGCCGCCTTCGACGACGGGTACGGCACGGAGGTCAGCTCGAACAGCGCGCCGTTCGGGTCGGTCATCACCGCGATCGAGCCGACCTCGCTGGAGACGTTGACGATCCGGGCGGCCGGTGCCCGGCGCAGCAGCGGCAGCAGCGCGTTGGTCACCGTCACCACCCCGAAGACGTTCGTCTCGTACAGCCGGCGCAATGTCGCCACTGTCGTCTCGCTGGGCAGCCCCCGTGCGCCGTCGGCGAGGAGGATGCCGGCGTTGTTGACCAGTACGTCCAGCCGGCCGTACTCCGCCTCCACCCGCTTCGCGGCGGCCGTCACCGACTCGGCGTCGGTGATGTCGAGTGGCAGGAACACGGCGTCCGCACCGCCGTCGCGCAGCTCCCGCTCCGCCGCTTGCCCCCGCTCGGCGTCCCGCGCTCCCACCAGCACTGTCATCCCGAGGGCGCCGAGCTGCCGGGCGGTGGCGAAGCCGATCCCCTTGTTGGCCCCGGTGATCAGGGCGATCATGTTCGTCATACCGTCGAGCCTCGTCGGGCCGGCCGCGCCCGGGGAGAGCCGGGCCGAGGCTGGGACCGGTGGTACCACCCTCGTCGGCTCGGCCCGGGGCATGCTGGGGGCATGACGAGCAGCGGCCTGCAGCGTGACGAACTGGCGGCGTTCCTGCGCACCCGTCGCGCCCGGCTGCGCCCCGCCGAGGTCGGGCTCCCCGAGGGCGAACGCCGACGCACCCCAGGGCTGCGCCGACAGGAGGTGGCCCAGCTCGCCGGCATGTCGATCGACTACTACATCCGGCTGGAGCAGGGCCGCGGGCCGCACCCGTCGCGGCAGGTGCTCGCCGCGATGGCCCGGGCGCTGCTGCTCAGTCGGGACGAGCGCGAGTATCTGTTCCGGATCGCCGGGGAGAACCCGCCGCGCACCGTCGGCCCGAGGCGGGAGGTCACCCCAGGGCTGCGGCACCTGCTCGACGCCATGACCGAAACCCCGGCGTACCTCGTCGACGCCGCGTACCACGTGCTGGCCTGGAACCGGCTGGCCACGTACTTCATGGGCGACCTCTCGGCCGTGCCGGACGCCGACCGCAACATGATCCGCTGGACCTTCCGGCGTCCGGCGACCGACAGCCACTGGACCGACGCCGAAACCATCTGCTTCGTCCGCAGCACGGTGGCGGACCTGCGGGCCGCCTACGGCCGTTACCCGGCCGACCCGGCGATCCGCGAGCTGGTCACCGAGCTGCTCGGTACCTCGCCCCGGTTCGCGCGGCTCTGGGCGGAGCACGATGTCGAGGAGCGCCGCCCCATCGTCAAGCGGGTGCCGCACGCCGAGCTGGGATCGTTGGAGTTCGAGTGCCGGGTGCTGCTGGTTCCGGAGACCGAGCAGCGGATGATCGTTTACGTCCCCGAGCCGGGCTCGCCCACTCAGGCGGTGTTCCGCCAGCTCGCCGAGCGCGTCGCAACCTGACCTGCCCGGCACCCGACCAGCCCGTCCCCGTGGTCGGACCGCCGGTAGAGCACGCTGTGCCGCTCCCGAGTGCGCACCACCAGGCCGGAGCGCAGCAGCACCCCCAGGTGGTAGGAGACGGTGGCCGGGGCCAGTCGGTGTCGCTCGCTGAGCTGCCCGGTGGACCGGGGAACGTCCAGGTCCGCCAGGATCGCCGCCCGGCTCGCACCGACCAGGTCACCGAGCCGATCCGCCCGGCGCTGGACTGTCGGCCCGACGCCGACCGGGTAGACCAGCACGGCGTTGCCCTCGTCGCACAGCTGGGTGGAGAGCTGAGGCCAGGCCAGCGCCGACGGCGCGAGCACCAGCTCCGCGCCGGTCAGCGCGGTGGTGATCCGGTACGAGCTGTCGATGGTCAGCGACCTGCCGGTCCA
The DNA here is from genome assembly GCF_003264365.1 of Micromonospora noduli. Classification (GTDB taxonomy): domain Bacteria; phylum Actinomycetota; class Actinomycetes; order Mycobacteriales; family Micromonosporaceae; genus Micromonospora; species Micromonospora noduli. The sequence goes on from NZ_PYAK01000010.1 coordinate 76,492, forward strand.
GCCGACCTTCGGGTGCAGGCTGTTGAGCATGCTGCCCACTCCGGCGGTGGCCATCGTGGTGGCTCGCAGGGCCAGCTCGGCCTCCAGCGTGGTCCGCACAGTTGGCCACTGCTCGGCGAGTGCGGCCCGCCAAAAGTGGCGCAGCCCGTTGGTGACCCGCCGGGCCAGGGTGCCGTCCTCGACCGCCGTGCGGATCCGCGCCGGGATCCCGCCCGCCGGAAACCGCTCGTTCACCTGCGCCGTCACCTCGTCGGCGGGCGTCGCGGCCGTGGCCGCCAACTGCTGCTCGAAGGCCGCGTCGAGCGGACCCAGCGGCGGCTTCGGCGTGAGCAGGTCCGGCGTGTAGCCGAGCCGGCCGGGCGGCGTCACCAGCTCCGCGACCAGGGACACGTCGGGGTGCCGCAGCGCGGCGCGGGCGGCCGGACCGGGATCGCCATGCACCGGGTGACCGAAGCGCGACAGCGCGGCCCGCAGCCAGGACGTCACCTCCGACGCTGGCGAGATCGCCAACCGGAGCCGCGCGAGGCTCGAACCGTCCAGGTGAGCGACCATCACACGGCGGATCGTACAAGCGGCGACATCGATGTGTGGTCCGCATTCGAGCCTGTTCGAATCACTGGTCGACCGCGTGGCGGGCCGGGTTGGCTGCGACGGCACAACCACTCGTCCGAAGGAGAACCCGATGCGTCCACCCGCCTCCGCCCGTCCCGCCGGCCGGCTCGGCCGCACGATCGCCCTGCTCGGGCTCACCGCCGGCCTGCTCGCCGCCGCTCCGGCCGCGGTGTCGGCCGCCACCCCCGGCCCGGGCGACACCACAACCGGGGACGCGGCGGTCCGCGGCTGCGTACGTGCCTTCGACCGCGCCGTCCGGGCGTACGTGGAGACCACCGCCCGGCGGGACCTGGACGGCTTCGCCGCGCTGCTGCACCCCGATGTCACCTCCGTCTTCGCCTCCGACGGGGAGGTGCTCGACGGCAAGAGAGCCACAGTGGACTGGCTGCGCGGGTTCTTCGCCGACGACTCGTGGACCCAGTCCTTCAGCGTGGCGAAGCAGACCGTGGTGGGCTGCCGGACGGGCTTCGTGCTGTTCGACTCCGTCTACGCGGTGCCGGCCACCGGCACCAGGGTGCCGCTGTTGATCGGGGTCAGCTACACCTACCAGCACGGCCGGTGGCTGGTGTTGCAGAACCAGGACTCCGTGGGCCGAATCTGACCACGGAGGCTGGCAAGGGTCGCCAGCCGGGGGAGGGGCGGGCGCCAGCGCAATGGGCGCCCGCCCCGGCGGCGGCGTTCAGGCGGCCTTCTGCAGGGCGGCCACCGCCAGCGGCGCAATCTTCGCGATCAGGGCGCTGCCGGCCGCCAGGTCACCGTTGCTCGCCGCCGCGTCCACCTCCATGACGAAGTTGCCGCGCACCAGGACGAGAGTGCACTGGTGTCGGATCGCCTTCCCGCTCAGCCGCTCGCAGAAGGTGATCACGTCCGGGCCGTCAGGCAGCGGCGGGGGCGACGGCCGCAGGATCGTCGACGTGCGCCCGTCGTCGGGCACCTCGTACCGCTTGCAGGTCGCGAGGACGGACCGCAATTCGTCGGCGAGCTTGCGCCCCGGCACCTTCAGGTAGCCGACCACGTACTGCCGGACCCACACGGAATCGCCGTCCCAGATCCGCTCCCGGTAGGCGGTGCGCTTGATGTCCGACGGCAGGCTCGCCCTGCACAGGGAGATCAGCTTCCACGCCTCGGTGTTCTCGTCGGTGTACTGGGCGGTCTCCGGGTGGAACTTTGCGTCCAGGTTCAACATGGCCGCCGTCACCCGGCTGCGGACCTCGCCGGTGGAGGCCGGCGCCGGGCGTGGCTTCGGCGGAGTCGGGGAGGCCGACACTGTCGGCTCGGACCAGCGGGGGGCCTCGGCGGCCTGGCTCGGCGCGCAGGCCACTGGCCCGAGTAGAAGCAACGACAACAGAGCCGGGGTGGTGCGGCGGAACGACATTGCCGGGGACGGTCCTTTCACGGCGAAAGGGGGCCCGACCAGGCCCCCTTTCGCTGAGCGCCGCCGCCAGCTCAGGTGTTACGCGGGCAGGTAGGCGAAGGTGTCCGGGTTGGGGCCCTGCCGGCCGGCCTCGCCCTTGTTCAGCGCGGTGATCCGCTCCATCGCCGCGTCGTCCAACTCGAAGTCGAAGATCCGGGTGTTCTCCTCGATCCGCTTCGGGGTGGTCGACTTCGGGAAGATGATGTCGCCGCGCTGCACGTGCCAGCGGAGCACCACCTGCGCCGGGGTCCGGTCGAGCTGCCCGGCGATGTCGACGACCGTCGGGTCGTCGAGCACCTTGCCCTGGGCGATCGGCGACCACGCCTCGGTGAGAATATTGTGCGCACGGCCGTAGGCGCGGACCTCGTCGTTGCCGAAGTACGGGTGCGCCTCGATCTGGTTGACCGCCGGCACGACGCTCGCCTCGTCGGCCAGCCGCTCCAGGTGCGACACCTGGAAGTTCGACACGCCGATCGAGCGGGCCCGGCCGTCGCGCTGGAACTCCTCCAGCACCTTCCAGGTCGAGACGTAGTCGCCGTCGTACAGGGTCGGCAGCGGCCAGTGGATCAGGAACAGGTCGATGTAGTCCATCTTCAGCGCCGCCAGTGTCGAGTCGAACGCCCTGCGGGCGTCGTCGGGGCGGTGGAAGCCGTTGTTCAGCTTGCTGGTCACGTAGACCGAAGCCCGGTCGAGGCCGGACACGCGTACCGCCTCGCCGACCTCGGCCTCGTTGCCGTACATCTCAGCGGTGTCGATGTGCCGGTAGCCCACCTCCAGGGCGGTGGTCACCGCCGCGACGGTGTCCTTCGGCTCGATCTGGAACACCCCGAAGCCGAGCTGCGGAATGGTGGTGCCGTCGTTCAGGCTGATGTCGGGAATCGTGATTGCCACTGCGGCTCCTTCTCGTCTTCGTTTCCTGTCATCCATACCCGGGTGGGTGGACGATCCACCGCCCAATCGGTGGTGACGAACGCAACGGCCGGCCGGTTCACCCGGTCGTGTCGAACAGCACCGGCCACGGCCGTGCCGCCGGCACCGACGTCGAGGGCTGCGCGGGTGCGGTGGGCTCGGCGTCGGCCAGCACCTCCGCGGCGAGTTGGCCGAACATCGCCGCCGCCGGGTGCGCCGACCGGTCCGGCCAGGCCGCCGAGGTGCGCTTGGCCAGCGGTGCGTCGGTGATCGGCCGCCAGGCCATCCGGGGTTCCCGGCGGGCCACCGCCGCCGGTTCCACTGCCACCCCGCCGCCCGCCAGCACCAGCCCGCAAAGGAACTCCGGGTTGCGGGCGGGGCGCACCCGCCCCGGGCGCCAACCATGCTGCCGGCACACCGCCAGCAGGTGGTCGTGCCAGCCGGGGGCGGTGGCGCGGGGCGCGGCCACCAGATCCAGACCGGCCAGCGACGCGAGCGTCACCTCGCGGCCGCGGGCCAGCGGCGAGGTGCGCGGCAGCAGCACCCCCAGGGGTACGTCGACCGGGGCGCCGAAGCGCAGCCCGTCCGCCGCCACCGGGTGATGCACGAGCCCCACGTCCAGGGTCCGCTCGGTGAGCATCCGCACCTGCTCGGCAGTGGTCAGCTCGTGCAACTCCACGTCCAGGCCGGGCGCCCGGGTGGTGAGCCCGTCCAGCAGCGAGCGCAGCGTCACGGCGGGCGTCTCCGGTGGCACCCCGGCTCGGAGTACGCCCAGCTCACCGGCGCGGATCTGCCCCATCAGGCTGCGGAGTCGACCCTCACCGGCGAGCAGTTCCTCCGCCTCGCCGAGCAGCAGCTCACCGGCGGTGGTGAGGCGTACCTGGCGGCGGGACCTGTCGAACAGCTCGACCGTCAGCTCCCGTTCCAGCCGCTGGATCGACTGGCTCAGCGGCGGCTGGGCCATCCCGAGCAGCTCCGCGGCCCGCCCGAAGTGCAGTTCGTGTGCGACCACCACGAAGTGCCGCAGGTGCCGGAGCAGATCCACGGCCGGGACCCTACGCCAGCGCCGCCACGGCGGCGCTGGATACCGTGCTGGCGTGGACGTGGAGGAACGCATCGGGGCCATCTTCGCCGCCGTCGGGGTGACGGCCAGCCTGCACGTCGTGGACCTGGACGCCGTCGACCTGAGCGCCGTCGAGGGCGGCGGACCGGCCGGCGCTCTTCATGAGGTCGGGGTACGGGCCGACGAGCAGGTGGTGATCGCCTCGATCTTCAAGATTCTGCTGGTGCTGGAGTTCGCCCGGCAGGTCGAGGCCGGTCAGCTGGACCCGACCGAGCGGGTACTGGTCACCGCCGCCGACCGGCTCGGTGGGTGGGGTCTGGCCGGCTGCGACGACGACGCCGAGGTGTCGCTGCGCGACCTCGCGTACTTCGCCATGTCGGTCACCGACAACACGGCCGCCGACCTGCTGCTGCGCCGGGTCGGCCCGGACCTGCTGCCGATGCTCGCCGTCGAGCTGGGGTTGACCCGTACCCGCGTCCTCGGTGGCCCTCGGGAACTGGTCGAGATGATGCTCGCCGACGTGGGCGCCCGGACCGAGGCGGAGTTCGCCCGGATCTTCCCCACGCTGCCTGCGGACCGGGTCCGGGCCATGCGGGTCTTCGACCCCGCGCACACCACGTCCAGCACCGCCCGGGAGATCACCCGGCTGCTCACGCTGATCTGGCGGGACGAGGCCGGGCCGGCGGCGGCCTGTGCGATGGTCCGCACCTGGATGGCCCGGCAGATCTTCTGGACCCGGCTGGCCGCTGGTTTCCCGCCCGGCGTGCGGGTCTCCGGAAAGACCGGCACCCTGCCCGGGTTCCACCTGGAGGCCGGGGTCGCCGAATACCCCGACGGCGGCCGGTACGCGATCGCCGTCTTCGCCCGCGCCGAACAGTTGACCCCGCGCCGCATCGACGTGGACCTGGCCATGGGCGAGGCTGCCCGGACGGCCGTCGAGGCGCTGCGCGGCGACTGATTTCGCGCCCCTCCGAGCGCCGCCGCACCCCGGCCGAGCAGGACCGATATCCGCTGGCGTATCGAAGCCGACGGCCCTTGATCTTGGACTGCGGCCCGGTGCCGCTGGTTGGCTCGTGGTCGACACATCACCCGACCACGGGGAGTAGATCCGCATGCCCAGTCTCGACCGCCGACGCTTCCTGCGCGACGCCGCCGCCACCACCGCCCTGGTCTCCGCCGGTGGCCTCGCCGCCGGCGTCGCCACCCCGGCCCAGGCCGCGCCCTCGACCGCCGCGCCCACGCCGACCGCTCGCCGTAAGGGCGCGGTCAGCTTCCGCTGGTGGGGTACGGCCGGCTGGCGCGTCGACATCGGCGACCGCACCGTTCTCGTCGACCCGTTCCTCAGCCGGATCGACACCGGGCTGTTCACCGGGGCGTTCAAGACCGACACCGCGTTGACAGTGCGCACCGACGTGATCGACCCGCGCGTCGACCGGGCCACGACGGTGCTGGTCACGCACACCCACTGGGACCACTTCATGGACGTGCCGTACATCGCCAAGCGCACCGGCGCGCGGGTGTTCGGCACGCTGACCGCGTACCACCTGGGATTGGCCTACGGGTTGCCGTCGACGCAGCTCAGCGCCGTGAAGGGTGGGGAGGTGCTGGACTTCGGCGACCACAGCGTCGAGGTGGTCGGCTCGCTGCACAGCCGCAACCCGTCGTACTCGGTGGCCTTTCCCGGTGTGCGGGTGAGCCCGCCGCCCCAGCCGGCCACCATCGCCGACCTGCCGGAGGGTGACACGCTGGGCTACCTGCTGCGGGTCGACGGCGGACCGTCGGTCTACTTCACCGGGGCCAGCGACGTCGCCGAGCGGAACCTCACCGGCCTCGCGCCGGACGTGGCGATGGTGGCCATGCAGAACGCCACCACCACCGGCGACTACCTGCCCCGGCTGCTGGCCGGCCTCGACTACCCGAAGGTCGTGGTGCCGGTGCACTACGACAACTTCGAGACGGCGTTGCAGAACCCGCCGCCGGTCGCCCCGACCGACCGCACCCGGCTGAACGAGATGATCGCGGCGGTGCGCCGGATCTCGCCGCGCAGCCGGGTGCTGGTGCCCGAGTACGAGACCGCCTACCACTTCTGAGCACCGTCGGTGGGGGTCGCCGAGCCGCGGCCCCCACCTGAGGTCAGGAGGCGGTCATCTCCGCCAGGGCCCGCACCGACTTCCAGTTGCGGGAGGTGGCCACCACGCCGAGCTTCTTCTCCAGGTACGCGTTTGTGAACTTCGACCGCCCGTAACCGCCGTCGACGTAGTGCAGGAACACCTCCCGGCCGGTCACCGTGAACGACACGTTCTCGCCACCGGGCACGGCCAGTGAGTCCACCGTGGATTTCTTGGGTGCGGTGGCGAGGAAGGCCACCAGCAGTCGCGTCGGGTCGTCCTCCCGGTCGGCGTACGGGTTGCCGCCGGCGATCGCCGCCAACTCCCGGCCGCTGCGCACCAGCACCGGCACTGTCAGCGCCAGCTCGTCAGTGAGCGCCCGCGCGATGCCCACGGCCAGCTTCTCCGCGTCGCGTACGGTGCTGCCGAAGGCCACGTTGCCGCTCTGCAGGTACGTCTTGACGTCCTCGTGCCCGAGGTCGGTGACGATCCGGCGCAGGTCGGCCATCGCCAGCCGGGTGGTGCCGACGTTGACCCCGCGCAGCAGGGCGACGTACCGGGTCATGGCTCCTCCTCGGGTGCGGACAACCCGCTCAGCGTAGGCCGCCCGGCCCCACCAGGCCCGTCTCGTACGCGACGATGACCAGTTGCGCCCGGTCGCGTACCGCCAGCTTGGTCAGCAGCCGCCCGACGTGCGTCTTGACGGTGGCCTGACTGAGGTTGAGGTGCGCGGCCAACTCCGCGTTGGACAGCCCCCGGGCGATCAGCGCGAGGACCTCCCGTTCCCGATCGGTCACCCCGTCGAGCTGCCGGGGCAGCGGCCGGGTCGGCTCCGGCTGCCGGGCGAACTCGTCGATCAGCCGGCGGGTCACCGTCGGCGCGAGCAGCCCCTCCCCGGCCGCGACCACCCGGATCCCGGTCAGTAGATCCGCCGGTGGGGTGTCCTTGAGCAGGAACCCGCTGGCTCCGGCGCGCAGCGCCCCGTAGACGTACTCGTCGAGGTCGAACGTGGTCAGGATGATGACCCGGGTGTCGGCCGTCGCCGGGTCGGCGCAGATCCGCCGGGTCGCCTCGATGCCGTCCATCTCCGGCATCCGCACGTCCATCAGCACCACATCCGGTCGGTGCTGCTCGGTCAACGCGACAGCCTCCACGCCGGTGCCCGCCTCACCGACAGTGGTGCAGTCGGGGCTGAGATCCACCAGCAGCCGGAAACTGCCGCGCAGCAACGCCTGGTCGTCGGCGATCAGCACGCGGATCACGCGGCCACCCGGTAGGGGAGGCTGGCCGTCACCGCGAACCCACCGTCGGAGCGGGGGCCGGCACGGAACTCCCCGCCGTGCAACGCCACCCGTTCCCGCATGCCGATCAACCCGTGCCCCTCCCCGCCGAGCAGGACCGGCCGCCGGCCGTCGTCGGTCACCTCCACCCGCACCTCGTCGGGCAGGACGGTCACCGTGGCCCGGCAGGCGGCCGGCGCCGCGTGCTTCACCACGTTCGTCATTGCCTCCTGCACGATCCGGTACACCGCGAGGCCCACCGACTCCGGCACCGCGCCGGCCGGCTCGTCCCGCCGCACGTCGAGCTGCACGTCGACGCCGCCGATCGCCGCCTGCCGGGCGAGGAGGGGCAACTCGTCCAGCCCGGGCGTCGGCGCGTACGGGCTGTCCTCGCGCAACACGCCGAGCACCCGACGTACGTCGGTCAGCGCGGTGCGGCCGGTCTCCTCGATGACCCGGAGCGCGGCGCCCGCCTCGCGCGGGTCGGCCTCGGCGACGTGATTGGCGACGGCCGCCTTCACCACGATGAGACTGAGCGTGTGCGCGACCACGTCGTGCAGCTCACGCGCCACCCGCAACCGCTCCTCGGTGGCAGCCTGACGGACCAGCTGATCACTCTGCCGGGTGGCGAGGGCGCGTCGCTCCCGGATCAGCCAACCGATCACCCAGGCGGGCGCGACCATGACGGCGGCGTAGACGACAGCGCCGGTCCGCGACCAGAGGTCGCCCGCGGTCAGCACCAGGCCGACGCTCACCAGCGCGAGACAACCGGCGGCGCAGAGCATCGACCGGCGGGTGGGCGTCGCCACGGCCACCGTGTAGAAGGACAGGCCGATGGCGAACGCCGGGGCGGCGGCCGCGAAGTTGGGTATCACCCCGGTGATCAGAGCGACGGTGGCGATCGAGCTGATCACGACGGCCACCGTCATCGGCCACCGTCGCCGGACGGCCAACGGCAGCCCGAGGGCCAATCCGACCAGCACCGACACCCAGAGCGGCTCGCGTACGCCGCCGTGCAGCGGCGACTCCAGCGCCGCGTACGGGCAGAGCAGCCCACCGACGGCCACCGCCAGCAGGGCGTCCACGGTGTAGAGATCCACCGGCCGCATTCGTCGGGTCAGCAGGAGAGCGGTCACCCGTCGAACGGTAACGGCCGGCTGGGTCGGCCGCGTCCGCCTGCGGGTGGTCATCCCACAGGACGACGTACCGGCGTGTGCGGGCCGTCGACTCCACCCGGGGGAGGGCCGCAAAGTGCCCGCCCCGGCCCGACGCGCCGCACCCGCCGCGTTCGGCACGGTAACGGTCATGACCACAGACACGGTGACCCTGACGGGGCTGCGCGCGGTGTACGGCACCGGAACCCGGCGGGTGACGGCGCTCGACGGCGTGACCACCGGCTTCGCGAGCGGCACGTTCACGGCGGTGATGGGCCCCTCCGGCTCGGGGAAGTCCACCCTGCTGCACTGCGCGGCGGGGCTGGACCGTCCGACCGAGGGGACCGTCACGATCGACGGCACCAACCTCAACGACCTCGGTGAGGACGAGCTGACCCGGCTGCGGCGGGACCGGATCGGCTTCGTCTTCCAGGCGTTCAACCTCGTGTCCACGCTGACCGCGGCGCAGAACGTCGAGTTGCCGTCGCGCCTGGCCCGCCGCCGCCCGCCGGTCGGGGACGTCGCCGCCGCCCTCGACGCCGTCGGCCTCGCCGACCGGGCCGGGCACCGGCCGAGTGAGCTGTCCGGCGGGGAGCAGCAGCGCGTCGCCGTGGCCCGAGCGTTGATCACCCGTCCGGCGGTGGTCTTCGCCGACGAGCCGACCGGGGCGTTGGACAGCGCCTCCTCCCGGCAGGTGCTCCGGCTGCTGCGGGCGCTCGTCGACGACCACGGGCAGACCGTCGTGATGGTGACCCACGATCCCGCCGCCGCCGCGTACGCCGATCGGGTCCTCCTGCTGGCCGACGGGCGCGTCGTCGACGAGCTGACCGGCGGGATCACCGCCGCCGCCGTCGCCGCCCGGATCGCCGAGCGGGAAACCGTAGCGGAGTCGTCGTGCTGAGCGTCCGGCGGTCGGCAAGCGCGTTCGTGGCCGTCGCCATCGGGGTCACGCTGGTCGCGGCGGCAACCCTGCTGCTAGCCTCCGGCCGCCCGCAGGTGCCGGACCGGCTGGCGCGGGCGGCGGTCGTGGTGCAGAGCCCCGAGGCGGGTGCGTCCGCTGACGAGTTCGTGCCGACCCGGCCCTGGTCCGCCACCACGGCGGCGGAGTTGGTCGGCAGGCTGGCCGGTCTGCCGGACGTGGTGGCGGCGGTGCCGGACCGCACCTTCTACGCGCAGCCGCTCGTCGACGGCCGACCCTCGGCCGCCGAAACCCGGCGCGAGGACGCCTACCAGGGGCACGGCTGGTCCAGCGCCCAGCTGGGTGGGCTGCGACTCACGGCCGGCGAGCCACCCCGCCGGCCCGGCGAGGTGGTCGTCGACAGCGCGCTCGGACTGCGCGCCGGCGCACCGGTCACAGTGCTGACCGCTGTGGGCCCGGAGTCGTACACCGTCAGCGGCCTGGTCGACGGACCGGGCGTCCATGTCGCGGACGCTGTCGCCGCCACGCTCGCTCCCGGCGTGCGGGCCATCGGGCTGGTGCTCGCGCCGGACGCCGACGCCGAGCGGGTCGCCACGGCGGCTCGCGGAGTCGTCGGCGTCGACGGACGGGTGCTCACCGGTGACGCCCGTGGTGCGTTGGAGCCGCGCGGCGACGCCCGTACCCGGTGGATCGGCATGCAGGTGCTCACCGCCACGGCGGCCCTCGCCGGCTTCGTCACGGTGTTCGTGGTCGCCTCCACCTTCGCGTTCACCATCGCGCAGCGCCGCCGTGAGCTGGGCCTGCTGCGCGCCGTCGGCGCCACCGGACGCCAGGTCCGCCGCATGGTCCACACCGAGGCGCTCGCCGTCGGCGTCTCGGCGGGGCTCGTCGGCCTGCTGGTGGGCGCAGCGCTCGCCCCGCTGCTGGGTCGGCTGCTGGTCGACGTCGGCTACGAACCGTCGACCTTCCGGGTCCGCTACGAACTCTGGCCGATCGCGGTCTCGCTCGCCGCCGGGCCGGTGATCGCGTTGCTGGCCGTCTGGTCGGCGTCGCGCCGAGCGGCGCGGGTCCGCCCGTTGGAGGCACTACGCGATGCCGCCGTGGAACAGCGACCGATCGGCCGGCTGCGTGCCGTCACCGGGGCGCTGCTCCTCGCGGCGGGGGCCGCTCTCAGTCTGGGTACGGCGACCGCCGACGAGGCGCGGGTGGGGGCGCAGTACGCGCTCTACGCGGTGATGGCGCTGGTGGCCGGCACGACCGTGCTCGCCCCGGTGGTGGTCGGACCGCTGGTGTGGCTGCTGCGTTCTCCGGTGCGTCGGCCCGGTGGCGCGATCGGGATGCTGGTCCGGGGCGGGGCGTTGACAGCGACCCGGCGGACCGCCGCCATCGCCGCGCCGGTACTGCTCACTGTCGCGTTCGCGGTGCTGGTGTCCGGGATGGTGCGCACCAGCACCGCCGCGTACGCGGCCGGTCGGGCGGACAACGTGAACGCCGGCTGGATCGTCGTGCCGGACCGCGCGCCCGGCCTGTCCGACCGGGCCGTCGCCGCGACCGGTGGCACCGCGCTGCTGCCGACCACCGTCTACCGCACCGACCCCGGAACGTCGCCACCGGACCGGCCGATGACCGCGCTCGGCGTGGATCCGGAGGGCTTCGCCGCAGCGAACCGGGTGCTCACCGTGGTCGCCGGTTCGTTGAACGACCTGAGGGGCGACGACACGGTGGTGGTCACCGCCTCGGCGAACCGGCTGCCGTCCGAGCCGTACCCGGTGGTCTTCGCCGACGGGACGACTGTGTCGTTGCGCGTCGTCGCCGTGGTCGACGACACCTCGATCCCCGGCGACCTGCTCGTGCCGCGGGCCGTGGTGCGGGCGCACGACCCGTCGGCGCTGACGTCCACCGTGTACGTCCGGGACCGCATCGATCCACCGGTCGGCGCGCGGATCCTCGACGTTCCGGGCTGGGCGGCCGAGGCGGACGCCGCCGAGGACCGCCTCGTCTGGCTCTTCACAGTGCTGCTGATCGGGGTGTCCGCCGGCTACGGGGCCATCGCGGTGGCCAACACGCTGCTGCTGGCCGCCGCCGGCCGCGCCGCGGACCTGCGGCTGATCCGGATGGCCGGGGCGACCCGACGGCAGGTCATCTGGCTGGTCACGGCGGAGTCCGCCCTGGTGGTCCTGATCGGCGCGCTGCTGGGTGGGGCTGTCGCGTTCGTTGGTCTGCTCAGCATCAGCGCCGGCCTCGCCGAGCAGGTCGGTGCTCCCGTCGATCTGGTGATGCCGTGGTCGGTGGTCGTCGGGGTGGTGGGGCTGTGCCTGCTGCTCGCGGTGCTGTCCAGTGTGTTGCCGACGTGGCGGCTGCTGCGTTACCGCCCCGCCCGCTCACCGGTCGGCGGATGACCGCGCCCCCCGCACGGGCGGTGGGCCCGTTACCGTCCACGGATGCGATCCGCGCGCCCGGTCGGGCTGCTCCTCTCCGCCGCCGCCGTCGCGCTCTGGGCGTACGGCATGACCACGTGGCAACCGCTGACCGAGCCGCTCGGTCCGTGGTCGGAGAGCCTGCCGGGCAACAACGCCTACTGGGCGCGCGACCTGCGGTTCATGGCGATCATGGCGGTGCCGCTCGGGCTGGTGCTGGCCGGGCGCGGGCAGGTGCGGTGGAGCGGCCCGGCGGTGGTGCTGGGCGGCTGCTGGATCGCCGCCGACGTGGCTGTCGACCGGGCCGACCCGATCGGCCTCGACGCGACGGTGCTGCTCGCCGTCGCCGGCTACGCCGCGCTCGCCGTGGTCGTGGCGCTTCTGCTCTGGTGGGAGCGCGCCGCGCCGCAGACGCGGGAGCCTGGCACGACTCCGGCCGCCGACCGGCGGGTGCTGACCGGGGCGGCCTGCGTGGCCGGGGTGCTGACGCTGGTGGCGGCCGCTATGGAGTCACCGACCGACCGGGAGCCGGAGCTGAACCAGGGCGCCCTGGCCACCGCGGCGCTGCTGGTGGCAGTGGCCGTCGGCGCCGCGCTGGCGGCGGCTCCGGCGCGGACCCGGGTTCGCGTCGGGCTGGCGGCCGGCCTCGTCGTGGCGGCCCTGCTCGGCGTCGGGCTGGTCCGTGCCGCCGCGCCCGGTGAACGACTCCTGCCGGAGGCCGCTCTCGGGGCGGTGCTGCTCACCGGGGTCACAGTGCTGGCCTGGGACTGGCCGGGTGGTCGGCCGATCTGGTGGCACCACGCCCTGGCCGCGCTCGTCGCGCTGGTGGGCCCGTTGGTGTTCCTGGTGGCCACGGCCGTCCCGATGATGCTCCTGCTGCCGATCGGGGCGAGTTTCACAGCGCTGGCCGGCAACAGCCCGATCAACGCCGCCGACTCCGATCTGCTGGTCTCCCTGGCCGGGCTGCTCTCGGGGCTGGGTATGGCAGTGCTGCTGGCGCGGCCGAGCGTCGAAGACCGTCGGCGGCTCAGGTAGCTCACTCGACGACCGGCAGCACCACCTCGTTGCGGCGCAGGAACCACGGCTTCCACGGCGGGTCGAAGCGCGCGTACCGGATGGCGCCGGTCGGTTGCAGCCCGGCGGCGGTCACCGACCGGCCGAGCATCGTGGCCCGCTGGCTGAACGCCTGCTCCGTCCACCGCCCGGAGAACCGCATCGCCGCCGCCAGCCGCGCCGGAACCGCGCGGATCCGTACCCGGGCGTCCACCGGCTCGGGCAGGGTGGCGGTGGTGAAGCTGGCCGGCATGACGAACTGGATCAGGTACGCGCCCGGCCACTCACCCTCGATCTGCACCACCGGCACCGTCATGGCGATCTTCTCCGAGCCGCCGGCCGCCGCCGTCGCCGGCGCGGCGGAGCCGATCGGGTGCCGGGCCCGATTGGCGCCACCGATGTACGCGGCCAGCGGCCGGAACGCCTCGATCGGCGCCCTGGTGAACGACGCCTGGATCTGCATCTCGGCCACCAGGTGGGCGGGGTACCGACGCAGCTCGAAGCCGGGGTGTCGGGACACCACCCGGTACGGCTGCTGTTCGGTCATCGCGCGGCTCCCAGGGTCTGCTGGGACAGACGCTACCGCCCGTCCGGCTCCCGCTCGGCCGAAGTCGGCTGCTCCGGCCCGGGGGCGAGGGCCCGGGTGGTCAACCGCCAGTACTGCCGCTTGCCCTCGTCGCGCAGCACCACCCCGATCTGGCCCAGCTCGCGGCGCAACTCCCGGGCGTCGTCGCGGCGGTCCCGCTCGATCGCCCGGTCGCGGGCGCGCAGCAGCGCGTCCGCGCCGGCCGGCAACCCGGGCAGGTCCGGAACCCACAGCCGGTACGCCGACCGGTGCGGGTCGTCGTCCGCCCAGCCCCAGCCGTGCGCCCGGAACGCCGCCGCCAGTTGGGCGGCCGGCAGGTCCGTCGACTCCCGGACCAGTTCCGCGCCGTCGGCGTCCAGCAGCACCAGGTGCTTGTCGGCGAGGAAGACCACCCGGGTGTCGACCCGGGCGATGGTCCGGTTCTCATCGGAGCGGCGCAGCTGGACCTGCGCCCCGTCGACGGTGACGATCAACCGTTCGGCGGTGCCGATCCCGGCGATGACCAGGCCGGCCAGGACGCCCACCCCGATGGTGCCGGCGGTGGCCTGCGGCTCGGGCAGCCGGTCCAACCACTCGATCAGGTCGCCGAACGGCACCCAGGGCAGCCGGGCGAGCCAGCCCGTCGCCGCCGCGAGGAGCCATCCGGCGCCCGCGCCGAGCAGCGGAAAGCCACCCCACAGGACCGCCAGCTCCAGCAGGCCGCCGCTGACCACGGTGCGCGGACGGTAGCTGGCCATGTCCATGGTCAGGACACCTCGCGGCGGAGCGTCCGGAACAGCCCGGCGGCCAGCGGGAGGACCATCCAGACCAGCAGGGACACCACAATCCGTCCCCACTGGCCCCCGGTCAGGGCGTCGCTGCTGAACAACGGTTCCATGGTCTTGCTGGTGTCCAACCATTCGGAGGGACCGCGCAGCGGCTTGACCATCTCGCCGAGCACCCCCCACAGGGTGGGCAGCAGCAGGTAGCCGACGATCGCCAGCGGCGGGTTGAGCAGCAGCAGACCGAAGGCGGCACCCATCAACACGCTGGTGACCTGGAGGATCCCCGCGTTCAGGACCAGCGACCAGTCGAACTCCCAGGTGCCCGCCCCGCCGGTGGCGGACGCCACCAGCGTGCCGACGGCGGCGACCGCGAGGCTGGCCAGCACCGAGGCGAGCGCGGTGAGCATCACGGCGAACAGCTTCGCGGCGACCACCCGCTCCCGGCGGGGCACCAGGGCGTACGTGGTGAGCGCGGTGCGCTGCGACCACTCACTGGTGATCGACAGGATGCCCAGCACCGGCAGCAGCACCGACACCGGCAGCAGTGAGGGGACGAAGAAGTTGAGGAAGGTCTGGTCGGCCTCCCCGGCGTAGATCAGTTGCAGGATGACGATCGCGGCGGTGGTCAGGCCGATGGTGATCAGCAGCCAGCGACCGGCCCGGGTGTCGACGAGCTTGCGCAGCTCCACGCCGGTGAGCCGGAGCAGCGACGGTCGACGTACCGGAGTGTGGTGCCGGGGCGCGACGGCGCCGGCGGCGGGCGCGGTGGTGGTGGTCATCGGACGGCCTCCTTGGTCGATTCGCCGGCGGTCAGGGTGAGGAAGAGCTGTTCGAGGCCGCCGCCGCTGGCGGGGCGCAGCTCGGCCAACGCGACGCCGGCATCGGCGGCGGCCTGGCCGACCGCCTCGGCGTCGGCCTGCACGAGCAGCCCCTCCGAGCTGTCGGCGGCGCTCAGGTTGGCCACCTCCAGCGCCCGCCGCAGCGCCGCACTGTCGCGGGCCCGGACCACAGTGCCGCCGCCAGCCAGCAGCTCGTTCTTGTCGCCCTGGGCCACGATCCGGCCGCCCCCGATAACCACCAGCCGGTCCGCGACCGCCTCCACCTCGCGCAGCAGGTGGGAGGAGAGCAGCACGGTGCCGCCCCGGTCGGCGAAGTCGCGCAGCAGGCCGCGCATCCAGAAGATCCCCTCCGGGTCCAGACCGTTGGCCGGCTCGTCGAGGATCAACACCCGGGGGTCGCCGAGCAGCGCGTGCGCCAGCCCGAGCCGTTGGCGCATACCCAACGAGTACGCCCGTACCCGACGCTTCGCGGCCACCGCGTTCAACCCGACCAGGTCGAGCTTCGCGGCGACCTCGCGCCGGTCCAGACCCATGGTGTACGCGGACAGCGTCAACGCCTCGCGGCCGGTGCGCCCGGCGTGCTGGGCGGAGGCGTCCAGCAGCACCCCGACCTCCCGCCCCGGGTTGGGCAGCTCCTGGTACGGGTGCCCGGAGACCGTGGCGCGGCCGGCGGTCGGCGTGGTCAGCCCGCAGATCATGCGCATGGTCGTCGACTTGCCGGCGCCGTTGGGGCCGAGGAAGCCGGTGACGGTGCCCGGCTCGCACTGGAACGACACGTCGTCCACGGCCGGGTGTGGCCCGTATCGCTTGGTGAGGTTCTCTACGGTGATCATGCGGTTGAGCCTGCCCGCGCCGCCCGGCCATCCGCTGCGGCCACCGGTCGGTGCCCCGTCGACCTTGGTCGATCATCGGATCTCGACTTTGGTAGCTGGTTGTCGGGCCCCGATGCTGCCTAGCATGGGCGCGTGACCAGCCTCGCCGTCCCGGAGCACCCCTGGCTGCTGCCAGGGGAGCTGGTGGTGCCGGCTGACCGCGGGCGTACGCGTCCGCGTCGCACCACCCGCGACTGGATCGTGGACAGCGTCGCGTTCCTGGTCTCCCTGCTCTGGGTGCTCTTCGCCACCGCCGACGCCCTGTCGCCCGACCCGGCGATGGCCACTCCGCTCCCGCACGACTGGATGACCGGTGCCGACGCCGTGATCGGGTTGGTCTGCTGCGGGCTGCTCTGGATGCGCCGCCGATGGCCGCTCGGGCTGATAGTGGCGACGACACCGCTGACGCTGTTCTCGATGGCCGCCGCCATCCCGCTGCTGATCTTCTACTTCACCGTGGTGGTGCACCGGCGGACCGCCATCGCGATCGCGGTCACCGGTGCCGGTCTCGTCACCAACCTGGTCTTCAGTTGGACACGCCCGGACCCGAGCATGCCCTACTGGGCCACCGTGTCCTGGGGAGTGGTGCTCAGTTTCGCGGTGCTGGCCTGGGGGATGTTCGTGCGGGCCCGGCGGCAGTTGATCGTGTCGTTGCGGGAGCGGGCCGAGCGGGCCGAGGCGGAGCAGCAGCTGCGGGTCACCCAGGCCCGCCACCTCGAACGCACCCGGATCGCCCGGGAGATGCACGACGTGCTGGCCCATCGGATCTCGCTGCTCAGCCTGCACGCGGGTGCGCTGGAGTTCCGCCCGGACGCGCCGGCCGACGAGGTGGCCCGGGCCGCCGGGGTGATCCGGGGCAGCGCGCACGCCGCCCTCCAGGACCTGCGCGAGGTGATCGGGGTGCTCCGCGCCGAGGACGACGGTGCCGGCGACGCCCCCGAGCCGCCGCAGCCCACCCTCGCCGACCTGCCGGCCCTGATCGCCGAGTCGCGGTCGGCCGGGGTGCGGGTGAACGTCAGCGACAGCGTCGCCAGCCCGGGGGAGGTGCCGGCGGCGTTGGGCCGGGCCGCGTACCGGATCGTGCAGGAGGGGCTGACCAACGCCCGCAAGCACGCTGCCGGCGCGGCAGTCACCGTGGACGTGGCCGGCGGGCCGGGCGCCGGGCTGACCGTGGCGATCGGCAACCGGTGGCCGGTCGGCGCACCGGCCGGCGGCACCTTGCCGGGTGCCGGCACCGGCCTGGTCGGCATCAGCGAACGGGTGACCCTGGCCGGCGGGCGACTCGCCTACGGCCGGGACGACAGCGGTGACTTCCGGCTGGCCGCCTGGCTGCCGTGGCCGGCGTGACCAGCCCTGCCGGCGCGGCCGGGCCGGCCGACGCGGCCGCGCCGCCGGTACGCGTGCTGATCGTGGACGACGACGCGTTGGTCCGGGCCGGGCTCTCGATGATCCTCGGCGGTCTGCCGGACCTGACAGTGGTCGGCGAGGCGGCCGACGGCGGCGAGGTGCCGGCTGCCGTCGCCGCGTACGCCCCGGACGTGGTGCTGATGGACATCCGGATGCCCCGGGTCGACGGGCTGACCGCCACCGAGGCGCTGCGTGCTCAACCGCACCCGCCGGAGGTGCTGGTGCTGACCACCTTCGACGCCGACGAACAGGTGCTGCGGGCGCTCCGCGCCGGGGCGGCCGGTTTCCTGCTCAAGGACACCCCACCGGCGGAGATCGTGCGCGCCGTACGCCGGGTCGCGGCGGGCGAGGCGACGCTCTCGCCGACGGTGACCCGGACGTTGATCGCCCACGTGACCGCGGCCGCCCCTGGCCCGGTCGGCCCGGACCCGCGCCGCGAACGGGCGCTGCGGCTGCTCACCGGGCTCAGCGAGCGGGAGCGGCAGGTGGCGGTCGCGTTGGGGCGGGGCCGCACCAACGCGGAGATCGCGGGGGAGTTGTTCATGAGCGTGGCGACGGTGAAGGCGTACGTCTCCCGGCTGCTGACCCGACTGGAACTCAACAACCGGGTCCAGGTGGCGCTGCTCGTGCACGACGCCGGCCTCGTCTGACGAGGCCTTCGCCGGGGTCAAGGGCCGGACACACCAACGCGGATGAGGTTACACTCATTTTTGGTTGTTCCATCGTTGGTTGTGTCAGGAGTGATCGTGGACGGCTTTGTCGGACGGGACCGTGAACTCGACCTCCTGGGCGCCATGCTTTCTCGGGTGCGACGGGGCGGCCGTGCTGGTCGGCCTGGGCGGGCCCTTCTCATGCGCGGTCGGCGGCGGGTGGGCAAGTCCCGACTGGTCGAGGAGTTCGTGGAGCGGGCCGAGGTGCCGTACCTCTTCTTCACCGCCTCGGCGCAGCCGACCGTCGCAGCCGAGCTCGCCCTCTTCGTGGAGGAGGCGGCCGCCTCGACACTGCCGGGTGCGCAGATCCTTCGGGAGCAGCAACCACAGACCTGGGACGCCGCGCTGACCCTGCTCGCCGCCGCGCTGCCGTCCGACCGGCCGAGCGTCGTCGTCCTGGACGAGATGCCGTACCTCATCGCGGGCGACCCGGGTTTCGAGGGAACGTTGCAGAAGGTCTTCGATCGCGAGTTGTCCCGTCGACCGGTTCTCCTGATCTGCGTCGGATCGGACCTGGCCATGATGGAAGCCCTCAACGACTACGGCCGGCCGTTCCACCAGCGAGCCACGGAGATGGTCATTCCGCCGCTGAGCCCGGCCGACGTCAGCGACATGCTCGGCCTGTCCGCCGCCGACGCGTTCGACGCCTACCTGGTGTCCGGCGGTTTGCCGCTGATCCTCGACGAGTGGCCGACCGGTGCGTCGGTCCACGAGTATCTGACCGACGCGGTACGGGATCCGACCTCTGCCCTGCTGGTCAGCGGCGAGCGGGCACTGGCGGCGGAGTTCCCGCCCCAGTCCCAGGCGGGGCTGGTGCTGCGGGCCATCGGCTCCGGTGAGCGGACCTTCTCGCTGATCTCCCGCGCGGCAGGGGATCTTCCGCAGGCGTCCCTCAACCGCGCCCTGCGCCTGCTGACCCAGAAACGGGCCGTGGAGGTCACCGTTCCGCTGTCGACCAAGCCGTCGCGGGAGACCCGGTACTCGGTGGCCGATCCGTACCTGCGTTTCTGGTTGTCGTTCCTGGGGCCGCACCTCTCCGAGATCGAGCGGGGGCGGGGCGACCTGACCCTGGACCGGATCGACCGGTCGTGGACGTCCTGGCGAGGGCGAGCCATCGAACCTGTCGTCCGGGAGGCGCTGCGCCGGCTGCCCAGTGACCATCTACCGGCGGAGGCGGCGACGATCGGCGGCTACTGGACCCGGACCAACGACCCGGAGATCGACATAGTCGGCGCCGACCGTGCGCCCGTCGCTCGGAGCATCAGCTTCGTCGGATCGGTCAAGTGGCAGGAGAACCGACCCTTTGACGCGCATGACCTGGGCCGACTGCTCCTGCACCGGTCCCAGCTTCCCGGCGCCGACGAATCGGTGCCGGTCGTCGCCGTGTCGCGCAGCGGCACTGCCGTCGACGGCATCCGGGTGCTGTCGGCGGAGGATCTGCTTACCGCGTACCGGAATTGAACTTTCGTCCGGTGTCCGCCGTACCCATGGCCGAGGATGTCGGTGCGGTAGGTCCGCCGTACCGCTGCCGAACTGCGGGAGGCCTGCCGTGCGAGTTGGTGAGCAGTCGACGGATCCCATCGATCAGGTACTGGGTGAGGTGCCAATGCCGGCACCACTGACCCCGGAGGATGTCCGGCTCGCGGTCCGGGCGGTGGTCGTGCACACCGCCGAGGAGTGGCCCACCGGGCCGCTGTGCCGCAACGACGGCGCCTCCTACCCGTGCCGGCTGCACCGCTGGGGGCGTCGGGTGTTGGAGACACACGGGCTCAACGAGCGGCAGATCGAGGCGTTGATCCGGCATGGCAATCCGTTTGTGCACGTGCCGTTCCCGTTCACGGCGACCGGGCCGTCGCGGCAACAGGCCGCGCGAGTCGTCCCCCAGGGGGTACGGCCCACCGCTGCTGGCCGGCCGGTGACTCCCCCCGTCACCGCGCCGCGCTGGCCCCGGGCGAGCTGAGCGCGCTACCCCCTCCGCCCATCCGACCCGGGGCGACACGACGTCGGCCCGGCGCGAAGATTCCCCCTCCGCGTCGGGCCGACGTCGCTCTGAGCGGGTGGGCTCAGTTGCCAACCCCGCAGTCCGGGGCGGACCAGCTCGTCGTGTTCGAGCTGTCGTCGCTGTTGTTCTCCCGACGCGAGTCGACGTGCACGTGGTCGTCGTGGTCGGGGTAGCCCGGCCCGTAGATCCCACTGAAGCCGTTGTTACGGGCACCGCGGGCGACCTGGCACAGCGAGGACGTCCGTGAGGTCACGTCGGCCGCGTTGCCGTACAGGTGTTGGCTGTCGGACGCGCCGCCGACCTGGTTGTTGCAGGCGCGACTGCGGAACCCACTCGACACGTAGAGCGGCTTGTCACCGAGGCCCTTGCGCAGCGCCTCCAGCTTCCACATGGTGCGCAACGCGTTCTGCTTGGTCTGGTTCGCCGACAGCGGGCCGCCGCTCCACCCGCTCCCGCCGCAACCGTTGTCCAGCTCGCCGTAGGTGAAGTGTGCGGGCGTGCAGTCGTTGTCCTGGAGTTGGTACAGCTTGGCGAAGGTCTGTGGGCCGGCGATGCCGTCGGCGCGCAGCCCGTACGCCTGCTGGAACCGCTTGACCGCGGCGGCGGTCTTCGGCCCGTAGCGGCCGTCGTTCTCCACGATGTCCCGGTAACCGGCCCACCCGGCGACCCGGATCTGCAACTGGCGGACGTCGTCGCCGGAGCGCCCCTGGCTCAGGGTGCGGTTCCAGGTGTAACAGCCGTCCGCGTACGCCGCCGGTGCGGCGATCACCGTGGCGATTGCGGCCCCGGGCAGTGCCAGGGCGAATGCGACAGCGACCCGCTTCAAGGTGTTTACGCGCACAGAAGTCCTCCCGATAGGAGAGCGAATGGGGTGGCACCAGGACATCGACCGAGAAGTCCCGTGATTTCCACCCTCGCACTGATCAGTGCCGTTGGAGGTGGTTAACGAGAATCGTGCTCACAATCTGCTGTCCCTGGGTATTGGCTGGGAATTCGGCTGATTTGCGAAACAGCCATTTCCGTCCGATCACCCCGGCTGCGGTCAAGGGCACCGAACGTCGCAATCTGCCACACGGAGGGTGATGTTCCCGGGGCGATGGCGGCCGGTAACGTCAGCTGCGGGGCGGCGGACTGGCGGAGGTGCGCGTGGCACGCGGTGGCGTCTTCTGTGTCGAGGGTCAGTGGCACCGTGACCTCAACGAGCGGGGCTCGGTGCTGCCCACGCTGGAGCTGCTGGAGCGGCTGGGCAAGATCCGCTTCATCCACAAGGACGCGGCCACCCGCGACGAGTTGTTCTACTTCCTGGACCGTTGGCTGCTCAAGCAGTACGCCGACCACCGGGTCGGCTTCTTCGCCATGCACGGTGAGCCGAGCCGGCTCTGCCTGACCGACTGGCAGTCGGTGGAGTTGAACGAGGTGGCCGAGCTGATGGCTGGCCGCGCGGAGGGGCGGCGACTCTATTTCGGCAGCTGCTCGGTGCTGCGCGCCTCGGACGCGGTGCTGCGCGAGTTCCTGGAGGTCACCGGAGCCGCTCTGATCTGCGGTTTCACCCGGGAAGTCGACTGGGTCGAATCGGCGGCCTTCGAAACCGTGCTCCTCGACGTGCTCGCCAACGGCCAGCGACACAATGCCGCCGAGCTGCGGATGGGCTCCGCCCACTGGGCTCCGCTCGCGTCGTACCTCGGCTTTCGGGTGATCTACGCCAACGGTCGGGCCTGGCGTCCGTCCGGCCGCCCGCGGGTGCCCACCCAGGCGGTGCACCGCGCCGCGGCCCGACCCCGCTGACCCGCCGCCGCCGCTGCGCCCGCACCCTGGTAGGAACGGGGAATGGCACGCAGCATCGCAAGGAACACCCGGGTCGACCGGGACGGCCTGCTCGACTTCCTCCGGCCGCGGCACCGCGTCGTGCTGATGACCACCCGCGCCGACGGGCGACCGCAGTCCTCCCCGGTCTCCGCAGGGGTCGACGGGCAGGGGCGGCTGGTCGTCTCCACCTACCCCGAGCGGGCCAAGGTGAGCAACCTCCGCCGCGACCCCCGGGTCTCGGCCTGCGTGCTCAGCGACGACTGGAACGGCCCCTGGGTGCAGATCGACGGCACCGCCGAGGTGCTCGACCTGCCCGAGGCACTGGAGCCCCTGGTCGAATACTTCCGCAGCATCTCGGGCGAGCACCCGGACTGGGACGACTACCGGGCGGCCATGGTGCGTCAGGGCAAGTCGCTGATCCGGGTCACCATCGACGCCTGGGGTCCGATTGCCACCGGTGGTTTCCCGGCCCGCCTCGCCGACTGACCGCGGCTGGCCCCGCAGCCGGGTCAGTACGCGGCGGTGAAGCGGGCGTTCGGGTGTCGCGGCTGCTCGATCTCGTCGATGATCGCCACCGCCAGGTCCTCATAGGTGAGCACCGAGCGGCCCTGAGCATCGGTGACCGGCTGGTCGGTGCCGGTGCGGTAGTGCCCGGTGCGAGCGCCGGGGTGGAACTCCAGCGGGGGTGGCGAGACATACGTCCAGCTCACCCCGTCGGCCGCCGTGCGGTAGTAGTCCAGCGCGTCCGCCTGCCCCAGCGCCGATTCCCGGTACTCCGCCGGGAAGTCCGGTTCGTCGAGAATGCGGGTGCCGCCCGGGGTGAGCAGGGTGGACCCGCCGCCCAGGTGGATGATCCGCGGTGCGGCCGGCATCCCGCGCAGCGTGCTCACCAGGTTCTCCGCCGCGTTCCGCCACAGCTCGCGCTCGCCGCCGCCGATCGCCACGACCAGCGCGTCGGCGTCCGGCGCCAACTCCCGGACACTCCGCTCGCTGGTCGCGTCGCCGGTGACCGTCCGCACCCCGGCCGGTAGGTACGAGGTGGCCTCCGGGCGGCGGACGGCGGCGATCACCCGGTGCCCCCGGTCGACCGCCTCGGAAACGACCCGCGAACCGGCGGTGCCGCCCGCGCCAAACACGACGATGGTGCTCACCAGCTCAGGCTAGGGACTGGGCCAGCTCACGGTTGGTGGAACGACGATCCCGTCAGTCGATCAGGGCGGCGTAGACGAGCTGGCGCAGCTGAGAGCGGAGCGGGTAGGTGCTCGACGGCATCAGCTGCGTGAACAGCAGCGCGGTGATCTCCTCGGCCGGGTCGACCCAGAACGCGGTGCTGGCCACCCCACCCCAGTAGTACTCCCCGACGCTGCTCGGCACCCGACTGGGGATCGGGTCGTCGACCACCGCGAAGCCGAGGCCGAAGCCGATCCCGTCCAGGGTGGTCTCGGCGAAGCCGCCGGTGGACAGGGTGCCCAGGTCCTGACCGCCGGGCAGGTGGTTGCGGGTCATGAACCGCACAGTGCGCGGCCCGAGTACCCGGACGCCGTCCAGCTCGCCGCCGCGCAGCAGCACCTGCGTGAATCGGTGGTAGTCGGCGGCGCTGGAGATCAGACCACCACCGCCGGAGAGCAGCGTCGGCTTGCTGAAGGCGAGCGACCCCAGGCTGTCGTAGCGGACGGCCCGGCCGCCGCGCGGTTCCGGTACGTAGAGCGCGGCCAGCCGCTCGGCCTCGTCGCCCTCCACCCACCAGCGGGTGTCGGTCATGCCGAGTGGGCCGAAGATCCGGTCGGCGAAGAACGCGTCGAGGCTCTGCCCGGAGATCACCTCGACGAGTCGGCCCAGCACGTCGGTGGCGACGGAGTAGCCCCACGCCGAGCCGGGCTGAAACAGCAGCGGCAGCTCGCCGAAGGCCGCGCAGGCGCCGGCCAGGTCGACGTCCGCCGGCGGGTACAGGTCGTAGCCGGCGGCCCGGTAGAGGCCGTCGACCACCGAGGTCTGCATGAAGCCGTACGTCAGGCCGGCCGTGTGGGTGAGCAGGTGCCAGACCCGGATCGGCTCGACCGCCGGCACCGTGTACGGCTTGAGCGCCGACCCCTTGGAGTAGACCCGCAGGTCGGCGAACTCGGGCAGCCAGCGGCTGATCTCGTCGGTCAGCTCGAACCGGCCCTCCTCCCACAGCATCATCGCCGCGACCGAGGTGACCGGCTTGGTCATCGAGTAGATCCGCCACAGGGTGTCGGCCTCGACCGGTGCGCCCGACTCCCGGTCGCGCAGCCCGTACGTCGAGGAGTGCGCCACCTCTCCACGACGGGTGACCACCACCTGCCAGCCGGCCAGCCGGCCGTCGTCGACGTACCGGCCGAAGTGCTCGTCGATCCGCGCGAGCCGCGCAGTGTCGAAACCGATCTGATCCGGGTCCTTGCTCCGAGCCACACTCACGACGCCGAACGTACTCGCCGGTACACCGCCACCGGAAGGGGGCCGCCGCCGGCCTGCCGGCCGTCGGCTGCCGGCGGCGCCCACTAGCCTGGCCGGATGCCGGAGTTGACCGAGGACGTGACCTTCCGCAACGAGGACTGGTACGGCGAGGAGCTGACCGATCGGCACTTCGTGGGTTGCGAGTTCTTCGGGGTGGACCTGACCGAGGCGGTGAGCAGGGGCGCTGTCTTCACCGGGTGCACGTTCGGCAACGTGGCGTTCAACGCCTCCCGACATGTCGACTCCGCCTTCACCCGTTGCGTCTTTCGGCGGTGCAACTTCTTCGAGGCCGAGTTCACCGGCTGCAAGCTGGTCGGCAGCACCTTCAGCGAGTGCGATCTGCGCCCCTTGACGGTGGACGGCGGTGACTGGTCCTTCGTCGCGTTGCCCGGTGCCGACCTGCGTGGCGTCCGGCTGACCGGGGTGCGCATGCGCGAGGTGGACCTCACCAGGGCCAACCTCACCGGTGCTACGGTCACCGGTGTCGATCTTTCCGGGGCGCAGTTGACCAATGTCCGGCTCGGCGGCGCCGACCTGCGGGGCAGCGATCTCACCGCGCTGGACCCGACGGTCGTCGAACGGGCCGGCGCCGTGATCGACGTCGAGCAGGCCGTGGTCGTCGCGCAACTGCTCGGCTTCCGGATCGGCTGACCCGAAGGCGCTCCTGGTCTGCCGAAGTGCCCGTCCGGGCGGGCCGGGTTGTCCGACAGCGTCCCATTGTGGGCTGGACACGTCCGGTAGTCCGGATCTAGCGTGTCGTCCACGCCCGGGTAAACGTGAAACTGCCCACAGTGGATGGTGTGGTCCTCGGCGGTGCAAAACGGCCGGGCGGCGGAGTTGGAGGGGTCGGTGGCGGACGAAGACCGCACGCGGGCTGGTTCGAGGGCTGGCGACGGGCCGCCGAAGCACCGTCCGCGCGCCATTACCGCCGGGGTGACCCGCAGGGTGTTGCGCCGCGCCCGACAGCGGCGGCGCTGGGCGGTGGAGGGAGCCGCCGTACTCGTCTGCCTGGTTGTGTTGATCTCGTACCTCGCCACCAGGCCCGGTCCGGCGCCGGACGACGACCAGGCGCGTGGTCCGGGCGGCGTGCCCGCCGGTGCCGCCCGTTCCCCCGGTTTCCCGGCCGCCGACGGGCGCACCGGCGAGGCGGGGCCGGCGACGCCCGGCCTGCGTCCGCGCCAGCGCCCACCCTCGCCGGACCCGACGCCGTCGGCCAGCACGCCTGCCCCGCCGCCGGCTAAGCCCGGTCCGCCGTCGCTGACGGTGAGCCGGGGCGAGATGCCCGCGATCGTCAACCTCACCGCTGTTGGCGCCCGGGACTGGGTGCACTGGGGGGAGCGCGGCGGCGGGTCGATGAACCGAAAGCGCTCCGGCTCCGGCGAGATCATCGACGGGGGTGGCCCAGGCCGGCGGGTCGGTTGGGACGGCAACCAGGAGTACGTGCGCTGGACCGACGGCACGCCGGAGCGGTCGACAAGCGGCAGCTCCAACGGCGTCTACGCCTGCGGTGCCGGGAACGGGTTCAGCCTCGCCGTCGCCGGCAGTGGTGAGCCGCGCACCGTCGAGCTCTACGGTGGCATATGGATGGCTCGGGGGCGACTGGAAGCGCGGCTGTCCACCGGCGGGCCCGCCAGCACCGCCCGACTGGAAGACCCCTACACCAGTCAGAGTGCCCGGTTCACCATCCGCTTCACAGTGCCGAAGGGTGCCCGGCTGCTGCTGAGCTGGACCGTCGAGAAGGTCTTCACGTCGCACTGCGGCAACGTCGGCCTCCAGGCCGTGACGGTGCGTTGACTGACTGACTGATCGCTGCGCGTTCGGCCAGCGGGACAGTTTGTCCGTCGCGGACCGTCGATTGCGTCGTAACTTTTTGCTGTCCCCATCCGACCATCCAGTGTGGAGGCAGCGGAGATGAGTAGCAGCACCGCCCACCGCGTCCGTCGTGCCGCTTCGTCCGGCACCGGTGAAGCGTCCGGGGAGGTTCTTCGCGACATCCCCCTGCCGCCGTACGTGACGGGCGAGGACACCCAGTTCGCCGTACGGGCGGTGGTGGTGCACGCCCCCCGACGGTGGTCCGGGGGTGTGGTCTGCCGTAACGATGCCAGCCCGCACCCGTGCCGCCTGCACCGCTGGGGCACCCGGGTGCTGGCGTTGCGCGGGCTGCGGGCCGCTGAGATCGCCGCGCTCATCGAACGTGGTGACCCGACGGCGGTGGTCCCCCCACCGGACCGTCCGGCCTGAGCGCTCGCTGGGCCGGGAGGCGCGTTCGCGCCTCCCGGCCGTCGCTCAGCAGGTGATCGGTTTGACCCAGGAGCACTCGACGCCCTCCGGGGTGCGCGGCGTCTCCGGCACCGCCGGCCGGGCCACCCGTGCTGTCGACGCACCACCCTCGCGGAAGCCGGCCAACGCCACAGCGATCTGGTCCTCGAGCGACTTCACCGACGCCGTGAGGTAGTTGTTCAGCAGGATGGAGAACGCCAGCAGTCGACCATCGGCGCTGGTGACGTAGCCGGAGAGCCCGGAGACACCGGTCAGGCTGCCGGTCTTGGCGTGCACGTTGCCCGCGGCCGGTGTGCCGGCCATTCGGCTGCGCAGGGTGCCGCCGACGAACCGCTCGGGCTGACCGGCGATCGGCAGCGCCGCGTACCAGGTCGCGAACCATGGTTCGGCGCGAACGGCGCTCAGCAGGTCGACGAATTCCGTCGCCGGGATCAGGTTGCGCCGGGACAGCCCTGAGCCGTCACGCTGGCGGAGTCTCCCGGTGTCCATTCCGGTGTCGGCGACATACTCGCTGATCGCGGTGAGACCGGCCGTCCAGGTGCCCGAGCCGGAGAGCACCCGACCGATCTCCTTGGTCAACACCTCGGCGTGCCCGTTGTTGGACAACTTCAGGAACGGCGTCATCAGCTCGCCCAGGCTCATCGAGTCGTGGCGCGCCACCGGCTGGGCCGTCTCCGGGGTGGGCTGGCCGAGCACGGTCCGGCCGAGCACCCGGATGCCGTGTCGGTGCAGCGCCGCCCGGAACACGTCGGCCGCGTAGCCGGTGGGTTCCCAGACGGTGACCCAGTCGCTGGCGGGCTCGTCGCCGACGGCGATCTGACCGGTCACCACGACGGTGTTGCCGCCGTGCTCGCGCTCGATCGAGATCGAGGTCTCGCCGTCGCTGACCGTCTGGGCGCGGTTGTCGACGTGGACGTACCCGGTGGCGGGGGTGGTGGTGACCACCGGCGGGGCGCCGGCCCGGTCGGCCGGTGCGGCGTGCACGATCACGGTGCCCGCGTCGTAGTCGGTGTCCGGGGCGACGGTCAGTGCGGAGACCTGCGCGGCGTAGTAGTAGGGCTCGTCGTCCCAGGTCCAGTCGGGGCCGAGCCGGGTGCGGTCGTAACGGGTGTCGTCGGCGACCAGGTTTCCGGTGACCACTCGCACGCCGTCGGCGGCGACCTGCGCGGCGAGCGCGTCGTAGTCGGTGGCGAGCATGGTCGGGTCGCCCCCGCCGCGCAGGTAGAGATTGCCGGAGAGCAGGCCCGCACGGCGCTTGCCGCTGGCCCGTACGTCGGTGCTGAAACGGTGACCCGGGCCGAGCAGCTCAAGGGCGGCCGTCGAGGTCAGCAGCTTGGTGTTGGACGCCGGAACCAGCCGGCGGTCACCGTTGCGGTCGTAGAGCGTCTGTCCCGTGCTGGTGTCGACCACGACCACCGACGCCTGCGCGCCGGCCAACCGGGTGTCGGCGAGGATCGTGTCGATGGTGGCACGCAGCTGGGTCGTCGCGGGGGTGGGCGACTCGGCCGTGGCACCGGGCGCGGCGGCGGTGGCCGCGGTGGCGACCAGCGCGAGCAGTGCGAGGGCCCGGGGAAAGTGACGGCGATGCATCTGCTGATGCTGTCACGGAGATATTCGCCGGAGAAGGCCCTCAGGCGAAAGATATTGCCGTCTGGGCTACTTCGGCCCGCCGACCGTCTTCTCGTGGCCACCCCAGTAGTGCCGCTGCGCCCCCATCACCAGTGGTGCGACCAACGCGGCGAGCGCCCCGCCGAGCAGCGGGAAGACGATGAACACCCAGAGCTGCCGGAGCGCCACGCCGCCCTCGAAGACCGCCGGACCGAACGCGCGGGCCGGATTGACCGCCGCGCCGGTCAGCGTCACGCCCACCAGTTGGGTCACGGCCAGGGCCAACCCGATGGCCAGCCCGGCTGTGCCCGGATTTTCGCTCCGACTGGTCACCACCAGCACGACCAGCACGAAGAGGAAGGTCAGCACGACTTCCAGCACGGCCGCGCCGCCCCGGTTGATGTGCGCGCCGTAACCGTTCGTGCCCAGGGCCCCGGTCTGGTCCGCTACGTCACCCCATCGGGTGAGCGCCCAGAGCACGAAGCCCGCGACGGTCGCGCCGAGGAACTGCGCGATCCAGTACGCCACCGCCCCGAGCACCGAAATCTTGCCGGAGAGCAGCACACCGAGCGTCACCGCTGGGTTGACGTGGCTGCCGGAGAGCGGGCCGATCGTGTAGACGAGGGCCACCATCACGAACCCGAAGGCCAGCGCCACCACCACCACGCCGCCCTGGACCCGTGCCGCGACCGCGCTGCCCACCCCGAAGAACACCAGCAGCAGGGTGCCGAGGAACTCGCCCGCGTACCGACGGAAGTCGCTCATTCACTCAGCGTAGGTGCAGGTCAGGTGGTCGACGTCGGAATGGCCGGCTGTGATCGGCGCGACGGTCGAGGGCGGGCACAGCGGTGACATCCGGGGCGTTGCAGCACACGTGGACACCCACTCCGTGGACGTCGTGGTAATCGGCGCCGGGCAGGCCGGCCTGAGCGCCGGCTATCACCTGCACCGCACCCGCTTCGCGCCCGGCAGCGGCTTCGTCATCCTCGACGCCGACAAGGCTCCCGGCGGTGCCTGGCAGCACCGCTGGCCGACGCTGGTCTTCGACCGGGTGCACGGCTTCCACGACCTGCCCGGGCTGCCGCTCCCGCCCACCGACCCGCAGCGCCCGGCTTCCGAGCAGGTCCGCGCCTACTTCGCCGCGTACGAGAGGGCCTTCGACCTGCCGGTGCGGCGGCCGGTGCGGGTCCGGGCGGTGCGCTCCCGCCCCGACGGCCGGCTGGATGTGCACACCGACCGGGGCACCTGGACCGCCCGCGCCTTGATCAACGCCACCGGCACCTGGACCCGACCGTTCTGGCCGCACTACCCGGGCCGGTCGACGTTCCGGGGACGCCAGTTGCACACCGCCGACTACCGAGGGCCGGCCGAGTTCAGCGGCCTTCGCGTGGTGGTGGTCGGCGGCGGCACCTCGGCCGTGCAACTGCTCGGCGAGGTCTCCACCGTCGCGGCGACCACCACCTGGGTGACCCGCCGGCCGCCGACGTTCAACGACGAGGAGTTCGGCCCCGAACTGGGTCGGGCCGCTGTGGCCCGGGTGGACCAGGCGGTCCGGGCCGGCCGACCGCCGGGCAGTGTGGTGGGCGTGACCGGTCTTCCGGTCACCCCGGAGGTACGCCGACTGCGCGAGCGCGGCGTCCTCGACCGGCTACCCATGTTCGACCGGATCACGCCCGACGGGGTGGCCTGGACGGACGGGAGGTCCGTACCGGCGGACGTGATCCTGTGGTGCACCGGCTTCCGGGCGGCCATCGACCACCTCGCCCCGCTGGGGCTGCGCGCGCCCGGCGGCGGTATCACGATGGACGGCACCCGGGTGGTCGCCGACGCGCGGGTTCACCTGGTCGGGTATGGCCCCTCGGCCAGCACGATCGGGGCCAACCGGGCCGGTCGCGCGGCGGTCAACGAGATTCGCGCCTGGCTGGCGCCGGCCCCCGCTCTCCACTGACCTGGCTCTATTTGACGGATGGCCCGCCAGCGGGCACGGTGGGAGTGACGGGGCCGTCAGCTGCCCCGATTCGATGCGACGGCGATGACCGTTCGCCCCTCTGTCGCCTCCCACGTGTGCTCGTACGCGGGCCGACTGTCCGGTCCGCGCGGTATCCGACCGCGAGCCGAGAATCCACGAGGAGTTCCATCAATGCTCACCATGACCGATAACGCCGTGCTCGTCATCCGTGACCTCGCCAACCAACAGGACGTCGCCCAGGACGGCGGTGTACGTATCGCCGCCGACACCGAGGCGGGCTCGCTCACCGTCGAGCTGGTGCCCGAACCGGTACAGGGCGATCGGGTGGTCGACAACCAGGGCGCCCGGATCTTCCTGGACGAGGACGCCGCCGAGCTGCTCGGCGACGCGTCGGTGGACGCCACCGTCGACGACGAGGGCATCATCCAGTTCGGCTTCACCGAGAAGCAGTAGATCCGGCTTCACCGCAGCGATCGTCCCCGCTGCGGTGGTGGCCCCTGCCCGGGGTGCCACCGCGGCGCGCCGTCGCCGGCCGGATGCAACAGCGTGGCGAGCACGTGGGCCAGGTGGTGCGAGGTGCTCCACGCCGCCCAGTTGGCGGTCGAGCCGGCCCCGGCACCCCGGCGGGCCCGGCGCAGCAGCTCATGGTCACCCCACGAGAAGGCCGCACCCGTGGTCGGCCAGTGCGGTGCCGACACCAGCGTGCGACACAGGTCGGCGAACCGGTCGTCGCCCCGGCCGCCGCGTCGCGCCCAGCGGTAGACCCACCAGCTGCCGTCGTCGGTGTAGCGCACGGTCGGCAACCGGTCGCCAGGGTCACCGGTGCCCGGCCCGGCCGGGTGGACGCCGTAGTCGCCGTAGTCGACCCCGGCGTCGGCCAGACGTCGCCACAGTTGCCAGTCCCAACGCTCCAGCTGGACCGGCTCGTCGATGGGCAACCGGGACAGCGTCGGCGGCATACCGCCCGCCGCCACCGTCACCGACCGCCAGGCGTGCCGGCGCGCCCAGTCCAGCAGGTGGCGTACCCGGGGCTCGGCGGTCCGCACGTCCGCCGGGCAGCAGACGTCTCCCGCGTCCACCAGCAGGTCGCACTCCTCCGGGGCGAGGCCGGTGAACCGCCAGATCCGTTCCACAGCGGTGGTGCTCGCGTCCGGCCCGGCCCGGTCCTGGCCGGCCCGCAGCCGGATGAGCGCGCGCCGGCCGTACGCCCGCGCCGCAGCGCCGTGCGCGACCAGCCGGTGGTCGCTCTCGGAGAGCCCGATCACCGGCACCACCGGTACGCCCCAACGGGTCAGCTCCGCCTCGGGGATGTCGGGCAGTGCGCTGACGTCGATTGCGGGCAGCAGCCCGGATGGCAACCGGCGAACAGCGTCCATCGTGGACCGACCGATAGCGCCGATCTCCAGGATCGGGGCGACCAGTGCGGCGTACGCGGGATCGAGGTGGCTCAGGGCCTCAAGCTCGCCTCGTCGGCTGGCGAGGATGGGGCGGTAGACCGGTGCCGCCGCCCGGCCCCCGTGCGCGGGCACCATAGTTCAATCTAGCCAGGCATACGCACATCCCCCAGGAATGTAAGCCGGAATTCGGCTGCTGCACTGTCGGTTCGGCGACTACCATCCACCGATGCCCACGCCAATTCACCGTTACCAATCCGACGAAGAGGACAGCGCGCGGTGGACCGGTTTCCCGTTCCGTGACGGCGACATCGTGATCAGCACCCGGTCGAAGAGCGGCACCACCTGGATGCAGATGATCTGTGCGCTCCTGGTGCTGGGCACCCCGGAGTTGCCGGCGCCGCTGACCGTGCTGTCGCCGTGGCTGGACTGGTTGGGCGAGCCGCAGGCCGCGGTGTACGACCGGCTGGCCGCCCAGCCACACCGGCGGTTCATCAAGACGCACACCCCGCTGGACGGGGTGCCGCTCGACCCCCGGGCGCACTACGTGGTGGTGGCCCGGCACCCGCTGGACATGGCGGTCTCCCTCTACCACCAGAGCGCCAACCTGGACCGGGCGCGCATCGCCGAGTTGACCGGCCAACCCGCCCCGGCCGGGCCACCCCGAGAGCGGCCTCCGGTGCGGGAGTGGTTGCTGAGCTGGGTCGACCGGGAGGTGGACCCCCGCGTCGAGCTGGATTCGCTGCCCGGGGTGTTGATGCACCTGAACGACGCGTGGGCCCGCCGGCACGAGCCGAACGTCGAGCTGGTGCACTACGACGACCTGCTGGCCGATCTGGCTGGTGAGATGCGCCGGCTGGCCGACCGGTGGCAACTCCCGAGCCCAGGGCCGGAGTTGGTTGAGGCCGCCACCTTCGGTCGAATGCGGGAGCGTGCCGACCGGCTCGCACCGGACACGCTCGGCGTGCTGCGTGACCGGCAGGCGTTCTTTCGCCGGGGAGGCTCGGGTCAGGGACGTGACCTGCTGGACGAGGCGGGTCTCGCCCGCTACCAGCAACGGGTCGCGGCGCTGGCGCCGCCCGACCTGCTCAGCTGGCTGCACCGCTAGGCCCCCAGGCGGACAAGAGCGCACGGCGCCGTTTCGACAGTGGTCGGAACGTCGCCGTGCTCTGGCCGTCTCCCACCACCGCAGCCGTTCGGCGGTACGCCGGCGGGGACCTGGCTCGACCGGCCGTTCGCGCCGGTCAGCGTTGTCGATCCCCGGTCCGCGTGGATCCAAACCCGCCAGCCGTGGGGAATTGCACCATTCGCCAGTCCCGGCGTGACGCGCCGCCGGACGGGGTATGAGCGTGGACATGGAGCATTTCACTATCGCGACTGTCGCCGAGAAGAGCCCGGATTTCCGGCGCGTGCTGTGGACCGGTGAGCACACCCAGCTGGTCATCATGACCATCCCCGCCGATGGGGAGATCGGCGAGGAGGTGCACGAGGACATCGACCAGATCCTCACCTTCGTGAGCGGCGTCGGCGAGGCGCGGGTCGCTGGCGCGAAGCGGAAGGTCGTCGCGGGCGACCTGGTTGTGGTGCCGGCGGGCACCAAGCACAACTTCGTCAACACCGGTCCCAACCCGCTGGTGCTGTACACGGTCTACGGGCCGCCGGAGCACGCCGACAAGGCCGTGCACAAGACCAAGGAAGAGGCCGACGCGGCCGAGGCGGCGGGCGAGGACGAGCCACCGACCGAGTGATGCGTACGGCCTGATCCGGGCCGATGCGGGTACCCCCGGCGGGTGGAGCAGCAGCCGCAGATTTCCGACTACGGGTTTCTCTCGGACTCTCGTTCGGGCGCCCTGGTCGGCAAGGACGGCTCGGTCGACTGGTGGTGCCCGAACCGGTTCGACGGGGCGTCCGTGTTCGCGCGGTTGCTCGACCCGGGAGCCGGCCACTTCCGGCTGGCGCCGGTCGGGGTCGGCGGGCCGGGTCACCGGGTGGAGCGCGCGTACCTGCCGGACACGTTGGTGCTGCGGACGGTGCACCACACCCGACACGGCAGCGTGGCGGTCACCGACGCGCTGGCCGCCGAGGTCGGCGCACGCGCCCACGAGCTGGGCAAGAACTCACCCGCCGTGTTGATCCGGGTGGTCGAGGGGCTTTCCGGGCGGGTACGGATGGCGTTGGACTTCGCACCCCGCCCGGAGTACGGCCTGCTCACGCCGTACCTGCACGAGCAGCCGGACGGCGGGGTGCTGGCCGGTGCCGGCCCGGTGGTGCTGATGTTGCGCGCCGGGGGTCTGCACCTGCGGGCGGGCACCGACCGGGTGACCCACGAGTTCGAGGTCTCCGCCGGTCAGGTGGTCGGGATGGACCTCGCGTTCGGCGAGGCGTACGGCGACCCGCCGGCCCGGATGGACCCGCTGACCACGCTCGCCGAGACGACGCAGGCGTGGCAGGCGTTCCGGGAGACGCACGGGTACTCCGGCCGCTACCCCGAACTCGTCAAACACAGCTCGACGGTCCTGACCGGCCTCACGTACGCCCGCAGTGGCGCGGTCGCCGCCGCGTTGACCTCATCGCTGCCGGAGCAGATCGGCGGCGACCGGAACTACGACTACCGCTACTCGTGGCTGCGGGACTTCTCGTTGACGATGCGGGCTCTCTGGGTGGCGGCCTGCCCCGACGAGACGTCCCGGCTGTTCGCCTGGGCGACCCGCTCGATCGGCCGGTTCGGCGATGAGCCCGTGCCGGTGCTCTTCGGGCTGGAGGGTGAGCGCGACCTCTCCGAGCACCACTGCACCCACCTGCGCGGTTACCGCGACAGTCGACCCGTGCGGGTCGGCAACGACGCCTGGCGGCAGCGGCAGCTCGACGTGCCGGGTGAGGTGATGTCGGCGGTGTGGCGGCTGCGCGACTACCTGGGCGCGCGGTTCGAGGACGAGCTGCGGGAGATGGTGCTCGGCCTGACCGAGCAGGTGGCGGCGACGTGGCACCTGCCGGACCGGGGGATCTGGGAGACCCGCGACGAGGAGCGCCACTACGTCTCGTCCAAGGTGTCCTGCTGGTTGACAATGGACCGGGCGGTGGGCCTCGCCGACCGGCTCGGTGATCGGGCCGACCCCCGTCGCTGGGCCCGGGTACGCGACGAGATCAGCGACACCGTGCTGCGCGAGGGGTGGAACGACCGGATCGGGGCGTTCACCGGCGCGTTCGGCTCGGCGGAGCTGGACGCCTCGGTGCTCGCCCTGCCGGTCACGCACTTCCTGCCGGCCACCGACCCACGGATGCGCTCGACCATCGCGATGGTCGAGCGCGAGCTGGGCACCGAGGACGGCCTGCTGCGGCGTTGGACGACCGACGGGGCCGGATTCCTGCTGTGCTCGTTCTGGCTGGTGGAGTGCCTGGTGATGACGGGTGAGCAGCAGCGCGCCGAGGCGCTCTTCGAGCGGGTCGTCGGTCACGCCAACGACGTGGGGTTGTTCAGCGAGCAGATCGACCTCACCACCGGCGCACAGCTCGGCAACACCCCGCAGGCGCTCTCGCACATCGGGCTGATCAACGCGGCGTGGCGGATCACCGAGCCGGAGAGCTACTGATCGGTCGGCGTTACGTCCCGGCCGGAATCCTGCAACAGACCTGCAAGCGCAAGGCATTGACGTTGATGGTTGGGCGGTCCTAGCCTCGAAGGAGTGGGAAAGCCCTTTCCCCAGGGCTTCAATCCCGCTTCACTCCGCTTCGGATCCGGGCGTCCGGCGGGGGCGCACACCGATCCCGTTCAGCGCAGCACGCCGTGCGAACACGTCTCGGTACGGCGGCCGAGGGATCACCACCACATGCGTCAAGGAGGACACCTGTGCAGAAAAGACGACTCTCCGGCCGCCGACCACTCCTGCTTGCGGTGGGCGCCGGGGTGACCGCGGCGGCCCTCGCCGCCGGCATGACCTCGGCCTTCGCGGCCACCGTCTTCAGCGACGACTTCAACGACGGCAACACCTCCGGCTGGTCCAAGTCGGGCGGCACCTGGACCGTCGACGGCTCCGGCGTGCTCAACCAGTCCAACGCCGGCAGTGAGCTGGCCCGCCAGTTCGCCGGCCAGACCAGCTGGACCGACTACTCCGTGCAGGCCCGGGTCAGGCCGACGAGCTTCGGCTCGTCCAGCGCCCTGGTCGGGCTCGCCGCCCGCTCCACCAGCAGCACCAAGATGTACCGGCTGGCCCTGCTCGGCTCCGGTCGGGCCGAGCTCCAAGCGGTCAATGGAAGCTCCGTCACGGCGATCGGTTCCGCCTCGATCGGGGTCGGCACCGGCACCTGGTACACAGTGCGCATCGAGACCAGCGGCAGCACCATCCGCGGCTTCGTCAACGGCACCCAGATCGCGTCCGGC
The DNA here is from genome assembly GCF_003264365.1 of Micromonospora noduli. Lineage (GTDB taxonomy): Bacteria > Actinomycetota > Actinomycetes > Mycobacteriales > Micromonosporaceae > Micromonospora > Micromonospora noduli. Next base: position 112,511 of record NZ_PYAK01000010.1, read on the forward strand.
AGCAACAGCCTGGCCGGTGCGGGCCGGATCGGCCTGGTCACCGCGTACGCCAGTGGCGGCTTCGACGACGTGCTGGTCGACTCGTCCGGCGGTGGCACCCCGACCACACCGCCACCGACGACCACTCCGCCACCCACCACGCCGCCGCCGACCACCACACCTCCGCCCGCTGGCTGGCCGACACCCACCGGCAGCCAGAAGGTGGACGCCACGATCCCGGTCTCCGGCTCCTTCGACGGTGGGCTCAAGCGTTACTACGGCATCGGTGACGGCGGGCAGAGCGAGAGCCAGGACCCGATGTTCGAACTGGCCGCCGGCGCCACCCTGCGCAACGTGATCATCGGCGCCCCGGCCGGCGACGGCGTGCACTGCGAGGGCAACTGCACCCTGATCAACGTCTGGTGGGAGGACGTCGGCGAGGACGCGGCGACCTTCCGCGGCGGCACCACGTACACCGTCGACGGCGGCGGGGCCCGCTCCGCCAGCGACAAGGTCTTCCAGCACAACGGCTCGGGCACCGTCTACATCAAGAACTTCCGGGTGGAGAACGCCGGGAAGCTCTACCGGGCCTGCGGTAACTGCTCCACGTCGTACCAACGGCACGTGGTGATCGACAACGTGATCGTCCGGAACACCGACGCGATCGCCGGCATCAACACCAACTGGGGAGACACCGCCCGGTTCAGCCGGATCACCATCGTCGGCGACCCGGATCGGGAGACCTCGATCTGCGTGAAGTACAAGGGCGTGCCGAAGGGCAGCGAGCCGACCGAGATCGGCGAGGGCGCCGACGGCGTCAACTGCCTCTACTCGCCCTCGGACATCACGTACCAGTAGACCGGCACGACGGCACCCCGCGGACCGCCCGGTCCGCGGGGTGCCGCCAGGTCACCCCATCACTGGTACGCCGGAGACGTCGACAGTGTCCGGATACTTCAGCCCGGCACCGGTGTTGAGCACCACCACCCGTTCGCCGGCCCGGATCCACCCGCCCGCTCGCAGTTGTCGGGCGGCCGTGAGGCAGGCCGCCCCCTCCGGGCAGAGCAGCAACCCCTCCCGGGCGGCGAAGTCCCGCAGATCGGCCAGGATGTCCGCGTCGTCGACGGCGACCGCCGTGCCGGAGGACTCCCGCAGCGCCGCCAGGATCAGCTCGTCGCCCAGCGGGGCCGGCACGGTGATGCCGAACGCCACAGTGTGCGCGTCCTCCCACGGCTGCGCCCGGTTCTCGCCGGCGGCGAAGGCCCGCACGATCGGCGCGCAGCCGGTGGACTGCACCGCCACCAGGCGGGGCAGCTTGTCGCCGATCCAGCCCAGCTCGCGCAGCTCGTGCAGCGCCTTGTGGATGCCGATCAGGCCGACCCCGCCGCCGGTCGGATAGATGATCACGTCCGGCGTCTGCCAGCCGAGCTGCTCGACGATCTCGTACCCCATCGTCTTCTTGCCCTCCAGCCGGTAGGGCTCGCGCAGCGTGCCAGCGTCGAAGATCGCCCCGTTCGACTCCGCGATCAGCTCGGCCACCCGCCGACCGGCGTCGCCGATCAGCCCGTCGATCAGGCGCAGGTCGGCACCGGCGGCGACGCACTCGCGCCGGCAGATGCTCGGCGCCCCCAGCGGCATGACGATGGTCGCGCCCATTCCGGCCCGCGCGGCGTACGTGGCCCAGGCCGACCCGGCGTTGCCGTTGGTGGGCATCGCGATCCGCTCGACGCCCAGCTCGCGGGCCCGGCTCACCCCGACCGCCGCGCCCCGGGCCTTGAACGAGCCGGTCGGGATCAGCCCCTCGTCCTTGACCATCAGGTCCGCGATGCCGATCTCGGTGCCGTACGCCGGAGTCCGCAACAGCGGCGTCCAGCCCTCACCCAGCGTGGTGACGTGCCGAGGGTCGGCGACCGGCAGCACCTCGCGGTAGCGCCACAGGTCGGCCGGGCGCAGCGGAAAGCGTTCCGGGGTGACCGCCTTCGCCACGGCCGGCAGGTCGTAGCGGGCCAGCAGCGGCGACCCGCACTCGCAGAGATTCTGTAACCGGTCGGCGGCGTACTCCTTGCCGCAGCGCGGGCAGTCCAGGTGAGTCAGGTACACGTCGCTCCTCGCCGTCACGTCGCGTCGATGCTCAGCCAGTGCCGGCTGCGCCGCCCCGGCTGGTAGACCGAGTCCAGTCGCTTGGCGACCACGCCCGGCAGGCCCTGTTCCCGCCCGGCACGCAGGGCCTCGTCGCCCGCGCCCGGGAACCACGGCGGAGTCTGCCAGTGCGTACCGGACAAGACCAGCCCATCGAGCAGCTCCCGGCGTTGCGCGTACGGCACGTCGACGCTGCTCACGCCCTCCAACCAGAGCAGGTCGACGATCAGGTACTGGGCGCCGGCGGGGACCCGGCTGCCGGTGGCCGGCCGGACCGGGCGGACCCGCCCGGCACCGTCGATGCGGACCAGCACACCGTCGAGCACCGCCTCGGTGGGCGCGAGCGCCTCGGCCATCGCGCGCAGCCACGGATACCCGCCGGTGATCTCCTCGTCGGTCTCGGAGAGCAGCCGCAGCCGCCCGCCGGAGACGTACGCCATCGCCCGGACGCCGTCCCAGCGCAGCTCGTACCCCCAGGCGGCGCGGTCGCGGGGGAGCCCGGCGGCGGGCGTGCTGTGCATCGGTCGGACCAGATCCGGCATCGCTGTCCAGCCCGGCGGCGCGGGGTCGGTGCGGCGGACCATCCAGTCGCGCCCGCCGGTGGCGAAGAGGACGTAGCGGCCGGCGGTCCGCTCACCGGAGAGCGTCACGATCACCTCGTCGTCGCGCCACTTCTCGCAGCGGTAGGTGCCCCGGTCGTGGATCAGCATCCGGCCGCCGCCGTACTCGCCGGCGGGGATCTCGCCGGCGAAGTCGAGGTACTCCATCGGGTGGTCCTCGGTGTGCACGGCGAGATGGTTGCGACCCGGATCGCGGGGAAGACCGCGTGGCACCGCCCAGGACGCGAGCACCCCATCGCGCTCCAGGCGCAGGTCCCAGTGCAGGCTGCGGGCGTGGTGCTGCTGGATGACGAAGCGGGCGGCGGCGGCGTCGGGGCCCGCCGACGGAGGGCTCTCCGGCGGAACCGGCTCGGGCGTGCGGGCCGCGTCCCGCCGTCGCCGGTACTCCTCCAGCCGGTCGGTCACACAGGCATTCTCCGGCAAACCGGACCGGTGCGCTGGACGCCGGAGTGTCCGGTTCGCTCGGCGGTCGGGGGCGCGGCGGGGTAGAACGGACCTCATGGACCACACCGACCAGCCCACCGCCCTGCTCCCCGGTGACGTGCGGATGCCCCTGCTCGGCTTCGGCACCTGGCAGGCCACCGGCCAGGCCGGTTACGACGCCGTGCTGGCCGCGCTCGACACCGGTTACCGGCACCTCGACACCGCCACCGTGTACGGCAACGAGCGGGAGGTCGGTCGGGCGGTGCGGGAGAGCGGACTGCGCCGGGAGGATCTCTTCATCACCACCAAGCTCCCGCCGGACCGGGTGGGCCGGGAGCGCGCGACGCTGGAGGCCAGCCTGGAGGCGCTCGGGGTCGAGCACGTCGACCTGTGGCTGATCCACTGGCCGCCGTCGTCGCCGGGGGACAGCATCCCGCTCTGGCGCGAGCTGCTCGCCGCCCGGGACGAGAACCTCGCCCGCGCGGTCGGGGTGAGCAACTACAGCACCGCCGAGATCGACGAGCTGATCCAGTCCACCGAGGAGAACCCGGCGGTCAACCAGATCCGGTGGAGCCCGTCGCTGTACGACCGGCAGCGGCACGCCGAGCACCGGGACCGGGGCGTGGTGCTGGAGGGGTACAGCCCGTTCAAGACCAGCGATCTCAGTGACCCGGTGCTGACCAGGATCGCCGCCGCGCACGGCGTCTCCCCGGCGCAGGTGGTGCTGCGGTGGCACATCGACCACGAGATCGTGGTGATCCCGAAGTCGGTGACCCCGGAGCGGATCACCGCCAACTTCGACGTCTTCCACTTCTCGCTCACGGCGGAGGAGATGCGCGACATCGACGCGCTCGGCGAGGTCTGAATCGGCGGTTTCCTTCAGCCGGCGACCCAGCAATGAAGGGTATCGACATCGACGCACATGACGGTATAGCGTCCCCGTCATCACGTTCGTCGATCCGTTCGTACCTGCCGTCGCTGGAGGATCGCCATGGCCCGAACCCCGTCCATCCGTCTGCGCCGCCGTGGGGTGCTCGGCATCCCCGCCCTGCTGGTCGCCGCGCTGACCGTCGTCGCCCGACCCGCCGCCGCGAACGCCGCGCCGAAGGCCGAGTGCCTCGCCGACCTGCTTCAGGACGCCTGATGGCGACGATTCCCTGGCTGGTGGACGTGCTGCGCGCCGCCGGGGTCCAGGTCGTGGTCGAGGGGGACTGGCTCAACCGGATGCGGCCCGGCTCGTTCGACCCGATCGGGGTGCTCTGGCACCACACCGCCTCGACCTCCAGCGCCAGCAACCCGCACCCGGCGCTCGGCATCTGCATCAACGGCCGGTCCGACCTGCCGGGGCCGCTGTGCCAGGCGCTCGTCGACTACAACGGCGTCTTCCACGTCATCTCCGCCGGCCGGTGCAACCACGCCGGGGTCAGCGGCGGCAGCGGACCGATCCCGGCCGGGGACGGCAACACCCTGATGATCGGGTGGGAGATCGACTACAACGGCGTCAACCAGGAGATGACCGCCGCGCAGTACAACGCGTCGCTCGCCGCCACCGCCGCCGTGCTCACCCGGCTCGGCCGGGACAGCAGCTACGCCCGGGGCCACCGGGAGACCAGCACCACCGGCAAGATCGACCCGTCCTTCATCGACCTGAACGTCATGCGCGCCGACGTGGCGGCGAGAATGGCCGGCGGCGGCACAGCCTGGTCCTCCACCGTGGACAACACCACCAGCGGTCGGTTCACCGCCAGCGCCAACTGGGGTGTGTCGTCGTACTCCAGTCAGCGCTACGGCGCCGACTACCGCTACGCGGACCCGGTCGCCGCCAGCGATGTCGCGTGGTACCGGTTCAACGTCCCGGCCACCGCCAACTACCGGGTCGAGGCCTGGTGGCCGGCGAACTCGGGCTACAACAGCGCCGCCCCGTACATCGTCGCCACCAGCACCGGCAACCAGACCGTCCGGGTCGACCAACGGGCCACCGGCGGGCAGTGGCGAATCCTCGGCACGTTCACACTCCCGGCCGGTGACGCCAACCGGGTCGGCGTGAGCCGGTGGAGCAACGCCACCGGCCTGGTCGTCGCCGACGCCGTACGCCTCACCCGCGTCTGACCTTGACGGCACCCGCCGCGGCTTGACGCGCCCGGCCCGGCTTGATCGACTCGACTTCCCGGAAGTCGGGGTGTCCCACGTGCGAGGACGCCCCGACTTCAAGGAACCCGAGTGGATCTCCTGAGTGGGGGCGCGGCCGCTTGGTCGCGCCCCCACGACAGTTCAGGAGCGGGAGCAGGTTGCCCCGTTGAGCGAGAAGCTGGTCGGCGACGAGTACGACCCGCTCAGCGTCCCCTGGTAGCCGAAGCTGGCAGTGCCCCCGGGTGCGACCGACCCGTTGTGGCCGGTGTTGCGGGCGGTCACCGTCGACCCGCTCTGGCTCACAGTGGCATTCCAGGCGTTGGTCACCTGCTGCCCGCCGGGCAGGCTGTAGGTGAGCGTCCAACCGTTGATCGCGCTGGACCCGGTGTTGGTGATCTGCACGTCGGCCGTGAAGCCGTTGTTCCACGAGTTCGCCGTGTACTTCACCGCGCAGCCCGCGCCACCGCCCGGCGGCGGGGTCGTCGGAGGTGGGTTGGTGGGGTTGCCGCCACCGTTGACGTTGGCCGAGAACGAGGTCACCGCGAGGCCGACGCCGCCCTGCCACGGCTCGAAGCCGGCCTGGATGCTGGTCAGGTACCAGGAGTTGGTGATCGCGCCCCGGTTGCGGGTGTCGTTGATGAAGTCCAGCACGCTGAAGTTCAGGCTGGAGATCGCCGACGACGCGACGTAGGAGATGACGTTGTTGGAGCCGTTGCTGCCCCGCCAGACCTCCCAGGTGCGGCCGGCCAGGTTCGTGGTGCCGACGACCGAGCCGATGGGCTGGATCGGGCCCTGCCGGTTGAGCCAGATCATGATCTCCATCTGGTTCACCCCGTCCCGCTTGGGCGATGGGTCCAGCCAGATGTCGTACGACGCGTTGTAGGTGGCGCCGCTGACGTAGCGGTAGGAGATGCTGCTGGTGGCGCTGCTGATCTGGCTCACCTGGATCGGCAGGTTCGTGCCGGGGGAGCAGTTGGTGTAGTGACAACCGAAGAACACCGACGGGTACGCCGTGGGCGCCCCGTTGGTGGGGCTGCTGCCGTTCAGGGTGGTGATCTCGAAGCCGTTGCTGGTGGCGTTGATGCACTGCTGGGCGGTGGTGCCCCAGCGGTTGTTCTGCACCACGTAGCGGCCCTGGATGACTGTCGAGCCGTACTGTTCGCAGATCTGGGTGTCGGCGGAGGCGCTGCCGCCGAGGGCTACTGCCACCAGGGAACTGGCGACCAGCAACCCGGCGGCGGCCAGGGCCCGAAGTTGACGTTTCATGACACTCCTTGACTCGGCGCGTGCCGGGCGCCGGATGTGGTGGGGCAGTGCGGGAGCGCTCCCACGCTCAACGACACATTTACATGTCTGAAACTGGTGCGCAACCGTACGGGTCGAACTGGTGAATTGTGAGGATTGCCATGTCCCGCCGGACGGCTGGCGGCGGACGGCCAGCCAAGCGGCGCGGGTCACCGACGGGCGGCGGGGTGCGGACCGATTGGGCCTGGTGTGCGTCGATCGCTCCGAGTAGCGTGTTGCCTCCAACGCGTGCCGCTCCCCCTCCGGAGGCGTACACCACCATGGGTGGCTCCCCCCTACGCATCCTCGTCGTCGGCGCGGGCATCGCCGGCCTGGCCGTGGCCCGGGCGCTGCGCCTGGCAGGCTTCCGGCCCGACGTCACCGACAAGTTGCCGCCGGGGGAGTCCACCGAGACCGGTCTCTACCTGCCCGGCAACGCCGCCCGCGCGCTGCACCGGCTCGACCTGCACGACCCGGTCCGGCCGATCGGGCAGGTGATCCGCCGGCAGCGGTTCTTCGACGCCGCGGGCGCGCAACTCTGCGAGGTCGACCTCGACGCACTCTGGACCGGCGTCGGCGAGTGCCGGGCGCTGCCCCGGGCCGACCTGCACCGGGTGCTGCTCAGTGGTGCCGGAGGCGCCGTCCGGCACGGCGCCGAGGTCCGCACCCTGGACCTCCTTCCGGGCGCGGTCGGCGTCACCTTCACCGACGGCACCACCACGGAGTACGACCTGGTCATCGGCGCCGACGGGCCACGCTCCTCGGTCCGCGCGCTGGCCGCGCTCGGTGGGCCACCACGCCCGGTCGGGCAGGTGGTCTACCGGGCCGTCCTGCGCGACGGTCCACCGGTCACCGAGTGGACCGCACTGCTCGGCCAGCGCTCCGGGTTCCTGATGGTGCCGATCGGCGCCGGGCGGCTGCACCTCTACGCCGACGAGGCCGGCACCGAGGAACCCGCCGACCCGCTGGCCCGGCTGCGGGATCTCTTCGCCGACTACCGCGGCCCGGTACCCGAGGTGCTGGCAGCCCTCGACGAGGTGCACGTCGGGATCACCGACGAGGTGGAGTTGGGCCGCTGGTACCGGGGGCGCGTCCTGCTGGTCGGCGACGCGGCGCACGCCACCGCGCCGACCCTGTCGCAGGGTGCGGCCATGGCCCTGGAGGACGCCGTGGTGCTGGCCGAGTCGCTGCGCGCCGCCAACAGCGTGGAGGCGGCGCTCGTGGCGTACGAAAGTCGTCGCCGTCCGCGTACCCGATGGGTGCGGGACCGGACCCGGGACCGCAACCGGACCAGGGACGTGCCGCCGGCGCTGCGCGACCCGCTGCTGCGCGGACGCGGCGACCGGATCTTCGGGGAGCACTACCGGCTCCTGCTCGGCCCGCTGTAGGCCCGTAGTAGATCGTGTCACGCCACCCCACGCGGCGCTGCGACCTGCCGGGGACTATCCTCCTTGCGGATGACGGCCCGCCGATAACCAGCGTGTGCCGAGCGGGACAACCGAGAACCGGAGGCCACTCGTGACCACCGTCGCACCCAAGCCGGTCGTGACCCGGCCCTGGCCGGTCCGGGAGCCGGTCAAGGGGTCGGCCATCGCGCGGCTGCTGCGAACCACGGACGCGAAGCAAATCGGGATCATGTACATGGTCACCGCGTTCGTGTTCTTCATGATCGGTGGCCTGATGGCCCTGGTCATGCGTGCTGAGCTGGCCCGACCCGGGCTGCAGTTCCTGTCGCCTGAGCAGTACAACCAGCTCTTCACGATGCACGGCACGATCATGTTGCTGTTCTTCGCGACGCCGATCGTGTTCGCGTTCGCGAACTACATCGTGCCGATCCAGATCGGCGCGCCTGACGTCTCCTTCCCCCGACTGAACAGCTTCGCCTACTGGCTGTACCTGTTCGGCGGGACGATGGCGACCGCCGGATTCATCACCCCGGGTGGCGCCGCTGACTTCGGCTGGTTCGCGTACGCGCCGCTGAGCAGCGTCGAGCACTCGCCGGGCGTCGGCGCCAACATGTGGATCATGGGTCTGGCCATCTCCGGCCTGGGCACCATCCTCGGCGCCGTGAACATGATCACCACGGTGCTGACCCTGCGCGCGCCCGGCATGACCATGTTCCGGATGCCGATCTTCACGTGGAACATCCTGGTCACCAGCCTCCTGGTGATCCTGGTCTTCCCGCTGCTGGCCGCCGCGCTCTTCGCGCTCGCCGCGGACCGCATCCTCGGCGCGCACGTGTACGACCCGGCAACCGGTGGGCCGATGCTCTGGCAGCACCTGTTCTGGTTCTTCGGGCACCCCGAGGTCTACATCGTGGCGTTGCCGTTCTTCGGCATCATCAGCGAGGTCATCCCGGTCTTCTCCCGCAAGCCGATCTTCGGCTACAAGGGTCTGGTCGCCGCGACCGTCGCGATCGCCGCGCTCTCCATGAGCGTCTGGGCGCACCACATGTTCGCCACCGGCCAGGTGCTGCTGCCGTTCTTCAGCTTCCTGAGCTACCTGATCGCCGTGCCGACCGGTATGAAGTTCTTCAACTGGATCGGCACCATGTGGCGGGGCCAGATCAGCTTCGAGACGCCCATGCTCTGGGCGGTCGGCTTCCTGGTCACCTTCCTCTTCGGTGGTCTCACCGGTGTGCTGCTGGCCAGCCCGCCGATCGACTTCCACGTGTCGGACTCGTACTTCGTGGTGGCGCACTTCCACTACGTGCTCTTCGGCACCATCGTGTTCGCGGTCTTCGCGGGCATCTACTTCTGGTTCCCGAAGATGTTCGGCCGGATGCTCGACGAGCGCCTGGGCAAGGTGCACTTCTGGCTCACCATGATCGGTTTCCACACCACGTTCCTGGTGCAGCACTGGCTCGGCAACGAGGGCATGCCCCGTCGGTACGCCGACTACCTGCCCAGCGACGGCTTCACCACGCTGAACACGATCTCCACGATCGGCGCGTTCATCACCGGTATCTCCACGCTGCCGTTCATCTACAACTGTTGGAAGTCGTACAAGACCGGCCCGGTGGTCGAGGTGAACGACCCCTGGGGTCACGGCAACTCGCTGGAGTGGGCGACCAGCAGCCCGCCGCCGCTGCGCAACTTCGACCGGATGCCCCGGATCCGCTCCGAGCGGCCGGCGTTCGACGCGAAGTTCCCGGAGTTGGCGGCCGGTGGCCAGAGCCTGGCCGGCCCGCCGGAGGGTGGCGCCAAGCCGCTCACCAGCGAGTCGGACGGCGGAGCCAGCTACCGCGAGGACACCGCGAGCGACGCCGACCGGCACTGACGCTCAAGCTCAGCAGTACGACGGGCGCCGCCCCCGGGACACCGGGAGCGGCGCCCGTCGCCATCTGGGTCCGCTTGGCTCCGTCTGGTCCGGCGGGCCCGCGTCGCACCTGCGTCGCACCTGCGTGGCCGGATCTCCAGGTGACGGTAGTGCTGATGAGCGATATACCTGTGAGTCATAAATATGCCTCACAGGTATATCTGCCGTGAGCATGTGTGCCGTCTGTCGGGCGGTCGAGGTGGATCGCCTACCAGCGTGGGCGCTGCGTCGGTCCGCCAGAGCAGCACGCAGGCCGTTTCGACGCTCCACGGCCGCGTTGGACAGCGCAGCGAGGGACCGGTTGGGGACGCCGAGCTTCAGCTTCGCTGACGCCGGGGTCGTCAGTGGGCGGCGGAGGTGAGATCGGCCTCGGCGGGCGGCGGGGTGGCCGCTTCGGCGATGCGGCGGCGGCGCAGCTCGATCGGGAGCACCACCAGGGTGACCAGCGCGCCGAGCGCACCGGTTACCACGAAGCCCCAGAGTGGCGCGCTGGCGTCGATCACCGCGCCGGCGAGCGGGGCGCCGACCGCGATGCCGACGGTGACCGCGGAACCGTGCAGACCCATCGCCTCACCGCGTACCTCGGCCGGAACCAGGCGGCTGACCGCGTCCGAGCCGGCCGCGATGGTCGGCGCGCACAGCGCGCCGGCGGGGATCAGCGCCAGGCACAGCAGCCACCAGTGCGCACCGCCCAGCCCCACCGGAATGGTGCACAGGGCCAGCGCGGCGGTCAGTACCAGCGGGGAGAACGAGCGGTGCACTGCCCCGTACGCGAAACCGCCGGCCAGCGAGGCGACCGCCCAGATGGCCAGGACCGCGCCGGTCCACCCGACCTCGCCGCTGGCCCGCAGAACGGCGACCACCGCCACGTCGGTGCCGCCGAGCACCAGGGTCGCCGCGGCGCTGAGTGCCAGGACGGCGAGCAGTCGGGGGGTCAGCCACTCCCGGCGCGGCACCCGGCGTTGGGGGCCGGTGGGCTCGGTGGCCTCCCGGATCGGTGGGTTGACCACCCACAGGGCGATCCCGGCGGCGACGATGCCGCCACCGACCAGATACATGGTGGTCTGCGCGGAGATCGCGGTGACCAGGGCCACCGCCAGCGCCGGGCCGATCATGAAGGACAGCTCCACCGACATCGAGTCCAGTGCGTAGGCCGGGCGGCGTTGCTCCTCCGGGACCAGCGCGGCGATCGACTGACGGACCACGGAGAAGATGGGCAGGGCCAGCGAGCCGGCCACGAAGGCGGCCGGCAGGAGCACGGGGTACGCCAGCGTCGGCGCGGTGGACCAGAAGATCGCCTCAGCGATGGCGGTGAGCACCAGGACCGGGCGCAGTCCACGCCGGTCCACGAGTCGGCCGAGCAGCGGCCCGCCGATCGCCGCGCCCACGGTGACCGCCGCACCCACCAGGCCGGCAGCCCCGTAGCCCCGATCGAGGTCGAGCACCACGTGGAAGGTCAGCGTCACCCCGGTCGCGGTGAGCGGGATGCGGGCGAGGACGGCGACCACCAGCAGCGACCGCAGGCCGGGCAGAGCGAGCGCCCGCCGGTAAGGCTTCATGTTCACGTGGGTCCGTACCTCCGGCGACATCCTCGACCGGCGGCGGCCCGTTGGCCAACCAATTAGCGCCTCATGCGGCCCTGATCACAGGCTGGCCGTGCATGATCACCCCGGCGCCTTCCATCGCGCGCAGGGCCACGTCGGTGGTCGCCGGGGCGACGGCGGCGGTCAACTCCAGCAGCACGGTGGTGGCGAAACCCTCCCGGGCGGCGTCCAGCGCGGTCGCCCGGACGCAGTGGTCCGTGGCGATGCCGACCACGTCGACCCGGTCCACGTCGCGCCGGCGCAGCCAGTCGGCCAGGCACTCGCCGTCGTCGGCATGCCCCTCGAAACCGGAGTACGCCGCCGCGTGCTCGCCCTTGTGGAAGATCGCCTCGACCCGGGCGGTGTCCAGTTCCGGGTGGAACTCCGAACCGGTGGTGCCTACCACACAGTGCCGGGGCCAGGACTCCACGAAATCCGGCGGATCGCCGAAGTGGGGGCCCGGGTCGACGTGGTAGTCCTTGGTGGCGACCACGTGCGTCCACCGGTCCGGCTCGGCGGCGAGTAACCGGGAGATGCCGGCGGCCACCCCTGCGCCGCCGGCGACGGCCAGCGAGCCGCCCTCGCAGAAGTCGTTCTGCACATCCACGATGATCAGCGCGTTGGCCATCGGGGGGTTTCCTCTCTCCGCACGGTCGGTCGGTGGCGCTCGGGGATGACTCAGGCAGCGGGTACGACGGTGACCGGCACTGCCGGATCGCCCACAGACAGCTTCAGTCCCTCCCACGGGATGGAGATCAGGCACTCCCGCAGGTGCTCCCGTGACTCGTCGAGGGTGGGCAGCGGCACCGACTCACCGGCGACCACGTACGACTGCTGGAGCAGGCGGTCGTTGGGCTGCCGGTCGGGAACGCCCTGCGGGACGATGACCTCCTCGGTGGCGGTGCCGGTCGGCTTGTGCCGGCGGACCGCGACCTTCCGGCCGCCGATGGTGGCCTTGTGCTCCGAGCGCTTCACCACCGGCCGTCCCTCGACCTCGACCAGTTTGTAGACCAGCCCGGCGGTCGGTGCCCCGGAGCCGGTGACCACGGCCGTGCCGGCGCCGTACATGTCCACCGGTTCGGCGGCCAGCGCGGCGATCGCGTACTCGTCCAGGTCACCGGAAACGATGATCTTGGTCTCGGTGGCGCCCAGCGAGTCGAGCAACTCCCGGGACTGCTGAGCGATCACCGCGAGGTCGCCGGAGTCGATCCGTACCGCCCGCAGGTCCGGCCCGGCCACCGAGATGGCGTTGCGGATGCCCTGGCTGATGTCGTACGTGTCGACCAGCAGGGTGGTGTCCTTGCCCAGCGTGGCGACCTGCGAGGCGAACGCCGCCCGCTCGTCGTCGTGCAGCAGGGTGAACGCGTGCGCCGCCGTGCCCGCCGTCGGGATGCCGTAGCGCGCGCCGGCGGCGAGGTTGGACGTGAACCGGAACCCGGCCAGGTACGCGGCCCGCGCCGCGGCCACCGCCGCCTCCTCGTGTGCCCGACGCGACCCCATCTCGATCAGCGTCCGGCCCCGCGCCGCGGTCACCATCCGGGCCGCTGCGGCGGCCACCGCGCAATCGTGGTTGAGCACGGACAGCGCCAGCGTCTCCAGCACCACACATTCGGCGAAGCCGCCGGAGACGGTGAGGATCGGTGAACCGGGGAAGAACAGCTCACCCTCGGCGTACCCGTCGATGTCGCCGGTGAAGCGGTAGTCGGTGAGCCACGCCGCCGCCGTCTCGTCGACCACCCCGGTCCGCAGCAGGAACTCGACCTCGGCGGGGTCGAACCGGAAGTCGCGGATCAGCTCGATCAGCCGGGCCGTCCCGGCGACCACGCCGTACCGGCGGCCGCTGGGCAGCCGGCGGCTGAACACCTCGAAGACACACCGGCGGTCGGCGGTGCCGTCCTTCAGTGCCGCGCTGACCATGGTCAGCTCGTAGTGGTCGGTCAGGAGCGCGGGGCGGTGGTTGCTCACCGCCCCAGCCTAAGGTTCAGCTCGGGTCGCCGCCGTCGTGGCCCGGGATCGAGCGCAACGCCGCCCACAGCTCGGCCCGGCCGGTGACGCCGAGCTTGGCGTAGATCCGCTGGAGGTGGTTCTCCACAGTGCGCGCCGAAAGGTAGAGCCGTTCGGCGATGGCCCGGCTGGGAGCGCCGTGCGCGGCGAGGCGCGCCACCTGCCACTCCCGCTCGGTGAGCACGGGCGCGCCCGCCTGGAGCGCCGGCGTCCGGATCAGGTCACAACGCCCGAGCAACCCGGCGAGGCGCTCCCGGGCGTCGTTGGCGGCAGCCGAGTGCTGCCGGCGCAGCCGCTGGACGGCCTGGGAGGTGGCCTCGGCGGCGTACACGGTCAACTCCAGGGCGGCATAGTCGTCGGCGACCGCGAGCAGATCGGTGGGGGAATCGGTCACCGCGGCGCGGGCGTGTCGGGCCAGCAGCGGCGGGAGCACCCCGTCGACCCGCTCGGAGAGCTCGGCGAGGCGCTGCGCGACGGTGCGCCGACCTCCGTCGGAGCAGGTGGGGCCGACCGCCATGCCCGCCTGGTCGAGTCGGACGAGGTCGTGCAGGACATGCACCTCGTGCCCGGCGAAGCCGTCCGAGCGCAGCCGGTCCACCAGGTCAGCGAGGTGTTTGACAGCGCCCGGCAGGTCGCCCGAGGCGGCGAGCGTCGCGCCCCGGGCCTGCTCCAGCCACGGGTAGAGCACCGCCATGCCCGGCGAGTGGGTGCGGTCGGCTTCGGCCATCGCCGAAACCGCCTGCGCGGCGTCACCGCGCAGCGCCGCCGCCTGGGCGCGTTCGGCCTGAGCCAGACCGGCGTAGACCCGACTCGTGGCCAGCACCGCGCAGGCACCCAGGGAGGTCCGCAGGGCCGCGTCGCTCTGCCCGCGCAGCCGGGCCGCGTACGCCTGGAGGATGGCCAGGTAGCCGGTGCCGAGGCGGAAGTCGCCGGCTCCGGCGAGGTCGGCGAACTCGTCGGCCACGATCGCGTCGATCCCGGCCAGGTCGCCGGTGAGCATGAGCCGGGTGCCTCGGGCCAGCTCCAGGGCCAACTGGAGGTACGGCATGTCGGTGCGCCAGTTCGCCGCGGCCGAGTGCACCTGGGCGATCGCCGTACCGCTGCGGGTCAGCTCGCCCTGCGCGGCCTGGACGTACGCGATGGTGGAACGGGCCAGCTCGCGGGCGGCGACGCCGGCCGCCGGCCGGTCCAGTACCCGTCGGCTGAGCTGCACCGCGGTGGTCGTGTCCAGTCGGTGCAGGCGCATGATCGCCTCGAAGGCGTGCACCCGGGAGCGGTCGGCGGAGTCGCTGAGCTGCTCGACCCGGCTTGCGATCTCCTCCACGGTGGACTCCTGGCTCAGCCCCCAGTAGCTGACCATGCCGCGTACGGTCAGCCAGCGGCAGAGCCGCCGCTCGTCGCCGGGCTCGGGGGTGACCGCGTCGAGGACGTCGATCGCCTCGTCGGGCCGGTCGGCGAACATCAGGATGGTGGCCAGCAGCTCCGCCGCGTCGTAGCCGCCGTCGGCGTTCAGTGCGGCCCGCGCCAGGCGGGTCGCCAGCGGCACGTCGTAGCGGGTGAACGCCTGTACCGCTGCGTCCAGCAGCAGAGCCGGATCCTGTGCGGTGCCCGAGTCGAGTCGCCAGACGGCCACCCGCAACAGGTCGTCGCGTCGGCGTTTGCCGACCTGCTCAAGCAGCTCGGCGAGGTGTGCCTGAAGTCGGCGGGTGCGGCTGACCGGGCAGCGGCGGCGCATCACCTCGCCGTAGAGCGGGTGCGCCAGCCGGACGTTGGTGCGGCGGTCGTGCTGAATGACGGTGATCAGCCCGCGTTCCTCGGCGGTCTCCACGTCCGACTGCTCGGCGGCCTGCCTCAGGAGGTGCAGGCCCAGTGGTTCGCCGAACGCGACCAGCTCGACCACTGCGCGGACGCCGTCGGTGAGCTTGCCGACCCGGGTGTCGATGAGGTCGGTCAGGTTGGGCGCCAGTTCCAGTCGCCCGGTCCACTTCCAGATCCCGTACGTGCGCTTCAACTCGGCGCTGCCGTTGGCGGCGTGCACCAGCTCGCGCAGCAGCAGCGGGTTGCCGGCCGACAGCCGGCCGAGCCGGTCGGCGGAGCCGGCGTCGACCGGGCCGCCCAGGATCGCCGCCAGCAGGTCGGTGGTCTCCTCCTGCGGCATCGGGGTCAGCTCGACGTGCTCGACCAGGTCGTCGGTCCAGAGTGCGCGGATCGGCAGCGGGATCTGCTCGCCGTCGCGCAGGGTGCCGACCACTGTGGCGTTCTCGGCGCGGGCGACCAGGTGCACAAGTGCGGCCGAGGGGGGATCGAGCAGGTGGGCATCGTCGATGGCGAGCACGATCCGCCGGCCGGCCGCCTGCTGTTGCAGCACGTTGAGCGCCCAGCGCAGGATGCCGGCGGGGGAGAGGCCCTGGGGCTGCTCGGCGGGGAGGACCTGGACCAGCCCTCCGAACGGCAGCGCCGCGGTGGTGGCGCTGGCGGCGATGGACCAGATCGCGAACCGGTCGGGGGGCAACGCGCCCACGCCCTCGCGCAGCAGCCGACTCTTGCCGATGCCAGCGCTGCCGCTGAAGAAGAGCCCGCGGCCGGCCTCACCGGTCACCGCCTCCAGCAGGCGGTTGAGCTCACCCGTGCGGCCGACGAACTCCCATCGACTCATTCGCGCAGCATATCGACCGGAATCCGTCCGCGCCCGCACCGTCACGGTGCGAAGTTGAGTATTCGCACAATTACCCGTGAGTATTCGAGGTGTTCCGCCCGGTCGCCAGCCCGCCCGTAGTCTTCGGAACATCCGGGTTGACGCACCGGAATTTTCGCGACCGGACCCACGGTCACCTGCAACGGGAGGCACCTGATGAAGCAGGGCCCTCTCCCCTCGGTCGACTCGCCGGACGACATGACCGGCCCAACCGACCTACCCATCTGCGGCCCTCTCCCCACCCGGGTCGGCGTGTCCGGCGCCGCCCCGGACGAGCCGCTCGGTGTGGTCGCCGTCGGTCCGGCCGGTGCCGAGCGGCGTGCCGTGCTCGCCACCCTGCTCGAGCTCGACCCGGTCATGCTCACCGTGCCGGCGGGCAGCTGGTTGGTGGTGCGCGACGCCAAGGTGCCCACCCGCGCGGCGTTCGTGCCCGGTTACCGCCAGCCGCACTCGTACGGCGCGGACCGGGACGCCGCCGGTCCGGCGTTGGCCCGCCCGCCCCGGCGGGTCGAGCTGAGCGTGCCCCAGCCGCTGCTGCGGCACTTCACCCTGGTCGATGTTCCGGACACCGCCACCCTCGGCGTGTCCGGCACCCGGGTGCTGCTCGAAGCGGCGGGCCGAGCCGGCGCGCTGCTCTTCGTGATCGCCGCCGACCAGGCCTTCACCGCCGCCGAGTTGAACCTGCTCGCCGAAGTCGCCCCAACCTCGGTGGAGGTCGTCTTCGCGGTCACCCCCGGCGCGGCGGGGTGGGCTCCGCTGGCCGACGGCACGGCGACTACGGAGGGCGCGGGGGCGTCCGTCCCGCCGGTCGGGGGCGCGGAGACCGAGGTGGACGCGGTCGCGGTGACGGTGGAGGCACATCGGGCGGCACTCCTGGCCGCGGTGCCGGCGCTGGCCGGCGCGCGGTGGTTCCCGGTCGACGGCGCCGACACCGCCGCCGACCTGCGGCGGGCGCTGGTGGGTTGGGCGTCGCGTGAGGGGTTGCAGCGGGCCAGCGTCGATCCACCGGTCCTGCCGGGCCAGCAGGGCCGCGTCGCCGTGGCCGCCGATCCGGGTGACTGGTCCGAGCGGCTCGACCGCCACACCCGCTCGTGTGCTCAGCGGATCCGCCAGCACCTCGCCCTGGAGTTGGCGAACATCCACCTTCGGGCCGTTCAGGAGATCGTGTTCGGAGTCGGCTGTGCCGGCCTACCGGATCTCCTCGACCGGGAGATGGCGGCGTTGTCGTTGTTGGCCACCGCGCAGTGCGATCAGGCGGTGCGCGGCATCATGACCGACGTCGCGTCCCAGGTGCTCGGCGCGCCGCCGGCCGAAGGCGTGCGCCGCCGGATCGCCGCCGCGGTGCAGTACGGCCTGGCCGATCACCGGCCCGGCCACGAACTGGACAAGGTGTTGTTGATCACCAGCACGGCCGGCGTGGCCGAGTTGACCGGCCTGGAGGCGATCGACGCCGCCGCCAGCTATCCAGTGGCGTCCCGGGACGAGGTGCTCCCGCCCATTGCGGTGGCGCTCTCCGGCGGGTGCTGGCAGCAGTGGCGTACGCCCGGCAACGGCGACCACAGCGCGGCGCGGGCCTGGTCCCAGCGGGCGGTGCGCGAGGTCGAGTTGGGGTTGTCCAGGGAGATCTCCCGACGGTTCGAGGTGATCCGCCTCTCGCTGGGCGTGGTGCTCTCCGATGCAGTCGATCACGGCATTCTGCTCGCCTGACGGCGCGCCCACCGGTTGGTCCGGGTCCGGGCCGGACCCCACCTCCGATGGCGGCCGGGGCGGGTCGGGAGGGCCCGGGGTGGGTGATCCGCGCCGGGCCGGCGTTCCGGTTCCTCGGTTCCGGGAAACCGGTGGCACGATGGGGGGCATGGCGGCTCCGCAGGTTGCACCGGTCGAGACGCCGGACACTGACGAGGTGCCGGCGTCCGACCGGCAGTGGGTGACGATCGTGTGGGACGACCCGGTCAATCTGATGACGTACGTGACCTGGGTCTTCCAGAAGCTTTTCGGCTACAGCCGGGAGAGGGCCGAACAGCTGATGCTGGACGTGCACCACAAGGGTCGTGCCGTGGTCTCCACCGGTGCCCGCGAACGGATGGAGCACGACGCGTCGCAGCTGCACGCGTACGGGCTGTGGGCGACGGTGGACAGATCATGAGCATGTTCCATCGCCAGGCCGGTCACTACGTCGCAGTCTTCGCCGTCGACGAGGTGCGGGTGCTGCGCAAGGTCGCCTCCGAGGTGGTGGGTCTGCTCACCGATGGCTTCGACCACACCGACCCGGTGGTCGGTCGGCTCTTTCCGGCGGTCTACCCACAGGACGCTCCGGGCACCGCCGAGTTTCGCCGCTACACCGAGGGCGACCTGAAGACCGCGAAGATCGATCAGGCGGGGGCGATCCTGGCCGCGTTGCCGGACGACGCCGGTGGCGAGGTGCGGCTGGACGCCGAGGCCGCCGAGGCGTGGTTGCGGGCACTGAACGACGCCCGGCTCGCGATGGGCGTCCGCCTGGAGATCAAGGACGGCACGGATCTGGGCGAGGAGTTGGACGACGCGGTCGCTGAGGACCCGGGTTCCAGCCGGGTGTTCCAGCTTTCGGTCTACGCCTATCTCGGATATCTACAGGAGTCGCTGCTCAACGCCTTGATCGACTAGGGGTGACCGGCACCACTTCGGCCCGTGCCCGGCAGGCGTTAGGCTGGTGCACGTGCTGAGCATCGACCGGTCGATCATTGACGCGATCGTCGCCCACGCGCGCCGGGATCACCCTGACGAGGCGTGCGGCGTGGTCGCCGGTCCCGTCGGCAGCGACACCCCGACCCGGCACATCCCGATGGACAATGCCGCGAGGTCGATGACGTTCTACGAGTTCGACTCGATGGAGCACCTGCGCGTGTGGCGGGAGATGGACGACCGGGACGAGGAGCCCGTCGTCATCTACCACTCGCACACCGCCACCGAGGCGTACCCGTCGCGGACGGATGTCTCCTTCGCCGGTGAGCCGGGGGCGCACTACCTGCTCGTGTCGACCCGTGAGCCCGACTCGGAGGAGATCCGGTCGTTCCGGATCGTCGACGGCGTGGTCACCGAGGAGCCGGTCCGTGTCGTGGAGGCCGGTGTCGACCCGCACGCCGTCCAGTCCTACATGTTCGGGCAGAGCCCGGCGACGGTCGATTACGAGTGTTCCGGCCGCTGACCTGTCAGCGCCGCAGCCGTCTCGTCCCGTCACCGTAGGCACACCCGATCGAGGAGTTCCACATCATGGCTATTGAGGTTCGCATCCCCACCATCCTGCGCAGCTACACCGGCGGCGCCAAGGTCGTCGACGGCACCGGCGACACGCTCGCCGACCTGCTCACCGACCTGGATTCCCGGCACGGCGGTCTGCGCGGCCGGCTGATCACCGACGCGGGCACGCTGCACCGCTTCGTCAACGTCTACGTGAACGACGAGGACGTCCGCTTCCTCGGCGCGCTCGACGCGAAGCTCTCCGACGGCGACAGCGTCACCATCCTGCCTGCGGTGGCCGGCGGCGCGTTCGGCTTCGCCGCCGCAGCGGCGATCAGCTCGCACAGCATCAGCTCGCAGAGTGCCGCCGCCGCGGTGGCCCGCGACGCCGTCGCGGCTCGCTGAGGTCGGCCGCCATGGCGCGGTACGACAGTCTGCTCGACGCCTGCGGGGGTACGCCGCTGGTCGGCCTGCCCCGGCTCTCCCCGACGGTGCCCGACGGGGCCCCTCCGGTGCGGCTCTGGGCCAAGCTGGAGGACCGCAACCCCACCGGCAGCATCAAGGACCGCGCGGCGCTGTTCATGGTCCGGGCGGCGGAGGAGGCTGGCCGGCTCCGCACGGGTGACACCATCCTCGAACCGACGAGTGGCAACACCGGCATTTCCTTGGCCATGGTGGCGAAGCTGCGCGGCTACCGGCTGGTCTGCGTGATGCCGGAGAACGTCTCCACCGAGCGGGTGCAACTGCTCCGGATGTACGGGGCTGAGATCATCTTCTCGCCGGCGGCGGGTGGTTCCAACCAGGCGGTCGCCACGGCGAAGCAGATCGCCGTCGAGCACCCGGACTGGGTGATGCTCTACCAGTACGGCAACGAGGCGAACGCGCGGGCGCACTACGAGACGACCGGGCCGGAGCTGCTGCACGACCTGCCCAGCATCACGCACTTCGTGGCCGGGCTGGGCACCACCGGCACCCTGATGGGCACCGGGCGTTACCTGCGGGAAAAGGTCGAGGGCATTCAGATCGTGGCCGCCGAGCCGCGCTACGGCGAGTTGGTCTACGGCCTGCGCAACATCGACGAGGGGTACGTTCCGGAGCTCTACGACGCTTCGGTGCTCTCCCGGCGGTTCTCGGTCGGCACCCGGGACGCGGTGTTGCGTACCCGCCAGCTCGTGGACGTGGAGGGCATCTTCGCCGGGTTCTCCACCGGTGCGATCCTGCACGCCGCGTTGGCGGTGGCGCACGAGGCGGTGCGCGACGGCCGGCGGGCCGATGTGGCCTTCGTGGTCTGCGACGGCGGGTGGAAGTACCTGTCCACCGGCGCGTACGGCGGCACCCTCGCCGATGCCGAGGACGCCCTGGACGGGCAGCTCTGGGCCTGACCGATCTGGTCTGCCGACTACGGGCCGTCGACATTCGTCGACGGCCCGTGCGCTTCCCGGCGTACCGCGAGCGGGTGTCACGTTCGTGACAACTTCCGTTGGATGATTCTTGCTGTCGGGTACGCCAGCGTAGGCTGCGCAGCGTGGCGTACGCGTCGGTAGAGATCATGGCCGGGACCATCGCCGGCGCGGGTGCTACTGATAGTGACAGCGAGACCACTCGATGCGACTGACCGTTCTGGGAAGCGCCGGCAGTTTCCCTGGCCCCGAGTCGCCCTGCTCGGCCTACCTCGTCGAGGCCGACGGCTTTCGGCTCCTGGTCGACTTCGGCTCGGGGTCGCTGTCAAGCCTCCAGCGGTACGCGGGGCTGCACGCCCCGGACGCCATCCTGCTGACCCACCTGCACTGTGACCACATGTTCGACGCCGTGCTGTACGTGGTGGTGCGGCGGTACGCCCCGGACGGCCCCTACCCGGCGCTGCCGGTGTACGCGCCAGCCGGCGCACCGGACCGGCTCAGCGCCGCGTACGGCGACGACGGTTCGGTGGAGGACGTGTACCAGTTCTACGCGCTCCAGCCGGGCACGTTCCCGATCGGCCCGTTCGCCGTCACCGTCGACCGGGTCAACCACCCCGTCGAGACGTACGGTGTGCGGCTGGAGCACGACGGCCGTTCGCTGTGTTACTCGTCGGACACCGCGCCCTGTGAGGCGCTGCTGCGGCTGGCCCAGAACGCCGACGTGTTCCTCTGCGAGGCCAGTTACCTCGACGGCATGGACAATCCGCCGGATCTGCACCTGACCGGTCGGGAGGCTGGCGAGGCGGCGACCAAGGCCGCGGTGGGTCGGCTGCTGCTCACCCACCTGGTGCCCGCCTGGGGCAGCGAGGCGCACACGTTGGAGTCGGCCGCTTCCGCGTACACCGGGCCGCTCGAGGTGGTCCGGCCCGGCGCCAGCTACGACGTCTGACGCGGCACGCGCGGTTCGCGAGGCCCGGCGGCGGTCGCCGGGTTCGTCGGTGTGCACGGCGCGGACGTTCTCCGGGGCACCCCGAGCGAGGTTGATCGCCGCACCGCATAGGGTGCAGGGATGGCGCGACCTGACGGGCGAGGGCCCTCTCAACTTCGACCGGTGACCCTGACCCGAGGCTGGAGCACCCATCCGGAGGGCTCGGTGCTCGTCGAGTTCGGCGGCACCCGGGTGCTCTGCACGGCGAGCGTCACCGAGGGGGTGCCCCGCTGGCGCAAGGGCTCCGGGCTCGGCTGGGTGACCGCCGAGTACGCGATGCTGCCCCGGGCCACCAACACCCGCTCGGACCGGGAGAGCGTCAAGGGTCGGGTCGGTGGCCGTACCCACGAGATCTCCCGGTTGATCGGCCGTAGTCTGCGGGCCAGCATCGACCTCAAGGCGCTCGGCGAGAACTCGATAGTGCTCGACTGCGACGTGCTCCAGGCCGACGGCGGCACCCGCACCGCCGCGATCACCGGCGCGTACGTCGCCTTGCACGACGCGGTGGGCTGGCTTGCCGCCCGCAAGTCGTTGGCCGGCAAGCCGGAGAAGGTGATGCACCGCTCGGTGGCCGCGGTCAGCGTGGGGGTCATCGCCGGGGAGGCCCGGCTCGACCTCTGCTACGAGGAGGACGTCGCCGCCGAGGTGGACATGAACGTGGTGTGCACCGGCGCGGGCGACTTCGTCGAGGTGCAGGGCACCGGCGAGGCGGGCGTGTTCGCCCGCGACCAGCTCGACGCCCTGCTCGACCTGGCCGTCGCCGGCTGCGCCGAGTTGGCCGAAGCCCAGCGGAAGGCCCTCGCGTGAGCGCGAGGAAGCTTGCGAGCCCCGCAGTCGCGAACAAAGGTGTCTCAGCATGAACAAGGTCCTGCTCGCCACCCGTAACCGCAAGAAGCTGGTCGAGCTACAGCGGATCCTGGACGGCGCGCTCGGCGCGCACCGGATCGCCCTGCTCGGGCTGGACGACGTCGAGCAGTACGCGGAGCTGCCGGAGACCGGCCTGACCTTCGGCGAGAACGCGCTGATCAAGGCGCGGGAGGGCTGCCGGCAGAGCGGGCTGCCGACCATCGCCGACGACTCCGGGCTCGCGGTCGACGCGCTCAACGGCATGCCGGGGGTGTTCAGCGCCCGCTGGTCCGGCCAGCACGGCGACGACCGGGCCAACCTTCAGCTGGTGCTGGACCAGATCGCCGACGTCCCGGACGAGCAGCGGGCCGCCTCGTTCGTCTGCACCGTGGCGTTGGTGCTGCCCGGCGGCAAGGAGCACCTCGTCGACGGCCGGCAGTCCGGGCGGGTGCTGCGCGCGCCGCGCGGTGACGGCGGGTTCGGCTACGACCCGATCTTCCTGGGCGACGGACAGGACCGGACCAACGCCGAGCTGACCCCGGCGGAGAAGGACGCCATCAGTCACCGGGGCAAGGCGCTGCGCGAGCTGGCCAAACTGATCGCCAAGGTGCTGCCGCCCGCCGCCTGACGGGCACGAGGTGCTGCCGCCCGCCGCCTGACCCGCGGCGGACGACAGCGACCCGCCGGAGACTAGCCCAGCGGGCCAACCTCCCGTTCGATGGCGGCGCGCAAGTCCGGCCCGGCGACGACGGCACGGGCCGCCTCCATCACCGGGGCGAGGAACACGTCCGGGCCAGGCTCGCCGGCTGCCGCACCGAGGGCGGCGACGGCCGCCCGGCCGGCCGGGGACGGCTCCAGCGGGGCGCGCAGCTGGAGGCCGCGTACGCCGGCCAGCAGTTCCACGGCGAGCAGGCTGGTCAGGTTGTCCAGCACGGTACGCAGCTTCTTGGCCGCCGCCCAGCCCATCGAGACGTGGTCCTCCTGCATTCCGCTGGTGGGCAGCGAGTCCACCGAGGCGGGGGCGGCCAGTCGACGGTTCTCAGCGACGATCCCGGCCGCCGTGTACTGGGCGATCATCAGCCCGGAGTTGACCCCGGCGTCGGGGGAGAGGAACGCCGGCAGCTCCCGGGAGCGGGTGACGTCGAGCAGCCGGTCGACCCGCCGTTCGGCGATCGCGCCCACCTCGGCGGCGGCGATGGCGAGGAAGTCCGCGGCGAAGCCGAGCGGCGCGCCGTGGAAGTTACCTGTCGACTCGACCCGGCCGTCCGGCAACACCACCGGGTTGTCCACCACTGACACCAGCTCCCGGCCGGCGACGGTGCGGACGAAGTCCAGGGTGTCGCGGGCCGCGCCGGCCACCTGCGGGGCGCAGCGCATCGAGTACGCGTCCTGCACGGCGTGCGCCAGGTCGTCGCGGTGCGAGTCCATCACCCGGGAGTCCTGCAACAGGCGGTGGATGTTCGCCGCCGACGCCGCCTGACCGGGGTGTGGCCGGATCGCGTGCAGCTCGGGCAGGAACGGCCGCTCCGAGCCGAGCATCGCCTCGATGGCCAGCGCTGCCGTCACGTCGGCCATGGCGAACAGGTGTGCCGCGTCGTTGATGGCCAGCAGCAGCATGCCGAGCATGCCGTCGGTGCCGTTGATCAGCGCCAGCCCCTCCTTGGCGGCCAGCTCGATCGGCTTGAGCCCGGCGGCGGTCAACGCGTCGGCCGCGTCCTGCCGCTCACCGGCCGGCCCGAGCACCCAGCCCTCGCCGAGCAGCACCAGCGCGCAGTGCGCCAGCGGCGCCAGGTCACCGGAGGCGCCCAGCGAGCCGTGCTCCGGCACCCAGGGGGTGATGTCGTGGTTGAGCAGGTCGACCAGGGCTTCCGCGACCAGCGGCCGGACCCCGGATCGGCCCAGGGCGAGGGACCGGACCCGCAGCAGCATCATGGCCCGGACCACCTCGCGCGGCATCGGGGCGCCCACCCCGGCGGCGTGCGAGCGGATCAGCGCGTGTTGCAGCTCGGCCCGCCGCTCGGGGGCGATGAAGGTGTTGGCCAACGCGCCGAACCCGGTGGAGACCCCGTAGACGGGACGGCCCGACGACTCGATGCCGTCCACGATGGCCCGGCTGGTCGCCATCGCGTCGATGGTGGCCGGGGCGAGGACGACAGTGGCGGCGCCGCGGGCCACCGCGAGCACGTCGTCGGCGGTGATACCGGTGGGCTGGATGGTCACGTGCGTCATTGCAGTGCTCCGTTGCGTATTACCTGGCGGATCAGGGGGACACCGGGCCGGTAGGCCAGGTGCAGGTACGACGGCGCGTCGAGGACGACCAGGTCGGCCCGCGCGCCGGGGGTGAGGACACCGATGT
This sequence comes from Micromonospora noduli, assembly GCF_003264365.1. Lineage (GTDB taxonomy): Bacteria > Actinomycetota > Actinomycetes > Mycobacteriales > Micromonosporaceae > Micromonospora > Micromonospora noduli. The sequence goes on from NZ_PYAK01000010.1 coordinate 137,492, forward strand.
CGTCGCGGCGCAGCGCCCGCGCGCCACCGGCGGTGGCGGCCCAGACCGCCTCCGCCGGGGTCATCCGCATCTCGCGGACCGCGAGGGCCACGCAGAACGGCATCGACGAGGTGTACGACGAGCCAGGGTTGCAGTCCGTCGCCAGCGCCACTGTGACACCGGCGTCGAGCAGCCGGCGGGCGTCCGGGTACGGCGAGCGGGTGGAGAACTCAGCGCCGGGCAGCAGGGTCGCCACCGTGCGGGTGCCCGACCCGTCGCTGTGGGCTGTGTCGGCCAGCGCGGCCACGTCGGCGTCGCTCAGGTGGGTGCAGTGGTCGACGCTGGCCGCGTCCAGCTCCACGCCCAACTGCACCCCGGGGCCGGGGCCGAGCTGGTTGGCGTGCAGCCGTACGCCCAGCCCGGCGGCCCGACCGCAGGCCAGGATGGCGCGGGCGTGGTCCACGTCGAAGGCCCCCCGCTCGCAGAACACGTCGATCCACTTGGCGTACGGAGCGGCGGCGGCCAGCATCGGCCCGCAGACCAACCCCACGTAGTCGTCGGGGCGGTCGGCGTACTCGGCGGGCACCACGTGCGCGCCCAGGAAGGTGGTCTCGGTGCTGGTCTCGGCGGCGATCCGCAGCGAGCGGGCCTCGTCGGCGACGGTCAGGCCGTACCCACTCTTGATTTCCATGGTCGTGGTGCCCTGGCGCAGCGCCTCCCCGCGCAGCCGGCGCACTGTGGCACGCAGCTCGTCGTCGGTGGCGGCCCGGGTCGCGCCGACAGTGGTCCGGATGCCGCCGCCGGTGTAGGGCTGACCGGCCATCCGGGCGGCGAACTCGGCGGCCCGATCTCCGGCGAAGACCAGGTGGGCGTGGCTGTCCACGAAACCGGGCAGCACGGCGGCACCGCCGGCGTCGACGTGATGGTCGGCGGCCGGCGCGTACGCGGACGGCCCGACCCAGACCACCCGGCCCTCCTCGACCAGCACTGCGGCGTTGCGGCGGATGCCGAGCGGGCCCTCGCCGGCACCGTTGGTGACCAGCTGCCCGATGTTGTCGACCAGCAGGCTGCCGCTCATACGGGCGTCACCGCCTCGATCGCGGACGACAGTTCGGCCGGCACGTCCACTGTCAGGTGTCGGCCCTCGGCCACCACCACCCGGCCGTCCACCACTACCTGCTCGACGTCCGCCGCGCTGGCGGCGAAGAACGCGCCCACCGGCGGCACTCCGGCGGTGCGGGCGCTGTCCAGGCGTACCGTCACCAGGTCGGCTCGGGCGCCCACCGCGATCCTCCCGGCGTCGGCCCAGCCCAGCGCGGCGTGCCCGGCGACGCCGGCTGCGTTCAGCAGGTCGAGCGGCGCGAAGTGACCACGCCGGCGGGTACGCAGCCGCTCGTCCAGCTCGACCGCCCGGGCCTCCTCGAACAGGTCGATCACGGCGTGGCTGTCGCTGCCGAGGCTCAATCGGATGCCCGCGTCGGCCATCCGGCGGGCCGGGCCGATGCCGTCGGCGAGGTCCCGCTCGGTGGTCGGGCAGAGGCACACCCCGGTCCGGCTGTCGGCGAGCAGTGACAGGTCCGCGCTGGTGGGGTGCGTGGCATGGACGGCGGTGGTGTGCGGCCCGAGTACGCCGTGCTCGGCGAGCAGCGCGGTGGGCGTACGCCCGTGCACGGCCCGGCACTCGTCGTTCTCGGCGGGCTGCTCGGAGAGGTGCACGTGCAGCGGCGCCTGCCGCTCCCGGGCCCAGTCGGCGACAGTGCGCAACTGATCGGCCGGGACGGCCCGTACCGAGTGCACGGCCGCGCCGACCCGGGCGTGCGGGTCCGACGGCTGGAACGCGGCGGCCCGCTCGGCCCAGCGGCCCGCGTCGCCGTCGCCGAAGCGGCGTTGCGGCCCGGCGAGGGGCCGACCGTCCACGCCGGAGGTCAGGTAGCAGGCGTCCAGCACTGTGAGCCGGATCCCGGCGTGCGCGGCGGCCTCGACCAGCGCATCGCCCATCGCGTTCGGGTCGTCGTAGGCGCCGCCGTCCGGTCGGTGGTGCAGGTAGTGGAACTCGCCCACGCAGGTGATCCCGGCGAGCGCCATCTCGGCGTAGACGGCCCGGGCCAGAGCGAGGTAGGTGTCCGGGTCCAGCCGGTCCGCGACGGCGTACATCTGGTCCCGCCAGGTCCAGAAGTCACCCCGCCCACCGTGGGTGCGCCCGCGCAGCGCCCGGTGGAAGGCGTGCGAGTGCGCGTTCGCGAGGCCGGGCACTGTGAGGCCGGGCACCCGGGTGGCGTCGCCCAACACCTCGACGCCGGCGGCCGGGCCGCCGGTCTCCGCCAGCGGTGTGAGTGCGGCGATCCTGCCGTCCTCGACCTCGATGAGCACGTCGGGCGTGGGCTCGGCGTGCTCGGGCAGCCAGGCGTATTCAGCGAGCCAGCGGGCGGTGGTCATACTCCTCGCCTCCTTTGGAGCTGAATCGTCTGCGACATCAGCGGCCGGGGTGACGCCGACAGTTGGGGCGCTTCGGCTGATTCGTCTACGACATCAGCTCCAAAGGACGACAACAGGAGATGCGGCACCTCGCCACGCCGGAGACTCCGCACCCACCGGCGCCGCAGCTCCGTGCCGTCCGAGGGGCGGCTCGCCACGTCGTTCACCGGCATGTCAGCTCCTCCAGCACCCGGGCCAGCGCCCGGACCCCGGCCGCGCAGTCGTCGTCGGTGGCGGCCTCGGCGGGGGAGTGCGAGACGCCGGTCGGGTTGCGCACGAAGAGCATCGCGGTGGGCAGGTACGCGGCGAGCACTCCCGCGTCGTGCCCCGCGCCGGTGGGCAGCACCGGCGCGTCGAGCAGTGTGGCCAGGCGGTTGGCCAGCCCGCCGTCGAAGGCGACCACCGAGGTGGCCGACTCCTCGGTGACCGTCACCGTCGTACCGTCGCGGCGGGCCCGCTCGGCGAGCTTGCCGCGGACCGCGTCGACCAGCCCGGTCAGCGTCTCCGGGTCGGCCGCACGGGCGTCCAGCCAGCCGGTCACCTTGGAGGGGATCGCGTTTGTGGCGTTGGGTTCGACGGCGACCCGGCCCACTGTGGCGTGCGCGCCGCGCAGCCGGGCCTCCTTGTTGGCCGCCAGCACCGTGAACGCGTAGGTCAGCATCGGGTCGCGGCGGTCGGCCATCCGGGTGGTGCCCGCGTGGTTGCCCTCGCCGACGACGTCGAAGCGCCACCGGCCGTGCGGCCAGATCGCGCTGGCCACCGCGACCGGCGCGTCCGTGTCGACGAGCGCGCGGCCCTGTTCGACGTGCAACTCCACGAAGGCGCCGAACCGGCCCAGCAACTCCGGCCGGGCGCCCGCCGGCCGGTCACCGAGCGCCTCGGCGAAGCTCACCCCGGCAGCGTCGCGCAGGCCGGCAGCGCGTTCGGCCGACAGCGCCCCGGTGAGCAGCCGCGACCCCAGACACGGTACGCCGAAGCGCGCCCCCTCCTCCTCGACGAAGGCACCCAGGACCAGCGGCCGGCCGGGGGTGACGCCCGCGGCGCGCAGCTCGTCCACGGCGAGGAACGCGCTCACGATGCCGAGCGGCCCGTCGTACGCCCCGCCGTGCGGCACCGAGTCGAAGTGGCTGCCGGTGAGCACCGCGTCGGACGCCTCCGGGTCACCCCAGTGGGCGAAGAGGTTGCCGTTGCCGTCCCCGGTGACCGGCATGGCACGGCGTTCGGCCTGCGCCCGGAACCAGGCGCGCAGCTCCCGCTCCGGCTCGGTCAACGCGTACCGCAGATAGCCGCCGCTGTCGGCGTTCCGCCCGACCGGCGCGATCTCGTCCCACAGGGCCCGGAACCGGGCGGAAAGGTCGTCGGTCACGCGGGTTCGCCCTCGGTCATCGGGACCCGGACCCCGGTGCGGTCGGCGACCTCGCGGGCGCTCTCGTAGCCGGCGTCGACGTGCCGGATGACGCCCATAGCCGGGTCGTTGGTGAGCACCCGCTCGATTTTCTGACCGGCGAGGGCGGTGCCGTCGGCCACGCACACCTGCCCGGCGTGGATCGACCGGCCGATGCCCACCCCGCCGCCGTGGTGAATGGACACCCAGGACGCCCCGCTGGCCGTGTTGACCAGGGCGTTGAGCAGCGGCCAGTCGGCGATGGCGTCGGAGCCGTCGGCCATCCCCTCGGTCTCCCGGTACGGGCTCGCCACGCTGCCGGTGTCCAGGTGGTCCCGGCCGATCACCACCGGGGCGGAGAGTTCGCCGGAGGCGACCATGTCGTTGAACCGCACGCCAGCCCTGTCCCGTTCGCCCTGACCGAGCCAGCAGATCCGGGCCGGCAGGCCCTGGAAGGCGACCCGCTCACCGGCCAGCTTGATCCAGCGGGCCAGCGACTCGTTCTCCGGGAACAGGTCGAGGATGGCCCGGTCGGTGGCGGCGATGTCGGCCGGGTCGCCGGAGAGCGCCGCCCACCGGAACGGGCCCCTGCCCTCACAGAACAACGGCCGGATGTACGCGGGCACGAAGCCCGGGAAGTCGAAGGCGCGCTGGTAGCCGCCGAGCTGCGCCTCACCCCGGATCGAGTTGCCGTAGTCGAACACCTCGGCGCCGGCGTCGAGGAAGCCGACCATCGCCTCGACGTGCTTCGCCATCGACGCGCGGGCCCGGTCGGTGAACTCGGCCGGCTTCGCGGCGGCGTAGTCCCGGGCCTCGGCCAGCTCCACCCCCACCGGCAGGTACGCCAGTGGGTCGTGCGCGCTGGTCTGGTCGGTCACGATGTCGATCTCGACGCCCCGGTTCAGCAGCTCCGGGAAGACCTCGGCGGCGTTACCGACCACGCCCACGCTCAGGGCCCGGCGCTCCCGCTTCGCGGCGCGGACCCGAGCGATCGCGTCGTCCAGGGAGTCGGCGACCTCATCCAGGTAGCGGTCGTGCACCCGACGGTCGAGCCGGGTGCGGTCCACGTCCACGATCAGGCAGACGCCGCCGTTCATGGTGACCGCGAGTGGCTGCGCGCCGCCCATTCCGCCGCAGCCAGCGGTAAGCGTCAGCGTGCCGGCGAGGGTGCTGTCGAACCTCTTGGCGGCCACCGCCGCGAACGTCTCGTAGGTGCCCTGCAGGATGCCCTGGGTGCCGATGTAGATCCACGAACCGGCCGTCATCTGCCCGTACATGGTCAGGCCGAGCTGTTCGAGGCGGCGGAACTCCGGCCAGGTCGCCCAGTCGCCGACCAGGTTCGAGTTGGCCAGCAGCACCCGGGGCGCCCACTCGTGGGTGCGCATGACACCGACCGGGCGGCCCGACTGCACCAGCATCGTCTCGTCCTCGCGCAGGTCGGTCAGCGTGCGGACCAACGCGTGGTACGACGGCCAGTCCCGCGCCGCCTTGCCGGTGCCGCCGTAGACCACCAGGTCGTCGGGGCGTTCGGCCACCTCGGGGTCGAGGTTGTTCATCAACATCCGCAGGGCGCCCTCCTGCTGCCACCCGCGGGTGGTGAGCTGGCTGCCCCGTGCGGCACGAATGGGCTGGGTCATCTCTGGTTCTCCTCCGGTCAACCGAGGAACAACTGTCGGCGGGCCGCGGAGGCTTCGAACGCCTCCAGTCGGCGCTGGGTGTCGGCCGGTGTGGCGTCGCAGATCGCCTGCAACAGCACCATGGCCAGGGTCATCGGGGCGGTGTGCAGGTCGAAGACGAGCTGCGCGCCGACCGCTGCGGCGAGCACCACGTCGGCGTGCTCGGTGGCCGGGCTGACCGGGGAGTCGGTGATCGCCACCACTGTCAACCCGGCGTGGCGGGCGTCGCGCAGCGCGTCCAGGGTTTCCCGGGGGTAGCGGGGCAGCACGAAGGCCAGGACGGCGGACGCCCCGGCCTCGGCAGCCTGCTCCAGGCGGTCGGTGAGCAGGCTGCCGCCGTCGTCGAGGACCCGTACGTCCGGGTGCACCTTCGCCGCGAAGTAGGCGAAGTACGCGGCCAGCGGCGCGGCGGCGCGCAGGCCGAGCACCGGCAGTGGGCGACTTTCGGCGAGCAACCGCCCGGTCTCGGCGATCCGGTCCCGGTCGGCGAGCTGACCGGCCAGTCGGTCCAGGTTGCCCATCTCCGCGCGTACCGCCTGCTGGAGTTCGTTGCCGGCGTCCGTCGATCCGCCCGGAGTCGAGCCGGTGAGGTCCCGCAGCCGGCGGCGCAGTGCCGGATAGCCGTCGTGGCCGAGCGCGACGGCGAACCGGGTGACCGACGGCTGACTCACGCCGGCCAGCTCGGCGACCTCGGCGGCGGACAGGTACGCCACGCCGGGGGCGTGCTGCACCAGACAGTGCGCGATTCGGCGCTGGGTGGGGGTGAGTCGCACCCCTTGGAACAGGTCGAGCACCCGGTCAGCGGGTGCCGCGACAGCTCCTTCATTCATGAGCTGACTCTATGCATAGAAACTTTCATAGACAACCGCCTCGGGTCACCCCGCCCCCCGTTCAGCCGTCGCGACTCGTAACATGCGGGCGTCCAGCGCGAGCAGCATCGCGCCAGCGAGAAGGAGCGTCGTGGTCGTAGTTGAGGACGCCCCGCCCGTTCGCGCCACCCCGCCGGCGCCCGCCCGGCGCGTCCGGGCGACGGTCGGTGAGGCGGCCCCGATCATTGCCCTGATCGGGGCCTTCTTCGTCGTCAACGACATCCGGTCATGGCTGACAGCCCAGTACTGGGGTGACGAGGCGTGGGTAGCGCTCTCGGTCCGCTTCCCCCTCGCCGACCTGCCGGTGACGACCTCGTCGAGCCCGATCGGGTGGAGTTTCCTGCTCCGACTGGTCCCGGACATCGACCACCTCCGGGTCGTACCCCTGGGTTTCCAACTGCTGACCGTTGTCGCGGCCTACCTTCTGGGCCGCTCGTTGGCGTCCGAGCGCGCTCGGGGCATCCTCGTCGGCGTCGTCACCGGGCTCACCGTCCTGCTCCTGCCGGTCCAACAGACCCGCCACGACCTGAAGCAGTACACAGCGGACGCCGCCGTGGCGGTCTGCCTGCTCGCCCTGGCCACCTGGACGGAACGCTCCTGGTCTCGGCGGCGACTCGCGGTGGTGGTGGCCGCGGTGGGCCTGGGCATGCTGCTGAGTCACACCACCGCCATCGTCGCGGTCTGCGTCCTCGGCGGGCTGCTGCTCTCCGTCGCCGTGCGCCGGGAGTGGGCGAGGACGGTCGAGGCGACCGTCGCCGGCTTGGTCGCCGGCGCGCTCGTCGCTGCCGTCTACTTCGGAGTGTCCGCCCGGGGCAACAGCGATGCCATGCGGGACTACTGGGACACCTTCCTGCCGAGCGTCTCCGAACTGCCCGCACACCTCGTGCGGCAGATCAAGGCGCTGTCGCCGATGCTCGGCGCACCCGTGTCGATCCTCGCCGTCCTCCTCGTGCTCGGCGTCCTCACGCTGTTCCGACGCGGACACGCCGCCCCGGCAATCGCCGTCCTCCTGCTGCCGGTGGCGGCCATCGGGCTGGGCGTCGCGGGGATCTACCCCCTGCTCGACCCGCGCACGTCCCACTTCCTGATCGTGGTGGCGGGCCTGGTGGTCGGCATCGGCATCGTCGGTCTGGCCGACCTGACCGTCGTCCTGGTCCGCCGCGGGCTACCCCGGCCACCACAGGGCGTGGTGGCCGCCGTGACCTGCGCCGTCCTGCTCGCCAGCTTCGCCGCCGTCAACCACCGCTGGTACCGCCTGGACGGCGACGAACCCGGGGTCTGGCGGGCACACCAGGCCATCACCGACATCGGATCGTCGACCCGGTACGTCGCGGCGCACAAGGGGCCACACGACCTCGTCGTGGTCAGCGGGCCAGCCTGGTTCGGGTTCACGCTCTACTCCGACCAGGATCCGCTGATGCTGGTCGCGCCGGTCACCGGCACCGTCGGTTGGACCGTCACCATGCCCACCCGCACCGATGTGATCCTCCCGAAAGCCGCCGATGCGCCGTCCATCAAGGACGCCCTCGACGAGATTCTGGCCCGGGCCGCGAAACAGCCGCCCGGCACCCGGGTCTGGCTGGTCCGCGCGTACACCCACCCGAGTGAGCCGGTGTGGCAGGCCGCGCTCGCCGACTATCGCGTGCAACGCGTCACGTCCGGACCGGAGCCAGTGGTCGTGATCAGCAAGAGGTGACGGCGGCGACGAGCTGACGGGTGACCGCCGGGCGACTGACTGTGGCACCGGTCGGTACCATGCGCCTGGCGGTCGAGCGGAGGAGTTGGCATGCAGCCGGAAGGCCCCTACAGGTTCACCCACTTGCTGGGCGGTTCACCAGTGGGCAAGGCCTGGGCCGCCATCGACGAGCAGGGCCGGTTCGTGAGCGTGGCCGTGCTGGACGCGACGGTTGCCGCCGCCCCCGGTTGGCGGGAGGCGTTCGCCGAGGTCGCGAACGCGCTTGCCCAGTCGCCCGACGGGCCCCCGATCACGTACGCCGACTTCTCGGCAGCCGCGCCCTGGGTGGCGTACGCCGCCGAGGCCGGACCCGCCCCGGAGAAGCTGTTCCGCGCGCTCGGCGTGGAGTACCAACCGGTGCCCGCCGCACCCCGACCCGTCTCCGCCCCTCCCCAGCCGGTGTCCGGTGTGCCGCAGCCCGTGTCCGGCGTGCCGCAGCCCGTCTCCGGCGTGCCGCAGCCCGTCTCCGGCGTGCCGCAACCCGTGTCGGGCGCGCCGCAGCCGGTCGTCGACATGCCGCATGCCCCCTGGGCGGTGCAGTCGGCCGCGATCCCGAACCAGCCGCCAGCCCATCCCGTCTCGGCCGCGCCGGCGTCGAGCGCACCCGCCTCGCCCGCCGGGCCGGCCGGCCACGACGTCGCCCCGACTCCGGCCACCGTGTCAGGCCCACCGGCCGACGTGCCCCCCTTCGACCCGTACGCCGCCCCCGTACGACGGATCAAGCCCTCGGCGCCGCCCAAGCGGCGTACCGGCCTCTGGGCCGGTGTGGCCGCGCTGGCCCTGGTGGCCGTGGTCGGTGGCGGCGCCGGCATCTACGCCCTCGGCTCGGATGAGCCCGGCGAGCCGGAGACCCCGCCGACCGCCACCTCCAGCGGCTTCCCCGCCGCGACCCCGCTCGCCCCCGGCCTCAAGCCCTGGGCGCAGGCCGCCCTGCGCAGCCCCGAGGAGCGGGCACTGGCCGTCGCCGGGCCGTCCATGGTCTTCGTGGAGGTCATGTTCACCGGGTACGTCCGCAACAAGGCCGATGGCGCCCTGCTGAACAAGGCGCCGGTGACCTTCAGCCGGCGCTGTAGCGGTGTGGTCGTCCAACACGAGGGGCACGTCCTCACCAACAGCCAATGCGTGCAGCCCACCCCGGACGTCCTGGTCGGTAGCGCCCTGAACGCCGTGGCCAACCGGCTCGTCGCCGAGGGCAGTCTGCAAGCCAAGGACACCAGCACCTACACCCGCAGCCGGCTGAACACCTCGATCCTCACCGGCGCGAATGCCGCCGATCAGCCGGAGTCCCGGCTCTACGGGCAACTCAACATCGCCAAGGGCGAGGTGACGGACAGCCCGGCGATTCCCGGCACCGTCGTCCGGGCCCTCCCGATCGAGGCGGGGAACGTCGCCCTGGTCAAGCTGGAGCAGAAGAACCTGCCGACGGCGGAGTTGAACACGTCGGCCAGCATCAGCACGGAGACGTCACTGCTCGTCCTCGGCTACGGCACCACCGACACCAGTTTCCGCGCCGCCACCTACACGGTGCTGTCCAAGTCGGTGACCGTGACCGGGGTCGACACCTCGACACCACTGAACCCGTACCGGATCAACGAGGATCTCGGGCTCTATTCGCGGGGCGGGATCGCCATCGACCCGAGCGGCCGGGTCGTCGGGATGCTCGACAACGACGTGCTGCGGCCCGACAAGGCGAACCGCCTCGTCGTGCCGGTCTCCACCATGACCGCCCTCCTTCAGGCCGGCGGCGTCACCAACGCGCTCGGCAAGGCCGACAACCAGTACCGCAGCGGCCTCGACGCGTACTTCGCCGGTGACGAGTCGACAGCCATCGCCCGGTTCGACGAGGCCGCGCGGAACTCCCCGACCAACCTGCTGGCCCAGTCGTATCGACAGGCGGCCGTCGACAGCCGGGGTTCCGGCGACGATTCAGGCGGGTCGAGCTGGGCCGTGCCGGTGATCGCCGCGGCCGGAGGCGCGCTCGCTGTGGCCATCGTGGTGGCGGTGACGATGCTCCTGGCGCGGCGGCGCAACAGCCGTTTCTAGTGCGTCTGGACGGCACCCGACCGAGGCGCCACGCCGCTGGCGGCCCGCGCGGAACCGCCGATCCGGGTGCCGGTCAACCACGGGCCCAGCGGGGTGCTGATGACGATCCACGCGAACACCCACGGGACCACGAGAGCGGCGACCAGGTCGACCACCCGGCCGGCCCTCGGCGTTTGAAGGACCCACAGAATGCCCGCGTGACTGAGCACGACGGCGATGCCGCAGCCAGCCAGTCGACCGATCACCCGTGACGCCCGTACGCCGATGCGCAGGTCGAGCTCCTCGGCGAGCCGGATGAGGCCGACGCTGATCAGGATCGCGGTCAGCACCCCCAGCACCGGGGAGCCGAAGTCGCCGGCCTTGAGGTCCAGGTCCCGGTTGAGGCCGAGGAGCACGAACCCGACGCCGATCGAGAGTGACGCCGCACCGGCACGGGCCGGGAGGCGTGGCCGCATCCGGCGCAGCAGCCGCCCGGCCAGCACGAAGACCAGGCACGCCGGGACCAGGAAGAGCCCGAGTGGGCCGGCGGTGACGACGCCGGGCGCGAGGTACGCGGTGACCAGGCCGACCACCGCGACCGCCCAGGCGACCGCGGCGGGGAACCGCTCCAACCACCGGAACGCGACCGCCGCGATGAAGAGCACCGAGACGAACCAGAAGGCCGAGAACGGTCGTACCGCAGCCGTGCCGCCGTAGAGCGCGTCACCGAAAGTCCCCGGCGCGACCTGGCCCGTCGCGGCGTCCGCGGCGAGCAGTGCCGCGACCAGAATGAGGAACCACACCACGTAGGGCACGCCCAGGCTCGTCCACCGCTTGCGCAGCTCCCCACCGAGCGGTCGGCCGGGCGACCAGAAGTAGCCGGTCAGGACGAAGAACACGGGAACATGCCAGGTGTAGATGGACGCCCGGGTCACTGTGTCGCTCCAGACGTGGCCCACGACCACCGCGGCGATTCCGACGATCCGGAGGAGGTCGACACCGGCGGAGCGGTTACCCGCCACCGGTGTCGTGCTCGTTGCGGCCATGGCGGGCATCATTTCAGACAGCGGGACCGACCTACGCCCCGGATCGGCACCGGTTCGGCCGGAGGTCGTGCCGGCGTCGACGGGTACGGCGCATCGCCTAATCTGGGCACGACACGCTGCCCACACTGTGGAGGTTCCCGGGTGTCTCGTCCCCACCCTCCGTGGGCCCGCCTCCAGTCGGTGCCCCGGCCGGCCTGGATCGGCTTCGGGGTGGTCGTCCTGCTCCTGGCGGCCGTCCCCGTGTTCGGCTGGTCGCCGTCGAAGTCCGGTGCGCCGGACGCGGCCTGGTCGGCAGCCGACGCGGACGCCCCGCCCCCAGCCGCGCCCATAGACGGCACCGCCTGCGCCGCGAACGCGCACGGTATGGCCGGCTTCACCCCGGTCAGCGCCCTCGACCTGCCCGAGCGGAACGACCCCAAGCGGCCCATGGCTCTCTCGTTCGACCGGGCCGGCGCGGTTGCCGGCGGGTTCGACCGGATCGGCTACTGCCTGGAGTTGACCGGTCCGACCGGTACGCAGTGGGTGTGGACCGCCATGTCGCCGTTCACCGCCGATGCTCGGCGCCTCGGCCTGCCGACCCGGGCCGGTCAGATCGTCCGGCAGCGGATCGCCGATCTGGAGGTCGCCACCAACGCGCCGGGCCTGGCCACCGGCACCGGCCTCACGGGCTATCTGGAGATGTGGCCGAACAAGTACGGTCCAGCCAGCTCCGGCCAGATCCCCGGTGCCGCTACCGACCGATACGACGCCGACGACGACGTGTACTCCCCGATCGGGTATGGCTCCTTCCAGGTGCACGCGGTCGCGGCCACCCGCCCGGCGCCGGCGGCCCCGCAGACGGTTCTCGCTGTCAACGGCTTCACCTCGGACGACCAGCCGCTGTCGGTGGGCATCGGGACCGCCGTCACCGGTCAGCCCGACTGGACGGCCGCCGGTAACGCCGGCACGTACACCCAACGTCGCCTGACTGTCTACGCCCGCGCGTCGGTGCTCACCGTCAGCCAGCACCCTCGGGATCGGCAGCTGTACCCCCGGGACGCGGCCGGCGGCGCGGTCGTGCCGGTGGCCGGCAAGGCGACCGACCCGCGGGTCCGCGCCGTACGCCTCAAGGTCGTCAGCGGGGCTGACGGCTGGGACGAGACGGTGCCCGTCGGGGCCGGCGGTGAGTTCGCGTTCCGGCAGCGGATCACCGCAGCACTTCGGGAGTACCGATTCGAGTTGCACGTGCTCGGCGACGGCGTCGCCCGGCGGGCCGCCCTGTGGGAGGGCGTGGTGTCCGGCGACGTGTACGTCATCCAGGGCCAGTCCAACGCAGTGGCGGCCAGTCACCAGGGCTCGTCGATCGGCGAGGAGTCCCCGTACGTCCGCAGTTTCGGCTCGACGACCGGGGACCGGGTCCTCTCCGGCGCGGACCGTACCTGGAACTACGCCGTCTCGGGTACGGTCCGGCAGCCCGGCTCGGTCGGCCAGTGGGGGATTCGCGCGGCCCACCGACTCATGGACACCTACCAGGTGCCGGTAGCCGTGATCAACGGCGCGGAGAGCAGCAAGGTCGTGTCGTTCTTCCAACGCAACGACCGCAGTCCCGGCGACCTGCGCACCAACTACGGCCGCCTGCGGCAGAGACTCACCGCCGCCAACGTCATCGGCGAGGTCCGGGCGGTGTTCTGGTACCAGGGCGAGGCCGACAACAACGACGCCGCCGGGCACGTCGCCGGGTTCACCGCGCTGTTGACCGACTGGCGTCGGGAGGTGGGCTTCCGGGTCGACGGTGGCACCCGGTACTACGTCGTCCAGGTCGGCAGCTCACCGTGCGGAAACACCTCCGGCGGCCCGCTGCGTGAGGCCCAGCGACGGATGGCCGACACCCTGAAGGTGACCGTGCTGTCGACAACGGCCCTGTCGGGCCGGGAGGGTTGCCACTTCGCCTGGGAACAGGGCTACCGCGAGTTGGGCGACCAGGCGTTCGCCGTGGCGGCCCGGGACATCCACCGCGGCCCCAGCGAGGGCGTGGCGGCCCCGAACCCCCGGTCGGCAGCCTTCACCGATGCCCGGCGTACCGAGGTGATCGTCCTGCTACGCAACCCGGACCCGCTGACCGTGCAGGCCGGCGCGGGCACCGACTTCACCATCGACGGCAGCACCGCCACCGTCACCGGCGTCGAATACCGCGAGGGAGGGCGGCTCGTGCTGAGCCTGTCCGGCCCGGCCGATGGCGCAGCCAGGCTGAGTTACCGGGGCGATGCCGGGCCCTGGTGTGTGAACGCCACCGGGGCCGGTCTGCTGGCCTTCCAGGGGCTTCCGATAGCCGGCGGATAGTGGTCCGGCCCAGCAACGGCCCGGTCGGGCGCCGGGGGCCGCAGGGCCTGGCTTTGCGCTTCGCGGATTCAGTTGAAAGCGGCGGCCCGGCTGTCCTGCCGGCCGATGAGTCGCCGGAGCCCGGCTAGGGGCGCCGGTCGGTCCACCAGGTCCACCGGTCCCGGTGCCGGAGTGCGCGCGGGTGGCGCGGACACCGACGCGGTGAGGCTCAGCAGGACGACGATCCAGGTCAGCCCGTCCACCGACAGCGGGTTCCAGACGACCTCGGTGAACGAGTAGACGATGAGAAGCACGAGCGGCGCCTTGGCGGTGAACGCCTGCCCGTCCTCGACGCTCCGGTGCATCAGGGTGGCCATCCAGAGGCCGAACAGGGTCAGTGCGACAAGCCCGCCGGAGAAGACGACCAGGACGTACCCGGAGTGGAAGAAGTGGGTGGGTGCCGCTCCGATGTCCTGGAGGTGGAACCACTTCGAGACGCCGACGCCGACGGCCTCCCGACCGCTGAGGTAGTCGCGGGCGGCGACCCAGATGTTGCCCCGGTTGCTCAGCGTGGTCTTCGACGCGCTCCAGGTCAGGTACGTGGCAGCCGTCAGTGCGCCGATGACGAGCGCGACGCAGATCGCGAAGGGGATCCGCAGGCTCGGTCGCAGACGCTGTACGAGAAGTGCCGCCAGCACCCAGGCGCAGACCGCCCCGACGGCCAGGTAGCTGGTGCGGGAGCCGGTGGCGACGATCACCAGCAGGCAGAACGACGTCGTCACCACCAGCTTGAGGCGGCGCATCGCGCAGAACGCGGCAACCAGCGTGAAGGAGGCGAGCATCGCCACGTAGTTCTCGGAGTTGTAGAAGCTCTTGAACAGTGCCCCGGCCATCGAGCACTTTTCCAGCTTCCCGCCGGTACAAATCCGCCACGACTGCTCGTACACGGCGGTCGGGATGGTCAAAAGCGCCAGGACCGCCAGCCCGGTGTAGGCCATCGCCCGGACGCTCACCGCGGTGCGGGCAGCCATCAACCAGATGGCGAGCAGCAGGAGCGCGGCGGCCCCGTACGCCGGCAACCGCGAACCGTAGAACCCGTTCCCGGTGAGGGCGTCGACGCCGACGGACCAGACCAGCAGCGCCCCGGCCATCGCGATCGAGATCCGCAGCCACACGTCGGAAGGTCCGCGCAGCACCGCCCGGCCGGAGAACACCAGCCAGGCCAGTAGAGCGACCAGCAGCACGCCGATGAGCACCGAGCTGTGGCTGCCGACGAGCGCGGGCGCCGCGTTGGTGAGCACGGCGAATCCGACCAGAGCGGCAGCGCTCGCACGGTCGCCGAAGGCAGCGGCGACGTTCCGCCGGATCCGGACCAACCACAGGGCTACCGCGATGCCACCGACGGTCAGTAGGACACCGAAGATGGTGGTCACGTCAGACCCTTTCTCGGTCAGCTGCCGATGCCGCCTCAGCATCGGCTTCGTGGGGCGGGTCGCGTCGCAGGGCAGCGACGAGGCACCCCCACAGCAGGACGGCGAGCAGAGCGTCGCACACCAGACTCGACACGACCGCACCCTGCCACCCGTACGCCGGAATCAGCCAGACGTTCAGGCCGGCGTTTACCACGCCGACCGCAATCTGGGCAACCGTCCGGCGTCCCTGCATCCGGGCACCGGACAGGGTATCGGCGGCGAGGTAGTGGATCGCCTTCAGTACCAGCAGTGCGCTCAGGCCCTGCAGGGCAAGGGTGGCGGCCTCGTATTCGGGGCCGAAGACCACTGGCATCATCCAGGCGAACGCGACGAGAAGAAGGGATGCCGGCACGCTGAACGCCAGGTAGCGCGGCAGCAGCTTGCGTGTGAGCCGCAGTGCGGCTCGAGGGCCGTTACGCCCGGCCTCGAAGAAGTTGGGATACGCGACCGCCGCCATCGACCGGGCGGGCGTGTACGCGAAGTCGACGACGCGGTACGCCGCGGCGTAGATGGCCGCGCTCTCCGTGGTCCCCAGCTTGGAGAGCATCACCTTGTCGAGATCGTTGTACACGGTCTGAGCGGACAGACCCACTGCGAACAGCATGCCGGTCCGCGCCTGCGCCAACGATCCCCGGACTTCCAGCGGAGTCCGACCTGACCCGCGTAGGCCACCCAGAACCACTGCCACGCACACCACCGTCGACAGCAGCACCGAGGTCACGGCCCAGGCGTGCAGGGTGACCGGGCCGGCTGCCGCGGCCAGCACGATGACCCCGACCAACCGGGAGACCTGCAGCAATGCGGGAATGACGGAGGCGAGCAGGATCCGGCCCCGGGCCTGGACGGAGGCGGCCACCGCCTCGATGAGGCGCCAGGCCACCAGATCGGCGAAGGCCAGACAGAAGAGGTCGATCAGGCTCGCCTGGGCACCCCAGATCAGCGCGCCCGCCGCAGCGACCAGCACTGTCGCACCAGCACCGAAAACCACCGACAGCAGCAGCCCTCGGGCCAGGTGCCGGGCCCACTCGGCGGGCGCGTCGGCATGGCTCTGGAAGATCAGGCTCGGTGCTCCGGCCGACGCGAACGGCGAGATGACCGCCACCAAGGCCGTGATGCCGACGAAGAGGCCGTACGTGTCGATGGGCATCTCCCGCGCCAGCAGCACGAAGAGTGCTCCCTGGGCGAGGGTCCGCAGCAGGGTTCCCACGAAGAATCTGCCGGACTTGCGCAGAAAGGCGTCACCTCGGCGGGGCGCCCGATGACGTGGTGAAGCGCTGCGGTCCGGCTCGCCCACGAGGTCGACTGCTCCTTGGGCGAGGGTCATCGTCGTACCGCCTCCACCCACTGTCGGCTGATCCGGGCCGGATCGAAGGCGACAGAGCGGGCGTGCCAGGCCTTCTCGAACTCGACGGGCCCGGGCCGGCCGAAACCCGTCAGGTGCCTGATCGCCTCGGCGAGGGCGGTCGAGGTCGGGGCCGTCGTCAGCACGCCGGGCACCAGGTCCGGCACCATCTCGTCGACGGCCGACACGGGCATCGCGGCGACGGGGAGTCCCACTTCGGCGG
The DNA here is from genome assembly GCF_003264365.1 of Micromonospora noduli. Taxonomy (GTDB): domain Bacteria; phylum Actinomycetota; class Actinomycetes; order Mycobacteriales; family Micromonosporaceae; genus Micromonospora; species Micromonospora noduli. The sequence continues at coordinate 154,013 of NZ_PYAK01000010.1, forward strand.
CCTCCACGAGGCTGAAACCGAAGGTCTCCGCCAGCGACGGGTGGACGAGCAGGTCGGCGTCGGCCAGGAGCCCGCGGACGTCGGGGATCCGGCCGAGGAAGGTCACCCGATCCGCCAGGCCGCGCTCGCGCGCCCGGGTCTCCAGCAGTGTCCGCTCCTCGCCGTCTCCGGCAAGCGTCAGGTGGTAGGCGGTGGGCAGTTCCGCGAGCGCGTCGATCGCGCACAGGTGGTTCTTCAGCGGGCGGAGCGCGCCCGTGGTGACCAGCCGGACCCGTGCCGGGTCGGCGACCGGCCGGGGCGGGACGAACGGCGCGGTCGGCACCGGGTTGGGGATCGTGACGACGCGCGACCCCGAGTGCAGATTGCGCACCGTCCGGGCGACGCCGTCGGACACCGCCACGACGAGCCGTGGCCGGAGGGCACCGAACCCGGACGCGCGGGCGAGCATCCGCACCCGACGGTCGGCCCGCATTCGCTCGGGCAGCAGCGAGTGCTCCCAGGCGATGAAGGTCCGAGATGAGCCAGCCAGAGCCGCCCCGACGGGCACGCTGCCCCACAACCCGCTGGCGACGACCTCCACGTCCGGGGGGAGGCTCCGCAGCCGGCGGCGCAGCGGGGGTACAGCTTCCACCAGCCGGGTGAGCCGCGACCCGAGGTCCAGGGTGTCGACGTTGAGATCGTCGAGCCCGTGCGGAACTCCCCGGGACAGAACGGTCGCGGACACCTCCACGCCGTGACGGGCGAGCCCACGCATCACCAGGACTGCGGCGCGCTCCATGCCGTAGTACGGCTCGAGCTGCGGCAGTACGAAGTGCAGACGCATCAGTGTGGCCGTTCGGTCTCAAGCGGTCGAGTGGGGCTGCTGGTGGCCTTCGACTTGCGCATGGCGACCCGTTCCAGGGTCGATCGGGGCACCAGCCCAAGCGCCGCCAGCACCGCGTTCCGGGCCGACGGAGGCGAGTTGCGGCGGATCGCCCGCACCATCTCCCGCACGCCCTCCCGGTCTCGGGCCTGGAGAGCGTAGCGGAGGGTCTGGGCCGCGATGAAGTCCGAGAAGGTCCCCGGCGCCCACACTCCCTCCCAACGCTGGGCCCAGTGCCACGAGGTACGCCAGTCGGCGCCGGCCGAGATCGACCCGGGGCTGCCCACCGTGTAGATCGCCGTCGCCTCCTCCACCTGGACGATCTTCACCCGGGGCAGCCGGGCGACCCGGACCAGCCAGTCCCAGTCCTGGTGTCGGGGGAGCGTCTCGTCCCAGCGGCACTCGGTCGCCAACTCGTACGTGGTCAGGAGCGTCGACGTGGGCAGTGACTGCCGGCCGATGCCGAGGTGACGGCGGCGGAACAGGTAGTCCTCCGGCAGCATGCCGTCGGGGATCACCTCGGCGGGGGCCGGTGTCGGCAGCGGCTCGGCGCCGTCCTTGCGTTGCAGGATCCGGGATGACACGACGGGGCGGAACCCGGCCGCCGCGACCCGCTCGAGCGCGGGCACCTGTGCCGCCAGCTTGGTCGGCAGCCAGGTGTCGTCGTCGTCGAGGAACGCGACGTGGCTGCCCGGGATGGCGTGGGTGACTCCGAGGTTGCGGGCGTACGACCCGCGTCGGCCGCCGCCGGTGCAGACCACCCGGTCGATGTGCTGCCCCAGGTTCCGCACCGTCTGCGGCACCTCCGGGGTGTCACAGACGACCACGATGTGTACGGATGTGCCCTGCTGGGATCGGGCGGAGAGCACCGCGTCGGCGATGCTGGGGCGGCCCGTGGTGGGGATCACGACGGATACGTTCGGCATTGCGTTCTCCATGCGTTGGGGGTACGACCGGCACGCCGCCGCCGGGTACGGCCACGGCCGTACCCGGCGGTGTGCCGGTGCGTTGGCGGATCAGCGGCCGCCGGCGCGGAACACCTCGGTCACCGTACGGAGCACCACCTTGACGTCGAGCCAGAGGGACCAGTTCTCGATGTAGAAGTTGTCGAAGCGGGCCCGGTCGGAGATCGGGGTGTCGCCGCGCAACCCGCTGACCTGCGCCAAGCCGGTGAGCCCGACCGGGACGCGGTGGCGCATCGCGTACTGGGGGTATTCGGCCGAGAACTTCTCGACGAAGTAGGGCCGCTCGGGCCGGGGACCGACCACGCTCATGTCGCCACGGAGGATGTTCCAGAGCTGCGGGAGCTCGTCGAGGGAGGTCCTTCGCATGATCCGACCGATCGGCCCGACCCGCCGGTCGTTGGCGATGGACCAGTTGGTCTGCGACTCGTGCTCGTCGACGGGGCGCATGGACCGGAACTTGATGATGTTGAAAGGTCGGCCGTGCCGACCGATGCGCTCCTGGTAGAAGAAGATGCCGGGGCCGCCGTCGATGAGCGTGGCGACCGCGCAGATGAGGAGCACCGGGCTCAGCAGGAGCAGCGCCACCGAGGCGAAGGCGATGTCCGACGCGCGCTTGAGTGCGGACTGCGGGCCGGAGAGGGTGATGTCGCCGATGCTGACGACCGGGACCGCGCCGATGTGGTCGCCGTGCGAACGGGACCCCCAGAGGGGGGTGGCTGCCCACAGGTCGCACTCTGCCGTCCGTGGCCGGGCCAGGATCTCCATGAGAGAGGTCTCGGAGCAGTTCGCGTCCGCGACGATCACCACGTCGCACTCGCGCAGCCGTACGAGGCTGTCGAGGTCGTCGAGGGATCCGATCAGCGGCAGCGCCGACGGGCCGTCCGGGGTGTCGACACAACCCACGAAGCGCAGGCCGTACTGGGGGTAGCGGCGCAGGAGCCGGGCGAGTTCCACGGCGGTGGGGCCACTGCCGACGATGATGGTGTTGTGCTCGACCCACCGGCGCTTGCGAGCGACGATGGCGAATTCGCGGGTGACAGCCCGCCCGAGGATGACCAGCCCTGCCGACGCGGCGACACCGCGGGTGAAACCGAAGACGTACTCGGCGGATTCGTGGCGCATCGCCGCGACGATGGCGACCGCGGACGCCGCGGCCAACAGACGCCCGCAGAGGCTCGGCACCTCGTCGAGGAAGCTCACGTGCCGTCGTGCCCGGTAGAGGCCGCCGCTGGCGAAGACGATCACGGTCAGGACCGTCATGGCCAGGGTGCCGCGCCAGTACTGCTGAGTGACAAGCAACGGCGTCAGCAGTGCCAGGACGTCGACCGGCGCGGTCATCATCCAGGCCCGCAGCCACCGGGTCCTTGTCGAGGCGCGCGAACCGGCGTAGGGCAGGACAGCTGTCGTGTCCAGGCCGGCGCGAGACTCGTGCTTCTCAGGCGCAGGCGCAGGTGCCGGTGCTGGCGGGGCCGAGCGCCGGTCGGCGGGCGACGGGACGGCCGGGGTCTGGTAGCCAGAAGGCTGGTAGCCGGCGGGCTGGTAACCGGGGAACTGGTAGGCGGGAGGGCGACTCCCGCCGCGGCTCCCCTCGTCGTCCCCCTCACCGTCGCCCTGGGCATCGGTGGCGTTGCCGTCGCGGTCATCGGCCGGTACCGGCCGATGCCACATGGCGGGCTGATTGGACATTGTGGACCTCCCCGTGAGGACCGGCTGACCTGGCCGGTCCGTAACTCAGGACAAGGCGGCGGCCGGCAACAGCCACCGGCCCAGGTGTTACTTGGCGCTGGCGAGAATCTCGTCGACGGAGTCCCGGCGCACGGCATCGTAGAAGGTCTTTGCCTTCTCGGTGTTCGCGAAGACGACGCTCTCGCTGCCCACTCGACCGGTGCCCTTCGTCGGGCTGGTGACGAAGGTGAGATTACGGCCGCGGAGGCTCCGCAGGTCTGTCGCCATGCTGACGAGGGACATCTTCTCGTCCACCGCCACGGCGCTCGAGGTCGCCTTGACGAAGGAGTTGAGCCGCCCGGGATTGGTGACGATGCCGCCGGACACGGCCTTGTCGAGGATGGCCTTGATGACCTGCTGCTGGTGACGGATGCGGGCGAAGTCGCCGTCGGCGAACTGTTTGCGCTGGCGGGAGTAGTCCAGGGCCGTCTCACCGTCCATCCGCTGCACTCCTTGCTCGAACTTGCGGAACGGCGGGTGGATCGACGTGAACGACTTCTCCGCGTTGATGTCGACGCCGTCCAGGGCGTCGATGATTTCCTTGAAGCCGGCGAAGTCGACGATCATGACGTGGTCGATTCGCACCGTGGTGAACGATTCGACTGTTTGCACCATCAGCGGAATGCCACCCCAGGCGTACGCTGCGTTGATCTTCGCGTCGCGGCCGCCGTGCCCCCCGTTCTTCGCCTTCGGCACGTTCACCCAGGTGTCCCGAGGGATCGAGACGAGTTGCGCGCTGGACCGGTCCTTCGGGATGTGCGCGACGATGATGGTGTCCGTGCGCGAGCCGCCCGTGCTCTCCGGGTCGCGGGAATCGCTTCCCAGGATCAGGATGTTCATAGCGCCGTTGGCCACCGCCTGCGGACGCCCCTCCTCGGGAACGTCGGCGAATGCATCCACCCGGTCGATGTCCTTCTCGACAGAGCGGAGATAGAGGGCGCCACCGATCATGCCGCCGCCGCCCAGGATCGCCGCGACTACCAGGCAGATGACAAGGACACGACGCCAGCGAGGGCCACGACGTCGCCGCTTGCCTCCGGCCGGGACATCCTCGTGCGGATCGGCTGCGTGTGGATCGAAGAATTCGGTGTCGGCATCGGTGTACCGCTGAGCACCAGACATGCCGGCGATGCTACTGATTGCGGGTGCCTGTCGTGCACCCTCGTCCTTTCGGGCATCGTGTGCCTGCCGACCGGTGCGGCGAACCCGGCCCTGCGTCCGGACGGACTGCCGGTAACGCCGGCCCGGGAGCGCTTCCCAGGCCCTATTCTGCTGCCCCGACGGTGGGCGGGAACACCGTAGCCATCGGCTTTCGCGATGACCCTCCCGCTGCCGCCCGAACCCTGCTACAACGGCACCCGTGGATCGAATCAAGCTCCGACGGGCCGTCGCGCGTACCCCACTCGCCCCGATTGCCGCCTTTCCCAAGAGGCTTCGCACTGTCGCGCGGCACGACGCGAAGGTGCTGCGCCGCTCGGCGCGCTGGCTGCTGACCTCCCGCGAGCACCACAACTACACGTACGACCTCACCTCGTTGAGCCGCAACCACCTCGCCTGGTTCGTCAGCGTGGTCTGCGACATCCCGGTCAAACAGGTACGGGCGTACCTCGGCGAGATCGAGGCGGACGACGGACTGCGCCAGCACCTCCTGGCAGCGATCGCCGCCTCCGACCGGCGCGGCCTCGCCGACAAGGAGATCCGCTACGCCCGGCGGATCGGCTGGTACGCCATCGTCCGTGCCACCCGCCCCACCCACGTCGTCGAGACCGGTGTCGACAAGGGACTCGGAAGCGTCGTCCTGGCGTCCGCCCTGCTGCGAAACGCCCAGGAGGGGCACCCGGGCCGGGTCACCTCCCTGGACATCAACCCCGAGGCGGGCTACCTCGCCCGGGTCGCGCCGTGGTCGGAGGTCGTCGACCTGGTGATCGGCGACTCGATCGCCTCGATCGGCGCGCTGGACCGCCCGGTCGACCTGTTCCTGCACGACAGCGACCACAGCCGCGCCCACGAGAAGCGTGAGTTCGACGCCGTGGAGCCCAAGCTCGCCCCCGGCGCGATCCTGCTCACCGACAACGTCACCAGCACCAACGTGCTCGCCGAACACGCCGAACGCACCGGCCGGCGGTTCCTCGCCTACCGGGAGAGCCCGGCCAACCACTGGTACCCGGGCGACGGGATCGGCGTGGCATGGTAGCCGGGTGCGGCTGACCTCGATTCACACGTACCCCATCAAGGGTTGTCACCGGCTCGACCACGACGGCGCGTTCGTGCACCAGTGGGGCCTGGCCGGCGACCGGCGCTGGATGGTCGTGGACGCCGACGGGGTCGGCGTCACCCAGCGGGAGACGACCCGGCTTGTCGACCTGCGCGCCTCCGTGCGCCCCGGGGGTCTGTCGCTGCGGGCCGACGGGCAACCCGACCTCGACGTGCCCGAGCCGGCGGGCGGCGAACCGGTAGCGGTCCGTACGTTCCGCAGCCGCACCTTCCCGGTCCCCGCGCTGCCGGCCGGCCAAGCAGCCGACGACTGGCTCGGCGCCCTGCTCGGTCGACCGGTCCGACTGGTCTGGCTGGCCCAGCCGACCCGCCACCTGGCCGCCGGGACCCGCGAACACGACACCGGTGACCAGGTCAGTTTTGCCGACGCCTACCCGGTGCTGCTGGCGAACGCCGCCTCCCTCGACGCCCTCAACGACTGGCTGGCCGAGGCGGGCGAGGAACCGGTGCCGATGACCCGGTTCCGACCCAACCTGGTCGTCGACGGTGCGCCGGCCTGGGCCGAGGACGACTGGGTCGGTCGGCGGCTGCGCATCGGCGACCGGATGTTCCAGGCCGCCGGGCCGTGCGACCGCTGCGTGGTGACCACCACCGACCAGGAGACCGGGGTACGCACCAAGGAGCCGCTGCGCACCCTCGGGCGGCACCGCAACATCAAGCAGAAACTCCTCTTCGGACTGAACCTGGTGCCGCTCGACGGCGGACCCCTGGCGGTGGACGCCCCGATCGTCGTCGCGCCCTGACCGGGCCGCCGACCAGCAATCGGCACGCCACAGTCACCGTCCGTCGATGCTGTCTTAGCTTTGGCTTAGCCCGCTTGTCGGTACCCGACCGGGTCCGGCAGCATCGCCGTCGTGACGGACGGAAGCGCTGTCGACATCAACATCGACCTGGACCATCCTCCAGAGGACCGGCCCGCGCCGTCGTCCGGCGCGAAGCCCTGGCTGGTCGCCACCGGCGTCACCGTCCTCGCGGCGACGCTCGGGCTCACCCTCACCCTGCGCTCCGGCTCCACCCCGGCCTGCGCCGCCGGCCGGACGCTGGCCGCCGCGCCACCCACCGGCAACGCCACGCACACCGGCAAGGCCACCTTCTACGACTCCAAGGGCGCCGGCGGCAACTGCTCGAACCCGGCCGCCCCGGCCAACCGGCTCTACGTCGCGCTCGGTCCGGCCGAGTACTCCGCCGGTGCCGCCTGCGGCGGATTCCTCGACGTCGTCGGCCCCAAGGGCACCGTCCGGGTGCTCATCATGGACCAGTGCCCGGAGTGCGAGCCCGGCCACCTCGACCTGTCCCGCGAGGCGTTCGCCCGGATCGCCGACCCGGTCCAGGGCCTCGTTCCGGTCACCTACCGCGCGGTGGTCAACCCGCCGCTGCCCGGACCACTCACCTTCCGGATCAAGGAGGGCGCGTCGCAGTGGTGGTTCGCCGTCCGCGTCGGCAACCACGGCAACCCGCTGCGGTCCGTCGAGGTCCGGCAGCGTGACAGTGACCCCTGGCAGTCGGCCGCCCGGCAGGACTACAACTACTGGCTGATCGCCTCCGGCGCCGGGCCGGGCCCGTTCAACGTCCGGGTCACCGACGTGTACGGCAACCGGGCCACCGTCGGCGGCATCCGGATGGCACCGGGCCAGGTGCAGAACAGCACGGTCCGGATGTACGCACCCGGTGCCGGGGCGGCCACACGCCGCACGCCCGCGTCGACCCGACCGCCGAGCAGCCGACCCGCCGTCACGCCGACGCCGACTCGTCGCTCGGTCGAGGTGGCGAGGACGAGCGCTCCGGCCACCGACGCGCCGACCACCAGCTCGGCCCGGGCCAACGCCCGGTGGTGCGAGGGCTGACCGGTCAGTCGGCCACCGTCAGATCGAGCCACATCAGAATCTCGTCCCGGTCGTCATCGGGTGCCACCCGCAACGCGCCCGGCAGCCGGCCGACCTCCCGGTAGCCGAGGCGGCCGTAGAACTTGTCCAACCCCAGCCCGTCGCGCACCGTGATGTGCAGCGCCTCGTGGCCCAACTCCCTGCCCAGCCGGGCGGCCTCCATCATCAGCGCCGAGCCGTAGCCGGCGCCCTGGGTGTCCGGGTGGACCATCACCCGCTTCAGCACACACCAGTGCGCCGTGAGCGGAAAACGGTTGTCACTGAAGATCAGCATCGCCGTCAGCCGGTCCCCGGAGTAGCCGACCAGCAGCCGGTCCGGTCCGTCCGCGATGCCGGCGAAGGTCGGATCGGCGGTGACGTGCACGTCGGTGGCGGTGACCGGTGGCACGAAACCGACCGCCCCGCCGGCGTTGCTGACGTCCACCCAGAGGTCGACGATCTCGGCACGTAGCTGCGGGGTCAGGTCAGGGTCAAGGACGAAGCGCAGACTCACGCCCGCCATCCTGACCCAACGACCAGGGCCGCGACCCGCGACAGTGACGCGCCCGACAACCGCCGTTCAGCACGTGTTTTTCGTTGTCCTGTGCGGGAGAGGGGATTCGAACCCCCACATCCTTCCGGATACAGGTTCCTAAGACCTGCGCGGCTGCCATTACGCCACTCCCGCCAACTCCCTGAGTTTAGAGTGTCTGGCTTCGGCGGTGTTGAGCCCGGCCTCCTTGAGGATGCTCGAGATCGTGCCGTGACCAACTCTGCATCCCCCACCAGGCAGATTGCGGAGAACGCTGGACAGCCGCTTCGGTCCGACATCCGGGTGCGCCAGTGCCTGTTCTATCACCGCGTCGCGATAAGCCATCGAACGCCAACTGCGGCTCGGACGCGGCTTCAACACGCCGTCCTGCTCGAGCCTTCGTCGAGCCTTGTGCAGGAACGCCGGAGTCCAGCCCAACTGCCGTGCCGCCTCCAGGGCCGTCACCTGCTGTGCGTCGACCCGACCGAACAGGTCGACGAGTTCCGTCCGGGTGGCCCGTCGGCGATCGGAGCCGGTCGTCCCGCCGCAGCGTCCATCCCCATCGGTCGGCGTCGTGAGAATGGGGAGGTCGGAAGCCCGTTTTCCTCGTCCGGCGTAGGTAGCGGTCTGGCTGTGGCAGTTCGGGCAGAGGAGCCGCAGGTTCGGAGGCCGGTTGTCGAGGAAGTCCCCGTTGATGTGGTCGACGTGCAGGATGAGCGACACGCCTCGCCACAGCGGCCCTATCCCACAGCCCTCGCACTCCTCCGGCACGCCGAGTGTGCCCAGCGCCCACTTCAACCGCACGCCGGGCGTCCGGCGGGACCCGTCGGGCAGCACAACCAGAAGCTGGGCGGATGTGGTGCGCCGTTCGCCGCGCCGCCCCTTGTTGTGGGCCTGCCTCGTGAAGTGCGACGTGTCGATGCCGAACCGCTTGAGTTGCCGGCTGATGTGCGCGTGTGAGCCACCGCTGACGCGTACGCCGAGCAGCCGCATCACCTCGGTGATGTTGCGGGCGACGGCGGCAGCGGCGGCCAGCGCTTCGGGCGTGTATTTGTATCGAACCACTGACGGACCGTAGCGATCCGGTACGACAGGTCAGTCCAGGCCGAGGTCGCGGCGGAGCTTGGCGACGTGTCCGGTGGCCTTGACGTTGTAGAGCGCCCGCTCGACCTTGCCGTCGGCGTCGATCACGAACGTCGAGCGGATCACGCCGGTGACGGTCTTGCCGTAGAGCTGCTTCTCGCCGTACGCGCCGTAGGCGGTCAGCACCGACTTGTCCGGGTCCGACACCAGCGGGAAGGTGATGGCGTCGCGCTCGCGGAACTTCGCCAGCTTCTCCGGCTTGTCGGGGGAGATGCCGACGACCTCGTAGCCGGCGGCCTGGAGTGAGGCGAGCGAGTCGCGGAAGTCGCAGGCCTGCTTGGTGCAGCCGGGGGTCATCGCGGCCGGGTAGGCGTACAGGACGACCTTGCGACCTCGCAGGTCGGCGAGGGAGAGCTGGTCGCCGGTGTCGGTGGCGAGGGTGAACTCGGGCGCGGGGTCACCGGGGGAGAGGCGGTCGGGCGAGGTCATGGCCCCGACCCTACCGCCGTGCCGGCGAGCGCCGCCGCCGGCGCGACGCCTCGGCGTGTGGGGGTACGACGCGGGTCGGCGGGGCCTGACCTGGAGTGATCAAGCCCATGCGTTGTTGCCAGAGTCTGGCAACAACGATGGTTGGGAAATAGGCTGACCCACGCCGGCCCGGTCGGGCCCGCTGACGCGTGGGAGGTCGCGTGGAGACACTGGCGATGCACATCTCGAACGGGATCATCGACGGTCCCGTGGCGGCGATCTTCGCTGCGCTCGCTCTTGCCGCGCTCACCGCCTGCGTTCTGCGCGGCCGGCGCGACCTGGACGACCGGCTGGCCCCGATGGCAGGCCTGGTGGCGGCGTTCATCTTCGCCGTCCAGATGCTCAACTTCCCGATCTTCACGGCCGGTGTCAGTGGTCACCTGCTCGGTGGCGCGCTCGCCGCCATGCTGGTCGGCCCGTGGGTCGGCGCGCTCTGCGTGGCCGTGGTGCTGGTCGTACAGGCACTGATCTTCGGCGACGGCGGCGTGGCGATGCTCGGCCTCAACATCACCAACATGGCGTTGCTCGGCACCGCCGCGGCGTACGCGCTGATCGCGCTGCTGCTGCGGGTGCTGCCCCGCACGCGGGCCGGTCTGGCCGTTACCGCGTTCGTCGCCGCGACGCTCAGCGTGGTGGTGGCGTCGCAGGGCTTCGTCCTGGAGTACTGGCTGGGTGGCACCACCGACCTGGGCAACAACCTGGGTGGCCTGGCCGGCACGATGGCCGGCGTCCACCTGCTGATCGGCATCGGTGAGGGTCTGATCACCGCGACCACCGTGCTGACCGTCGCGAAGGTGCGCCCCGACCTGGTGTACGCGCTGCGATCCCTGCGCGCGCCCGCCGCCCCCGCCGTCCCGGTCGCCGGAGGTGTCCGATGAAGAACCGCTCCTGGGCCTTCCTGGCCGGCGGCCTGCTGGTCGCCCTGCTGCTCGCCGGCGTGGTGAGCAACTACGCCTCCTCCCACCCGGATGGGCTGGACTCGTCCCTGCTCAAGGGCTGCACCGTCGACGCCGACGACAACATCGTCGGGGGGAGCTGCCCGGCCCAGCAGGCCCGTGACCACGAGTTGGCCGACAGCCCGCTCGCCGACTACGGCGTACGGGGTGTGCGCAACAGCTTCGTCTCCACCGGCCTCTCCGGGGTGCTCGGGGTGCTGGTCACCTTCGCGATCGGGGCCGGCGGGTTCTGGCTGCTGCGCCGTCGAGGCGCCACGCCGACCGACGGTGACGCGGCGACGCCCACCGAGGGCGACTCGGCGACGTCCGGCGACGTCCGGCGACGCGCCGACGCGGCCAGCTGAGCGGGGGTACGCGGATGGGGGCCGGTCACGGGCACGTGCTGTACCGCGAGTCGGACTCGCCGGTGCACAGGCTCCCGCCCGAGGTCAAGATCGTGGCGATGGTGGTCTTCACCCTCGCCGTGGTGGCCACTCCACGCGAGGCGTTCTGGGCCTTCGGCGCGTACGCCGTGCTGGTGGCGGCGGTGGCGGCGCTGGCCCGGGTGGGCCCACGGTGGTTGCTCAGCCGGGCGTTGATCGAGCTGCCGTTCGTGCTGTTCGCGGTCGCCCTGCCGTTCCTCGGCAGCGGCGACCGGGTCGAGGTGCTGGGCCTGCGGCTGTCCGAGGACGGGCTGCACGGCGCGTGGAACATCCTGGCCAAGGGCACCCTGGGGGTGCTCGCCTCGCTGCTGCTCGCCGCGACCACCACCACCCGGGACCTGATCGTGGGGCTGGACCGGCTGCACTGCCCGCAGGTGCTCACCCAGATCGCCACGTTCATGCTGCGCTACCTCGACGTGCTGGTCGGCGAGGCGCGGCGGATGCGGGTGGCCCGGATCTCCCGGGGCGACGACCCGCGCTTCCTGTGGCAGCTGCGCGGCTTCGCCGCCGGGATCGGGGCGTTGTTCCTGCGCGCCTTCGAGCGTGGCGAGCGGGTCTATCTGGCGATGCTGTCCCGGGGCTACACCGGGCGGATGCCCGCCGTGTGGCAGGGCGAGGGTGCGGCGAGCGCCGGTCAGTGGCTGGTCGCGGCGACCGTGCCGGTGTTGGCGGCCTCCATCGCCGCCACCGCCGTCGTGCTGTCATGATCGGTGTCGTGCAGACCGCTGTCTCGCTGGACGTTCGGGGCGTTCGTTACGCGTACCCGGACGGGCACGTCGCCCTTCAGGGGGTCGACCTGAACGTGCCGCGGGGCGACCGGGTGGCGCTGCTCGGGCCCAACGGCGCCGGCAAGACCACGCTGGTGCTGCACCTCAACGGCATCCTGACCCCGACCGAGGGCAGCGTGAGCGTCGGCGGGCTGACGGTCACCCCGGATCGGGCCGTCCTGGCCGAGGTACGCCGCCGGGTGGGCATCGTCTTCCAGGACCCGGACGACCAGTTGTTCCTGCCCACGGTGGCGGAGGATGTGGCGTTCGGGCCGGCGAACCTTGGTCTGCGGGGGGCCGAGTTGGCCGCCCGGGTGGACGAGGCGCTCGCCGCTGTGGGGATGAGTGAGCACCGGGACCGGGCCCCGCAGCACCTGTCGTTCGGGCAGCGCCGCCGGGTGGCGGTGGCCACCGTGCTCGCCATGCACCCGGAGATCCTGGTGCTCGACGAGCCGTCGTCGAACCTGGACCCGGCGGCCCGACGGGAGCTCGCCGAGATCCTGCGCGGCCTGCCGGTGACCCTGCTGATGGTCACGCACGACCTGCCGTACGCGGCGGAGCTGTGCGAGCGCTCGGTAATCCTGGACAACGGCCGGATCGTCGCCGACGCCCCCACCAACACGCTGCTCAACGACGCTCCCCTGCTGGCAAGACACCGCCTGGAGCTTCCCTACGGGTTCACCCCGCAGCCGTAGACCCACTCTCGGCGGCCTCGACCCGCGGTGCCGCGGCGGTGGTGCGGGAGGTGGCGTGCAGGCGCAGGATGCCGGCGGCTGTCGCGCCGGCGCCGGTGATCAGGAAGAGCGCCACCATCACCCGGGCGGCCGCGGGCGACCAGGGCACCGGAGCTATCGCACGGGCGAACACGGCGGCGTTCGACGCTCCGGCGAAGAGCGCCAGGCAGGCCCCGGCCAGCGCGACCACGAAGTCGGCGGCCGGGCGGCGGCTCAGCGCGTACCAACCGGCGGCGATCGCGCCGAGGCCGGTGAACAGGGACCAGATCTGCCCGGAGAGCAGTCCGACCAGCACCCCGCCCACGCCCTGGGCGCCCGCGTCCAACTCCCGTCCCACCGGGTATCCGACGGCCAGCACGCCGCCGACGATCAGCAACACGCCGAGCGCGGACAGCGCGCGACCGCCGGCCGGCGCGGTGGCGGCGAACAGGCCGAGCCCGCCCACCGCGAGCAGCAGCACGATGGTCGCGGCCCACCAGGTGTACGCGTCCGGCGGCGGCACCCAGTCCAGCGTGCCGCCGATCACCACCGGGTCGGTGCCGTCGCGCAGCGGAATCGTCCAGTCCCGGACCCGTTGCTCGCGATCCGGTGCTGCGCGTACCGCAGCCGGTGGTGCCGACTCCTGCCACAGCGCGCGCTGGTCGTGCCAGCGCGCGGTGGTGCCGTCGTCGATCCGTTGCCAGGAGGGTGCGGCGGCCGGGTCCGCCTCGGGCGGGAGTGCGGTGTCCCCGGCGATGGTGCGGTTCAGGTACGTGGCGGGGGAGTGGCTGTTCTCGAAGACCCCGTCCGGGCCGACGCGCAGGTACGGCTCGCCGGAGTAGCCGATGACCTCGATGGCGCGACCGGTGCGGTTGGTCAGCTCCAGTCGGGCGCCCGCCTCGATCACGCGTACCTCAAGCCCTGGCCGCGCCGGTGCGACCCCTGTGGTCCGGGTGCGGTAGTCGGTGCCGTCCGGTGCGTCCGCGCCGTGCGCGGCGGCGGGGGCCGCGCTGATCACTGTCACCAGGCCGGCTGCGGCGGCGATCAGGCTGGCGCGGCCCAGCAGGGTACGGATCACTTGCCGGCCGCCGCCACGGCCGCGGTGAGAGCGTCCGGGGTGGGGTTCTCGACGGGTTGACCGTTGACCTTGACGGTCGGCGTGCCGGTGACGTTGCTCTGGCTGGCGTCTTCGGTGACGTGTTCGGTCCAACTCTTGTACGTGCCGTCCTTGACGCAGCTGCCGAAGGAGCCCCGGTCGAGGCCCACGCTGGTGCCGATGTCGATGAGCTTGTCGTCGGTGAGCCCGGCACTGCCCTCCGGCGGCTGCTGGGCGAAGAGCGCCTTGGCGTACTCGTGGTACTTGCCGCCCGCCGCAGCGCAGCCGGAGGCGGCCGAGGAGCGGGTGGAGTAGTCGGTGGTGGAGAAACGGTTGAGGTACGCGACCGGGTGGTAGACCACCTTCGCCTTGTTCTCGGCCGCCAACTGTTCGAGCGTGGACCCGCTGGCCTGCTCGAACTGCTTGCAGGCCGGGCAGAGGAAGTCCTCGTAGACGTCGACGGTGACCGGGCCGCCGCCGGTGACGATGCCGGTGCCCTCCGCGTTGGCGCCGGGTGGGGTGGTGAAGCTGTCGGAGCGCTGGTTGGACCAGACGGCCCACCCGATGACGCCGGCGATGATCAGGACGACGACCGCGGCGGCGGAGACCCAGATCGTGCGGCGGCGGCGCCGCTCGCGGGCCAACTGCTCGCGGACCACCCGGGCGGCGTCCCGCTGCCCCTTGCGACTACTCATCCTCGTCCTCCACAACGGGTTCGCCGGACACCCACCCGTCCACCGATACCGGCGTACGTGGCCAGATCAGCAGAAATACGGCCAGAACCAAGAATCCCAGGTCCCGGAGGATCTCCGGGAGGTAACTGGGTGCCTGCCCCGCGGCCAGCTGCCCGCCGCTGCCGAAGCAGCCGCAGTCGATGGCCAGCCCACGCGCCCAGGCCGAGGCGATCCCCGCGATGAAGACCACCAGGAGCGCGGCGGACACCCCGGCGACGAGCCGGGTGGCCAGCCCGAGCAGCAGCAGCACGCCCAACGCCAGTTCGACGAAGGGCAGCGCCGCGCCGATCACTGTCGCCACGTCGTACGGCATCACCTGGTACGCGTTGACCGCGCGCCCGGAGGCGGCGAGGTCGCTGACCTTCGACGCGCCGGCGACCAGCCAGACGGCGGCGAGGCCGAGTCGGGCCGCGATGCCGAGCCACGGGCGGACCAGAGGCCAACGGTGGCCCCGGGTGGAAGGTGCTGTCACGCTCATTTGTCGTCCCGTCCGCGCCGGAAGTTCCGCGTTCAGCCGGCCAGGGCGTCGCCGACCGCCTCGACCAGGTCGTCCCGGGCCCGGGCGACCCGGGACCGGATGGTGCCCACCGGCACCCCTTCGACGGCGGCGGCCTCGGCGTACGACAGGCCGAGCAGTTGGGTGAGCACGAACGCGGAGCGCCGCTCGGGGCCGAGGCGACGGACCAGGTCGGCGGCGCCGAACTGGCCGGCCGGGTCCGGGTGCGGTCGGTCGGTGTACGCGTTCGCCACCAGGCGCTCGTCGAGCCGCCGCCGCCTGACGACGGTGCGCAGGTGGTCGGCGCAGGCCCGGCGGGCGATGCCGAGCAGCCAGGTGCGGGCGCTGGAGCGACCCTCGAAGGCGGGCAGTGCCCGGAACGCCCGCAGGTAGGTCTCCTGAGCCAGGTCGTCGGCGCTGTCCGGGTCGACCAGGGCGGCGGCGAAGCGCCAGACCTCGGCCTGGGTCAGCCGGACGAACGCCGCCTGGGCGGTGGGGTCACCGTCACGGGCGGTCAGAGCCCACTCGGTTGCCGGGTCCCGGGCGACCTCGTCGACCGGCTCTGCCGGACCGGCGGCACCGGAGTCACGCGGGACAGGGATCACGACACACCAGGTTACGCGGCAGTCGGCGGCGCGTCAGGGTCGTTCGGCCCCTGGATGGTCTGCGCCACGTCGGGAACTTTTCCCCGACCCGGGCCGACTACCAGTTCATGACGTGCGACCACAGAAGCGACCACCCCCCTCGGGTCGCCGACGGGGACACCCATCGGCGACCATGGCCGGCATGACTGTCGCCCCCCGCCGTTGGGCCGCCAGGCTGGCCGCAGCCGCCGGCCTCCTGGTCACCGTCGTCGCCTTGTTGATCGCGCCAGCCACCTCCGCGAGCGCCCACGCGGTGCTGCAGAGCAGTAGTCCGGCCGCCGCCTCCATCGTGCCGAGCGGGCCGTCCGAGGTGGTCCTCACGTTCAGCGAGTCGGTCCGCAAGGTGCCCGGCAAGATCCGGGTCATCGCGCCGGACGGTTCCCGGGCCGACCGGGGCGAACCGTCGTTCAGCGGCGGTGTGGTGACCATCCCGGTGGACCCGGCCGGCGCTCGCGGCACCTACCTGGTCAGCTTCCGGGTGATCTCCGCCGACAGTCACCCGGTCTCCGGAGCGTTCACCTACTCGGTCGGCGCACCCTCGACCCCACCCGTCGACTCCGGCACGGACAGCCGCGCCAACCCGGTGGTGGGCACGGCGGTGAAGGTGGCCCGCTTCCTCGGCTACGCGGGCCTGGTGCTGCTGGTCGGGCCGGCGCTGGTGCTCGCCGCGCTCTGGCCGCGACGGCTCTCCCGGCGGGGGCCGACCCGGCTGGCCTGGACCGGCCTCGGTCTGGTTGCCTTCGCCACCCTCGCTGACCTGTGGTTGCAGGTGCCCTACACGGCCGGTGGTGGTCTCTTCGACGTCACCGGCGAGGGGTTCGGCAGTGTGTTCGGCAGCGCCTTCGGCGCCGCCCATCTGGTCCGACTCGGCCTGCTGGCGGCGTCCGTCTTCCTGCTCCGCCCGCTGCTGGCCCGGCCCGCCGGCCGGGCGGACGCGATCATCCTGGCCGTGCTCGGCGGCGCCGCCCTGCTGACCTGGCCGCTGGCCGGGCACCCGGCGGCGTCCCCGGCGCCGGCGGTCTCCGTGGTGGTCGACGCGGTCCACCTGGGCAGCATGGCGGTCTGGCTGGGCGGTCTGCTCATGCTCGCCGTGTTCCTGCTGCGCCAGGCCGACGAGCGGGAGCTGGGCGCGATCCTGCCGATCTGGTCTCGCTGGGCGGCGCTCGCCGTCTCGGCGCTGCTGCTGGCCGGCACCGTCCAGGCGCTGATCGAGGTGGCCACCCCGCAGGCGCTCTTCGACACCACGTACGGGCGCTTGCTGCTCGCCAAGATCGGCCTGTTCGCGCTGGTCATCGCCGTGGCCGCGTACTCCCGGAAGTTGGTTCGTAGCCGCGTCGCGGCGCAACGCCCGGCGCCGGTGCGCCGGGCGGTCCTGGTGGAGTTGGCAGTCACCGTGGTGGTGCTGGCCGTGTCCGCCACGCTCGTGCAGACCACGCCGGCGCGTACCGCCGCGGCCGGCCCGTCCTCCGGGGCCGAGTCCGGCTTCTTCAGCACCAGGCTCTCCAGCCCGCTCCTGACCGTCGAGGTCGAGGTGAGCCCGGCCGAGCGGGGCAACAACTCGGTGCACCTGTACGCGTACGACAAGGCCAACCAGCCGCTGCTGGTCGCGGAGTGGAAGGCGACCGTCGCGCTGCCCTCGGCCGGGATCGAGCCGATCGAGGTGCCGTTGCTGCGGTTGACGGACAGTCACGCCTACGGCGACATCAGCCTGCCGACCCCCGGCGAGTGGCAACTGAAGATCACCGCCCGAACGACCGACATCGACCAGGCCACGGTGACCGCCACCGTGCCCATCCGTTAGAGAGGTTCGCGAAACCCATGACCCGACTCCGGCGTACCGCAACCGCCGCTGCCGCCCTGGCGTTCACCGCCGCCGCCACCGCTGTGCTCGGCTTCGCCGGACCGGCGTCCGCACACGTCACGGTGAACCCGAAGGAGGCGACCCAGGGTGGCTACGCCCGGGTGGCGTTCCGGGTGCCCAACGAGAGCGACACCGCGTCGACCACCAAGCTGGAGGTGGTGCTGCCGGAGAACGCCCCGGTCGGCTCGGTGTCGACGATGCCGGTGCCGGGCTGGACGGTCACCACGGAGAAGCGCAAGGTGGACCCGCCGATCGAGGTGCACGGCAGTCAGCTCACCGAAGCGGTCTCCAAGATCACCTGGACGGCCTCCGGTGACGCGGGGGTGAAGCCGGGTCAGTTCCAGGAGTTCCCCGTCTCGATGGGACCGCTGCCGCAGGTCGACTCGATGGTCTTCAAGACTCTGCAGACCTACTCGGACGGCAACATCTCGCGGTGGATCGACGAGCCGGCGCCGGGTGCCGAGGAGCCGGAGCACCCCGCTCCGGTGCTCACCCTGGCCGCCGCGGCGACCCCGGCGGGTTCGGCCACGCCGACCGCAGCCGTCGCCTCGCCCGACGACGATGACGACGACGACGGCAACGGGCTCGCGGTCGGCCTCGGTGTGGCTGGTCTCGTCGCCGGTCTGGCCGGCCTGGTGCTGGGCGGGCTGGCGTTCACGCGTACCCGCCGGGAGCCGGTCGCCAAGGCCTGACCCTGTTCCACCCGCTGGCCCGCTGGATCTTCCGGCGGGCCAGCGCGCTTTCCGGAGCCGATGCCGACCGTGCCGTGGATATCCCCTGATCAGACGGCGTACGTCGGTAAGGTCGGCCGGGTATTTGGCTACGGAGGGGGACGGTGCGGATGCGGTTCGTGCGGATGATCGCCGGAGTGCTGCTGTTGGTCGTGGGAATTCCGGCGCTGTTCGCCGGCGGCGGGCTGTGGCTGGTGAGCCGACACGCCGACCCCGGTGGGTCCTTCGCCGCCCGTTTCGAAACGGTCCGCACGCCCGGTCACGCGATCGTCGTCACCGACCTCGACCGGTTGCTGCGGCAGGAGGCGCCCTTCGCGCGTACCGCGCAGACCCGACTGCGCCTGGACGCCCGCACCACCGGCGGGCCGGCCTTCGTCGGTTTGGCGCCCACCGCCGAGGTGCGTGGCTGGCTGGAGGCGGTGCCGCACGCCACGGTCCGCCGGGTGGCGCTGGCCCGGGGTCCGCTGCCGGTCCGGCTTGATCCGGCCGGACCGGCCGCCGACACCCCGGGCGTCGCGACGGCCGACGGGCCGGTCACACCGCTGGGCCGGCCCTTCTGGGTACGCGAGGGGATCGGCTCGCTGGAGTGGAGCGCGGACGACCTCGCCGGCGAACCCATGAGCCTGGTGGTGATGCGCCCCGACGGCGAGGCCGACCTGGCCCTGGACCTGCGCGCCGAGTTGCGGGTCGGGTGGACCGGCCCGGCCACCTGGGGTCTGTTGACCGTCGGCGTGCTGCTGGTGGTGTGCGCGGCGCTGCTCCTGCTGCGGCCGCTACGGCCACGCGAGGTGATCTTCGTGGTCGAGCCGGATCAGGTGCCGGTGCTCGCCGGCCGGCTCGGGGTCACCTCGCTGAGTGGCCTGGGCCTCCGGCAACCCGATCAGACCCCGCCGTTGCCGGCACGACAACTCGCCCCGGTCGGCTCCGGGGCCCCGGAATCCGCCCGGCCGGCGATCGGCGCGGCCCGCGCGGCCACCCTCGCCGACCTGGACGAACCGGTCCGGCTGCCCCGCCCGCCGGAGGTGACGCTGAGTCTCGCCTGGCCGCCGGCCGACGTGGACGAGCCAACGGCCCGGCCGGTGGCGGCCGCGCCGGGCGACGAGCCGACCCGTGGCGGCCCTGGCGGGTGACGGCCCGGCCGGTGGCGGTGGGTGAGACGGCGAGTGGCCCTCCGCGCTGCCGACGCGGAGGGCCACTCTCACCGGGGGATCGGTGCTACCCGAGCGACGCTTGAGGTAGATGAGGACAGGTTAGCGCCGAACATGGTTACTCGGGAGGTCTGTCCAATTGGTGCGATTTTCCGCACCGAGCCCCGAGCGCACCGGCAACGCCACCAGCAGCAGCAGGCTGAGCAGCACGTAGGTGTTCTGCACGACGAAGTCCACCGGGTCGTGAGTGCGGACCGGTCCCGCGCCCCAGGCCTGGAACGTCACCACGCCGTAGATGGTCACGGCGGTGATGCCCAGCGCGAGCCCGGCCAGCCACCGACGCCGGCGTGCCTCGTCCGGGCGGTCCGCGCTCAACGCCGCGTCGGCGAGCAGCACCACCGCCGGCACGAACCAGTAGATGTGGTGGGTCCAGGTGATCGGGCTCGCCAGGGAACCGACCAACCCGGTCAACGTCAGGCCCGTCAACGGGTCACCGGCCCGCGCCGCGCGGGCGGCCCGCCACAGCCCGTAGCCGGCGACCGCGGCGACCAGCAGCAGCCAGAGCAGCCGGTCCGGCTTCTCCGGCTCGGTGAACCGGCTGAGCAGGCCGAACAGCGACTGGTTGCCGACGATGTCGGTGCGTCCCACCCGCTCGGTGGTCCACAGCTCGTGCGTCCAGAACCGCCACGAGTCACGAGGGGCGATCGCCGCCGCGAGCAGGGTCGCCGCCGCCGCGGTCGCGCTCGCCACCGCCGCGGCCCGCCACCGCCGGGTGGCCAGCAGGTACACGATGAAGATGCCGGGAAAGAGCTTGAGCGCCGTCGCCAGCCCCACGCCCACCCCGGCCCAGCGTCGCGCCTGCGGTACCGCGAACAGCAGGTCGGCCAGGATCAGCACGACCAGCAGCATGTTGATCTGACCGAAGGTGATCGTCTCGCGGATGCTCTCCACCGCCAGCACCAGCAGTACGGCGGCGACCAGGGTGAACCTTCGGGGCAGGTCGTGTCGGGCGATCACCGGCGTCACCAGCCACCGGGTGGTCAGCACCACGGCCAGCACGGTGAGCGCCGTGAAGATCGCCACGGTGGCGCCGAGCCGCAGCAGACCGAACGGCCACAGCAGCAGCGCGCTGAATGGTGGGTAGGTGAAGTACAACTCGCCCTGCACCCGGTCGGGCTGGACGTAGTCGTAGAGCGGGTGGCCGACGCGCCACCAGTCCATCGCGGACATGTAGATCTTGAGATCGAAGAAGTTGTGCACGAGGCCAGGCAGGTACAGCGCTGGCAGCACAGCGCCGAGGGCCACGACCGCGACCAGGCGACGGACCGTACGGCCGCCGGGATCGTCTTCGGTGACGGCGGGCGGTGCGACGGGTTCTGCTGGCACCCCGAAACCCTAGCGGGCCGGTCCGCCGAGAGCGCGCAGCCGCGGGGCGTGGGCTGCGCGTAGGCTGTCCCGGTGGCTGATCTCCTCGTCTGGATCGACTGTGAGATGACTGGGTTGGACCTCGGCAGGGACAAACTGATCGAGGTTGCGGCACTGGTCACCGATCCCGACCTCAACGTGCTGGGTGACGGTGTCGACGTGGTGATCCACGCCGATGAGGCGGCACTGGAGGGGATGCCGGAGATCGTGCAGACCATGCACGCCAAGTCCGGCCTCACCGAGGAGGTCCGTCGTTCGGCGGTCACCCTCGCTGAGGCCGAGGACCTGGTCCTGGACTACGTCCGCACCTTCGTCAAGGATCCGCGTACGGCTCCGCTCTGCGGCAACTCGATCGCCACCGACCGGGGCTTCATCGCCCGGGACATGCCCCGCCTCGACGCGCACCTGCACTACCGGATGATCGACGTGTCGTCGATCAAGGAACTCTGCCGCCGTTGGTACCCCAGGGTGTACTTCGGTCAGCCGCAGAAGGGTCTCGCGCACCGGGCGCTGGCCGACATCCGGGAGAGCATCCGGGAGTTGGAGTACTACCGGCGCACCGTCTTCGTTCCGCTGCCCGGCCCGGATGTCGAGACCGCCAAGGCCATCGCCGCCGAACTCTGACCGCGCCGGCTCGTCCCGGGCAGCAGGGAACCCGCTGGACGAGGTGCGTCGCGGTGTGGCTATTATTGGTCCGCACCCCGCCCGGAGCGATTGACCGGGCGACGGCGGCATGGTGGCTGTAGCTCAGTTGGCAGAGCACCGGGTTGTGGTCCCGGTTGTCGTGGGTTCAATTCCCATCAGTCACCCCACTGGTTTCACTGCTCAGGCCCCCTCCTCGGAGGGGGCCTGAGTCGTTGTGGGGGTGAAACAGGGAAGCACGCGAAAGCCCCCTCCGAGGAGGGGGCTTCCGTCGGCTGGCTCAGGCGGTCGGCGTGGGGGACGGGGTGACCGTCCCGTCCGGGGCCGGGGTGGTGGCGTCCGGGTCGGCCGGAGGCTCGTACGGAAGGGCGCTGCCCTTGACGTACTCGTCCCAGCTCATGTTCCAGTCGGTCCAGCCGTTGCCGTTCTGCAGCTTGCGCTCGGTGCCCTTGACAGTGATCGGGTCGCCGATCTGGGTGTTCTTGAAGAGCCAGTCGCCGTTGGCCATCGACACGTTCACGCAGCCGTGCGACACGTTCGTGGTGCCCTGCTGACCCTCGGACCAGGGCGCCGCGTGGATGAACTCCCCGCCCCAGGTGAGGCGCTGGGCGAAGTCAATCTTGGTGCGGTAGCCCTCCTCCGGGCCCAGCTCCTCGAACGTGTCGAAGACCGTCTTGCGCAGCTTCTCGATGACGACCATGGTGCCGCTGGACGACGGGGTGCTCTTCTTACCCAGGCTGACCGGGATGGTCTTGATCACAGAGCCGTTGCGGGTCACCGTCATCCGCTTGGTCTTGTTGTCCACCGTCATGACCACCGCCGCGCCGATCTTGACGTCCACCGAGAGGTCGGCTCGGCCGTACCAACCCGCGCCCATCGGCAGGCCGCCGGCCTGCACCCGGTAGGAGACCTTGCTGTCGGGCTTCCAGAACTCCTTCGGCCGGTACCGGATCTCGGTGGGGCTGACCCAGTGCCAGATCCCCTCCTGCTCCGGGGTCGAGGTGACGGTCATCCGGCGCTGCACGTCGTCGCGGTAGTCCTCCGGGATGGCCCGGCTGAACTTCACGATCAGCGGCATGCCCACCCCGACCACCTGGTTGTCACCGAGGAAGCTGCTCACCCGTACCTGATTGCCGGGCTTGGCCATGGTGGTGAAGGTGCTCGTCGCGGTGGCCGGACGTCCGTCGTCGCCCTTGGCGGTCACGGTGGCCGTGTAGCTCGTGCCGTAGGCAAGCGCGCCGGTCGGCAGCCACGACTTGCCGTCCTTGGCGAGGGCGCCGTCGACGGTCTTGCCGGTGGCGTCCTTCAGCTCGACCGCGGTCTCCACGGCGTCCTTCGTGGTGAAGGTGATGCCGGTGGACGCCGGCACGTCCTTGGCGTCGGCCGCCGGCTCACTGATCGTCGCCGCGGCCTTCGGTGCCGGGTTCTCGCCGCCGCCGTGCCACGAGGACGGCTTGCCCCCGTCGCCGTCGGTGCAGGCCGAGGTGAAGGCCAGCGCCACGGCGAGAAGCCCCGCCGCGAACACGCGGCGTCGCCCACCGGGCCTGATCAGCTGGTCCTGGCTAGCTCGCATGAATTCCCTCACAGTTGTGGTCGCTGCCCCATCGTCTCTTACTGACGCGCCAGAGCCGGTCCCGGTTGCCGAGGGTGAACCGAAACACGCCATCAATAGTGCCCGAATCCTGCTACTATTCGGCGTTTCGTGAGCCTGGTTCGTCTCCGTGCCCGGAGTGCGGGGGTCGCCGCGCTGTCATCGAGCGGCGGGAGTGCAAGGGTACGCCGGCCCGGCCAACGGCCGAGCCGGCGCAACGAGGGCCGACGGCTCAGACCGCCGGACCGGCCCCACCACCGGGCACCGGCAACGCGCTGCCCTTGATGAACTCCGACCAGCTCACGCTCCACGCCGTCCAACCGTTACCGGCGGCGATCCTGCGCTCGGTGCCCTTGATCGTGATCGGGTCACCGATCCGGGTCTTGTCGAACAACCACCTGGCGTTCGCCATCGACACGTTCACGCAGCCGTGCGAGACGTTCTGCCGTCCCTGCACGTGCTCCGACCACGGCGCGGCGTGGATGTACTCGCCACCCCAGGTGAGCCGCTGGGCGAACTGGATGTCGGTCACGTAGCGATTGGCCGGATCCGGGTCGTCGCGGGTGTCGAAGACAGTGGCTTCCTTCTTCTCCATCACCACCATCGTGCCGCTCGACGACGGTGTGCTCTTCTTGCCCAGGCTCACCGGGATGGTGCGCACCGGTGCGCCGTTCTCGTACACAGTCATCTTCTTGTTGGCGTTGTCGACCTTCATCTCGAACGACCGGCCGATCTTTGCGGTGGCCTTGCGGTCGACGTCGCCGTACCTGCCGTTGCTCAGCGGCACCCCCGCCAGGGCGATCCGCACGGTGATGGTGGTGCCCGGCTTCCAGTACTCCGGTGCCCGGTAGTAGGCCTGTGTGCCGTTGCTGACCCAGTGCCACGCCCCCGGCTGCGGCGGGTCGGTCCGGACGAACATCCGCTTCTGCACCGCCGCCCGGTCCTTCTTCGGGATACCCGGGTGGAACTCGGTGACCACCGGCATGGCCACCCCGTAACTCTTGTCGTCGAAGAGGTACAGGCCTGAACCGATTGTCGACTTCGGCTTGGCCATCGTGGTGAAGCTGCTGGTGCCCTGGCTGCTCGTGCCGTCCGACGCGCTCGCCGTCACCGTGGCCGTGTAGCGGGTGCCCCACTTCAGCGGAGCGGACGGCACCCAGGCCGAGCCGTCGGTACGCAGCTTGCCCTCGACCGAGCCACCGCCGTCCGCCGTCAGGGTGACCGCGGACACCTTCCCCCCGCCCGGGAGTTTCGCGCTGATCTCCGTGCTCACCGGTCGGTTCTTCGTGCCGTTGGCCGGGCTCAGCGTGAGCGGCGGCCCGCTCGGTGTGCTCGGCGTCGAAGGTGCGGCTGAGCCAGGGGTGGCACTCACGTCCGAGGACGCCCCGCCAACGAATTCCGGCTTCTTCTTGTCGCCGCCGCATCCGGTCAGTGCCAGCGACGCCGCCAGAGTCAGGGCGCCCACCACCGCCCCGGCTCGCGTGAACCGTGCCATGCCCACCTCTGTTCTCGCGTACCTGGCGGACATCGTGCCGCATCACCGCCCCAACCCACGCCCCGATCTTGGCGGCGGTGGCCGGTTTGGGGCTTTTTGCCGGCAAAGCTCGACCGAAGGGGGGACCCGGGTAACCGAATTGGAGCGCGCCTTCCGGGGGTGCTAATGTTCTCTCCGTTGCCGACGAGCGCCGCTAGCTCAACTGGCAGAGCAGCGGACTCTTAATCCGCGGGTTCGGGGTTCGAGTCCCT